>NZ_JBHMET010000196.1:0-13225 GCF_042430365.1 Bradyrhizobium erythrophlei
TAGGCTTTGCCGCGGCCGTCATCGCAGACGGCAGACTTCAACGCGCTTGCAAGGCGCAACTCCCACACCACCGGACATACGGGTCCGTATCCGGCGGTTCAGTGGATTATGCGGTCCGCAGCGCCGCGACGGAAGCCAAGCCGAGTGACCTGAAGAACGCGATTGGCATGGCGATGGTGAGCGCGGGACTGTTCGCGAGCCGCCAAGGGCCATGCGGGCTGCCAGCAGCGGTTGCCGCCAGGTCCCGGCCGACGCCACGGCGTCGCAGCTCGGCAAAACGAGCGGATCCACGCTTCCATTGTTTCCAGGCGATGGCGCGCAACCGCCGCCTGAGCCATGGATCAAGCGCGCGCAACACTGACGGGGTTTGGCAGAAGCCGAAGTAGCCGCGCCATCCGATCAGATAGACGGACAACTCTTTGACAATCTGCGCAAGGCTTCGACCACGCGTGCGCCGAGTCAGCTCCCGAACTTTCGCTTTGAAGCGGGCGAGCGCCTGCGGCGCAATGCGACGCCGCGGCCCCGTCCCGCCAGTAAAGCTGAAGCCCAGGAACTTGCGAACGCTCGGTTTGGCGACCGCGCTCTTGGCCCTGTTGATCTTGAGCTTGAGGCGCTTTTCGAGGAACTTCTCGATGCCGGCCAGCACCCGTTCGCCCGCTCGCTGACTGCGCACATAGATGTTGCAGTCATCGGCATAACGCACAAAGCGGTGGCCGCGCTTCTCCAGTTCCTTGTCCAGCTCATCCAGCATCAGATTCGACAACAGCGGCGAGAGCGGACCACCTTGCGGCATGCCCTCTTCCGTCGGACTGACCAGCCCTCCCTCCGTCGCACCCGCATTCAAGAATCCGCGGATGAGCTTCAGGAGACGCTTGTCAGCGACCCGTTTGGCAACCAGCCCCATCAGGACGTCGTGGTAGATCGATGTCCACGACGGCGGCGTGCCCGGACGCGATATACGCCTGCGCCCGTTCCACCGCCTGATGCGCCGAACGCCCCGGCCGGAAGCCGAAGCTCGTTTCGGAGAACGTCCCGTCCCAGTCCGCCTGCAGCACCTGCATCACCGCCTGCTGGACGACGCGGTCGAGCACCGTCGGGATGCCGAGCGGCCGCAGGCCGCCCGACGCCTTCGGTATCTCGACCCGCCGCACCGGCTGCGGCTTGTAGGTGCCGTCAAGCAGCTGAGCTCGGATCGTGAGCCAGTGCTCTTTCAGGTGGGCCGGCAGTTCGTTGACGGTCATCCCATCGACGCCTGCCGCGCCCTTGTTGCGCTTCACTTGCGCCAACGCTGTCTTCAGATTCTCACGCTCGACCACTGCTTCCATCGACGGCCCTGCGACCGCCGGGCGTTCAAGACTGGCCGTCGCCGCGCTTGCTTCGGTCTCTCGGACGGCGGCGCTTGGGGCTTCACCCTTCGCTCCGGTGTCCGAGTTCAGCTCAACCTGATTCTTCTGCCGCATGGCTCGCGCGAGATCGACCGCTCTACTAACCACTTCCACCGTTCGGGCCTTCGGCGGCGCGCTGCCGCCTACTATGCCCTCGGCTGACTTCTGCGCTGCGGTCAGGCCACCTTGCGGCGGTCTCAGTCCCGTTGCCGGGACACAGTGCAGACCTCCCGAGGTAAGACCGACCGCCTTCGCCGCACGCCCGCCGGATTTACCACCCCGGCTTTTGATGGTTCTGGACTTCGCGTTCATTTGCCCGCTCGTCCGGCCGGGTAGGCCTCGTTATCCGGTTCTTGTCCATCGGACCGCGGCTTTGCTCCACGCTTTCTTCAGACCCCACCTCGCGGTGACGCCCTTGCGCTTTGCTAATCCTTCGCCACCATCAGGCTGGATAGAGGACTTCCACCTCCAAGCTGTCGTTCATACTCGGCACACAAAAAAGAGAGGCCCGCGTTCGCGAGCCTCTCCCATTCAAAAACCCCGGCTTTCGCTCAGTGGCGGTGATGCCGGCGGTGATGGTGCCGGCGCGGGCCGCCGTGGCGGACCGGCTCGAGGTCGATCCCGGCGATGCCCGCCGCGACGTTGAGGCCGGTCTGGCCCTGCACGCTGATCGGCTGCAGCGCGTAGGCGTTGTTCGGACCGCCGAACAGGAAGTTACCGCCGGCGCCAAGGCCGACCGATGCGTTCAGGCCGACGCCGCCGTAGCTGCCGGCGAGCGCACCGCGCGGGAGCTGCGTGGTCGGCGCGCTCACCGCCCAGGCGAGCTGCGTCTGCGCGGTGACGCCAAGGTCGAGGCCGACGCGGCGCACGGTCGCGATATAGGGCTCGGGCCGGCGGTTGCCGCTCTGGAACACGCATTCGAGGTGGGTGACGGAGCCGACGACGAAGCCGACATTCTCGCCGCCCTGGCATTGCAGGACCCCGGCCTGAAGCTGAGGCGCCGCGTTGGCGGTGGCGATCGGCGCCAGCAGCGCGAGCGTGGCGAGGGTAAGTGTCGAAAGTCGCATTGGTCTGTCTCCGCAGATGAACTGAAATTGCGCGGCGGACAGAAAGGAAGGGTCGTGTCCAAAACAAGGCAGGCTCGCAAAGACGCCGTAAAAACTTCCAGCGTGTGACGCAGACGACCTGATCAGGTTGTGATTTGACACGTCATTTTTCCGTCGCGCTCGATCGCAACGCGCACGACATCGTTCCCGCATCAGATGCGGGAACGATGTTCTTGTTCGAAAGCGAACGAGTTGTTTGAAAGCGAACTAGCGCAAATTGCCGCAGAAGCGCTGGATGCGCTTGCAGGCATCCTCGAGATCCGAGGTCTTGGTGGCGTAGGAGATGCGGAACGCCGGCCCGAGGCCGAATGCCGACCCCTGCACCACGGCAACGCCCTCGCTCTCCAGCAGCTCGGTGACGAAGACCTCGTCGTTGCCGATCACGTTGCCCGACGGCGCCTTCTTGCCGATGGTGCCGGCGCAGGACGGATAGACGTAGAATGCCCCCTCCGGCCGCGGGCATTCGATACCGTTCGCCTGGTTGAGCATCGACACCACGAGGTCGCGGCGCTCCTTGAACACCTTGTTGTTCGCCGGGATGAAGTCCTGCGGACCGTTCAGCGCCTCGACAGAGGCCCACTGCGAGATCGACGACGGGTTCGAGGTCGACTGCGACTGGATCGTCGCCATCGCCTTGATCAGCGGTGCCGGACCGCCAGCATAGCCGATGCGCCAGCCGGTCATGCAATAGGCCTTCGAGACGCCGTTCACGGTCAGCGTGCGGTCGTAGAGCGCGGGCTCGACCTGCGCCGCCGTGGAGAAGACGAAGTCGTCATAGACGAGATGCTCGTACATGTCGTCGGTCATCACCCAGACATGCGGATGCTTCACCAGCACGTCGGTGATCGCCTTCAGCTCGGCACGCGTGTAGGCGGCGCCGGTCGGGTTCGACGGCGAGCACAGGATGACCCACTTGGTCTTCGGCGTGATCGCCCTCTCGAGATCCTCGGGGCGCAGCTTGAAGCCGGTCGAGGCCGGGCACACGACCGGCACCGACTCGCCGCCGGCGAGCGCCACCATTTCGGGATAGCTGACCCAGTACGGCGCGGGAATGATCACCTCGTCGCCCGGATTGATGGTCGCCATCAGCGCGTTGTACAGCACCTGCTTGCCACCGGTGCCGACAATGATCTGGTTCGGCTTGTAGGCCAGGCCGTTCTCGCGCTGGAACTTGTTGATGATGGCGTCCTTCAGCTCCGGAATGCCGCCGACATCGGTGTACTTGGTCTTGCCGGCCTCGATCGCATGGATCGCCGCCAGCTTGATGTTGGCGGGCGTGTCGAAGTCCGGCTCGCCGGCGCCGAGGCCGATGACGTTGCGACCCGCGGCTTTCAACGCGCGTGCTTTGTCCGTGACCGCGATCGTCGCGGACGGCTTCACACGGTCAAGCGCAGCGGACAGGAAGGCCATCATCATCTCCTGGCAAACGTCGTGAGCAACTCGCCACGACTCTATCTGGATGGGATCGCAGCACCCTAGGCCGGTCGCCGCTGCATCGCAAGAAGCTTGGCGCGAAAGGCCAGAACTTTCGCGTTAACACGCAACATTCCTAAAGTTCCGAGGCTGAATTGCTCATATCCGGCAAGGTCGCAGATCGCGCCCGAATGCGAGCCGAGACGCGCTCGCGCACGCAATTGCTCCGAGGACAATGGCCGCCGCCGGGACGATCGCACCGGCAAGAATCGACGCGACCACGGCGCGCGTGCAGCGACCAACACAACCGGACCGCAGATGGCGTTGCCGGCCTCGCGCAGAAGGGTCGCGCAAGCGTGATCCGAGTTGGTGTCGTGTGTGAATAGAATCGTTCTGCACGCGTGCAGTGCGGTAGAGGTTTCGACTTTTTCCACGTTGCGGGGCTTGCGACGCACCCCTATCGGCATCATTGTTTAGGCGCGCTGCGGCGTGACAGGCCGCGCAGATTCCCGATCGATCGAGTGAACCCCGACGCAATGTACAAGCTCTATTCGATGCAGCGCTCCGGCAACAGTTACAAGGTTCGCCTGGCGCTGGCCGTGCTGAATACGCCGTACCAAGCGATCGAGGTCGACATCCTGCGCGGCGAGAGCCGCACGCCGGAATTCCTCGCCAAGAACCCGAGCGGACAGGTGCCGCTGCTCGAGGTCGAGGACGGCCGCTTCCTCGCCGAGTCCAACGCCATCCTCTGGTACGTCGCCGCCGCAACGTCGCTGTCGCCGGAATCGCGGATCGAGCGCGCCGAAGCACTGCAGTGGATGTTCTTCGAGCAGCATGCGCTGGAGCCGAACATCGGCGCCGCCTATTTCTGGCTGTCGCTGGTCAAGGGCGGGCGTGACCTGCAGACGCACGCGCTGGAGGACTGGATGGAGCGCGGCTACGCGGCGCTGCAGGTGATGGAAAACCACCTCAAGAGCCACACCTACTTTGCCGCCGACCAGCTCACGGTCGCCGACATCGCGCTGTACGGCTACACCCACGTCGCCGACCGCTGCGACTTCGACCTTGCGACGTTTCCGTCGATCCGCGCCTGGCTGAAACGGGTGGAGCACACCGAGGGCTTCGTCGGCATGGACTGGCGGCCCGGGAGCGAGATCGAAGACCCCGCTACCGTCGCCGCCGGCGTCTGAACAACGGGGATAGCGGGAAAACCGCCCAAATAGCGGGCAAAACCCCCGCATTCGCCGCGGTTTTGCCATATTCCGCGCCGCGGCCGCCGCAATATTGCCGGCGACGATTTGCAAATTTCCGCTCGTCGCGGGTGATTCGCCCGCGCCTTGAAGGATTTAGACCATGACACGGTCGTCCGGCACCGCCGGCTTCCAGGGCCTCGCGGCTCCCGTCGCGTCTTCCCGGCTGACACACGCGATCGCCGCGTCGCTCGCGTTTTGTGCGCTGACCCTTTGCGTCGTCGTCACGCTGACGGTGCTCTCGAGCAAGGTCACCATGGCGATGCCGATCCCGACATAGTTCACCGCTTTTCGGTTAGCACCTTTGGCGACAAGGGCGCGGTGGAGACATCGCGGCTCTGAGATGATGAAGACACCCGTCGGACTTGTGACCGTGACGTTGACGGTGGCGATCCTGCTCGCCGCGTCGCTGTTGATCGTGACCGGAACGCGCGGCGAGGACCGTGCGTGGCCGCCGCGGATCCTAACGCCGGCCAGGTGAGCTGCCGGCTGCGGCCGGACTTCATCCCCATTTGTGGAAGATCAGGAACGCGCCGACGGCGATGAACGCAAAGCCCAGCGCGTGATTCCAGCCCAGCGGCTCCTTCAGATACAGCACCGAGAAGCCGGCGAACACGACCAGCGTGATCACCTCCTGTATGGTCTTGAGCTGCGCCGCGGTATAGACCGCGCTGCCCCAGCGATTGGCCGGCACCGCGAGCCAGTATTCAAAGAAGGCGATGCCCCAGCTCACGAGGATGACGAGCGGGAGCGAATGATCCTTGAATTTGAGATGGCCGTACCAGGCGAAGGTCATGAAGACGTTGGAGGCAAACAGCATCAGGATCGGCGTGAGCGACGGCGAGATGGCGGGCATCGATGTCCTCTTGCAAGGGGCGCGCGCCAACGTCGGCGCAAAGACCCCGGTTTCACGCCGATCTGCATATCATTTGAATTGAATGCTGCGAAAGCTCGCGCGCATCACGCAACAGGCGCTTAACGCTCACGGCGGAAATGCCGGCAATGTTGCAAACCTGTCGTCAAACTGCGGCCCTATTGTCCGACAGGCAACGAGAACGACGATGCGGTTCGACTGGCGTGCAATCTCAGGTCCGGCTCTGACGGCGACCACGGCGCTGATTGCCTTCGTTGTCGACCGCTTCCTGATCACCATGCCCAATCCCGCGCCGCTGTTCGTCTGCATCGTGGCGCTCGCGAGCTCGATCAGCGGCATCACCTCCGGGCTGATCAGCGCCGCGATCGCGGTGGTGTCCTCGGCACTGTTCTTCCTCGACCACCGCACAACGCCCGGCTTCGACACCCACGACGTCGCGCGGATGCTGATGCTGGCGGCGACCGCCGCCGGCACCGCCGTCATCACCGGATTGCTGCGGCATAAGTGGATCGACGCCTTCGCCGCCGAGCAGGAGCACCATGCGACCGCGGCGCGGCTTGAGGCCGCGCTCGACCAGGTCGACATCGGCATCGTGCTCCTGGATTCCGACACCCGCGCCGAGTTCATCAACCGCGCCTTCCGCGACTATTTCGCGCTGTCGGACGCGCAGGCCGATTCCAAGCCGCCCTTCATCGCGCTGATGTATCACGGCCGCGACACCGGGGCTTGGGAGTTGCCGGAGGACGAGCTCGGCGCGTTCATCGCGGAGCGCACCGAGAAGATGCGCGCCGGCGATTCCACGCCGATCAACATCAACCTCGCCGGCGGCGAGGTGCTGCGCTTCAGCTGCACTGCGCTGCCCGACGGCGGGCGCATGCTGAGCTACACGCCGGTGACCGACCTCGTTCGCCACACCGACGATCCGGCCAATGCCGAGTACTATCGCTCGCTGCGCGGCGGCAGCGTGCGCAATCTGGCACGGCACCTGCGCGCGGCCGAGTGACGGCCCGCGTCTCGACAATTGATCCGACCCGATCCCGACGATAGAAGTGTCCGGCGCAACGCACGCGCATGTCGCTCAACGCAGGATCGCCTCATGTCCGACGACGTCACCATCCGCTTCGTCACCCGGCAGGACTACGCCCGGTGGCTTCCCCTGTGGGACGGCTACAACGCGTTCTACGGACGGTCCGGTCCGACGGCGCTCGCGCCCGAGATCACGGCGATGACATGGTCGCGCTTCTTCGACGCCTATGAGCCGGTGCATGCGCTGGTCGCCGAGCAGGGCGGCGAATTGCTCGGACTCACGCACTATCTGTTTCACCGCTCGACCACGGCGATCGAGCCGCTCTGCTATTTGCAGGATCTCTTCGCCAGCCAGGCGGCGCGCGGCAAGGGCGTCGGCCGCGCCCTGATCAACGGCGTCTATGCGCAGGCGAGGCTTGCGGGATCGCCGCGGGTCTACTGGCAGACGCACGAGACCAACCACACCGCGATGCAGCTCTACGACAAGGTCGCCGAGAAGCCGGGCTTCCTGATCTATCGCAAGGTCCTCTGAAGGGATCCTCGGCGTGGTTGTGGAAAACCCCCGATGTCACCGGGACGTTACAAATCCCGGTTAGCCTTTCCCTGCGTAAGATCAGGCCCCCCGTCTCAGATCTCGCGCCCCGAGCGGTCCCCGTCAGTCGCCGCGTCTGACCGGGGCCGCTTTTTTTGCGGCATTGCCATGCATCATCGGCGGTAGAGCGTTTTCGAGCGAAGTGGATACCGGTTCGCGTGAAGAAAACGCGTCAAAACAAGAGTCTAGAGCTTCGGTTCTGATTTAATCAGAACCGAAGCTCTAGGTCGGCACCTTGCCGGCCCCCGGCCCGCGCGCCACAATGTGCGCCGTATCTCGCCTATCCCACAGGATTGTCTCATGGAAATTCGTAATCTCGGCGGCTCCGGCCTGCGCGTGTCCGCCGTCGGAATCGGTTGCAACAATTTCGGCCAACGCACTGATCTGGAAACCTCGCGCAAGGTGATCCACAAGGCGATCGATCTCGGCATCACCCTGTTCGACACCGCCGACATCTATGCAGGCATGGGCGGCTCGGAGACCGTGCTCGGCACCGTGCTCGGCGACCGCCGCAAGGACATCGTGCTGGCGACCAAATATGCCAAGCCGATGGCGACCGACGGCACCAAGCAGGGCGCCTCGCGCCGCTACATCATGTCGGCGGTCGAAGCGAGCCTGACGCGGCTGAAGACCGATTACATCGATCTCTACCAGCAGCACGATTACGATTCCTTGACGCCGATCGACGAGACGCTGCGTGCGCTCGACGACCTCGTCCGCCAGGGCAAGGTGCGCTACATCGGCAATTCGAACTTCCCGGCCTGGCGCATCGCCGAAGCCGAGCACGTCGCGCGCGCGATGAACGTCAACCGCTTCGTCTCCTGCCAGGACGAATACAGCCTCGTGGTGCGCGACATCGAGAAGGACCTGTTGCCCGCCGCGCAGCAATACAATCTCGGCCTGTTGCCGTTCTTCCCGCTCGCCAGCGGTCTCCTCACCGGCAAATACCAGCGCGGCGCCGAAGCGCCCGCCGACACCCGCTTCGCCAAGGCGCCCGCGCTGCGCGACCGCTATGCCACGCCGCGCAACGAGGACATCGTCGAGAAGCTGCAGGTGTTCGCGAAAGAACGCGGCCACACCATGCTCGAGCTCGCCTTCTCCTGGCTCGCCGCGCGCCCGCAAGTCGCAAGCGTGATCGCCGGCGCCACCCGCGTCGAGCAGGTCGAGCAGAACGTCAAGGCGATCAGCTGGAAGCTTTCCGCCGACGAGATGGCGGAGATCGACCGGATCACGAGGTAGCGTTCGCTGCCGGCGCTGCGGAAGGGGCGTATGACCGCCGCGCCGACAGACACAGAAGCGCGGCGATGATCGCGCATCCGGAGAGCTGCAGCGCGCCCGCCGGCGTCCAGCCCAGCTCGGTCTTGAGCAGCCCGAGCAGGTATCCGGCGAAGGCCGCCGGAATGTACAGCGCCGCGACGAACAGGCCGGAGGCCTGTGCGGCCTTGCTTCGTGTCACCGACTTGATGATGCCGGCGGACAGGTTGGCATAGACCATGCCGCTGATGGTCACGCCGAACACGAAGGAGAGCGCCATGTGCAGCGTGAGCGAGCGCTCGAGCTCGGTGAACAGCAAGCCGCCCGAGGCCGCGGCGATCAACAGCGAGACCAGCAGCAGCTTGCGGTAGTCAAAGCGGTCACCGCACCAGCCGCCGATCAGCGACGCCAGCGCGCCAAAGCCGTAGCAGCTCACGGCGAGCGCGGCTTCCTTCGGCGTGAAGCCGACGGATTCGCGCAGATAGGTCGGATAAAGCCCGAGGTAGCCATAGATCGCGAGGCCGGCAAACACGGTAGCCGCAGCGAGCAGCAGCGGCTGGGCCGACCACAGGCTGGACGATGCCGCATCCTCGTCGCGTGCGGTGATCCCGTCCTGCTCCGCTGTGCCGGCTTCGCTGAACCAACTCCGCACGCAGACGAGGATCAGAATGAGCGCCGGGATGCCGGCGATGCCGAACACGATGAACGGCATCTGCCAATGGGTGGAGTTCAGGATCGCGGCACCGATATTGGGCCGGCGATCGCGCCGATGCCGAACGCGAAGTTCAGCGAGCTGGCCGCCATTGCGCGGTGGTTCAAGAAGTAGGTGGTGCCGACGGCGAGGATCGCAGTCAGCTGCATTGCCTCACCGAGCCCTGAGACGAAGCGATAGACCAGGAGGTCGGGCATGCCGGTGGCGTAAGCCGTGAGAAAGGTCGCGACCGAGAAGATCACGAGGCCAAGGATCGTGACGCTCCGCCGCGACAGCTTTTGCAGCAGATAGCCGGTCGGGATGCCCGCAACACCCATACCGAGCGTGAAGATGGTGGAGGCCAGACCGATCTCGGGCAGCGAAAGGTTGAGCGCCTTGCGCACATCACTCGCCAGCACGGAGAACAGCTGCCGGTCCATCGCATTCACGACATAGGACAGCAGCAGCACGACGAACATCGCGAGCGCGATCCTTCCGCGGCCGTCTCCGGCCTTGGTGGCGAGCGATGTGGGCTTGATGTTGGACATGGCGGTTAGACCTTTCGGTTCGATTGCGTTGCAGCGGACCCGGTGCAGGTCGACGCGAACCCGCTCTGGATGACAATGGGGCTAGGCTTTCGCGGCACCGCCGCGCGGACCGGACCGCATCGCGTAGGCGCGTGCGAGTTCGTCCCCGCCGAGGCCGAGTGCGAGAAGGAGTTGCAGGAGCAGCCGCGCCTTGACCCCGTTCAGGAAACCGCCGGGGATCGCGCCACGCCGGATCAGATCAATCTCGGAGCCGGCGAAACCGTAGGTGCGGGTAAATACCGGACCCGCCCCGGTCCGGCTCGCAAGGATGACCGGCATTCGATCGGCGAGACTTTCGATCAGCGGCGCGAGGATGTCCGGCACATGCCCGGCGCCCATGGCCTCGATCACCGCGCCACGATAGCCGAGGCCCGCGAGCGCGCCGAGCATCCGGCCGTCGTCGCCTATTCCAATTCGCATCAGCGCGACCGGGACATCCGATGCATCGACCGGCCGTTGCAGCGGCCGCATCCGTTCGACGCCAAACAACCGAAGCACCTCGCCTTCGGCGATGCGACCGAGCAGCCCCGTCGCGGGCGAAACGAATGCATCCGGTCGCGAGGTGTCGCCCTTGGTCACATATCGCGCAGCGTGAATTTCATCGTTGAGGACGACCATCGTGCCCAGGCCCGCCATCGCCCCCGACGCGGCGGTGGTGACGGCCGCGAGCAAATTGGCCGGGCCGTCGGCGCCCGGCGCGCCGGCGCCCCGCATCGCGCCGGTCACCACGACCGGCCGATCCGACTGCACCAGCAGGTCCAGCACGAACGCGCTCTCCTCAATCGTGTCGGTTCCCTGCACCACGACCGCACCGGCATGCCCTGTCGCAAGATGTCGATCAATCAGCACGGCGATCTTGATGAGATCCGGCAAAGTCAGCGAGGCGCCCGGCTTGGTCGAGAACGTGACGACGTCGAGGTCGGCGATGGCAGCCAGTTCCGGATTCGCGCTCACCAGATCCTCCGCAGTGAGCGTCGGCGCGATGCCGCTCCCCGCGCGGCGGGTCATGGTGATGGTGCCACCGGTTGAGATCAGCAGGATGCGGGGCCGCGTCATCGGTCGTTCGCCTGGTTGCGGAAAATGTCGAGGATCTCGGCGCCGGTGCACATCAGGACGCCGTCATGGGCAAGGATGTGATCGTAGAGGGCTTCGAGATAGCGAATGCGGTGCGGGACCCCTGTGAGATAGGGATGGATGCTGATCGCCATGACGCGCGGCACCGTCGCTCCTTCCTGATAGAGGCGGTCGAACTGGTCGCGGCCTCGCTGCAGGATGGCGTCCGACGGCTGCTGCTGGATCGCCGACAGCACAACGTCGTTGACCTCGACCGTGTAGGGCACGGAGACGATGTTGCCGCTGCGCGTCTTGATCGCGACCGGCTGGTCGTCCAGCACCCAGTCGGCGACATATTCGATGCCGGCCTCGGCCAGGAGATCGACGGTGTCGTCGGTCTCCGTCAGGCCCGGACTCTCCCAGCCACGCACCGGCCTGCCGGTGAAGCCGCGGATTGTCTCGATCGTCTGACGGATCGCTTCGCGCTGATCGGCGACCGCATGCATCGGTCCCTGCACGAAGCCGTGGCCGATGAAGTCCCATCCGGCAGCGCGCGCGGCCTCGCAGGCGGCGGGATAGGCCGAGATCGCCGATGCGTTCACGGCGAAGGACGCCTTGAGGCCGCGCGCAGCCAGCACATCCACGAAGCGCCAGAATCCGACGCGCATGCCGTATTCGTGCCAGGCCCAGTTCGGGATATCGGGCAGCAGCGGCTGCCCCATTGGCGGCGACAGCACATTGCGCGGCATGGCACCGGCCGCATCCCAGTTCTCGACATTGACGATCGTCCAAACCGCGACGCGCGCGTCGTTGGGCAACCGAAAGCGGCGGCCGACGATCGGGTTGTAGGGAACGCGGTCCCGGACAGGGATACGGGGCCAATCGTTGCTCATGACAAAATCCTGCGAGTCAACCGAGATTTGTTCCACTAAATGGAATACTGAAAACGATACGCAAAGCGATCGGCGAGGTCAAAATTCACGATACCCTCGACAAGATTATTTCAATAAGTGGAACTTTTGACTGAGAATGGCCTGCAATCGAGCCACCTTCTCGCGCTTCGAACCCGAATTGCGACGGATAATTTGCCTTCCGGCGACAATAATTCTACATATTGAAATATCAATGTGCGGATTTCTGCGCAGCCCCCCGGGGGAGCATCCATGTCGACAACCGCGATGTCCGGAACGCAGACGGTATCCCGCGCGATGCGCGCATTGCGCTTGGTGGCCAACCGCCACGGCAAAGGCATCCGGCTCTCCGACATCGCCGAGACGATGGCGCTGCCGCGCCCCACGGTGCATCGCCTCCTGAAGGCGCTGGTCGATGAAGGCCTGCTGGCCCGCGAGAATGGCTCCCGGCGCTACGTCGTCGGCACCTTCGCGTTGGAACTTGGGCTCGTATCGGCGCGCGCGCTGACCATGCATGAGTGTTGCCGACCGATCCTGCAGCAACTGGCCGAGCGCACCGGCGACACGTCCTTTCTGTTCGTTCGCAGCGCCAACGACAGCGTTTGCGTCGATCGCGTGCAGGGCACATTTCCGATCCAGACGCCGTCGGTGCCGCTCGGCGCACGTCATCCCCTGGGGATCACCGCGGGCGGTCTCGCACTGCTTGCCGCGCTGAGCGACGAGGACGCGGCGGACGTGGTCAGCGATATCGAACCGAGGCTGCGTGCCTATGGCGACGTGAGTGCGGACGAACTGCACCGGCTGCGGCGGATGGCTCGCCAGAACGGCTATGCGCTGATTGGTAATCGCGCCGTGCCCGGCGTCACCGCCGTCGGCCTTCCGGTAATGGATCGCGCGGGCGCCGCCATCGCCGCAGTGGCGGTCGCGTCCACCAGCGAGCGCATGACCGCCGCGCGGGTCGCCCTGCTGCTATCGGATCTCAGGAAGGCTGCGGACGACGTCTCCGGCTTCGTCTGCGCGCACTAGAGCATGATCCGGAAAAGTGTGTAGCGGTTTTCCGAAAAGATCATGCTCAAACAAAGA
>NZ_JBHMET010000196.1:13235-113245 GCF_042430365.1 Bradyrhizobium erythrophlei
TCCCGATCGAGGTTCGCCCATTTGCGGTGAGCGAACTCCGATCGCTCTAAGCCACCAGCCCCTTCATCGGCCTCACCGGCGCGCTGTCCGGAAACACCGTTTCCGCCAGCACGCGCTCGCCGACGCCGAACTGGTCGTGCAGCACGCCCTTCATCACGGCGCGCAAGTCGGTGGTCGGGGCGAGGTCACGGGCCTGGTAGAGATTGGCTGGCTTCAGGCCCGGCCAATCGGTGATGATGCGGCCGCCCTTCACCGCGCCGCCGGCGAGCAATGCGATGGTGCCGGTGCCATGGTCGGTGCCTTCGGTGCCGTTGACGCGCGCGGTGCGGCCGAACTCGGTCGCGACCACGATCACAGTGTCGCGCCAGCGCCCCCCCAAGCCGCTCTCGAACTCGGCGATTGCACCATCGAGGCCGCCGAGCAGTTGCGCAAGCCGCCCGACCGGGCCGCCCTCATTGGCATGGGTGTCCCAGCCGTCGAAGGCGAGTGCGCCGATGCGCGGGCCGTCGTCGGCCGCCATCAGCTTGGCGGCGCCGCGCGCCACCTGCCGCATCGCGCCGATTCCGTTGACGCCGGGCTTCGGCTTCATGTCGTCGCCCTGCGCCTGCTTCTCGAGCTGCAACCCTTGCGTCAGCGCGGTCGCGAGTGCGGGATCGCGGTGCTGGTAGAGATCCATGAGCCGCATCGCGGTGTCGTCGGCCGCCTGCGGCAGCGCGACCGGCGCCCAGCCGACGGTTGGTGCTGCGCCGCGCAGCACCAGCGGCGTGGTCGGGCCGACCGCGAGCGCGCTCATCACCCGTTCGCCCTTCGGCAGCCCCTCCAGCGCACGGTTGAGCCAGCCGGATTGCACGCGGCCCGGACCGGGAAAGCCGCTCTCGAGCACATCCTGGCCGTCGAAATGCGAGCGGTCGCGATAGGAGGTGGCAACCGCGTGGATCACCGCGGCCTGTTTCGCGCGATACATCCGCGCGAATTCCGGCATCGCCGGATGCAGGCCGAAGAACGGATCGAGCATCACAGCGGCATTCGGCCCATCGGACCGGAGCGCAATCGAACCATGCAGGCCGAGATAATCGGGATCGCCGATCGGCGCGACGGTAGCGAGACCATCGAGCGCGCCGCGCAGGATCACGACAACAAGCCGCGGATCGCGGCCGTCGGCGGCGCGTGCGAATTTCGGCAAATAGGCCCAGGCCGCAAAGGAGGCGCCGCCAAGGAGCAGCGCGCGCCGCGACGTCGCCTGCGCCATCAAGCTCTCACGGCACTCCATCGTCACCTCCTCTGGAATTCCGGCGACATCAACAACAGCGCGAGCGCCTGCTGGCGCGATTCGGCGCGCTCGATCGTCCGCCGCGTCTCGGGCGAAGCGGCATCCGCCGCGACAAGCTCGAGCAGATCGCGCGGATCGAGCCGGTCGGCGAGCGTGGACGCAATCTGCGCCGAAATGTCGAGCCTGAGCTTGATGCCTTCGGGCGCGGCCCACGCCGCGTTGGTATCGGCAAAGCCGTTCGGTCCCGCGGGCGACCACAGCGGCTGGCCGAGCACGTTGAGGCCGTTGAGGTAGCGCCCCGGATCCTCCGGATTGCGCGCCAACAGGCGGCCCGACGCGACCAGGAATTCATAGGGCGAGCGGATCTTGCCGAGCGGCGCCTGCCAGGCCTCGTTGGAATCGACCAGCGCGTTCGCCAGCGCGCCGAGATTTCCGTCGGTCTTGGTGAACACGTCCCGCAGCGTTGCGACCAGCGCCGGCGGCGGCTCGTCCGCCACGAAGTGGCGCGCGAATTTGGTGGCGATGAACTTCGCCGTCGACGGATGCCGCGCGATGTCAGCGAGAACAGCCTCGCCCTGCGCGACGCCGCTTGGTTCATAGACCTTGCCGAGCACCTGCTGCGCGCCGGGCTGGTGCGCATTGGCGTTGAACACGAAGGTGCCGGGTGTGCCGAGCTGGCCCTGGCGTCCGGCATAGGTCCATCCCGTGATGATGCGCGCGAGCGAGGTGACGTCATCCTGGGTGTAGCCGCCGCCGACGCCGAGCGTATGCAGCTCCATGATCTCGCGCGCGAGATTTTCGTTGAGGCCGCGGTTGCGGTTGATGCCGGCGCGGGACTCCGGCCCCAGCGATTGCTGGTTGTCGAGAAAGAACAGCATCGCCGGATGCTGCTCGACCGCCTTCAGCATGTCGGCGAAGCGGCCGAGCACGTGCGGGCGGATCGCCTCGCGCTCGAACGAGCCGGCCCACATCCGCGCCAGCGCGCCCTTGTTGGCCGAGATGCAGAAATGGTTCGACCAGAACACGACGAGCCGCTCGACGAAGCCGCAATCGGCGACCACGCCGCGCTGCAGTCGCGCCAGGGCCTCGGCGCGGAACGTCTTCTGGATGATATTGAGCGGCTGTGCTGGCGGCTTCGGCGGATCGACCAAGGGCTGCATCGAATCAGTCGGCGCCATCGCGGCGTTGGCATTGTCCGCCTGCCGCATCGCCGGATCCTTCGCCGCGATCTCCTTGGCGATGGTGGAGAGCGACAGGTTGCGCCGTTGCTGCGGTCTTGCATCGGACGACGGCTGCTGGGACGGCGTCAAGGTCGCGGCCGGCTGGGTCGCCTTCGCGGCGGCACGCGCCTGCTGCTGTTCGAACTGATAGTCGAACACTTGTTTGCCGAGCTCAGCCGTCGAGAGCAGGCCGGGCACTTCGAGCAACGCGCCGTTCGGCCGCGTCAACTCCGCCTTGACGAAGCCGCGCGGATCGGAGGCCGCATTGATGAAATCGCCGGATGCGCCGCCGCGGGCGCCGAATCCGAAGCGATTGAGGGCAACCAGCGCTGCTTGCGAATCGCGGGCCATCGCAGTGTCCTTGAGATTTCCCTTGGCGCCGTATCCCGGCTATATGAGTTGCGCCGCATCATAGCGCGGTTCGGGATGAACCCGAGATTAATTCCAGGATTAATTCCCGGTTAGAATGCACCTCTCGTGATGACAGATCGGCCAGAAAGCTCCTCCCCGCGCCGCCTCGCCTGTGCGCAATGCGGCACCGAGTTCGGCTGCAGCCCTGCCGGCGGCTGCTGGTGTGCCGATGAAAGCTATCGCGTAGCGATGCCGACCGACGGCGGCGATTGCCTGTGCCCCGCCTGCCTGCGCAAGCTCGCGCAACAACGCGCAAGCGTGAGCGCGACATGAGCGAGCGCTGGACCGTCAGCGCCGTCCTGCTCGACATGGACGGCACGCTGCTCGACACCGAGAAGGTCTATTTCGACAGCCTGGTCGCGGCGCTGAACGGGTGCGGCTACACCGACGATGTCGTCGCGCTCTGCCACGCCATGGTCGGCCTTCCCGCGCCGGCCTGCGAGGCGATGCTGCTCGACCGCTATGGTGCGGACTTTCCAATGGCCGACGTCAACCAGGCGTTCATCGGCCATCGCGACGCAATGATGCGCGCCGGCCTGCCGCTCAAATCAGGCACACTCGAACTGCTCAACGGCCTGGAGGCCGCCAATTGCCCGATGGCGATCGTGACCTCGTCTTCGCGGCGCTCGGCTGAACGCAATCTCACACTCGCCGGAATCCGCGAGCGCTTCGACACACTGCTGACGCTCGACGACGTGACGCACGGCAAGCCGGACCCCGAACTCTACCTCAAGGCGGCGGCACAGCTTGGCCTGATGCCGGCGGCCTGCGTCGCCGTGGAAGATTCCAACCACGGCGTCGCCGCGGCCCACGCCGCCGGCGCCATCACGCTGATGGTGCCCGACATGACGCCACCGACCGACGAGACGCGCGCGAAATGCGCAGCCGTGCTGCCGGATCTGAATGCGGTGCTGGCGATGTTGCGGGAGCGCGGCGCACTTTAGCCGTCATTGCGAGCGATAGCGAAGCAATCCATCTGTCCGCTCGCGCGGCCATGGATTGCTTCGTCGCTTCAGCGCAAAATTGCTTTGCAATTTTGTCGCGAGCTCCTCGCAATGACGACGAGAGCGTCCCGCGACTCTAACGCCGTTTGCGCCCCGCCTTCGCCAACGCCATCTCGATCAACGCACGCGCCGCTTCGCCCGCGGTCTCCATGTAGCTGGCATCACGATGCAGCAGCACGACGGCGAACGATCCGTCCAGCAGCAGCAGCATCTGCCGCGCGAGCCGCAGTGGATCGGCGATGCCCTCTGCCGCGAAGGTCACGCGCAGCCAGTCCTCGAACTTCTTCTTGTGCGCGGCGCCGATCCTGATCGCGGGATGGCCGGGCAGATTGGCGAGCTCCGCCGAGGTGCGCAGGAAGCCGCACCCCTTCCATTTCGGGTGCCGCGCCGAGCGCGCGAGATTGCGGAAGATCGCCTCGACCTTGGCCGGCAGGCCGCCCTCGGCCTCGGTGAACCATTTCCGGAACAGCGCGAGGTTGGGCTGGTCACGCGCGGCGAGATAGGCCGCGACCAGATCGTCCTTGCTCTTGAAATGGTAATAGAGCGTGCGCTTGGTCAGGCCGGCCTTGGCGGCCACCTCGTCGACGCTCACGCGCCGGATGCCTTCATTGTAGAACAGCGAATTCGCCGCCTGGATGATGCGCTCTCGGGTGGGTTCGGAGGGTCTGGGCATGACCTGTATGTATACTAACCAGTGAATATACACAAATCGCGGCTGCCGCTACATTCCCTCGCGACACCAAGCGAATGCCGGAGACCGCATCAATGACCAACCCCATCCTGCTCGAGATCGACGACGAGATCGCGCTGATCACGCTGAACCGCCCGGAACGGCTGAACGCGCTGAACTATGAGCTGATCGACCAGTTGATGGCCGCGCTCGACAGAATCGAAGGCGATGCGGCCGTGCGTGCCGTGATCCTGACCGGCGCCGGCGAGCGCGCCTTTTCCGCCGGCGCCGACATCAACGAATTCTCTGAAAGCGTCCGGCAGGGCACCGCGATTGCCGTGCGCGATTTCGTCCGGCGCGGCCAGGCCATGACGGCGCGGCTCGAGGCGTTCAGGAAACCGGTCATCGCTGCCGTCAACGGGCTCGCCTTCGGCGGCGGCTGCGAGATCACCGAAGCGGTTCATCTCGCTGTTGCCAGCGACAAGGCGCTGTTCGCAAAGCCCGAGATCAAGCTCGGCATGCCGCCGACCTTCGGCGGCACGCAGCGGCTGCCGCGGCTTGCGGGGCGCAAGCGCGGGCTGGAACTGCTGTTGGCCGGCGATCCGTTCTCGCCGGAGCACGCGCGCGAGATCGGGCTCGTCAACAGCATCGTGCCGCACGATCAATTACTGAAGGCCGCGCGCGAACTCGCCGGCCGCATCATCAGGCATTCGCCCGGCGCGGTCAGTAGCGTCATCACCGCGGTCACGCGCGGCCTCAACATGGCGATTGCCGAGGGGCTATTGGTCGAGAGCGAGCAGTTCGCCGCCCTGGTGCCGAGCCGCGATCTCGAAGAGGGCCTCGCGGCATGGAAAGCGCGGCGACCGGCGAAATATGTCGGGGCGTGAGGCGTACGCTTCACCAACTCGTCATGCCCGGGCTTGACCCGGGCATCCACGTCTTCTGTCCAAGTCCCAAAACGTGGATGGCCGGGCATAGGCGCGCGGAAGCGACGCCGTCCTTCGGACGACTATGCCCGGCCATGACGAAGTGATGGACCTGAGTTACCGCACCACGGCCGCGGTCTGTCCGAACAGCAGCTTGCGCTCTTCCTCGGTGCGGATCGCGGGCTGGCCGAAATTCGGATTGACCTCCTTCGCCTTGGCGTAGGCGCGGATCGTGGCGGGCCGCTTCTCGATGGTTTCCAGCCAGCGCTTCAGGTGCGGGAAGTCGTCGATGTTCTGGCCCTGGTTCTTGTACGGCACCACCCAGGGATAGCTCGCCATGTCGGCGATCGAATAGTCGCCGGCGATGAAGTCGCGGTCCGACAGGCGCTTGTTCAGGACGCCATAGAGCCGATTGGTCTCGTTGACGTAGCGATCGATCGCGTAAGGCAGTTTTTCGACCGCGTAGTTGCGGAAGTGATGGTTCTGGCCGGCCATCGGCCCGAGCCCGCCCATCTGCCAGAACGTCCACTGGATCGCATCGTAACGGCCATAGAGATCGGCGGGGAGGAACTTGCCGGTCTTCTCGGCGAGATAGAGCAGGATCGCACCTGACTCGAAGATCGAGATCGGCTTGCCGCCGCCCTTCGGCGCGCGATCGAGGATCGCCGGAATGCGATTGTTCGGCGCGATCTGCAGAAACTCCGGCTTGAACTGATCGCCTTTGCCGATGTTCACCGGGAAAATCTTGTACTCCAATCCGGTCTCTTCGAGGAACATCGTTATCTTGTGACCATTCGGCGTGGTCCAGTAATGGAGGTCGATCATGGGGACGATCCTGTGGCTCGTGAGGACGTGAGGAAATCGCGCGTTGGCGAAAAGGATGCGACTGCATGGATTTGGGCGCAAAGCCCCAGCCAAGTCAATCGGCGCGCGATGCACCGCGCGCGAATGTGATCTGCGGGCCGCGCAGTCGCGGCCGCGGCTTGCGGAGACCCAGCGCTAGTACCATCAATGCTTACGGCCGTGCGCACGCAAGAACTTCTCGCCGTCTTCGGTCACCGTCACGCGCAGGCCATCGACCGAGGGGCGGCGCACGACATAGCCGCGATCCACTGCATCCTCCCAGATCGTCAGCCGCGGGCAGGAGGTGCGCCAGGTCTCGATCACCTCGGCATAGGGTCTCGGCTCACGCGCGATCCATTCGACGAGATCGAGCACCAATGCATCTGATGTCTCCGTCATCGGACGCCTCCGTTCCGAGTTCTAGTGCGCCAGCGCGCTGTTGCGCGCCACCATCAGCCAGCCGCCATAGAGGATGTAATAGCTTGCCACCGTCGTGATCAGCCGGTTGGCCCAGGTGCGGAATTGCTGGTCGCTCATCGCTTCCAGAATGCGCCGCGCCAGCGAGGTGCCGAGCATCGAGGCCGCGACCGCGATCGCCGCCAGCGTCGGATCGAGCGAAGCGGCCTGGTCGATGATGCCGCCGAAATAGATCAGCTTGGTGAGATGGCTCGCGACCTGGCAGGTCGCCTTCGTCGCCACCGTCTCGCGCCGGCCGAAATTGCCGCCGAGGAAATAGGTGTCCATCAGCGGGCCCGAGACGCCGGTCATCAGCATCAGCCCCATGCAGATCGAGCCGTAGAACGTGCCCTGCCAGACGCTGTCCGGATTCGGCTTGATGCCCTTTGGCATCAACCGCGCCATGAACGGCGTGACGCCGAGCAGGAGCAGCGCGACCGGCTTGTCCGGCACGTAGCGCGTGATCGACCACAGGCCGAGCGCCAATGCGCAGCCGATCAAATAGACCGCGACCGGCCGCCAGCGGATATGCGCCCGCCACAGGAAGGCGCGCCAGCCGTTGGAGGCCATCTGCGTGATCGCGTGCAGCACCATCGCCGACGGCAGCGGCAGGATCGCGAGCAGCACGCCGATCAGGATCAGCCCGCCGGCCATGCCGAACAGCCCCGACAGGAACGCCGTCGCGACCATCAAGGCCCCAAGTGCAGCGATCAGAAGCGGACTCATGCTGAACCTCCGAGGGTATTTCTGCCGCGCTTGGACGGCACCGGCAAACTGAGTTATCTTGCCCTGGCATCAGCTTTCCTGAGGGTCATGCATGCGGCGGCTGCTCTTTCTCAACGGCATCAAGGCATTCGAGGCCGCGGCGCGGACCGGCAGCTTCGCCGCCGCGGGCAACGAGCTCAACGTCTCGGCGGCGGCGATTAGCCGGATGGTGCATCTCCTGGAGGAGCGGCTCGGCGTCGCGCTGTTCGAGCGCAAGGCCAACAAGCTCGTCACCACCGCGGCCGGCCGCGCCTATCAGAGCGGGCTGACGCCGATCTTCGATGCGCTCGCAAGCCTGACCGCGCAGGTCACGGCGCCATCGAGCGTGCGCGTGCTGACGATCGGCGTCGGGCCGACCTTTGCGATGAAATGGCTGATCCCGCGGCTCGGCGAATTCCGCAAAGAAGAGCCCGACATCGAGGTGCGGATCACGACCGGCGGCGCCGCCGCACCGTTCGGCGACGACTGGACCTGCGGCGTCAAGCTCGGCGACGGCGAATGGCCGGGCCTGGTCGCCGAGCCGCTGTTCGCCGCCGATCTCTTGCCGGTGTGCACGGCGCGGCTCGCCAATTCGCTGAAGCGCCCCGCCGACCTGAAGGGGCCCAGCCTGATCCGCGTCGCGCATTCGCCCGACGACTGGCCGTCATGGCTGAAGGCCGCAGGGGTTACACGCATCACCGCGCGCGGCCAGGAATTCCAGTTCTACGGCCAGGCGCTGCAAGCCGCGATCGACGGACTCGGTGTCGCCATGGGCATCCGGCCCTATATCGACGACGACCTCGCCGCCGGGCGGCTGGTGGCGCCGTTTGCGCTTGGTGTGCCGAAGGGCATGCGCTGGTACCTGGTCTATCGCGGCTTCCACGCCGACCAGCGCGACTTCGCCGCGTTCCGGCGCTGGATCATCCGCGCCGCGGCCGAGCCCGCCGGGCGCCGCAAGGGGGCGCGCAGTGCCTGACGAGACGATCGACACGCTGGTGATCGGCGGCGGCCAGGCCGGGCTCACCATGAGCCACCGGCTGAAGCAGCGCGGGATCGCGCATCTCGTGCTGGAGCGGCAGCGCATCGCCGAGCGCTGGCGCAGCGAACGCTGGGACGGATTGATGTTCCAGTTTCCGAACTGGTCGGTGCGGCTGCCGGACTTCGCGTTTCAGCACAACGATCCCGATGGCTTCTCGCCGACGGCAGCGATCATCCGCTTCATCGAGGATTACGCCCGCTTCGTCGCGCCGCCGATCCGCTGCGGCGTCGCGGTGACGCGGCTGCACACGGACGGCAATGGCGGCTTCATCGCCGAGACCGTCGATGGATCGATCGCCGCCAACAACGTGGTCGTCGCCACTGGCCCCTATCAGCGGCCGCTGCGGCCGGACCTGCTGCGCGACGCGGATATCTTCCAGGTGCACGCCAGCGCCTACAAGAATCCGGCGCAACTGCCTGATGGCGCGGTGCTGGTGGTCGGCGCCGGCGCCTCCGGCGCCCAGATCGCCGAAGAGCTCGCGCGCGCCGGCCGCCGCGTCTTCCTCTCGATCGGACAGCACAGCCGGCTGCCGCGCCGTTATCGCGGCCGCGACCTGATTGGGCGGCTCGCCGAGATGGGCATCGACCAGACGCCGGTCGAGCAACGCGGCGCGTCGCGCCTGCTGCCGGTCATCACCGGCGCCTATGGCGGCCACACCGTCGACTTCCGCCGCTTCGCGGCCGAGGGCGTCACCTTGCTCGGCCGCGTCAGCGCTGCCAGCGACGGCGTGATCGCGATCGCGCCCGACCTCGCCGAGAGCATCGCCAATGGCGACGCCTATTACGAGACGTTCCTCGCCATGGTCGACGACTTCATCGCCGCGCGCGGGCTCGATTGTCCCGATGATCCCGCCGCCCGCGCCCGCCTGCCCGACCCGGCCTGCCTCACCGCGCCGCTTCGCACGCTCGACCTGCGCACCGAGGGCGTCAACGCCGTGGTCTGGGCCACCGGCTATGGCCTCGATCTCGACTGGATCGATGTTCCCGTGCTCGACGCGCGCGGCGAACCGAGGCACCGCCGCGGCATTTCCGAGGTGCCGGGCCTCTATTTCCTCGGCCTGCAATGGCTGTCGCGGATGAAATCCTCGTTCCTGTCGGGGGTCGGCGACGATGCCGCCGATCTAGCCGATCACATCGCCGCCCGGCGGTAGCAGCGATCGGATGAGGCTGCGCGCCCCGAAGGGATTGCGCCCCCTCTCCCGCTTGCGGGGGAGGGTTGGGGTGGGGGTATCGCCGCGGGTCATATCGTGGAGAGAGCCCCCACCCGCATCGCATCTGTCGATGCGATGCGACCTCCCCCGCAAGCGGGAGAGGTGAAGCGAGCCTGCGGATCGGCCGATTCAATCATGGTGCATAGGCACCGCTCCCCTGCTGCTCCGCACAAATAAACCCGGTGGGGTGTGATCTCCTTCACACTCGATCCCGGGCGCCCGTGGTTCGATCCCCGCAAAAGCAAAAAGCTCGCGGAGTCGCGGATGATCTACGGCGGATTTGAAATCAAGTCGTTTGAAATGGGGAAAGGGCAATGGCACGCCAGGATTCAACGAACCGATCAAAAGCCGGTCGTCATCGATGGCATTTCGTTTCCGATGCTCGACATCGGCTTTGCGTGGTCCGATCGGGATGCGGCGATCGCGGACGCCAAGACGCTTATCGACCAGTTCCAGCAGCGCTATGGCGTGAGAATGTCGGCAGCCGGAGCTTCGGCCTGATCGGCAGCGCCATGGTGGCCGCCCTGCCGCAATGCGAGCCCGATCCGGCGTGGCCGCCGCAGGTGAGAACGAGCTGCCCGGACTGCACGGCCGAACTCACGGTGTTCCGCGTCATTCCCGGCCGCGCCGCCGAATATTGGACCATGCGCTGCACGGGCTGCGGCGGGATCCATCTCGATATCGTCGACGCGCCGCGGGCCTGACGCGTAACAGCTACTGACACCTGCTGACAGCACGTTCGCAGGCTAAGTCGCTCGCCCAAAACCCTTTTCTCGCTGCCGGACTCGTCCCATATTCGGGGCATGGCGAAGACACCAAGCACTCCAAAAAAGCCCGGCAAATCCCCCAAATCCAAAGCCCCAAGTTCTAAGGCGTCGAGGCCCGACGTCCAACCGATCGGCCCGGCGCTTGCCGAACTGTTGAACCCGGCGATCAATCGCGGCGACGCCGGCATGGGCTCCGGCACCGGATTGCAGCCGCCGCCCGACAATTCCTTGGACCGCCGCTCCGGCGGCGAGGCCGCCGCGCATCGCGCGCGGGCCTCGACCCGCGGAACCAGCGAGGACGTCGCCAAGCGCGATGCCGCAGGCCTCGAGGAACCCCCGCAGGCCAATTACGGCACCTCGGCGACGATCCCCACCCTCGATCCCGAACTGGCGCGGCAGCTTGGACTGCCGACCGCCGAGGATGATGACGAGGCACTCGCCCGCCCACCGCGCAGCAAGATGGAAGCGCTCGGCGTCAAAGCGACCGCCGACGCGCTGGAGAACCTGATCCGCGACGGCCGCCCCGAATTCCGCAAGGACGACGGCTCGATGCGGGTGTGGACGCCGCACCGGCCGCCGCGCCCGGAAAAATCCGAAGGCGGCGTGCGTTTCGAGATCAAGTCGTCCTACGAACCGAAGGGCGACCAGCCGACCGCGATCGCGGAGCTGGTCGAGGGCATCAGCCGCAACGACCGCACCCAGGTGCTGCTCGGCGTCACCGGCTCGGGCAAGACCTACACCATGGCCAAGGTGATCGAGGCGACGCAGCGCCCGGCGCTGATTCTGGCGCCGAACAAGACGCTGGCGGCGCAGCTCTATGGCGAGTTCAAGAACTTCTTCCCCGACAACGCGGTCGAATATTTCGTCTCGTACTACGACTACTACCAGCCGGAAGCCTATGTGCCGCGGACCGACACCTATATCGAGAAGGACTCCTCGATCAACGAGCAGATCGACCGCATGCGCCATTCGGCGACGCGCGCACTGCTCGAGCGCGACGACGTCATCATCGTGGCGTCGGTGTCCTGCATCTACGGTATCGGCTCGGTCGAGACCTACACCGCGATGACGTTTGCGCTGAAGAAGGGCGAGCGCATCGACCAGCGGCAGTTGATCGCCGACCTCGTGGCACTGCAGTACAAGCGGACGCAGGCCGAATTCACCCGCGGCACCTTCCGCGTCCGCGGCGACGTCATCGACATCTTCCCGGCGCATTATGAGGACCGCGCCTGGCGCGTGAACCTGTTCGGCGACACCGTGGAGAATATCGAGGAGTTCGATCCGCTCACCGGCCACAAGCAGGACGAGCTTGAATTCATCAAGATCTACGCCAATTCGCACTATGTGACGCCGCGCCCGACGCTGGTGCAGGCGATCAAGTCGATCAAATCGGAGTTGAAGCTGCGCCTCGACCAGCTCAACGATCAGGGTCGCCTGCTGGAGGCGCAGCGGCTTGAGCAGCGCACCACCTTCGACCTCGAGATGATGGAGGCGACCGGGAGCTGCGCCGGCATCGAGAACTATTCGCGCTATCTCACCGGCCGCCGTCCCGGCGAGCCGCCGCCGACGCTGTTCGAATATGTCCCCGACAACGCGCTGGTGTTTGCCGACGAGAGCCACGTCACCGTGCCGCAGATCGGCGGCATGTTCCGCGGCGACTTCCGCCGCAAGGCGACCCTGGCCGAGTACGGCTTCCGCCTGCCCTCCTGCATGGACAACCGCCCGCTCCGCTTCGAGGAATGGGACATGATGCGGCCGCAGACGGTCGCGGTGTCGGCGACGCCGAGCGGCTGGGAGCTCAACGAGTCGGGCGGCGTGTTCGTCGAGCAGGTGATCCGCCCGACCGGGCTGATCGACCCGCCGGTCGACATCCGCCCGGCGCGCACCCAGGTCGACGACCTCGTCGGCGAGGTGCGCGCAACGGCCGCGGCCGGCTACCGCTCGCTGATCACGGTGCTCACGAAACGCATGGCGGAGGACCTCACCGAATATCTGCATGAGCAGGGCATCCGCGTCCGCTACATGCACTCTGACATCGACACCATCGAGCGCATCGAGATCATCCGCGACCTTCGCCTCGGCGCGTTCGACGCGCTGGTCGGCATCAACTTGTTGCGCGAGGGCCTCGACATTCCCGAATGCGCGCTGGTCGCGATCCTCGACGCCGACAAGGAAGGTTTTCTGCGCAGTGAAACGTCCTTGATACAGACCATCGGCCGCGCCGCGCGCAATGTCGACGGCAAGGTGATCCTCTATGCCGATCAGATGACCGGCTCGATGGAGCGCGCGATGGCCGAGACCGCGCGCCGCCGCGAGAAGCAGGTCGAATACAACGAGGCCAACGGCATCACGCCGGAGAGCGTGAAGAAGTCGATCGGCGACATCCTCAACTCCGTCTACGAGCGCGACCATGTGCTGGTCGAGATCGGCGACGGCGGCATGGCCGACGACGTCATCAGCATCGGCCACAATTTCGAGGCCGTGCTCAACGATCTCGAAACGCGGATGCGCGAGGCCGCGGCCGATTTGAACTTCGAGGAAGCCGCCCGCCTGCGCGACGAGGTCAAACGCCTGCGCGCCACCGAAATGGCCGTGGTCGACGACCCCACCGCCAAGCAGCGCGCGGTGCAGAACAAGGCCGGCGCCTATGCCGGCACCAGGAAATACGGCGACGCCGCGAACCTGCCGGTCAGCGCGATGAAGAAGAAAGGCGTGTCCTCCGCCGTCAAGGCAAGCGGCAGCGGCCGCTCCGGCTCAAAGGTCCACAAGCCGCATCTCGACGAAATGCACGGCCCGGAATCGCTGCCCTACCGCCCGAGCGGCGCGCTGCCGACGAAGCCGTTCGGCACCACCAGCCGCATCATCCAGCCGACGGACTCGCGGCAGTCGGGGCCGGAGTTCGGCCCGTCGCCGCGCTCCAGTGGTGGCGCGCCGGGGAAGCGGGGTGGGTGGAAGAAGCGGTAGGGAAAGTCATTGTTTCAACCAAGAAGCGACGTGCTATAGAAGGGCTAGCACTCGTTGAGGTTGTCAGTGACGCTCGATGAAAACGATCTAAAGGTACTCGCAGCAATCGCGGGAGCGATAGCAACTGTCGTCGCCGCTCTTACTACGGGTATACTTTCAGTTTTTATTAAGCGCCGAGCGGATCAATCAATTGAGACGTTGAGAGGCGAACAATCACGCTTATTGGAGGAACTCAAATCCAAGTACAGCCATGAAAATCGCTTAAAGGAAGCGCGCTTAGATTATGAATATGAAGCACGAAAGAGGTTGTATGACGAGGTCGAACCCATCCTCTTCATCGCACATTTTGCAGCAAGGAGCACGCGAGGGAGGCTAAATGCCTTCGCCGACCGGCTTCGCGAAGGCTATATCAGCCGTGACAAGCGCAAAACCTGGATGGCTGATCACTATTATCAACGATCGACCGTTTACAGGATGTTTCTACCAATTGTTCTGCACCGTCTCCTTTTGCGGAAGCTTTCTCAACTCGATGTCACCCTCGAGCCGGTGATCGGTCGAAAATTTATGACCCTTTCAATTTACCCCGATATCCTAGTCGATCATTTTGACCTAGCCAATGTCCCAAATTTCACGCTTCCCTATGATCCTTACGCGGAGCCAACAAAGGCTCAGCTTGAACACAAGCCAGGTGAATTCAAATTTCAAGGACTTGTGCGCGGCGAAGTTGAGCGGCTCGTCTCAGCGATGATTGTTAGCGGACCAAACGGCCCAGCACCTATCGAATGGTTTCAATTTGAAATCGATCTAGAAGAAGAGAAAACCGACCTTAACAATGCCTATGATCCAATGAAGAAGATCCTCACTGGATTTCACCCCCATACTCATCCTGTGGTTTGGCGAGCGCTCATTGCCTTCTTTCTTCTTTCGGAATTCTACATAAATGCCCGCAACTTCACGATTGAGGAATACGATGCATGCACGAGCAAAAAGGACTTCGCCAAGTTCACAGATCGACTTGGCGAGGAAATGTCATCAGAGCTAATGACTCAGCACTTTAATGCGGCTCAGTTCTACGTCCGCGAAAGAATTATATCGGCTTACAGTATCTATCTTGCCGCAGGCTGAGTGAGATCACTAGTTTTGCCTCATGCACCAAGATCGGTAGGCATTCGTAAGCCACTAGGCATCAGTGACGGAAAGATGGTCGTGCATGCCAAGAGACCTTGATGCTGCACCATGAAACTCGGCTTCGAAGAATCCCAATCCGCCTACGCCAGCGGCTCTCAAAGCGCTCGAACCTGGACTGAAGCCTGGGTCAAGACTTGGGCGTACTGCCCGCACTGCGGCAACGCGAAGATGTCGCAATTTCCCAACAACAGTCCTGTGGCCGACTTCCTGTGCGGATCATGTAGCGAAGAGTTCGAGCTCAAGAGCCAGAAGGGCAAATTTGGTCCGAAGGTCGCCGATGGCGCCTACAAGACGAAATGCGAGCGTCTGGCCGCGAGCAACAATCCCAATCTTCTGCTGATGAACTACGACCTCAAGACGCTTGCGGTCGTAAATCTGTTGATCGTGCCGAAGCACTTCTTTGTTCATGACATCATCGAAAGGCGGAAGCCGCTGGCGGCAACCGCCTGACGCGCAGGCTGGATCGGGTCCAACATCCTGATCGGGAAGGTGCCGGAAGCAGGGAAAATCCACATCGTTCAGAACGGCGTCATTCGCGACAAGGAGCTTGTTCTGGCCGAGTGGCAGAAGACACTATTTCTAAGAAGCGAGTCGCTGGAGGCCCGAGGCTGGCTGCTCGACGTGATGAAATGCGTGGAGTCGCTGGGCAAGCGTGAATTTACGATCGAGGAAGTCTATGCGTTTGAGCGACATCTTGGCGATCTCTATCCGGGTAACCAGAATGTCAAACCCAAGATACGCCAGCAGCTTCAGTACCTGCGTGATCGTGGATTTATCGAGTTTGTATCGCGAGGCAATTATCGACTGAAATCGTGAAGGTTCGCCATGGCCTGGTTCCTCAATTTCTACCGATGCGAGCGCTGCGACAAACGATGGACCGACGAATGGTCCTGTACGTGTGACGACGAGTGCCCGCGTTGCGGCGCACGGGATATGTCCCCCATGAGGAGCGAAGACCTGACGGAATTGGTCGAGCAGCGAGGCGCCGAATTCGTTGCGCTGCACTCTCCTGACTCAGCGGAGGACGATCCCGACTATCGAGAACTCGGTCGATTTCCGACTCGGGCGAAGGCTGAGGAATTCCTGGCGTCGTTCGAGCCCACATGACTCGTTTTACCGACGGTGCGATTGCGGTCGTCTGGCGCAGCACGGTCGCGGCCTGCCGGCCGCCATGCCACTGATTTGCCCGACGGCGCAAGCCCCAGGCGCAAAAATATTTCTATTTTTCAGAAGCGCAATTCAGTGTATGAATCCACCCGTCTCACCCGACACGAGGGGCGGCTCGCGATCGTCACGAACGTGGTGTGGGATGCGGTGGACGCTGATCGTGCACAAGACGAACGCACGTGAGGCGGACGGCGAAGTCGTGTGGTCCTGACGCCCCAGTGGCTGGTGTCTCTTCGCAGGACGCGAAGCGTCCTTGCGAAGACGGCGGCAAACAAGCCCGGTCTCGCCGGGGAGAGCACGAAGGAAACCGTAAAACCATCGCGCAGGGAAAGCCGGGATTCCGGTTACACCTGTGGTCCTACCCCCGTGCTTTTTGTTGCACGGGACCCATGGGTGCGATCGGCGCCGCGGGTGCAATCGGCGCCCGGCTTTCCCTGCGCCCTCTGCGGATTGAGAGGGCGGAACGTGAAGCAAGACTCGGGCGCGTGGCGCCGCGAGAATGCGAACGCGCATCCTCACGCTGTTTGATATGTGAATCGGAATCTCCGCCCGTCATTGCGAGCGAAGCGAAGCAATCCATGTCGCCACGTGTGGAGGCATGGATTGCTTCGTCGCTTCGCTCCTCGCAATGACGTGGATTGAATAGTGTGCACAAATCTATCACCGTCACCCCCGCGCTGGTGACTTGTGCCGCGAGACGCGCAGGCGGACGCGCCCTACCCCGACCTGCGATTGCTCGTGTTCTGCGTCAGATTGCCATGTGCGGCCTGTTCGCGGATGTTGTGCTTCTCGTCGTCGCGATGGCCCTTGGTGGTGTCGAGTGGAACGGCCGGTGTGCTGCCGGGCCCCTTGTGGCTCTGGTTCTCCTCGGGAACAGGCTTGATGGTCTTGCTCAGTGGTCTTGTCATTCAGGTCTCCGTTGCGCACAGGGAAACGCTGAGCGAACGGACGGCGTTCCGGGGGCGCGCGATCAACTCGCGGCACGATCCGGAATGACGCTGGCTACAGCTTCTCCGGCTGCACCCGATGCCCCTGCTCCTGCTGCTGGCGCGACTGTTCCTTGGCGCGATGGCGGCCGTAGAGGCAGCCGGCCGCTGCACCCATCACGCCGTGATGGCCGGCATAGTGGCCGGCGACGCCGCCGACGATGGCGCCCTTGATGCAGCCCTTGGCGTCGGCGGGCGAGGCCGCGGCAAGCGCGGCGATCGCAATGACTGATGCAAGAACGGCGGATCTGATCATGGCATGGCTCCAAAGCGACACAGCAACAACGGCGATGTGGGCGGTGCGGTTCCTGCCGATTGCCTGGTTGGCCAAAGCCGATTAAGTCGGCCTCGTATTGAAGCGATGCAACGCCGCCGCGCCGTAACAGCGCCGGCACCGTCGTGCGGTACCCCTTCATGCACGCGATGGTTGCTGAACCGAACCCGGTCCTTCCGCGTCATACACTTGATGCTTTTTGCCGATTGAACGCGGGCCGGTTCGGCCCACAATGCGGCGGGGCGAGTCGGAAAAGAAACCGACGGAGCGGGACATGCGCGAGAATCTCAACCGACAGCACGTACTGAACTTCCTCGACATCTATTATGCCGGCGGCATCGAGGGTGCGCTCGATCGCTGCACCGACGACGTCGCGTTCCTCGCCAATGCACCGATCGACATCCTGCCGCATATGGGCCAGCACCGCGGCAAGGCCGCGCTGCGCCAGATGTGGACCACCATCCACAACCGCTACAGCGACATGCGCTACGAGGCGCAGAACCTGGTCGCCGAGGGCGACAAGGTCGCGGCCCAATTGCGCGTCTTCTTCCGCAAGCGCGGCAATGCGCGGATGGTGCAGTTCGATGTCGCGGTGTTCTACACCCTGCGCGACGGCAAGATCGCCGAGATCCGCGAGATCATCGACACCTTCGACCTGATCCAGCAGGTGCTGGAGCGCGACGTCGCGGCGGAACTGATCGGCGACGAGGGGGCGGGGATTTAGGGCGAGCGGTGGACGGTCGCTTGAACGATCTAGCCCCACGGCACGCCCACCTCTCCCGCTTGCGGGGAGGTCGCCGCGCATAGCGCGGCGGGTGGGGGCTCTCTCCACGATATGACTCGCGGCGACACCCCCACCCCACCCTCCCCCGCGAGCGGGAGAGGGAGCCCTGGCAGCGCCGCAAGACGGCACTCGGAATTCCAAAGCGGCCCTGCCCGAGTCTTGATCAGACAGCCGCGGCTGCGAATTTCCGCGCCAGCCTTGAACCTCGACGGGCCCGCCGTGACCCATCACTGGGCTTGATGCGGACAGTGGGGCTGACGAATCACCATGAAAATCGCGTTGCTGGCGCTGCTCGGTCTGGCCTTGGGCGCTCTCGGCGGTGCGGCGCTTGGCATCGGCGCCGGGCTCGCCTGGATCGAAATCTTTAAAACCCCGAATTTTGAAGGCTATAGCGGCATGCTGGTGTTCTTCACCTTCATGCCGCTGGGGGCGGCGATCGGCGGCATCGGGGGCGCCCTGCTGTTCGCCGTGATCGCGATCCGCGACGCCGAGATCGCGATCGAGCGGGAGCCGGTGCGCCGCCGCGACCGCTGAATTGGCTGACACGGCCATGAACCGGTTCACATTCCGGTAAAATCCTACGCAATTGTGCAATGCGAAATTGGCAATTGCGTTTTGCCCGATCCGCACTATTTCAGGCGGCAATAGTGATGTGCAGCAACCTGGCACGGCGTCGACGCTGACGCCCTGGGCCATCCGCTGTTTTTGACAATCCAGTTTCAGGAACACGACAAATGACAGAGCATAGTCTCTGGCGTTTCTCGCGCGCGTTGCATCGCGCGATCAACGAACGCCAGCTTGGTGATCTCGAGCCCCTGCTCGACGATGAGGTCGAATGGGCCATTTACGGGCCGATCGACATGTATCCCTTCTTCGGCGCGCGCCGGGGCAAGGAAGCGGTGCTCGAGGTGATCAGGCAGATCAGCGAGAACGTGCGGGTCCACCGTTTCGACCGCGAGTCGATCATGCTGGGCGTGGATTCGGCCTCCTCGATGATGCGCTATTCGCTGACCGCGCTTGATTCCAACAAGCCGATCTCGCTGCGGATCGCGCATTTCGCCCAGTTCAAGGCCGGCAAGCTGACCAGCTTCCGCGTCCTGGTCGACACCTTCGACCTCGTCGAGCAGACCGTCGGCTATCCCATCCATTTGCCGCGCATAGCGGTGTAATCCCCGCCTGCCCGACTTTCCTGTTCGTCATGCCCGGGCAGAAGCGCGAAGCGCGTCTTCGCGCTAGATGTCCCGGCCACGACGAGACTGGGACCTCCAAGCGCCTCTGCCACAATTTTGCACCACGGGAACCGCATCCTGCGGCCTTGGAATGCGCGGGCTGGGAATGACCTCCACATCACGATTTGGCTGGGCAACGCTGCCGCTGGCGGCCGGCTTTGCGCTGGCAATGACGCTCGCGGCGGCGGCGCAGACCCCGCCCGTCAACGAGACCGACGAGCCGGCCGACGAGGCTGCCATGCCGGCCGCCGACGCCAACGACACCGATATCCTGAAGGGGATCGACGAGAGCAAGCTCGACTGGAGCCAGCTCAACACCGATCCGACCACCCTGCCGGCGCTGGCGCCGAAGGGTGCGCGCAAGCCCGTGAGCACCGCCGGCAACGATCCGGCCTGGTCGACCAACCGCAACGCCAACGGCACATCGGCGGTATCGGTCAAGCAGTCGGTTTCGCCCTTCCTGGATACGCGCGTCGGCGCCGACATGACCGTCGCCAAGCAGGGGACGCTGACGACATCAGAGCAATTGTCGGAACGCCTCGCCAATGGTGGCAACCTGCCGCAATCCGGAGGCAGCGCCTGGGCCGCGATTACGGCGCCCGGCGTCGCCTCGATCTGGGACAAGACCTCGGTCGAAGCCCGCGTCGACCCCGGCGCCGAGCAGAGCAAGATCGGCACCTCCTTAAGCAAATCGGTGCCGCTGTCGGAGCAATATTCGCTCACCCTGCAGAACGGCTACAACGTCACCCAGCAGGGCGTCGTGCCGGTGCCCGGCCTCATCGGCCATCCCTCGCTCAGCTACGACACCGAGCAGTCCGCCAAGCTCAGCGTTAACGACACCGGGACCAGCATCATCGCCGGACAGACGCTGTCGAGGTCGGACGACAAATGGCTGCGCCGGATCGGCGCCGAGCAGAAGCTGTTCGACGGCGTCACCGTCTCCGGCTCGGTCGGCGAGACCGCCCAGGGCACGACCAACAAGAGCATCAGCGCCGGCTTCAAGCGCAGTTGGTAAATATCCTCTCAACCCTGTTCCGCGAAATGCTCAAGCATTGCCGCAACTTGGCCCAGATGCTGTCAAATTCGGCGGCCCTGATAGACCCTTAACTTCGTCAATTCGTCGTGCGGGGGACATAACCGCGCTTCGCTACGCGAACCAGGGGAAAGCCGATGAACGCCATCAATCGTACCGAAGAAGTTGAAACCGAGCAGGAAGTCGACACCAACCTCGCTGCGGTCTCCGAAGTCGAGGCCGGGATCCGCGACTTCGTGCGCAATGACATCGCCTATCTGCGGCGCCCCGTGGCCAGCCCGGAGACCGCCCCGATGGATCCGAACACCGACGCCACCGTCAACAACGTCAACTCGCTGATCCAGCGCGTCGCCGGGACCTCGCTCGCCGAAATCGAGAAGCTGATCTCGGAGCTCGAGAGCCTGCGTGACCTGCTGCACGCCGAGGGCCAGCGCGTCCAGCGCGAGATCTCGGGCTATGCCCAGCTCAGCCAGGCCGCGATGAAGTCGACGCGCATGATCGCCGACAACGTCACGCAGTGGAAACGTGCCGCCGACGGCCTGCGCAACAGCTGATCCCGACCCGTCGCAAAACTGTCATCCGCCGCCTCCCGACGGGAGTGCGGCGGCTTCGTTTTTGAGAGGGTTTTCGTGCCGGAAGCCGCGGCTTCGACGTGGCAGAAGCACCGCATACGACAATTCTCACTGAAATTGATTTGAACTTTCAACGCCCAAGCCGCGACCAAGGATCGGGCCGCGGGCATCGGGGGACTTCATTCATGCAGAGCGTTCGACCGGACAACACCGATCCCATTCCGCTGCGCCAGTCGCAGCAGGGCGTCGGGACAATCATGATCCGGTTTCTGGGACTGCTGGCGGCAGCGACTGTCGTGATGGTGCTGATCTGGAACCGGTAAGGACGCCGGATCAGCGATCGGCGTCCATGGTTAGCGGAGCCTTAAATCAGCGATCGATGCTCGAGGTCGTCTCGAACGAATAATTGCCGTCGGCAAAACCCTTCACCACCATGCCGGTGGCCAGCATCACGACAAGCGTTACCGTTGCGAAGATCAAGCCGACCAGTTTCAGCGCGCTGCGATCTGCCATGGTCATCCCCTAAGGTCCCTGCCCAATCCATATGGCAGTGACAAAGTTCAAAATGCGTTAGCAAAAATTGGGTTCTGCGCAATGCACAACTGCGCGGGCGCGCGAAGTCGCCGCCAATCATGGCGTCCGTGCAACATCAGAGGCGTGGGCGCAACATCAGGAACCGGGATTGCGCCGCGGCACAAAGGCGGTCGCAAGGAACGAGAACGCCACTTCGCCGCGCTGATTGGTGCCGCTGTTGCGAGCCTGCAGGATGCCCCATTCGCGGCGCTTCTCGGACGTGCGCTTGGTCTCGACCTGGTTGCGGTAGGTGATGGTGTCGCCTGCGAGCACCGGGCGAAGCCAGCGCAACTCACGAAAGCCGGGCGACGGCCCCCACACCGCGACCGTCTCGCCGCGCGCAGCCGCCTCCGCCGCCAGGCGCTTGCCGTCGGCGACCAGAAGCTTCATGCACACGGCCGCGACATGCCAGCCCGATGCGGCGAGCCCGCCGAACAGCGATCTGCGCCCCTCCTCCTCGTCGAGGTGGAAGCGCTGCGGATCGAACTGCGAGGCGAACCGCTTGATGTCCTCGGCGGTGAAGGTGAACGAGCCGAACTCGCGCTCTACGCCGATCTCGATGTCTTCAAAGAAACGCATGGGAAATCCTAGACGCTCTCGCCGGCGCGGCGGCTCACGATGATCGGCGACTCCATCTCGCAGAGCACCTGCCCGCTCGCATTGCGGATCGTGCCCTTGAAGGTCACGATGCCGGTCTCGGGCCGGCTGCGCGACAGGCGGGCCTCGGCGACATCGACATCGAGCGTCAGATCGTCACCCGGGCGCAGCGGCGCGAGCCATTTCATCTCGTTGACGCCGGGCGAGCCGAGCGAAGCGGTGCGGCCGATGAAGCCGTCGAACAGCATCCGCATCATGATCGAGCCGAGATGCCAGCCCGAGCCGGACAGACCCATGAGCATCGACTTCCGCGCCGCCTCCTCGTCGAGATGCATCGGTTGCGGGTCGAATTCGGCGGCAAAGGCGAGGATCTCCTCGCGGGTGACGTGGCGCGGGCCGAAGGTACCGAAGCGGCCGGGTTTGAAGTCTTCGAAAGTCAGCGTGATCATGAGGTGAGGATATGCCGGAAGGAAGCCCGATTGTGGCCGTTATTTGCGGCAATCACAACCGGCCCACTCGCATAGCTCACCCCCTGACTTGCCCGGCGCCCGGTTCAGGGCTAGCCCTTGGCCCTCGGGGACAGCTTAGACGCGAATCAGTTTCCGCTTGCCGGGAGAACCATCGATGTTCGATTTCCAGGACTTGTTTCAGTGGGACCGCTTTATCACGCCCACGATCATCAAGACGTTCTACTGGCTGGTGATCGGCGTCATCGTGCTGTTCGGGATTTCCGGCATCCTGTCCGCACTCTCGGCCATGGCGATCAGTCCCTTCATCGGGTTCGTCCTGCTGCTCGCATCGATCGCCAGCGTCATCGTTGGCATCGTGTTCTCGCGCATCGTGGCCGAATTCATCCTGATCGTGTTTCGCATCAACGAGCACCTCGGCGCGATCCGCGAGCAGGGCGGCATGCGCTGAGACCGGGCGCGGCGCCCTGGTTAAGGACCGGTGACTGCCGCCGCGCAAAGTCGAACGGCGCGGCCAGCCGAAACTTCAAGTTTTAGGCTTATGGCTGTCCCCTCGGACATATCGGGGGGAGAGCAATGAATACCGAAATCGATCACGATCCGCGCTATCCGATCTGCGAGCGCGCCCAGCGGATGCATGACGTGCTGCTGGTGTCGTCGTTTGCGATCTGGGCGACATTGATCGGCTTCGTGCCGATCATGACCTATCGCCTGCTGGTCGCTTGAAGGCAGCCGGTTCCGCCGTGGTTAATCGGCGGTAGCACCTGTGGTCAAATGCGAGCGAATTTGCGACCGGGATCTTAAAACCGGTGGCGTATCACAGCCTCCGCTACGAACAAGAACTGTGCGGGGGCGACGTGAATTCTCAAGAACATTGCATTGCCGTGAAGCCGGGACTCGCTGCGAAGCCGGGCTTTACGACCGAGGATATTTTGTGGGCTGCCGGTATCTGGTCGGTGATCCTGACCCTGTCGCCGGTGATCCTGTTCTACGTGCTGATGGTAGCGTGAAGCCGCTTACTCTCACCGAAAGCAAAACGACGAAGCAATTCATGGCCGCTCATGAATTGCCTCGTCGCTTTAGTCGCCAATGAGAAACGCGCGGGGACCGCGCGTTCTTGTAGTCCGGCAATGCAGCGTGGTTACGCCGCCTGCTTGTGCATCGCGCCGCTGGCGGATGCCGTGCCGCGGATCGCCTTGATCGAACGCTCGATCGCGGCCCACAGCCGGTTGATCTCGGCGGCCGCACGGCCCTCCGCATAATATTCACGCGCGCCCTCACCCTGGCCGAGCGCCATCAGCAGATCGGCGCGGTTGGTGATCTGGCCGCTCCACACCGGTGCGCGGAATTTCGCCAGCGCTTCGCGTGCGATCGCGACGATGCGGCTCTCGACGCCGTCGCGTTGCGCGGGCGCGCCGTTGATCACGACCGCATAGGGCTTGCGCATCGAGCGGCAGGTCTGGATCGTCTCCTGCACCGCGTTGACGTCGAACACGCCCGGCCGCGCCGGAATGATCACCATCGAGGCATTCTTGATGGCGTCGTCGACCACAGCCGAGAGATTCGGCGGCGTGTCGATGAACACCCATTCGATGCCGTCACGCTTGGCTTGCGCGATGATGCCGCTCACCGAGTTTACGGCCGTCTTGATCGGCGGCTCGTTGGTGCCGCGCAACTTGTGCCAGAGAGTCAGCGAGCCCTGCGGATCGGCGTCGATCAGCAGACACGGCTTCGTTGCCTTGTGCACTTGCGCGGCAAGGTGGGCAGCCAGGGTACTTTTTCCCGAGCCCCCCTTACGCGAAGCGAAAACAATGACGTTCATACCTTGGCCTCCACATTGACCCCAGAAGGCGAAAATGAATCAGCGCGCTGATTCGTGGAAGAAAAAATTTCTTGCAAATCGCAAAGACGCCAAGATTACCGGCGCGTTCTGGTTTTTGAGTCACACTTCATATATGGCACAACCGGAGATGGAAGGCGCGAAATCGCCGCTTCGGCTGGATCCGCCTCAACCGGAGAAGACGAGTCAAAACAAGAATCTGGCGCCTTGCAGCTCATTCAATCCGGCCGAATGAGGCGCTAAGCGCTTGATTGACTCAACGTGCGCGCCTGGCGCGCTCGCGCTCGAGCCATTTGCGCTCAACCCAACCGAGCAGTTGCGCGGTCGGTTTCTGCAGGAACGGGACGTCCTGCGCGAACAAAAGGAGTCCGAGCGGCAGCATCCAGAGCCCGAGCACCGGCAGGAAGCTGAATATGCCGCCGAAGATCAAAAGGATCGCGAGCGGAATCCGCACATAGCGCGACGACGGCTTGCGCAGCCAGGCGACGAAGCGCGCCGGTCGCGCCGGAAGCTTGGCTTCGAACCAGGCGAAGTGCCGATCGATTTCCAGTTTGTAAAAGTCGCTCACGCATCACTCCTCGTCCATTTCGAGCTGCCGAAATGGAGTCGTCTCGCCAACAACGCTGATTAGGAACACTGACAGGAAGATGATGCTGCGTGACACCGTCGCAAGGCGTCAGTCTGTCGCGCACGACGGCCTTGAAATTGCCGCCACGCCATCCAATGCGCGCGATGTGGCTGCTTCAGCTCGCCGCAGGCTTCTTCGCCTTGCGCGACTTCGCGGCCCTGCGCGTGGCCACCGGCCGCTTGGCCGGTCGCGCCGAGACCTCGCCGGGTTCGGAACGGAAAAACGCCCTGCAGGGCGGCGACAGCTGCGCCTGTTTGCGGACCATGCAGGCGGTGACGCGATCGACGTCGGGAATGTCGGCGCTGCAAAGGCGGAACGCATCGCCGGTGCAGGCCTGCTGCTCGTCGGCCGTGTAGGCTTGGCTCCGGGTCGGGAGCAGCGCGGCCGCTAGCCCCACCGTCAGCATCAGCGCGAACGAAGAAATCCTTGAACCGGCGATACCCATGCGTCCCCCCAAGGCGTCGTTTCGGGGAATAGTGGGTGACGGGACGGAAAATGGCAAGCTGGAGAGGTGAAGCACGACGTCCGCAACTTCATCTTTTCCTCGACCGCGGCCGTCTACGGCGAGACCGCGGGCTAATTGATCGACGAGACCACGGCGCCGTGGCCGCAACCCCCTATGGGCGATCCAAGCTGGCGGTCGAGTGGATGCTCGCCGATGCGGCGCGCGCGCACGCCATGCGTTATGTGGCGCTTCGCTATTTCAACGTGGCCGGCGCCGACCCAAAAGGTCGGCTCGGCCAGTCCGCCCCCAATGCCACGCACCTGATCCGGCGCACGGTGCAGACCGCGCTTGGCCAGCACGCGCGCCTTGAGATCTTCGGCCGGGATTATCCGACACCCGACGGCACCTGCCTGCGCGACTACATCCATGTCAGCGATCTCATCGACGCCCATCGCGCGGCGCTTGCCTATCTGCGCGCGGGCGGCGCGAGCCTGGAGTGCAACGCCGGCTACGGACGCGGCTATTCGGTGCAGGACGTCATCGACGTGGTCAAGCGCGTCGCCAACGTGGACTTCCAGGTGAACATCGCAAACCGCCGCCCCGGCGACCTCGCCGCCGTTATCGCCAATCCGAAATTGATCGCGCGCGCACTCGGATGGCGCCCGAAGCGGGACGGCCTCGACCTCATCGTGCGCCATACGCTGGATTGGGAACACGGACTGATCAACAAGTCTTGGGCCACTCGGCCGGCTGTGACGACGTGATTTTACGGGCGGGCGCGAGGCGGTGGCGGACATGCCCAAGAGGGCACTGGCGCTCCCATTGGGCCGACCGGCCACCCAGCGACTGGCCTCCCTCCCCGATGTCGGGCGATGACGCTCAGTCGTTTTCCGCGGCGGTGATCAAGTCTTCGAGGACTTCGCGCATCAATAGGGCTTTTGACGGAGCTATTGCTGTAAGAAGTTCCGCCGATACCGACCCTTCGGGTGCGGCGCCCGCGAACCGATGGCGCCTCTTGAGCGGGCGGGCTTCAGGCGAAGAGGTAGTGACCACATGTGGATCGTAGCGCATCCGGCGGGCCATTTCGCTGCGGGAGTGACATCATCTGTGGTCTTCACCGCATGGATGGCCTGCATCGAAATCATTGGTCCGATAGGACAACAGGCGGGTCTACTAAATGTTATGGGTCACGCCTTGTCCGTCTGGCCTCACATCCTTGGCGGAGCGCTTTTGCTGATGTCCTTGCCGTGGTGCTTGGTGGCCTGGCTATCTGGAAGGTTACACTACAGCGGGCCCGCCTATTTTGCCGTCAGCGCGGCTGTCGGTGCGTTCTTCGTTTTGGGCACACTCGGAGGGATATTGCCAGGACGCGGCCATCCAACATTTCTCGAAGGATTCGAGTTGGCGGTTGAAACTAGCGGGCTCGCCGTGTTCGTCTCCGGCTTCATTGGGGGCCTGACCTACTGGCTATGCAGCGAGGGCAACGACGGCCTCAAACGGACCTGACGAGCCGAACAAGCGAGCAAGAACGGTCACCGAGGTGACGATCCACGCCGCGACCACAGCTCCGGCAACGTGCGGGGCCTTCTCGCGTCTCGATCCGATGGAAGCTTCGGCTGATTGGTACAGTTGGGTGGGCTCGAACCACCGACCTCCTGTTCCACAGACAGGCGCTCTAACCAACTGAGCTACAACTGCATCCTTGCACGCGGCCCCCTCAGGAGGGGCGGCGATTTCGGGCGGAAACTAGGTGCAACGCCCGGCTTTGGCAAGGCCGTAACGCGGGCTTTTGCGCGGTAATCTCTGCCGGTCTGACCGACCGTTCGGCCAGCAAAAAGGCCCGGACCGCGTGGCCCGGGCCTTTCGCAAAGTGTTGCGGCCGATCAGGCGGCGGGCTTGTAGAACTTCGACGCGCTGGCCTTGATCGGCTCGGCGGCTTCGGTTGCGACCTTCTGGCTGAGCTCGGTCAGTTCCTTGGCCTGGGCGGTGTAGGTCTCGAACTGCTTACGGGCGTGCGAGGTCCACAGCTCCAGCGCCTCCGACGGCGACTTCACGCCGAACAGCTCCTGGGCGAAGTCGAGCGATGAGGTGGTGTTGGTCTTGAAGAACTCGATCAGCTTGGCCTGATAGGCGCTCGCACCCTTGCTCACGGTGGTGAAGACCGCCTCGACCGTGCTGTTGTGGGTCTCGGCAGCGTCCTTGAACTTGGCGTAGTTGTCGCGGGCCTGCGACACGCCCTTCTCGGCGAAGGCGCGCACCTGCTCGGGAACCTCGAACGGGATGATCGAAGCAGAGAACGGATCGGACGGGTTGGTCATTTACGTGTATCCTTCGCAACGGTTGAAACGATGTGACCATTACGAACGCCCCGGAGCCAAATGACCGGACACGTCGAAATGGGTCACGCTGCCTTGGTTCACGGGAATGCCCTTGTCGGGCATGGCCAATAAACACCCATATCATGTCAGTTTTGTGCAACGCAACGTAAAATCGCGTGCGGTGCCACATTTTTGACCAGACCGGGCGCAAGTTCCCGTCCGGCCGTCACAATTTTGCAGTAAGTGGCCGCGCGGCGCCCGGCCATTGTCACCTCCTTCTCAGCTTTTGGGTTTCACCGCCTCCATGGCGGCACGGCTGACGATCTGGCCCATTTCGCTGGCCTGCTCGGCGAGCGCGCGCATCTGGCCCTGCACATAGTCGCTGTGCAGCTTCATGACCTCGGTCAGATCCTTGGCCTTGAGCAGCGACTGGGCGTAGTCCAGCGAGGCCTGCACGTTCTTTTCGGCATAGGCGAGCGCCTTCGTCGAAATGTCCTTGGCGCCGGCGGCTACGGTGGCGTTGCGCTCCTCGATCGAGCCGGCGGTGGCCTCCGCGCGTTCGACGAAATTCTCGAAGGCCTTGCGCGCTTGATCGAAGCTCGCCTCCGCCATCGACCGCATATCCTTGGGAATCTCGAAATGGTCACGCTCGGTGTCGCTCATGGTCGCGCTCCTTCCTGTTGTCGGCCTTTGCGGATTGGGCCCCGGCGGGGCCTGCGTCAGGATATCGCGAGGATGCCGCGCGGCTGTGACGCCGCCAGTTCCCCCCGTCCCGGGCCGTTCGCCGCGACAACGCCAAACCGGCCGGATCGTTCAGGCAACAAGTTAACGTTATCCCGCCTTATGCGCGGCTTCGCCGGGCGCGGCCGTGGACCTGCCGCCGCCCGCTTGCGATACTAACGATCCGTTGAGGCTGTCCCCCTGCGGCTGCCGAATCCTGCGGCGATCAGGGGTGAAAGCCCAACCAATACGGTCATGTTTTGCGTGATGAATGATGCGGAATTCCAGCTCCAGGCCCTCGGCGATCCCCGACTAGGGGTGACTGCGACGAGCGCCCTGCCGGCATGGCTGTGGTCGGCGGACGGTGCGCGGATCCTCTGGGCCAATCCGGTCGGAGCGCAGGTGTTCGGCGCCGCCAATGCGTTGGCGCTGGCCAAACGCAGCTTCGGCCCGGCCGATCCGCATCGGCGCCAGGTGGCGCGGCTCGGCCGCAGCCTCGCCGCCGACGGCGCGGTGCGGCTCGAGCGCCTGCCCGGCTTTGGCGCGGCTCCCGGCGGACTTGCGACCTGCGCCTGCGCGCGGCTCGATCTGCCTGACGGCAGCCACGGCATCCTGATCTCGACACTCAACGCTACGGGGCGAACGATGCCGCTGGTCGAGCGGCTGCAACGGCTGGTGCAAGGGCTCGACCGGCCGGTCGTGGCCTTGGCGAGCGACGGCCTGTTCGTCGGCGCCAACGATGCGGCGCGCTCCCTGCTCGGCCTCCACGACCTCACCGAGGCCGGCCTCGACGCGGCGCGCAGCGACGCGCTGAGGCAGGGCCGCGCCGCAGCCGATGTCGGGATCGGCCGCGTCGTGCTGCACCGGGTCGGCCGCGGCGCCGATGTCGGACTGGTCGCCGTGATCAAGCCCGCCGTCGCGCGCGCGACCAATCCGTGGGCCGCGCCGCCTACTGCGCCCGACGTCGCGACGCCGGAGCTCGCAACAGACGCCGCTGCCATCGTGACCGAGCCGCCGACCGCTGCTGTCGTCGCCGAGCCGGTCGCAAAAGACGATGAGCCGGCCGATGCCGCAGCTACCACCTTCACGCTGTTCGATGCGCTCGATCCGGCGGAGGACGAGGCTTCGATCCGGCAAGATACCGCAGCACCGGCGCACGCCGAGCTTGCGGTCGAACCGTCGCTGGCCGACGCGTTGATGCCCACGGCGGCGAGCGAGTCGGTCGCCGAGACGCACGAGCATGAGCCTGACCTCGAGCCATTCCCCGCCGAAGCGGCGCAGCTGTACATCGAGCCAGCCGCCGTCGAAACGACGGACGTCGAACGCGCGCCGGTTGCGACTGTGCATGCCGAGCTGAACGTCGAACCGTCGCTCGCCGATGCGCCGATGAGCGCTGATACAAGCGAGATCGAGACGCCGCCGCACGAGCCCTCGCCTTATGTCGAGCCGGTGGCGGATGAGCCGGCGGACGCCACACAAGCCGAAGCTTTCGCGCATCCCGCGCCCGATCAAATCGCGCCCGCGCCCGCCGCTGAAGCACCCGAGCCCGCGCCACCAAGGCCGCCGTCCTGGCTCGACGAGCCGGTACCGACCACGCGGCGGCATCCGCTGCGCTTCATGTGGCAGATGGATCATGAGGGCCGCTTCTCGCTCGGCTCCGACGAGTTCACCCGCCTGATCGGCATGCACACCGCCGCGGGCTTCGGCCGGCTGTGGTCCGACATCGCCGCAACGTTCGCCCTCGATCCCGAGGGCCGCGTGATGAAGGCGTTCGCCACGCAGGACACCTGGAGCGGCATCGTGCTGAACTGGCCGGTGGATGGCGGCGGCCGCCTGCCGGTCGAACTGTCGGGCCTGCCGGTGCTCGACCGGAACAGGAATTTTGCCGGCTATCGTGGATTTGGCGTGTGTCGCGACCTCGACGGGCTTGCGCGACTCGCCGCGTTGCGCCGCTATGAGTTCTTCAGCGGCCCGCCGGTGCCGCCGCCGGTTGCCGCGGTTGGGCCCGCGGCCGAGCCGCCTCCGCCGCCCACGACCAACGCCGCACCACCACCTGAGGAACCGACCGAGCCGATCACAACCGAGACGTCACACCCAGCCGATCTGGATAGCGCCGTGGAAACGACCCAAGACACACGTCAGGACGACACGCCACCGAACGTGGTCCCGTTCCGTCCCGCCGGCGACGCAAGGCCGCCGTCGCTGACGCCGGTCGAGAACAACGCCTTCAACGAGCTCGCCCGCCAATTGTCGGCGCGTCTCGAGAGCGAAGCGGGCCTCACCACCACGACCTTGGAAAGCACCGCGGAGGAGACGGTCGCCGAGCTGCCCGCAGCAGCCGAGCCGCCGCACGAGGCGCAGGCTGAAGGCCCGCAGGCCGGGTGGCTCGCCGAGCCCGCGCCGCCGCCGCGCGGCGAATCCCGGCGCGACAAGGCGCTGCTCGATCTGTTGCCAGTCGGCATCCTGATCTACCGGCTCGACCGCCTGCTCTATGCCAACCGCGCCTTCCTGGAGCGCATGGGCTATGACAGCCTGCACGCGCTGGAGGATGCCGGCGGGCTAGATGCGCTCTATGTCGAACCCGGCGTGTCGAACGCGAGCAGCACGTCGGGCACCGGCACGCCGGTGACGATCTCGGCCAACCAGGCCGGCGAAGCGGCGGCGGTCTCGGCGGCCGCGCGGCTGCACACCATTTCCTGGGACAACGATTCCGCGCTCGCGCTGATCTTCACCGGCACGCGCGACGAGGATGCGGCGATCGCCGAGGCGCTATCCGCGCCCGATGCGGCGCGCGAGGCTGTGCCGGCGCCGCCCGAGGCCGGGCACGCCGACGCCGAAGAGCTCGGCGCGATCCTCGACACCGCCGCCGAAGGCATCATCATGTTCGATGCCGACGGCACGATCAGCTCCTGCAACCGCAGCGCGGAGGCGCTGTTCGGCTATGACGGCGACGAGTTCATCCGGCACAATCTCGCCGACCTGTTCGCGCCCGAGAGCCAGCGCGACATCTTCGATTATCTCGCGGGCCTGAAATCGGCCGGCGTCGCGAGCCTGCTCGATCACGGCCGCGAGGTGCTCGGCCGCGTGCGTCAGGGCGGTATCATTCCGCTCTCCGTGACGATGGGACGCACCCGCAGCGACGGGCCGAATTTCTTCGCGGTGTTCCGCGATCTCTCGCAGGCGAAGAAGAGCGAGAGCGAACTGCGCGAGGCGCGGCGGCTCGCCGAGCGCGCGGCGAACGCCAAGACCGACATGCTGGCGCGGATCAGCCACGAGCTGCGCACGCCGCTCAATGCCATCATCGGCTTTGCCGAGGTGATGATATCGGAGCGCTTCGGCGCGCTCGGCAACGAACGCTACGGCGAATACATGAAGGACATCCGCGCCTCCGGCGAGCGGGTGATCGCTGTTATCAACGACCTGCTCGATCTCTCGCGGATCGAAACCGGCAAGCTCGATCTCGCCTTCACCAGCCAGAACCTCAACGAGATGGTGGAAAGCTGCGTCGCGGTGATGCAGCCGCAGGCCAACCGCGAGCGCATCATCATCCGCACCTCGCTCGCGCACACGCTGCCGCCTGTCGTCGCCGACGCCCGCGCGCTGCGCCAGATCACGCTCAATTTGATCGGCAACTCGATCCATCTCGCCAATACCGGCGGCCAGGTCATCGTCTCGACCGCGCTGTCCGATTTCGGCGAGGTGATGCTGCGAGTGCGCGACACCGGGCAGAGCCTCAACGACAACGAGGTCGCCGCGGCGCTGGAGCCGTTCCGCGCCCCGACGCCGTCGGATCACTCAGGCTCCGGCGGCGTCAGCCTGTCGTTGACGAAAGCGCTGGTCGAAGCCAACCGCGCCAAGTTCCAGATCAGGACCGGCGGCCGTTCCGGCACGCTGATCGAAGTCGTGTTCTCCCACGCCGCCGCGCGGGCGTGATGCGCGACGCGCGCGCCATCTCTCTGCTCGCGCTGTGAGGAAGACACCGGCGGGAGGGTTCCCTCCCCCCTTGCGGGGGAGGCTATCGCATGCGGATCGCACTATAGTCGGCCACTCCACAAAACTCGTCATGCCCGGGCTTGTCCCGGGCATCCACGTCTTCGTTTCCGCGCGAAGAAAGACGTGGATGGCCGGGACAAGCCCGGCCACGACGATGCGGAAGCGTCAGCGCAAGAGCCCGCTGGTGCGATATGCGATAGCCCTGCCCTTGTGGGGGAGGGAACCTGACCAGCGTACTCACCTCACGTCATGGTAAGCGATAGCCGCGCGATCCGTCGGCGATCAGGATGGTCTCGCCCTGTGCCGGCCCGGCGATGATCTCGCCGCGCGGATCGATGATGACGCTGTCGCCGCTGTACTCGATCGTCGACAGCTCGCGATAGCGCTCGGGCGTCGCCTCGTGCGAACGCATGCCGCCCACGGCGATGACATAGCAGCCGGCCTGGGATGCGAACGCGCGCGACAGCAATAGCTGGCGCGGCCACAGTGGCGTCGGTGACGGGGGTGCCACGGCGGGCTCCCGGGGCCACGCGGCGACATGAATCTGCGTCCCCTTGCGGCCAGCGCATAGCCGGGCAGCATGATGTTGTGTTCCCGGCAATTGAGCCCGCTGATCCTGCCATAGGGGCGCTCATGAACGCGCAGGCCCACCGCGTCGCCGTCGGCCCACACCGAGCGCTCGTTGAAGGTCGGCTTGAGCTTGCGATGGCGGCCGAGAATCCGGCCCTCGCGGCCGATGAACAGCAGCGTGCAATAGACCGTGCCCTTCGTCACGGCGTCGCGCTCGGCGACGCCGATCACGACGTCGATCCCGGCGCCCTCGGCGGCGTCGCAGAGCCGGTCGGTGGCCGGCGACGGAATCTCGACGGCGTTGTCGAGATAGTCAGCCATCGCGCGAAACGTGCTCGGCCCGGTCGGCGCGTGACAGAAGAAGGGATAGCCGGGCAGCCAGGTCTCGCCGAAGGCGGCGATCGTTGCCCCCATCGCACCGGCCTCGCGGATCAGGCAACAGGCCTTCTCCACCGAGGCCTCGCGATCGAACGGCACCGCGGCTGCCTGGATCGCCGCGAGCCGGAAATGCGTGTCCACTGTCATGGTTGCGCTCGCGTCAGTCGACGCCCTTGCGCGCGGCGTCGAGCGCGCCCGCCAGCAATTCGAGCGCCTTCACGCGCCGCCGCCGCGCAAGCCGCTCCTCACCGACCTTGCGCTCATGCTCGCCGGCGATGAAGGCCTGGATATCCGGCAACGGGCGGATCACGCCGCGGCTGCCCCATTGGCCATCCGGGATCTCGCTCGGAAACACCCAGACCCGCGGCGCCACATCCTCGAACGAACCGCCTTCGGCGCGCACGACGGCATCGGTGACGTCCTTTACCAACGCCTTGCGCGAAGCTTCGGTGTACTGGCCTTCGGGCACCGTCGGCACGATGCGATAGCGCGGCGATGCCGAGGGTTTTCCCGCGACATAGACCGCCGCCGGCCGATGCAGGAACACCACCGTGACACTCTGGGCGACCTCGTTTGTCGCGCCGAACCCTTCGTGGGTGATCAGGATATCGCCGAGCTCCTTGATCAGCCGCGCTTCCGCTTCGGGTTTCAAGGCTCCTTCGGGGATTGTCACGTCGATCATGGGCATGGAAGACCTCCTCTTGCTGACGAGACGAGGTCTATGCGCTGGGCGATCCGGCCGGCAGTGGCAGTATCGCCATTTTTAGGGCAAATTCGGACATGCCCGATCTTCAGGCGGCCGGCGCCCTGCGCACGGTGCCCCGCGCGAAGCGGCGCTGGTATTCGCGGGGCGAAAGCCCGGTTTCGCGCTTGAACAGGCGGCGAAAGGTCGACAGGTCGTTGTAGCCGACGCGCGCCGAGACCGCGTCGAGCTTCAGCCGCGAGGATTCGATCAGCCGCTTGGCCACGTCGACGCGGAGCGCCTGCAGGTATTGCAGGGGCGCCTCACCGACCGCCAGCTTGAAACGACGGTTCAAGGTGTGCTCGCTGACCGAAAGGTGCCGCGCCAGCGTAGCTAGGCTGAAGCCCTGCTGCAGCGACTTCTCCATCCAGCTCTGCGCCTGCGCCACCAGCGCGTCCGAATGCTGCGTGTCGTGGGTCCGGCTGGCGTAGGATGCCTGCGAGACGCGATTGCTGTCGATCAGCATCAACTTGCCGGTCGCGGCGGCCACCTCGCCACCTGCGAACTTCTCGACCAGCCGAAGCGCCAGATTGAGCGAGGTGGTCACCGCCCCCGAGCAGACGATCCGGTTCTGCTCGGTGAGGATCTCGGCGACACGCAAATCGACCGCCGGATAGCGCATCGCGAACGACCGCCCCTTCGCCCAATGCGTGGTCGCGACACGACCGTCGAGCAGGCCGGCCTCGGCGAGGATGAAGCTGCCCGTGCAATAGGACGCGAGCAGCGTGCCGCGTTCGTGCTGGCGGCGCAGCGCCGCGGTGAGCGGCTCGACGATATCGAGCCGCTCGAAGAAGCGTTCGATATCGCCGACGAACGGTCCCGGAATGACGACCGCGTCCGCCGATGCCCGCGCGCTGATCGGCCCATCGACGTCGATGGTCTGGCCGGACACCGTCTGCACCGGTCGGCCATTCAACGACTCGATGCGCCACCGCATCGGCGATGGCTTGCCGCCGCGCTGATGCTGCCGGCCCGCCGCCACCGAATTGGCCGCGGTGAACACGTCGATGATGCCAGCGACGCCCGACGCGAGAATGCCGTCGTAGACCCAGATCCGGATGAGGGGCATGGCTTGTGTCCGTTTTTGCCCAAGATGGTGCGATCTTGCCATCGCGCCTTCGACAGGGCAAGCGACGGGGATTCGCGCCGATTGTGACGCGCTGTGTGACTGCCCGACAGGCAAAACAATGCTGTAGGATGGGTAGAGCGAAGCGAAACCCATCATATTTTCAGCGGTATTGATGGGTTTCGCTGCGCTCTACCCATCCTACGGCTTGGCGGCCCATGCCACTGATTTGCCCGCCGGCGCAAGCCCTCGCGCAAGAAATAATTCTGTTTTCCGAAACGACAACTCAGTGTAATAGTCCGCCCGTCTCACCCGCTTGAGGGGCGCTTCGCGATCGTCACGAGTGTTGGGTCGAGATGCGGTGGACGTTGATCGCGCGACTGACGAGCACGCGAGAGACGGACGGTGAAGTCGTGTGGTCCTGACGCCCAGTGGCTGGTGTCTCTTCGCAAGACGCGAAGCGTCTCTGCGAAGACGGTGGCAAAAAAGCCCGGTCTCGCCGGGGAGAGCACGAAGGAAGCCGTACAACCATCGCGCAGGGAAAGCCGGAGTGTTTTCCGGTTTCACCTGTGGTCCTACCCCTGTGCTTTTTGTTGCACAGGGCCCATGGGTGCAATCGGCACCCGGCTTTCCCTGCGCCCTCTGCTACATGAGAGGGCGAAACAAACTGCAAAGCTCGGACACATCGTGCCGCGAGAACGAAGGGTTTTGCCCAAATGCCAGACACCGTCATTGCGAGCGAAGCGAAGCAATCCATCTGTCCGCGCACGCGGAGCGATGGATTGCTTCGTCGCTGTCGCTCCTCGCAATGACGGCGCCGCCTGTTGAACAGCCGTCCATGTCGTCCAGGCGCAGAAACGTAGGGTGGGCAAAGCGTAAGCGTGCCCACCATCGCGAGCACACCGTGGATGGTGGGCACGGCGCAAGCGCGCCTTTGCCCACCCTACGCCCCCTCACATCGCGCGGGCAAACCGGCGAAAGCCCGGCGCGCCGGTCAGCGCCTCGAAGGCGGCATCGCGCCTTTCTTCGGCGAAGACAAAGCCCGCCTTGGTATAGCAGCGCTCGGCGGGCGCGTTGCCGATCAGGGCCTGCACCAGCCCGCGGCCACGAAAGGCCGCATCCGTTGCGACATGCTCGATCAGCCAGTCGCCGTCGCCGCGCTGCACCCAGCAATTGCGGGCATAGGCGCCGCGCTCGCCGATGCTGGCCGCATCGATCCCGCTCTCCGCCGCGACTTCGGCGATCGCCGCACGCGCAGCGACGAGCGTTCCGGATGCCGGCATCGCGCACAGCGCCGCGGCCGGCACGCCATCGACTTCGGCCACCAGGAAATGATCGACGTGATACCAGGATCGCGCTCGCGCAACGGCGAGCCGCTCAATGAAGGCTAGGCACTCCGGCTCACCGAGGCCGAGCGCGATGTCGCACCAGCCGCGCGGCAACGGGCCGCGCTGCGACGACAGGATGATGCGGGCGATGAAGGGAGCGTCGTCGGGTCGGGCGGGACGGATCATCGATCGTCCCGCCGCGACCATGTCAGGTGTTCTTCAGCGCGACGCGGAATTCCGCCTCGGTCTTGGCCTTGACCTCGTCGAGCGTGACGCCGTCGGCGAGCTCGATCAGCGCCATGCCGTCCTTGCCGTGCTTGTCGATGGTGAAGACGGCGAGATCGGTGACGACCATGTCGACCACGCGCTCGCCGGTCAGCGGCAGGTTGCACGTCTTCAGCAGCTTCGGGCCGTCCTTGGCGGAGTGCTCCATCACCACGACGACGCGCTTGACGCCGGCGACGAGGTCCATCGCGCCGCCCATGCCCTTCACCATCTTGCCGGGGATCATCCAGTTGGCGAGGTCGCCGTTCTGGGCGACCTGCATGGCGCCGAGGATCGACAGGTCGATATGACCGCCGCGCACCATGCCGAAGGAATCGGCCGAGGAGAAATAGCTGGTCGAGGGCAATTCGCTCACGGTCTGCTTGCCGGCATTGATGAGGTCGGCGTCCACCTCGTCCTCATAGGGGAACGGGCCCATGCCGAGCATGCCGTTCTCGCTCTGCAGGCTGACGTCGATGCCATCAGGGATGTAGTTCGAGACCAGCGTCGGAATGCCGATGCCGAGGTTGACGTAGTAGCCGTCGCGCAACTCCTTGGCAGCACGCGCAGCCATCTGTTCACGGGTCCAGGCCATGGGATTCTCCTGACGAGTTGCGGGTTAGGCGGCGGGGCGCGGGCGGGTGTTGCGGAACTCGATCCGCTTGTTAGCCGAACCGACCTCGATGATGCGCTTCACGAAGATGCCGGGCGTGTGGATATGATCCGGATCGATCTCGCCGGCCGGCACGAGGTGTTCAACCTCGGCGACCGTGACCTTGGCGGCGGTCGCCATCATCGGATTAAAGTTACGCGCGGTCTTGCGATAGACCAGGTTGCCGGCGGTGTCGCCCTTCCAGGCGTGGACGATGGCAAGATCGCCGAACAGGCCGCGTTCCATGATGTACTTCTCGCCGTCGAACTCCTTCACTTCCTTGCCCTCGGCGATCAGCGTGCCGACGCCGGTCTTGGTGTAGAAGGCCGGGATCCCGGCGCCGCCGGCGCGGATGCGCTCGGCGAGCGTGCCCTGCGGATTGAACTCGAGCTCGAGCTCGCCGGCGAGATATTGCTGGGCGAACAGCTTGTTCTCGCCGACATAGGACGAGATCATCTTCTTGATCTGGCGGGTTTCCAGGAGCCGGCTCAACCCGATGCCGTCGACGCCCGCATTGTTGGAGACGACGGTCAGTCCCTTCACGCCGGAGTCGCGGATTGCGTCCGACAGCGTCTCAGCGATGCCGCAGAGGCCGAAGCCGCCCGACATGATCATGATGCCGTCCTTGAGAAGACCATCGAGTGCCGATTTGGCGTCGGGATAGACCTTGTTCATGCAACAAATACCTGATGAAGGGGGCTAACGGCTGTGACTGGCGGGATTATTAGGCGAAATCTTCGCAGTGCGTCAATGATACCTCGGTGCGGGTATCGGAGGCCGCCCGCGACCTCATGATGGCCTTGAAAGCGACAAGAAAACCCTTCAAGTTGCGTGGGTTGGCACGGGCCTACCAATCACCGCCCGAAACTGTTCGACGACGACCCGACAACCTCAATTTGACCCGGACATGTCACTGACGATGGCCCAAGGAATGAAGCGCCTGGGGATGCCGATTGCGGCGTTGCTCGGCGCGGCGGTGATCGGCCTGATTGGCACGTCATGGTTCCTCAACCGCGACGCGCTGCAGCGCGCCGTGGAGGCGCAGATTCGCGCCGTCACCGGGCTCGAGCTGGTCGTCAACGGCAACATTGATGTCTCGGTGTTTCCGGGCAGCTACGTCTCGTTCCACAATGTCGGGCTGAAGGGCGCCGAAACCGTCGACCCGGCGCTGCAGGTCGACGTGCTGACGGCGAACCTGCGCCTGCTGCCACTGCTGCTGCGGCGGTTCGAGATCGCCGACGTCATGATGCTGCGCCCGCATATCCATGTAGTGCGCGACGCGGACGGCGAGAGCAACTGGACGCCGTTCGTCCAAACCATCGCCAAGGCGATGACGCCCGGCGCCGAGAATCAGGTGTCCTTCTCCGAAATCCGCATCCAGGACGGCGAATTGAACTACGAGGATGCGACCAACCACGTCTCCGAGAAGCTCGGCGACATCGACCTGTCGCTGGCCTGGCCGTCGATCTCGCGGTCATTTGCCGCAACCGGCCAGTTCGACTGGCGCGGCGAGCGCGTCGACGGCTCGATCAGCGCCAACGATTTCGTCGCCATGCTGTCCGGCGACCGCTCGGGGCTGAAGGCGCGGCTCGCCAGCGCACCGCTGAAGGTCGCGTTCGACGGCACGGTTGCCAACCGCACCAGCCTGATGATGGAAGGCGTCGCCACCGTCGACAGCCCGTCGCTGCGCAACGCGCTGCGCTGGATGGGACAGGCGCCGCCCGGCGGGGGCGGCGGTTTCGGCCGCTTCGCGCTGAAGGCGCGTACCAACGTGGTCGGCGGCTCGGTCGCGCTCACCAATGTCAATGTCGAGCTCGACGGCAACGTCGCCGAGGGCGTGATGACCTACGCCAACAACGGCCGGCAGACGCTGCAGGCGACGCTCGCCGCCGGCAACCTCGACTTCACGCCCTACATCTCGACCTTCCGCCTCTTGGCCAGCGGCCAGCGCGACTGGAACCGGCAGTTGTTCGACCTCTCCTCGCTGTCATCAACCGATCTCGATATGCGCCTGTCGGCGGCGAAGGTGACGGTCGGCCCCTCGAAACTCGGCCGCACCGCGTTCGGCGCCAATTTGCGCAGCGGCGCGCTCGCGCTCAGCATCGGCGAAGCGCAGATGTATGGCGGCATCGCCAAGGGTTCGTTCGCGGTCGCGCGATCGGACGCGGTTGCCGACGTGCGGGCCCAGTTCCAGTTCATCGACGTCGACCTAATGGCCTGCGCCAGCGAATTGTTCGGCATCACCAAGCTCTCGGGACGCGGCAACCTCAACGTCTCGCTGATGGCGTCGGGCTCGAGCCCGTTTGGCCTCGCGCAATCGCTCGACGGCACCGCAACCCTGACCGGGCATGACGGCGCCATCGCGGGCTTCAATGCCGAGCAGCTGTTGAGGCGGCTGGAGCGGCGGCCGCTGTCGGGCGGCGGCAATTTCCGCTCCGGCTCCACGCCCTATAACAACCTCAACATTTCGGTGAAGTTCGCCGACGGCGTCGCGACCGCGGAAGATATTCGCCTCGAAGGTCCGACCACGCGGATCAAGCTCACCGGCACGGCCTCGGTGCCGTCGCGCGAGTATGACCTCAAGGGCATCGCCAGCCTGACCTCGGCGCCCGCCGGCGGCAACGGCTTCGATCTGCCCTTCGTAGTGCAGGGCCCGTGGGACGACCCGCTGGTGTTTCCCGATCCCGACATCCTGATCCGACGCTCGCCGGGCGCCACCCAGTTGCTGGAATCGCTGAAGGACAGCAAGGCGCGCGACGCCGTGCGCTCGGTGATCGAGCGCTTCACCGGCGGCAAGACTGCGGCGCCCGCGCCTGCAGGCGCGCCGACGGCCGACGCAAAATCGAACTGACGCGGTCGCACGTCGGTCGAACCGCGGATGCGTCGGGCCGGCCGCTCGCATCACGGATACATCCCGCCGCGGGACACCCCGCGCGTATCGAGATACCTGCCACACCAGCTCAAGCCGACCGCGAAGCATCTAGAATGATTGGGAACCATTCGGTAATGCTGCGCTAACCGGTTCATAACCGGGCCAAAGCGTTAGGGAGAACAACGTGAGATCCAAGGCATTGATAGCGCTGTCAGGCGCAGTCGCGATGGTCGGGCTGGCGTATGCGGCGGGACCCGCCTTCGCTCAGGACAAGAAGATCACGGTCTGGTGGGGCAAGGGGTTCTACAAGTCCGAAGACGACGCGCTGCTCGAGACGATCAAGAAGTTCGAGGCCAAGACCGGCATCAAGGTCGAACTGTCGCAATACGCGATCCAGGACATGATCCCGAAGACGGTGGCCGCGCTCGATTCTGGCACCGTGCCCGACGTTGCCTATTCCGACTCCTACGACGTGCAGGCGCAGGGCAAGTGGGCCTATGAGGGCAAGCTCGAGGATCTCTCCGACATCCTGGTGCCGATGAAGGACGCGTTCGCGCCGAACACGCTCGAAACGGCGATGCTCTATAACGACGTCGCCAAGAAGAAGACCTATTACGGCTTCCCGCTGAAGCAGCAGAGCATGCACGTCCAGATCTGGGGCGACATGCTGGAGAAGGCCGGCTTCAAGGCAGCCGACATCCCGACCAAGTGGGAGGACTACTGGACGTTCTGGTGCGACAAGGTGCAGCCGGCGATCCGCAAGGCGACCACCCAGCGCATCTACGGCGTCGGCCAGCCGATGGGAGTGGAATCCACCGACTCGTTCCAGTCGTTCTACACCTTCATGGACGCCTACCACGTCAAGCTCGTCGACGACGACGGCAAGCTCTTGGTCGACGATCCCAAGGTGCGCGAGGCGCTGATCCACGCACTGAAGGATTACACCGACACCTACATCAAGGGCTGCACGCCGCCCTCCTCCACGACCTGGAAGGACCCCGACAACAACGTCGCCTTCCACAACAAGACGATCGTGATGACCCACAACTTCACGATCTCGATCGCGGCGAAGTGGTTCGAGGATTCGACCAACCCGGCGCTGACCGACGCGCAACGCGCCGCCGGCAAGCAAGCCTATGAGCAGGACATCATCACCGCGTCCTTCCCCAAGGCGCCGGACGGATCGACCATCCGCTACCGCTCCGACGTCAAGACCGGGCTGATCTTCTCCAGCGCCAAGAACAAGGCCGAGGGCAAGCAGTTCATCGCGTTCCTGCTGCAGGAAGAGAATGTCCGCCCCTACATCGAGGGCGCGCTCGGCCGCTGGTTCCCGGTGACCAAGGCGAGCCAGGCGAGCCCGTTCTGGCAGGCTGACCGGCACCGCAAGGCGGTCTACAATCAGTTCACCGGCGGCACCGCGCCGTTCGACTTCACCAAGAACTGGAAGTTCACCATCCTGAACAACGAGAACGTTTGGGCCAAGGCCATGAACCGCGTGGTGAGCGAGAAGGTGCCGGTGGACAAGGCGGTCGACGAACTGATCGCCCGCATCAAGCAGGTGGCGGGTTAAATCAACGATGTCGGCCAGCGCCAAAGCTCGTTCCGCGTCGTCCCGGCGAAAGCCGGGACACCCGCGTGAGCGCTTGCGCTCATCGCGAAGCCGCGGCAGCAGTTCTGGAGTATGCCGGTCGACGGCTTTCGCGCAACAGCCGGGACCTGTGGTTATGGGTCCCGGCCTTCGCCGGGACGACAGCGTGGTCGCGACCGGCATCTCGTTCCAAGAGTAGACGAATGGCGATCACGGTTTCCGATCACGCAATCCCGGGCCCGCCTCTGTCGGCGCGACTGTCGCCGCCGCAGGTCTGGGGCATCGTGCTGCTTGCGCCCTATCTGCTCGTGTTCCTCGCCTTCGTGCTCTATCCGGTCGGCTACGGGCTGTGGCTGGCGCGGCAGCCCACGAGCTATGTCGCGCTGTTCCACGACCCGATCTTCGCGCGCGCTGCGGTCAACACGCTGATCTTCCTGCTGGTCGGCATCAACATCAAGATGCTGATCGCGCTGTTCCTGTCCGGCTTCTTCGCCCAGCAGCGTCCCTGGATCAAATGGCTGTCGGTGATCTTCATCCTGCCCTGGGCGGTGCCGTCGATCCCGACCATCCTGTCGGTGCGTTTCATGCTCAATCCCGAATGGGGCATGGTCAACCAGCTGATCTTCAAGTTCACCGGCGACGACGGTCCGAACTGGCTGAACGATCCGGCGGTTGCGCTTGCCATGGCGATCGGCGTGCACATCTGGAAATCGCTGCCGTTCTGGACCTTGATTCTCTTGACCGGGCGGCTCGCCATCTCGCACGATCTGTACGAGGCGTCCGACGTCGACGGCGCCAACTGGTGGCAGAAGTTCCGCTACATCACCTGGCCGTCGATGCAGACGCTCTATGTCACCTGCACACTGCTCTCGATGATCTGGACGCTCGGTGACTTCAACAGCGTCTATCTGCTCACCGGCGGCGGGCCCGCCGACCTCACCCACGTGCTGTCGACGCTCGGCATCCGCTATCTCAGGCTCGACCAGCTCTCGCTCGCGATGGCCTCGATCGTCTGCGCGATGCCGTTCGTGCTGCCGCTGGTCTATTTCATGATGAAACGGTTGTCGCGATGAAGCTGCCCACCCTCCGCGAAGTCGGCACCGAAGCCAAGCTGCTGTTGATCGGCATTCCGGTCTTCATCTGGACCATGGTGCCGATCTACCACATGTTCGTGTTCGCGATCTCGCCGAAGGAGGATGCGTTCTCGGGCAAGCTGTGGCCGGAACATCCGACGCTGCACAATTTCGAGATCGTGTTCCACCAGCAGCATTATTTTCTGCGCGATTTCTGGATCCAGTTCTGGAATTCGACCGTGATCGCACTTGCCGCCGGTGCGCTGACGCTGTTCGTCGCGACCGCCGCCGCATTCTCGATCTCGCGGCTGCGCGTGCCCGGCGGCCGCGCAGTGATGAACCTTGCGCTGTTCACCTATTTCATCCCCGCCGCGTTCCTCGCCGTGCCGATGTACCGCACCATGGGCAATTACGGCCTGCTCAACAATCACTGGTCGCTGATCCTGGCGATGGTGACGATCGCGTCGCCCTACGCGATCTGGGTGCTCAAGCAGGCGTCCGACAAGCTGCCGGTGGAGCTCGATGAAGCCGCGACCATGGACGGCGCCACCACGCTGCAGCTGTTCCGCCTGGTCTATGTGCCCCTGATGATGCCGTCGCTGGTCGCGGTCGGCACCTACGCGATCTTGCTCGCCTGGAACGAATATCTCTACGCGTTCCTGCTGCTGTCCAAGGACACCGACATCACGCTGCCGGTCGCGCTCGGCAACTTCCTCGCCGCCGACGACTCGCCGTGGGAGCTGTTGATGACCACCGGCTTCATCTACGCGCTGCCGCCGGCCGCCGTCTACTACGCCTTCAAGCGCTACATGGTCGGCGGGCTCACCGCCGGCGCGGTCAAGTCGTGATCGACTAAAGCGGCGCCGTGCTCTCGCCCTGCGATGTCGACAGCTTCGAGGCGAAGGACGCCACCACGATGATGACCGCGATCAATGCGATCACCAGCGTGCAGATCGCATTGATCTCCGGCTTCACGCCGAGCCGGACCTCCGAATAGATCCGGATCGGCAGCGTCGCCGAGCCCGGGCCGGTGGTGAAGCTCGCGATCACGACGTCGTCGAGCGACAGCGTGAAGGCCAGCATCCATCCGGCGACGATCGCCGGTATGATCAGCGGCAGCATGACCAGCAGGAAGGCGCGCACCGGATCGCAACCGAGGTCCATCGCCGCCTCCTCCAGGCTGCGATCGAGCGAGGTCAGGCGCGACTGCACCACCACGGTGACGAAGCACATCGTGAGCGTGGTGTGGGCGATCGTCACGGTCCAGAAGCCGCGCTCGGCGTTCAGCGCGACGAACAGCAGCAGCAGCGACAGGCCCGAGATCACCTCGGGCATCACCAGCGGCGAATAGAGCATTCCGGAGAACAGGGCGCGGCCGCGAAAGCGCTCGCCGCGGGCGAGGCCGATCGCCGCCAGCGTGCCCAGCAATGTGGCGAGCGTCGCCGAGACCGCCGCGACCCTCAGGCTCATCCAGGCGGCCTCCAGCATGGCGCGGTCATTGAAGAATTCATAGTACCAGCGCAGCGACCAGCCGCCCCACACCGTGACCAGGCGCGACGCGTTGAAGGAGTAGATCACGAGAATGACGATCGGGAGATAAAGGAACGCAAGCCCGAGCGTCAGCGACGTCATGTTGAAGCGGGTGACCCTGGTGACGGTCGGCGCCATCAACGGCCACCTTCAAGTTGCCGCCGCTGCAGACGGTCATAGAGCAGAAGCGGCGGCACCAACAGCACCAGCAGCGCGACCGCGGCGGCCGAGGCCACCGGCCAGTCCTTGTTGGTGAAGAACTCGAGCCACAACGTCTGGCCGATCATCAGCGAATTGGAGCCGGCGAGCAGGTCGGGGATCACGAACTCGCCGATGATCGGAATGAAGCACAGCAGCGCGCCGGCGCCGACGCCCGGCAGCGACAGCGGGAACGTCACCAGCCAGAACGCCTGAAGCGGCGACGCGCCGAGATCGTTGGCGGCCTCCAATAGCGACGCGTCCATCTTCGCGAGCGTCGCATAGAGCGGCAGGATCATGAACGGCAGATAGGAATAGACGATGCCGAGATACATCGCGCTGTCGGTCGACAGCCACACCACCGGCGACGAGACGAGATGCAGTGCCAGCAGGATCTGGTTGAGCAGGCCGTCATGCTGAAGGATGTTGATCCAGGCATAGATCCGGATCAGGAACGACGTCCAGAACGGCACGATCACCAGCATCATCGCGACGCCCTGCCAGCGCCGCGGCAACCGCGCCATGCCGTAGGCGACGGGATAGCCGATCAACAGCAGGATCAGCGTCGAGGTCGCGGCGACAGTGACGCTGCGCAAATACGACAGGATGTAGAGATTGTCCTGAAGCAGCAGCCTGAAATTCTCGAGCGACAATTGCGCGAAGGCCGCGGCTAGCGCCGCGCGTCCCGCGGCAAAATCGAACACCGGCGTATAGGGCGGCTGCGCGATCGCGGTCTGCGACAGGCTGATCTTCAGCACGAAGCCGAACGGCACCAGGAAGAACAGCACCATCCACAGATAGGGCGCGATCGCGGCCAGCCGCGCCGGACGGGTGAAGATGCGGCGCGCGCTCATTGCTCCAGCACCAGGCAATCGTCGGCCGTGAACCATGCCACCACGCGCTGGCCGGCCAGATAGGCGTCGACATCGAGCCGCGCGGTATTGGCCATCGAGGACCGCACCACGAGCCCGGACTCCAGCTTCACCTTGTAGGTCGTGACGCCGCCGAGATAGTTGACGTCAGCGACGACGCCCTCCAGGCGATTGATCGCTTGCGACGCGCCATCTTCCGACGCGGGCGCGCGGCGCGATAGCTTCACCTTCTCCGGGCGGATCGCGACATTCACGACGTCCTTGGTCACCGGCGGCCACAGCTCGCTGACCACGAGCGAGCCGGCCTCTGCCGTCACGACCGTCAGGCGGCTGTGCTCGCGCGAGGTGACCTGGCCCTTGAACAGGTTGATGTCGCCGACGAACTCGGCGATCCAGCGCGACGCCGGCGCCTCGTAAAGGTTGCGCGGCGTCGCGACCTGCTCGAGCCGACCGGCGTTCATCACGCCGATCCTATCAGCCATCGTCATCGCTTCTTCCTGGTCGTGGGTGACGATGATGAAGGTCATGCCGAGGCGGCGCTGCAGGTCCATCAATTCGGCTTGCGTGCTCTCGCGCAGCTTCTTGTCGAGCGCGGCCAGCGGTTCGTCGAGCAGCAGCACCTGCGGGCGCCGCGCCAGCGAGCGCGCCAGCGCCACGCGCTGCCGCTGTCCGCCCGAGAGCTGATCGGGCCTGCGCTTCTCCATGCCCTCAAGCTTGACGAGCGCCACCATCTCGGCGACGCGGGTCGCGATATCCTTGCGTGCCATGCCGGCGCGGCGCAGGCCGAAGGCGATGTTGTCGCGCACCGATAAATGCGGGAACAGCGCGTAGTTCTGGAACATCATGTTGACGGGCCGCTCATGCGGCAGCACCGGGGCAATGTCGTTGCCGCCGAGCAGGATACGTCCCTCATCCGGTGTCTCGAAGCCGGCCAGCATGCGCAAGAGCGTGGTCTTGCCGCAGCCGCTCGGGCCGAGCAGCGCGAAGAATTCGCCGGCGCGGATATCGAGCGAAAGGCTGTCGACCGCTCGAAAATTCCCGAACGTCTTGGCGACGCCCTCGATCCGCAGCAGCGGCATGTCAGGCGCAACCGATTCCGCCTCTGCGCCCGCTTGGCTTGATATCACGTCCTTCAGCCCCGATTCCCCGCTGGCCCGACAAAGGCCGCAAGCTAGCGGCGGATCGCGATCGGCTCAACCACCTCACGCGGCAACTCTCGCAATATTGTCGCCTTGTGCAGCTCTGCTAAGCTTGATCTCCAACTCGGGAGGACAACCGATGAATCGCGACCGTTACGGCCTGCCACTGACGACAGCCTCGGACCGCGCCGCGGCCTATTATGTCGACGGTGTCGACCGCATGCTTGCCGCCCTGCACGGCGCAGATGCGGCGTTCGACGCCGCGATATCGGAGGATCCGGACTTCGCGTTGGCGCATATCGGGCGCGCCCGCGTCCACCAGCTCAACATGGAAGGCGCAGAAGCGCGCGCCGAGGCCACGAGGGCCCGGCAATTGGCCGCAGCCGCAAGCCCGCGCGAGCGCCAGCACGTGGACATCATGGCGTCGGTGATCGAGAGCCAGGCCAAGAAGGCGATGACGGCCGCCGAGCAGCACCTGGCGGAATATCCGCGCGACGCACAGGTCTTGTCATTACTGCTCGGCGCCTTCGGACTCTATGCTTTCTCCGGCCGGCCCGATCACGACGCGGCGCGGCTTGCGGTCTGCGAGCAATATGCCGGTGACTACGGCGAAGACTGGTGGTTCCTCACCTATCTTGGCTGGTCGAAGACCGAAGCCGGCGATGTCGTTTCGGGGCGCGCGATCACGGAGCGCGGCTATGCGCTGAAGCCGGACAATGCCGGCGCCGCGCACGCCGTTGCGCATGCGCTGTTCGAGCAGGGCGATGCGGCGGAAGGCCGCGCCTTCCTGACCAACTGGCTGCCGGCGAACGATCGCACGAGCTTCCTGCAGGGGCATCTTGCCTGGCATCTCGCGCTGATCGCGCTCGAGGAAGGCGACGCCGACGGCGCGATGGATATCTACGAGCGCCACATCAAGCCGGCGGGGCGGCCGTATCCGCCGCTCAATATCTACACCGATACGGCCTCGCTGCTGTGGCGGATGTCGCTCGCCGGAAAGACCGGCCTTGAGTCGCATTGGCGAGATGTCGCCGCCTATGGAGACGGATATTTTCCGAAAGCCGGCGCGCACTTCGCCGACGTCCACCAAGCACTGGTTGCGGCGACGACGAACGCGGGCGCGTTGCAGGCGCGGCTCGCCGAGATGGAGGCGCGGCAGGCCGACGGCAAGCTTGCGCCCGGCCCGTCCGCCATCGGCCTCTGCCGGGGAATTGCCGCCTTCGCGGCCGGCGATCACGCCGACGCGGTTCGCATCCTGGCGCCGCTGATGCCTGACCTGGTGCGGATCGGCGGCAGCCATGCGCAGCGCGAGTTGTGGGAGGACACGTTCATCGTGGCATGCCTTCGCGCCGGACAGGGCCATCAGGCCGCGAGCCTGATCTCCGAGCGGCTGCATCGCCGGCCGTCGCGGCGCGACCTGGCCTGGTCACAGCAGGCCGCGCAGCAATAGCGGCCCCGTCAGGCTGCATCGACCGTCACCATGAACGCCGCGAGGGCCTCGCGGTCGGCCTGCGGCATCGTCAGGCCGAGCTTGGAGCGCCGCCACAGGATGTCGTCCGGAAAGCGGGCCCATTCACGCCGCATCAGATAGCGCACCTCCGCGCCGGTCAGGTCGGGGCCGAAAGCGGGTCCCAGATCGGCCTCCTGTTTGGCATCGCCGAGGACGTCCTTGACGTTCAGCCCATAGGCCGCGACCAGCCGCCGCGCCTGGTCCTCGCTAAGGAACCGCCAGCGCTGGCGCGCGATCTCGACCTCGGTCTCGAAGCGCTGCCAAGCGAAATCTCCGCCGGGCAACGGCGCTTTCGCAGTCCAGCGCGGCGTCATCGGATAGAACCGCGTCAGCTCCGAGACGACCTTCTCGGCGCCGCGGCGCGAGGTGGTGACGTCGCCGCCGACGATCGTGAGCAACGGCGCCTTGCCGCGCCTGAAATCGGGCATGATCCCACCGTTACGCTGCGACGATACAAACACCGCGTTGGCGCCTGAGACCGCCCGCACCACGTCGACCATGGCGATGCTCTCGCGAAAATAGCGGTTGGCGGCATTACAGAGATAGGCCACGTCGCCGACGCCGATCGCGACGATGGCCGGATCTCCCCTGAACGGGTGATCGACGGTGCCGATCAGGGTGAAATCACGCTCATAGGGGCTGGCGAAGATCAGCCGGCCGTCGGTCTTCTGGAACACATAGACATTGTCGCTGTCGAACAACCGGCGCACCACGATCTGGTTGATCTGCACGGTGCGGAGCGGCGGCGCCGGCACGCGCAGCACGGTGTCGGCGACCGACCCCGTCCACGCGCCGGTCGCATTGACGAGGGACCGCGCCGTGACCACCCGGCGATAGCCGCGATCGATCGCGACCAGCCGCCAGGTCTCGCCGCGGTCGGCCCGGGTCACGCGGGCGCCGGTGCGGATGTCGGCGCCGCGTGCGGCCGCATCGACGGCGTTGAGGACGACGAGCCGGGAATCGTCGACGACACAGTCGGAATATTCGAACGCGGTACCGAACGGCCGCTTCAGCGCGTTGCCGATCGGATGATGGGTGACGTCGACCGTCGCGGAGCGCGGCAGGCGGCTGCGCGACGCCAGCCAGTCATAGAGCAGCAGCAACGAGCGCAACTGCCATAGCGGACGCTCCTCCGCATGCGCCGGGATCGCAAAGCACATCGGCCGCACCAGGTGCGGCGCGATGTGCAGCCAGACGTCACGCTCTTTCAGGGCGGCATGAACGCGGAAGACGTGCCGTCGCTCCAGCCCCGCCAGGTCGCCATGAACGAGCCGCGGCGAGGCCGATGAGGCACCGGAGCCGAGATCGCTCTGTTCCAGCAGGATCACGCGCAGGCCGCGACCGGCGGCATCGCGCGCAACGCTCGTGCCGTTCAAACCACCGCCGATGATCGCGAGATCGTAGTCCGCCATGCGCAACGCCTACCGCATTTCCGTGCGAACGGAATACGCGTTCGCACAAAAATGCCTCGGGGAAATTAGCCCGCACCGACCGAGGCAAAGAAGCGTTCCGGTCCGTCGACCTCGGTCAGTCTTTTGCCTTCGATCACCCAGAACCGGTTTGCCACCGTCCGCACGAACTGACGGTCGTGCGAAACCAGCAGGCAACTGGCCTGATGCTCCATCAATTCCTCCTCCAGCGCCTCCTGCCCCTCGATGTCGAGGTGGTTGGTCGGCTCGTCGAGCAGATAGAAGTTCGGCTGGGTGAGCCGCAGCACAAGCATGCCGAGCCGGGCCTTTTGCCCGCCAGACAGCCGCCCAATCGGACGGCCCTGCATCTCGATCGACAGGCCGGCGCCGGCGAGCAGACCGCGTGCGCGCTGGTCGCCCACCTCGAAGCGACGTGTGATCACGTGCATCGGCGTGTCCGCGTCCGCGAGATCGGCCAGCGCCTGGTCGCAATAGCCCGTAACCAGCGACTCGGTGGCCTTGATCTCGGCAGATGCCGCCTGGGGCCTCTCGATCGCCTGCCGCAGCGTTGCGATGAGCCGGGTCTTGCCCGCGCCATTGGCTCCCAGCAGCGCAATCCGATCGCCCTTGCAGATGAACTGCGGCCCGGTCCGGAACAGCAGCCGTCCGTCGGGTGATGTAATCGCGGCGTTGGTCAAAGTGATCAGCACCTTGGCATGGGTACCGCGGTTGGCGAGCCTGATCGTTCCGGCGGAACGATCCAGATGCGCGGGCTTTGCCGTCTCCTCGAGCTTCTCGGCGCGCTGCTTCAGTTGCTTGGTCTTCGACAGCAAGAGGTCGCTGCCGGAATTGATGCCGAGGTTGTTGAGCTTCGCGGCCTGCTGACGGAGCTGCCGGACGGCCTTCATATCCCGCTGATAGCGCCGCCCATCCGAGGCATCGAGTTCGTCGACCGCCGCACGCGCCGGCGTATAGGGCAGCGAAAAAAGCTGGGAGCGCTCCGGGCGCAGGAACAGCGTCCGGTTCGTGGTTGCATCGAGAAAGGCGCGATCGTGGCTCGCGATCACGACCGGTATCTCGCGCGGTAGCGTGTTCAACCAGGCTTCAAGCCGGCCGATCTTGGCAAGGTCGAGGTGGTTGGTCGGCTCGTCGAGCAGCAACACGTCGGGCTCGGTCACCAGCACGCGGGCAAGCGCGGCAAACCGAAGCCAGCCGCCGCTCAGTTGCTTCAGTGGTCTCGTCCACAGCTCCTCGGGCACCTCGAGCGATTGCAAGGCCACGTCGACCCGCCAGCCTTCATCGGCGCGCTGCGCTCCCGGAAGCGCCTCGAGCACGGCGGCATCGAACGGCGTATCCAGCAATCGTGGCGGAGCATCCTGCTCGACATGGCCGACGGTCAGCCCGCGCGATCGGGTGATCTCGCCCTCGTTCGCCTCCAATGTACCGGCGATACAGCGCAGCAGCGTAGATTTGCCGCGGCCGTTGGCGGCCACGAGCCCGATCCGATCGCCGGCATTGACAACAAAGTTGAGTTCGGAAAACAGCGGGGCGTTCAGCGTCACGCCGAGGTTACGTACGTTGATGAGGGTCACGATTATTCTCTGGTCTTGCCGGCAATCACGACATCGGGCGGCATGCAACCGTCATCGGATGTGCGTGTCGAAGCGCGGCGAGTGATTCAAATGCTGGCACGAACGCTCAAACGTTCGATGCCGCACGGCCACGAAGGGCAGACCAGGAAGAGATTTTACGCGAGTTTCCGGTCAGCCCTGCAAACGCATTTGCAGGGCGTTGACGGGGCCACGCCTGAAGTGGTGATCGAGAAATGTCGCCACGACGCAGCCCTCCTTTCTCGGTTGAACGATGTGACGCTCCGACAGTAGCCGGGCGTGCAGCTCAAGGCAAGCTGACCACCTCGGACCTGCCGCGGAGTTACCCGGTCTTGCGGACGGGCTCCACGGCATTGTCACCGCTGCCGCCGACCAGGGCCGCGAAGTGACCGATCGGGGCAGGCTTGCCGATCAGATAGCCCTGCACCGCGTCGCAGCCCTCTTCCGACAGGAAGGCGAGTTGCTCCTCGGTCTCGACGCCCTCGGCGACGATCGACATTTCCAGGCCGTGGCCGAGATCGATGACCGCGCGCACGATCGCGGCCGATTGCGGGTTGCGGCCGAGATTGATCACGAAGGCGCGGTCGATCTTGATCTTGTCGAACGGGAACGCCTGCAGATAGCTCAGCGAGGAATAGCCGCTGCCGAAATCATCCATCGAGATGCGCACGCCGAGCGCCTTCAACCGCCGCAGCAGCGCCAGACCACGGTCGAAATCCTCGATCAGCACGCCTTCGGTGATTTCGAGCTCGAGCCGGTCGGGTGCCAAGCCCGTCTCGAGCAGGATCGAATGGACCAGGCCGACGAGGTCGCCATGGGTGAACTGCGCCGGCGACAGGTTGACGGCGATCTGCAGCGGTGCCGCCCAGGAGGCGGCCTCCCGGCACGCTTCACGCAGGATCCATTCGCCCATCTCGACGATCAGGCCGCTCTCTTCCGCGAGCGGAATGAAATCGCCGGGCGGAACGAAGCCGCGCACCGGATGGTGCCAGCGCGCCAGCGCCTCGAAACCGATCGCCTCGCTGTCCGCAACCGTCGGGCCCGCCGCCGCCTGCGGCTGGTAATAGAGCGACAATTCGCCGTTCTTGATCGCGACTGAAAGCTCCTGATGCAGCACGCGGCGGTCGCGGATCTGCTCGTCCATCTGCGGCTCGTAGATCGAGATCGTGCCGCGCGACTTGACCTTGGCGCGGAACAGCGCCGCACCGGCATTGGCGAGCAGCGAGGCGGCGTCAGAACCGTTGTGCGGGAACACCGAGATGCCGGTGGTGGCGCCGGTGCGGACCGATTTGCCGTCGATCGGGAAGTCCTGGCCCAAAGCCTCCGCCGCCTGTTCGGCGAGCGCAATACCGGCGGCGGGCTGCTTGCCGTCGATGATCAGGCCGAACTCGTCGCCGGACAGGCGCGCAACCACGCCGCCGCGCGCGACGGCCTGCAGGCGCTGGGCGACCTCGATCAGCACCTTGTCGCCCATCGCGTGCCCGAACACGTCGTTGATCTCCTTCAGCCCGTCGAGGTCGACGCAGAGCACGGCGAACTCCTCGTCGGTACCGGCGCAGGCCTCGATCATCTGCGTCAGAGCCTGCAGGAAAGCCGCGCGGTTCGGCAAATCGGTCAGGCCGTCGTGATAGGCCATGTGCGCCATGCGCGACTCGGTCTGGCGCCGGTCGGTGACGTCTTCATGAGTCTTGATCAGGTATTGCGGCTCGCCATTGTCATCGAGCACGGTCATGCGGCGGGTCAGGAACAGCCGCAAGCCGTCCTTGGTCGAGATCGGATGCTCCTCCGCGACCATGCTGCGCTTCCTGATCGCGGCTTCATCGCGGGCGATGATCAGCTTGGCCTCGCGCGGATTGAAGATATCGGCGGCGGTGAGCCCCGTGGCATCCTCGCGACGGCGGTTGAGGATCGTCTCGGCGCTGCGGTTGGCGAGCAGGTAGCGACCGTCCTTGACGCGCTCGACGATCAGCGCGACCGGTATGTTGTCGACCACGAGCTCCAGGAACTTCTTGTTGGTCTCGATCTCGCGTGACAGCGCGCGGCGATCGGTAACGTCCTCGAACAACGCGATCAGGAATTCCGGATCGCCGACCTCGTTCCGGGCGATGACGCGGTTGGACGCGAGGATGCGCTTCTCCGCGCCGCGCTCGACGAAGAATTCGCTGCGGTGGTAGCCCTGAGGCGCATTCAGCGCCGCCTGATCGGCGGCCTCGATGCTGGCGGCGGTCTCGAGACCGAAGATCTCGTCGGCGCGCCGGCCCACGATGTGATCGCGCGAGAAGCGGGAGAAGCGCTCGAATGCGCGGTTGGCGAAGATGTAGCGGCCGTCCTCGATGTTCTTGGCAGCGACGCAGACCGGGACGTTGTCGAGCACCGATTCCAGGAATTGCGTGGTCGAGGCGAGCTTGCGCGACAGCTTGCGCTGATCGGTGCAATCCAGGTGGGTCGCGACCGAGCCGCCGTTCGGCAGCGCGAAATACTTCACCAACACCGATTTGCCGTTCGGAAGTTCGGTGACGTGTCCTTCGGGCGCTGCCGCCTTGCTGAAGTAATCGTCGTCGCTGACATCGAGCACGCCGCGGCTGCGGCGCAGTTCCAGGAGCTCAGTGCCAGTCATATTGCGCGAAATGTCGGTGCGCGACAGGCCGTAGATGTCAAGGTAGCGGTCGTTGCACAGGATGATCCGTCCGCGTGGATCAGTCATCACCACGCCCTGGTTCAGGTGATTGAGCGCGGAGGAGATGAAGACATTGCGCCGCAGTTGCAACCGCTTGGCCCTGCGCAGCGCCGAAAGCACCCACAGCCCGACCGCGCCGAGGAAAGCAACGACAACCACACTGCCGATCAGCAGCTCCCAGACCAAATTGGGATCGAGGTCACCGAGATAGCTCGCGGGCGCGAATGCACCGGACGCCGCCGATGCGAAGCCGCATGGCGTGACGACGGCCACCAGGCAAAGCGCGGCCCGTGCCGGAATCGAATCTTTCCCGCCTGCCTGCCAATTCTTACCAGCCATCAGTCACCCGCGAATTTCCGCGCGGAGTGTCCGACTTGGGCGGTTTGGATCGGGTAAACGCGTTCCGATGCAACTGGAAAATGTGACTTAATTTACGGCAATTGCCCTGACGTGATTAATAGTCCACTAACGGGGCACGGCTCGGGAACTTAGTCAAAGCGCTCCAAGCACTTGCTGGTGAGTTTGGCCGTGACGATTCCCGCCGGAACGACGATGATCGCGCGCGATGGCTGCCTGTTGTCGCGCCAGAATCCCGGACTTGAAGGACAAGATGGACAGGGTTGATTGCGTGGTCGTGGGTGCGGGGGTGATCGGCCTCGCGGTGGCGCGCCGGCTGGCACAGGCCGGGCGTGAGGTGGTCGTCCTCGAGGAGGCCGAGGGGATCGGGACGGTGACCTCCTCGCGCAACAGCGAGGTGATCCATGCCGGCATCTACTACCGCGCCGGCAGCCTGATGGCGCGGATGTGCGTCAGCGGCAAGCGCGCGCTGTACCGCTACTGCGTCGAGCACGGCATCCCGTACCGGAATTGCGGCAAACTGATCGTCGCCACCACGGCGAAGGAGACCGAGAAGCTGCAGTCGATCCGGGCCCACGCCGAGGCCAACGGCGTCGACGACATGCAGCTCTTGTCAGGCGAGGCCGCGCGCGCGCTCGAGCCCGCGCTGAACTGCGATGCGGCCCTGCTGTCGCCGTCCACCGGCATCATCGACAGCCACGCCTACATGCTGGCGCTGCGCGGCGACGCCGAAGCCGCCGGAGCCGCGTTCGCATTCCACACCCCGCTGCTGCGCGCCAAGGCCACGGCTGATGGCATCGAGATCGAAGCCGGCGGCGAAGCGCCGATGACGCTGGCCTGCGACCTCCTGATCAACGCCGCCGGCCTCGGGGCACCGGCCGTCGCGCGCAGCATCGAGGGCATGCCGATCGAACTGATCCCCGCGGCCTATCTCGCCAAGGGCAACTATTTCAGCTGCAGCGCGCGGGCGCCATTCTCGCGGCTGATCTACCCGGTGCCGGAGCCTGGCGGGCTCGGGGTGCACCTCACCCTCGACATGGCCGGCCAGGCACGGTTCGGCCCCGACGTCGAGTGGATCGACCGGATCGACTATGCGGTCGACCCGGCGCGGGCCGAGCGGTTCTATCCGGCAATCCGGAAATACTGGCCGACCCTGCCGGACGGCGCGCTGATGCCGAGCTATTCCGGAATTCGTCCCAAGATCGTGCCACCCGCCGTTGCGACCCAGGATTTCCTGATCCAGGGCGCGCCGGATCACGGCGTCAGCGGCTTGATCAACCTGTTTGGAATCGAGTCGCCCGGACTCACGTCATCGCTCGCGATCGCCGATTGTGTCGGCGAGCTGGCCGGGCTTTGAATCGGTGGAGCAAACGATCACTGGCGGATGAGCGCACAAGCGCCCATCCGGCGGTGACATGTCGTACGATACGATGTGGGAAAACCGACTAGTGGAGCGTGGCGTCCGCGGATTGTCTCAACCGCTCGATCTCGTCCTTGACCATCAACTTACGGCGCTTCAATTCGGCAATTTGCAGGTCATCTACGGAGGGGTGCACGAGCGCTTCGTGCAGTTCGTTTTCGAGAATTTTGTGCTTGCGTTCCAGTTCGACCAGATGCGCCTGTAGTGCCATTACGAACTCTCCTCGGTGGGTTAAACCTCAGATTCGATCCGGACGCGGGAGTGTACACGAGTGTGGAAAACTGTCGATGGGAAACCCAAAATGCCGCACTCAGCCTTTGGAAGTTATCTGTAACCATTCGTGACTATGGAACCTGACCAGCTTGCGCGGCGCTCGCACAGGGACGATATTTCGGCAAGCGGCGGCCGCCCCGGTCCACCACAACCACATCGTGCTTACCAGTTAACGTACACCATGAACGATCAGGATGAGCGCGAACTCCACGCCGAGCTCGCGCGACTGCAACAAGAGCACCGCGATCTCGACGCGGCGATTGACGCGCTGCATCAGTCGCCGGCGCCGGACCTGCTGATGGTGCAGCGCCTGAAGAAGCGCAAACTGCAACTGCGCGATCGCATCGCCTTCATCGAAGACCAGATCACGCCCGACATCATCGCCTAGCGCGCACGTGCCAGCCGCGCGGCATGATCGGCCTGCCGTCGCGCGGGTGTTTTCCCCGTCATCCACAACGACCGCATGCGCCACGTCCGCAGCAACGCAGCAGCGATTGCGATTTTCTCCCCCTTGACTCCGCTAGAACAAAAAGAGAACATAGTCGCGGCCACCAGAGACAAAAGGGGAGTTTTGCCATGCCTGCACCGCCATCCCTGCCCGACAACCTCCGCTACGAGCAGGCCTGCGATCAGGCGATCGCCATGTGCGACGGCAACCTGCGCAGCACCATCAAGGCGCTGATCATGGCCAACGAATATCTCGAGACTGAGCTTGAGGAACTGCAGGCGGCGATCACCGCGGGCTGCGTGCCGGCGAGGACGCAGCAAGCGAGCGACGCCGCCTGATCGCTGAGGAGCAACCCGATGGCCGATGTCACCTATTACGTGGCGCTGCCCTTCATGCAGGACGATGACGGCGCGCCGATCGCAGGCAATGCGGAGGAATGCCAGAGCTCGGCGACGGCACTGCGCCGCGCCGAGATGATGTCGCGCATGCCCGGCAGCATTGGCGCCGTCGCGTTCAGCCGGACCGGCGATCCCGCGATCGGCGAATTCGGCGATGCCAAATTGCTGCGGGCCTTCGGCAATGTGCCGGAGGATTTGAGCGCGCTATAACTGTTATTTCGAGCATGATCTCCGCGCAAATGCTTCGCGTTTGTCGTGAGGGAAAACCGCTGCACGCTTTGCGCTGCGCGGCCCTCCGGGGCCGGGTCAGGCTCTAGTTTTCGGCCTCATGCCGCCGCTGCGCCTTGCGCACATACATCGCGCGGTCGGCCTCATCGAGCGCGCGCTCGACATCCGAATGCGATCCCAGGATCGCGACGCCGGCGGAAGCACCCGCCGTGACGTTGCCGCCGCCGAAGTCGAAGGTCAGGCGGTCGATCGCTTCCTCGAGTGCGGCCGCCTTGGCCTTGGCATCGGTCTCGCTGAGATTCCACAACAGCAGCGCAAACTCGTCCCCACCGAGCCGGCCGATCACGTCGGAGGCGCGCACCTGGCCGGACACGGTGGCCACGATGGCTTTCAGCACTTGGTCACCGGCCGCATGCCCGAACGCGTCATTGACCGGCTTGAGACGGTCGACATCGAGCACGACCAGGGCGCCGCTGGCGCGATAGCGCTTGATGAAGGCGATCGCCCGGGTCAACTCGCGCTCGAAACCACGCCGGTTCGGGATATCGAGCAGGAAGTCGGTTTCGGCGGAGGCCTGCAATTCCTCGATCCGGGCCTGCGCCCGCGCTAATTGTGCCCTGAGCCGGCGAATCGTCGATTTGTCGTCGGAGGTCGTCGAGGCTCGCGAACCTGGCCCGGTTCCAGCCCGGTGGGGCGCGGTTTTACCCACGACTGGCGCACTTTTCCGCTGTTTTGCGGCCCCCGAGGCGGCCGCCCTGGTTTTCTTCTTCATGCGCATCCTTGTTGAGGCCTGCTTATGAAGGCTTGCCGGGATTCACCAAGACAGGATAGTCCATTCTGAACCCCTTGCCACGCCTTGGATGACGCCCGGGCCGACCTTATAATCCGGCCTATGTTTTTGGATTCCCGCACAGAATTGACGATATGACCGCCCCGATCGCCATCATCATGGGAAGCCAGTCCGATTGGCAGACCATGCGCCACGCCGCCGACACGCTGGCCGCGCTCGGTGTCGCCTGCGAGACGCGCATCGTTTCCGCCCATCGTACCCCGGACCGGCTCTATGCCTTCGCCAAGGGCGCCAAGGCGGCCGGCCACAAGGTGATCATTGCCGGCGCTGGCGGCGCCGCGCACCTGCCGGGCATGACGGCGGCATTGACGGAGCTTCCGGTATTCGGGGTTCCCGTCGAGTCCAAGGCGCTGTCGGGGGTCGATTCGCTTTATTCGATCGTGCAGATGCCGGCCGGCATCCCGGTCGGCACGCTCGCGATCGGCAAGGCCGGGGCGATCAATGCCGCGTTGCTCGCCGCAAGTGTGCTCGCGCTCAACGATCCCGCCTTGGCGGCCCGGCTCGCGGCCTGGCGCAAGCAGCAGACCGATGCGGTGAAGAACCATCCGGAGGCCTCGGCGTGACAGCTTCGACAACGGTGAAGCTGAAGCCGGGCGACACCATCGGAATTCTCGGCGGCGGGCAATTGGGCCGGATGCTGGCGATGGCCGCCGCGCGCCTCGGGCTGCGGTGCCAGGTGTATTCGCCGGATCCGGATTCGCCCGCCTTCGACGTGGTGCAGAACGCGACCTGCGCGGAGTATGCCGATGTCGAGGCGCTCGAACTGTTCGCCAACGACGTCAACGTCGTCACCTATGAATTCGAGAACGTGCCGGCGGCGACCGCGATGGTGCTGGCCGCGCGACGGCCGGTGCTGCCCGCGTACAAGATCCTCGAGACCACGCAGGACCGACTGGTCGAAAAGGATTTCATCAGCAGGCTCGGCATCGGCACCGCCGATTATGTCGACGTGTCATCGGTCGGCTCGTTGCGCGCGGCGATTACGAAGATCGGCCTGCCGGCGGTCCTCAAGACCCGTCGGTTCGGCTACGACGGCAAGGGCCAGGCCATTGTCCGCGACGGCGACGACCTCGATCAGGTCTGGCAGGACCTCGGCACCAAGTCGGCGATCCTCGAGGCGTTCGTGCCGTTCGAGCGCGAGATCTCGGTGGTCGCGGCACGCTCGGCCTCCGGCGAGGTCGAGTGCTTCGATGTCACCGAGAACGAGCATCGCGATCACATCCTGAAGATTTCGCGCGCGCCGGCGGCGATTCCGGATCACCTTGCCGCGCAGGCGCGGTCGATCGCCGAGAAGATCGCGACTGCCCTCGACTATGTCGGCGTGCTTGCGGTCGAGATGTTCGTGGTGCCCGGCAACGGCGCGCCGAGCGTGCTGGTCAACGAGATCGCTCCACGTGTGCACAATTCCGGCCATTGGACGCTCGACGGCGCCTCGATCTCGCAGTTCGAGCAGCACATCCGCGCCATCGCCGGCTGGCCGCTCGGCAAGCCGGTGCGCCATGGCGAGCTGGTCACCATGACCAATCTGATCGGCGATGACATCCTGAGCTACGAACAGTGGCTCACCGTCCCCGGCGCCGCCGTGCATCTCTACGGCAAGGGCGCGCCGCGCCCCGGCCGCAAGATGGGCCATGTCAACGAAGTGACGCTGCGCCGCAAGCCATAGTCCATCACGGACCGCCGCAGCGGCCCGCTCCGCATCTCCGGGAAATGGGATCGTGACGATCACGATCCCATTTGCGCATAAGTTGGACTACGCGCCGGCGACGACGCCCTTCGGCTCGTCGCTGAGCCAGCGATAGATCACGCCGCCCAGCACGCCGCCGATCAGCGGTGCGACCCAGAACAGCCAGAGCTGCGCCAGCGCCCAGCCACCGACGAACAGCGCCGGCCCGGTGCTGCGCGCCGGATTCACCGAGGTGTTGGTGACGGGAATGCTGACGAGATGGATCATCACCAGCGCAAGCCCGATGGCGAGCGGGGCAAAACCGGCAGGTGCCTTGCCGTGGGTCGCGCCCATGATGATGAACAGGAACATCATGGTCATGATCACTTCGGTGATGAAGCACACCACCATGCTGTAGCCACCCGGCGAATGGGTACCATAGCCGTTGGACGCGAAACCCTTTGCGAGGTCGAAGCCTGCGGCACCGCTCGCGATCACGTAAAGCAGCGCAGCGGCGACGATCGCGCCCACGACCTGGGCGATTACATAGGGGAGGATCTGGCCGGCCGGAAAACGCCCGCCCGCGGCAAGCCCGACCGTGACGGCGGGATTGAGATGGCAGCCCGAGATATGGCCGATCGCGTAGGCCATGGTGACCACGCTCAGGCCGAACGCAAAGGACACGCCGACCAGGCCGATCCCGACCTGCGGAAATCCGGCGGCAATCACCGCGCTACCGCAGCCGGCGAATGTCAACCAGAAGGTGCCGATGGCCTCGGCCGCATATTTTTTCGCATCCATTTAGATTCTCCCCTATTTCCAATGTCCGGGGTTGCTCAAACCCCGGGAACGGCCTTGCTCCTGGCGCCAAAACTCCCAAATCAGGGCCGCACAACGACAATTCTGCCTCATTTCGTGGCTTTAACTAGGCCCGAAAGTCACTCCACCGGTGGACATCTGCGCATTTGTCTGATACATGCGCGCGCTCAGGGTTAAGGAGCAGGCCTTTTGTCGCCCCTTCGCCTGCCAGAATTCCGAACCGATCAATGCAAAAGAGGATGCCGCGTGCAGGTTCTCGTCCGCGATAACAATGTCGACCAGGCTCTCAAGGCGCTGAAGAAGAAGATGCAGCGCGAGGGCATTTTCCGCGAGATGAAGCTCCGCGGTCACTACGAAAAGCCCTCCGAGAAGAAGGCCCGTGAAAAGGCCGAAGCCGTGCGCCGCGCACGCAAGCTGGCGCGCAAGAAGCTGCAGCGCGAAGGCCTGCTGCCGATGAAGCCGAAGCCGGTGTTCGGCGCCGGTCCGGGTGGTGAGCGTGGCGCTGGTGGCCGTGGTGGCGCAGGCGCCGGTCGTGGTCCGCGCTGAACCGTTTTGCTGATCTGGAAGTCTAACAACGCGGGCCTCGGGCCCGCGTTGTCGTTTTGAAGCAAGACGTGTTCCGGGGTACCAATGCAAAATTACCTCCAAGAGAATTTTGCTTAATGGCTGTGCCGGCGTTCCGCTCCCTTCTTGGACCTATACTTCTCCGAGACCGCGCGAGGCGCGCCATCCTGTGTGCGGCGGTTCTCAGCCTGCCGCTTGGCGGCTGTTCATTCGACCTCGGATCATGGGGCTCGGACGACAAGCCGAAGCAGCCCGCGGCTGCGGACAAGCCGGCCGATATCATCACTGCGCAGAACATCAACGACGCCAAGGGGCACGCGACGCGCGGACAGGTGCTGGCGCGCTCCGGCAAGGCCGACGAAGCGCTTGCCGAATACGACCAGGCGCTGGCAGCCGATCCCTACAACATCCAGGCGCTGTATGGTCGCGGCCTGATCTATCAGGGTCAGGGCCAGCATCAGCGCGCGATCGAGGATTTCACGGCGGCGAACGGGCTGTCGCCGCAAAAGATCGACCCGCTGCTCGGGCGTGCCACGAGCTACCTCGCGCTCGACAAGGCCAAGGAAGCCGCCGCCGACCTCGACGAGGCCGTGCAGGCCGACCCGAACAGCGGCGCCGCATGGACGGCCCGCGGGCAAGCCTATGAGCGCCTCAGCGACAAGGCCAAGGCCGCGGCATCCTACAACCGCGCGCTCGCGCTCCGTCCCAAGGACGAGGCCGCGCGCAGCGGCCTGGCACGCACCGGCGGCTAGATCCTCAGATTACTTCGGCAGGACGGCGTGGAACACCGACTTGGCCGCCGACAACATGTCGTCGGCCACCGAGGGGCGCTGGTCCCTGGGGGCGGCGATGGCGGCCTCGGCCCGCAGATCAAGCGGGGGCGCTTGCACCACCGGAACCGGAATGTCGGCCGGCGGCGTCAGGCGGTTCGGATCCTGCGCGGTGGCGTACGGCGGCCGTGCCGATTGATCGGCATTTTCGCTGGCCGGGTTCGACACCATGATCGGCGGCGGCAGGGGCCGGATCGCGGGTGCCACCGCGGCAACCGGCTGGTCAGGCAGGCGGGCGACATCGGTATGCGGAGCGTCCTGGGAGCGCGCGGCGTCCTGGGAGCGCGCAGCCTCCTGCGCACGCGCCGGCTTCTCCTTGCGCAGCCGCTCGATTGCCGCGCGGGCGAGGTCGTTGGCGTCACGGCCTTCGTCCGGCGCGACCGTCGCCTCAACCGGTGCGGCGGGAGCCGTCGACTGCGGCGCGGCAGCGGGCGCAAGCTTCGCCACCGCCTTCGGTGCTGCCGTGTGACGGCGCTGGTCAGCGGGGATGCTCGCGGTCTCGGTTGGCGCCTCGGCGGGCTTTTGATCGGCAGACTTGTCGGCAGGCTTCTCGGTGACCGACGCCTTCTCGGAGGTCGAACGCTCCAGCAACGTCCGCTCGGACATTCCCTTGGCCTTCACCCCGGCCTCGGGAAGGCTCGACACCTCAGTCGGCTTCTCGGCCGGCTTGGTTGCGGCTTGCGGATTGGCGGGGGCAGACACGGCCGCGGCCGCCGGCGCTTCGGGCTTGGCGACGATGTAGTGGTTAACGATGTACGCCCCGATGATGGTCGCCGCCACCGAGGGTAAGATGTCCATCGTGAATTTCTTCAGATAACTCAGCATGGCCTGCCACTCCCCGCCCCATATTTCATGCTGGAACTTTGAGGCACATTCAGGGATCAACTGCGACGGATCGGTGGCAAACGCTCGCTCCGCCCTCACCTTTGGTGTCACATCGGTTTCAGCAGGAGATCGGCCCCCGCGCACAAGATCGCGACCGCGCCCCGAAGCCAGTTCAACGGGCATCGGTTAAAGGTCGATGAATTTCTGGATTCGCGGGGCAGCCATTCCGGCCCTGCGGCGTCGCCGGTCGACCGGTGGCGGGCTCGTCAGGGCTTGAGTTCGACCTCGAGGAACACGATCTCGCTGGCCGTCTCGTTCAGCACGTCGTGCTGCACGCCGGCCTTGCGGAAGTAGGACTTGCCGACCCCGAGCTGCGCCTTGGAACGCTCGCCGTTCGGCGCCACGATGGTCATCTCGCCCGCCGTGATCGGCACGATGACATAGTCCATCTCATGGGTGTGGTGACCGGTGGCGCTGCCCGGCGCCAGCCGCCACTCGGTGACGCGCACCTCGGCCGTATCCACTTGAACGTCTGACTTGGCGCTGAGCATTGGTCCTGTCTCCACTACGGCACGAATACCATGAACACGAATACGGCGAACACCACCATGTGCACGAGTCCGAACAGGATGTTGGTACGGCCTGTGCCGAAGGTGAGCATGCTGACCATGAAGGTGAGCAGCAGAATCAACATATGCTGGTTGCTGAGCCCGAGCACCAGCTGCTTGTCGAGCGCATAGGCTGCGACGGCGACGGCAGGAACGGTGAGGCCGATCGTGGCGATCGACGAGCCGAGCGCGAGGTTGATGCTCTTCTGCAGATCGTTCTTGCGCGCCGACGACACCGCGGCGACGCTTTCCGGCATCAGGATCAGGAGCGCGACCACAACACCCGCAAAGGCCGGCGGCGCACCAATTTTCGCGGTGACGACGTCGACGACGATGGAGAACTTCTTGGCCAGCAGCACCACCGCCAGCAATGCGCCCAAAAGCAGCGCGATGCTGACCGCCAGCATGCGGTCCGACATCACCTCGCCATGCTCGGCCGCCTCGTTGGCGCTGCTCACGAAATAATCCCGGTGGCGGATCATCTGGGTGTAGAGGAACACCGCGTAAAGCAGCACGGTCACGGTGCTCACGACGGCAAGCTGGGCTGTCGAATAGACCGGCCCCGGCGCTGTGAGCGTGAAGTTCGGCATATCAAGCGTGATGGTCGCCAGCACGAACAGCACACTTAGGTAGAGGTTCGCCCCGGTGATCTGAAAATCCTGCTCGCGGTACCTGATGCCGCCGATGAAGATGCACAGCCCGACCAGGCCGTTGCAGACGATCATCACCACCGCGAAGACCGTGTCGCGCGCCAGCGTCGGCGCCGGCGTGTCGCCGAGCATGATGGTTGCGATCAGCGCGACCTCGATGATGGTGACCGACAGCGTCAGCAGCAGGATCCCGAACGGCTCGCCGATCCGCTCGGCGATCATCTCGGCGTGATGGACCGCGGCAAACACCGTGCCGAACAGGACGACGAGCAGGACGGCCGCAAACACCCAGCCGCCGGCCGATGGCGCGAAGGCATAGCCGGAGGCCGTGACCGCGGCAAACATCACGACCGCCAGGACGGGAAACAGCCAGGCCGACCGCGGCATCGGTCCGTGTGCGCTCATGCGTCAGATCCCTTCATTTCGACTGACCGGATTATGCGACAGACAATCGCCGCCGTCAGCCTCCAGCGGCGTTGATGAATTGCCGTGCGGTTTCGATCGCACCGAATTCGTCGAGGTTGTCGTGTCCGCCGCCCGGGAAGCGGACGAATCGTTTGGGTTCACGCCCAAGGGCGAACAGGCGCTCGCCGAACCGGATCGGGATCACCGGATCACTGGTGCCATGCATGACCAGGAGCGGCGCCGTGACGCGCGCGATGCGGCGGTCGGAGTGAAATTGGTCGCGCATGAAAAGGCTGACCGGCACGATGGGGAACAGCGCGCCGGCCACGTCGGTCGTCGACGTATAAGGCGCCTCCAGGATCAGCTTGCCGACAGGATGCTCGGCGGCGACCGCGACCGCCACACCGGTCCCGAGCGAGAACCCCCAGACCACGATCTGCTCCGCGTGGTAGCGCGCGGCGGCAAAGCCGTAGGCCGCAGCGGCATCAAGCAGCAGCCCGCGCTCGCTTGGCGCCCCGCTCGAGCCGGCGTAACCACGAAAGGACAGCGCGACCAGCCCGGTGCCGTCGGACGTGATGCCCTTGAAGCGCGCGACGCGGCCGGCGAGGAAATCGCCATTGCCGTGGAAGAACAGGACGACGGGGCGGCCGGGCTTCGCCGGCACGTGCCAGACGATGACCTTCTCGCCGTCCGCGGTGGTCAGGACATGCTCTTCGGCTTCAGGAAGCCCTGCGGCGTCGGGCGGGGTCCGGCCAACCGGCGGAATCGGAAACAGCATCTCGCGCTGTTTGAAGAACAGCACCGCGAGCCCGCAGACATAGACGGCGGCAACGACGATCAGGAGCCATTTCAGGATCGTCATTGCCACGTGCACCGCCAGCCGCTCAGTCTATGTCCGGCGTCGAAGCTTGAGCAGCTTTTCGACGTCGGGCTTGATGCTGTCCGGGATGGCGCGGCACCCGCACGCCACCGCATGCGCCGCGTGCCACTCTATCCGCTGCGCGCGCGTGGCCCGGGGTGGCATGCGATTTTGTCGGTGCCACTCCCTGTTCAGGGCCATCGGCGGCTGCCCCAGGTCACATCGCCTTGACGACGTTCTCGGTGACCTTCTTGGCGTCGCCGAGCAGCATCATGGTGTTGTCGCGATAGAACAGCGGGTTGTCGATGCCGGCGTAGCCGGAGGCGAGCGAGCGCTTGATGAACATCACAGTGCCGGCCTTCCAGACCTGCAGCACCGGCATGCCATAGATCGGCGAGGTCTTGTCCTCCTCGGCGGCCGGGTTGGTGACGTCGTTAGCGCCGATCACGAAGGCGATGTCGGCCTGCGCGAACTCCGAGTTGATGTCCTCGAGCTCGAACACCTCGTCATAGGGCACGTTGGCCTCAGCCAGCAGCACGTTCATGTGGCCCGGCATGCGGCCCGCCACCGGGTGGATGGCGTACTTGACCTCGACGCCTTCCTTCTTCAGCAGGTCGGCCATCTCGCGCAGCGCGTGCTGGGCCTGCGCCACCGCCATGCCGTAGCCGGGCACGATGATGACCTTCGAGGCGTTCTTCATGATGAAGGCGGCGTCGTCCGCCGAGCCGAGCTTGGCCGGCTTCTGCTCGCCCGAGCCGCCGCCGGCCGCCGCGGTCTCGCCGCCGAAGCCACCGAGGATCACCGAGATGAACGAGCGGTTCATCGCGTGGCACATGATGTAGGACAGGATCGCGCCCGACGAGCCGACCAGCGCGCCGGTGATGATCAGCGCCGAGTTGCCGAGCGTGAAGCCGATGCCGGCTGCCGCCCAGCCCGAGTAGGAGTTCAGCATCGAGATCACCACCGGCATGTCGGCGCCGCCGATCGGGATGATCATCAGGACGCCGAGCACCAACGCGATGATGGTGATCAGCCAGAAGTCGAGCGCGCCGCCCGACACCCCGAGGCCGACGATGAAGAACACCAGCGCCAGGGCGAGCGCGATGTTGATGATGTGGCGGAACGGCAGGATGATCGGCGCGCCGCTCATCCTTGCCGACAGCTTCAGGAACGCGATCACCGAGCCGGTGAAGGTCAGGGCGCCGATCGCCACCCCGAGCGACATCTCGACCAGGCTCTGCGGATGGATGTGGCCGGGGGTGCCGATGTCGAAGGCTTCCGGCGCATAGAACGCGCCGGCGGCAACCAGCACCGCGGCCATACCGACCAGCGAGTGGAACGCGGCGACCAGTTCCGGCATCGAGGTCATCGGCACCCGCCGTGCGATCACCGCGCCGATGCCGCCGCCGATCGCGACCGCCAGGATCACCAACAGCCAGGCGATCCCGTCGGCCGGCGGGTGGCTCGCCAGCGTGGTGCCGACCGCGATCGCCATGCCGATCATGCCGAGCAGATTGCCCCGCCGCGAGCTCGCCGGGCTCGACAGCCCGCGCAGCGACAGGATGAACAGCACACCCGCCACCAGATACAACAGTGCAGAGAGATTGGCGCTCATCTCAGGTCCCCCAATGTCCTCATTACCCCGAGGTGGCCGCTCACTTGGCTTTCTTCTTGTACATCGCCAGCATGCGCTGGGTGACGAGGAAGCCGCCGAAGATGTTGACGCATGCAAAGACCAGCGCCACGAAGCCGAAGCCGCGCGCCCAGCCCGAGCCGCTCGAGACCATGCCGACGCCGACCGCAAGCAGCGCGCCGACCACGATCACCGACGAGATCGCATTGGTCACGCTCATCAGCGGCGTGTGCAGCGCCGGCGTCACCGACCACACCACGAAGTAGCCGACGAACACGGCGAGCACGAAGATCGACAGCCGGAACACGAAGGGATCCACGGCTTGCGCGATATGCTCCATGGCTGGTCTCCTTATTTCGGCTGGAAGTTGGGATGGATGACGGCGCCGTCCTTGGTCAGAGCGGTGGCCTTCACCAGCTCGTCATCCCAGTTCACCGCGAGCGCCTTGTTGGCCTTGTCGATCATGGTCTCGATGAACGAGAACAGATTGCGCGCGTAGAGCGCCGATGCGGACGCCGCGACGCGGCCGGCAACGTTGGTGTAGCCGACGATCTTGATGCCGTCGGTCTCGATCACTTCACCGGCCTTGGCGCCCTCGACATTGCCGCCGCGCTCGACCGCGAGATCGACCAAAACCGAGCCCGGCTTCATCGACTTCACCATCTCGCTCGAGACGAGCTGCGGCGCCGGACGGCCGGGGATCAGCGCGGTCGTGATCACGATATCCTGCTTCTTGATGTGCTCGGCGGTCAGCGCGGCCTGCTTGGCCTGGTACTCCTTGGACATTTCCTTGGCGTAGCCGCCGGCGGTCTGCGCGTTCTTGAACTCCTCGTCCTCGACGGCGAGGAACTTGGCGCCAAGGCTCTCCACCTGCTCTTTCGTCGCCGGCCGCACGTCGGTCGCGGTGACGACGGCGCCCAGCCGCCGCGCCGTCGCGATCGCCTGCAACCCGGCGACGCCGACGCCCATCACGAACACCTTCGCCGCCGGCACGGTGCCGGCCGCGGTCATCATCATCGGGAACGCCCGGCCGAACGCCTCGGCGCCCTCGATCACCGCGCGGTAGCCGGCAAGGTTGGCCTGCGACGACAACACGTCCATCACCTGCGCGCGGGTGATGCGCGGCATCAATTCCATCGCAAATGCCGCCACGCCGGCGTCCGCTATCGCCTTCAGCGCCGCCTCGTTGCCGTAGGGGTCCATGATCGCGACGACCAGCGCGCCGCGCTTGTACTTGGCGAGCTCGGAGGCTTCGGGCCGCTTCACCTTGATGATGATGTCGGCATCCTTGAGCGCATCGGCGCTGACGGTGGCGCCGGCCGCCGTGAACTCCGAATCGGGCAGCCCCGACTTCACCCCCGCGCCCGGCTCAACCGCGACCTCCGCGCCAAGCGCCTTGAACTTCTTCACGGTGTCGGGCGACGCCGCCACCCGCGGCTCGGACGGATCAACTTCCTTCGCTACGGCAATCTTCATGGGCCCTCCGGCGGCGCAAGCGGCGCACGCGTCTTCAAACTAGCGTTATTTTCGCCAGATTGGATACCCGGTTTTTGCCACCGGGCTTGACAGGAATTGGGCACCGCCGCGGGACGGCGGTGCCATAGCCGATCAAAGATCAGAGCAGGAAAAAGGCCATCAGGATGAGAATGATGGCGACGCTGATCGTGCCCCATTTGACCAACATGAGAAACCCTTCATAGGTCTGCTCATGCGCCACGTAGTCGTTGCCGTCGGCGGTCGTGTAGGCCACTTCGCTATGGTCTGCCATCGATGTCCCCAGTCAGAAATTCGCTTCCGGCGAGCCATTACCGCAAACGCGGAGGCAGGGCAACGGCGCCTTCCCTATCGGGTCATTGGGAAGGCCAATTGTCCCAAATCCACCGGGTTCGCAAACACCTATGGCGCCGTACGCAGAGACCGGTGCGCCTGACGAATCCCCTCCAGCAGGATTTCGAGCCCGGTCTCGAACGTCGCCTGGAAATGCTGCGGCTGGAAATAAGGGGCGGCGGCAGCGAGGTGCGTGAAATGGGCGGCGATCATCTCGTTGGAGACCGGTTCCGCAGCCGACGGTCCCTTGGCATAGCCCGCAGTCTCATCCAGCGCCGCGCCGGTCAGGTAGTAGCCGATCTCGCGGAAATAGGTCGCGGCATCGCGGTCGGAAAAGCCCGCCTCGCGCAAAATGCCGATGATACCGTTGATGAAGGCGACGCCGGACGCCGTGTTGAGGCGGTGCGTCGCAAAGAACGGAAAGAACTTCGGATGCCTGAGCGCCATGGTGCGAAAGCCGTGGGCCGCGCGGCGCAGCCGCTCAAGCCAGTCCCACTCTTCCGCCATCGGAACCTCGGCCTCCTTGAGCATCAGGTCGACCAGCGCATCCATCAGATGCGCCTTACCCGGGAAGTGGTGGTAGATGCTCATCGCCTCGCAGCCGAGTTCGCTGCCGAGCCGTCGCGTGCTGAGCGCCGCCAGTCCCTCGCGATCGACCAGCGCCATTGCCGCAGCGGCGATCCGCTCCCGCGACAGGCCGGATGCCGGACGCGCCAGCGTTTTCCGGCGTGACGGCCGCGCCGGCCGGCCCGAAGTCGGTTTCGATTTCGCCAATCCGATCGCCTCTCTCAGGAATCGCTTGCAACCTTACACTGGAAGGCTGTATGGTGAAACCAGACTTACACTGTAAGGTTGGAGGCTTCAATGTCTGCAGTCGACGTGTTTGGCCTGCTCGTCCCCGTGACCTACCTCATCATGCTCGGCATCGAGACGCTGTTTCCGGCGCGCCGGTTTCCCGCGGTCCCCTATTGGCACCTGAAGGGCCTCGTATTCCTGATCGTGCAGGGGCTGCTGGCGGCGCTGACGCCGCTCCTGATCCCTGAGCCCTGGCTCGCGCAGCACCGCCTGATGGATCTCGATAGCCTCGGCGTGATCGGCGGCGCGATCCTCGGCTACGCCGTGGTGTCGTTGATCAGCTACGCCTGGCATCGCAGCGCCCACACCTTCCCGCTGATGTGGCGGCTAGTCCACCAGATCCATCACAGCCCGCAGCGCGTCGACATGTCGGGTGCCGCGCTTTTCCATCCGCTGGAGACGCTGGCCTTCCTGACGATCTCGACCGTCACCACGACGCTGGTGCTCGGCCTCGATCCGGTCGCGGCCGCGCTGACCGGATACATCGCTGCGTTCTACGGCTACTTCCAGCACATGAATATCCGCACGCCGCAATGGCTGGGCTACCTGATCCAGCGGCCGGAAGCGCATTGCATCCATCATCAGCGCGACGTGCACGCCTACAATTACGGCGACCTGCCGATCTGGGACATGCTGTTCGGCACGTTCCGCAATCCGGCAAGCTTCGAGGGCGAAGCGGGATTCGACAGGCCGGCGAGCGACCGGCTGGTCGCGATGCTCGGCTTTGTCGACGTGAACGCGGAGGCCGCCGGGCCGAACAGCCTCGGCCGCAGCGCCGATCAGCGCGTGTGACGCGCGGGCTTGCCGGGCGGTGGCAGATCTCAGCCCATCGCCTCCAGCTCGTCGATCATGCCGGCAATCACCGACAGGCCGCCGTCCCAGAATTTCGGGTCCTTGGCATCGAGCCCGAAAGGCCTGAGCAGCTCGGAGTAGTGCTTGGTGCCGCCGGCAGCGAGCATGTCGAGATAGCGCTCGGCGAATCCTTCGGAGGCGTGCTCGTAGACCGCGTAAAGCGAGTTCACCAGGCAGTCGCCGAAGGCGTAGGCGTAGACATAGAAGGGCGAATGGATGAAGTGCGGGATATACATCCAGAACGTCTCGTAGCCCGGCTTGATCTCGATTGCCGGCCCGAGGCTCTCGCCCTGCACACCGAGCCAGATCTGGCCGATACGCTCGGCGGTGAGCTCGCCGTTCTTGCGCTCGGTGTGCACCGCGCGCTCGAATGAATAGAACGCGATCTGCCGCACCACGGTGTTGATCATGTCCTCGACCTTGCCCGCGAGCAGCGCCTGGCGCTGCTTTTGATTTTTGGTCTCCGACAACAGTCGCTTGAAGGTCAGCATCTCGCCGAACACGCTTGCGGTTTCGGCAAGCGTCAGCGGCGTCGGCGCCATCAGCGCGCCGTTCTTCGCCGCCAGCACCTGATGCACACCATGGCCGAGCTCGTGGGCCAGCGTCATCACGTCGCGCGGCTTGCCCTGGTAGTTCATCAGCACATAGGGATGCGCCGACGGCGTGGTCGGATGCGAGAAGGCGCCGGGCGCCTTGCCGGGACGAACCGGCGCATCGATCCAGCGATCGGTGAAGAATCGCTCGGCGATGTCCGCCATCCTGGGCGAGAAGCCGCGATAGGCCGACAGCACCATGTTGCGTGCCTCGGGCCAGGCGATCGTGCCGGTCGCCGCGAACGGCAGCGGCGCGTTGCGGTCCCAGTGCGGCAGCTTCTTCTTTTTGAACCAGCCGGCCTTCAGCGCGTAATAGCGGTGCGACAGTTTCGGATAGGCCGCGCGCACGGAGGCGACCAGCGCATCGACCACCTCGCGCTCGACGCGGTTGCTGAGATGGCGGGAGTCCGCAACGTCCTGGAAGCCGCGCCAGCGGTCGGAAATATCCTTGTCCTTGGCCAGCGTGTTGGTGATCAGCGCAAAGCTGCGCTCATTGTCCTTGAAGGTCTTCGCGAGCGCCTGCGCCGCGGCCTTGCGCTTGTCGCCTGCCTTGTCCTGCAGCAGGTTCAGCGTCGGCTCGATCGCAAGCTCCTTACCCGCGACCTTGAAGCGCAGGCCGGAAATGGTCTGGTCGAACAGCCGGTTCCAGGCGGCGTAGCCGCTCTGCGCCTTCTCGTGGAAGAGCTGCTCGACACGGTCCTCGAGCTGGTACGGCTTGTCCTTGCGCAGATCCTCGATCCACGGCCGGTAGTGGCCGAGCTCGGGCTCGGCCATCGCCCGCTCGATCACATCATCGTCAACACGATTGAGCTCGAGCGCGAAGAACAGGAGATGCACCGAGGCGGCGGTCAGCCGCTCCGAGACGTCGCCATAGAACTTCGAGATCGCGGGATCGACGCTGTCGCCGGCATGGACAAGACCGGCGTAAGAGCCGAGACGGCCAGCAAGATCGTCGATCGCCTCGTAGCGCCGCACGGCCTGCGCGAGCCATTTGCCGCCACCTTCCCGCGCGGTACCTTCGGCAAGCTTGCCCTTGTAGTCGGTCTCAAACGCGACGCAATCTGTATCCATCTTCTGCAGGTCGCGTGCGACTTCTGGCGCGTCGATACCGGCATACAGATCTGCCAGATTCCACTCCGGCAGCTTGCCGGTCTTGCTGACCGCCTTTTTCGCCGCGGGCCTGGCGGCGGACGCGCTGCGTTGAGCGGTCGCCTTGCGGGGCGCGGACGTTTTGCGGAGGGCAGGCTTGGTGCGCGAGGTCATCTTGTTCGAAACCTTGAGTTCAGTCGGAAAGTCGGCGGCGGAGGAATGGAAGTGGGATGGCAACGTTTAAGAGGGCGTTAATCGGCATCGGCGACAGTGCCCCGATTCGAGACAGATAATCGTAACGTGCGGGGAAGACCATGGCTGCCACCATTTTGATCGCCGATGACGACGCAGTACAGCGCCGTTTGGTTGAAAACATGGTGCAGAAATGCGGCTACGAACCCCTCGTTGTCGATAGCGGCGATGCGGCCGTCGCCGCACTCACCGCCCCCGAAGCGCAGACGATCGATGCTGTCGTGCTCGACCTCGTGATGCCCGGCCTCGACGGTCTTGGTGTCCTCGCAAAAATTCGTGAAGCTGGTTTGAACGTCCCCGTCATCGTGCAGACTGCGCATGGCGGGATCGACAATGTGGTGTCGGCGATGCGCGCCGGCGCCCAGGACTTCGTGGTCAAGCCGGTCGGCTTCGAGCGGCTGCAGGTGTCGCTGCGCAACGCGCTCAATGCCAGCGCGCTCAAGGGCGAATTGCAGCGCATCCGGCACAGCCGCGAGGGCCGGCTGACCTTCTCCGATATCATCACCCGCAGCGAAGCCATGAACGGCGTGCTGCGCACCGCGCAGAAAGCGGCCTCGTCGGCAATCCCGGTGCTGATCGAGGGCGAATCCGGCGTCGGCAAGGAGCTGTTCGCGCGTGCCATCCATGGCAGCAGCGAGCGCAAGGCCAAGCCGTTCGTCGCGGTCAATTGCGGCGCCATCCCCGACAACCTCGTCGAATCGATCCTGTTCGGCCACGAGAAGGGCGCCTTCACCGGCGCGACCGAGCGCCACCAGGGCAAGTTCGTCGAGGCGCATGGCGGCACGCTGTTTCTCGACGAAGTCGGCGAACTGCCGCTGGCCGCGCAGGTGAAGCTGCTGCGCGCCTTGCAGGAGGGGACGGTCGAGGCCGTCGGCGGCCGCAAGCCGGTCAAGGTCGACGTCCGCATCATCTCGGCGACCAACCGCAAATTGCTCGACCTCGTGAAGGCGGGCCAGTTCCGCGAGGATCTGTTCTATCGCCTGCATGTGTTGCCGCTGACGATTCCGGCGCTGCGGCAGCGGCGCGAGGACATCCCGCATCTGCTGCGACATTTCCTCGCGCGGTTCTGCGCCGAGGAGAACCGCAACATCACCGGCATCAGCGGCGAGGCGATGGCGCATCTTTCGCAACTCGACTGGCCCGGCAATATCCGCCAGCTCGAGAACACGGTGTACCGCGCCGTCGTGATGAGTGATGGCGACCAGCTTGGCCTGTCGGATTTTCCGCAAGGCGCGACGCATGCCGCCCCTGAAGGCAAGGTCCTGCACGGCGAGCCGCTGATCGTGTCGCCCTCCACGGCACCCGCCATGGCAGCCGGTAACGAAATACCTATGACCTCCCTGCCCGCCGTGGGCAACCTTGCCATGCTGAACAGCTCCGGCGAGGTGCGGCCGCTGGAAGATCTGGAGAACGAGATCATCCGCTTCGCAATTTCACACTACCGTGGACAGATGTCGGAGGTCGCGCGCCGCCTGAAGATCGGCCGCTCGACGCTGTACCGTAAGCTCGACGAGGCTGCAGCCGACGATCGCGCCACCGACGCCAGCTGAGAGCTCTGTGACGTCGCTGCGGCATGGCGCACATTCGTGCCACGGGAACCTTTTGAACCGTGGCTTGGCGGTAACAGACAAACGCCGTACTGCGTGGCAAAACCGCACGGCCCGAATAAAACAGGGTTGTTCGAGGTCAGTTTGTCGTGAGTTGCCCCGCAGGGCGCTGGCTGCTTGAGAGGGGCACCTGTATCGTCTGCGTTGATTTGCGTGCAGACGTGCCGAATTTTGATCAAGCGAGGCCGGCGCTTCCGCGTGTGCTGTGAAACCAAACACTGACTTGAACTGTTCCAATGCCGGGGCAGTTTCGCCCAGGGGGTGTGACGATGCGTGACTGTTCGAACGACCGTCGGGGATTTGACCGCGTATTGATGGCCGTCGCGGCAACCTTCCTCACGGTGTCCGCGACCCCAGCACTCGCGCAGGACGCGCCCCGCGCCAGTGCCGCGGAACTTGCGATCGACGCAGCGATCCCGCGCCCCGAACCCGCCAACGTGCCGCCGCCGACCGCCGGCGATTTCAAGATCGACTCGACCGCCGCGCTGCCGGATGCCGCGAAGGCCGCAGAGACAAAGCCGACCGAGCCGGCGACAACCGCAAAGACCGCCGAACCGAAGCCCGCGGATGTCGCAACCACACCGCCGGCTGAGAGCAAGCCTGCCGATGCGCCGAAGACCGACACCGCGATCGCGCCGCCCGCGGCAGCAGCGCCGGCTCCCGCGACTGCAACAGCACCCGTCGCTGCTCCCGCATCTGCTGCGGCGGCTGCACCTGCCGCCGAGCCCGCCAAGGCTGCAAGCAACGTTGCCACCGAGGATCAGCCCGTTGCCGACAAGCTCCGCGAGATGCTTGCCGGCAAGTCGTTGCGCACCTTCGATCGCAAGAGCGAACGCGCGGCCGTCGAGAAGTTCTACTCGGCTCGCGAATACGCGCCCGTATTCACGCAGGCCGGCAAGCTGACCGACACCGGCAAGGGCGTCATCGCGCGCCTCAAGGACGCCGCTTCCGACGGCCTCAATCCGGCGGACTATCCGGTGCCGGATTTCGCAGCCGCAGCCTCGCCGGACGCGCTGGCCGATGCCGAGCTGAAGCTCGCCGCCAGCATGTTCGACTATGCGCGCCAGGCGCAGAGCGGCCGCATGCACTGGTCGCAGGTGTCGGCCGATATCATGTATCCCGAGCACCCGATCGATCCGACGGAGGTGCTGGCGAACGTCACCTCCGCCAAGGATGCGTCAGCGGCGCTCGACGGCTACAACCCGCCGCATAAGCTCTACAGGGAGCTGAAGAAGAAGCTCGCCGAGCTGCGCGGCCAAGGCGAAGGCCCGGTCGTGCAGATCGCCGAAGGACCCTCGCTGAAATACGTCTCGGGGCGCAAGAAGCAGGCGGCGGTCGAGATGATGGATGATCCGCGCGTGCCCGACCTGCGCGCCAAGCTCGGCGTCACCGAAAACCCCGAGAGCACCAAGTATGACGCCATGGTTGCTGCGGCGGTGGAGAAATTCCAGAACAGCGTCGACCTCAAGCCATCAGGCATTCTCGACGACCGCACCGTGAAGGCGCTGAACAGCCCGAAGCGCGACAGGCAGATCGACACCGTGCTGGTGAACATGGAGCGCTGGCGCTGGCTGCCGCGCCAGCTCGGCGCTGCGAATGCCGGCAACGCCTACGTCATCCTCAACATCCCCGACTATACGCTGAAGGTGATGCAGAACGGCGCGCAGGTCTGGACCACGCGCGTCGTCACCGGCAAGCCCGGCACGCATGCCACGCCGCTTTTGACCGAAACGATGAAGTACATCACGGTCAATCCGACCTGGAACGTGCCGCCCTCGATCATCTACAACGAGTACCTGCCGGCCTTGCAGCAGGATCCGACCGTGCTGCAGCGCATGGGCCTCAAGCTCGAGCACAACCGCGACGGCTCGATCCACATCTCGCAGCCGCCCGGCGAAGCCAACGCGCTCGGGCGTATCCGCTTCAACTTCCCAAACAAGTTCCTGGTCTATCAGCACGACACGCCGGACAAGCATCTGTTCGCGAAGGAGGAGCGCGCCTTCAGCCACGGCTGCATGCGGGTGCAGAACCCGGATCAATACGCTTCCGTGCTGCTCAACATCACGATGCCGCACGAGCACTACACGCCGGAGCGCGTGCGCGGCATGTACGGCTCGAGCGAGGTCGACCTGAAATTCCCGACGCCGATCCCGGTGAACATCACCTACCAGACCGCGTTCGTGGACGATGCCGGCAAGCTGCAGCTCCGCAAGGACATTTACGGCCGCGACGCCACCATGTTGTCGCTGTTGAAGAACAACCGCGGCAAGGATCTGGAGATGGTGGTTGCGCACTCGCAGCCGAGCTATTCGCGTCCTCCGAGCAGCAGCCTGCCGGCCAGCATGAATGTCGCCAGCGACAACAGCTGGAATTCCGGCCCGTCCTTCTTCGAGCGTTTATTCGGCGGTCCGTCGGTGCAGCCGGCGCCGCAACCCGGCCGTCGCGGCCAGGCGCAGCAACGGCGGGTGATCACCCGTTAATCCTGAATTCCGGACGATTCGGGTAAATTTTGAAGTGAAATCAACGATCTCGCCCCCAGGGCGAGATCGTTTACGTTAACCATTATCGATCGCTGCCGTGGCCCAGAGCACTTTTTTGCCACAGTCCACCAGTTAGTTAAGGCTAACTTGGGGGCGGGTCGGTAAACCTCGGTTAACCCTCCCGCTTTAAGAAAGCGTTCACCGTCTTTCGCAGGGGGTCTGCGAAAGAGCCAATCGAACGCTGGTCGACTGGGTGGGCTCATAGTGCTGGCTGTTTTCGCACGCCGCTTCAAACCACTGTCGCTGCCGAAGGCTGGCTATCAAGTCGGCCTCGCCTCGCTATTGCTGCTGGCCGGCGCCGGATCGGTTCATGACGCGACCGCGTTGAACGAGACCCGCACCCTCTCCTTCCATCACACCCATTCCGGCGAAGACCTCACGGTCACCTTCAAGCGCGACGGCCGCTATGACGAATCAGCGCTGAAGCAGCTCAATCACTATTTGCGCGACTGGCGTAACCAGGACGAGACGGTGATGGACCGTCACCTGTTCGATATCCTCTGGGAAGTCTATCGCGACGTCGCCGGCAAGCAGCCGATCCAGATCATCTCCTCCTACCGCTCCCCCGCCACCAACGCCATGCTCCGCCGCCGCTCGTCCGGCGTGGCGCGCCACAGCCAGCACATGCTGGGGCATGCGATGGATTTCTACATCCCGGGCGTGTCGCTCGAGCAGATCCGTTATGCCGGGCTTCGCCTGCAGCGTGGCGGCGTTGGTTTCTATCCGACCTCGGGATCGCCGTTCGTCCATCTCGACACCGGCAGCATCCGCCACTGGCCGCGCATGACGCATGATCAGCTGGTCAAGGTGTTCCCGGATGGCCGCACCGTCCACGTCCCGACCGATGGCAACCCGCTGAAGGGCTATGAGCTCGCCCGGGCCGATATCGAGCGCCGCGGCAACGGCGATGGCGCAGCGACGATCGCCAAGCCGAGCCTGCTCGCCAAGCTGTTCGGCGGCGGCAAGTCGAGCGAGGACGACGAGGAAGCCGCCGCTCCGGTCGCAAACGAGAAGCCCGCGGCCAACACGGTGGTCGCCGCCGCCGCGCCCGCCAAGCCCGCCGAACCCGTTCCGGTGCCGCGCGCCAAGCCGCAGATCGTGGCCGCCATCCAGCTCGCCGCAGCCGATGCGCAGATCGTTCCGGCGCCGAAGGCGAAGCCGCCGGTGCAGGCAGCTGACAAGACCGAACCCAAGATGGAATCGCCCGCCGACATCATCAATGCGCGCGGCTTCTGGGGCGACGAGCCGACCGCGCCGAAGCAGGCTTCGGCCGCGCAGATTGCTGCGCTCAAGGCGCGCGCAGCCGTCGGCGCCACCGACCCGCAACCGACCGCGAGCCTGTCCGAGAACGTCAACAAGGCGCTCGCCTACGCCCCGGCCGCCGCCTCGCCGGTCGACCGCGCGAACATCGTCGCCGCCACCGCGCCGTTCCCGCGCAACGTGCGCCCGGTCCGCAATGCCGCGGCGGCCGCCACCGAGATCAACACCGTCGTGCCCAAGGGCGCGCAGCAGGGTCCGGGCATCATCACCGCGTCGGCGCGGATCTCCGCCGCCAAGGGCAACGACATCTGGATGCGCGTCGTGATGTTGGCGCCGAGCGCAAGCAATGCGATGCTGACCACGGTGCTTGGCGATACCGACATGAGCCTGATGCGCGCCCATTTCATCAAGCCGCAGGCGACCCTCGCCATGACCTTCTCGGATGATCCGATGATGGGCATGACCTGCGATCGTTTCTCCGGCTCGGCCACCGCCGTCCTAGCGACGCAGCCGTTCGTTATGCGCACCGCCTCGCTGCGCTGAACTCTCCCCACAAAATCGGTGCATCAGCTGGTCAAGCCGGCAACCCTGCCTTGAGCAGGCCGGCCTCATAGCGCGCCCGGTCGGGTTCGCGCTTATAGTGCTGAGTTGCCAGATGGGCGGCGACCGAGAAGGTCGGCTCGCGCTTCATCACCTCGGCAGCGTGCGCGGAGGCGGCCACCGCGTTGCCCATCTGCGCCAAGGTCGCGGCGAGGAAGGCGTGGTGGGTGTGATCGGGCCGCGTGATCCGCGAGAACGCCTCGGCCGCATCGGCGTATTTCTCGGCGCAGTAGCAGGCCCGGCCGAGATGGCTCCAGAAGCGCTCCGGATGATACGGATTGAGGCGCATCGCCCGCTTGATCCAGTCGATGCCCTCCTCCGGCCGCCCGAGCCATGTCAGGAGCTCACCCTGCTGCACGACGACAAGGTCGTAATTCGGGTTGAGCGCGAGCGCGCGCTCCTGATGGAAGGTCGCCTTGTCGTGGTCGTCGCGGTTGAGGTTGAGCGCGGCGAGGATCCGGTGCACGTCGCTGTCATTGTCGTCGAGCTTGAGCGCGATCTCGAGCTCCGCGGCCACCTGCTCGAAGGTCGCGTCACGATCCTCGCACCAGTTGTAGACCCAGGTCTGCCCGAGCACGCAGGCCCGCCAGGCGTGCGCATGCGCATAGTTGGGGTCGAGCACGATGGCCCGCTCGAGCAGGCGCTGCGCCTCCGCATTGTCGTCGCGTGCCGAGCGATGATGCAGCACCTTGGCGGCCAGCACGCACTCATAGGCCGCCATGTTGTCGGTCGGCTTGCGCTTGACGCGGTCATGGGCGGCGGCCTCGACGCGCCCCGGTAGCGTCGCCACGATCGCGCGCGTCATCTCGTCCTGGATGGCAAAGATGTCGGCAAGCTCGCGGTCGTAGCGTTCGGCCCAGACGTGCCGGTCGGCCTCGGCATCGATCAGCTGCACCGTGACGCGGATCCGACCGCCCGCCTTCCGCACGCTGCCCTCCAGCACATAGTCGACGGCGAATTCCTTCGCGACGTCCTGCACCTTCACGGCCTTGCCCTTGTACACAAAGGTCGAGTTGCGCGAGATCACGAGCAGGTCGTGGAAGCGCGACAGCTCGGTGATGATGTCCTCGGTGAGCCCGTCGGCGAAGAATTCCTGCTCGGGATCGCCGCTCATGTTGACCAGCGGCAGCACCGCAATCGACGGCTTCTTGGCGACGACCGGGGCGGCCGTCGCACCCTTCGGGTGGTCGAGAACGGTCCTGGCATCCCGTTCGAGATGGACGCGGAAAACCCGGATCGGGCGCGCGATGTTCTTGACGGTCTGATCGCCGAGATCCTCGAAGCTCAGATCTTCCAGGCGATCGCCGACCTGATCGCGGACCGCGCCGGAAATGCAGATGCCGCCGGGCTCGGCCAATACCTCGAGGCGGGACGCGACATTGACGCCGTCGCCGAAGATGTCGGCGCCGTCAACGATCACGTCGCCGAGATTGATGCCGATGCGAAACTGCATCCACCGCGCCGGCGCGACGTCGGCGTTGCGCTTGGCCATCCGGCGCTGGACCTCGGCCGCGCACAGCACCGCATCGACGACGCTGTGGAACTCGACCAGCAAGCCGTCGCCGGTGGTCTTGATGATGCGGCCGCGATTCTTGGTGATGGCCGGATCGATCAGTTCGATCCGATGGGTTTTAAGGCGCGCAAGGGTGCCCGTCTCGTCAGCCTCCATGAGCCGACTAAAGCCGACCATGTCGGCGGCGAGGACCGCAGCGAGCCGACGCTCTGGTCCTGGCACGTCCATCTGAACGATCTGCCCGGTTACCTCTCCGGGCAGTCTAGCAAATCCCTGGATTTCGCCCAAGCCTTGAACGAGCGCCTTGAACAGGCGCCCCTGAACGTGCCCTGGCGCCGCCTTGCCGGCCGAAACGCCCGCCGGCTCAGAGCATCCCGAGCGCCTGCATGTAGGTCTCCAGGATCGTCTCGGCTTCCTGCCGCTCGTTCGGGTCCTGCTTGCGCATCCGCACGATGGTGCGGAGCGCCTTGACGTCGTAGCCGTTGCCCTTGGCCTCCGCGTAGACGTCGCGGATGTCGTCCGAGATCGTCTTCTTTTCTTCTTCCAGCCGCTCGATGCGCTCGATGATGGACTTGAGCTGGTCCTTGGCAAATCGCGTTGCGGGCTCTTCCTTGACGGCGGCAGACGTGGCCATCGCGTACTCCTGAACTGGCATTGAAATGTCACGCGAATACGCGTTCCGCGCACCGCCTGTTGCGGCAGACCCTCGATTTTGGGGCGCCTCCCGTCAAGGAAACATCGCGCTCATCCACAGCGCGCCCACAGGAGATGCGGCGGACCTTGATCGGGCATCGTCTCGGGACGATGCACAGCATCGAACTCGGGTGCGCGCTTGCGCACCCGGGGTCTGGTGCTGGCGTACCATCCCGGAATGACATTGGTAGGGCTAATGCCCGGGATGGACCTTCTTCATCGCGGCCAGTTGCTCAGCCGTCGCGGTGCCCTGATATTTGGCCTTCCACTCCTCATAGGGCATGCCGTAGACCGCCTCGCGGCTCTCGTCCTTGCTGACGGCGATGCCCTTGGCGTCGGCCTCTTCCTTCATCCAGTTCGACAGGCAGTTGCGGCAGAAGCCGGCCAGATTCATCAGGTCGATGTTCTGGACGTCGGTCCGGTTGCGCAAATGGTTGACCAGGCGCCGGAACACCGCGGCCTCGAGTTCTGTTCTGGTTTTGTCGTCAATGCTCATCGCCACCGTCCGCTATGTGATCCCCACCATATTGATATCAGGTGGGAATTGTCACAGATTTTGCCACATCACCGCGCAAAACGGGACCCAATCGGGCGTATCCGCCGCCTTCCCGCAGCGTGGGAAATGCGTTCCACGGCCGTTGACAGTCCCCGCCGGGCACGCGAAATCGTCAATGATTTGATATAGCTTCGCCGCATGATCGCACCAGATTCTTCCGCCTTTGCTCCCCGCGCCGCCCGACTGGTGGTGGCAGGCGCGCTACCGATGCTGGCGCTGGCCGCCGCATGCCTGTGGACGAGCCCGGCGGCCGCCGACTTCCGGCTCTGCAACAACACTTCGAGCCGGGTCGGGATCGCGCTCGGCTACAAGGACGCCGAGGGCTGGACCACCGAGGGCTGGTGGAACGTGTCGTCGCGGACCTGCGAGACGCTGCTGCGCGGCAATCTTGTTGCGCGCTTCTATTACATCTACGCGCTCGACTATGACCGCGGCGGCGAATGGTCCGGCCAGGCCTTCATGTGTTCGCGCGACAAGGAATTCACCATCAAGGGCACCGAGAACTGCCTGGCGCGCGGCTTTGACCGCACCGGCTTTTTCGAGGTCGACACCGGCGAGCAACGCGCATGGACCGTCCAACTGACCGAGGCCAACGAGCAGCCGCCGCAGAAACTGCCGGGAATGCCGGGAGGAGTGGGCCCAGGAAGCCCAGGAACAATGCCAGGTCTGCCGAATCCGCAGGGCGCAACGCCCCCGGGCGCGTCTGGTCTGCCACCAGCCGCAACGCCCGGAAACAAACAATGAGACGACTGCGTCGCATCAAGATCCTCGCAACACTCGGCCCGGCCTCTTCTGACAGTGCGATGATCCGCAAGCTGTTCGAGGCCGGTGCGGACCTGTTTCGCATTAACATGAGCCACACCTCGCACGACAAGATGCGGGAGCTGGTCAAGACCATCCGCAACGTCGAATCGAGCTATGGTCGGCCGATCGGCATCCTGGTCGACCTGCAGGGGCCGAAGCTGCGCCTTGGCGCCTTCGAGAACGGCTCGGTCCAGCTCAACAACGGCCAGAGCTTCGTGCTCGATTCCGACAAGGCGCCCGGCGACAACACGCGCGTCCAGCTTCCGCATCCGGAAATCCTCGCCGCGCTACGGCCGGGCCACGCGCTGTTGCTCGACGACGGCAAGGTGCGCCTGATCGCCGAGGAGACCTCGCCCGAGCGCGCGGCGACCCGCGTGGTGATCGGCGGCAAGATGTCGGACCGCAAGGGCGTCAGCCTGCCCGACACCGATCTGCCGGTCTCGGCGATGACGCCGAAGGACCGGGCCGACCTGGAAGCCGCGCTGCCCGAGGGGATCGACTGGGTCGCGCTGTCCTTCGTGCAGCGTGCCGAGGACGTGCTCGAAGCCAAGAAGATGATCCGCGGCCGCGCCGCCGTGATGGCCAAGATCGAGAAGCCGCAGGCGATCGATCGGCTCGCCGACATCATCGACGCCTCCGACGCACTGATGGTGGCGCGCGGCGATCTCGGTGTCGAGCTGCCGCTGGAGCGCGTGCCAAGCCTTCAGAAACAGATGACCCGGATGGCGCGCCGCGCCGGCAAGCCGGTGGTGATCGCAACCCAAATGCTGGAGTCGATGATCCAGGCGCCGGTGCCAACGCGTGCCGAGGTCTCCGACGTCGCCACGGCCGTCTACGAAGGCGCCGACGCCATCATGCTGTCGGCGGAATCGGCCGCCGGCAAATTCCCGGTGGAAGCGGTCTCGACCATGAACCGCATCGGCGAGGAAGTGGAGCGCGACCCGAACTATCGCGGCGTGATCAGCGCGCAGCGCGTCGACCCGGAGCCGACGGTCGGTGACGCTATTGCGGACGCAGCGCGGCAGATCGCCGAGACGCTCGATCTCTCCGCGATCATCTGCTGGACCTCTTCGGGCTCGACCGCGATCCGCGTGGCCCGCGAGCGGCCGAAGGTGCCGGTGGTTGCGATCACGCCAAATCTTGCCACCGGCCGCAAGCTTTCGGTTGTGTGGGGTGTGCATTGCGTGGTCGCCGAAGACGCACATGACCTCGACGACATGGTCAGCCGTGCCGGCTCGATCGGCTTCCGCGACGGCTTCGCGAAGGCCGGGCAGCGCGTGATCATCGTCGCCGGCGTGCCGCTGCGCGAGCCCGGCACCACCAACATGCTGCGCATCGCCTCGGTGGGGCCGAGCGGCGACGCGAACATGTAACGTCGCCTCGCGCGCTCGCCTTACGCCCCGACCAGCGCCTTCGCCGGCGTCGTCGCCTGCACGACCAGACCGCGGGCCCGCGCGTCCATCACGCCGACGGCGCGCAGCGCGAACAACGTCACGGTCTGCACCGCATCGCGCAGCTTGATGGGATCATCGAGGTTCTCCGGCCCCAACGGGCCGACCAGCGCCTCATGCAAGGCACCGAGCAACGCAGTGGCCGCAAGTGCCGTGTCCTGCGCCGGCAGATGCCCGGCCCGCACCGCCGCCTCGATGCGCGTGGCAAGCTCGCCCGAAATATCGCGCCGGCTGGCCAGGCGTGATGCGGTGACATCGACGTCGACGGGCTCGGCCAGGATGCCCCAGGCGAGCTTGCGATGGGACAGCACATGGACCGCAATCGTGGTCACGGCGGCAGCGAGCGCCGACGACGGCCCGGGCGCGGCATCCGCGGCGCGCCGGATCGCGGCAAGCTCGTCGCGCGATACATCGGCGATCAGTTCCGAGATCAGCTCGGCCTTGGACGGGAAATAGCGATAAACCGTGCCGGCCGCGACATTGGCGCGGACCGCGACCGGCGCGATCTGCACGGCGGCCATGCCGCCGTCGGCCGCGGCATCCCGGGCCGCTGACAGGATTGCGCTGCGCCGGGCAGCCAGCCGCTTTACGACCTGATGGGTTCGCCGATAGACCATGGCGTTGTCCGTCCCCGCGGCACGCCCGGCCGGCGCCCGCCGGCAGAACGCGCGCGTCTTCAATGTTTTGAGCGATTGAGCGCCAATCGCCGCAAGAAGTGAACAACTATTCAGACCGAATGACAAGGTGGATTGTAAGGATTTTGCGACAGCCGCAGGCGCCCCTGGGGAGGCGCCACCAGACGCGGCCCAAGCGCGCGCCTGAAGGTGGATAAACACCGCAAGCGGCGCGTGCTTTGCGCGCCGCCGTTATCCTCATCTTAAAGGTGGCTGAGGGAATGTACCGCCCTCACTTCCGGGTGCGGTCATGGCTGAATCGGACGCCCGCCTTGCCTGGCGGCTTTTCAATCTCAACTGGATCCTGATTGCCGCGATGAGCAGCGTGCTGCTGTTCGCGGTCCTGTTCGCAGGCTTCACGCTTGAGCCGGTTTCGCTTGGCGTGATGAGCGGAATGGCCGGCCAATTCGCGCTGATGGTCTACCTGTATTTCTGGGCGCGCGGATCCGCAGCCGACCCCAAGCTGATCTTCGGATTGGGCGCCATCGCCCAGCTCCTCCTGATCGTCGTGATCATGGGACCGCTCACCTATGTGGTGCTCGCGATCAACTGGCCGCTGCAGGACCAGACGTTCCTGGCGGTCGATCGCGCGATGGGCCTGGATCCGGAAACCCTCATCAGGTTCGTGAACGATCACGCCTGGGTGATGACATCGCTCGAGACCGGATATGGATTCATCAAATGGTTTCTGCTGGCCATTCCGATCATCCTCGCCGCTACGCTGCGGTTGGTGAGGCTCCAGCTGTTCGTCGCGGCATTCGCCCTTGCGCTTGCCGTCACGCTCCTGATCTCGGCTTTCGTTCCGGCGGTCGGCACCTTCTACGGCCTCAACATCTCGCCCGCTGATTTTCCGGCACTGAGCACCAAGACCTATGCCGCACAGCTACGCGACATCCTGGCCGTGCAGTCCGGCGTGCTGCGTCACCTCGAATTGTTCAAGCTGGCAGGCGTCGTGTCGTTCCCGAGCTTCCATGCCGCATCGGCGGTTCTCTACATGTGGGCGCTGTGGCCGGTGCGCGGCATTGGAATTGTCGCCGCCGCGATGAACACCCTGACGATCGTATCGACGCCGGTGATCGGAGCCCACTACATGATCGACGTCATCGGGGGCGTGGCGCTCGCGGTGATCAGCATTGCGGTCGTCAAATACGCACTCGCCTTCGTCGCCGGACACCCGGCCACCGCCGACATCGGTTATGTCGCGGCAGCGCCGCTGGAAGCCGACGCACGCTGAACGCCGCCGCGTGGGTGACGGGGATAGCAGCAAACCGCTATGTGCCGCCCTTGCCGCGCTCTTTGACAGGGATCACGAACTTCAATCCTGACCAGACGTCATCAACTGCACAGACCTTGACGTCGACGAGGCCCGCGACAAGCCCGGTCTCGCGGACCTCTTTCTCGGTGACATCAGTCGCGACGCCGGAGGCCTTCTTCGGCCACGACACCCAGATCATACCGTCGGGCGCGATCGCCTGCCGATAGAGGCGCAGCTTGGCGGCGAGCCCCCTAGCCTCGGCCGCAAACAGATGCACGACGTCGAGCGGGGCCTTCGCGGCCTTCACTAACAGCACATCGGCGGGCAATTCGCCGACGATGTCGCGATAGGCCACCGACAACCCGTCCACAAAAATGCGAAAGCCTGGCTTGAGGCCGAGCTTCTGCACCGTCGACCTGCCGGAATAGCCAGCCATGACCGCCCGCCCACTTACAGACGCTTCGCCGCAATGGCGTTCGAAATCAGGGCTCGAACACCGGCGCGATGGAAGGGAACGATGAAGAACAGATAGATCTTGCCGAACAAATTATGCACGCTGCAGACCGTCGTGACGATGACGCTCGTCCCACTATTGTCCCGTACCTTCAGCACCGACAGTCGAAAATCGAGATGTTTGTTGTTTCGCCCGGCGACGACCTCGTTCTCGGCGATGAAATAGACCGGCCAGGGTCCGATCTTGTCGCCCACGCGGTATTCGCTCCTGATGGCGGGATTCATGATCTCCCCGACGGTCGGCGTCTCCAGGCCAACCAGCCCCGCGATCGCGTTGCGGACGATCAGCAGGAGCTTCATCCAGAACGGCGTATGCCCGAACAGCGCGAAGAAGACATCGACGATCCCGAGATCGGGACGCGTCAGCACCGCGCGGTACGAATCGTGGAAATACGCTCTCTCGACGATTTCGCGGCCGAGCGCGCTGTCTGAGGGACAATCGCATTCGACGACGTGCATGGCGGCCCCTCGAATAGAATTGCTCAGTCCAAAAAAGAACGGGCGCCATGAAGCGCCCGTTCTGAATTCAATCGTTGAAAGCCATCTCCGTCACGCCTGCGGCTGCGGCTCCATGCCGGCATCCGGATCCGGACGCGGGCGCGGCTTGCCGGCCGGCGGCACAGCGGACGCGCGCGGTGTCGAGGGCTCCAGCACCGACTCGCGGTTGGGCTTCTTGCCCTTCAAGAGGTCGGTGATCTCGTCGCCGGTCAGCGTCTCGAACTCGAGCAGGCCCTTGGCCAGCGTCTCGAGATCCTCGCGCTTCTCGGTGAGGATCTTGGTCGCCTCCTTGTAGCCTTCCTCGACCAGACGCTTGATCTCGGAATCGATCTTCTGGACGGTCGCCTCCGACGCATTTTGCGTGCGCGACACCGACATGCCCAGGAACACCTCGTCCTGGTTCTCGCCATAGGACACGGTGCCGAGCTCTTCCGACAGGCCCCAGCGGGTCACCATCATACGCGCCAGGCGCGTGGCCTGCTCGATGTCGGAGGCGGCGCCCGAGGTCACCTTCTCGCGGCCGAAGATCAGCTCTTCCGCGACGCGGCCGCCCATCATGATGGCGAGACGCGAGGTCATCTGCTCAAGCGACATCGACAGCTTGTCGCGCTCCGGCAGCTGCATCACCATGCCGAGCGCACGACCGCGCGGGATGATGGTCGCCTTGTGGATCGGATCGGTCGCGACGACGTTGAGGCCGACGATGGCGTGGCCGCCCTCGTGATAGGCGGTCAACAGCTTCTCTTCCTCGGTCATCACGAGCGACTTGCGCTCGGCGCCCATCATCACCTTGTCCTTGGCCTCCTCGAACTCGGCCTGCGTCACCATCCGCTTGTTGCGGCGGGCGGCGGTCAGTGCGGCCTCGTTGACGAGGTTCATCAGGTCGGCGCCCGAGAAGCCGGGCGTGCCGCGCGCGATGGTCTTGAGGTTGATATCCGGCGCCAGCGGCACCTTGCGGACGTGAACCTTGAGAATCTGCTCGCGGCCGACGACGTCGGGATTCGGCACCACGACCTGGCGGTCGAAGCGGCCGGGACGCAGCAGCGCGGGATCGAGCACGTCGGGACGGTTGGTCGCCGCGATCAGGATCACGCCTTCGTTGGCCTCGAAGCCGTCCATCTCGACCAGCAACTGGTTCAGCGTCTGCTCACGCTCGTCATTGCCGCCGCCGAGGCCGGCGCCGCGATGACGGCCGACCGCGTCGATTTCGTCGATGAAGATGATGCACGGCGCATTCTTCTTGGCCTGCTCGAACATGTCGCGGACGCGGCTCGCACCGACGCCGACGAACATTTCGACGAAGTCAGAACCGGAGATGGTGAAGAACGGCACGTTGGCTTCGCCCGCGACCGCACGCGCGATCAGCGTCTTGCCGGTGCCGGGAGGTCCAACCAGCAGCACGCCGCGCGGAATCCGTCCACCGAGGCGCTGGAACTTGCCGGGGTCGCGCAGGAATTCGACGATCTCCTGCAAATCCTGCTTGGCCTCGTCGACGCCGGCGACGTCTTCGAACGTCACGCGGCCGTGCGCCTCGGTCAGCATCTTGGCGCGCGACTTGCCGAAGCCCATCGCCTTGCCGGCTCCGCCCTGCATCTGACGCGACAGGAAGATCCACACGCCGATCAGCGCGATGAACGGCAGCCAGGAGACGAGCAGCGAGACGAACCACGGCACGTTGTCGCCGGGCGGCTTCGCCGAGATCTGCACCTTGGCGTCGTAGAGCCGCTTCACCAGGTTCGGATCGCTCGGGGCATAGGTCTGGAAGCTCGTGCCATTGGTGAAGGTGCCGTGGATATCCGGTCCTTGGATCACGACGTCGCGGACATGGCCCTGGTCGACCTCGGTCAGAAGCTGCGAGAACGAGATATCCGAGGAAGCGGAGCGCTGGCCGGGATTCTGGAAAAGCGTGAACAACGCCAGCAGCAACAAGACGATGATGACCCAGAGGGCGAAATTCCGCAGATTGGCGTTCATGGTCTTCCTTCGTGGTCGCGCGGATCGCGGCCTCTCATATCCTTGGGCAGCTCTGTGGGAATCCCCAGGGAATCCATCCAGTCGATTGCACACAATCTAGGTGTCGCTGGGGTCAATGCCAAGGGAACCACGCAGGACTATTTAGCGCATCCTAGCGCGATTCCCGGTCAAAAAATGGCGCTGAATCCGGTGTTTTTCGGGGGTGGTTAAGCCTCTTTGGCCGATTATTACGGCGATTGAAACAATCGACCGGGCTCATCCGCTCCGGGTCCGGCGCGGTGGCGCCGGTTCGACCCGAATCCGGCCCTTGGCGATGCTGATGGCGGCCCCGGCGAGGGTCTGTTTGAGCGTTCCAGCGTGTTCCGCCGACGCCCGATCCAGCGCCGCGAGCAAGGTCTCGACCTTGCCGAGCTCGGCAGGCCCTTCATGACCAATTCGATCGATGGCGCGCTTGAGGAGACGCAGACGGATCTCCTCCGGCATGGCTGCGAACAACGCAGCGTCGAAGCCGGCACGCTCGGCCTCCCGATCCTTCAACGCAAGATAGCGTTCGGCACCATCCACCAGCACCTCCACCGCGGCATTGGCGCGGGCCAGCCGCGCGGCGAGCCGCGCGAGGTTTCGTGCATCGCCGCCCTCCTCCGCTAGCGCCGGCATCAATGCGCGCAGCCGCGGGCGCGTGAAGGCCGGATCGCGGTTGGTCGGATCGTCGGCGAAGCCGATCCGCGCCTTGTTCAGCGTCGCGATCAGCTGCGCCTTCGAAACGTCGAGCAGCGGCCGCGTCAGGCGCACGCCGTCGCGCTCGGTCTCGCGTGCCATCGCCGACAACCCGGCGATGCCGCTGCCGCGCAGCATCCGCATCAGCAAGGTCTCCGCCTGGTCGTCGCGCGTATGCGCGGTGAGAATGTGCGTCGCGCCATGCTTGCGCGCTGCCCGCGCCAGCAGGCGGTAGCGGGCGTCGCGGGCCGCAGCCGGCAATCCGGTCTTCGGCTTGGTCCCGGTCCATTTGAGCGTGTGGTGGGGCAGATCGAGCCCCTGCGCCAGCCGTTTGACGTCACGGGCCTCGCGCGCCGCTTCGGGGCGCAAGCCGTGATCGACGGTGACCGCGATCAGCCGCGGTCCCCGCGCGAGCGCACGGCGCCAGCGCGCCGCGAGCCACATCAGCGCCACGGAATCGGGGCCGCCGGACACGGCGAGCACGATCGCCGGCGCCGCGCCAAGGCCTGCGAACAGGCGCTTGGCATCCCTTGCCGAGATAGCGGATTGATCGTCGGACATCGCAGGACCAGCACGTTGCGGAGGCCGGGAGCGGCTTCCGCAACGCTGGTTTAGCACTTCACCCGCTTCTGCTCACGGTCGACGGCGGCCTTCACGCCGGCCGACGCCCGCGGGTATTTGCGCGAGACCTCGCCAAGCGCGGCGCAGGCAGCTTCCTTCTCCTTCAGCGCGGCCAGCGATTGGCCGAGCCGCAGCAGCGCGTCGGGCGCCTTGGCCGACTTGTCGTACTTGGTCGTGACGCCGAGGAAGGCCTCGGCGGCGTCGCGATATTGCTGACGCTGGAAGTAGCTTTCGCCGAGCCAGTATTGCGAGTCCGCGACCAACGGGTCGGCGGGGTACTTCTGCGCGAAGTTCTTCATCGTCTCTTCGGCGAGCGCGTAGTCCTTGCGCTGCATGTAGCCGATGCCGAGATCGAACTCGTCCTTCGACGTCGCCGACGGCGGCAGCGTGGTCAGCGCCGCGTTGGCCCCCGGCGCGCGCGGCGGAATGCCGGCCGTGTCGCGCGGGCTGGTACGGCCGAGATCGAGCGGCTCGCCCGGCCCGCGGCCGCCGGGGGCACCGACCGCCGGTTCGTTCGGCATCGGCATCTGACCGCCCCCGAGCGCACGCGGCGCGCCCGGCGCATTTGGATTCTGGCTTGGATCGAAGGCATCGCCGCGGCCACGGCGGCCCGGTGTGGCTGGCGCTGTCGGCTCCTGCACGATCGGCGCAGGCGCCGCGATTTGTGGCTGCTGGTCATATCCGCCCTGCGGCTGCCGGCCGTAACCCGGCTGCGGCTGTGCGTAACCGGGCTGGGCCGGTGGGTAGCCTTGCGGCTGCTGCGCGGGCGGCACTGCCGCAACGTTCGGCTGGGTGGCCGGGCTCGGCCCGCCCGGCGCCGCCGGCTGGCCGCCGAGCTGGCGCAGCCGCTCCTCGAGCTGGCGGTTGCGGTATTGCAGCTCCTCGTTCTGCCCGGTCAGCTGCCGAAGCTGGTTCTCGAGCCGCTGGATCCGCATCTCGTAATCAGAATCGTCGGATTGCGCAAAGACTGGCGAGGAAACGGCAAGCAGCACCGCGATCGCCGCGGCGGTGGAAAGGTGATGAATCCTGGATGACATTTTGCCCTGACGACGAGATCGACGTGACGAAAGCGCGCCACATTGAGAGAGGGAGTACGCCGGAATTGTGACTGCAGTTCCAATCCGGCGCCGGATCGAGCGGTATGGTTTAGCCTCGGCGCCGTAACAAGCAAGCAGCCAGTTTGACCTGTTCTCCACGATGCTGGCCGTTCATCAACCTGAAGGACATCTGACATGCATGTGCTGGTGAACGGGGTACGATTGTTCTTCGACGTGGAGGGCGCGAAATACGTCCCCGACGGCCCGGTGATGCGGGAAAAGCCGGTGCTGCTGCTGCTCCATGGCGGCCCCGGTTTCGATCATTCGATCTACAAGCCGGCCTATTCCGCCCTCGCCGATATCGCCCAGATCATCTATCTCGATCATCGCGGCAATGGCCGCAGCGACGATGGCCCGAAGGAAGGCTGGCACCTCGCGCAATGGGGCGACGACGTGCGCGCGTTCTGCGAGGCACTCGGCATCGTCGATCCGATCGTCCTCGGCGCATCATTCGGCGGCATGGTCGCGCTGGCCTACGCCACGCGCCATCCCGATCATCCATCAAAGCTGGTCCTGATCAGCACTGAAGCCGCTGGCGACAGCTATCTTGACCGGCGCGTCGCGCTGTTCGAGCGCTTCGGCGGGTCCGAGGTGGGCGCCCTCGCGCGCAGCCGATTCCTGGACCGTGACAGCCCGAGGGATCAGGCCGCGGCCGACGCCTGGCGAAGACTTGCCTTCCCGCTCTACACGCGCACCCCGCGCGACCCGCACATCGGAAGCCGGACGGTCGCAAGGCCGGAGGTCGGGCTGCATTTCTTTGCCAAGCCGGACGGCGAGAGCCACACGTTCAACCTGATCCCGCAGCTTCATCGCATCCGGTGCCCGACCCTTGTGATGGGCGGGGAAGACGATCCGATGCACCCGATCGAGAGCCAGGCGGATATCGCCGCGGCGCTCCCGGCGCATCTGGTGCGGTTCGAGCGATTTACGGATTGCGGGCATGGCGTCGTACCCGATGCGCCGGAACGGGCGATGGCGCTGATCCGCGAATTCGTTGCCCGCCCAAAATGAAACCGGCGCCCGAAGGCGCCGGTTGAAAGACCAGGCTTGCGCAAGTCTCTTAGGAGCTCGCGTTCAGCACCGTGACGGCGCGGCGGTTCTGCGACCAGCAGGAGATGTCGTTACAGACCGCGACCGGGCGCTCCTTGCCGTAGGAGATGGTGCGCATGCGGCTCGGATCGATGCCGCGCGAGGCGAGATAGGCACGGACCGACTGGGCACGGCGTGCACCGAGCGCGATATTGTATTCGCGGGTGCCGCGCTCGTCGGCGTGGCCCTCGATGGTGAAGGAGTAGCGGTTGTAGGTCTGCAGCCACTGCGCCTGCTTGTCGAGGGTCGCGATCGCCTGCGGGCTAAGATCGGTCTGGTCGCTCTCGAAAAACACGCGGTCGCCGACATTGACCACGAAATCCTGCTGGCTGCCCGGGGTCGCGGCGCTCGCCATCGCGCCATCGGCGCCCATGCCGTTCTTGTTGGCGCAGGCGCCCATCGACAGCGCCACCGCCAGAACCGCCGCCAGCTTCAAACCCTGGAGGATACGCATCTGATGTTTCATTCCGGAGCCTCCAACGCTCACGTTCTTCGTACTGTCATTCGGTCTACAGGGCGTTGGTTAAGCGAACGTTCCGTCAACCTTGATGGGACCTTGCCGGACCCCATCAAATGCCGGCTAACTCCGAAAAGCGCCCCCGATGGTTAATGGGTTGTAAATGTGGCGCGATGGTGAAGGCAAGCGCCCAAGGGGCCGGCATCAGCCGCTTTAACTGGCAATTTGCGGCCGGGAAGTCACCGTGCTGCGACAGAATCTTGCGGCGCGCGCGCTTGTAGCGGGCTGCAACGCAGACGGCGCGGGTGAAAATGCCGTGGCTCAGGCGCTCGGAACGATCGAGGTGCGCTCGAACGGCGACACGCTGAAGCCCGCGCGTTCGCCGGTCCGCTGGAACAGCATCCGCCGCTCGAAAGCGCTCGAGCGCATGAACGGGAAGCGCTGGAATACCCGCTCGCGAATCTCCGGATAGTTCGCGGCCATTAGGCCGACCGGCTTGATCAGTCCTGGAAACAGCTTCGGCTCCCCAAGCGGCTCCTGCAGGAACACCTTTCGATAGAACGCCCGATGCTCCGGACGGACATTGGCGAGGCCGATGTCGGCGTTGAAATGCCCGCAGGCCACATAGCCGAGCCGAACCGTGACATAGGGCAGTTCCGGAAAGATCCTTGCCTTGTCGGGATCGGCGACGAAGCGGGTCGGATCGATGATCGTCTTGCCGCGGTCGAGCTCGGGGTGAAGCAGATCGGAGAACATCTCCGACGACGGCGATCCCCGCCAGTCGCCGACCAGGACGCTGATACGGATCGAGCTGTAGAGTTCGCCCTTATAGTAAACGCCGAACGTAAAATTGTTCGGTTCGTCGTCATAGCGATCCGTGACCCGCTGGGATTCGGAGGGAAGTATGGCGCCTTCCCGCAAGTAGGCGCGGTAGCGCAGACGGTAGATTTCGTCCTTGTCCTCGGCCGTCTCGGCGAGCCGGTAGTCGACATGCTCGAGTGGATCGGCGCTACGCTCGGGAACAAGAGTGGCGACCTTCGCGGCGGATCTCATTTATCGCTCCTCACGCCGCAAACAACTTCTGCGAGCACCCGAATACCTTAACAGCTCCTTAACAAATCTGCAAAGGGATCGAGACGTTAGGGTTAACCCGTCAGCGCAATCTGGCGAGGCCCGGCCCGCAGGTCTGCGGTTCCAATTGGCTGCTTATGCGATCGAGCGCGAGGGAAACGGCAGCAACTGCTGCCCGTCGGCCGGCCGGCGGCCATGCGATGCATTGAGTAACTGACGGATGCGAGCTGCCGGAACCGGCCGGCTGAACAGGTAGCCCTGCGCCTCGGTCACCGCCCCGTCGGCGCTGATCAGCTCGAGCTGCTCGTTGGTCTCGATGCCTTCCACCACCACCGACATGCCGAGATCGGCAGAGAGCCGCGCCACGCCGCGCAGCAGCGTCAGCGGACGGTCGCTGTCGATGCCTTCCAGGAAGGAACGGTCGATCTTGACCTTCTGCAACGGGAAGTTGTGCAGGTAGCTCAGCGACGAATAGCCGGTGCCGAAATCGTCCAGCGAGATCCGCACGCCGAGCGAGCGCAGCTGCGACAGCACGTCGTGGGTCAGCTGGGTGTTGTGCAACAGCGAGGATTCGGTGATCTCGATCTCGAGCCGCTGCGCCGGTAGGCCGGACACCTCCAGTGCATAGCGCACCTCGCTCAGCACGTCGCGCTGGTGGAACTGCTGCGGCGAGAAGTTGACCGCGACGCTGACCGCCTCGGGCCACTTCATGCATTCCATGCACGCCTTGCGCAGGATCCAGCGGCCGAGATCGACGATCAGGCCCATGTCCTCGGCGACCGGAATGATGTCGACCGGCGAGACCGTGCCACGCACCGGATGATTCCAGCGCAACAGCGCCTCACACGTGGTCACCTTGCCGGACTTCAGGTTGATCAGCGGCTGATAGAACAGCTCGAATTCCTCGTTGGCGAGCGCCTTGCGCAGGTCGAGCTCGAGGATACGGCGCGCTTCGACGGTTTGCGCCATCTCGTCGCGGAAGAAGCAGAAGGTGCCGCGGCCGTCCGCCTTGGCGCGGTAGAGCGCCATGTCGGCATTCTTGAGCAGGGTATCGGCGCTGACGCCGGGGACGGTCATGGCGATGCCGACGCTGGCGCCGATCTCGACCAGATGGTTGTCGATCTTGTAACGCTCGCTCAGGCGGTCGACGATGCGCCGCGCGAGCCCCGCCGCGTCCTCGTGCGAATGGATGTTCTGCTGGAACACCACGAACTCGTCGCCGCCGAAGCGCGCCACGAAGTCCTCCGGCCGCAGCATCTCGCGCAGCCGGTCGGCGACCGCGCACAAGAGCTGGTCGCCGCAGGGATGGCCCAGCGTGTCGTTGATCTGCTTGAACTGGTCGAGGTCCACGAACAGCAAGGCGGCGCGGTGCTCGCCGCCGTGCTGCATCGCCAGCAACCGGCCGATCTCGTCGCGGAAGTTGACGCGGTTGGGCAGCGCGGTCAGTTCGTCATAGCGCGCCAGATGGCTGATCCTGGCCTCGGCGTCCTTGCGCTCGGTGATGTCCTCGACCAGCACGACGGTGCCGCCGCCGGCCATCGGCTGGAAGGTCCAGGACAGCGAGCGTTCCCGGCCGCCGCTGGGATCGCTGGTGACGATATCACCGGCCTGCGAGGTCTCGATCTCGGACAGGATCTGTTTCGCCGTGGCGGCCGAGATCGAGCCGGACACCACGCAGGCGTTGCAGATGTCGGCGGCGGTCGAGCCGCGCTGCACGAAGTCGTCCGAGAGGCTCATCATGTCGATGAAGCGGTGATTCATGACCGCGAGCCGCCCGTCGGCGAGGAACATGCTCAGGCCGTGCGGCATGTTGTTGAGCGCGGCATCGAACTGGCCGGCCAGCAGCGCCTCGCGCTCGCGGGCCACCAGCGCGCGCACGAACATCGCCTGCAGGCTGGTCGAGATGTGCCGCAGCGCGAGGAAGAACAGCACGTTCAGCATCGCAAGGCCGATGTAGTAGGGATTGCCGTGGATCGCGAGCGCGGCCGTCAGCGGCCCGCAGGCCAGCAGCATCTGGACGTGGAAGATCCACGGCCGTCCGTAGGTACGGCCGCCGCCGGCGGCGACGTAGCAAAGGGTCACCGAGGTCGCGATCATATGGGCGACGGCATCGTCGCTGCCGAGCAGCGCGACCAGGCACCATAGCCCAAGCGCCGCCGCGTACAGCATAGCGCCGATCTGGTAGCGGACCTCCCATCGCACGACGTCGCGCGGACTGACGTTTTCGCGCACCCGCTGGTACTGCCGGGTGTCGAGGGCGCGTGCCGCGCCGGTCACGACAAGCAGCGCGACGCACGGCCACAGCCAATCATTGCCCGTCTTCAGCGCCGTCATGATCGCGGCGACCGCTGCGCAGAGCGCGCCGGCGAACATCGGGCCGGGGTCGGTAAAAAGGGAGTCGATCAGCGCCGCGTAAATCGACGGCGACATTCTCTGATCGGGTTCTCCACTCTGGTGAGCGACCTGCATGCTGGGCGTACGCGTCCTTTGGGCTGCGTAGTTCTAACGGCCGCAGATGAAGTCTTTCTGAGGGAACATCGTTAGCGAGTCGTTGTCACGAACTCCGAGCGCAGGAAATTATCCTTGAAAATCAGTGCGCTAGGCAAGATTTGCCGGTTAACAACGGGGTTCCCCGGTGTGGCACGGAGCCCGTCACGACAGCAGCGGCGACCACGCCGGATCGGAGGCGAAACCGGGCGTCGGCACCCGCAGCTCATTGCGCCCGGAGACATCCACCGTGTACAGCGACGGCCCGCCATTGCCGCCGGGATCGCGGAAGAACATCACCACCCGCCCGTTCGGCGCGAAGGTCGGGCCCTCATTGTGGAAGCCCGAGGTCAGGATGCGTTCGCCCGAGCCGTCGGTCTTCATGATGCCGATCGCGAATTGCCCGCCGCCCTGCTTGGTAAACGCAATGTAATCGCCGCGCGGCGACCACACCGGCGTGGAATAGCTGCCTTCGCCGAACGAGATGCGCTGCGCCGCGCCGCCGGTCGCCGGCATCACATAGATCTGCGGCTTGCCGCCGCGATCGGACTCGAAGCAGATCCGCGAGCCGTCGGGCGCATAGGACGGCGAGGTATCGATCGCCGGCGTGTCGGTCAGCCGCGTCATCGACTTCGAGCGCAGATCCATCACGAACAGGTTGGAGTTGCCGCCCTGCTGCAGGCTCATGATGATGCGCTGGCCGTCCGGCGAGAAGCGCGGCGAGAACGACATGCCGGGGAAATTGCCGACGATCTCGCGCTGGCCGGTCTCGATGTTGAGCAGGTAGACCCGCGGGTCGCCCTGCCCGAACTCCATATAGGTGATTTCCTGGGTCGACGGCGAGAAGCGCGGGGTCAGCACGAGGTCCGCACCGCGGGTCAGATAGCGCACATTGGCGCCGTCCTGATCCATCAGCGCCAGCCGCTTGACGCGGCGCTCCTTCGAGCCGGTCTCATCGACGAACACGACACGGCTGTCGAAATAGCCCTTCTCGCCGGTCAGCCGCTCATAGATCTGGTCAGAGATGATGTGGGCGATGCGCCGCCAGTACTCCGCCGACGTATCGTATTGCTGGCCGGCGAGCTGCTGGCCGGTGTTGACGTCCCAGAGGCGGAATTCCGCCTTCACGCGCCCGTTGGCCTGGCGCGTCATGCGTCCGGTCACCAGCGCCTGCGCGTTGATGCTCTTCCAGTTGTTGAAGTTCGGCGCGGCGTCGATATTGATCTGCTTCTCGAGATAGGCCGCCTGGTCGATCGGCGCGAACAGGCCGCTGCGCTTGAGGTTGTTGGTGATGACCTGCGTGACGCCGACGCCGACCTCGGCATCACCAGGCGTGCCTGCGGCGAAGTTCGGTATCGCGATCGGCAACGGCGCGAAGTCGCCTTCCGGAATGATCACCTTCTTCGGCCCCTGCGCCAACGCGCTACGGCTTCCGGCCAGCGCAGCGGCCATTCCGGAAATCATCTGTCGGCGGTTCAGGCGGAATGTCATCGCACGCAAATCATCTGTGTCGGTCATTGTCGGCAGGCTTTGTTTGATATTGTCCAAGCGACGCCAGCGCCCTCAGGTCTTTCGCTCTGTGAACACTGGCGCAAAATACTTCCATTCGTCGAAAAAGGCCGCCGGCAGCTTGTACGGCTGGCACTCGATGATCGCTCGCAGCGCGCTCTCCTGGTAGACGCGCAGATACGGCGTCGCCGGGGTGCCTTCCGGCACCGGCATGCCTTCGAGCGTGCCGTCGCGCTTGAGCTTGATCTCGAACACGGCTTCGGTCTGCATTGCCTCGATGCCGCCATAGGGTTTCTTCCAGCAGCGTTCGACCTGCTGCTTGAACATCGCGCCCCAGGTTGCGGAATTGTCGGCGGCCTTGCCCTTCGAGGTGCCGAGCGCAGCGTTGGAATTGAGCGTATCGCCGGTCACGGCGGCGCGCGTCGGATCACGCTTGTCGAGCAGCGCTGCGATCTTGCTCTGATCGAAGGTGCGCTCCTTTGGCTTCTGCTCCGGCGGCTTGGCAGCCTGCTGCACGGGCGGCTTCGGTGGCTGCTTCTTCTCTTCCTTCTTGATCGCTTCCGCGATCGCATCGGGCTTCACCGGATCAGGCTTTTTCTCTTCCGGCTTCGGCTCTTCCTTCGGCTTGTTCTCGACCTTCTTCGGCGGATCCGGCTTCTTCTCTTCCGGCTTCTGCTCCACCTTCGGCGTCGGCGGCGGCGCCGTGTCGGTCACGACCGGCGGCTTCTTTTCCTCAATCTTGCCGACGGCATCGTCGACCGGCTTGGCCTCCGCGACCTTCTCGACCAGCGGCTTGGGATTTTCCTTCTTGCCGTCCTTCTGGCCCGCCATGACATGGGAGAGCTGATCGGAGGAGATCACGTCGACGGCAACCGAGTCCTCTTCCGGCATGACGAAGGCCTTGGACGAAAACGAAATCAGGCCCCACCCGATCACGATGACGTGCAGGACAATCGACGCCGCCAGTGTCTTGTCGACCTTGACCTTCAAATCAGGCTTCCCCGTGCCGCCTTCCGCGCATGGCCTTAAGACCCTCCCTCCGGGATGATCACGATGTTGGCCTTGAACCCCGCAGTGCGGACCTGGCCCAGCAATTTCATCATGTCAGTGTAACAGACGTCCTTGTCGCCGCGCAGATAAACCACGCTCTCGGCATCCGACCGGGTCTCCCGGATCGCCTTGATCTTGGGCAACAGGTCGGGCGCCGTAATCGGCGCGTCGCCGAGATAGAGCTCGACATTCGAGTTGCAACCGCCATTGGTCCGCTTCACCGACAGCGTCAAAGGCGGCGCGTTCGACGACATCGACTTGCCGCCGCTGGCGATCGGCAGATCGATGTCGATGTTCGAGGTCATCAGCGGCGCCGCCACCATGAAGATGATCAAGAGCACCAGCATCACGTCGACCATCGGCGTGACGTTGATCTCGGCCATCACCGGCTTGCGCCCGCGGCGGCGTCCGCCACCGCCGGACCCTGCCATGCTCATCGCCATGATCGTGCGCTCACAAAAGTGCCCATCACGTCATCTCTTTGTTTGAGCATGATCGTCTCGGAAAACCGGTACCCACTTTTCCGGATCATGCTCTACCCCCGCTCGTCGATCTGACGCGACAGGATGGCGGAGAACTCGTCGGCGAACCCCTCCAGGCGCTGGGCCTGCCGGTTCACCTCCGAGGTGAACTTATTGTAGAAAATTGTCGCCGGAATTGCGGCGATCAGGCCGATGGCGGTCGCAAACAGGGCTTCTGCGATGCCCGGCGCCACCACCGCGAGTGAGGTGTTTTTCGAGGCCGCGATCGACTGGAAGCTCGACATGATGCCCCAGACGGTGCCGAACAGGCCGACAAAGGGGCCGGCCGAGCCGACGGTGGCGAGCACCAGCAGCCGCCGTTCCAGCCGTTCCACCTCGCGGGCGATCGAGACGTTCATCACCTTCTCGATCCGCGCCTGCAGGCCGGCGAACGACCGCGACTGGCTCTCGAAGGAGCGCTTCCACTCCCGCATGGCGGCGACGAAGCAGGCCGCCATCGACTGGGTCGGCTTGGCCGACAGCGACCGGTAGAGCTCCTCAATCGACTGGCCGGACCAGAAGGCCTGCTCAAAACGGTCCATGGCGCGCTTGGTCCGGGCGTAAAGCAGGATCTTGTCGATCGCGATGGCCCAGACCCAGACCGAGCAGGCCAGAAGCCCGAGCATGACCGCCTTCACGACCCAATGGGCCTGCAGGAACAGCGCGATCAGCGACACGTCGCTCGACGCCAGGGGCAGAGCTGACTGAGCCACGTCGGCGGGATTCATCGGCAATATCCTCTCAACGCAAGTGTCCTAATTTAGGCGGGCCGCAATCGGCACCGGTTTCACGGCCACGCGCCAGGCGCTGCAAAAACTGCGCGAGAGCCTTTTACATCTGTCGCATGGGGGGCCCGTCCAAAGCCGGGTCCTGCTTCCCCTGCCAACATGTCAAAACGAGGGCTTTTCACGCGGCATTCCGACCCTAACCAAACGCTAATCATGGTTAAGGCGAGGTTACCAAAGGCAGATTCCGGGCCGGGAAATGCCGGCCGGCGAGCCGCTTGGCGGGTTCCATGGGACGGGTTCCGCGGGAGTACCCGGCTTCCTGCCGTCAACTCGAGAACTGTCGGCACGCGCGTCCTCCTTGCGTCGTCCTGGCGAAAGCCAGGACCCATAACCACCGGCGTCGGTTGTCGGTGGGATCGCGGCCGCAGCACGGCGCATCAATTGGCATTCGGGGTAATGGGTCCCGGCCTTCCAGGCCGTGCAAAAACCACGCTCTGATGTTGGATTTGGGAGGCAGAGACTGATTCGGGGGCAGGATGGCACACGTCATTGGCCAGTCGCGCTATCAGGCGACACTGTATCCAGAGACGTTGGACGAGGTGATCGCG
>NZ_JBHMET010000197.1:0-22320 GCF_042430365.1 Bradyrhizobium erythrophlei
GCCGTCGTCACCCTCGCTGCAATTGCCTTATGGCTGCGCTAAGTGTCCACACCACCTAGGCCGGTTTTCCCTTGATTTGCCCGGCCCCGACCCTACGGTGCGCCCCATCAAGCAGGAGAACGAGACCGACAATGGACGACGCAATGAAATGCCCGGCGTGCCAATCCGAGCATGCCTATCAGGATCGCGGCCTCTGGGTTTGCCCGGAATGCGCGCACGAATGGAGCGCCGAGGCTGCCGCGGCCGCGGAGGCCCCGTCCGAGGCCGGCGTGCGCGATGCCAACGGCAACCCCCTGGCCGATGGCGACAGCGTGATCGTCATCAAGGATCTCAAGGTCAAGGGATCGTCATCGGTCGTCAAGGGCGGCACCAAGGTCAGGAACATCCGCCTGACGGATGCGACCGACGGCCACAACATCGCCTGCAAGATCGACGGCATCGGCGCGATGAACCTGAAATCGGAGTTCGTGAGGAAGGCGTAGGCCGTGCTGCGTCAAGCGGGCAGCACTGACGCGGCAGCTTTGTTCTTCATTCGACTCCATTTTGTTCGCAAAGAACGAATCGGAATCGAAGAAATCGGCGCGAAGAAGTTCTTAACAACAAGTTTGCGCAACGTTCGTAGGGCGGATTAGCGTCAGCGTAATCCGCCGGTTTTGCGCGTGCCCGAGTTCTGTGACTCCGAGCCTGATTGAAAAAGCGAACAGTGTTTTCAAGGGCCCCTGGCCGACAGGAGAATGCCACGTTTTTCGTCATGGCCGGGCTTGTCCCGGCCATCCACGTCTTTCTTGCGCGATGGAGCAAAGACGTGGATGCCCGGCACAAGGCCGGGCATGACGGCGCCAGACGTCGCGGGCAGACGGCGGATTACGCTGGCGCTAATCCGCCCTACCGCTCATAGCCAAGCCCCGGCCGCAGCGCGCGCATCCTCTCGGCGAGCTGCCGGCTCCCCGTCTCTTCCGAGCGCGCCAACACGTTGGCGACCGCGACATGATCCTCGTCGCTCTTGTGCTGGTTGAGCTTTGATTGTCCCTCGATCTCGTCGACGACGAGATCGATCACCCGGATCGCGGACAACATCTGTTCGCTTTGTTCTCGATCCGACTCCACTTCGTTCTCAAAGAACGAATCGGAATCGAAGAAATCAGCGCGGGGCAATTCCTAACAAGAGGTTCGCGCGCATCATTGCGAGCGGAGCCACTTGCGTCATTGCGAGCGAAGCGAAGCAATCCATTCCGCAACACGGTATCTGCGGAGAGATGGATTGCTTCGCTTCGCTCGCAATGACGGCGCTGCATGGCCCGGGCGGCCTCGATTCGAACGGCGACGGCGGGTTACGCTGGCGCCAACCCGCCCTACGCGTGCGACTACCAGCCGCGGTTCACGTGGCGCACTTCGGCGGTACGCGAGTCGACATAGACCTCGATCCAGCGGCCGGCGCGGTCGCGGCCTTTGATTTCCCATTCATCGCCGAGGAACTGGGTGTGGGACACCGTCATCACGCCGAGAGAGGACGCAACATCGAGCGCAGTCTCCATCGAGATCTGGTCACCGGAATCATAGGCCATGGCAGGTGTCGCTGCGGCAAGCGCCAGGGCGGTGACGATTGGAAGAATGACGCGTCGCATGAACACCTCCTGTCTGACGTTACGCCAGTTAGAACAATCGGCGGGGGCATGCGTTCCGGTCCCGCAGCTCATGAAACAGCACGAAACTTCGGCAGTTGCGGCGATTTGGTGGCAGCTCCCCACAATCATGGTGCGGTCGCCGCCGTCATCGAACGGGCCGCGGCGTCCGCCCTTGCCACTGATTTGCCCGACGGCGCAAGCCCCCGCGAGGAAAATATTTCTGTTTCCCGGAAATACAAATCAGTGTTAGGACTCCGCCCGTCTCATCCGATGAGAGGGGCGTTGCGCAACGTCACCAACGCGGGTCGAGATGCGGTGGACGCGACGCCTGCGGCAGACGAATGCAGGATTGTCGCGGACGGTGAAGTCGTGTGGTCCTGACGCCCCAGTGGCTGGTGTCTCCTCGCAAGACGCGAAACGTCCTGTGAGGACGGCGGCAAACAAGCCAGGTCTCGCCGGGGAGAGCACGAAGGAAGCCGTAAAACCATCGCGCAGGGAAAGCCGGGATTGATCCGGTTCACCTGTGGTCCTACCTCCGGTGCTTTTTGCTGCACCGGACCCATGGGTGCGATCGGCGCCCGGCTTTCCCCGCGCCCTCTTCCCACTTCGAGGGCGACGACATCGCAAAACCTCGGGCGCATCGCGCCGCGAGAATGCGGCGTCGTGCCTCGTGCTGTTTGATAACTGAAGCAAGATCTAGCCCCGTCATTGCGAGCGAAGCGAAGCAATCCATCGCGCCGCAAGCGGAGAAATGGATTGCTTCGTCGCTTCAGCGCAAAATTGCTTTGCAATTTTGTCGCGAGCTCCTCGCAATGACGGCAACAACCGCAAACGCACCCCTGTCGGCTCCTGCGGACGACCGACAGCTACCGCTGCCGTTGCGCGAGATAAAACCCCGTCAGCACCGTGACCAATCCGGCCGCCTGCAACGCGGTCGGCGGCTCGCCGAGCAAGAGCCAGCCGACCAGCAAGGTCAGCGCCGGCACGATCGCCGGAAACACCGCAGCGCGGGCGACGCCGAGGATCTGGATCGAAAAGGCGAACAGATAGAGCGCCGCGGGGCCGGCCAGGATGCCCTGCGCCAGCGCCTGCAGCGCATTTTCGTGCCAGCCGATCGCGGCGACACGGGCTGGCCCGCCGATCACGGCATAAAGCGGCACGAGCGCAAGCGACAGCACGTTGATGACGGTCGCAGCCGAGAAGGCGGTGACATGCCAGCGCCGCAGCAGCGTGCCGAAGCCCGCGAACATCAGGCCGGTCAGCACGAAGATCAGGTCGCCCTGCACGCCGCTCGCGCCGATATGGCCGATCGATTCCGCGCCGATCACCACGAGGCCCGTGACGATGACGAGCGCGCCGACCAGGCGCGAGGCCGTGATCCGCTCCTTCAACAGCACGGCCGCGAACAACAGGCCGCCGAGCGTCGCGCAGGACGGCTGGATCACGCTGCCATGGCCGAGCGGCACGAACAGGAAGCCGGAATAGCTGATGATCGCCATGACAGGCCCGCCCAGCACCATCAGCGCAAGGCCGCGGCCCCAGCCGATGCCGCAGAGATTGCCGATGCCGGCGCGAAGCACGAGCGGCAGGAACGCGAGCCCCGACCACAGGAAGCGGTGCATCAACAGATCGGCCGGCGTGAAGCCGACCTTCAGCCCGTGCCGTGTCGCCACGAAGCCGAGCGCCCAGAACAGCGCCGCGCCAAGTCCGCACGCGACCCCGAGCAGGGCCGGCCTGGTATCCGATGTGTGGGGAAAGGCCTCGGTGCGGCCGGTCGCCTCGGTCATGTCAGAGGCTTACGGTCGCCAAAGCGGCGGATCAACCCACACCGATGCAGGGCAGCAGGGCGGATTAGCGTGAGCGTAATCCGCCGTTGAGTTGGCAACAAATGACGGGTTACGCTCGCGCTAATCCACGAATTGGAAGGGATCACGATGAACGGGAATCGATATTACGGGGTGCGGGTCGAAGGCGCGAAATATGGTGTCGGTTTCGGCTCGGCGCTCGCGATCGCGATCTCCTATACCAACAACCATTCGATCCTGTGGGCGATCATCCACGGCATTTTTGGTTGGCTCTACGTGATCTATATCGCGCTGTTTGGATGACGTGGCGACACGATGCCCTCACCCGCCCTCCGGCTTGATGCCGGCGGCCCGCATGATCGGTAACAGCCGCGCCTCCTCGCTGTCGCGATAGGTGGCAAGCTGCTGCGGCGTGGTCGGCCAGACGGTGGCGCCGAGGTCGGCGTAGCGCTTTTGCAGCCAGGGATCGGCGAGTGCCTTCACGGTGAGCGCGTTGATCTCGGCGGCGAGGTCGGCCGGCATGTTCGCAGGGCCGACCAGGCAGGCCCAGGAGGACATCTCGTAGCCGGGCAACAGTTCGGCCATCGCGGGCACGTCGGGCAGCTCCGGCAGCCGCGTCTTCGAGGTCACCGCGACCGGCTTGATGACGCCGGCGCGCACGCTCGGCAGCGAGCCCGGCAGGTTGTCGAACAGGAGATCGACATTGCCACCGAGCAGATCGTTCAACGCCGGCGCGCCGCCCTTGTAGGGCACGTGGCGCACCTGCACGCCGGCCATCGCATTCATCATCTCGCCGGAGAGATGCAGCGTGGTGCCGAAGCCCGCGGAGGCGTAGGTGTATTTGCCCGGCTCCCGCTTGAATGCCGCGAGTAGCTCCTTGATGTCAGCGGAGAACAGATCCTTCTTCGCGGTGAGGATGTTGGGCAAGTGCCACATGCCGCAGATGAAGGTGAAATCCTCGCGCGGACGATAGGGCAGCCTGGCGTAGGAGCCGATCGCGAGCACGTTGGCGGCGATGCCGCCGAGCCCGACGGTGTAGCCGTCCGGCGGCGCCTTCGCGATCGCATCGGCGCCCAGCACGCCGCCGGCACCGGCCTTGTTCTCGACCACGAAGGACTGGCCGGACAATTCGCTCATTTTCTGGCAGATCACGCGCGACAGCGTGTCGGTGGCGCCGCCGGCCGGAAAACCGTTGACGTAGCGCACCGAGCGGAGCGGCCAGCCCTCGCCGGCGCGGACGCCGGTGGCCGCGACGATCGCAGCGCCAATAGCGGCAAGCACGTCACGGCGGTTCACAGACGACGGCATCGCGGTCCTCCCCTTCAAGGCATAGGCGTTGCGTCGACAGCTTGGCGCTGCTCTTGTCCGGAAGTTGGCAGCCCAGCTTACGGGCTGCGATCGCGATCGAAAACCCGTCCGCCGCAACAAAACGCCCGCGACGATGTCGCAGAACCCCGGCAAGCCGGCCCCCGATCACCACCGCCGGCGGAGGGTGGCTGTCCGGCCGGCGTCGAGCTATGGTCTGGCTCGATTGCGACGGGCGCGGCGGATTCTTCACGGCGGTCTCACAGGCATCAAGAGCTGAAGCACGGCATGACCGTCATCTCCATCCAGTCGCAGGTGGCCTTTGGCCATGTCGGCAACAGCGCCGCGGTGTTTCCATTGCAGATGCACGGCATCGACGTGGTCGCGGTGCCGACCACGCTGCTCAGCAACCGGCCGGGTTATCCGACCCTCCGCGGCCGGGTGCTCGACGCGCAACTGGTCGCCGACCTGCTGCTTGGGGTCGAGGAGCGCGGCGCGGTCGACACCGCGCGAGCGATCCTGTCGGGCTATCTCGGCTCGGCCGGGATCGGCGCCGTGGTCGCCGACTTCGTCGCCCGCGCCAGGGCCAGGAACCCGGCGGTGCTCTATTGCTGCGATCCCGTCATCGGCGATCGCGACCGCGGCCTGTTCGTGCCATCGGACATTCCGCCGCTGGTGCGCGACCGCCTGTGCCGGCTAGCCGACATCATCACGCCCAATCATTTCGAGTTCGAATGGCTGTGCGGGGCCAAGGCCGCGACGATCGAAGAGGTCATCGAACGCGCGCAGGCGCTGATGGCGCACGGGCCGTCGACCGTCATCGTCACCAGCGCGGAGCTCGCCGACACGCCGGGTCACGAGATCGAAACGGTTGCGGTCGAACCGACCGAAGCCTGGCGCGTGCGCACGCCAAAGCTGCCGATCGGCCCGTCCGGCACCGGCGACCTGTTTGCCGCGCTGTTGCTCGCCGCGCGCGTCCGGGGATCGACGACGCCCGAGGCCCTCGGCCACGCGGCATCGGCGATCTTCGCCGTGCTGGAACGCACCGCGCTGCGCGGCACTGAGGAAATGCGCATCGTCGAGAGCGCCGAGCTGCTCGTTCACCCCGTGCGCCGATTCACCGCCATCCCAGCCACCGGAAAAACGCCATGATCGATGCCAGTGACCTCCTGACCTATGCCATCGTGGTGCTCGGCCTGTTCCTGATCCCGGGTCCTGCCGTGCTGCTGGTGCTCGCGCGCGCGATGACCGGCGGACCGCGCACAGGGGTTGCGACCGGCCTTGGCATCGCGCTCGGCGACCTCGTCCACACCGCCATGGCGACCTTCGGCCTGTCGGCGGTGCTGATGACCTCGGCGCTCGCCTTCTCGGTCGTGAAATATGCCGGCGTCGTCTACCTGATCGTGCTCGGTGCTCGGGCCTTGATCGAGAAGAACGACGAGCTCGCCCTTCCCGCCTCCCAGCCGGTCGATGCGCCGCGCGCGTTCCGGCAGGCGATCCTGGCGGAAATCCTCAATCCGAAGACCGCGCTGTTCTTCCTCGCCTTCCTGCCGCAGTTCGTCCGCCCCGACCACGGCTCCGCCGTCGCGCAGTTCGCGACCCTCGGCCTGGTGTTCGTTGCGATGAGCGCGGTCTACACCTCGCTGCTTGCGCTGGCCGCCGGCCAGATCAGCCCGTGGATCAGGCGGCACCGCCGGATCGGGCAATGGCAGGGCCGCGTGGTCGGCACGATCTATATCGCGCTCGGCGTCCGCCTCGCCTTCCAGGAGCGGTGAATAGTCATGAACCTGCGATCAAGCGATGATGGCGATAGGGTTCCCCTCAAACCCCAAGCCGCCTACGACGATTTCGCCCGCCTCGACATCAGGATCGGAAAGGTCGTGGAGATGCAGCCGTTCCCCCGCGCGCGCAATCCGTCCTACAAGGTCGGCGTCGACGTCGGCGCCGGCAGGATTATGTGGTCGAGCGCCCAGATCACCAACTACGAGCCCGCGGCGCTGGTCGGCACGCTCGTCGTCTGCGTCTGCAATTTTGCGCCGAAGAACATTGCGGGCTTCACGTCGGAACTCCTGATCCTCGGCGCAAAGAACGCCGATGGGCATGTGATCGTTCTTGGTCCGCGCAGCGAGGTCGCCGTCGGCGAATCGATCTTCTGACGGCCGCGCGTCGCGTCATCACGGCCGCGTGATTCGAATCTTAAGCAATCCCCGTAACTTCCCGATGGGGGATCATCCGGATTCTCCGCGCTGATTTGCGCTGCTATCAGTGCGCCACATGAGTCGTTAGCCACGGGATTCGGACCATGACAGAAGTCTATTTTCACTGCTCCGACGACCAGCACGTCCTGATCGATCAATCCGGCGCCGCCATGGATCTCGCCGAAGCGCGCGAGCATGCGGAGAGTCTCATTCGCTCCTATGTGATGACGCCGAGCGTGGAAGACTGGCGGAGCTGGATCCTGCACGTCACGGACGATCTCGGCGACGAGCTGTTCGACGTGCCGTTCGCTTCCGTGCTCAGCATGCACTGAGAGGGCAGAATGCGATCGGCGCAGACAACATCGATGCCGCTCCGCCGTCGCCTGCATCTGATCATCGCCAGGTGCCAGGCGCTGCTCGACAGCATTTCGCATCCGTATCGGCCCGAGCTGCATTACATGCGCGGACCCGGCCCGAAATGGCACGCGCGGCATCAGGCCTCGCACCGCACGTAATCAGCCCCTCACGCACGACAGCATCGAAAAGAGAAAAGGCCGGCGGGCGTTACGCCACCGGCCTTCTCTTGCAACTGCCGGCTCCCGGAGTCCGGTTCCGCTGCGATTCGGCTCGGGCTCAAGCGTGTCTCGACATATTTAATAAAATCCTAACGGCACAACGATGCGCCGCATCACATATGCGTTCAGCGAGTTGCGAAAACGGAACCGCGACGCATGTTCCATGCGTCACTCACCGGAGAACTACGGACGTCGTCATCGCACGATGCATCGCGTTGCACGTTTGCGCATCACACGCGATGTGTTGCTCACCATTTTTGCGCGATCGCACGACGAATGTGCTTTGTGCAACTTAGGGAACCTTCGACTCAGTGTTACTCTGTAGTGCATACCGAACGGGGGAACTTCGGAAATGCCCTACTACACTTTCGATCTCGTCGTCGGCAACGAGTTCAGGAACCAGGGGAGCATCATCCTCGAAGACCTGCACCTCGCCTCTGATCGCGCCGATCAGCTCGCCAATGAGCTGTCGCAGGTGAAGCCGGAGCTGAAGGCAAGAGGCTGCGCGGTTCGCGTCACCGATGTCGACCACCGCGAACTCTATCGCACGCCGCTCGATCCGATGCCGAGCTGGCGCCGATCGCGCTAGCGCCGCTGCAACGCGCCAGACGCGCCGCCGCCTCACCGCGCGGTCTTGATCTTGCTGCGTGCGGTCGCCGGCTGCACGAGGCCCGGCAGGAAGCTGAAATTCGCCGACGTCTTGTTGTCGACGAGCGTCGCGTAGTTGTGGCAGCTCACGCACGAGCCCGGGCCCGGCAGGCTCGTGTCGCTGCCGCCGGCTCCCTTTCACCCTTGGTGGATCATGCCGAACGCGTTGTGTTCCGTGCCGGAGCGTTCGGTCCCTCGCCGCTCGCGCGCAGTGCCGTCAATCCGATCCGATAGTTCGGGTACCGCAGCACGACACCCAGTTCACGCCGGATCAACCCGTTCCGAACCCGCTTGTTCTCGCCATAGAAGCTGCGGCTCATCGGGGAGAGATCGGCCTGATCGAACGGAATTTCCGGCGGTGGGGCCACGCCGCAGAGTTGCGCGGCGAAGCTGACGACGTCCTGCGGCGGCGCCGGCTCGTCGTCGCAGACATTGTAGATCGCGCCGCCGCGCGGGCGTTTCAGCGAGGCCTCGATCACCGCGGCGATGTCGGCGACGTGGATGCGGTTGAAAACCTGGCCGGGCTTGACGATGCGGCGTGCCGTACCATGCGCCAGTTGCGCAAGCTGGTTGCGGCCGGGACCATAGATGCCGGCAAGGCGGAAGAGATGGACGGCCTTGCCATGCGCCGCGCCGAAGCCGAGCCAGGCCCGCTCCGCCTCCGCCCTGATCTGCGAGCGACCCTCGCACGGCGTGGCCGGCGTCGCCTCGTCGACCCAGCCGCCACCGTGGTCGCCATAAACGCCGACGGTCGAGAGATAACCGATCCAGCGCAGACGCGGCGCCGAGGCGATCGCCTCGGCAAAAGCCGACAACACGCGATCGCCGCCTTGGTCCGGTGGAATTGAGACCAGGATCGCATCACTCGCGGCGATCTCGTCGGCGATCGCGAGATCACGAGCCTCGTCCGAAAACGTCAAGCCGCGGACCCCGCTCCGCGTCAGGAGCTCGGCCTTGCCAGGCGTCTGCGCGGTCGCCGCGATCTCGGCGCCGGACTCGCGCAGACGATCGGCGACGGCCCGGGCGGAATAGCCGAAGCCGAAGACAACGAGCTTCATCGGGGTCCTGAACGTTCTCGGCTCACGTCTTCAGGTTCAACCGGCCCATGAAGTCGCGCTTGCCGAGCGGCGCGCCCTTGTGGCGGAGGATGTCGTAGGCCGTGGTTGAGTGGAAGAAGAAGTTCGGCAACGAGAACGACATCAGGAATCCTTCCACCGTGAACGGCATCGAACGCTCGCCGAGCTTGAAGACGATGTCGCGGCCGACCAGCGCGTTGACCGCATCAGGCGTCAGCGCAGCAAGCTCATTCCGCGCATCCACAACCAGCGCCTGTAGCGCGGCATAGTCGAGGTCCGGCCTGCCGGACGGCGGCACGAACACGCCGCTCCTCGCGGCTTCCATCGCGCCGCGCGAATGATGCGCGAGCGAGACCACTTGGAAGCGGAACGGCAGCATATCCGGAAACAACCGTGTCTCGACGATCTCGGCGGGATCGACGCCCTTCTCCTTGAAATGGGCAAGGCTCTTGTCCAGGAAGTTCGAGACGGCACCCAGAATCTGCAGATAGTTGGCAACCGTTGCGTCATAGAGCGAGAAGGCCATGGCGAATTCTCCCAAATGAAATTTGTCTGTTGCTTGCGATGATAGAGTTCCCGGAATTTCCGGCGAAAGCAAGCGGCAGCGAGGGAGACGTTGCATGGCGATTAGCCAACAATTCCGGGCAACGCGGCGCGCGATCCCGCCACCTCATCCGATCGAGACTTTTTCCGGCCTTGCCTTTAGCTCTGATGCGGCCCGCGCATCATCTTCATGGCGGCCTCGATGTGACGCCACTCGCGGGCCTCCTCGGTCTCGCCCTTGCCTTCGCAGGCCACGGCGAGCTGAGCGGCCTCGGCGATCGCCTGCGGGCCGTGTTTCTCCAGCATCTGCCGCGCGATGATGTGGATTTGCGTCTCCGGTATCATGGCGCTCTCCTGAACGATCAACTCGCGGGACAGCATGGCCGAACGTCCCGCCACCTGGCATAGAACGGCGGAGCCCAATGTCTGGTTCCGGGCCGGCCACCGCAGGGTCATCGGACGACCGGGCAACAAGTTGCGTCCGCGCGGCAGCAGGAGTTCCTGACCGGCTCGCGCCAGGCCATGTCCGGTCAAAGCGCCTTGGTGAAATGGTAGCGACGAATTCCGCCGCCGAGCGTCTTGTTGCTTGCGCCGACCGCGACTTCCTCGCGGACGAGCGCATAGCCCGCACCTCGATATAACGCCAGGGCTTCCCGCTGCAGTTCGGACGTACTCAGATCTAGCCGCGGCCGATTGCGCCGCAGGCATTCCCGTTCGGCGAACGCCAGCATTGTTCGCGCAATTCCGCGGCGCCTCGCCTCCGGGTCGACATACATGCGGCGCAACTCCATGGCCTCGCCGCCTGACGGCTCGAGCCCGAACATGCCTGCTATCCTCCGGCCATCGACCGCGACCCAGAAGCCGCCATTCCGTACGGAGTAGTAGTCGGAGATTCGATCAATCTCTTCGCTCAGCGAGCGGGCAATATAGGCTTCGAACGTGTCCCGCATATCCGCAGGCGCCAGCAGGCGGTTCACCTTGACGAACAGCTCGCGCACGGCGGACGCATCGTCAGGCGAGAAGTCGCGGATTTCGACCTCGTGCTCCACAGGCCTCCATGACGAGAGACCCGACACACGCGCGACGGCTCCCGGTTGACCGAGATTAGCATCGTCAGGCTTGAAAGTCTCAGGCCGCCAGCAGCTGGTCGAATTCCTCGGGCTGGTATGATTTTCCGTCGCTGTCGGTGATCACGACCTGCCATCCCTCGCTCGCCCAGATCTTCGCCTTGGCGACGATGAGGAATGTGCTCTCTCGCTCGATTCTGACCGTCTCGTTCTCGCGTTCTGCGATCATTTTGTAGGCCAACGGTTCATCCCCTTGTCGACGCGCCTCATCCGGCTGCGTGTTGGCAGCGCCGTTGGGCCGCAATTCGCCAGGAGCGTGACAATTTGGTGGAAGCCTTTGCATAGTGCGCGGCTACGCCAGCTTTCCCATCAAGGTCGGCATGTCCAGCGCCGACGAGTTGACATTGACGCTGCGCGCGAATCGCATCAGCGGGCCCTCGAAGATGCAGGTCACGGTGTCGCGGAACGCCGATTCGACGAAGGTCCAGGTCATCACGAAGGTGCGCAGGTCGCGCCAGGTGCCGCTTGCGACGACACGCATGACATCGGGCTGATATTCGTGATGCAGTTTGTTGCCGGTCATCGTGGTGGTGCCCTCGAGCGGCGCGTCGAGACCGACCTCGATCCTGTGCGTACCCCTGTTGTCCTCGAGCGTGAAGGTGCAGCGTTTGTCGGCAAAGACGAGGCTCGCCGATTTGATGCCGTCGGCATTCTCCGGTATCTGCCAGGTCTTGCCCGAGACCTCGGCCGCGACCGGCGACGACGCCACCACCAGCGGTGGCAGCAATTGCAGGTTCGCGGCGCGCGCCTTCCCCCACGATCGCGCTGAAGGTATTGCCGCCCGCAGCCCTGTCAACGCACCGCACCGGCGGGCACGCGCGCAACAAAAAAGCCCCGCCTCCTGCGGGACGCGAAGGCGGGGATCAAAGGTTCATTGGGCAGAAATCCACGCGCCTGTGAAAGGAGAACGCGGGGAAGTAGCGGCGACAATTCTAGATATGCCAACGCCGCGGACAACGGGATTAAAGCGCGCGCGATGCCGGGAGTTTTTCCCGACACTGGCGGGAATTCCCCCGACCGCGCCTCACTCCACCACGTCCAGCCGGACGTTCGCGATGCCCTTGCCGACCATGCCGAGCGTTTGCGCCGCCGAATGGGACACGTCGACGATGCGCCCGGGCACATAGGGCCCGCGATCGTTGACGCGCACCGTCACCGAGCGGCCGGTCTTGACGTCGGTGACGCGAAGCCTGGTGCCGAACGGCAATGTCGGGTGCGCCGCGGTCAGCTCGCGTCCGTCGAACTTCTCGCCGTTCGCGGTCTCTTGTCCCTCGCTGTAGAAACTCGCGATCCCCTGCGAGGTGAGCTTGGTATCGCCCGACTTGCTGCGCGCCGCATAGGGCGTGTGCCTGCGCGCAACTGCGATGCGCGTGCGTGCCGGCGATGATGTCGTTCGGGTGAGCTCGACCGCCCCTGTTCGGCCCGCGAGCGCCTGCGAGCGCTCGCTGACCACCGTCGACTGCACGCAGGCGGCAAGCGACGCGGCGCCGAGCATGACGGCGCACAGGCGGAGCGCCTTTTGCGCACCGGCGGATGGGGCCAAGGATGCGCAGAATGTGCGGCCTTTGACGTCGACGTGCGAGGCAACGACACCGTCGCGTGACATATTGCATCCCCAACTCGCGCCCCAGCCCAAGCCGAAAATTCAACACCCGCATAGAGCCGGCTCCGATCGGGGCAGAACCGAGGCGGGACGTCGCGGACGGCGGCTACCTCTGCGCGATTTTTCACGAGTGTGGCGGTCACGCCACGCTCATTGACGACATTCGTCGGGCCGCCGATGCAGCCAGGCGCGCTGGCAGGCGGATTGCCACGCGATCGGGATCGGGCCGGCTCCCGCGCGCTCTATTTTCGGGAGGCGCCGTGGCCATTGCGCCGACGCAATTCACGCGCCGCGAGAATGCAAGTTTGTATCCGTATCCTCCTGCCCCAATTGCGGTTCCCGAAACGATGTCGCCTTGTTGAGCCCCAACCTCTCCACCCTCTCGCCTTGCTTTGGTCAAATCAGGCTGGAGTCGTGTGGCAGGGTCAGGGGTTCGCTGACATCGCGCATATTCGCCGGCCGCCGGTTGCGGTTGACATTGGACAGAAGATGGGACCGCCAATGCAATCCACGCTCTCCATGAAGGACGCAGATCCGCACGACATCTTCGCGATCGAACCCAACTTCGCGCCGGTCGCGCCAACCGACAAGCCAACGATTGCGCCCGAGCCTGCAGGGCTTTCAGGGCAACGCGAGCCGCATTTCGGCCCGGCCGTCCCACCGAGCACGCCGCCGCTGGAGCCGCCCGTTCGCGCCATCACGCTCGACGACCTCAGGCACACTCAGCCCGACCATGGCGACATCAAGCTTGGGCGTGCGTCGCCGTCGCGCGGGCGCTGGGCAATCCGCGCGTTCTTCTTCGTGTTCGCGATCGGCAGCGCGGTCGCTGCCGCGGCGTGGGAGCATTATGGCGATCGTGCAAGGCAGCTCGCCGCGGAGTGGACTCCCCAGATCGCTCAGTTGTCGTCATTGCTACCGTCCAGGTCGGCGCCGGCCGCCGATCAGCAGAGCGCACCGGCCGTTCAGGCCGCCGCAGCGGATCAGGCGGCCGCGCAGCCAGCGCCGGCCGCTCAGCAGCAGGACACCGCAGCCGTGGCTCCCGCCGCTGCGGCTGCGGCAGCGCCGGTGCCTGCACCGGCTGCCGCTGCGCCGATCCCCATGCCCGCTGTCGCAGCGGCGCCTGCGCTCACGCCGGAGCAAACGCAGTTGCTGCAATCGATGGCGCGCGATCTCGCGTCGATGGGCCAGCAGATCGAACAACTCAAGACGAGCATCGACCAGCTCAAGACGAGCCAGGATCAATTGTCGCAGCGTGTCGCGAAGACGGCCGAGGCTCGGCCGGCTGACGCGAAGCCCGCGGCCGTCAATCCCGCTCTGCCGCCGCGCCCGCGCGCTGCTGCGACGGCGCCACGCGCAGCGGTCGCGCCTCCGCCGGCGCCGCTGCGGCGACCGGTCCAGGCCTACATTCCACCTCCGCTGCCTGCGGCGACTGCGCCGCAGGCCGCATCCGTGCAGCCGAGGCCGGCGCCGCCGCCGCAAGCCGGTGTGGTTGATGCCGACGACGAGCCGGTGGTTCGGCCGCCGATGCCGTTGCGCTAAGGATAGTCAGAAGACGGAATCCGCCGTCGTCCAAAACGAGTGGCGGATTGCACTAACGCTGATCCAACTTACGCGTCTGCCGCGGAGGTGCGTGGGTTACGCGCTCTGCCCCGGCGGCAGCACGACCACGATCGCGCCCGGCTTGACCCGCTGATAGAGATCGATGACGTCGGTATTGTTCATGCGAATGCAGCCCGACGAGATCGCCTGCCCGATATATTCGGGCTGGTTGGTGCCGTGGATGCGGTAGAGCGTGTCCTTGTTGCCCTGGTAGAGATAGATCGCGCGCGCGCCGAGCGGATTGGCCGGCCCGCCGGGGACCCGTGCCGGATAAGGCCCGAGCCGCGCCTGGATGTCGGCGGTCGGAACCCAATCCGGCCATTCTGCGAGACGGCCGACGCTGGCGACACCGGAGAACGCCATCGCCTCCTCGCCGACGGCAACGCCGTAGCGGATCGCCTTGCCCTGCGGCAGCACGTAGTAGAGGTAACGCGCGTCGGTATCGACCAGGATGGTACCCGGCTGCTCGCGGCGCCGGTAATCGACGATGTGACGCTGATACTGCTCGGGGATGCTCGCCTGCGCGTAGGGCGGATGCGCCAGCAATTGCCGGTCGCGCGACGTCATCGCGGCATCCGACGCCGGCGACAGCGTCGTCTGCATGCAGCCGCCCAGCGCCAGCGACCCCATCAGTACCAGCGCAATCCCCGACTTCGACACGACCAATCTCCCCCTGCGTCAAGTTGAGCCACATGGAGCCGGAATCGTGCTGAAATCGTGGCAACGCCGGATGGAACACGTCTGTTTGATCGGTTCCACCAGCGAGTGTGTCTCTGCGGTTGCAGCGAGTTCCTGCGGACGCTAGCCTTGCCAAAAATCGGGAGGATTTGATGCGATATGCGCTGATGCTGGCGGGCCTTCTCGTCGCGGCAACGCCGGCCCATGCCGAGCCACGCTCGGCCTATGTCGCGATGGTGTTGCAGGCCTTTGCCGCCAAGGTCGAATGCCCCGGCACCGAGCTCGTCTATCAGGACCTCGTGCAGAAGGCGCAGGAGATGCACCTGCCCGACGGCACCACCGAGCAGGTGCGCAAGGCGATCGCCTACATGCACACCGGCGGCAAGATGGGCGAGAAACAGGCCGACGATTTGATGTCGGAGGTCGCGATCGCAACCCAAACCACCGACCTCGACCAACGCCGCGTCGGCATGACCAACTGGTGCCACGACCAGAAAGCGCGGCTCGCGGGCTATATCAGGACGAAGGAGTAGGCCAGACGTCGCCAAGCTCCGGCGCCGCAAACCAACGTGGCGTGCGGCGTTCAGTACGGCGGCGCCTTGTGCTCCCGCTGCGCCTTGGCCGCTTCGATCCACCAGGCGAAGTCATCGGCAAAGCGCGGAAAGGCGCGTTCGAGTGCCTTGCCGCCCTCGCCGATCGGCCTGCCCTCGGCGGACAGCGTCTGCGCAATCGGGCCAGCGGCAATCGTGCTTGAGATCACCACCATGCCCATCTCCGACAACGTGCCGTGCCAGGCGGTCGCGGCTCGCGCGCCGGCGAAGCGGCCGGCCGAATAGCTTGCGATCGCGGCGGGGCGCCAAAACCATTCCTCCAGGAAATGATCGGTCAGGTTTTTCAGCCCAGGCTGGACGCCCCAATTGTATTCGCCGGTGACGAACAGGAAGCCGTCGGCGTCGCGGATCTTTCCCGCCAGCGTCTCGAGCGCGGCCGGGGCCTGGCCCTTCGGATATTCCTTGTACATCCGGTCCAGCATCGGCAGGCCAACCTCCTTGGCATCGATCAGTTCGACGTCGTCGCCGCGACCGCGAAGACCGTCGACGACAAAATGAGCCAGGCGGATGCCCATGCGGTCGGAGCGATAGGAGCCGTAGAGAACGAGAATGCGGTGAGCCATGACGGGGGATCCTATCATGGCTCCATCGCCACTGTCCTGCGGACGCAGCGCGCCGCGGCTCCGGTTGTTTTCCAGCCATTAAGCAAAGCCACGCGCCGGCGCGGCTGCGGCCAAAAATCGCCCAATTCCTTTTCAGATATCGATCCCGCTCGCGAAGGAGAACCCGATATGCGGATCGCACAATTGGTCTTCGCCAGTTCGCTCGCGGCGGTCGCAATTGCGTCGCCCGCCCTGGCGAAAAGCTCGGATCGACAGAAGGCCGACGACAAGTCGACGGCAGCGCCTGCCTGCCAGGCCTACCAGCAGGCGGCCGACGGCACGTGGACGCAGCTTCCTTGCGGCGAGACGGGCGGCGCGAGCGGGTCGACGCAGCATCGCACCACGACCAAGGACGCGGACGACGACGCGCGCTAAGTTCCAGAGCGGAGCTGCCACGCGAAGGTCAGCGGGCGGACATGGTCTTGTACCCGTGTCGCCGCATTCACCGGTCTTAACTTCCTCCGATCAAGGAGGGGAACCGGATGACCAAATCTACCGCAATCGCAATCCTCGGGCTTTCGCTGGCGCTTCCGCTGATGCCCTCGCAAGCCTCAGCGCAGGAACGCGGTGGCGATGCCGCCCTCGGCGCGTTGTCCGGCGCGATCGTGTTCGGCCCGATCGGAGCAGTTGCCGGCGCGATCGTGGGCTACACGGCAGGACCGTCCATCTCGCACTCGCTCGGCGTCCGCCACTCTGCCACGGCCCGGCGAACCAAGGCCGCGAGGCAAGCCCAGGCGCTGGCCGTCAGCCGTCAGCCGGCACGGACCCGTCAAGCCGCCGCGCCGGCAGCGACACAAGCAACCGCACCGACGGAAATACAACCCGCTGCGCCCGCGGCGACGCAGGCACCGCCTGCTCCTGCAGCCGAGACGGCGTCCACCACGCCGCCGGTCCAGCCCCTGGAGTAGCGGGCACCGGCATCTAGCCGGCCGACACACTTCCGGTTGTGCAATCCCAGCTGCGCTCCCGATTGCAAACCCGCGATTAATGCGCGCCCGGTACGATGGACGTCCCTCCTCCATCGTCCAGAATGGCGCGCAGCACATGAAAATCGGCACCCTCCTGAGGGCCGCGATCGTCTCACTGTCCGCGGTCGGCGGCGGTTTGGCGGCCTATGTCGCCGTGACCAAGTACCAGACGATGGACAGGGTTTCGATCGCGCAGAACCGGCTCGAGATCGTGCGCGCTGTCGGCGACATCCCGCGCCACATGAACCCCGAGCGCGGCTTCGCCACCAACATCCTGTTCTCCACCGGCGCGATCGACCCGAAGCAGATCGCCGATCTCGACAGGCTCCGCCAGCTCACGGACGGCGCGCTCGCCAAGGTCATCCAGGTGCGCGCCACGCTGCCCGGATCGCTCGACGATGGCGAAGCGGTCGCGAGCGCGATCGATGCACTGAAGGCGAAGTTCACGGCGCTCCGCGATGCGATCGCAACCGCGATCGCAGGTCCGGTCGACGCCCGTCGCGCTGCAGGAACCAAGATCGTCGCCGACAACTCCGTGTTCAACGCCGGTGTCACCGCGCTGCTCGACGAGCAGGTGCGCCGCCTCGCAGGCCTCGACGGCAATGCCTATCGGCAGGCCAACTACGCCAATGTCGCCTGGACGCTGCACGATATCGGCGGCCTCAACGCCAGCCTGCACAAGAGCCTCGTCGGCGCCAAGCGCGTTGCGACCGAGCCCGAGAAGCTTGAACTGTTCCGCTCGACCGGCAGGACCGAGCAGATCCTCACGACGCTGCAGGAGCTGCGCAGCAATCCGGCAACGCCGGCGAACGTCACCGCAGCACTCGGCAAGATGCAGGCCGACTATGTCGAACGCTTCGGCAAGGCGCTGAAGTTCGCCAAGGACGGCGCGGTGTCGGGCAAATACGAGCAGGACGTCGACACCTATTACGCGGAGTCGCAGGTCGGCCTCGCCTCCATCATCACCGTGCGCGACGCGTTCTACGAGAACGCCGAACAGGGGCTCGCTGCCGCCTACTCATCCGCGCGCTTCAGCTTCGTGATCGCGCTGATCGGCCTGATCGCCGTTGCTGTCGCGAGCGCAGCCCTGATCGTCCTGGTGCGTCGCCGCATCCTCAATCCGATTGCCGCGCTGACCGGCCGGATGTCGCGCCTTGCCGCCGGCGAGGTCGCCGAGGAAATCCCGGGCGCCGCGCGCAACGACGAGATCGGCGCGATGGCGGCTGCGGTTCAGGTGTTCAAGGACAACAAGATCGAGGCCGACCGGCTCGCCGCCGAGAAGGAGGCCGAGAACGACGTCAAGATGCGGCGCGCCCGCGCGCTCGACGATCTCACCCGCGCCTTCGAGACCAAGGTCACCGAGCTTGTCGGCGGGCTCTCGTCTGCATCGTCGGTGATGGAGGAGACCGCGCAGTCGATGTCGGCGACTGCCGCCGCCACCAACCGCCAGGCCGCGGTGGTGGCCACAGCTTCCGACCAGACCTCGACCAATGTGCAGACGGTCGCGAGCGCGACGGAGGAACTGACCTCATCAATCTCGGAGATCGCGCGCCAGGTCTCGACCTCGACCGAGATCGCGGCCCGCGCGGTCGACCACGCCCGCCGCACCGGCGACACCGCCCGCTCGCTCGCCGAGGGCGCGCAGAAGATCGGTGATGTCGTCACATTGATACAGACCATCGCCGCCCAAACCAACCTGCTCGCGCTCAACGCCACCATCGAGGCGGCGCGCGCGGGCGAAGCCGGCCGCGGCTTCGCGGTGGTCGCCTCCGAGGTGAAATCGCTGGCCGGCCAGACCGCGAAAGCGACGACGGAGATCTCCGAGCAGATCGCGGCGATCCAGAGCGCCAGCGACGAAACCGTCACCGCGATCCGGAACGTCGTCGACGTCATCACCGAGATCGACCAGATCGGCACTGCGATTGCGGCGGCGATCGAGGAACAGGGCTCGGCGACCAAGGAGATCTCGCGCAGCGTCCAGGAGGCCGCGCGCGGCACGCAGGAAGTCAACTCCAACATCTCCGGCGTGCAGCGCGCCGCCGACGACACCGGCGCGGCCGCGACCCAGGTGCTCGGCGCCGCCGAGCAGCTCTCCGCTCAGTCCAAGGACCTCGCCGGCCAGGTCAACCGTTTCCTCTCCGACGTCCGCGCGGCGTGAGCCGCCGCGCACGCCGCGATCAAAGAACAGCCCGCAGCTCCTCTTCGTCATTGCGAGCGCAAGCGAAGCAATCCATCGCGCCGTAAGTGGAGGAATGGATTGCTTTCGCCTCCACCGCGGCTTCGGCGGACAAGTCGTCGCTACCGCTCCTCGCAATGACAGGGTTGGTCAAATAGCGAAGAGGGTTTGGCAGCCCTCTACCCTCCCCGCAACCCGAGCACGCGGCGGGCGATTGACTGGCGATGGACCTCGCTCGGGCCTTCATACATGCGCATCAACCGCGCCTTCTGCCAGAGCGCGTTCAACGGCAATTCCAGGGTCATGCCGAGCGCGCCGAGGGTTTGCATGGCGTGGTCGCAGGCGTCATAGGCCATTTCGGTCGCGAACACCTTGATCATCGAGGCTTCGTGCCTGATGTCCTCGCCGTTATCGGCCTTGTCGGCGGCATCGCGCACCATCAGGCGGCACGCATGCATGCGGGTGGAGATGTCGGCGATCCACCACTGGATGGCCTGGCGGTCCGCGAGCTTGACGCCGAACGTCTCGCGCTGTTTGGCGTGCTCGCACAGCATGTCGAGCGCACGCTTGGTGATGCCGATGCAGGTCGAGCCCATTTCGAGCCGACGCGTGCGCAGGCGCAACTGCATCGGCGCGTAGCCTTTGCCGACTTCGCCGAGCACGGAGTCCTTCGGGATGCGGCAATCCTCGAACACGATCTCGAAGGTCGAGCCGCCGCCAAGCATCGGAATTTCGCGCTCGATGATGAAGCCCGGCGTCCCCTTCTCGACGATGAAGGAGGTGATGCCGCCCTGCCGCTGGTCGCTGCCGACGCGCGCCATGACGATGATGAAATCGGCCGTGCGTGCGTTGCTGATCCAGATCTTGCGGCCGTTGAGCACCCACTGATCGCCGTCGAGCACTGCGCGCGTCTTCATGCCCGCGGGATCGCCGCCGGCACCCGGCTCGGAGATCGCGATCGCGGAGGACATCCGGCCCTCGATATAGGGCTGTAGGAACTTCGTCTTCTGTGCCTCGGTGCCGACCGCCTGCAGCATCCGCAGGTTCGGCGAGTCCGGCGGCAGCACGAAGGGCACGCAGGAGCGGCCGAGCTCTTCATGCACCGCCGCCATCGTGCGCGTCGGCAGGTCGTGGCCGCCGAGATCCTCCGGCGCGTCGAGGCCCCACAGCCCCAATTCCCTGGAGACGTCGCGCAACCGCTTGCGCTGCGCGTCCGTCAGCTCCGGATGATCGCCGCCGGGAAGCTTCGACTTCAGATAATCCGGCTCGAGCGGGATCAGTTCGCGATCGACGAACCTTGCCACTGTCTCGCGGATCATTGCTGTTTGTTCATCGTCGTGCATCGCTCGTCCTCGCCTTGTGCTGTTGTTCCAGGACCAGTAGCGCATTTCGGTTTTGCCGGAACAGCCGAAAACGCAGCCCTAGCGTTGCGCTATGCGCGGAGGTCTCGCGGCGCGGAATTCAATATCCCGCGACGGATCGATCGCGGCGTGCTCGCCTCAGTCGGCAAATCCAACGTAGCGGACGAAATCGTCGTTGGCCTCGCGATCCGAGCGCACCCCGTTGGCGGCAAAGCTGTCGTCGGGATAGCCCATGGCGACGCAGGTCATGATCACCTCGTCCTCGGGAATATCAGCGACCTCGCGCACGATGTCCGAGCGCATGATGCCCTGGCCGTTGATGACGGAGCCGAGCCCACGGTCCCAGGCCGCCAGCACGATGCCATAGCAGAGCGCGCCGAGATCGAAATGGCAGACCGCGCCGGGATCGAGGATGCGATCGTAGGTCAGCACCAGGGAGACCGGGGCATCGAACTGGCGGAAGCCGCGCAGCACCCAGTCCTGCCGCATCGGCTTGTCCTCACGGGCGATCCCCATGGCGCCGAACAGCTTCTTGGCGATGTCGACCTGGCGGCCGCGGTGGACGCCCTGGTATTCGCCATGGCTGATGATGTCGCGCTTCGGCTTGGCACCCGCGCTCATCTCCGTCATGTTGCGGCGGCGAACCTCTTCCAGCGGCTCGCCCGTGAGGACATGGACATGCCAGGGCTGGGTGTTCATCGAGGACGGCGCGCGCTTGGCCACCTCGATGATCTCAGCGATGGTCGCCCGAGATACCGCCTGCTTCTTGAATCCGCGCACGCTTTTGCGTGTCTGTACCAGCGTCTCGAAGTCCATTCCTCGCGTCCTCCACATCGTTTCCGTGCCGAATGCCGGGTTTTATCCGGTCCGGCCGGGTATTTTACCGACAAAATCCGCCTTGGGAACTTGATCGGGTCGAGAATCCGATATCCAATCCGACCACTGGTTGGTTTAGGGAGAAACCCACAATGAAGCGGATTTTCTTGGCTGCCGTCATCGCAACCTTTGCAGCCGGCTCGGCATTCGCGCAGGACGCCTCGTGCGAAACAAAGGCCGTCGGCAAGGATGGCAAGCCGCTAGCCGGCGCGGCGAAGACCTCCTTCATGAAGAAGTGCACGACGGATGCGTGTGCGGCCAAGGCGGTCGGCTCCGACGGCAAGAAGCTCGCCGGCGCGGCCAAGACCTCCTTCATGAAGAAGTGCCAGAGCGGCGCCTGAGCCCTCGCCGCCGGTTTCTCCGGCATCGTCGATCGAGCCAGCGGTTCGGGCCGTGGAAGCACGGCCCGAGCGGACATTGATTGACGTCTGCGCAGGATGCCGCAGGGCCCGGCCCGCGGTGGGAAGACCGCTCAGAACGAGACGCCGACGCGCACGCCCTTGCTCCAGACGCGCCGGCAGCGCTTCTTCGTGTTGCCGTGATACATCTCGAAACGCTCGGGCAACTGCATGGGCTTCGAAAATTCGAGGCAGGCCCCGCCGGCGGAATAGTCCACCAGACGGCATTCGATCAGCGGCGCCCTCGGTTCGAGCTGCAGCTTGACCAAACTCGACACCAAACCCGCTGGACGAACACGCGCAAACCGCCGGGGATACATCACCGTTGCCTTCTGTAGATCGCCCCCCAAGCTCGCCAGCAGCCGTTAAGAATTCGTTCAGACCTATGGTTACGGGACGTTACCAACTTGCAGACATTGCGGCAGGACGTGGCCCGCTAGAGCCTTTTCCGTTCCGATAGAATCGGAACGGGGCTCTCGATTCTTGTTTGACGCGTTTTCTTCACGCGAACCGGTGTCCACTTCGCTTGAAAACGCTCTAGCAGTC
>NZ_JBHMET010000198.1:0-825 GCF_042430365.1 Bradyrhizobium erythrophlei
CCCAATGGCCTGAGTTTGCCATTGGCCTTCGGTATATACACTCTTCTGATAGGGTCCGGTCGATACGTCTCCTGCCTGAGCGCAAGCGCCAGTTCGCCAAGCCACCGCTGCACTCCGTACACCTCGATGTCCGCGAAGTCCTGACCGTCCACGCCCGGTGCGCCCTTGTTGGAGCGGCACTGGGCATAGGCATGGGCCAAGATGTCTTCCCGGCTGATCTTGTCGTACAGGGCGTAGAAGCGGTAGCCAGCTTCTGCCTTCGCTTTCGCGGGTAACGCCGTCTGCAGTTTCTGAACACTCTTCGGAGTTGATAGGTTGCCCAATCTCCAGGTTCCTCACCACGTCTTTGCGTCTGTCTTGAACTGAGGTCCCTTCCCTCCACCGGCGTTACCCGGCTTCAGCGGTACTACAAACCTCTCCGCCACCCCAAGGCGCCCGGCCTGTCCCTCGCGGGCGTCCGGTTGATCATCCCTGACCACGCCTTGGGGCCTCCCGTGTTGCGTACGCTTTCCTTGTGTACATGCCGTCGCCACTACCCCGGCACAGCGACTGGAGGTATTGCTTCGCTCACGCCGCCCCAGTCGTGTCAGCCTTCCCTGATATGGCCGTCAGGTCGGCCTGTGCATCGTCCTTTTCGAGGCTTGCTCGGCGTTCACTCGCGTTACGGCCTGCACACTCGCGCGGTCACCGTATATCGTGACACGCTATCCGAAGGCTTCAGCCACTTCGTCACCTCCATAGCTGCTCCGGTTGCTTCCGGCTGGAGCGTTTGCCGGGTGGGACTTGCACCCACTGGAAAGCGCCGCCTTATCACGGCGCACGCCA
>NZ_JBHMET010000199.1:0-50377 GCF_042430365.1 Bradyrhizobium erythrophlei
GCAATGTACGAAAACAGCCCGCCCTGATCCACAAATGCGCCGCGCATGCGCCCCCCCCCCCACCGATTCGTGATAAAAAATTGAATCAGCAAATTCTCGCTACGGCGAGAGGTTTTTCAGCAGACTGCTAGAGCAATTTCGGTTCTGATTGAATCAGAACCGAAGCTCTAGATTCTTGTTTTGACGCGTTTTCCTCACGCGAACCGGCATCCACTTCGCTCGAAAACGCTCTACCGCGCCTTCTCGAAAAACGGAACCAGCCGACCGGCGAATTGCGTGAATCGGGCGGCGACCTTGTCGCCGATGGCGAGGCCGTTGTCGCCGTGAGCCATCATGCGGAACCCTTCGTCGGTGTCGACGAGAACGATGTTGTAGGGCACGTGCGCCCGTGTCTGCGGCGTCGCGGCACGGCAGACCAGCGAGGTCGCGTACACTGTGCCTGCCCCGCTCGCCTGATTCTCCGTCAGCTCGGTGGAGCCGCAGGCCGCGCAGAAGCCGCGGCGAAAGTATTGCCGCGCGCCGCACGCATTGCACGATTGATAGACGATCGCTGCCGCGCCCTTGGTCCAGTCCGCGATTGGTCCGCTCATCGCACCCGCTCCAGGAACATGCTGACATGCGACGACAGCACGCCGCCATCGCCATGCAGCAGTGCGACCGAGGCGTCGCGAACCTGACGATTGCCGGCGCGCCCGGTCATCTGCAGATGGGTCTCGACCAGATGCGCCATCGCGCCGCCGACACCGCAATGGCCGTAGCTGAGCAAACCGCCATGGGTGTTGAGCGGCATCTCGCCCGACCGGTCGAAATAGCCAGCCCGCACCCGCGCGGCCGCCTCGCCGCGCTTCGCCAGACCGAGATCCTCCAACAGCATCGCAAGCGTGATCGTGAAGCTGTCGTAGACGGCAGCATAACGCACGTCCGAGATCGCAACGCCGGAAGCCGCCTCGGCCTTGGCGATCGATATCTCCGCACCGAGCTCGCTTAGAGCCGGCGCGGCCGTGACGTGTTGGTGGGTATGCGCCTGCGCGCAGCCGCGGATCCGGACCCGCCGGTCGTCCGTCGCCTCGCGGCTGATCACGAACGCCGCGCCGCCGTCGGACACTGGGCAGCAGTCGAGCAGCTTGAGCGGCATCGCTACCGGCTTCGACGCCATCACGTCGGCGACCGTGATCGGCTCATGGAACTGGGCGCCGGGATGCGTCAGCGCGTGCTTGCGCATCAACACCGCGAATTCAGCGAGGTCTTCCTGCGTCACGCCATATTCGTGCATGTAACGTGTCGCGACGAGGCCGTAATAGGCCGGGATCGTCGGCCCCAACGTCACTTCGTAGACGGGATGACCGACCTGGGCGAGCGCCTGAATCGAGGCGTCGCGGCTTTGCCCGGTGAGGCGGTTCTCGCCGCCGACCACCAGCACATGTTTTGCAACGCCGGCATCGACCAGATGATGCGCCAGCATGGTCATTGCGAGCCCGGTGGCGCCGCCGACCTGCACGGCGTGAGCGTAAGCCGGGCGAATGCCGAAATGCTCGGCAAACACCGTCGCCAGCATGATGTGCGGCGAGACCGTGGAATAGCCGCAGAGGATCCCGTCGATCTCGGAGCGCTTCAGCCCGGCATCGGCAATGGCAAGCTCGGCCGCCTGGCTCATCAGGTCGAGCGAGGACGAGCCCTCATGCTTGCCGTAGGACGTCAGGCCGACGCCGGTGACGAAGCTCATCTCAGTACGACTTCGGAAGGCCGAGCACCTTCTCACCGATGAAGCTGAGGATGAGCTGCGGGCTGATCGGCGCGATGCGCGGGATCAGCGATTCCCGCAGGTAGCGCTCGACGTGATATTCCTTGGCGTAGCCGAAGCCGCCATGGGTCATCACCGCCTGCTCGCAGGCGTGGAAGCCGGCTTCCGCGGCAAGGTATTTGGCGGAGTTCGCCGCGGGCCCGCAGGGCAGGTTCTGGTCGTACTGCCAGCCGGCGCGCAGCACCATCAGCCAGGCGGCCTCAAGCTCCATCCAGCACTTCGCCAAAGGATGCTGGATCGCCTGGTTCATGCCGATCGGACGGTTGAACACGATGCGGCCCTTGGCATATTCCGACGCCCGCTTCAGCGCGATCTGGCCGAGGCCGACGGCTTCGGCGGCGATCAGGATGCGCTCCGGGTTCATGCCGTGCAGGATGTATTCGAAGCCGCGGCCTTCCTCGCCGATACGGTCCTCGAGCGGGATTTCAAAGTTCTCGAAGAACAGCTCGTTGGAGTCGACGGGCTTGCGGCCCATCTTCTCGATCTCGTGCACGGTGACGCGCTTGCGGTCGAAATCGGTATAGAACAGGCTCAAGCCGTGGGTCGGGCTCCTCACCTCCTCCAGCGGCGTGGTGCGCGCCAAGAGCAGCATCTTGTTGGCAACCTGCGCGGTCGAGATCCACACCTTCTGGCCGTTGACGATGTACTTGTCGCCCTGGCGCACCGCGCGGGTTTTGAGCTGGGTGGTGTTGAGGCCAGTGTTGGGCTCGGTCACCGCGAAGCAGGATTTGTCGCGGCCGTCGATGATCGGCGGCAGCATCCGCTCGCACTGCTCCTTGGTGCCGAACACGACCACAGGGTTGAGCCCGAACACGTTCATATGCACCGCCGACGCGCCGGACATGCCGGCGCCCGATTCCGAGATCGTGCGCATCATGATCGCCGCGTCGGTGATGCCGAGGCCGGAACCGCCATATTCCTCGGGGATGCAGATGCCGAGCCAGCCGGCGTCGGCCAGCGCGCGATGGAAGTCGGCCGGATAGCCGCCCTCCTTGTCCTTCTTGAGCCAGTAGGCGTCGTCAAAGCGCGAACAGATTTTCGCAATCGCGTCGCGGATCGATTCCTGGTTGGCCGAAAGTGCGAAATCCATGCGTGCTATCCTTTAGGTGTTGGGCGCAATCCTGGTGACGCCGTCGCGCACCATCACGTAGATCTCGTCCGCGGAGAACCCGGCCTCCCGCAAGATCTCCTCGCCGTGCTGGCCGAGCCGCGGCGCCAGCCGCTCGGGCTCCGCCTTCGTCTCCGACCACCGCGCCGATACTTTCATGTTGCGGATGCGGCCCTCCGTCGGATGCTCCGTGACCGGGAACACGTCAGTGGCGACGATGTGCGGATCCTGCAGCAGGCTCTCGAGATCGTGCATCGGCATCACGGGCACGTCGGCCTTTTCGAGGATCGCGTTCCACTCCGCCGTGGTCTTTGTCTCCAGGATGCGTGCGAGCTCGGCATAGACAATGTCGATATTGACGGCACGCCCGGCGAAGGTCGCAAATTTCGGATTGGTACGGAGGTCATCGCGGCCGGTGGCCTTGAAGAAGTTCTCCCACTGCTTGTCGTTGTAGACGATCACGCAGATATAGCTGTCGGATGTCTTGTAAGGCCGCCGGTCCGGCGACAAATGCCGCGCGTATCCCCCTTTGTCGAGAGGCGGATCGTAGGTCAGCCCGCCCATATGGTCGCCCATGACAAAGCCGGCCATGGTCTCGAACATCGGAATGTCGACGCGCTGGCCCTGCCCGGTCCGGTCGCGATGCACGAGGCTTGCGCAGATCGCGCCGACCGCGGTCAACCCCACGATGCGATCGACCAGCGCGTTCGGCACGTAGCGCGGCACGCCATCGGAGGTCTGCGCCATCAGCGCCGGCAAGGCGGTTGCGCCCTGGATCAGGTCGTCATAGGCGGGCTTCGCGGCATAGGGCCCGTCCTGGCCGAAGCCGAACACGCCGGCATAGATCAATCGCGAATTAACCTTGGAGACCACGTCGTAGCCGAGCTGCAGCCGCGCCATCGCCTGCGGACGCACGTTGTAGACCAGCACATCGGCCTTCGCGATCAGCCGCAACACCGCGTCGCGCCCGGCCGGCTGCTTCAGGTCGAGACAGATCGAGCGCTTGCTGCGGTTGGTATTGAGGAACACCGGCCCCATGCCGGGGTGCCGCGTCGGGCCGATCTGGCGCGTCACATCGCCATCGGGCGACTCCACCTTGATGACATCGGCGCCGTAGTCGCCGAGCATTTGCGTGGCATAGGGCCCCATCAGCACGGTCGTCATATCAACGACCTTGATGCCCTGCAGCGGTCCCATCGTCCTGTTCACTCCCGGTTGTTCTGGTTTGAGACCTAGTAACGGGAGGTTTTTGCCAAGATCAAGCTGCGCCGGGCGTATGGGCGTATGCGCGCGGCTGCCGGGGCGACGCGGCTGGCCGATCCGGGAGGCGGTCCGCAGGCTATTGTCCGGACAGCGCCTCGCGCGCTTTCAGCAGTTTTTCCAGCTCGGCATTCTGCTGTTCGATCCGCGCGGAAATCCGCTCTTCGACTTCGGCTCCGGACGCACCCGCGGCCTGCTCGATCAGCTGCCTGATATTGTCCCGGAGGATCGCGATGCGACTGTTCAGTTCCGGCAGAGACAAGGTACTTCCATTTCCCATGGTGCATTCTCCGGGGTGACTGGCCCCTACGAGGTTAGCGCGACTGAACGCAGCGGCCTATACCCGTTCCGTGTGTGCACCGCGGCGGTAGCGGATTAACCCTACTTCGCCATCATCTCCCGCAGCGACGTCTTCAGCACCTTGCCATAATTGTTCTTCGGCAGGGCATCCAGATAGACATACCGTTTTGGCCGCTTGAAGCGCGCAATCGAAGCCAGGCAATGGGCGTCGAGCTTGCCGTCGTCGGCGGTAGCGCCGTCCTCCAGGACGACGCAGGCAACGACGATCTCGCCCCAGTCCGGATCTGGCACACCAATCGCCGACACCTCGCGGACGTCGGGATGGGTCAGCAAGGCTTCCTCGACTTCGCGGGGATAGATGTTGGTGCCGCCGGAGATGATGACGTCCTTGGAGCGGTCCGACAGGGTCAGGAAGCCGTCGGCGTCCAGCCGGCCGACATCGCCGGTGCGCAGCCAACCGTCCTTCAGCGTCTCGGCATTGGCATTCGGGTTATTCCAGTAACCGAGCATAACGGTTAGGCCCTTGACCTCGATCTCGCCGGTCTCGCCTGCGGGCAACGGCTTGCCATCCTTGTCCGTGATGCGCACGGTGACGACGCTCTGCGCGGTGCCGACCGAGGCAAGCCGCTCGAGATAGCGCGGGTGGTCGCTGCGCTTGTGCCAGTCGCGCGACAGCGCCGTGATCGTCATCGGCGATTCACCCTGGCCGTAGATCTGCACGAAGCGCTGCCCCATGGTCGCGATCGCGTCCCTGATATCGGCTGTATACATCGGCCCGCCGCCATAGATGATGGTGCGCAGCCCCTCGCCGTTCTCGCCGCGCTTTTTCGCGGCATCGACCAGCCGCCGCACCATGGTGGGTGCCGCGAACATCACGACATTGTCGAGCTGGCGGCCGAGGTTGAGCACCTCGTCCGGGTCGAAGCCGCCGGACGCCGGCACCACGTGGCGGCCACCCATGCGGACATGCGGGAAATTGTAGAGGCCGGCGCCGTGCGAGATCGGCGCGGCGTAGAGCGAGGCGTCGTTCGGCGTCGCCGGATCGACGTCGGCGAGATAGCACAGCGACATCGCCACCAGATTGCCGTGGCTCAGCATCACGCCCTTGGGGCGGCCGGTGGTGCCCGAGGTGTAGAACAGCCAGGCGAGATCATTGGTCTCGCGCGGCAGCGGCGCCGGCGGCCCCTCGCCGCCCCGCATCGTCCTGAAGGCGTCGCTGTCGACCGAGAGCATGGTCATGCCGGCCGGACCATCCGCCTTCGCCTCGGTCAGCGCATCGATCGTATCGTCGGAGACGAAGGCGAGCTTCGCGCCGCCATTGTCGCAGATCCAAGCCGCCTCGCGGCCGTGCAGCTTGGCATTGATCGGGATCGCAACCGCCCCGATCCACCAGATGCCGTAGAGGCATTCGAGATATTGCGTGCAGTTGCTGGCAAACAGCGCAACGCGGTCGCCGGCGGCGATGCCGTGGTCACGCGCCAGCGCCGCCCCGATCGAGGCGGCGCGGCGCGCAAACGTGGCATAGTCGGCGTCGAGGTCGAAGCCGGTGAGCAGCGCCGGCGCCTCGGGGCGGGTCCGCGCCGTCGCCGCAAGCCATTCGGCAATGTTCATCGCCGAAAGCCCTGAACTTACTTCGCGGGCTCAAGGATCGAGACGTAGTTGGCGACCGCGGCGCCGCCCATGTTGAAGATGCCGCCGAGCTGCGCGTTCTTCAGCTGCATGCCCTCGGGCGCCTGGCCCGCGAGCTGCATCGCGGTCATCACGTGCATGGAGACGCCGGTGGCGCCGATCGGGTGGCCCTTGGCCTTCAGGCCGCCGGACGGATTGACCGGCAGTTTGCCGTCCTTCTGGGTCCAGCCTTCCATGATGGCGCGGGCGCCCTGCCCCTTCGGCGCGAGCCCCATCGCCTCATATTCGATCAGCTCGGCGACCGTGAAGCAATCGTGGGTTTCGACGAAGGACAGATCGGTGAGCTTGAGCCCGCTCTTCTGCAGCGCACGCTGCCAGGCGGTGGTGCAGCCTTCAAACTGCAGGATGTCGCGCTTCGACATCGGCAGGAAATCCTGCGCATGCGCGGTGGCGCGGACGTTGATCGCCTTGCCCATGCTCTTGGCGGTCTCGGCGTCGGTCAGCACCAGCGCGGCGGCGCCGTCCGACACCAGCGAGCAGTCGGTCCGCTTCAGGGGCCCCGCGACGAACGGGTTCTTGTCGCTCTCGGCGCGGCAGAACTCGAAGCCGAAATCCTTGCGCATCTGGGCGTAGGGGTTGGCGACGCCGTTCTTGTGGTTCTTGGCGGCGATCATCGCCAGCGCATCGGACTGGTCGCCGTATTTCTGGAAATAGGCCTGTGCGATCTTGCCGAACACGCCGGCAAATCCGCCGACAGTGTCGCCGTCCTCGGGCAAATAGGACGCCTTCAGCAAGTTCTTGCCGATCTCCGGGCCCGGGGTCCGGGTCATCTGCTCGACGCCGACGACAAGCACGAACTTGGCGGCGCCGCATTCGATCGCGCGGATGCCCTGGTGCACGGCAGCCGAACCGGTGGCGCAGGCGTTCTCGACGCGGGTCGCCGGCTTGAAGCGGAGCTGCGGATCGGCCTGCAGCACCAGCGAGGCGGTGAAATCCTGCGGCGAGAAGCCCGCGTTGAAGTGGCCGAGCATGATCTCGTCGACGTCGGCGGCGGAAATGCCGGCATCCGCCAGCGCCTCGGTCGCCACCTTCACGACGAGGCTCTCAACCGTCTCCGCGTCGAACTTGCCGAATGGCGTGTGCGCCCAACCCACAATGCTGGCGGTCATGACCTGATCTCCCTGTTCCGGTTCGGGGAGTTATGTAGCCTATCTTCAGCCGGCTTTCAGCGATTTCATCGCCCGCGCGCACATGGCGGTTATGCCGGCCCAGTTTCCGGCGCGGATCTCGGCGGCCGGGCAGAGCCAGGACCCGCCGACTGCCAGCACGTTCGGCTCGGCAAGCCAGGACGCCGCATTGGCTTCCCCAACGCCGCCGGTCGGGCAAACCTTGACGTTCGGGAACGGTCCGGCGAGCGCCCGCAGTGCCTTGATACCGCCGGCCTGCTCGGCCGGGAAGAATTTGACGACATCGAAACCGCGCGCCAGCGCCTGCATCAGCTCGGATGCGGTGGCGATCCCCGGCGCGAACGGCAGCCGGCCGGCCGCGGCGGCCTTCAAGAGCTCCGGCGTGGCGCCGGGACTGATGCCGAACCGGGCGCCGAGCGTCTCGGCGCGCTTGAGGTCGTCGCCGTTGAGGATCGTGCCCATCCCGACGATCGCCTCCGGCACCTCGGCGATGATGGCCTTGGCGGCCTCGACCGCAACCGGCGTGCGCAGCGTCACCTCGAGCGTCCGCACGCCGCCCGCGACCAGCGCCCTTGCAAGCGGCACGGCATCCGCGAGCCGCTCGATGGTCAAAACGGGGATCACGGTGGCCTGCCGGATCAGCTCGGCGATCTGGTCCTGTTTTGGTATCGCTGTCATTGGGAGGCCTTGCGCGCGTTGGATGGCCGTGGCGCCTTCTTCGGCGGCATGGCGTAGCGTGGAATGATGGCGCCGGGATAGCTCACCACGACGCCGGCGAGGCGATGGCCGGCGCGTGCCGCTTCCTGCGGATCGGCGCCGCCGAGACGCGCGGCGAGATAGGCCGCGGCAAAGCTGTCGCCGGCCGCCGTGGTGTCGACCACCGGCTTGGTCAGCGGCTCCGCCCTCACCTCGCCCGAACCGCCGGCATAGCGCAGGATGCAGTTCGGCTCGGCGAGCTTCAAGACGACTTCAGGGCTCGAGATGCCCGCAAGCAGTGCCGCGTTGCTTTCGCCGGGATAGAGCGGCGCCAGGTCCTCGGTGGAGGCGAGCACGATGTCGGCGTTCTCGAATGCGCTCGAGAAGACGTTGCGCGCGACGTGGAGGTCGGGCCAGCCGCGAGCACGGAAATTGGTGTCGAACGCAAAGCGCGTGCCCAAGAGCCGCGCATGCCTGAGTGCCGTCATCAGGCGCACCCGTCCGTCGTCCCTCAGGATCGAGAGCGTGATCGCGGAGAGATAGACGATGTCATAGCTCGCGAGCGAGTTCATGACGTCTTCCGTCTCCGGCAAATCCATCAGGCTGCGCGCGGCCGCGCTGTCGCGCCAGTGGAAAAAGCGCCGCTCGCCCTTGTCGTCGGTCTGGATCAGATAGAGCCCGGGCAGCTTGCCCGGCAGCCGTGCGACACGCTTGGTGCCGACGCCCTCCGCGGCCCAGCCCGCGATCATCTCATCGCTGAGCGCGTCGTCGCCGAGCGCGGTGATGTAGTCGACGTCGACGCCGAGCCGAGCTAGGTAGACGGCGGTGTTCAGCGTATCGCCGCCATAGCCGCGCGAATACAGCCCGCCGCTTTGGCCACCTTGGGCCTGCCGCAGCTCGATCATGCATTCGCCGATGCAGGCAACCCTGGTCATCTCAAAACCCGCACGAAACCCGGCGCGGCCTCAGGCCGCGAACTTGCCGCCGAGTTCGTCCTCGATGTGGATGCGGATGATGTCGTCGAACGTCTTCTCGGCGGTGGTGAAGCCGAGCTTAAGCGCGCGATCGGTGACGAAATCGCGCGGCCAGCCCGAGACGATACCGATGATGGTCGGGTCCGGCACCCGCTTGATGCGCGCGGTGACATTCTTGCCGGCCACGCGCTCGAGCGCCGCGATCTGCTCGCCGACCGCGACGGACATCCCGGGCATACTGAGATTGCGCCGCGGCCCGATCGCATTGAGGTCCATGGTGCCGGCATGCATTAGGAAGCCGACCGCCGATTTCGGCGAGGCGTGCCAGTGCCGCACATCCTCTGACACCGGCAGGATAGCCTCCTCGCCCGCGAGCGGCTCGCGGATGATGTTGGAGAAGAAGCCGGACGCCGCCTTGTTCGGCTTGCCCGGCCGCACGCAGATGGTCGGCAGGCGGATCGAGATGCCGTCGAGGAGGCCCTTGCGGGTATAGTCGTTGATGAGGAGCTCGCAGATCGACTTTTGCGTGCCGTAGCTCGTCAGCGGCGTATGGAAGAACTCGTCGCCGATCTTCTCCGGGAACGGCGCGCCGAACACCGCGATCGAGGACGTGAACACCAGCCGCGGCTTGTAGCCGCCCCCAACTGCACGGATCGCGTCGATCAGATAGCGCGTGCCGTCGAGGTTGATGCGATAGCCCTTGTCGAACTCGGCTTCCGCCTCACCCGACACGATCGCGGCGAGATGGAAGATCACATCGGGCCGTTCGGCGATCAACGGCGCCGCGGCGCCGGCATCGGCGAAATCGGAAGCGACGACATCGACCGGGATCGAGGCGTTGGCGGGCTTGGCCGGCGCGACCACGTCCTGCAGCGTCATCCTGGTGATGTCCTGCTTGCCGAGGCGACCTTCGCGCAGCAAACGTTCCGCCAGTTTGCGGCCGACCATGCCGGCGGCGCCGAGAATCAGAATGTGCAAGACCCAACTCCTCTTGATCGCAGATATCCAGACGCGGGCCTTACGCGCTCACTCTTTCACGGCGCCCGTCATCGCCGACACATAATGCTCGACGAAGAAGGCGTAAAGAATAACCAGCGGCAGCGAACCGCATAGCGCCCCTGCCATCAGCGAACCCCAGCGATAGATGTCACCGTCGACGAATTCGTTGACGATCGCAACCGGCACTGTCTTGTTCGGGGTCGATTGCAGGAACGTCAGCGCGTAGATGAACTCGTTCCAGCACAGCGTGAAGCAGAAGATGAAGGCCGAGATCAGGCCGGGAACCGCCAGCGGCAGCACGATCTTGATCAGGATCTGCCAACGGCTCGCGCCGTCGATCAGCGCGCATTCCTCGAGTTCGAACGGGATGGTCTTGAAATAGCCCATCAGCAGCCAGGTCGAGAACGGGATCAGGATGGTCGGATAGGTCAGGATCAGCGCCAGCGGCGAGTCGAACAGACCATACTGGAACACGACGGTCGCCAGCGGGATGAACAGGATCGACGGCGGCACGAGATAGGCCAGGAAGATCAGGCCGCCGACGAGGTTGGCGCCCTTGTAGCGCAGCCGTACGATCGCATAGGCCGCAAGCACGCTTGCGATGATCGAGAGGATGGTAGCGCCGATCGCCACATACATCGTGTTCCACAGCCAGTGCGGATAGTAGCTCTCGAACAGGAGCTTGTGGACGTGCTTGAAGGTCGGATTCCAGGTCCAGAACGGATTGAACTTGTCGAGATCGAGCAGCTGCTCGTCCGGCTTAATCGCCGTCAGCCCCATCCAGTAGAACGGGAACAGCAGGATGATGACGATGATCGACAGCGGGATATAGAGCGTCACGATCCGCCGCGGCACCGACTGCAGATAGCTCATGCCCTCGCTGTGATCGGCCGTTGGCGTCGAGCCCGTCAGAACGGCCTTGAGATCGATGGATCGGGTGGGCAGGTCAGTCATTGCTCTCTCCCTGCTGCCACTTCCGGCGCTGCAAGCCGAACCAGGAGACCATGATCGCGGCGAGCAGGAACGGGATCATGGCGCTGGAAATCGCGGCGCCCTCGCCCAATTGCCCCGCGATGATCGCGCGCTGATACGACAGCGTCGCCATCAGATGGGTGGCGTTGACCGGGCCGCCGCGGGTCATCGCCCAGATCAGCTGGAAGTCGGTGAAGGTGAACAGCACCGAGAACGTCATCACGACGGCGATAATCGGCGTCAGCAAGGGGTAGGTGATGTAGCGGAACATCTGCCAGCGCGACGCGCCGTCGAGGGTTGCCGCCTCGTAGAGCGACGGCTGAACCGTCTGCAGGCCCGCCAGCAACGTAATCGCGACGAACGGCACGCCGCGCCAGATATTGGCGAAGATCACACAGATGCGGGCCCAGGTGGTGTCGCCGAGGAAGTTGATGTTCTGGGTGATCAGCCCGAGATGCTTCAGCGACCAGGAGATGATCGAGAACTGCGAGTCGAAGATCCACCAGAACGCCAGCGCCGACAGCACTGTCGGCACGATGAAAGGGATCAGCACGGCGGCGCGCAGCAGCGCCTTGAACGGCATGCGCTCGTTGAGCAGCAGCGCCAGATAGAGGCCGACGCCGAACTTCACGGCGCTCGCGATGAAGGTGTAGAGCAGCGTGTTGAAGACCGAGAGCCAGAAGATGGCGTCGTCCCACAGCCATTCGTAGTTCTCGGAGCCGACGAAGTGGCCGACCCGGCCGATGCGGGCATCCGTGAACGACAGCCAGATGCCGAGCCCCAGCGGATACGCCAGAAAAAAGATCAGGAACGCCATCGCCGGCAACATGAACCAGAAACCGAGCCAGTTCTTGTTGTGCTTGAGCTGATCCCAGGCGGTCGCTTCGCGGATTTCGGTTTTCGCACGCCTGGGCGCAAGGGCGATGTCAGCCATGAGCGATGTCCCGATTCTTAAGGTGTCGAGCATGACCGCGTCATGCCCGAAATGTCGGCGCGGACGGCGGACCACCGCCGCCCGCGCCAATCTCGTCAGCGATATACGCGCTTCAACTGCCGCTCGGCCTCAGCGATCGCCGCCTTGGCATCCTTGGCGCCAGTGCAGTAATTGGCGAACATGTCGACCACGATGAAGTCGGCGATCGCGGTCGCCGCCTTCTCGCCGGGCGTACCGATGCCCGACGCGGGCAGCGCGCGCTTGGAGGCCTCGCGGAACACCGTGTTCTTCGGATCGGCGGTCCAGATCGGCGAGGATTCATAGGCGTTCAGCGTCTGGGTGAGATATCCCCGCGCGCCGGTTAGCCAGCTGTCGAACTGCTCCTTCTCGAGCATGAAGTCGATAAAGGCTTTTGCGGCGTTCGGATACTTGGTGAAGTTGAACGCCAGGATCGGAACCGCGAGCTGCAACTCCGTGGGCTTGCCGATGGGACCGACCGGGTGCAGCGCGTGGTAGGTGTCCTCGGCCAGCTCCTTCTTGGTCGGATCATCCTTGGCGGCAATATAGATCGAGATGCCGTTGAGGGTACAATACAGCTCACCGGCTAGGAACGCCTTGTTGTTGGATGAGTCGTTCCATGAGGCAACACCCGGAATGAAGGTTTCGGAAAGCGCCTTGCAATACTCCAGTGCCTTCACCGTCTCGGGCGAGTTGATGATGACTTGATCCTTTTCGTTCACGGTATAGGCGCCGTGACCCCAGAGGATCCAGTGCAGCCAGCCATTGGCGTCGCCACTGGCATGTCCGAGCGCAAAGCCGGCCGGCGTGTTATTGGCCTTCATCGCCTTGCACATTTCGAGGAAGCCCGGAAAATCTTTTGGGAATTCCTTGAAGCCCGCCTTGTCGGTCGCTGACTTGCGATAGGTCATGTAGCCGCCGATGGTGGCGACGGGAATACCGAGCCAATCGTCGCCGTGCTTGCAGGTCTTGGCCGCAGCATCCGTCCAGCCGCCATACTTCTTGCCGAGATAGTCGGCGACATCGTTCATTTTCAGGACTTTGGTCGGGAACAGCTGCGGCAGCGTGTGCAGGCCCCAAGCCAGGTCGAGGCCGGAGCCGGTGTTGGCGGCAACCGACGCTTTCGGCTGCACGTCCTCGAAGGACTCGGAGAACACGTTCATCTCGGTGCCGGTCGCCTTGGAGAATGCGGAGACGAGGGCGTTGAACGCGTCGTCTTCCGACGGCACGAAGCGCTTCCAGCGCATCAGGGTGAGCTTAGCACCGGGCTCCGCCTTAAACGGCGCGCTTTGCGCCCAGGCCTTTGCGAAATCGAACAGCGCGGGTCCCGTCAACATGCCGGTTGCGGCCAGCGCAGTGCCGCCCCGAAGCAGCGAGCGGCGAGTCAAGTCGTGCATCGTCCTACCTCCCTATGAATGTTCGTTATTGTTTTTAGACCCGGCTTGTTGGTCAGCCGTTGCAGTCGGAAATCAGTCAGCCATTCAGCCGCTTCCCGGTCGCGTCGTCGAACAGATGGACGAGCGAAGGATCGGGTTTGAGCCGGACCTTGTCGCCCGGATTGAACAGATGCCGCTCGCGGAACACCGCGACGACCTGCTCGCCGCCGAGGTTGGCGAACACCTGGGTCTCCGAGCCGGTCGGCTCGACCACGACGATCTCGGCTTCCGCGCCGTCATCGGCGAGCGTGAAGTGCTCCGGTCGCACGCCGTAGACCGCGGGCTTGCCGTCGGAATTGGCCGGCGCCGATTTCAGCGGCAGCTTGACGCCGTTCGGCCCCTCGAAAAAGGCTGCGCCGTTCACCTTGACCTTGCCCTTCAGGAAATTCATCGCCGGCGAGCCGATGAAGCCGGCGACGAACTGATTGGCAGGCGTGTCGTAGAGTTCGAGCGGCGACCCCATCTGCTCGACGATGCCGTCATGCATGACCACGATCTTGTCGGCCATGGTCATGGCCTCGATCTGGTCGTGGGTCACGTAAACCGTCGTGGTCTTCAGCCGCTGGTGCAGTTCCTTGATCTCGGTGCGCATCGCAACGCGCAGCTTGGCGTCGAGGTTCGACAAGGGCTCGTCGAACAGGAACACCTGCGGATCGCGCACGATGGCACGGCCCATCGCGACGCGCTGGCGCTGGCCGCCGGACAATTGGCGGGGATAGCGGTCGAGCAGCGGCGTCAGCGCCAGGATTTCCGCGGCGCGCTTGACGCCGGTCGAGATCTCCTCGGCCTTGGCACCGCGCAGCTTGAGCGAGAAACCCATATTGTCGGCGACCGTCATGTGCGGATAGAGCGCATAGTTCTGGAACACCATCGCGATGTCGCGCTCTTTGGGCTGGACATTGTTGACGACGCGGTCGCCGATCGAGATCGTGCCTGATGTGATGTTCTCGAGGCCCGCGAGCATGCGCAGCAAGGTCGACTTGCCGCAGCCGGACGGGCCGACCAAGACGACGAACTCGCCGTCCTCGATCGGGATCGTCACGCCGTGCAGGACCTCGAAATTGCCGAACGACTTCCGCACGTCGCGAATCTGGACCGACGACATCCACTTCCCTCCTCAATTTCCCGGCGATGTACGACGAGTGCCGTGACCGCTCTGTTTTTCGTCCGGCTTCGCTGGTTCCGAAGCCCGGTTGGACTGATGTTATTGTCCGCAGTTTATCCGGTTTTGGCAATTGTTCGATTAGCAATGCTATGGTAGCGCTGTCAATATCAGTTTATCCTTTGCGGTGCCTGTGATATGAGCGGCAAATGGCACGGAAGCGCATCACACCCGGCAAGATCCGATTAGCCGAAGTCGCCAAGCTGGCTGGCGTCAGCCCGATCACGGCATCGCGCTTCTTCCGAACTCCCGAAGCCCTGTCGACCGGCAAGCGCGCGCGGGTCGAAAGCGCGGCAAAAGAACTCGGCTATGTGCCGAACCTGGCCGCCAGGGCACTCGCCTCGCAGCGAACCGAGGTGATCGGCGTCCTGATCCCCTCGCTGACCAACAACGTGTTCTCGGACGTTTTGCGCGGCATCTACGACGCGATCGACGGCAGCCGCTACAGCATCCAGCTCGCCAATACGCGCTACAGCATCCTGCAGGAAGAACGCCTGCTGCGGCTTTTCCTGGCACAGAAGCCGGCCGGCCTGATCGTGACGGGCATCAATCAGACCGCGGATTCCCGCGCTATCATGGAATCGGTCGATTGCCCGGTGGTGCAGATCATGGAAATCGGCCCCTCGCCGGTCGACATGATGATCGGATTCTCGCATTTTGACGCATCCAAAGCGGCCATATCCCACCTCCTCGAACAGGGATACCGGCGGATCGGCTTCCTCGGCGCGCGCATGGACCCGCGGGTGCAGCGCCGGCTCGACGGCTATCAATCGGCGATGAACGAGATCGGGCGGTTCGATCCGCGGCTCATTGTCACCACGGCGGTGCCGACCTCGGTGACATTAGGCGGCACGCTGTTCGCGGACCTGCTCGCCAAGGCGCCCGACATCGATGCCGTGTTCTGCGTCAATGACGACCTCGCGCTCGGCGCGCTGTTCGAATGCAAGCGCCGGCACATGGCGGTGCCGGATCAGATCGCCATTGTCGGCTTCAACGACCTCGAATTCATGTCGTCCAGCGTGCCGACGCTGAGCAGCGTGCGCACCAACCGCTACGAAATGGGCAGGAACGCTGCCACGATGGTGATCGAGACGCTGGAGGGACACCGGCCGGCCGAGCCGGTGGTCGACCTCGGCTTCAGTGTCATGAAACGGCAAAGTTCGACCCGCCGCGCCTGACCGCGGCCCGCCGGCGTCAAATTCCGGGGGTCGAAAATGACAAAATGATAGCGCAACCAAGCGCCTTCAACTAAGGTCCAATTCCGCCGGTGATGACACTCCTTCGTGATCGCGGGCTTTGTAACGCGCGACGATTGGCGCAAGGTAGAAACCAGAGCCCGTTGAATGGGCCATCGCGAGTTTGCATTGCGGGAAGCACCGGGAGAGCACCAATGACAAAGCCCCACAGCAACGGGCACGACGCCGCAGGCCACAAGGACAGCGGCAAGGGCCGCAAACTCCGCTCCCAGGAATGGTTCAACAACCCGCATAACCCGGGCATGACCGCGCTCTATCTCGAGCGCTATCTGAATTACGGGCTGACGCGCGAGGAGCTGCAGGCGGGCAAGCCGATCATCGGCATCGCCCAGACCGGCAATGATCTGTCGCCCTGCAACCGTCACCATCTGGAACTGGCGCACCGGGTGCGCGAAGGCATCCGCGCCGCCGGCGGCATCGCGATGGAGTTTCCGACCCACCCGATCCAGGAGACCGGCAAGCGCCCGACCGCGGCGCTTGACCGCAACCTCGCCTATCTCGGCCTGGTCGAGATCCTGTTCGGCTATCCGCTCGACGGCGTCGTGCTGACCACCGGCTGCGACAAGACCACGCCGGCCTGCATGATGGCGGCCGCGACCGTCAATCTGCCCGCGATCGTGCTGTCGGGCGGGCCGATGCTGAACGGCTGGCACGACGGCCAGCGCACCGGCTCCGGCACGGTCGTGTGGAAGGCGCGCGAGCGACTCGCGGCGGGCGAGATCGACTACGAACAGTTCATCGAGATCGTGGCCTCCTCCGCGCCCTCGGTCGGCCACTGCAACACCATGGGCACGGCCTCGACCATGAACTCGCTCGCCGAAGCGCTCGGCTTCTCGCTCCCGGGCTGCGCCGCCATCCCGGCGCCCTATCGCGAGCGCGGCCAGATCGCCTACGAGACCGGCAAGCGCATCGTCGAGATGGTCTGGGAGGACTTGAAGCCCTCCGACATCCTGACCCGCCAGGCCTTCGAGAACTGCATCGTGGTCAACTCCGCGATCGGTGGCTCGACCAACGCGCCGATCCATATCAATGCGCTGGCGCGCCACGTCGGCGTCGAGCTGTCGATCGACGACTGGCAGAAATACGGCCACGACGTGCCGCTCATGGTGAACATGCAGCCGGCCGGCTTCTATCTCGGCGAGGAATATCACCGCGCCGGCGGCGTCCCGTCAGTGGTGCGCGAACTGATGAAGCACAAGCGCATCCATGAGAATGTCGTCACCGCGAACGGTCGCACCATGGGCGAGAACTGCAAGGATGCGCCCAATCCCGACGGCGACGTGATCTGGAACTACGACAAGCCGCTGGTGAAGGACGCCGGTTTCCTTGTCTTGCGCGGCAATCTCTTTGATTCCGCGATTATGAAGACCAGCGTGATCTCCAAGGAATTCCGCGACCGCTACCTCTCCAACCCGAAGGACCTGAACGCGTTCGAAGGCCGCGCCATCGTATTCGAGGGGCCGGAGGACTATCACAACCGCATCGAGGATCCCGCGCTCGGCATCGACGAGCGCTGCATCCTGTTCATCCGCGGCACCGGCCCGATCGGCTACCCCGGCGGCGCCGAGGTCGTGAACATGCAGCCGCCGGCCGCGCTGATCAAACGCGGCATCCTGTCCCTGCCCTGCATCGGCGACGGCCGGCAGTCCGGCACGTCGGGCTCGCCATCGATCCTCAACGCCTCGCCAGAAGCCGCCGCCGATGGCGGGCTCGCGATCCTGAAGACCGGCGACAAGGTCCGCATCGACCTCAACAAGGGCAGCGCCAACATCCTGATCTCGGAGGATGAGCTGCGGACGCGCCGCGCCGAGCTGAAGGCCAAGGGCGGCTTCCCCTACCCGGCACACCAGACGCCGTGGCAGGAGCTCTATCGCTCGACCGTCGGCCAGCAATCGACCGGCGCCTGCCTCGAACTCGCGACGCGCTACCAGAACATCGCGGGCACGGTCGGCGTTGCCAGAGACAACCACTGACGTATCCGTCATTGCGAGGAGCGACGCGACGAAGCAATTCATGACCCCGCACGTGGAGAAATGGATTGCTTCGCTTCGCTCGAAATGACGGAGTAACCCAAGACGGAATCCAGGGAGAATTGAATGTCTGATCGCCTGAAGGGCAAACGCGCATTCGTGACGGCGGCGGCCGTCGGCATCGGGCGCGCCTGCGCGCTGGCCTTTGCCCGCGAGGGCGCGACCGTATTCGCAACCGATATCGACGAGGCCAAGCTCGCCGCGCTGAAGAGCGAGGGCGTCGCTGAGGTGGCGCGGCTCGACGTGCGCGACAGCGCCGCGGTTGCTGATGTGGCCAGGCGCGCCGGCAAGACCGACATCCTGCTCAATGCCGCGGGCTTCGTGCATCACGGCAGCGTACTCGATTGTTCCGACGAGGACTGGGACTTCTCCTTCGATCTCAACGTCAAGTCGATACACCGCACGATCCGCGCCGTCCTGCCAGGCATGCTCGCGCAAGGCGGTGGCGCGATCGTCAACATCTCCTCCGCCGCGGGCGTGTTCAAGGCGGCCCCCAACCGCTACGTCTACGGCGCGACCAAGGCTGCGGTCGCGGCGTTGACGCGCTCAGTCGCAGTCGACTTCATCACCAAGGGCATCCGCTGCAACTGCATCTGCCCCGGCACCATCGAGACGCCGTCGATGCTGGACCGCGCCGCCGCCGCAGGCCCGCAGGGGAAAGAGATGTTCATCGCCCGCCAGCCGATGGGCCGGCTTGGCACCGCCGAGGAGATCGCCTCGCTTGCCGTCTATCTTGCCAGCGACGAGAGCGCGTTCACGACCGGCGTCGCGCACGTCATCGACGGCGGCTGGACGCTCTGATTCACCCTCATCCCGAGGAGCCGCGCAAGCTGCGTCTCGAGGGATGGGCTAACGGGCCTCGTGGTTCGAGACGCCGCGTTCCGCGGCTCCTCACCAGAGGGACTTACACGGGAGGACGTAAATCAATGAACAAGATCGACCTCAACGGACGCGTCGCCGTCGTCACCGGCGGTGCCCAGGGCTTTGGCCGCGCCATCGCCGAGCGCTTTGTCGCCTCCGGCGCCAGGGTCGCGATCTGGGACCATGACCTCGCGCTCGCGGAGAAGACCGCAAAGGCGATCGGCGACAACGTCACCGCGTTCAAGGTCGATGTCACCGACCTCGCCGCGGTCGAGGCCACGCGCGACGCGACGCTGAAGGCGTTCGGCCGGATCGACATCCTCGTCAACAATGCCGGCGTCGCCGGCGTCAACAAGACGGTCTGGGAAACCGATCTCGAGGAGTGGCGCAAGGTGCTGCGCATCAACCTTGACGGCCCCTTCATCTGCTGCAAGGCCGTGGTGCCGGTCATGCTCGGCCAGAAATACGGCCGCATCGTCAACATCGCCTCGATCGCCGGCAAGGAAGGCAACCCGAACGCCGCGCACTATTCGTCGTCGAAGGCCGGCCTGATCGCGCTGACGAAATCGCTTGGCAAGGAGCTCGCCCAGCACGACATCCTGGTCAATGCGGTGACGCCGGCGGCCGCGAAGACCGCGATCTTCGACCAGATGACGCAGCAGCATATCGACTTCATGCTGTCGAAGATCCCGAAGGGCCGCTTCGTCCTCGTCGAGGAGCTCGCCGCGATGGTGGCATGGCTCGCCTCGGAGGATTGCGCCTTCTCGACCGGTGCGGTGTTCGACATCTCCGGTGGCCGGGCGACATATTAAGTTCCTACAAGGTGCCATCGATTTCCCGTCACCCTGAGGAGGCTGCGGAGCAGCCGTCTCGAAGCGCGACGGGCCACCAGCCGGGCCGTTCATTCTTCGAGACGCGCGTTCCGCGCTCCTCAGAATGACGGAGTTGGAGCGGAGCAAGTCATGACCAGAGAAGGCGGCTGCCTCTGCGGCGCGGTCCGATTCAAGGCGGAGGGCGAGCCGCTCAACGTCCGTGTCTGCCATTGCCGTATCTGCCAGAAGGCAATGGGCTCGCCATTCTTCGCCCGGGCACAGTTCGACCCGCGCGCGCTGACGATCGAGGGCGAGATCGCGAGCTACGCCACCTCGGCGGCGATCGAACGGGTGTTCTGCAAGGTCTGTGGCACCAGGCTGTTTTCCCGCCGCACCAACGGCACCGCAACCGGCGTCGCGCTGGCGACCTTCGACGACCGCAACGCCTTCGCCCCGACCGAGCACATCTGGGTCTCCGAGAAGCTGCATTGGCTTTGTATCGACGACGGCCTGCCGCAATATCAGGAGACCTTGCCGCCACCGGCGGGTGGAAAGACGTAAACAAATCCGTGCTAGCCTGACGATTATCCGGTCCCGGGCGAGGCAAGGCGGCGCACATTGAACATCTCCCTCTATGACATCTCGGTCTGGGTGCTGCCGCTCCTCGTCGCCATCACCTTCCACGAAGCCGCGCACGGCTTTGTCGCGCACCGGCTCGGCGACAACACCGCCTGGCAGCTCGGCCGCGTCTCCTTCAACCCGCTGAAGCACATCGATCCCTTCGGCACGATCATCCTGCCCGGCGTGCTGTTGCTGTCGCATTCGCCGTTCCTGTTCGGCTACGCCAAGCCGGTGCCGGTGAATTTCCGCAACCTCAACCATCCCAAGCTCGACATGGTGTGGGTGGCGCTGGCGGGTCCGGCAACCAACATCGTGCTGGCGACCGCAGCGGCGCTGGCATTCCACGCGCTGCCCTTTGTGCCGGCCGGCGCCGCGCAGTGGACTGCTGACAATCTGAAAAACGCGTTCCTGATCAACATCGTGCTGGCGATCTTCAACATGATGCCGATCCCGCCGCTCGATGGCGGGCGGGTCGCGGTCGGCCTATTGCCCCGGCCGCTCGCCTATCCGCTGTCGCGGCTCGAGCCCTACGGCATGCTGATCCTGATCGGGCTCTTGATCCTGCTGCCCGTGATCGGCGCCCAACTCGGCCAAAATCTTGATGTTATTTCCGTGATACTGCGGACATTGACCGGTTATGTGATCCAGGCCCTTCTCCTGATCACCGGAAACACATAAGTTTTGCGAGCGATCCGGAACGGGCGACCGGTTCCCATCCTTTCGGATCCTGCGCGGGGAACGCATCGAGGCCATGGTGATCAAAGCCGCCGATATGCTGATTGCGCGACGCGCCGATACCAGGGCGCGGGCAGACTTTGCGACCTGGAAAATGATGGCCAAGCTGAACGGCGCATCCGCCCTGCCCCCGGAGGCGCAAAACTTCCTCGCCAGCTACAAGAAGCTGCTGGAGACGATGGGCGAAGCCGAGGCGAGCGAGGCCACGATCCAGCTGATGTACCGCAGCTACTATGCCGAAATGGGCGGTGCCGGGACGCCGCCCGAGGTGCCCGCCCGGACGCGCGAGCCAGCCGCCGACACCGGCAACGTCACCACCTTCCGCCGCCTGCCCAACAAGCCGAAGCCGGGCGCCTCGAACCCGAACGCGAAACGCCCCATGCCGGTGGCGCTGATCTTCGCCTGCCTCGTCGTGGTCTACGTCGCGATCAGGTATTACTGGCGGTAGGCGCCGCCTTCCGCAAATTGCGACTGGTACACTCAATTCCGTCATCCCCGCGCAACGGCTTTGCCGTTGTCGCTGGAGGAGCGCGCAGCGCGTCTCGAAGGATGCACGGCCGAACTGTTGGAGCTGGGCCGTCGTGCTTCGAGACGGCCGCTGCGCGGCCTCCTCAGCATGACGGGGTTAGATTGCAATCGCTCCCATTCAACACCCGCATCACGGAATATCCGCCCGTCGGACGTTTGGCCGCTCCTTCCTAGGCGTGGAACCGAATGCCGGGCATAATGCACGGACAAATCAATGAGCTCACAAGAGCATTTGGAGGGGAAATGAAGCGTTCCATTGCAGCCTTTGTCATGACCACGAGCCTGATGTTCGCCGGCAGCGCATTGGCGCAGACGATGGACAAGGTCGTCCGGGTCGGCAGCCTCGGCGACCAGTCCGGCCTCTACCAGGACATCGGCGGGCCCGGCTCGACGGTGGCGGCGCAGATGGCGATCGAGGATTCCGGGTTGCTCGCCAAGGGCTGGAAGATCGACGTGATCGCGGCCGATCATCAGAACAAGCCCGACGTCGGCGTCAACATCGGCAAGCAGTGGATCGACGTCGAGAAGGTCGACGTATTCGTCGACCTCGCAAGCTCGGGCGTCGGGCTTGCGATCGCCAACCTCGCCAAGGAGAAGAACGTCGTCAACCTGAACTCGGGCTCGGCGTCGTCAGACCTCACCGGCGCGCAGTGCTCGCCGAACACGGTGCACTGGGTCTACGACACCTACATGCTGGCCAACGGCACCGGCAAGGCGCTGGTGAAATCCGGCGGCGACACCTGGTTCTTCCTCACCGCAGACTACGCCTTCGGCCAGGCGCTCGAGCGCGACACCGCAGCGGTCGTCACCGTCAACGGCGGCAAGGTGCTCGGTAGCGTCAAGCATCCGCTCAACAACGCCGACTTCTCCTCCTTCCTGCTGCAGGCGCAAAGCTCGAAGGCCAAGATCGTCGGCCTTGCCAATGCCGGCGGGGACACCACCAACGCGATCAAGCAGGCGGCCGAATTCGGCATCGTCGCCGGCGGCCAGAAGCTTGCGGGCATGCTGATGTTCCTGACCGACGTCAACTCGCTCGGCCTCAACGTGGCCCAGGGCCTGAACTTCACCGAGACCTTCTACTGGGATCTGAACGACCAGACGCGCGCCTTCTCGAAGCGCTTCATGGAGCGCTTCAAGAAAAATCCGCCGACCATGGTGCAGGCCGGCGTCTATTCGTCGCTGATCCACTACTTCAAGGCGCTGGAGGCGCTCGGCGGCAATCCGCATGACGGCCGCGCGGTGGTCGCCAAGATGAAGGAGCTGCCGACCGACGATCCCCTGTTCGGCAAGGGCACGATCCGCACCGACGGCCGCAAGATTCATGCGGCCTATCTGTTCGAGGTGAAGAAGCCACAGGAGTCGAAATATCCGTGGGACTACTACAAGCTGGTCGCGACCATTCCCGCGGATGAAGCGTTCCTGTCGCTGGAGAAGAGCGTCTGCTCGTTGGTGAAGAAGAGCTGAAGAGTTGGGAGGCGTAGGGTGGGCAAAGGCGCGTGAGCGCCGTGCCCATCTACATTCCGCTCGCAATGGTGGGCACGCTTCGCTTTGCCCACCCCACGCACCTCTGACCTACCCCCGCTCACTTTGGCTTCTTGAACTTCACGTCCAGGCTGAATGCGAACTGATCATCAGTGAGTTCGGCCGGCGGCGCGGGAACCGGGTCGGAGCGGCGAATCATTGAGATCGCCGCTTCGTCGAAGGCCGGATCTCCCGACGACTCCGCGATCGCGACGTTGACGACGTTACCGCGGCGGTTGAGCACAAGGCTGACCTTCACCGTCGTCGTCTTGCTCTTGTTCTCCGGATAGCGCTTGTGCAACTCGAAATAGGCGCTGATCTTCTTGCCCCACTTGGCCGTCAGCCCCAATCGATCTTTGCCGATCCCGGGGTTCGGTGCCTTTGCGGTCTCCGCCTCGCGTGCGGCTTCGTCCAGAGCCTTTCGCGAAGTTGCTTCCGCGGCCGGCGAATAGTCCTGCGCGTTGGTCTCAACGGCGGCGACCTTGGCGTCCTCTTCCTTGGGTTTCTTGGTGTTGTTCGGCGTGACGATGCGATCGGGATCGTCGGCCTCCATTGGCCGATCCTGCGGAAGCTCAGCGTCCTTGACCTCCGCCTTCTGCTGCATGACTTCCTGCTGGGCCTGGGACGCCTCGGAATCCGGTCCTGGCGGCAGCTCATCATCAGGCACTTTTGGTGACGCGAGCTCGACGGCGTATTCGGCACCGGCGGCGCCGAGGCCCTCATCGCCATCGTCGCTGCGCAAATTCGCCAGCGCCAGCGCCGCACCGCCCAGATGCAGCGCCAGCGCCACCACCGCGGCGATCACCCAGAGCTGTTTTGATGACCGCTGATCGAGATCAGACATCGCCGTCCGCCGTCAGGGTTTAGCCAGTTCCGACTGTGGCGCCGCGGGGGCAGCCGGAGCGCCCTCGAGCGCGACAAGCTTGACCCGCGTGTAGCCACCGGCGCGCAGAATTTCCATCACGCCCATCAGTTCACCATAGGGCACAACCCGATCGGCGCGCAGGAACACGTATTTGTCCTTGCTCATGTCCGGCAAAGCATCCAGCTCCTGGACCAGGTTGATCCGCTTCACCGGGGTCTCGCCGATCGCAAGCCCGAGATCAGGCTTGATGCTGACATAGGTCGGCTTGTCCGGCTTCTTCTGCGGCATCGCCGTCGAAGTCGGCAGATCGATCGGCAGGTCGACCGTCGAGAGCGGAGCGGCCACCATGAAGATGATCAGGAGCACCAGCATCACGTCAATGAACGGCGTGACATTGATCTCATGCGATTCGGCGAAATCGTCGTCGCCGTCATTGTCTGTGATCGAGACCGCCATCGCCTACTCCGCTGCTGCAGCGCGCCCGTGCGGCACGCTGACATGGGTGCGATCGAGATCGCGCGACAACAGCCGCGCCGCCGCGCCCGAGGCGCGGTTGACGAGCTCGAGATAGCCCTTCGTGAGGCGCGTGAAGTGGTTATAGATGATGACTGCCGGGATCGCTGCGACGAGGCCGATCGCGGTCGCAAGCAGCGCTTCGGCGATACCAGGTGCAACCACAGCAAGGTTCGTGGTCTGCGACTTCGAGATGCCGATGAAGCTGTTCATGATGCCCCAGACGGTGCCGAACAGTCCGACGAAAGGCGACGTTGCACCGATCGTCGCAAGCAGGCCCATGCCAAGCCGGATGCGGCGCGCCTCGGCGCGCACGATCTCGGCGAAGCTCGACGCCGCGCGTTCCTTGATGCCGTTGTCGCTGGAGATCCCGGCCGACAACCGTCCCTCGCGCATCGCGGCCGCGATGAAGGACGACAACACGCTGCCCTTGCCGCCGAGCGCGAGCTGCGCTTCGGCGAGCGAGCGCGCCTCGCCGACCTTGGCAAGCGCGCCGCGCAGCTTGCTCTGGATCAGCGTCAGCTCGATCATCTTGGCGATGAAGATCGTCCAGGTCACGAGCGAGGCGAACGCAAGGCCGATCATCACGGCTTTGACGATGATGTCGGCGTTCCAGAACATCATCCACGGCGACAGCTCGCGCATGCCGGTTGCGGTGGCCTTCGACAGCCTGCCCTCGCCCTCCGCGGATGCAGCTGCAGACTGCGGCGCCGCAGCGGCGGCAGACGGAGGCGCCACGGGAGCCGGAACCGGCGCCGGTGCTGCAGCTGGCGCGGCCGTGGCCTGCCCCTGCGGCGCCGGCTGCTGCGCCGAGGACGGCGCGACCAGCGTCAGCACGGCCACCGTGGCGATCGCAATGGACGCAGCGCGGAACATGGATGTCTTCATACTTCGGCCCAGTGGCGGATCAGGTTGTGATAAATGCCGGTCAATTTGACCGTTTCGGGGTCATCGCGCCCCAGCCGTTCTACCAGGGCCTGGATCGCCGTATCGAGATCGAAGATCAGGCTGCGGGCGTGAGCATCACGTACCATGCTCTGGAGCCAGAAAAAAGACGCAACCCGCGTGCCCCGCGTGACCGGGGTGACCAAGTGCAGGCTGGACGCAGGATAGAGCACGAGAGCGCCCGCCGGAAGCTTGATTTCATGGGATCCGTAGAGGTCCTCGACGACCAGCTCGCCGCCGTCGTACTCGTCCGGCTCCGATAAAAACAGCGTGACCGACAGGTCGGTGCGGATGCGCAGGCCCGTGAGCTGGTCGCCCCGCACCGCATTGTCGACATGCAATCCGAAATGGTGCCGGTCGGATGCCGCGTAGCGATTGAACAACGGTGGAAAGATTTTGAGCGGGATCGCGGCCGAGATGAAGCGCGGGCTCGCCGACAGCGCCGACAGGATGCGGTTGCCGAGCTGCCGCGCCACCTCGCTGTCGGGCGGCAATTGCTCGTTGCGCTTGACCAGGGCCGAGGCGGCACCCGCGGTCGAGCGGCCGTCCTCCCAGGCGCTGGCGTCCATGATGCTGCGGAACTCCGCCACATCATGCTTATCAAGCACATCGGGAACACAGATCAGCATCAGAACCGCGCCGACAAGATCATGCTCACGCTGCGGCCTGGCGCCACGAACACGAATGGCGTCGCGCTTTGATAGAGCGCGTCGTAGTAGAGCTTGTTGGTAATGTTGGCGACGTAGAGCTTTGCCGTCCAGTTCGGATCGATCTTCGCTTCCACAAAGGTGTCGAAGCGCGAATAGCTCGGGAGCACCGTGCCCTGGTTCGCCGCGAGGAAGGTGCCGCCGTACATCTTCGAGCGATATACCGCCTGTCCGCCGATCTCCCAGACGTCGGTCAGCTGGTACTTTGTGAGGAGGCTAAACGATTGATGCGCGACGTTGGCGAGCGGACGCCCGACATTGGTCGGATAGAGCAACGGCTGCGCCGACGGTACGAGCGACTTCGTTACTTCGGATTGCATCAGCACGAGCCCGCCGAACACACTCCATTTGTCGGTGAGCTTGCCGCCAACGCCGAGATCGATGCCGCGGATGCGGTATGCGGCACCGGCAGTGATGCAGGATACGTTACCCGACCCCGCCGGCAGGTTGTACGAACAGCCCGGAATCGCAGCCGCCGCGGTAGCGCTACCGACATTTTGCGATTCTCGCGCGTTTTCCTTCTCGGTCTGGAATAGCGCCGCAGTCAGCAGCAAATGGCGGTCGAACAGCTCCCATTTGGTGCCGACCTCAATCGCCTTGTTCTTCTCCGGGCCAAAGATCTGGTTCGGGTTTCCATTGAGGACGGGCGCGAGACCGCCATACTGTGCGCTGGAGCCATCGAATTCAGAGCCGACCGGGTTGGATGATGTCGCATAGGCAGCATAGACGCTCCCGATCGGCAGCGGCTTCAGCGTGACGCCGAGGTTGAAGTTCGGCAGCCCGTAGTGTTGCTCCTGCGCACCGAAGGAGTTCGGAACGTTGTTCTGCGTGCCGAATCCGCTGAGCCGGATGGTGTAGTCGTCGAAACGGACGCCACCGTTGAGGATGACGAAATCATTGTAGTTGGCGGAGTCGATGAGATACACGCTCTTGGTATCGATCGCGGTCTTGGTCGGCAGTCCGGCCCATGTCGGGTTGGTGCCGACATTGGCAAACGTGAACTGCGGCGCGAAGACGTTGACGTTGGGTATCGATCCGGATGCCATGCCGCCCGGAAGCTGCTCCGAGCTCAATCCGGTATACTTGTCGATGCTTGCGATCTCGCGCGAAACCTCGACGCCGCCGAGCGCCGTATTCTTCCAGCCTGCGACACTGAACTTGTAGGTCGCTTCGGTCTGGTTGGCGACGTTCTCGGTGACCTGATAGCGGCTCTGCGGATTGAGGCTCACCGTGCCCGCCGCGACGTTCGGCCCTTCCGGCAGCGTGCCGATATAATCGAGCACCGAGCGCTGATACCGCGTCTTGTTGCTCAGCGCCAGATCCGGGGTGATCGCGACCTCGCCGCCGACCGTGCCAATGTCCTGCTTGATGCTGTAGTAGTCGCGATTCACCAAACCGTAGAACGTATTTCGGTTGACGCCGAAGTCGGTATAGGGGCCCCCATCCGTGCTGGTGTATTGAGACTTCGGGGCGCCCGGCCGGTAGTACGGCACGCCAAAGTCCGGCAGGCCGTGCAGATTGGTGTGGATGTAGTTCGCGTAGAGTTTGACCGTATCAAGCGGCGTCCACTTCGCGGCGATGAATCCACCGTCGCGGTCGTCCTTGACGTAGTCGCGGCCGGCAACGCCGGCATCCTGGAACAGGCCGCCGGCGCGCACCGCGAGCGTCGGGCTGATCACCTGGTTGACGTCGAGCACCACGCGCTTGGTGTGGTCGGTCGCGAAAGTCGTATCCATGTTGTAGAAGCTCTTCTCCGTCGTCGCCTGCTTGGTGACGATGTTGATCGCGCCGCCGGTGGTGCCGCGGCCGGCAAACGACGAGCCGGGACCGCGCAGGATCTCAACCTGCTCGGTGAAGAAGTTTTCGCGGACGCTGACGCCGGCGTCGCGGACGCCGTCGAGGAACACGTCGTTGCGCGCGTCAAAGCCGCGGATGAAGAAGCGGTCGCCGAAGGCGTTGCCGCCCTCGCCGGTGCCGAGCGTTACGCCGGCGGTCGAGAGCACGGCCTGCTTCAGCGTGGTGGCGTTCTTGTCTTCCAGCACTTCCTTCGACAGCACCGTCACCGTCTTCGGTGTGTTCAAAAGCGGCTCGGGAAATTTTCCCGACGATTGCAGGTGGTCGACCTTGTAGGGCGCGGCCGCGTCCGCATAGGGGTTGCGGTCGGCGCGCAGGCCGCCGGCATTCGGAAACGGCACGGCGGTCGCCTGCGCCGGCTGCGAGCTGCGCGCAGCACGGCGCAGTGCGGTGCGGGCGCGGACATGGTCCGGCGTGGGCTTTGACGCAGCAGGACGCGGGCGAGCGACCGGGGCATCGACCGTCACCGGCGGGAGGTTGGACTGCTGCGCCTCGGCACCGGAGAACGATGCAACGGCAATCAGGCTTGCGACTGCGGAAACCTTCGTGCCACTATAGTTTGAGTTGTCGTTCCCTGCGACGAGCGCCGCATCGAAACGCAGCGACCTCGGTGCCTTCACATTGCTCATCAAGTGCCCCCAGAAAATTCCACAGGTGCGCGCACCTTTTGACGCGCAACGAACTGTCTTTGTCAGGGGTTATCGAGCGTGAAAAATTGGGTCAATGCGAATGGCGCAACAGCGCGCTTGAATCGTCCAAATTCAAAGCGATTCTAAATTGAGTCTGTAAGCGTTCTAAATCTACTTTGTAGGTCTTCTAATAATCGTTCTAATGAGTCACGCGAAAATAGAAATGTTGTCATTGCGAGGAGCTCGCGACAAAATTGCAAAGCAATTTTGCGCTGAAGCGACGAAGCAATCCGCACCTCAGCTTGTGGCGCGATGGATTGCTCCGCTGGCGCTCGCAATGACGGTGGACGAAGGGCTTTCCGCAGCATCAATCCGCACTCGGCGGCTTCATCAGCGAGAACATCTCGTCGACGGAAATCTGGGCAAATTGTCGCACCCGCGCGGTGTTCTCCATCCCTGCGATGTTGATGCCATTGATGACGGCCTTGATCTCGTCGCGGAAGTCGGTGAGGAAGCGCAACGGATCCGGCGAGTTGTTGGCGACTCGCGCGATCAGGCCCGTGATCATGATCTGGCAGGCCATCATGCGTCCGTTCAGCTCGTCCATCACCACACTCCTCGTCTCGCAAGATCGGAGCGCGCGATATGGACGACATCGATTCGCGATTCAACCACCTCGAACCGGTTGACGGGATCGCGGCGCGGCGTCGGCCGAACGCATCTGCTACTTGGCGGCGATGCTCTCCGCCCCACCGAGCGCCTTGATGCGGTCCTTGACCGCGTGGAGCGTGGCGAGGCTGGTCTGGATGTGCTCGGTCGAAACGTCGCGCAGCACGTCGCCGGCGATCGCGTCGCGCAGGCCGTCGAGGTCGTCGACGAGCTGCCGCCCGCTCTTGGTGAGGAACAGGCGGTTGGCGCGGCGGTCCTTCGGATCGGGCCGGCGCTCCAGCAGGCCGTGCTCGACCAGGCGGTCGAGCAGCCGCACCAGCGAGATCGGCTGCAGTTCGAGCACGTCGGCGAGATCGACCTGCGTCAGCCCCTCCTGCTCGCGCAACCGGAACAGGACAATCCATTGCGCGCGGGTGGTGCCGCGCGTCTTGGCGCGATGGTCGATGTAATTGCGCAGGAGCCGCGAGCTCTCGACGAGCTGTGCTACGAGCTGGCGTTTCAAATCGAGCGACATGACATCACTTCGAGCCCCCAGCGTTTCCGTTTGTTTCTGGCCTAAACCTTTCCAAATGTTTAGGATTCTCAAGCCTTAGTGTGTTTACACATAAAGTGCACGCATACTATACGCGCAAGTGCTGGGAACCGTTTCGATCACCCATTATTGTTCGTCGAACCCAAGAGGCTGCATGTCGAAGTCGCGCACCATCAGTTGGGTCTTGCTGATCGCTGCGATCGGCGCCGCGGGCTACTTTGGCTGGCAGAAATATGCGGGCGACAAGCTGGCCGCCGAGGCCGCGCAGAAGCGCGCCGCAGTGCGGCCGCCGGTTCCGGTGAAGATCGCGCCGGTCGAGAAAGCCGATTTCCCGGTCTACCTGACCGGCCTCGGCACCGTGCAGGGCTTCAACACCGTGCAGGTCCGCACCCGCGTCGACGGCCAGATCATCAGGATCGCGTTCCAGGAAGGCCAGTTCGTCAAGGAAGGCGACACGCTGGTCGAGATCGATCCGCGGCCGTATCAGGCCGCGCTCGACCAGGCCAAGGCGAAAAGGACCCAGGATGAGGCCAATCTTGCCAATGCTAATCTCGATCTGCAGCGCACCACCAAGCTCGGCGAGTACGCGACCCGGCAGTTGCTCGACACCCAGCGTTCGACGGTTGCGCAATTGACTGCGCAGATCGCTGCCGACGAGGCCGCGATCACCAATGCCCAGACCCAGCTCGACTACACCAGCATCAAGTCGCCGATCTCCGGCGTCGCCGGCCTCCGCCAGGTCGACATCGGCAACATCGTCAACGCCGCGACCCAGACCGGCATCGTCTCGATCGCCCAGATCGAGCCGATCGCGGTGATCTTCACCGCGCCCGAGGACCAGTTGCCCGACATCAAGGCGGCGCTCGCAGTGGCACCGCCGAAGACGATTGCGCTCACGACCGATGGCAAGCGCGTGCTGTCCACCGGCACGCTGGCGCTGATCAACAACCAGGTCGACACGACGAGCGGAACTATTCGGCTGAAGGCCGTGTTTGACAACAAGGACCACGCGCTGTGGCCCGGACAGTCGGTCTCGACCCGGCTTCTGGTGCGGACGCTGCAGGGGGCGACCGTCGTTCCCGACGACGCCGTCCAGCACGGCACCGACGGCCTCTACGCCTACTCGGTCAACCAGGAGAACAAGGCCGAGCTGCGCCGGATCAAGGTCAGCCAGTCGATCGACGGCAAGTCGGTGATCGAAGAAGGGCTGTCGCCGGGGCAGCAGGTCATCACGTCGGGGCAGTACAAGGTCTCGCCGGGCACGCTGGTGACGACGGCGGTGGCGAGCTCGGATCAGCCGCAAGCGAAGGTCAAGCAGGAATGAGCGACGGCATTTCCGCACCTTTCATTCGCTTCCCCATCGGCACCTCGCTGCTGATGGCCGGCATCCTGTTCGTCGGCCTGGTCGCCTATCCCCTGCTGCCGGTCGCACCGCTGCCGCAGGTCGATTTCCCCACCATCCAGGTCACCGCCAACCTGCCGGGCGGCAGCCCGGAGACGATGGCGACCTCGGTGGCGCAACCGCTGGAACGCCAGTTCGCGCAGATTCCCGGCATCGCGCAGATGACCTCGACGAGCTATCTCGGCACGGCATCGGTCACCATCCAGTTCGACCTCAACCGCTCGATCGACGGCGCCGCCAACGACGTGCAGGCCGCCATCAACGCCGCCAGCGGCCAGTTGCCGAAGAACCTCCCCTCGCCGCCGACCTATCGCAAGGTCAACCCTGCCGACTCGCCGATTCTGATCCTGTCGGCGACCTCGGATACGCTGCCGCTGACCACCGTCAGCGATTCCGTCGACGCCCAGCTCGCCCAGCAGATCAGCCAGATTTCCGGCGTGGCCCAGGTCATCATCGGCGGCCAGCAGAAGCCGTCCATCCGCGTCCAGATCGATCCGGCGAAGCTCGTCGCCAAGGGCCTGTCGCTCGAAGATGTCCGCGGCGCGATCGCGATCACGACGGTCGACAGCCCGAAGGGCAATATCGACGGCGCCACCCGCGCCTACACCATCTATGCCAACGACCAGTTGCTGGACTCCAAGGACTGGAACGACGTCATCATCGCCTATCGCAACGGCGGCCCCTTAAGGATTCGTGACATCGGCCAGGCGGTCACCGGTCCGGAGGACGCCAAGCAGGCGGCCTGGGCCAACGGCCAGCGCGGCGTGTTCCTGGTCGTATTCAAGCAGCCTGGCGCCAACGTCATCGATACCGTCGACAAGATCAAGGCGACGCTGCCGCGGCTCGTCGCGGCAATCCCGCCCGCGATCAAGATCGAGCTGATAAGCGACCGCACCATCACGATCCGTGCCGCGGTCGAGGACGTGCAGTTCACCATGCTCCTGACCATCGTCCTGGTCGTCATGGTCATCTTCGTCTTCCTGCGCAGCTTCTGGGCAACCGTGATCCCCGCCGTGACGGTGCCGCTGGCGCTGCTCGGTGCCTGCGCGCTGATGTGGGTCTTCGGCTACACGCTCGACAATCTGTCGCTGATGGCGCTGACGATCGCGGTCGGCTTCGTGGTCGACGATGCCATCGTGATGCTGGAGAACATCAGCCGCTACATCGAGGAGGGCGAAAAGCCGCTGGCGGCAGCCTTCAAGGGATCCAGCGAAATCGGCTTCACCATCCTCTCGATCTCGATCTCGCTGGTTGCGGTGCTGATCCCGCTGCTGCTGATGGGCGGCATCATCGGCCGCCTGTTCCGCGAGTTCGCGGTGGTTCTGGCGATGACCATCTTCGTCTCGATGTTCGTGTCTCTGACGCTGACCCCGATGATGGCGTCGCGCTTCCTGCGCGCCCATGACGAGGAAAGGCACGGCCGGCTCTACCAGCTCAGCGAACGCGGTTTCGACGCCATGCTGCGCGGCTATCAACGCGGCCTCGACCTCGCGCTGCGCTGGAAGTTCACCACGCTGATGGTCTTCTTCGCCACGCTCGCTTTGTCGGTCTACCTGTTCGTGATCATTCCGAAGGGCTTCTTCCCGCAGCAGGACAACGGCCTGATCACGGCGACGTCGGAAGCCAACCAGGACATCTCCTTCGCGGAGATGAAGCGCAAGCAGGAGACGCTCGGCCAGATCGTGATGAGCGACCCTGGCGTAGCGTCGGTCGCGATGGCGATCGGCGGCAGCGGCCGCGCCGGCAACAACGGCAATTTGTTCATCTCGCTGAAGCCGCGGAACGAGCGGGATGCCAGCGCGCAGCAGATCATCGCCCGTCTGCGGCCGAAGCTCGAGAAGGTCGAGGGCGCACGGCTGTTCATGCAGGCCGCGCAGGACGTCCGCCTCGGCGGCCGCCCGACGCGAACCCAATTCGAGTTCACGTTGCAGGATGCCAATCTCGCCGAGCTGAACCAATGGGCGCCGAAGATCCTCGCCAGGATGCAGACGCTGCCGGAGCTGCGCGACGTCGCGACCGACCAGCAGACCAACGGCACCACGCTGGAACTGAAGATCAACCGCGACACCGCCTCGCGCTACGGCATCCAGCCGCAACTGATCGACGACACGCTCTATGACGCGTTCGGCCAGCGTCAGGTGACGCAGTATTTCACCCAGCTCAACAGCTATCACGTGATCCTCGAGGTGCTGCCGGAGCTGCAGGGCACGATCGACACGCTGAACAAGATCTACGTCAGGTCGCCGCTGACCGGCGACCAGGTGCCGCTGTCGACATTCGCGACCTGGACCAGCGTCCCGGTGCGGCCGCTGTCGATCAGCCACCAGGGCCAGTTCCCCGCGATCACCATCTCCTTCAACCTCGCCCAGGGCGTGGCGCTCGGACAGGCGACCGACGCCGTGCAGCAGGCAATGCTCGAGCTAGGCGCGCCGCCGACGCTGAATTCGAGCTTCCAGGGCACCGCGCAGGCGTTCCAGCAATCGCTGTCGACCGTGCCGCTGCTGATCCTCGCGGCGCTCGTGGTGGTCTATCTGATCCTCGGCATCCTCTACGAGAGCTACATCCACCCGATCACGATCCTGTCGACGCTGCCGTCGGCCGGCGTCGGCGCGCTCGCGATCCTGATGGCGGCCGGCTTCGACTTCTCACTGATCGCGCTGATCGGCATCATCCTGTTGATCGGCATCGTGAAGAAGAACGGCATCATGATGGTCGACTTCGCGATCGCCGCCGAGCGCGACCAGCATATGACGCCGGAAGCCTCGATCCGCCAGGCCGCGCTGCTCCGCTTCCGCCCGATCATGATGACGACGATGGCAGCCCTGCTCGGCGGTGTGCCGCTGATGCTGGGGACCGGCACCGGCTCGGAGATCCGCCAGCCGCTCGGCTACGCCATGGTCGGCGGCCTGATCGTCAGCCAGGCGCTGACGCTGTTCACGACGCCCGTCGTCTATCTTTATCTCGACCGCCTCTCCAACGCGTTCGCGAACTGGGGCCGTTCGCCGCGCGCCGATGACGACGCGCATGAAGGCGAAGAACGTTCGGTCAAGCAGGCCGCCGAATGACTTGACTTTGGCTGACGACCGGCACATCCGAGAGATGTTCATTTCGGAGCACGTGCCGTGAAGATTGTCGCCAAATCCCTGCTTGTTCTGTTTGTCGCATTCAGCCTGACCGGCCTCGGTCACGCCCAGGCGCCCAAGGGCAAGAGCGCGCCCGCGCCTGCTCCGAGCGCGGCCCCGCAGGCCGACGGCGCACCCGCCAACAATCCCGGTTGGGTCGCCCGTTGCACCAGTCCGAGCCGTGACGCGCCGCTGGAATGCGCGATGGAGCAGAATGCGATCCTCAGCAAGACCGGCCAGCTCATCGTTCTCGTCAACATCCGCGTGCCCGGCGACACCCGCAGCCCGATCGCCCTGATCCAGCTTCCGCTCGGCCTCAATCTGCCTGTCGGCGCCAAGCTGCAGGTCGACGAGGGCAAGACCGTCGACCTGCAGATCCAGACCTGCGAAGCGCGCGGCTGCTACCTCAACGCGCCGATCGCGGCCGACATGCTCGCCGCGCTGAAGTCGGGCAAGCAGCTCAAGGTGTCGTTCCAGAACTTGTCGAAAGAAACGATCACCATCCCGATGCCGCTCGCCGACTTCGCGGCGGTGTACGAGAAGATCAAGTAGGGCGATTCCTCTCCGGCCTATCCCGTCATTGCGAGCGTAAGCGAAGCGATCCATGGGCCCGCGTAGGCGGCTGACTGGATTGCGTCGTCGCTTCGCTCGTCGCAATGACGTTGGGAACTACTGCCGCGCCATCTCCGCATTCCCGACGCCATCACCGTCAAGCTTCTGGTCATCATGCATGACGACCGTCACCTGCGTCAGCCGGCCGGTGAACTCGAACGGCGCGTCGTAATGCGAGACCGGGCTGCCGCGGTCGCGGCCGATGTCGAGGCCCGACCACGAGATGAAGTTGTGGAAGCCGAGCTGGGTCTGCATCGACCCCACGGGTTCGCCGTCGATCAACAGTGTGTATTCGCTGACACCGGTGCGTGAGCCCTTGGCCGGCGGCTCCTTGCGCACGAGGCGCTCGACATGTACGCCGAGCCGGTGCGCGCCTGGCGGCACCTTGCGGCTCGACGTCACGATCTCATGGCCGCCGCCGATATTGAGATCGTGCACCAGGAAGCCGTCCTTGATGTAGAGGCTGTAGCCTGAGGTGGCGTCGCCATGGGCGATCAGCACGCCCTCGGCGCCCTCCTCGCCGATCTCGGTATGGGCCTCGATCGTGTAGCTGCGGCTGCGCACATCGGGCGCGACGTCGGTCGGCACGTGGCCCATGCCGGCGTGGAAGGTGAATCTGGTGCGCGCGCCGTGGAAGCGCGCGGCGTTCTCGGCAAAGCGCGGTCCGAAGCGGTCGTCGAGCGGCAGCACGTTATGCGCCTCCGCTTCGCTCCACCACAGCCCGACCATCTGCGCGAGGCGCTCCGGGTCCTTCGCGGCGAGGTCGTCTGTCTCGGAGAAATCCCGATCGAGATGGAACAGCTCCCATTTGTCGTTCTCGAACGGCGTGCCGGAAGGATGGAACGACACCGCCTTCCAGCCGTTCTGCCAGATCCCGCGATGGCCGAACATCTCGAAATATTGCGGCGAGGTCTTTGACGGCGCCGACGCATCGTCGATCGAGCGCGCAAAGCTCTCGCCCTCGAGCGGCATTTGCGGGCAGCCCGCGATTTCCGCGGGCGCTGAAATCCCGATCAGGTCGAGCAGCGTTGGCGTGAGATCACAGGCGTGGACGAACTGGTGCCGCAGCTCGCCCTTCGCCGTGATCCGCTTCGGCCAGTTCATCACGAAGGGATCGCGGATGCCGCCGCCATGGGTGTTCTGCTTGTAGCGGCGCAGCGGCGTGTTCGAGGCCATCGCCCAGCCATGCGGGAAATTGGAGTGCGTGTCGGGCCCGCCGATGTCGTCGATCCGCTGCAGTTTGACCGGCAGCGGCTCGGGCCGGAAGTTGTAGGGACCCATCGCATTGACGAAGCCGAGTGGCCCACCCTCCTGGCTCGCACCATTGTCGGACATCACGATGATGAGGGTGTTGTCGCGGATGCCGGCCTTGTCGAGGAATGCGACCAGCCGCGCCACATGCTGGTCGGCATGGTCGAGCATGCCGGCAAAAGCCGATTGCAGCCGCGTGAACACGCGCTGCTCGTCGGCGGAGTGCTCGCTCCACGCCTTCACGCCGTCATTGCGGGCGGGCATCTTCGTGCCCTGCGGCACCATGCCCATCGCCTTCTGCCGTGCCATACGCTGCTCGCGCTCGACGTCCCAGCCATGGGCAAAGGTTGCGTCATAGCCGTTGATGATGTCGGCGGGCGCCTGGTGCGGCGCATGGCAGGCACCGAGCGCAAGCCAGGTCAGCCACGGCAGGTCGGGACGATCAGCGGTGTGGTCGGCGATGAAGCGGATCGACTGGTCGACGAGATCGGCGGTCAGGTGATAGCCGCTCTCATAAGTGCCGGGAGGATCAATATGCGTGTTGTCGGAAACGAGCTCCGGCGCATACTGATCGGTCTCGGCGTCGAGGAAGCCGTAGAAGCGATCGAAGCCGCGGCCAAGCGGCCAGCCGTCGAACGGACCGGTGGCGCCGCTCTCGGTCAGCGGCGTGACGTGCCATTTGCCGACCATGTAGTTGCGATAGCCGTGCGCCCGCAGCATCTCCGCGAGCGTCCCGGCCTCGCGCGCGATCTTGCCGCGGTAGCCGGGATAGCCGGAATCGAAATTGGCGAGGCATCCGACCCCGACCGAATGGTGATTGCGCCCGGTGAGCAGCGCAGCCCGCGTGGTCGAGCACATCGCCGTGGTGTGGAAGCCGGAATAGCGCAGGCCTTCGGCGGCAAGCTTGTCGATCGTCGGCGTTTTGATCGGCGAGCCGTAGCAGCCGAAATCGGAGAAGCCGACATCGTCGAACAGCACGACCAGGATGTTCGGCGCGCCGGCGGGCGGCTTCCGCGCATCGGGCCACCAGGGCTTCGAGTTCGCAACCGTCTTGCCGATCGTGCCGCCGAACGGCGTGGCCCGCTTCTCGCTCATGGCGATCTCCCTGTCCTCTGGCTGATGGCCGCGGTTGCTCCGCCGCTCGTTCCCGGCCCGGCCCGTTCGCGGGGCCGGATTGCTATAAATGATAATCCGAATTATGATTATGAAAACCCGGAGATGCAAGCGCCGATGCCGCCCCTCTCAGCCGATTTCGACCTTCCGGGCGTGACGCCGTCGCGCCAGAAGCGCAGCCGCGAGACGACGCTGGCGCTGCTTCAGGCCGGCGCCGAGCTGCTGCGGACGCGCAGCCTCGCGGAACTGTCGATCGAGGCGCTGTGCGGCCAGGTCGGCGCCACAGTAGGCGCCTTCTACAGCCGCTTCGAGAGCAAGGAGGCCTATTTCAACGCCCTGATCGCGCTGGCCGCGCAGGACGGCGCGCGCCATCTGGCCGCGATCGACCGGAACGGGCCGCTGACCGAACGCGGCCTCGAGGACCGCTGCCGCGCCATCGTGTCAGGCGTCGTCGGCTGGATCAGGACACATGAAGGCGTGCTGCGCGCCGCCCTCCAGCACGACAACACGCGGCCCGACAAATGGACCACGTTCAAGGCGCTCGCGCGCGCGACGACCGAACGCGCCACCCCGCTGCTGCTGCCCGCCATGGGCAAGGGTCGCAAGGCCGCCAAGACCCGCGCGATCGCTTTCGGCTTCCAGGTCGTGCTCGGCACGCTGGTGAACGCCATCCTGAACGATCCCGGGCCGCTGTCGATCCGGAACCGGGAGATGGAGAAACGGCTCGCGGACTGCCTGCGGCTGCTGCTCGAAGCGGAGATGAACTAGCCGATACCGCGGTGCCCTGCCCCTGATCCGGGCAAGTGCACGGGAACTTTTCGTTCCTCCCGGCGTCATACCTGACCCGATAGGGACCCGGGAGGGGGTCATGTCGAAGACCCGCATTGGAATTGCCGTTGCTGTTCTGACGCTCCTGCTGTCGAGTTCGGCCTCGGCCGGATTGCATATTCGCGTCGGCGGCCCGCTCGGGGTCGCGCGATTTGCGGTCGCCCGCGTCCTGTCGCTCGGCGGATTGCATCGCGCGCGGGCGTATGCCCGCCACGGCCGCATCCGGACCGCGGCGCTCAGGCCGCAGGATGTCCGCGCCGCAGCCCTGGAGCCCGGACCGGCCAACCCGGCGGTGCGCCGGCAGATCGCCGCCGCGGCCGCGCTGGCCACCTGGCAGGGCGGCCGCAGCACGAACGGATGGTGGCGGCACGCCGACGGCGGATATGGCTGGGTCGGCCCGCTGTTCTGGCCGTTCGCGATTTACGACGTCTATGACTACGCGATCTGGGGCGACGGCAGCGGCCTCTGGGACTACGGTTATCGCGACATCCATGCCGCAATGTTTTCGCCCTATAGCCGCGATGAACTCACAGCCTTGACCGGACCGCGCCCGTCCGGCCGACGGCATCGCAGAAGCGCTACCGTCTTCGAGTTCTGCGGCGACGACGCAAGCGAAATTGCCGCCCTCCCCGCCGAACAGTTGCTGCGCGCGATACAGCTCACCAATGAAGCGCAGCGCACCGCGCTCGACGAACTTGCCACTGCGTTGGCGACGGCCTCCCAAATCATCCGGGCGTCGTGCCCGGCACAGCCGGCATTCACCGCGCCGGAGCGGCTGACCGTTATGCAGCAGCGCCTCGAGGCGATGATCAAGGCACGATACCTCGTGCAGTCGCCGCTCGGGAAATTCTATGATCTCCTCGACGACGAGCAGGAGGCACGGCTCAACGCGCTCGCGGAGGATCGGCGCAAGGCTTCCGCGGCAAACATCGCCACCGAAGCGTCGGCCCAGGGTTGCGGCATGGCGCAGGCAGCCGCGCTGCCATTGCCGGTGGACGATATCCAGGCCCGGCTGCGCCCGAACGACGCTCAGCGTGCCGCGCTCAAACTGCTGCAGGACGCCAATGCGCAGGCGATCGGCATCCTCAGCAGCCATTGCCAACCGCAAGACGCTACCACGCCGCCCGCGCGCCTCGACGCGGTGCAGGGACGGCTCGAAGCCATGATGCAGGCCGTCGCCGTGGTGAGCGCGGCGCTGAAGGATTTTTATGCAACGCTGAGCGACGCGCAGAAGGCACAGTTCGAGGCTATCGGACAGAAGCGGACGGCGTAGTTTCCGTTGTGATCGCCGCACCATGGCTCGATCAAAAGCGCTGGTACGTCACCACCGCGGCACGGCAACGGGACTCGCTGTCCAACCGTCCGCGGATGCTCTCCCCGGCATCGTCCTCCGTTGACCGTCCAACATGATCGGTCGTATCGTTTGGCAGCGGTCTTCAGGCTCTTATCCCCAGGGGGCAAGGCCTTGTCAGAGCCAATCGAGATCAATCGGAGATTAGCGGCGGTGTTTGCCGCCGACGTCGAGGGCTATTCTCGACTGATGAGCGCCGATGAGGTCGGCACGCTCGCCGGTCTCACCGAACGCCGTGCCATTCTGGACAAGGCTATCGCAGATCACAGGGGCCGCATCGCCAACACCGCGGGCGACAGCGTGCTTGCCGAGTTCGGCAGTGCCGTCGACGCCGTGCAATGCGCGGTGGAAGCGCAGGCGGCACTCTCGCGATCAAACTCCGGCCTTTCCGCAGACAAGCACATCAACTTCCGCATCGGGATCCACGTCGGCGACGTAATCGTGCGCGCGGGCGATCTGTTCGGAGACGGCGTCAATATCGCGGCGCGCTTGCAAGCCCTGGCGCAGCCGGGCGGCGTTTGCGTTTCTGGCGTGACCTATGATCAGGTCAGGAAGGTTCTCCCAATTGCCTTCACCGACCTCGGCACGCAGCAGGTCAAGAACATCGACGAGCCGATCAGGGCTTTCGCCGCCGGCCGGCTGGCTGATGCGCCGAACGCGGCTGCACGCGTCGACCACCCCAAGTCGCTGCCGCTGCCCGACAAGCCGTCGATCGCGGTTTTGCCATTCCAGAACATGAGCGGCGACCCGGAACAGGAATATTTCGCCGACGGTATCGCCGAAGACGTGCTGACCACATTGTCGAAGATTCAGGAGTTACTGGTCATTGCCCGCAACTCGAGCTTTGTGTTCAAGGGACAGGCGCGAGACATCCGCGAAATCGGCCGGCTGCTCGGCGCCCGCTATCTGCTCGAGGGGAGCGTCCGCAGGATCGGCAATCGCGTGCGCCTGGCCGCGCAGTTGATCGACAGCCGGAACGGCGGCCATGTGTGGGCGGACCGGTTTGAAGGCGATCTCGACGACGTGTTCGCGCTTCAGGATCAGATAACGCAGGACATCGTCACCGCGCTCGAGGTTCGATTGACGTTTGGCGAGCAGGCACGGGTGTGGCACAAACGCTCCGGCAGCCCGTTGGTGTACGAGCATTTCCTCAAGGGTCAAACCCTTTACGTGAACTTTGCCGAGCACACTCATGCGCAAGCGCGAAGTGAGTTCGAACGGGCCTTGGCGATCAACCCAGCCTACGCGCCGGCGCTTTGCCTGCTGGGCTATACTCTGATCGACCAAGCCCGTTTTGGTTGGGAAGGAGACCAAGCGACGGCCTATGAAGCGGCACTGGAATGCGCGGCTCGTGATCTGGCCTCCGACCCGAACAGCTATTTAGCCTATCTGACCATAGGCTATGCCCGCCTGTTTCAGCGCCGCCATGAAGATGCATTGCTTGCCGGAGAAAAGGCGGTGGCCCTCGGCCCAAGTTATTCAGCCGCCTACCATATAGCCGGAATGATTCATGGCTATGCTGGCGATTTCCGGAAATCCGCCCAATACGAGGAGCAAGCGCAGCGGCTCAGCCCGCTCAGCCTTAATCAATCGATGGTCGACGAGGCACGGGCGAGGTTTCACCTCGGCGATTTTGTTGCCGCGCGAGACATTGCCTCACGGGTCCTGATCGAGAGACCGCGCTGGCTAACTGCGCAAACGACTCTGGCGGCGGCGCTTTGGAACCTCGGCAGAGAGGACGAGGCGCGCCTCATCGTAGGCAAGATGCTGGCCCGTCATCCCAACTTGACCGCAAGCTGCTGGGCGCAGGGATTGCCGTATCGCCGGCAAGAAGATCTCGACGCGCTGGTCGGGCCGTTGCGCCTTGCGGGGATGCCCGATTAGACCTCAGCATCGCGTCGAGGGCATCCTCCGAATCTACCCACCGAGATACGCCTTCTGCACCTGCGGGTCCTCGGCGAGCGCGGCAGCCGTGCCCGACAGCACGCTTTTTCCGACCTGCAACACGGTGGCGAAGTCGGAGACTTCGAGCGCGAGCTCGATCGACTGTTCGGCGAGCAGGATGGTCAGGCCCTCACGGTGCAGGCGGCCGAAGGTTTCGTACATGGCTTCCACGACCGCGGGCGCAAGGCCCAGCGACGGCTCGTCCAGCATCAGGAGCTTTGGATCGCTCATCAGCGCGCGACCGACCGCGAGCATCTGCCGCTCGCCGCCGGACATCGTCCCGGCGCGCTGGCTGCGGCGCTCCTTTAGCCGCGGGAAGATCTCATAGACGCGCTCGAGCAGCGTCCTGATGCGGGATTTGTCGCGCAGCGGGGTTGCGCCGAGCAACAAATTGTTCTCGACGCTCTGCTGCACGAACAGCCGCCAGCCTTCCGGCGACAGCGCCAGCCCCTTGCGCACGATCGCAAACGCGCTCTCGCCCGCGATCTTTTCGCCGGCGAAGCTGATCGTGCCGGAATGCACGGGGATGAGGCCTGCGACCGCGTTCAAGGTCGTGGTCTTGCCGCCGCCATTGGAGCCGAGCAGCGCGACCACGCTGCCCTGCGGCACCTCCAGCGACACGTCGGAGACGCCGATCAGATCGCCGTAGCGCACCTCGAGATGCTCGATCTTCAACATCGGTCCAATCATGTCGCGGGCCCGCCCGTCAATTCGATCGGCGTGTGGCCGGCGGCGACCTTCGCGGCGGCCCGGGTGCCGAGATAGGCGGCGATCACGGCCGGATTCGCGGTCACCTCCTGCGGCGTGCCGCGGGCGATCTCGCAGCCCTGGTGGAACACCATGACACGGCTCGCCAGCGACATGATCACTTCCATGATGTGCTCGACGATGACCAACGTTATTCCGGAGCGATGGATGTCGCGCACCAACTCGATCGCAAGATTCACTTCGTGCAGGGTCAGGCCGGCCATCGCCTCGTCGAGCAGCATCACCTTCGGCTCGGTCGCGAGCGCACGGGCGATCTCGAGCCGCTTGCGGCCCGGCGTGCCGAGCGCGCGCGCCGGCGCATCCGCGAGCCGCTCCATGCCGACGCGCGCCAGCACGGCGCGGGCCTTGGCCTCGGCCACGGCACGATGGGCTGTGCGCAGGAAGGCGCCGATCATCACGTTCTCCAGCACCGTCATGCCCTCGAAGGTCTGCGGTACCTGGAAGGTGCGCGCCAGCCCAAGCCGCGCCCGCGCCTCCGGCGGCAGCTCGGAGATGTCGTGGCCTTCGAACACCACCCTGCCCGAGGTTGCGGCGAGATCGCCGGTCAGGCAGTTGAAGAAGGTCGACTTGCCGGCGCCGTTCGGACCGATGAGGCCGAGGATATCGCCCGCCTCCAGCGTGACGCTCGCGGCGTCCACCGCCTTGAAGCTGCCGAAGGCTTTGGTGATCGCGCGCGCCTCAAGGAGCATGGGCCGCTCCCTGCACCGCCTTGCGCTTCGCCCTGATACGGTTGATCAGCGCCAGGATGCCGCCGGGCTGGAAGCGCGCGATCAGCACGATGATCGCGCCATAGACCACGAAGGTCAGTCCCGCCCCCTTGCCGCCGAGCAGGCTGTTGGAGATTTCCTCGAGCGGCACCAGGATCGCGGCGCCGACCAGCGGCCCGAACAACAGGCCCGCGCCGCCGAGCGCAGCCATGATCAGGATCTTCACTGAGATCAGGATGCCGAGCCCGGATTCCGGATCGACGAAGCCGAACATCATCGCATAGAGCGCGCCGGCGACGCTGGTGAGACCGGCGCTCAGCATATAGGCGTAGAGCTTGGTGCGGCTTGCGGGTGCGCCGAGCGAGCGCGCCGCGCGCTCGGAATCCTTGATGGCGCGCAGGTAGAAGCCCATGCGGCTGTTGGCCATCCACCAGGTGATCAGGAGCGTGATCGCGAGGATGGCGAGGAAGAGGTAGTAATACGGCAGCGCCGAGATGAAGGAGAGATCGAACACATTGCGCGGCACCGTCGGGCCGCTGAGGCCCACGGCGGCGCCGAGATAGTCGGTGTTGGTGACGATCAGCCGCGCCAGCTCGGCGACCGCGATCGTCGCCATGCTGAAATAGTGCCCCGACAGCCTGAGCGTCGGCACGCCGATGACTGCGGCAATCGCAACGCTGGCGACGAGCCCTGCGGGGATTCCAACCAGCGGCGACAGCGCGTAATGCGCATAGGCCCCCATCGCGGCGTAGGCGCCGCAACCGAAGAACACGACATGGCCGACCGAGACCTGCCCGGCGTAGCCGCCGATGATGTTCCAGGCCGATGCCGCGATCGCATAGAGCAGGACCAGCGCGCCGAGCCGCTGCTGGAACGGCGTCGAGAACACCCAGGGGTAAGCGATAACGAGCGCGACCGCGATCGCGAGCCAGAGATAGCGGCGCATCACGTCTTGCCCATCAGGCCCTGCGGGCGGAACCAGAGGAAGCCGAGGAACAGCGCGTAGACCACCATGTCCTTGTAGACGGCGCCGATCAGGTAGCCCGACAGCGACTCGATCACCCCGATCAAAAGCCCCGCCACCAGCGCGCCCGGCACGCTGCCGAAGCCGCCGAGCGAGACGGTGACGAAGGCGACGATGGCGAGCGTCTCGCCGACCGTCGGCACCACGTAGAAGAAGGTCGCGATCAGCGCGCCGGCAAGTCCGGTGGCGCCTGCCGCGAACGCCCAGGCGATCGCCTGCATGGTGTCGGGCCGGATGCCCATCAGTTGCGCGGCGGTGGAATCCTCGGCGACCGCGAGCATCCGCGACCCCAGCGTGGATCGCGTTAGAAGCAGGTGCAGACCAAGCGTGACCAACAGCGCGACGACGCCGGCCAATAACCGCGAGGCCTGGATGCGGATGCCCAAAATGTCGAAGGTGCCGCCGACGAGGTTTTCCGGCAGCGACAGGAAGTTGGCGCCGAACCACCAGAACACCGAGTAGCGCAACAAGAGCGCGAGCCCGAAGGTGCCGAGGATCTGCGCCAGCATCGGCCCCTTCATGATGTCGCGGATCAGGCCGAAGTAGACGATGATGCCGAGCGTCGCGAGCAACAGCGTCGCCAGCGGCGCGCCAATCAGTGGCCCACCACCGAGCAGCGTGTAGACCACGTAGGCGACATACATGCCGAGCATGACGAAATCGCCGTGGGCAAAGTTGACCACGTTCATCATGCCCCACACCAAGGTCAGGCCGGAAGAGAACAGCGCGTAGACGGCCCCGAGCAGGAGGCCCCCCACGATCACCTGGACAAGGACAATGGACATGGATCAGCGCCGGATTGTCTTTGCATGACATGATGAGGTCGGATGCCAACCGCGTAAAGATCGAGCCCCCTCTCCCGCTTGCGGGGGAGGGTTGGGGTGGGGGTGGCTCCACGATCGACACTCTTCGTGGGGAGAGAGCCCCCACCCGGATCGCATCTGTCGATGCGATCCGACCTCCCCCGCAAGCGGGAGAGGTGAAAAGGCTGCGGCCCCTTCCACGCCATTACCAGCCCTTGTAGGGCATCGCCGGCGGCTTCTCGCCATTCGCCTTCGGGAATACCGCGACGTAGTTCTCGCCGTCCTGCAACTGGATGATCAGGCCGGAGGCCAGGATGTTCTGGCCCTTGTCGTCGAACTTGACGCCCTTGTAGCCCATCATCAGCTGCTCGGGCTTCAGGTCGGTCGCCTTCAGCGCCGCCTGGATTTTCGCCGGCTCCGTCGAGCCCGCGCGGTCGATCGCGTCGACCAGCACGAAGAAGCCCTGCATCTCGCGCGCCGCGGTGTCGTCCATCTCGTCGCCACTCTTCTCTTTGTACATCTTGGCGATCAGAGCGGTCGCCGAGCCCGGCGCACCGACGCTCCAGGACGAGCGGTTGAACGCGCCGATCGAGATCTTGCCGACCGCCTTGATGAAGGATGGATCGGAATAGCCGGCGTCGTCGGCGAGCAGCATCGGCGGCTTGTAGTCGAGCGCCTGCATCGTCTTGGCGAACAGGATCGCATCCGACGTGTAGGAGATCATGATGACGACGTCGGGCTTCTTCTCCTTGAGCTGCAGCACCTGGCTCTGCACGTCGGTCGCGTTCGTGGTGTAGGCGACGTCCTGCGCGATCGAGAGCCCCTTCTCCTTGAAGATCGCGGTGATGGTTTGGGCGACGGAGGCGCCGTATTCGGTGGTGTCATGCACCACCGCGATATTGTCGATCTTGGTGCCGGACGCCTTCATGTCGGTGAGGAAGTCGTAATAGACTTTGGCAAAGTCGGTCGCGATCGGCGTGGTGCGGAAGAACCATTTGAAGCCGCGCTCGGTGAGGTTCGCCGCGACCGACTCGCCGTTGAGGAAAGGAATGCCGTATTTCTCGGCGATTGCGCTCGCGGTCAGCGTGATGCCGGACTGATAGGCGCCGGTCAGCGCCACCACCTTCTCTTCCGTGATCAGCCGCAGCGCCTGGTTCTGCCCGGTCGCCGGGCTGCCCTGGTTGTCGGCAAAGACGACCTCGACCTTGGCGCCGCCGAGCCCGGCGAGCCCGGCATTTTTGGCGAGCGGGAAATTGCCGAGCTCGGGATGCGCGTTATTGATGATGTCGAGCGCGACCTCGATCGCATATTTGGCGTGGACGCCGGCGCTCGCGGCATTGCCGCTCAACGGAAACACCGCGCCGATCTTGACGGTCTTCTGCTGCGCCATCGCGCCCGACGACAGCCCCACCGCGATCGCGGCCGCGGAAAGCAGCCCGACGAATTTCGACAATGTCATATGGACGTCTCCCGAAGATCCCCACCATGGCCGGTTTATTGTTTGCGTCGGGAAAGGTTCAGGCGAAGAGCCGCCGCCTCCCCGTTTATTGTTCTTGGTGTGCCAGCATTGCATGGCCCTCCGGAGCGGGCAAGTTGAGGCGCCAGCGGACATGGCTGCATGCGACCAAAGTCGCTGCAACGGGAATGGGCAGCGGAGGTGGACGCGCGCGACGCGTCCGCGTTGCAAGGATTGAGATGGGTGAGAGCCGGTTGCGCCTGCGACATCATCGCCGGCCGCGGCGACATCTCATTGGCCTCGACGCCCGCGGCCACGGACGTGCTGCTTCCAGCGCGGCTTGGTCTTATTGGGATTTTCGGAGGCAATCAGGCCGCTGATCGGACTGGCTGGGGAACCTGGATTCGAACCAAGACAAACAGAGTCAGAGTCTGTTGTGCTACCGTTACACCATTCCCCAAGAATTGCTCTGCGGTATCAATAGCTTAGCTGAATGACCGGGCAATCTCGTTGCGCCGGGCGGCTGGCAAATCAGCGCCCTCGCAAGTGCGACCTTCTACCCGCTCGGTCCCCGGCTTGGCAAGCATTGATGGCGCGGAATGGGCGCGAAAATGGAGGGCGAATCCCGGCCTCGTTTTCGGCCCGATGACCCAATGGTGTCTCCCGCCAGAGGTCGGTCCTCGTAGCCCGGATAAGCGAAACGATATCAGTATTCGCACAAGACCCGCATATCGCTTCGCTCATGCGGGCTACTCGCCGCGGCGCTCAAGCTCGACGTCGGCTGAAGTCAGGTCAGAGAATCGAGCGCGTTCTCAGGTGCAGGAACGCCAAGCACGTCGAACAGCTCCGTGCATGACCCAGACTTGGCGACGGCCTCGACTACGGACCGTGGCTCCGCCTTCGCGTCGAAATACTGCTCCAGAAGTTCGGGGTGGCGGCGCAAGCACTCGCTCGCCGATAAGCCTCTTAACCTCGGCAAGGCCAATATCCAGCGGTCGCAATCCCACCGACACGCGGCGCGTCCAGCCGTTGAGCAAGCTGAAAGCCCTTTGCCAGAAGGTGGTCCCCCACAGGCCCCGAAACGATATGGATTCGAGGTGCTTCACCGAACCGTCGCGGTACACAACCAACACACCGGTGTACCGCTTGAGCACTCTGCGGGTTGGACCCGTGGCAATCGAAAACGCACCAGTGCTGCAAGGGAGAACTATTCCCTCGCGTTCATTCAGCAGAAGCACCGACTGCACACTGTCGTTTGCATTCAAGGGCATCTCCCGCGGTTCCACGGGCAATCAGACGAAGGCTTCCTACCGTCGGTTGCCGACTCGGCTCCGAGATCGAGCTAAGCAGGACGAAGGTACCCGAACCCACCCCTCAATACAGCCCGCCCGTCCCCGACCGCATCACCGCCCGGTCCGCATCCGGCGAAACGCCCGGCTGCGTGCCGTCGATCACGTCGGTGCCGGCAACGGTCGTCGATTCATAGCTCGGCGGCGTGCTGCCGGGCTTGAAGGCCTCGAGGATCGTGCCGCCGGTCTCACCGGGCGTTGCGCGCAGGCCGGTCTTGGCGACGACGCGGACCAGGCGGATGCCGGGTGGCACCTTGAAGGGCGTGGCGGGCTTGTCGGCCAGCGCGAGCTTCATGAAGTCGCGCGCGATGGGAGCCGCGGTGTGGCCGGCCTGTGCGTTCCGACCGAGGCTGCGCGGCTTGTCGTAGCCGACATAGAGGCCGACCACGAGGTCCGGCGAGAAGCCGACGAACCACAGGTCCTTCGCTTCGTTCGACGTGCCGGTCTTGCCGGCGATCGGCTTGCCGACCTCCTTCAGCGCGGTGCCGGTGCCGGCCTGGACGACGCCCTCCATCAGCTCGGTGATCTGGTAGGCGGTCATCGGATCGAGCACCTGCTCGCGGCGATCGACGAGCTGCGGTTCGGGCTGGTTCTTCCATCCCTCCGGCGCGTCGCAGCCGCGGCATTCGCGCTGGTCGTGCTTGAAGATGGTGCGGCCGTAGCGGTCCTGGATGCGGTCGATCAGGGTCGGCTTCACCCGGCGGCCACCATTGGCGAACATCGAATAGGCCGTGACCATGCGCATGACTGTGGTCTCGCCGGCGCCGAGCGAATAGGAGAGATAGTTCGGCAGCTCGTCATAGACGCCGTAGCGCTTGGCGTATTCGCCGATCAAGGGCATGCCGACCTCCTGCGCGAGCCGCACCGTCACGGTGTTGCGCGACAGCCGCAGCGCATTACGCAGGGTCATCGGCCCCATATACTTGCCGGCATCGAAGTTTTCCGGGCGCCAGACCTCGCCCTGCCCCTGGTCGATCTCGATCGGCGCGTCAACCAGGACGCTCGACCCGGTATAGCCATTGTCGATCGCCGCCGAATAGACGACCGGCTTGAAGGTCGAGCCGGGCTGCCGGTAGGCCTGGGTCGCGCGGTTGAACTGGCTCTGGTCGAACGAGAAGCCGCCGACCATCGCCAGCACGCGGCCGGTCCACGGATCCATCGCCACCATGGCGCCGGAGATTTCCGGGATCTGGCGCAGCCGGTACTGGCCTTCGATGCGCTGGCCGTCCTTGCTGTAGAGCGGGTCGGCATAGATCACGTCGCCGGGTTGCAGCACCTGCGCGACCGAGCTCGGCGCCTTGCCCTTCACCCTCGCCCATTTCACGCCCTCGAGCGAGACGAGGCCGGTGTCGCGCTGCTTGCTGACCGCGCCGCCGAGCTCGCGCCCCGGCTGGAAGCCGATCCGCGCCGACTGGTCGCCGCTCTCCAGCACAACAGCCATCCGCCACGGCAAGATGTCGGCGAGCGACTTGACGTCAGCCAGCGCCACGCCCCAGTCACCGGAGATATCGAGCTTGCTGATCGCGCCGCGATAGCCCTGCTGCTCGTCAAAATTGACAAGCCCCGCCACCATGGCCTTGCGCGCCATCACCTGGACCTTGGGATCGAGCGAGGTGCGCACCGACAGGCCGCCCTCATAGAGCTTCTTCTCGCCATAGCGCTCGAAGATGTCGCGGCGAACCTCCTCGGAGAAATACTCGCCGGCGAAAGTATGCGCACCGTTGGTGCGGTTGGTGACGGTGAGCGGCTCCTTGCGCGCCTTGTCGGCCTCGGCCTGGGTGATCCAGCCATTGTCCTGCAGGCGATCGATCACGTAGTTGCGCCGCTCGATGGCACGCGCCCGGTTGCGCACCGGATGCAGCGTCGTCGGCATCTTCGGCAGTGCCGCCAGATAGGAGGCTTCCGCGACCGTCAGCTCGTTCACCGGCTTGTCGAAATAGACCAGCGAAGCCGCAGCGATGCCGTAGGCGCCGAGGCCGAGATAGATCTCGTTGAGATAGAGCTCGAGAATCTTGTCCTTGGAATAGGCCTTTTCGATTCGCATCGCGACCAAGGCTTCCTTGATCTTGCGGGTGAACGACACCTCGTTGGTCAGGAGGAAGTTCTTGGCGACCTGCTGGGTGATCGTGGAGGCGCCCTGCGGCCGGCGGTTCGATCCGAAGTTCTGGATATAGGCGACGCCGGCGCGCGCCATGCCGGTATAGTCGATGCCGCCGTGCTCGTAGAAATTCTTGTCCTCGGCGGCGAGGAACGCGTTGACGACGAGTTTCGGCACCGCCTGGATCGGCAGGTAAAGCCGGCGCTCCTTGGCGAATTCGCCAAGCAGCGAGCCGTCGGCCGCATGCACCCGGGTCATCACCGGCGGCTCGTAATTCTGCAGCTGCGAGTAATCCGGCAGGTCCTTGGAAAAATGCCAGAACAGGCCCGCGATACCCGCAAGGCCGACCAGGAACAGGATCGATCCTGCCGTGAACAGAAAGCCAAAGAACCGTAACAGGAATCGCATCGACCAAGTCCCGTGGCGATTACGGGCTCATTCTGAACCCGCTGCGCTGCCACATAGGTCGTCGGGTATATCGGTCGCTCCCGGTGCCTGCAATTCGACGCGGGAGAATTATAGCGGGTCGAACGCCAAACTTATGCCATAGAGCCCGGTCCGCGCTTGCGGCCAAATCAGCGGGATTTCCGAGGGCCCGATGCTCCGGCTGGATCGGTACACGTGTTGTGACCGTGATACGGAGAAGACATCTACCGACGCCGCGTTGCCGACCTTTGATCCGCGCGCGACGCCATGGGTTCGCGACGCCGCCGACGAGAACACTCCGCTTCGAGTTCTCCGTTGGCACGATCAGAAATCGGTGGATAGCTTTGCGCAACGGGCGCCATTAACGATTTGCTAACTATACCTACCGCAAGTTGCTCTCTTTGGTGGGACTCGCGAGGGCTGACTTCCATGGCACTGCGCGGTTTTAGACGGCCTTTTCCGGCCGCAGAGAATATTCTCGGACTCCCGAGGCCGCCCGCCCCCAATATCAGGGCTATCGCATGTGGCCGAGGAGTTCGAAGAGGAAGGCATCGTTCCACCCGGCGCGC
>NZ_JBHMET010000200.1:0-1364 GCF_042430365.1 Bradyrhizobium erythrophlei
ACTTGTATGGGGCGATTGGTGTCAAGGCTTTTCGTTATGGGTTATCTCCTTGTTCGGCCGGCCTGCGACATCTCCTCGTCCCGACCCGTTTTTCGCTAGGCTGCTGCGCGCAGCGGCGGTCAAGGGTGGCCGAAGGCCATCGCAGAGCGACGTGCCCTTGACGGCCGCGAGCACAGCGGCAGACTTGCGCGATCGGGCGCGTCTTTTCCAGTGCAGTGTCAGCAACTGAGACGATACCGAGGGGGAGCTCGCCATCGTGCGCGCAGATCGCGCGCCACGAACTTGTATTCGGCCGACCCGTGAGGATCGCAACCACGATGCAGTCATGCGCATCGGCGGCGAAGCTCCGAGACGGCGGGCCCATTCTAAACCGCGGTGCAAGGACCATAGTCCAACATCGGGTTGCCGCCACCTCGGCTCGTCAGCTGCAGCTCGGCATCGACATGACGCAGGGCTGCAGCAACTCAGTCGTCCTTACGCGGCCGGGCGCAGCAGCAGACCTGCCGGCGTCTCGCCGGTCGTCACGAGCCGCCACAGTGCAATGAGGAGCTTGCGCGCGAGCGCCACGATCATCGTCTTGCGCGTGCCGCCGCGGGCATCGGAAGTTCGCTTCCGATACCACGCGGTCAGCGCGCTGGCCTTCTGATGCACCAGATGACCCCAGGCGAGCTCGATCATCCCGCGGCGCACGCGGGCATTGCCCGCTTTGGCAAGTCCGCGCTCGCGTCGTCTTTTGCCGCTCTCGTCGGGCGCACCGGTCAGGCCGGCATAGCGCGCGAGGGCTTTCCGATCCCGGATGTCGCGCGAGAACACCTCCTGCATGAGCATGTCCGCGGTCTCAATGCCGACGCCGACGACCCGCGCGAGTACGCGTACCATTGCATGGCGTTGCTCGTTGGGCGCTGCCGCCAAGCGCTTGGCACGGGTTGTCTCGATCTCCTTGATCTGCTGCTTGACAAAGCGCAGGCGGTCCATATCGCGCCGCAGCTCGGCCAGCGTGTTCGCCGGGACGGCCGCGCCCTCCGGCGTGCGTAAGGCCTCCAGCCGGCTCGACGCCTGAGCCAGGTTGGGCCGGAAGCCGCGAATGCCGAGGCGGGCGAGATTGGCCTTCAGGCGGTTGATGATGCGTGTGCGCTCTCCAACCAAGCTCTGGCGCTCGCGGCCCGGCCGTTTCGCATCCTCGTCGGCGGGGGTGGGGATCGGCGCCATGCTGCAATGCTTCGGTTCGCCACGCAGCCAGCCGAGAAAGGCGCGTTTGAGCAGTTCAGTGTCGAGCCGATCTGTCTTCGCCCGCCGGTGCTCGCGCGACACCGGGACGCTCGACGGGTGGATCACGTAGGCCTCGATCTCTCGCGCGCGCAGCC
>NZ_JBHMET010000201.1:0-666 GCF_042430365.1 Bradyrhizobium erythrophlei
CCACGGCGGGATCATCCCAATAGACTCCGCCGGACGGCAATTCTAGGTACTCGCAGGCACCTGGATCGGTGCCCTCATCGATCAGGTCAATTAGCTCATCAACCTCCTCAACCACGAAGAACCCAACGAGATCGTGCTCGTCAGTGGTGCGAACCAGGTACGCGGGCATGGAGCGTCCTCCCTGCCCCGAGCCTGCCGCTATCCGGGCGGTCTGCCAAGCCCCAATAACTGTCCGCGCGCCTTTGCCCCGCTGAATGGAAAGCCAGGAAGTCCGGGATTACGTCGCGCGCAAACGCGTTCGCGGCTTTGCCGCCGTGCCTGTCTGAAAATTGATTCTGAAGCCCGCCTCTGCGACGGCGGGCGCCCTAAATTTAGCTAGTTTAGAGGCTATCGCGAAACGCGTCCGCTATCGCTGGCTGGAGCCGCGCGAGGGCTCATGACCGGCGCGAGATCGGCCAAGCCATCAAGCAGCTGCTCGATAATGCTGCTGGGGATAGCTGAAGTGAGACTGCGTGACACTGGGCGAAACGAGAAGCCCCCATGCCGAGAAGTATGCGTCGGTCATTACCGTGAAGAAGATGAGTAACATCATCACGCGGTCTCCCCCTGAGCGCCGAGCGAGCTAACGCTGGCGCACACACTTTGCGTTCAAAATGCAACCACCAC
>NZ_JBHMET010000202.1:0-1266 GCF_042430365.1 Bradyrhizobium erythrophlei
CTGAGCGCCGAGCGAGCTAACGCTGGCGCACACACTTTGCGTTCAAAATGCAACCACCACGGGAGCCAGGGCTCTGAGCAAACACCGACAAACTATTGCCAATGCACCAAGTAGACGGTCGTCCTGTCCCACGAAGCACACCGATCCCGTCGAGGTAATCTGCGTGCAGAACTTGCGATCAGGCAAGATTTCATCGCGGCGGAACCTTGAAAGGTGGGGATAACCGGTGGGCCTCAAAGCACCCAAAACAGGTACATTTGCGTGCTAGAATTGCCAGCCCAAATGGGTGAGCGCGACGCTCATGAGCGCTTCGAGCAACGGCGACAAGCGAGCCATGAACATCCTCCGCGAATTGGATGCTGCCGAGCAGGAGCTGGTCGGGAGGACTGTCGTCTTGACCGGCGGCAAGGCCGGCACAATTGATGACGTCTTCCTCGACGATGAGCACGGGCTTCGCATCTCGATCAGAGGACACGAGGGCAGATGGCCGATCTCGACGGTGAATCATATCGAGAGCTGATCCACCTGGCGCAAATCCTAGCGGCTTCTCCTCGCGTGCGATCGGGCGGGCCGGATCGAAAGCCGACTCTATGCGTTGACTGGTTGAGCCCAAATGAGGAGGTCGACGATGATGAACGACCGAGACCGACGGGCACCGACTGCCGTGGAACGCGAAGCCCGCAAGGTATTCAGACAGGCTGAAGCGAAGGAAGCTATGACCGATTACGCCAAAGCGCAAAAAGCGTTCCACGATAACCGAGAGCGCCTAAAGGCAGAACGGCTGGCGCGGGAGGCTGCAGCGAGCGAAAAAAATCGACTCGTCAGGGAGGTTCCGACGACACAGAAAAATCGGACGCCACGTCGGTCGAGCGCAATGGATGCCGTTACTGGTTCCGGCGCCGGACACGTTCCCGCTCACCCGCACGACTCCGGCAGTCAGGCAAACGAAACCGTCGACGGACTCGACGCCAGCACCGAGTTGTTGCGGCACGCGACCGAAGATACGCCTTCCGGGAGTGGCTCCAGCGATATCGAAAAAACGCCAGTATTTGACCGGGCCGGTGCTGCGCCGAAAATATGAGCGAGGAGACGCCATGCACTGGCGCAAAGTGCCGAGCAGAACGAACGGCAAGGTCCTCTATGTCGTGGTCTTGGCGTTTACCGCCTTAGTCGCCGCGATCGCCCTAGGCGGCTTGTTCTGGAAACCCTAGGGCTCGCGAATCGCTTAAGCTGCTACTCACGTTCAGATTGAAGCCTTCTTCAATT
>NZ_JBHMET010000203.1:0-2266 GCF_042430365.1 Bradyrhizobium erythrophlei
TGGGACCGCTTCGTCGGCAAATTCGTATTTTGCGAGGTGGGCACGCCGGGCGGATAAATGATGTTGGTATTGTGTGCGGCCGAGATCAGCCAGCTCCCGCCTCGCTTGATGAATATGTGCGTAAAGAAACCCTCTCTTGGTTGGCGAAGCGAGCCATCGGGATTCTTGTCGCCGCGGAGCGCCCACTTCACGTGAACAAGCGCGACCTCGGGCGCGAGGAAGCGGATGCTTGTATCGAGGGTAGTCCACAGGCTCTCCTTGAACATCATTGTATGCGTGGCTGCATGGTTTTTTTCTATTTCTTCGCGTCCCTTCCAAAAATGCCCATTGACGTTGATGAAGTCTGCGTCCGGCGTGAACAGAGCCGCCAGCGCCTTCATGTCGTGGCTATTCCATACATCCTGCCAGCGTGTCTCAACGTCGCGCAGGGCGTTCTCGTCCTCGGCTCCGGCAGACAGGCTGGCCGCGGGCAGGCACACCAGAACGAGACCTAGCAAAGAGATGGCGATGCGGGTCATCATGGGCTCCCTGTTTGATGTTCCATGCAATTGGAGCCCACCCGGCCGCCGGTGCCTTGAAAGAAAGCTGGAAAAATCCTGGAAAAGGGCTGAAATTTCCAACGCAATGCCGATACGAAACTGCGTCGAAGCGGTAATTTCATGGTGCACGAGATATTCCAATTCGAGGGATACACGCTCGACGTGACACGCGGGTCCTTGCGCGCAGGCGACCGGGAGGTCGAACTTCGGCCCAAAAGCTTCGAAGTGCTGCGGTATCTCGTCGAGAATGCGAGCCGCCTTGTGCCGAAGGAGGAACTTTTTGGCGCCATCTGGCCAGGCATATTCGTGGGGGATGACTCGCTGGCCCGTTGCGTGAGCGAGGTGCGCTCGGCATTGCGCGACGAACATCAGCGGATCATCAAGACAGTTCCTCGCCGAGGCTACCTGTTCGCCGCCACGGTCTCGCAACCGAAGCCCGCTGCCCTGCCGCTGCCCGATCGTCCTTCGATCGCCGTGCTTCCATTCTCCAACTTGAGCGGCGACCCGGAGCAGGACTATTTTAGCGATGGAGTATCCGAGGACGTCATTACCGGCCTTTCGAAATTCCGTGACCTCTTCGTCATCGCGCACCATTCGGCATCGAATTACAAAGGCCAGCAGTTCGATGCCAAACAGATCGGTTCGGAGCTCGGTGTCCGCTATCTTCTGGTCGGAAGCGTTCGCCGAGGTACAGCGCGCCTGCGTATCACGGTCCAGCTTGTGGACGCGAACACGGCCCATCAACTCTGGGCCGAGCACTATGACCGCGAGCCTACCGACATTTTCGCCGTTCAGGACGAGGTCACACAAAAGATCGTGGTGACTTTGGTCACTCACGTTGCCAAGTCCGAACTTGTTCGCGCACTGCGCAAACCGCCCCACACGCTTGCGGCATATGACTATTACCTGCGTGGGAACGCTTTGATGAAGACCATGCAGCGCGACAAGCGGGGACAGACGATTGCCACAATACGGGCGCTTTACCAGGAGGCTCTGAACGCCGATCCCAACTACGCGTTGGCAATGCACGCATTAGCAAATACCTATTTTTCAGGTTGGATCGAGCCGACCGCGCACGAGCCGATCGCGCGGGAGTACCGGGATCAGAGCGTACTCGACCACGCTCTATCTGTGGTGCAGCGGGCAGTAGAGTTGGACGAGACCCTGCCGGAAGCGCACGCGACGCTCGCCTGGATATTGCACTGGCAATACCGCAGGGAGGAAAGCTTGGCGGAGTACGCGCTCGCGTTCGAACTCAATCCAAATCTTGCAGACGGACGTTTTGGGCATGTCTTGAGCCAAAACGGTAGAAATGCTGAAGCGATCGACTTCCTCAAGCGGGTCATGCGCCTCGACCCATTCCACCCACCCCTGTACCTCATGTATCTTGGAAGCGCCTACTATCTGGACGGCCGCTATCAAGAGGCGTTCGAGGTTCTCAGGGCCGCGGCGAGAAGGCTGCCGGGTTTTAGGCCTGTCCACGTCTGGCGCGCGGCCGCATCTGCTAGATTGGACCGGAGCGAGGAGGCAATGGAGGCCGCGGCAGAAGTGTTGCGGCTGCAGCCCGATTTCACCATCAGCGAGTTCTTGCTTCTGACGCGACATGCCAAGCAGGAGCACGCTGAACGCCTTGCCGAAGGCTTGCGCAAGGCGGGCCTACCGTAGTGATGTCGAGAACATCCGAAGGGGTACGCAGTTTCGATGCCGAATGTCTCTTATGGGTCATT
>NZ_JBHMET010000204.1:0-1027 GCF_042430365.1 Bradyrhizobium erythrophlei
TCAACGTCGTGGCCGCGGATTGACATTTCTCTCTACGGGGAGATTGCATGGCGCGCGCAGCTTGGCTTTACGGACCTCGTCATGAAGCTGATTGCGCATCGTGGATGGTCCGCGGGTCCGGGTGAAAACTCGCTCGCCGCGTTCGCACGTGCCGCCCGTGACGGCAGAATATCTGGTGTCGAATTCGACGTCTGCCTTGCAGCGGATTCCGACACATTGGTGGTGTCACATGACCCGCCGCGTCATGTCGAGAATGCGCTTACCCTCGATGCGGCACTGTCGCTTCTTTCACCAACTGACCTTGAACTGTTTGTGGAGGTGAAGGAGACGGGACTTGTCTCTAGAGTCATCGAGAGGCTGGTTGCCAGCAACGTGGCCCGTCGTTCAGTCGTATTTGCCTTTGCCGCCGTCGCAAGATCCTTTCCGTGGGAGGGTGCGCGACCGGTGCGCCTGGGCATCATCGTCATGTACCCGTGGAACCTGAATCGTGCGGTGCGTAGGTATGCGCCGGATGTCCTCCTGCTCGGCTGGGACGCGCGCGCTTGGACGCGAGTCGCTTTTCGCGCCTGGTGGTCCGCTTTCTCGCTTGAGCAGCTTGCGCGACGCCACCACGTGCCGGTTGTGGTAGGAATCGTGCAACACATGAACGACCTTCATTGGCTCTCGCGGCAGCGCCTCTACGGGGCGGTTGCCGACGTCGACCGCACTATCGGCCGCAGCGCCAGACCTGATTAGGCCGGCGCGGCGCTTTGCCGCGCCGGCGGGGATCTCAAGCGACCTCAGCCTCTCAGCGGCCGGTGGTCAGCCGCGGCGGGATCTGGTTCAGCATCCAGAGCTCGATCGCGGCCAGGATCGCGACCACCGCGCCGATAACCACATGCACCGTCATCGCGGTGGTTCCCTGGAAGCCCAATACCCAGGGTGAAACCAGCGCCCACAACCCGACGACGAGGTTCAGCCACTCCTCCCACACCGCGAATGCCGCCAGCGCCGCGACGGCAAGGATCGCGATGGCGATGCCGGTGAT
>NZ_JBHMET010000205.1:0-933 GCF_042430365.1 Bradyrhizobium erythrophlei
AGCGGAAGCCCGGCCAGGGGGAGCTGATCGCTCCGCAGCGGCCAAATGGCGCGTTTCAGGGGGCCAAAAGGGAGGCTAGGATAACTACGTGCAATCACCTCGGCGCAGACGCCCGCCTTCGGCTCCTCCGCGGCTGGCATCAGCAAAAATCATGGGAGGATTTCGCGATGAAATCGCTGGCCTATGCAACTCTATTTGCGCTCGCGCTTACCCCGAGCTACGGCTTCGCTCAAGAGCGAACCGGCCACAAGATGAGCGACGAAGACCTGATTAAGCTGTCGCTGTCGGCGGCGCCCGAGGCCATCGCTAAAGACGCAACAATCGTCGCTATGGATCATGACGGCAAGATGCGGACATTGCGCCAAGGAACGGGGCAGTGGACGTGCATGCCAGGGCACGCCGATCCGGCCAACCCGGATCCGATGTGCGGCGATAAAAACGCGATGGAATGGGCGACGGCCTGGATGGATCACAAGGAGCCGCCGGCGAATAAGGTAGGGTTCATGTACATGCTCCGAGGCGACGGAGGTGCAAGCAACACCGACCCGTATGCAACAAAGGAAGAGCCCGGCAACAATTGGATTAAGACCGGCGCACACGTGATGATCGTCGGCTCTGGAGCTAAGATGTTGGATGGTTATCCACGCGATGCGAAGGCAGACCCAACGAGGCCCTATGTGATGTGGCCTGGCACGCAGTACGAACATTTGATGCTGCCGATCCGCTGATCTCGCGATCTCGCGGTTCCTGCGTCCGCGCGGGTTTTTACGAGCGGCGCGGGAAATCCGCATGCTGCGCTGCGACGTGGAGGGGGGCGATGAAACGCGCGTCCCTACCGGTACATATTGCACCGTCACAAGACCTCGGTCGCGAACGGGGCACAGCGGAAGTTGACGGATAACCGAGTGTTGCCGAGCGCGACGCTCGTGACCC
>NZ_JBHMET010000206.1:0-676 GCF_042430365.1 Bradyrhizobium erythrophlei
CAGCTTTGAACTGTGATGGGCAAGGTGACGAAGCAGCGTAGCGGCCCGGATCGGCCGAAATTGCGAGAGCGCCGCAGCAAGCCGGCGGCGAGCGATAACACGCGGCTTCCTGAGCAGATCCGCAAGATTCTCCGCAAGCATTATGCAAGCAAATATCGAGTGCGGTGAGTATCCTTGGCGGCGCTTCGAGCGGCTGTGGCAGCGGCCTCAGAGCTTTCGCCGCGCTGAATGATGCTCCGCCGCGGCACTAGAGCAAGCCGTCGTATCTCTGCCAGCGCTGTAATAGGCGCATCCGGTACCCGCGCGACGGCGGTGACAGGAAATGGCGCGCTACGGCCGATGAAGATGGGCACTATTGTTTCGCCGTGGCGCTTATATGAGGCTTCGTCAGTCAAGAGGTTTTTTGCGAGAGCTTCGCTTTCTTGCTTCCCAAGAGGCCTGTGGCTGCATTCATGGCGTGATGGTCCCTTGCTTGGCCGGGCTTTCGCGGTCAAGCCCCAACGCCCGCAAGGGTTGCGCCGTTGGGCGCAAGGGCTTGACGGCGAGAGCACGCGCCGAGCGATAATGGTCTGGGTCATGTGGCGCTCGCGGGTTTCTCAGCGAACGAGTTAACCTCCCCCCCTTTTGTCGTCAGGTGTTTTTCGGTTGAAGTTACGTTTCTATTTGGTCCCATTTG
>NZ_JBHMET010000207.1:0-18539 GCF_042430365.1 Bradyrhizobium erythrophlei
CCGAGCCCTCGGCGCGACGCTTGACTCACAAAGGCCTCATATGAGGGTGGGCAAAGGCGCACTTCGCGCCGTGCCCACCATCAACACTCTGCTCGCGATGGTGGGCACGCTGGCGCTTTGCCCACCCTACGAATCCCGAAGAAAAAGCCGGCCTCCTTCGAGGCCGGCTTCTTCGTTCTTACAAAACCTGCGATCAGCTCACATCGCCGGGACGTACTTGCCGTCCTTCACCGTCAGCAGGATCCGCGACCGGTCGTCGAGGCCGTAGCGGTCCTTTTCGGTCCAGTTGTAGACGCCTTGCGTCGCGGCGATTTCCTTTTCCGAGATGAAGGCCTGGCGGATGCCTTCGCGGAATTCCGGCGTGCCGGGCTTGCCGGCCTTTAGCGCCGCCGGGATGACGCGCTTCAGCACCTCGAAGGCGTCGTAGGAGTGGCCGGCGAACTGGCTGCGGCTGTTGGCGCCGTATTTCGCCTCATAGGCGGTGTTGAGCGCGAGCCCCGGCTTCTTGGTCAAGGCGCTGTCTGCTTGCGTCTCCGGCGACATCACCGGGCCCGACGCCATGATCACGCCTTCTGCGGCCGCACCAGCGATGCGGATGAAGTCCATGCTGGCGGCGCCGTGGGTCTGGTAGATCAGGCCTTTGTAGCCGCGCTCGCGCAGCGCGCTCTGCGGCAGCGCCGCGGCGGTGCCGGAGGCGCCGACCAGGATGGCATCGGGATTGGCAGCGACGAGCTTCAGCACCTGGCCCGCAACCGAGGTGTCCGGACGCGCAAAGCGCTCCTCGTCGATCATGGTCAGGCCCATCGGCACGGCCTGCGCCTTGAAGTCGTTGACCCAGAGATCGCCGTAGGAATCGGAGTAGCCGATATAGCCGACGGTCTTGATGTTGTGCGCCTTCATGTGCTGGTACAGCACCTTGCCCATGATCGGAATCGACTGCGGCAGGTCGACCGACCACTTCATGCGCGCTTCGTTGATCGGGAATGGCGCAAGGCCGAGATGCGGGATGCCGGCCTCGTTGGCGACCGTCGACACCGCGATCGTCGGCGGCGTGGTGCAGGAGCCCAGAATGATGTCGGCCTTGGATTCGGTGACGAAGCGCCGCGCATTGGTGGTCGCTGCGGTCGGATCGCCGCCGTCATCCAGCACGATCAGCTTCAGCGGCACGCCGCCGATCTCCTTCGGCACGAAATCGAGTGCGTTGCGCTCGGGAATGCCGAGCGCTGCTGCGGGCCCCGTGGTCGAGATCGAGATGCCGATCGTGATTTCATTGCTCTGCGCCAGCGCCGGCGCACTCGGCAGCGCAAGGGCCGCCGCGAACGCCGCGGCGGCGAGGTAAGCCGTCTTCATTCAAGTCCTCCCTTAGGTATCTTTTTGGATTTAAACCAGTCTTGCGGGCCAATTCAGCCCCTTCTTTAGGTCATGCGGGCTTTCGAGTCAGCCCTTCATGAAACGGTCAATGATCTCCTGCGGAAACGGCGCCGATTTGAGCTTATCGGGATTGTCAGGGTGGCGGCCGACCAGCACCCGGGTCTCGAACGCCTCGATCGCAAGCGCCTCGCCCTTGAACACGCGGTGGACCACCTCGAAGCTCGAGCGCTTGATGCTCTCGATCCGGCTTTCGATCGTGATCCAGTCGCCATGGGTCGACGGGATGTGGAATTTCGCCCGCGTATCGACCATCGGAATACCGACCAGGCCGAATTTGTGGATGATGTCCTGCTTCGAGAAACCAGCGGCTTCGAACATGATCGAGGTCGAATCGTCGAACATCGCGAAGTAGCGCGGGTAATAGACGATGTTGGCGGGGTCGCAATCGCCCCACTGGATCTGCACGTCGCGCCGATGGACGAACATGATTTACCCCCGATGATAATGCGATCTTGTCGATCGCATTATGATCTCATTTCCTTGATGAAGCATGATCTTCTCGAAGAACCCCATCACACTGTCCGGATCATGCTCTAGCGCGGCGCCATTCGAAGCGCAGCATCGAGCCGCACCACTTCGCCGTTCAGATAGGGGTTGTCGATCATGTGCAGCGCGAGCGAGGCGAACTCGTCGGCCTGTCCGAGCCGGCGCGGGAACGGGATCGCCGCGGCGAGCGAATCCTGCGCCTCCTGCGGCAGGTTGGCGAGCAGCGGCGTCAGGAACAGGCCGGGCGCGATCGTCAGCACGCGGATGCCGAACTGCGCGAGCTCGCGCGCGATCGGCAAGGTCATCGCGACGATGCCGCCCTTCGAGGCCGAGTACGCCGCCTGCCCGATCTGGCCGTCATAGGCGGCCACCGACGCCGTGCAGATCACGACGCCGCGCTCCCCGGTCGCAAGCGGCTCGAGCTTCGACATATCTGCGGTCGCGAGCCGCAGCATGTTGAAGGAGCCGATCAAATTGACCTCGATCACCTTGTCGAAATCGGCGAGGGCCATCGGCCCCTCGCGGCCGATCACGCGTTTTGCCACGCCGATGCCGGCACAGTTCACCAGCACGCGCGCCGGACCGTGCGCCTTGGCGGCCGCGGCGACCGCGGCTTCGGCCGCAGCCGCATCGGCCACGTCGCAGACCAGCGGAATGCCGCCGATCTCGGTCGCGACGCTCTCGGCGAGCTTGGCGTTGAGGTCGCAGACCGCGACCTTGGCGCCTTGGGCGGCCAACCGGCGCGCGGTCGCAGCGCCCAATCCCGATGCACCTCCGGTGACGATGGCGGCCTGGTCCTTCAACTGCATGGCGTTCTCCTCTGTGAATGTCAGGTCAATGTGATGACGGACGCCGGCGGTGCCGGCGCGTAGAGCGTCTCGATCAATGCTGCGCGATGTTCGAGCACAGCGCGCTGGTTGATCGAGCCCTTGTCGGTGACCTCGCCGCGGTCGATCGACAGCGGCTGGTCGAGCAGGACCGCGCGGGTGATGCGATTCGACGAGCCGGTGGCGCTGGCGAGAACGCGCGTGAAACGCTCGCGGAAGGCGGCGCGCACCAGGGGATCGTTGGCTGCCGCAGCAATGTCATTGGGCGCAAGCTTTGGATTGATCAGGCGGCAGCCGTCGAGATCGAGGATCACGAGCGCCGAAATCTCGTCGCGGTTCAGACCCGCAATCACGACGTCGCGCACCAGCGGCGCGCAGGTGCCGACGAAGCGCGCCCGCAAGGGCCCGACGCTGACCCAGGTGCCGCTCGCGAGCTTGAAGTCCTCGGCGATGCGGCCGTCGAAATCGAAACCGGCGTCGAAGTTGTTGGGATCGGCCGGCTTCAACGCATCGCCGAACTTGTAGAAGCCCTCTTCGTCGAACGCTTTCGCGGTCAGCTCCGGCTGGCGCCAGTAACCCGGCGTGACGTTGGGTCCCTTGGCGCGGACTTCGAGCTTGCCGTTGTTCGGCAACAGCTTTGCGTCATTGCCCGAGACCGGCAGGCCGACATGGCCGGAACGGCTGGTGGCGGGACGTACCGACATGAAGAACGGCGAGGTCTCGGTGGCGCCGAGCCCGGTCAGCATCGGCACGCGGTAGCCCTTCTCCTGCACAGCGAGCGCGTCGAGGCTGTTCCAGACGAACGGCGACAGCGCCGCACCCGAGAAGAACATCGCATGCAGCCGGTCGAAGAATTTTGCCCGCAACGCCGCGTCGTCGCGCAGATACGGCAGCAAGGACTCGTAGCCTTTGGGCACGTTGAAATAGACCGTCGGCGAGATCTCCCTGAGGTTGCGCACTGTCTCCTCGATGCCGCCGGGCATCGGCTTGCCCTCGTCGAGATACATCGAGCCGCCATTGTAGAGCGTCAGCCCGATATTGTGGTTGCCGCCAAACGTGTGATTCCACGGCAGCCAGTCGACGATCACGGGCGGCTCGTCCTTCAGGAAGGCCAGCGTCTCGCGCAGCATCACCTGATTGGCGCAGATCATGCGCTGGGTGTTGATGACGGCCTTGGGATTGCCTGTTGACCCCGAGGTCAGCAGGAATTTTGCGATCGTGTCAGGGCCGATCGCCGCGTTGATGGCTTCGAGGCGCGGATCCTCCGGCGCGGCCACGAGGTCGGCGAGCCGGGTGACGTCGCGGCCGGAAACGGCGCCGCGGGTCGCGGCGATCTCGGTGCCATCAGGGACATTGGCGAGCAGCGCGTCGGCGAACTTGTCGGCGTCGTCGGCGAAGACGAGCCCGGGCGTCAGGAGCTTGATCAGATAGCCGAGCTTGCCGTAGTCGCGCGACACCAGCGAATAGGCCGGCGACACCGGGCAGAACGGAATGCCGGCATAAAGCGCACCGAACGCGATCAACGCATGATCGACCGAGTTGCCCGACAGGATCACGATCGGCCGCTCCGCCGACAGTCCGCGCGCGATCAGCGCCGAGGCGATGCGCCGCGTCGTCTCCAGCAATTGCGCGTAGGTGACCTGGCGCCAGCCGCCGCCCGAGGCGCGTTCGGCCATGAACACGCGGTTCGGCTCGGCCTTGGCCCAGTGATGCAGGCGATCGGTGATGCGGACGGGATAGTCGGCGAGCTTTGCCTTCGGGCGCAGATAGATCGTGCCGTCGTCGCGGCGCTCAACCGTGACGTCGGGGTTGCCGAACGAAATGGGACGCAGCGGATGCGCGTTCGCCGATTGCGCTGATGGATCAGGCGTGGCGCTCATGTCGGCTTCACCTTCGCGGTCTTGCGATCGAGGAACGCGCGGATGCGCTTCTTGGCTTCCTTGTCGCTTTGCGCAACCGTCGCCATCAGCGATTCCATCAACAGGCCGGTCTGCGGATTGGCCTCCGCGATCATCGGCAACGCCTGCAGCACGGCGAAGTTCGTCAGCGGCGCATTCGCGGCGACGCGTTCGGCGAGCTCCATCGCCTTGGGCAGCGCACCGCCCGCTTCGGTGAGATATTGCGAGAAGCCGTAGGCCGCGCCCTCGGTCGCGGAATAGACGCGCCCAGTCAGCATCATGTCGGCCATCCGCGGCACGCCGATCAGCCGCGGCAGCCGCACCGAGCCGCCGCCGCCGACGAAGATGCCGCGCTGGCCCTCTGGCAGCGCGAAATAGGCCGACGGCTCGGCGACGCGGATATGCGCGGCGCAGGCCAGCTCCAGCCCGCCGCCAATCACGGCACCCTTCAGTGCAGCAATGACCGGCACGCGGCAATACTGGATGCGGTCGAACACGCGATGCCACATCTGGGAATGCACGAGCCCCTCGGTGGCGTCGCGCTCGGTCAGCTCGGACAGGTCGAGGCCGGAGGAGAAGTGATCGCCAATGCCGTGGATCACGACGGCGCCGACGCCGTCAGGGATGTCGACGAAGCAATCCCGGATCGCGAGGATGATGCCGTCGTTCAGCGCATTGCGCTTGGCCGGGCGGTTGAGGCCCACGCTGAGCACCGCGCTGGTCTGTTCGATCTTCAGCAGCCCTGCGTCGGCAGCGGCGGAGGCGTTTCCCATGGCGTTATTGCTTCCTGTCGAGAATAGTTATGTTTTATAACTATTCTCGCGGGAGTCAATATGGAGGCGGATGTGGCGGCGCATGTTGCAGGCTCATGCGGCACACATCTCCCCCGGAAGGACCATCGCGCATGGCACCAGTGGGTCTCTGAAGCCGACGTTGCCACGTCGTCATGGCCGGGCTTGTCCCGGCCATCCACGTCTTTCTTCACGTGGCGACCAAAGACGTGGATGCCCGGGTCAAGCCCGGGCATGACGAGCTTGTGGGGACGTCACAGCACCTGATGCACGTCGATGACGACGCGGTCGGCGTGGCGGGCGGCGGAGGCGATGAAGATGTGCTCCATCAGCCAGCGGTAGTTCTCGGCGCCGGTCTCGAATTTCGGCACGGTACGGAAATAGATCAGGTTCGGATCGACCGGCTCGCCGCGCTTGAGCTTCTGCAGCAGATCGACCGGCCCGAACCGGATGCCCTTGTTCTCGACATAGACGACAGCACCGTCGTCGGTCTCGAAAGCATATTTGGCTTCCAGCTCGATCAGCTCGTTGGGCCGGATGATCTGGAAGTCGGCGCCGAAGGCCAGCACCGTGCCGTTGACCTTTTCGCCCTTCACCTCGCCGCCGATGATCGGGATAATGCGGCGGACGCCGGTGCCGATCTCGCCGGCCGACGTCACCGGGCCGATCAGCGCGGTGACGGTGAAGGCATAGCGGGTGCGAATCTCGGGCGTCATCACGCTAGCCAATCATCCTCTGCGGCAACCAGGTCGCAAGCAGCGGGAACAGGATCAGGATCACCAGACGGATCAGGTCGGTCACCACGAAGGGCAGCACACCGGCGAAAATCGTCGACATGTTGACGTCCTTGATCACGCTCTTGATCACGAACACGTTCATGCCGACCGGCGGATGGATCAGGCCGAGCTCGACCGTCATCACGATCACGATACCGAACCAGATCGGATCGAAGCCGAGCGAGGTCACGACCGGGAACACGATCGGCACCGTGAGGATCACCATCGCCATCGCATCCATCAGGCAGCCGAGCACCAGATACATCAACAGGATCAGCGCCAGCACGCCGTAAGGGCCGATGCCGAGCCCGGTGAGGAACGTGGTGACGTTTTGCGGCGTCTGGGTGATGGTGAGGAAATAGCCGAAGCAGAGTGCGCCGATCAGCACGGTGAACACCGCGGCCGCAGTGCGGGTGGCCTGCAACAGCGATTGCAGGATGCCGTCCTTGGTCAGCTTGCCCCTGAGGATGCCGATGATGAAGGCGCCGACGGCGCCGACCGCGCCGGCCTCGGTCGGAATGAAGAAGCCGCCATAGAGGCCGCCAATCACGAACAGGAACAACAACAGCGGCGACCAGACGTCGCGCAGCGCGACGAAACGGTCGTGCCACGACGCCTTGGGTCCGGCCGGCAGGAAGCCCGGCCGCGCCACGCCGATGATGCCAATCGTGATCATGTGCATCAGGATCGCGAGCAGCCCGGGCACCACGCCCGCGATGAAGAGCTTGCCGATGTCCTGCTGGGTGATGATGCCGTAGACCGCAAGCACGGTGGACGGCGGCAGCATCGCCCCCAACGTGCCGCCGACCGCGATCACGCCGGCGGAGAAGGATTGCGGATAGCCGAAGCGGCGCATCTCGGGATAGGCCACCGCCGAGAAGGTCGCGGCGGTTGCGACCGAGGAGCCGGAGATTGCGGCAAAGCCACCGCAGGCGGCGATGGTCGCGATCCCGAGCCCGCCCTTCCAATGGCCGACAAAGGTGTTGGCGGCGCGGAACAGCTCGCGGCTGATTCCAGAGACGGACACGAAGGCGCCCATCAAGAGGAACATCGGGATCACGCCGAAAGAATAGTCGGTCACCGTGCGCATGGTGGTCTGGCTGACCAGCTTCAGCGCCGGTGCGAAGCCAGTGAGGTAGCCAAACCCGGTGATGCCGACGAGGCCCATCGCCATCCCGACGGGCACGCGCAACAGCATCAGCACGAACAGGCTGACAAAGCCGATGACGGCAACAGTTTCGCTGCTCATTGCCGTCTACTCCGCGGTCTTGATCTTGGCATCGTGGATGTCTTCCGGATGGAAGATCAGCCGGTAGGTACGGATCGCGATCAAGAGCACCGCGGAAACGTCGCCGATCCACGACACCAGGAAGAACGGCCAGATCGGCACGCCGAGATCCATGGTGACGATATGGCCGTTCTTGGTGTCGATCACCTTGTCGATCAGCGTGTAGGTCTGCACCGTCACCACGAACAGCAGCACCAGTGTCGCGAAGATGTCGATCCAGCGCTGATAGCGCGGCGAGGCATTCGCCCAGACCAGGTCCACCGTGATGTGGGTGCCGCGATAGCTCGTCGCCGCGATGCCCCAGAAGATCAGGATGCCGAGCAGGAACTGGCCGAAATTGTAATAGTCGGGGATCGTCACCGCGAAGAATTTGCGCATGAACACCGCGGTGAAGGTGTTGAGCGCGACCACGCCGACGAAGAACGCCGCGACCAATTCGATGGAATCGATGAAGCGGTCCATGAAATTCTTGCGCACCGGTTCGGGCGGACCGGTAAGCGCGCCGTCTTGGGTCACTTCAGAATTGGCAGCCATGTTTCGAAATCCCACCCCGCGTCATGGCCGGGCTTGACCCGGCCATCCACGTTTTGATTTTCGTCGAGCGGCAAGGGCGTGGATGCCCAGGTCAACCTGCGCGAAGCCGCGCTTTTACCCGGGCATGACGACGTCTTTGCCTCGAACTGCGCGGCTTAGATCCCCGCCTCGAACTTCTTCAGCGTGGCCTGCAGGTCGGCCTCGACCTTGGCGGCGTCGCCGCCGGCCTTCTTCACCGCTTCCGCCCAGCTGTCGCGCAGCGGCTTGACCGCCTTCTTCCACGCGGCGAGCTGGTCATCCGTCAGCTGATAGACCTCATGGCCTGCCAGCGCCTTCATCTTGGTGCGCCCGTCGGCCTCGTAGTCGGTCCAGGGGTCGGTGACCCTGGAGGCCCATTCCGGCGTGCAATGGTCGTCGATCACCTTCTTCTGGGCATCCGACATCGAATTATATTTGGCGAGGTTGATGTTGTAGGTGAACACCGTCGAGTAGAGCGGCACGTCCATGTGGTACTTCACCACCTTGTCGATGCCGAACAGGAAGATCGAGCCCCAGGGGAAGGTGATCTCGTCGGCCACGCCGCGCTCGATCGCATCGCGCGATTCCGGTGCGGACGCCTGCACGTTGGTGCCGCCGAACATCTTCACCATTTCGCCGATCGTGCTCTGCGCGGGGCGGACCTTCACGCCGTTGAGGTCGCTCGGCAGCACGATCTTCTTCTTGCCATGCAACGCACCCGGATCATGGATGAAGGCGAAGCAGAGCTTGGTGTCCTTCATCTCGGTCGGCGCGTATTTGTGATACCACTCGTTCAGCGCCAGCGTGCCCTTCTTGCCGTCGGAGAAGATGAACGGCAGCTGGCCAGCGGCGGCGATCGGGAAGCGGCCGGGCTGATAGCCGGGATTGACGTAGGTGACGTCGGCGATGCCGTCGCGCGCCATGTCGTAATGGTCGAACGCCTTGCCGAGCTGCTCGGAGGGGAACACGGTGACCTTGATGGTGCCGCCCGATGCCTTCTCGATGTCGGCGGCCCAGGCCTGCGTCGCCGGCACCAGCGCATGCGCCGGCGGCACCCACAGCGACACTTTGAGATTGACGGTCTTGTCCTGCGCCACGGCAGGCGCAACTGCCGGCGTGACACTGGCGGCCACGAGCAACGCCAACAACGATTTCCTCATCGCATCCTCTCCCTCTCCATGACGGCGGGCTTCGCGCGCCCGGTCCCTTTAGTTAACATGTTATATAATTCGCGCGTTTGTTCAAGGCGGAATACGCCCGCCAGACACCTCGTCGCACCGGTGCAGAACAGGTCCGTTCCGGCCTCTTGCATTGCGGCGAACGCATATCCGTAAACAGACGTGCTTTGCCAAGACTGTTATATGAGATAATTACCATGGCAAGCCGACGACGGCCCGCGGGCAGCGGGCGCTTGGCTCAAGCCTAGCGTATCGGGAGGAGCAGGTATTGCGGACAAAAGTAGCAATCATAGGTGCAGGTCCGGCCGGACTGTTGCTTGGGCAACTACTTCATAATTTCGGCATAGACAACGTCATTCTGGAGCGACAGACCCCCGAATATGTGCTGGGACGCATCCGTGCCGGCCTGCTCGAGGAAGGAACCGTCGGCCTGCTCGACAAGATCGGTGCCGGCAGCCGCCTGCATCAGGAGGGCTTGGTCCATCACGGCGTCGAACTGGCGTTCGGCGGCGCGCGGCATCGCATCGACATGCATGCGGCTACCGGCAAGACGGTCACGATCTACGGCCAGACCGAGGTGACGCTCGATTTGATGATGGCCCGCAAGGCGGCCGGGCTCACCTCGATCTACTCGGCGGCCGACGTCAAGCCGCACGATTTCGACACCGACCAGCCCCGTGTCACCTATGTGAAGGACGGCGTCTCCCACGAGATCCAATGCGATTTCATCGCGGGCTGCGACGGCTTCCATGGCGTCAGCCGCGCCAGCGTGCCGGCGTCTGCCATCACGAGCTATGAGAGGGTCTATCCCTTCGGCTGGCTCGGCATCCTCTCGGAGACGCCGCCGGTCTCGCCGGAACTGATCTACAACAACCACGAACGCGGCTTCGCGCTCTGCACCATGCGCTCGACCCATCGCAGCCGCTACTACGTGCAGTGCCCGCTCGACGATCACGTCGACCAATGGTCGGACGAGCGGTTTTGGGACGAGTTGAAGCGTCGGCTCGACCAGAAGGCGGCGGATGAGCTCGTCACCGGCCCGTCGATCGAGAAGAGCATCGCGCCGCTGCGCAGCTTCGTCGCCGAGCCGATGCGGTTTGGCCGGATGTTCCTGGCCGGCGACGCCTCTCATATCGTGCCGCCGACCGGCGCCAAGGGCCTCAACCTTGCGGCCAGCGACGTGCATTATCTGTCGCAGGCGTTGCGCGAGTATTACGACGACAAATCCTCCGCCGGCATCGACGGCTACTCTGCCAAGGCGCTGGCGCGGGTCTGGAAGGCGGTGCGCTTCTCGTGGTGGATGACCTCGATGCTGCACAAATTCCCCGACGAGGGCGAATTCGCCGCACGCATCCAGATCGCCGAGCTGGAATACCTCGTCAGCTCCAAGGCGGCGTCGACCGCGCTGTCGGAAAACTACGTGGGGCTGCCGCTTTAGGCGGTGCCGAATTCGTAGGGTCGGCAAAGCGAGAGCGTGCCCACCATCACGCGCACAAAACTTGATGGTGGGCACGGCGCCAAGGCGCCTTTGCCCTTCCTAGGCTGCCCTTTTCAAACACCCACGCAAATCCCGTTTAAAACTTTGTAGGCGGTGAAGTTGTCATCGACATCGCGTTCAATGGCGAGAAACGCAACGCCAGCACGCGAGCTTCATATGACCATCGACACGACAACCGTCCCCGACATCCCCGCGGGCTTCGAGCGGCATTTCCGCAAGAGCCCGCTCACCGAACCCTGGGAGCCGCTTTATTCGAAGAAGACCGACAAGGCCGTCATCATCGGCCTGCGGCTTGCCAAACCGCACACCAATGGCCGCGGCCTGATCCATGGCGGATTGATCGCAGCGCTCGCCGACAACGCGATGGGCTATAGCTGCGGGCAGGCGACGGGCTGGACGACCTCGTTTGTCACGATTTCGCTCGCGGTCGATTTCATCGGGTCAGCCAAGATCGGGCAATGGCTCGCGGTCGAAAGCGACGTGATCAAGACCGGCAGCACGATCTGCTTCGCGCAAAGCCTGATCAAGGCCGACGACGTCACCATCGCGCGCGCCAACGGCACGTTCCGCGTGGTGCCGAAGAGGGAGCCAGCGTAGCGTTTTCAAGCGAAGTGGACGCCGGTTCGCGTCAAGAAAACGCATCAGACAAGAGTCTAGCCGAAATGCCAGTCGCTGATCTCGGTCACGAGATCGATGAAGGTGCGCACCTTCGCCGACAGCAGCCGCGAGGTCGGATAGACGATGTGGATCGGCATCGCGGGCAGCTCGAACGCCCTGAGCACGACCTTCAGCCGCCCGGCCTTCAGGGATTCGGCGGCCTGATAGGCCATCACGCGTGTCAGCCCACCGTCCTGCTCGGCGTGCCGGATGGCGGCGTCCGAGCTGTTGGTCGCGAAGCGCGGAGCGCTTGCCACGCGAATCTCGCGGTCATTCTCGACAAATCTCCAGTCGAGTGCGGCCGACATGGGACCGAACTGGATCGTGTCGTGCCCGGATATGTCCGCGGGCCGCTTCGGCTCACCGCGCGCTTTGAGATAGCCGGGCGAGGCCACCACGATTCGCCGCATCTCGCCGACATGGCGCGCGACCAGCGTCGAGTCAGGCAAATGCCCGATCCGCACCGCGAGGTCGACGCCGTCCTCGACGAGGTTGATCACGCGGTCCGACAGACGCAGGTCGACGCCGACATCGGGATAGCGCGTCAGATAGGTTGAGACGACCGGCCCGACATGCAGCCGGCCAAACCCCATCGGCGCCGATATGACGAGCCGGCCCTCCGGCCGCGTGCGCTCGCCGCCCACCGCGTCCTCGGCCTCCCCGATATCGGCGAGGATCCGGCGGGCACGCTCCAGGTAGCGCGAGCCGGCGTCGGTCAATGTCACCTGCCGCGTGGTCCGTTGCAGCAGCCGGGCGCCGAGCCGCTCCTCCAGCGCCGCAATCAGCCGCGTGACGGCCGATGGCGACAGGCCGAGCTTGCGCGCCGCGGGGGCAAAGCCCTCGAGGTCAGCAACGGCGACAAAGGCCTGCATGGCGTCGATCCGGTCCATGGGACTATTGCATATTCAGCAACAGTGCAGTGTCAACTATCCAGATTGTTTTAAATTCCGGGAACTTCCATGTAGGAAGCGGAGACGACCGTTTTGGCGCCATGGTGAGAGGCTCAGATGTCAGACTTTCACACCTATTCCAGCGATGTCGCATTCAGCCCTGCGGTGAAGGCGATTCAGACGCGGAAGGGCTCCCGCGAGGCGTATGCCAGCGTGGAGCAGCACAGCGGCTGGCGCACCGAGATCGACGAGGGCCTCGCCGCCTTCCTCGCTGACGCTAACAGCTTCTATTTCGCCACCGCCTCGGCCGGCGGACAGCCCTACATCCAGCACCGCGGCGGACCGAAGGGTTTCATCAGGATCCTCGACACGCGCACGATCGCGTTCGCCGACTTCGCCGGCAACCGGCAATACATCACGCAGGGGAATCTCTCCGAGAACCCGAAGGCATATATCTTCGTGATGGACTATGTGCACCGCCGCCGCGTGAAGATCTGGGGCGAGGCGCGCGTCGTCGAGGACGATCCGGCGTTGACGCGCGCACTGATGCCGCAGGGCTACAAGGCGCGGCCGGAGCAGGTGATCCTGTTCAAGATCGAAGCGTGGGATACCAACTGCCCACAACACATCCCGCAAAAGTTCGATGCCGCCGACGTCGCCGCTGCCCTCGCCTCACGCGACGCGCGAATCGCAGAACTCGAGGCTGAACTCGCCGCACTGAAGGGCGAGCCCACCCCGACCGCAGCAGATTAGGCGGCCTGCTGCACCGGCGCCCAGGCGAATTCCGGGTAGTACTGCAGCATCATGCGGTCGACATAGGCGGTGAGGTTGTCGAACTTCTCGGTGCGTTCGCGCAGCGGCGAATCGAAGAACGGCGTCAGGATGCCGGCGAGTGCGCCGAACGCGGTGGCGTCAGTGCCGCAAGGCTCCTTCCCCATCAGATACGGCTTGTCGCCGAGCTGCACCGACAGCGCAAACAGCGAACGCATCGCGAGGTCGACGTCCTCATCGGGCGCATGGCGACCGAGGCCGCTCAACAGATAGTTCTCGGCGACGCGAAACTGGGCGTCCTCGCGCATCTTGTCGCGCATGTGATCGGGCGCGCCGTCGAAGAAATGCGCCGGCCCCTTGGCGAAATTGGTGTCGTCGACCCAGCGCGCGCCGACCAGCGCCCAGTAGACGTGATGCTCGATCATGCGCTCGAAGGCCCAGGCCTGGGCGCGCGCCTGCAGGCTCAAGGGCGCGTCGAAATCGAAGCCGTATTTGCCCTCGATATGGGCGCGGATGAAGGTCGAATCGGCAATGGTCTCGCAGTCGTCGACGATGAACGGGAGCTGGCCCTTGGGAGAGGCCGGCGGCACTGCCTTTTCCTTGCGATAGGCAAGCCCGGCCATCTTGAGCTGGACCTCGGTCTTGGTCACGAAGGGGCTGATTTCCGGCAAGCCGAAGCCCGAACCAAAACCAAAAAGCGTAATCATGTGAAGCTCCCGATTGCCTGAAATGCGAGGGAACGCTAGCGCCCCCCTGCTGCCACCATGGTGTCAGCAGCAGTGGCATTCACTGTCGAGCGGGCCGACGGGTGCGAGGCGGCGAACCGCCTCGCGAACCCGCTTGACCACCCGCCGCCGTCCGAACGACCAGGCCGCGCTGACCGACTGCGCCATCAGCGCAACCAGGGCCCAGCGCAGGTCGCCGGAGGTGGAGTAGACCGTGATCAGTTGTTCCAGCGCAAAGCCCTGCGCCTGCCTGAAACCGAGCTCGTCAAGATTCGTCATGGACAAATTCCCTTCACTTGAGGTGTTGTCCTGGTATAGCCCCCACCTGCTGCCAACATGCTGTCAGCAGCAGCGGGGCGGGACGCGAAAAACCGACGAGCCGAGAGACGGAACGAGAGACCAGCCATGAGACGCGCCGACCGGCTGTTTCAGATTATCCAGGTGCTCCGCCGCACCCGTAAGCCCCTGACCGCGGACGCGATTGCGGCCGAGCTCGAGACATCGAAGCGAACCATCTATCGCGACATAGCAACGCTGATCGAGCAGCGCGTGCCGATCCGCGGCGAGGCCGGCATGGGCTACATCCTGGAGAAGGGATTCGACCTGCCGCCGTTGATGCTGACACCGGACGAGATCGAGGCCTGCGTGCTCGGCGCGCAATGGGTGGTCGGCCACGCCGATCCGGCGCTAGCACGCGCCGCCGAGGACCTGATGGCCAAGATCGCCGAAACCGTGCCGGACCGGCTGCGGCCGTTCGTGCTGGAGCCCGCCAGCCGTGCCCGCTCGGCGTGGAACCGGGAGCCCGACCGCATCGACATGGTCAAGACGCGCAGCCAGATCCACGAGGGCAAGAAGATCACGCTGAACTACCGCGACGAGCACGGCCGCGACTCTGAGCGCACGATCTGGCCGATCGCGGTCGGCTATCACGAGGCGGTGCGGCTGCTCGCGGCCTGGTGCGAGCTGCGCAAGGATTTCCGCAGCTTCCGCACCGACCGCGTCGTCACCGCGGTCTATCACGACGAGAAGTATCCGGAGCGGCGCGACCTGCTCCGGGCGCGCTGGCGGCGAAGCCTGGTGTGGGAAGCGCCGAGGGACACCTGATGGCCAGAGACCTTGCCGGAGCGTCGGACGCGAGCCCCTGCCAGTCCTGCGGCGCCTGCTGCAGCTATTCCGAGAACTGGCCGCGCTTCACCATCGAGGACGACGACCAGCTCGACCTGATCCCGGCGCAGTTCGTCAACGAGCGGCTGTCCGGCATGCGCTGCGACGGCGACCGCTGCGCGGCGCTGTCAGGCGAGGTCGGGGTGGCGACGCGGTGCGACGTCTATGCGGTGCGGCCGGAGGTGTGCCGGACCTGCATGCCGGGCGATGCCGAATGCGCGATGGCGCGGCGCCGGCACGGCTTGCCCGTGCTTCCGGGCGCGCAGGCGACCTGACCGGAACCTACGCCGTCACCACGTCGGTGAGGTCTTCGTCATCGAGCTCGTCGACCATCGGCGGCAGTGTCGAGAGCGGCTTGGTCGAGAGCGTGATCGGCTTGCGGCCGTGCGACGACGAGGTCGCGCGCGCGGGCTCGCGCGACAGCGCGTAGAGCGTCGAGCCGACGCGGCCGCCGAAATGCATCAGCTCGCGTTCGGTGCAGCTCGTGGCGATCGCCAGCGCCAGCGCGTGCAGGTGGCTGCGGCGATAGCAGAACAGCGCCAGCATCGCCCGGACGTCGGGCGACACGTTCGCGACCAGGAGCGACAGGCCGTTGGGATTGGCCCGATACATCTGGCCGAGCATTTCGTCGCCGACCGGGCAGGCATCGTTCTCGAAGGCGTCGCGGCTTGAAAACATTTGCAAATCCCCCTCGATCGGGAAGATGCCGCGCAATTCTCTAACGAACGGTTAACCACTGATGCCGGTCGTTAACGGGGGCCCTTGCCCGTTGCAGACGAATCACATCGGCCTCCCGCGAGGACGGCCGATGCGATGGCGGGCCATGACCGGGACGACGGCCGCTCAGTTCGCGGCCATGTAGATCGACAGGAAGAAGCCGGTGAGGTGGTGCAGCGCTTGGTCGACGCCGATCAGCGTCCAGAACCAGGGATGCCCGGATTCCAGCGTCACGCCGAAATGCGAGGCGCAAAATCCCTTGGCGCGGTCGACGGTGATGTGAATGACGAAGTCGACGAAGGCGACGTACCAGAACCGCGGCGCCACGACGAGGATCAGCACCAGCGCAACCGCGAGGTGAACCAGGCAATGCGCGAGCAGCGGCAGGGCCCAGCCTTTCTTCTGGTCCTTGCCGATCGCCATCCAGGCGTTCTGCAACATGAAGTCGGCGATGATGTGCTTCACGGTGAGAAGCAGCATCCATCCCACCAGGGCAGCAACCGGCACCGACGATGACATGGCAGGAAACAACAAGCTGACGCCCTTCGACTTAAAAGTGAATATGGTCGCAAAATTTCCGGGTCAGGCCGTCAGCACAACATCGCAAACCCGGACATTTCCAAAGCTTGCCTCATTTATGACATCTCCGGCGCCGGAATGCACCTGCGCCTTGTCCGAAAATCACATGCTGTGTTCCCACGGCGATAGTGGCGATAGTCATGCGGCATCACGGCACAGCCCTACAAGTTAACGTTACCGGCTGCGGCCGGTTTGCATTCCCTCCGGGGAGCGATATCATCGCCCGGCAAGCGAAATTTTCTTTCTTTTATAGGCATTTACGATTCCCCCGGGCGCAGCCCCGCCGGTTGCGGCGCGGGCCAAAGGGTTCTCCGGACGGGTCACGAGCCATGAGCGCTGAAGCCCCCACGCCTTCGCCGGCCCTGCCACGGCCTCGCGCCAGGGTTGTCAAAAGCAACCGCGCGCAGATCATCATCTTCTCGATCCTGACGCTGCTGCTCACCGCGGCCACCGTGTGGAGCGGCCGGGTCTGGGTGCGCAATTCCGAAACCCTGGTCTTTGCGGTCGGCCCCGCCAATGGCCCGGAGGCCAAGTTTGCCGCCAAGCTTGCCACCGTCCTGAAGAACAACTCGTCGCGGCTCAGGTTGAAGATCGCGCCGAACCCCGACAACGCCAAGGCGCTGGCGCAGTTCGACCGCCGCGACGCCAACCTCGCGATCCTGCGCACCGACGCCAAGGTGCCGTCGCGCGCCCGCGCCATCGCGATCCTCGAGCATGACGTGGTGCTGGTGCTGAGCCCGGGCGGCAAGAAGATCAAGTCGCTCTCCGACCTCAAGAAGAAGAAGATCGCCGTGCTCGGCGACGGCGAAAACAGCGTCAATTTCGTCCGCACCGCGCTCGAGATCCCCGACAGCCCCGAAGCCGCGCAGCGGGTGCAGCTGGCGCCGCCGAACACCGCCTTCGACAAATTGTTCGCCTCGGGCTTTGCCGCCGTGGTCGCGATCGAGCACACCTCGAAGATCATGAAGGACAAGACCTACGAGCAATTCGCCAAACGCGGCGGCGGCTTCACCCTGAACGCGATCGATTCGGCCAAGGCGCTGGCGCGGAAGTATCCGGCGATCTCCGAGGAAACGGTCTCGACCGGCATGCTGTCGTCGTCTCCGGCGATCCCTGACGACGATGTCGACACCATCGGGCTCGAATGGCTGCTCGTCGCGCAGTCGCGGATGTCGACCACGACGGCGGCCGAGCTCGCCCGCATCGTCTACGAGAACAAGACTGAGCTTGTGCTCGACGACGGCTTCGCCTCGAAGATCGAGCCGGCCGTCACCGACAAGGACGCCTTCATCATCGCCCATCCGGGCGCCGCCGAATATATCAACGACGACACCAAGTCGTTCATGGATCGCTACAGCGACATGATGTATCTCGGTGCGGCAGCGCTCAGCGTCATCGGCTCGATCTTCGCCGCGATCTACACCAAGATCACCCGCGTCGCGCCGGAAAAGGCCAGCGAGCTCGCAATCCGGATCCTCGACATCGGCGAGCGCATGGAGCACGCCAAGACCATCGACCAGCTCGACGAGCTGCAGGACGAGCTCGAGACGATCCTGCGCCACGCGGTGATCGGGCTGCGCGACGGCACGATCAGTAGCGACGGGCTCGACACGTTCAAGCTCGGCTACGAGTTCGTGCGCGACGAGATCGCGCTGCGCCGCGATCATCTCAAGCGCCATCCGCCGCCGCCGGACGACAACGTCGTGGTGGTGAAAGCCGCAAGCGCGTGAGGCGCGAACTGCGCGTTGATGCAACAGCCTCGCCGCATCATCGCTGTCGTCCCTGCCTTGTGCGCAATTGCGCACTGGAGCAGGGCCCCATAACCACCGGCGTTTGTTGTAAGAGAGGCTGCGGCCCCAGCGCGGCATAACAACCGGCATTGGTGGTTATGGGTCCCGGGTCAAGCCCGGGACGACACCGAATTTGTGGGACGCCTTGTGAGTCATACATCCGCATTCTCGCGGCACGATGTGTCCGAGGTTTGTCGTTCGTTTCGCCACTCCTGAAGCACAGAGGGCGCAGGGAAAGCCGGGTGCCGATCGCACCCATGGGTCCCGTGCAACAAAAAGCACGGGGGTAGGACCACAGGTGAAAGTTACGGCTTATATCGTGCTCTCCCCGGCGAGACCGGGCTTGTTTGTCACCGTCCTCGCAGGACGCTTTCCACGTCTTGCGAGGAGACACCTGCCACTGGGGCGTCAGGACCACACGACTTCGCCGTCCGCGTTGCACGCACTCGTCAGTTGTGCGCTCGGCGTCCACCGCATCCCACACCACGTTCGTGACGATCGCGAGCCGCCCCTCATTCGGG
>NZ_JBHMET010000207.1:18549-19066 GCF_042430365.1 Bradyrhizobium erythrophlei
TGGGCGGATTCATAAACTGATTTGCCCTTCTTAAGAACAGAAATATTTTTGACTTGGGCCCTTGCCCTGTCGGGCAAATCAGTGGCATGGGGCGGATGAGCCGCAAGGTCCAATCCGCCGCTCCAGTCGCGCGCGGATCGGCGGATTGCGGTGCTCCAATCGGAGAAGCGGACATCCGGGCTGGCCTTCAGCATGTCTGCTCAGGGCCTTGGTTGTGTAAAAACGCAGCGCCGAGCAAATTGCAGAAAAAAGTATTCCTTCGTAAGCACCACTCTGGGTGCGTGAGGAGCAAACTGAACTGCAGCGCCGCCGCATCTGAGAATCAGATTCTCTGCCCTCGGCGAGATTTCGCGTTTTCACACAGCCAGGGCCAATTGCAGACAAACTTTGCTGAAGAGCCTCGTCAAAAATCAGCGCCGAGGTCGTGCGTTACAGCCGCTACCGACCGCCTCGCCACGCGGTTAGGCGCGGGATCCAACGCGGCACATTGATGCGCAACGCTTCGTATTCCGCCCCG
>NZ_JBHMET010000207.1:19174-23782 GCF_042430365.1 Bradyrhizobium erythrophlei
GACTGCCAGGTAGATTGGATTGCGCACATAGCGATAGAGGCCGGTAACGACGAGATGTTGGGTCGGCGCGATCGGCGCCGGCGTGCCGAGCCCCTGCAGCGCGAAACGCGCGAATGAATCCACGAGCCCGGCTACGCCGGCAAGAATGAGCGCGGCGCCGACGAAGCGCGTGAGCTCGACGCCGGGAAACGACAACCTGAACTCCCAGCGCGAAATCCACCACGGGACCACCCCGGCCACCACGCAGGGCGCGAACACGAAGAAGATGGCGGTGCCGATGACGGCGGCGGTTCTTCGCATGGACACGATCCGTTCCCTGCTATTCTAGCACTCCGCACCGGGAGCGCGTCAGGTCCGCCTTGGGTCAAAAGCGCCGTTTTGCGGGTTGGCTGGCCACTTCCGGCCTTCCCCCATCAGCAGACCTTTTCAGGGTCCGTCGGCATGTCTCAAAGGGGGCCAGCGCACTAGGTGACCTTGCAGGCTTGGCCTTGGTCGTCCCGACGACTATCAGGTGATCTGGCGAAAGCGGCCAATGGGCAGGATGATGCGAGCAACCTGCGCAGGAGGTCGTTGACAGATCATATAATTAGTATTCTAATCATAAATATTCATATTATTTTCGCTCGGGAATTTCATGCACGAGCCCCGCTCTAGACCAAACGCAAAGTCAACAAAGGTGCTGTCATCGCACAGAGTGCCCGCGCATCTGGCACGTCGCTTTCACCAGATCTGCCTTGGCGTGACAGCTGAGATTCTCGTGCATGAGGATCTGACACCAATGCTTTATGGGGTCATGGCCGCCATTCAGGAGGTGCCCGGGAGCGGCCAGCGGCAGCTCGCGAGCCGCCTCGGCGTTGACGCTGTCACCCTCGGCCAAATGATCGAGTTTCTCGAGCGAAAGAGTCTGGTCAAACGAGAGATTGATCCCAATGACCGGCGGGCCCGCCAGCTCTATCTAACCCGGCGCGGCATGGACTTGCGCCTTCGGTTGCGCCCCTCCTTGCTCGCTGCGCAGGAGCGGATTCTGGCACCGCTGGCGAAAGCGGAGCGCACCGCCCTGCTCGATATGCTGGCCCGGGTAATCGAAGCCAACGATTCCTATGCCCGCCCGGGCCACGGGCGGCGAAAGCCGCGACGCAGAACCGATCTGCCAATCGATGGAATAGGGAGGCGACAATGACGTTCCTGCGACAACTGACCGCCTTAATTCCGTGCGCCCGTTCCGGACCGTTGACGCTGGTTCGAGCGCTGTACTGCACCGGCCTGGCCAGCCTGATGCTGGCGACGCCTTTGCCGGCGCAAGCCGGCGGCGGCGAAATCAAGATCGGCAACACGATGCCCTACAGCGGCGCCGCATCCGCTTACGGTACGATCGGGCGCATGGAAGCGGCCTACTTCAAGATGCTCAATGAACAGGGCGGCATCAACGGCCGCAAGATCAATTTCATCTCGCTCGATGACGGCTACAACCCGTCGAAGACCGTCGAGCAGACTCGCCGGCTGGTCGAGGGCGACGGCGTGCTCCTGATGTTCAGCGCGTTCGGGACCGCGACGGTCTCGGCCGTACAGAAATATCTCTCGGATCAAAAGGTGCCGCAGCTGTTTTTCGTTACCGGCGCAAGCAAGTGGGAGGATCGAAAGCAACATAGCTGGATGATCGGATGGCAACCCACCTACCATGCCGAAGGAATGATTTTCGCAAACTATCTGTTACGCTCCAGACCGGACGCGAGGATCGGCGTGCTTTACCAGAACGACGATTACGGCAGGGACTACCTGCAGGGATTGAAAGATGGGCTGGGCGCCAAAGCCTCCGCGATGATTGTCAAAGAGCTGACCTATCAGGTCAACGATCCAACGATCGACTCGCAGATCGTCGCCTTGAAGGCTTCCGGCGCGGACGTCTTCTTCAACGTGACGACGGCAAAGTTCGCCGCCCAGGCGATCCGGAAAAGCGACGAGATCGGATGGAAGCCGCTGCATCTCATCAATTCGATTTCATCCGCGGTCGCGTCCGTGCTCGAACCGGCCGGGCTCGACAAATCCGTGGGCCTGATCACCGCGGCGTACGGCAAGGACCCAACCGATCCTCAATTCAGGGACGATCCCGGCGTCCGCGACTATTTCGATTTCATGCGCAAATATTTTCCGGAAGGTGACGCCACCAATATGCAGAATGCCATCACCTACAGCCGGACCATGACACTGGCGCTGGTGCTGCGGCAATGCGGCGATGACGTCTCGCGCGACAACATCATGCGGCAAGCCAACAGGCTCGATCGCGAACTACCGATGTTGCTGCCGGGCATCAGGGTTCGCACCGGGATCGATCGCCCGTCGGCTATCACCGAAATGCAGTTACAGCGATTCACCGGCCGCAGTTGGGAGCGATTTGGCGGACTGGTTGGAGTGCGGAACTAGCGTGCGACGTGTTGAACTGAAGCCGCCGGCGGGGTTGCGATCAACATCATGGAGGCGACAGTGTCTACACAACCAGGCCCGGTGCCCGAAGCCCCTTCGCTGATGCCGATGATTACCGGCGCGTGGGCCTCGCAGGCGATCTGCGTCGCGGCGAAACTTGGCCTTGCCGACCTGCTGCACGACAAGGCGCGCCACGTCGCGGAACTCGCCCTCGCGACAGAGACGGCCCCCTCCGCGCTTGCCCGCCTGTTGCACGCGCTGTCGGCGCTTGGCGTGTTTTCGGAAATCGAACCAGACGTTTTCGCTTGCGCTGCGCTCGGCGAGCAATTGCGGACCGGCGTCCCTGGCTCATTGCGCAATTTTGCAATGTTCGTTGGGTCCGAAGATACCCGCAGGGCCTGGAGCGATTTGGCCTACAGCGTTCGCACCGGCAAGTCCGCCTTCCGAAAGGTTTTCGGGACCAGCACCTTCGAGCATCGCGCAAGCCAACCGGAAGAGGCCAGAATTTTCAATGAGGCGATGGCTGAGATGACCCGTCAGGTGGGCAACGCGGCAGTCGCGGCGTACGATTTCAGTCGCTTCAAGACGATCGTCGATGTCGGCGGCGGCAACGGAGCATTGTTGTCCGTCGTTCTGTCATGGTGCCCCGGCCTGAATGGCACGATTTTCGATATCCCATCGGGGACGTCGGACGCATCCGAGGCTCTCGCCGCGGCGGGCCTCAGCGACCGCTGCCGGATCGTGCATGGAGATTTCTTCAAGGCCGTGCCGCCGGCCGCCGATGCCTATATCCTCAAAAGCGTGATTCACGATTGGGATGATGCCAGCAGCCGGAACATTCTGACGAATTGCGCCGCGGCTATGACGGCCGACAGCCGACTGCTGCTGATCGAACAGGTGTTGCCCGCGAGGGTCGAGGAGATCCCCGCTCATCGACGGGCCCTTCTGACGGATCTCAATATGCTGGTCATGACAACGGGTTGCGAGCGCACCGACGCACAGTATCGCGCTCTGCTGGCCTCGAGCGGTCTCTCGGTTGAGGCCATTGTCGCAACCGCTTCGCCCTTCAGCCTGATCGAAGCGCGCCGCATTATCTAAGTTGCCGTGGGTGGCCGGAACAAGGCTTGGATGTTGCCGCGGACCCGCCCAGTTGGTCCGGTTGGTGCCAATTCAAAAAAATGTGCAGCTTTCTCGAGGAGAGAAAACCCTTTAGCCTTCGGGTCCGATTAATCGAGGGGGATTTAGTCATGAAATTCGCCTTAGGTTGGCGCTCGGTGCTGGCGGTCGCTTTGGCGGCAATCTTCATACATTTGCCTTTTCAGCCCTTCGTGCAGCCAGCCAGCGCCGACGAACTCCCCGTTATCATTCTCGTGCGGCACGCGGATAAAGCGGCACAACCGGCGGATGATCCGCCTCTGACTGAAGCTGGGGCGAAGCGTGCACAGGACCTCGCCGCCGCGTTGCGCACCGCCGGCGTGGCCAGCATCATCACAACACAACTTCGCCGTACGCGCGAGACTGCTCAACCGTTGGCCAAGGCGCTCGGGATAGCTCCAGAGGTGATAAATGTCGGGCAGCGCGCACTTGTCGCCAATCCTACGGCTGATGCGCTATTTCCGCCCGAGGTCATAAAGGAGCGTGCCGAGTATATCAAAACATTAGAGCTGGCGGTGCGCCACCGCTCAGGCGTGGTGCTGGTCGTGGGGCACGACTGGTCGGTGCCTGGCCTTATTGCCTCGCTCGGAGGACCGCAACTACCAAATATTTGCAGCTCGGTTTACGATAATTTGTTTGTCCTGACCTCTGCCAGGGGAAATGTAAACCTCGTTCGCGCCCGCTATGGCGCTCCGACTCCCGAGGTAGACTGCAAGTAGCTTTCTAGCCGCGGGGACCCGGCTGAGTAGCATCAGCCTTGAGCGGCCTCGACTTCCGAAATGGGTCAAAAGCGCCGATTCGACCCTCTGCCAGCCACTTCCGGTCTACCCCCAATCAACGGACGTCATGAGACCGTCCCGGTTGGTCCGGTTGGTGCCAAAACCGGACCGGGCTTGCGTGCTGCATGACGCAAAAATCAAGCCGGTAGCACGGCGGTGACTAGATGTCCCAGATCCGCCGAGCATGATGCCGTGAAAGGGATTCCGACGACCTCGTCAGAATGCAACTGGACGTTCTGCTCGATCCGTCCGA
>NZ_JBHMET010000208.1:0-51425 GCF_042430365.1 Bradyrhizobium erythrophlei
CTCCTTCTCGCCGCCTTAACCACCGCGGCCAGCCGGCGGCCCGTTACACCATCTATGCCCAGTTCGCGACCGAGATCCTGCGGCGGTGCAATTGGTCGCGAAGGGCCAGAACCTGACCTGGCGAACATTGCCGGTCATGGCGCAAGGCTGACGTTTCGGAGCGACTGCTTTCCCCGGTGGCAGAGAGCGTTTGCCTCAAGAGGCTCGACCCCATTCCAATAAATGCGCATCACCGCAAGTTAGTTACGCCCGCACGACGCAAGCCGTCTACGAGGTGTTCCCGGTGCTTCATGTCAAGGTAAGGTGTCGTAACGTCGAACAGCTGCTGCGGGTCCGCCGGCCGCGAGATGAAATCATGCAGTAACGGCCGCGCTTCCTCTACGCGTCCGAGTTGGCCAAGGCTTGCGAGAAGGGGCTTGAGCCCCGGGTAGAAACGCCGCGTGCCGATCGCAAGCTGACAATAGTGGACCGCCTCCTCGTAGTTCTCCTGGTGGTAATAAGCCAGCGCGACGGTGCCCAGAAAGGCACCGGCTTGAGGATCGTTCGGGCTCAGACGGAGGAAGCGCAGCAGAGCGTCGAGAGCTTCTCTGAAGTGCCCGATATAGACCCGAACCTGGCCAAGGACGAAGAACCCGAGCGCGAAATTCGGGTTGAGGTCGATCGAACGCTGCGCCTCCCCAAGCGCCTGCGCGTGCATTCGCTTTACCAAACTCGTCCAGCACAACGCGTAGTGGCAGTAGGGATCGCGGTCATCGATCGTAACCGAGCGCGTCGCAGCCGCATGAGCTTCGGATGCGTCGCTCGCGAGATCGCTGGTCCAGCCGTGCCAAACCCGGGCGTTCAGCGTGCGTGCAAGCGCCATGTGTGCCTGGGCGAAAGTCGGATCGAGGCTGATCGCCCGCCGCAACAGAGCAACGGCCTCGTCGTAGTTCTCGGGCGTGATTTGTGAAAAATGCCACATCGCGCGCATGCAGCAGTCGAACGCATCCAAGTTGCCGATGCTCTTGCGAAAGGCGCGTCTGCCTTCCATCAGCAGCATCTCCGGCTCGATCGCGGCGACCACGCTCTGTGTGATCTCGTCCTGGATAGCAAAAATGTCGGCCATGTCGCGGTCGAACCGCTCGGCCCACAGGTGGTTTCCGGTTTCCGCTTCGATTAGCTGAGCCGTAATCCGGACCCGCTGACTGGCCCGTCTTACACTACCTTCGAGGACGTATCGCACGCCAAGCTCGCGACCGACCTGCTTCACGTCGACGGCGCGCCCCTTGTAGACGAACGTCGAATTTCGCGCGATGACAAAGAACCACCGGTGATGAGATAGGGCGGTGATGATGTCTTCTGTAATACCATCCGCGAAATACTCCTGCTCGGGATCTCCGCTTATGTTCGAGAAAGGCAGCACCGCAATCGACGGTTTGTCCGGAAGCGCAAGCTCGCCCCCCAAAACGCCCGTGGCCGCCGGATGCTGGAGCCGCCAGTCGACGGAATAGATCGAAACCGGGCGACTGATGTTCTTTAACGATCGTTGTCCGATCGGCATAAGGGGGAAGTTCAGCTTGCCTTCGATCTGATCGCGGACTGCACCAGAGACGCAAATTCCACCCGGCTCAGCGACGCCTTCCAACCGCGCAGCAACATTCACTCCGTCGCCGAACAGGTTGTCGCTCTCCACCATCACGTCGCCCAAATTGACGCCAATTCGGAATTCCATCCTCCGCTCGCTGGGAAGATCGGCGTTGTGACGAGCAAGCGCGCGTTGGATGGCCACTGCAGAGCGCACGGCCTGCACTGGGCTGCTAAACTCTGCAATCACGCTGTCTCCGGCGCCGCCGAAAATCCGTCCAGCGTGCTCGCCTATCAGATCTGATAACGTGCGACGATACGCGTCCAGAGTCCCCAGGGTCGCTTCCTCGTCCACCGCCATGAGACGGCTATAGCCGGCAACATCCGCAGCCAGGATTGTAGCAAGCCGCCGCTCCACACGATTGCCGATCAAGATCGGCCTCCCGAGATCGGTAGATCCGTCCGAGATATGAAAGCATAGGACGCTACCCGGGGGTAGGCCTAATGTCAGGTCTGGGTCACGAGCGTCGCCATCTGCCACACTCGGCTGTCCGCCAACTTCCGCTTTGCCCCGTTCGCGGCCGAGGTCCTGTGGCGGCGCAATATGTCGCGATGGGCCAACGGACATTCGCCGGGTGGAAGAAGTGATACAGACTGAAAACGAGGCAGGCGATCTAGCCGGTGAATTGCTGAATTAGGGAACACCCGGATTGCTTCACGCTCCGGGCGATCGAACAAGCGATCTCGCGACTTCCCGCGCGCAATTGATAAACAACTCTACCGCCGGGCTCAGCGTCCGATTCTTCAAAAATACGATCTCCGCCGTAATTCGAGGACCAGAGGATTTAAACGGGAGAACCTTCAAAGCTGCTTGATGAGCGTCGAGCGTTGCGACGGATGTCGGAAGAATTCCAACAAATTCCCCGCTCGCAATAAGCGATTTTGTGAGCTGGATAGACACGGTTTTGATAGCTGGCCTCGGCGGTTGAAAGTCATTAGCTCGAAATACCCCGGCGATGAGGACGCCTGGAGCGCTGTCGTAGGATGGCAAGACCCAGTTGCTTTTGATGATATCCTTGAGAGCAACTCGGCGTTTGCGCGCAAATTCGCTCTGCGCTCCCACAACGAAGACAAAAGGTTCATCGAACAAGACCTCGGAATGGAAGTCGTCTTCCAGGCGCTGTCCCGTGGCTCGCGTGATCAGCAGATCAATTTTACGCTCTCGCAATTCCAGGATTTGATATTCGCCTGGATTTGTGAGCTTCACGTCAAGCTGAACGCCGGGATAGTTCTGCGAAAATCTCCGCACGATGGTCGGTGCCAGGCTGTGTATGACAATTTCGGTACATCCAAGCCTAACTTCGCCCGAGTTTGGATCAGACAAATGTTCGAGCGAACGAAGCCCCTGCCGCATTTCGTCGAAGATATTTATGCCGCATCGAAGCAGCACCTCTCCATAGGCCGTCAGTTCGGCGCCCTGTGATCCGCGATCCAGCAACCGCACTCCAAGTGTACCTTCCATATCGGAGATCGTCTTGGAGATGGCGGGATGGGAAATTCTCAGCTTAGCGGCCGCCTTCGCCATACTGCCGGTACCGGCGATCGCCATGAGGATGTGAAGGTCGCGCAGCTTGATGCGACTGCCAATTCGGTCTGACCAATCCATGTAAGCCTTAACCTCATAGTTACAGGGATGTCGCGATTTTAGGACTACCAGATAATGGTCGAGCCGACCAGAGTTGACAGTGCGAACCGACGATCATCCGCCGGACAACGAGAGTTCGTTTAAGGAGGGTCACATGATCACGAAACGACGCCTTTTATTGCTGACATGCGCAGGTGGCCTCACCGTGTTGCCCGATGTGATGCGCATGGCAGACGCCCAGACCGGGCACTCCGCTTCGCGCATGCTGGTGGGTTTCGGTGCTGGGGGCGCGATCGACGTGATTGCGAGAATGCTTGTCGAGGGGATGAAGGGCTACTCGTCTTCGTTCATCGTGGACAACCGTCCCGGAGCAGGCGGCCGACTCGCGCTTGGCGCGCTGAAAAACAGCCCCGCCGACGGTTCGGTCATGGTACTGACCCCCGCTTCCATGGTCGTCGTATTCCCACACGTCTACAAAACGCTTGGCTACGATGCGTTAAAGGATTTCACGCCGATCACGACGGTCTGCTCCTTTCCGTTTCTGATCACAGTGGGTCCGATGGTGCCGGCCAATGTAAGGACGCTGGCCGATTTCGTGAAATGGTGCCTGGCCAATCCCCAGCAGGCGACGTACGGCACGGCTGCTGCAGGATCGATGCTGCATTTTACCGGCGTGAGGCTGGCCAAGGCCGGCGGTTTCGAATTCGTGCATCTGCCATACGGAGGCCCGAACGGAATTCAGGACCTTCTCGGCGGTCGAATCGCCGCAACAATCTATCCCATCGGCACCGCGCTTCCGCACGTGCAGTCTGGAGGCATTCGGGCGCTGGCAACAACCGGACCGAAGCGTAGCCTGCCGCTTCCCGACGTACCGACGGTCAGGGAGGCCGGGTACCCGGCGCTTGAGGCCGAGGAGTGGTTCGGCGTTCTCCTTCCGGCAAAGACGCCAGTCGAAGACGTGAACCACCTCAATGACGCGATCCGAGCGGTGGTGAACGCCGACATTTTCAAAACCGGCTTGGCCAAGCTTTCGGTTAACGCCGTTAGCGGCACACCCGGAGAATTTGCGCAGCTGATCAAATCCGATTTTGACCGGTGGGGGCCGATTGTTCAGGCGTCCGGCTTTTCGCCAGAGGATTGACGCGTGTCGTGAATACCCCAACGAGCCCGGCCTTGAGGCAAGGAATGCGCAAGAGTGATAGGAGGCATCGGACGCCGGACCAGATTCTAGGTCCCTACTTTCCGACCGGGCGCAGGCCGGCCACGCAGGACGACCTGACTGCAATCAAGGGAGCCGATGGGCTTGCGCAAGGGGAAGTTATCGAAGTCACCGGGCGTATTCTCAATCTTGATGGCAAACCTGTCCGGGGGGCAAAACTCACGGTGTGGCAGGCCAATACCTTTGGCCGCTATGCGCATTGCAACGACTCCAACCCTGCGCCGCTCGACCCGAACTTCGTCGGTTGCGTCTGTATTCGGTCGAATGGGGACGGCGTTTATCGGATCAAGACCGTAAAGCCCGGCGCTTACCCAGCAGGTCCAGACTGGATACGGCCACCTCATATTCACTTTGAGGTCCATGGCCAATTCGAGCGGCTCGTTACGCAGATGTATTTTCCCGGCGAACCGCTCAATGCCTGCGACAGGCTATTGGTGTCCGCGCTGTATCCGGATCTGCTAGTCGCAACGCTGGCTTCATTGGAAGACCGGCCGGAACATCGTGTCTTGAATTTCGATATTGTTCTTACGCGAGGCTAGTGGTCCTTCTGCCCATGTCCGAGTTGGGTCACGAGCGTCGCTCTGCGCGACACTCGGCTATCCGTCAACTTCCGCTCTGCCCCCGTTCGCGACCGAGGTCTTGCGGCGATGCAATATGTCGCAAAGGCTGCCGACACGATCACGATGAAGGCCGTTCATCGCGCACGCATCAGACCATGCTCGATTCCGGCCAGCCGTTCGGCCGCCGCTATTACTGGAAGTCGGATTTTTTCGCCGACATCGCGGGCTCAACGCCGTCGGCTTCCGGACGGCCCAATAAAGCCCTCGGCATTTCCGTCTCGTCGTTGCTGCGTCCGGTTCGATTTCATCAGCGTCGCGGCTTCCGTCACCTTGATCCTGCCCGCTGCCAGATCCCGCAACACGCTCATCCGGTCGATCTCCGTCCGGCTCATCGACAGCACCGTCATCACACCAAACTCCCAAGGCACCGCGCCTGGGAAAAAGTGACATGTCTAATGAGGAGAGGTGTGACCTTCCTAACGGGGTTCTACAAATAGGAGTCGCAGATCCCTTGTTATGGAAGAACTCGGCCATTGGGCGAACAAGGCGAGTCCTCGAGAGCCCACCGCGCGCACCCAAGCGCGCAACGTCCGCATTGACCTCAGAACCAGACATCAGCGCCGCCCATCGGCAGGTCCGCGAAGGGGCCATGAGCCGCCGTGAGCAGGTGCAGCAGAGCGGCGCGTTTGGATTGCACCGATTGGTCTGTGACAATCAATACGGCCAGCGCCGCCGCTCGGGGCCCCATGCCGTTTCCCAAGACCGGCGCAGCCACGGTCGGATGCCCTGATGGATATGGCCACCTTATTGCTCCAAACCCCGCCTCATCAGCACCTGCCGAGCGAGTTCTTGGAGGCGGGTCGAAGGCATCATGATTTTGCCGACCGAACGGCAGCGCCCAGGCCCTACCGACCCACAGAGACTCTCAAGCTGACTGTTGGCAATCCACCGTCCGGCCCAGAATGCAATTTCAAGATCATCTTCGGAGAGCTCTTCCAGAGTGTCGAGGGCTGCCGCATACCGAAGCAAAGCGCTCACGTCTTCGTCCGCCGTGACCTGGCGGGATAGACTAAACAAAAATACGCGAACATCGCCATCACGGCGTCGCCAGAACGTATCGGCCGGCACCGGTGTGGGCCGCAGATCAGGAATGCCAAAGAATATTTGGTCTTGCTTTTTCGCTTCAGCCCGTCGTTTGGCTTCGATCGCTACGCCAGCTTCCATATATCTGTCAATTTCTTCCTGATAGTGATCGGCGTAAAGAATATCCATTGCACGAAAGGCCGCCGCAGAAAGCGACGGCCGTTGATCGACGTAGGGGACCGTAAGCCCAGCCGTCGCATCTGAAATTAGTAATATACGAGGAGTCGGCGCGGCGCGGCGCTCATTCAGAAATTGCTCAAGCCCCTCAAGTCCGAGGTTCTCGCGTACCCCGCCATCCATATAATAGGAGATGCCGTCGACCTTAATCGGACTAAACGCACCCGGAAAGGCTGCAGAAGCCGCAACCGCCGTTCCCAATTTTAAAGGTTTGTTCAGAACTGGCCTTCCATCACCGGGCCAAAAACTTATCCGTTCACCGGATCTAAATTCGGTCGTATTGATGACTATCAAGGGCGGGCCAGTGTCCTCAATGCCAGTGAGCCCAAAGAAGACCCGGGACAGATGATAGTTCAATACGTCGCCTGTGCCCGCCGCTCCCAATAGAAGAGAGTACGCTGCGAATGGGTTCATAAAATCGTCGACGATCCGCGGCCGTTCTTTCAAGCGTGCGATGAAGGCCTGCGGGGTCCACCCAATCGCATATGCGCCTCCAACGATCGAACCGCCAGACACAGTAGACAAGAGGCGTATCGGGATCCCGGCCTCTTCAAGCAGCGACAGCACGCCTGCGTGGAAGGCCGCAGCGCGATAGCCGCCACCCGACACAGTCACTGCGACGGTCGGTGCGCCAAGCTTGTCCCATTCGTCCAAGGCCGCCTGACGTTGATGAAGAACAGCTTCGTTGCGCGGCCATCCCTCGCCAGTTTGGCCGAGACGAACGATGTCAATGGCAAACCCTAAAGCCGCAACGCAAAGCCAGGCGGCTCCAACGATTGCAACAGTAGTTCCAACGGCGACTGCGGCCGTTCGGGCTGGAGAGTCCCAGCCTTGCGCGATGAGGGCGTAAATAACGAAGGCCGCCAACAGCCCTAGGATTGCGACGGGCAGGCCAAGCCATAACGAGGTGATGTAGGGACTAACCACTCCGCCCAAGAGCACAAAGCTAAACAGGACGAGAGCCCCGGCTGCCACTGCGTCACTCGTCCGGTCGTCGCGGAGAGCTTCTGTCCGACGGACGATAGCAATCCGAGTGAGCGCTATGACAAGAGCGAGGCTCAGCGTGTACCAGACGCGAGGGGTATCTAGGTTAAACGGCGGGAGGACTAACGCGACCAAAGAGCATACAAGTATCGCGCCTGCGGCCCCAAAATATGCCGCCGTTCGTCGACCCGCCGCATAAACCTGATCCAAACTAAGACCCTTTGGAGCCATCGCAGAGTCACCAGCTAGCCTTTGATATTGCTCTACGGCCAGATTGCGTTGAGAAGCTCCGCGCCTCGGCCTTCGCAAGTTTCTGTTCCTTGTACCGCGCCTCTCGGGGAACGAATTCCGTTCGCTTACGTGGGACGAGACGCGGTAGGCTTTCCTTTGGAGTCATGAAAATACAGCCCAGTTGCTGGTGGAGATTCAGCAACGATTACGAGCCCGACGTTTTGGGGCTCGTACGAAGGCCTAAGATCAAGATATTCGCTTCTTCATTGGTTGTCCTTCGATCCTACAGCAGGGCTCCTCGCTACAGCAAGACGCAACCACTAACAGGCGCCGCAACCGACGACGCGGGCGGGCGGTCTGTCCAATCACGATAGCACATCACGCGGCAGAAGACCGCTGCACTGCGGGATTTCGATCCGACATATGTCCGCTCCGGGCCCACAAACGGAAGTGCCCAGCATGGGCCACGCGTGTCAGCATTTCCTCCGGTAGCCGACCTGCGAATAGGCCTGAGCTGCAGACCGATGCAAACGGCTGCCGTGCGTGCGTGCGCGTTCGCAAATCAGAGGTTATTGAAGAAGTCGGCCAAAGGCCCCGTGTGGGCTAACCTGGGCGCACGCCAGGATCGCAAGCAGCTGCACCGCGCTAAGTCCGCTTGGCTCTAGAAGCTGCCCTCCCCGCCAAGTCGCAGTTTGGACCCAGAGCGGTCATTTTGCGGTGGCGCACAGAACCTTTGGTGCTGCCCTTTGGTGCAATATGCTTTAAGATCATCCACAAGGTGCTCTGAACCTGACCTTCGAGCTCGCTGCATGAGACGACGCGATTTCATTAGAGTGAATGGGCGTCGGAGCGGCTGGGTGGCCGCGAGCCGTCCGTGCGGCACAGCTAAACCGGCCTCCTCTGATCCGTGTATTGCTTTCTACTCGCGCCCGGTGACGCCTCGGCCAGGGCGTTCATGACTGCGTTCGGTATTGTCCTCTGCCGAAGTGTGCCCCCATGAAGCAGCAGAAATTGATCGCTCTCATCGATTCTGCAGTGACCGGCAGTGCGCAGCACTCTTTCAGAGTCACGGAGCAAAGACATGTATCAAGTCCTTCTGGGCGTTCTCATTATTTTCACGGCCGCGCTTGTCGCTCAGACCAGTGGTCTGTACAGGACAATCCTCTTAGCTGCGATAGGTCTAACTGCTGGAGTTGTTTACCAGGCACTGATGCGCAGCGACTCAACGACAACTGGCCCCTTTCGAAGGCTCGCAATTCGCTGTGCGATAGCAGCTCGGCGGCTACTCAGAAAAGCCCGGTCTCTTATAGGCGAGTATCTTTTTCCGAAATTCACCCCGCACTTCAATCAGCCGCGCGAATGGCAGTTTAGAGCGGTAAGATTGCTATTCGGCGCAATTGGTATGATTGCGCTACTGCAGTTCGGCGCATCAGCATGGTTTTGGGTTCCGTGGGTATGGGCTTTCCTTGCATTGCACGCCAAATTTCAACGCTTAATTCAGGACAGCACAGAAGACGGCTATCGCGGGATGCCTCATTGGTTATTGGCGACGTGGATCGGCGCGATCTGCACTCTCCTATTTTTGCTCTTCCTGGCGAACGCCTTTGATCAAAGAGTGGAGGTGGAGCCGGATTCTCGTTTACGGTCCTTCGAAAACATAGCCGTATTCACAATAGCAGCATTGTCGAGCCTTGCGGTGTCGACCACATTTTGGAGCCTTCGGGATAGATCCATACCATGGGTGACATTGTTTGTTGGTTTGACCGTCGTCGCGTTTGGTATCGCTTGGACGCTGGCATGTTTATCGGTTACGTACGTCAAACCGATATTCAATGGCATGCCCTCGGACGCTAACCTTGAAGCTGCCCGAAAAGCAGAATTGATGAAGCGCGCCGAATGGTCCAAGCAACCCGGCTGGCAGACCGGGGATCACAGGCCACTCACAATCGCAGTCGCGTTATCAGGTGGAGGATATCGCGCAGCAATGATTCATGCTGGCGTACTGGCAGCCCTTGACGAAAAATGTGTACCAATCCGGTACCTAGCGACCGTTTCAGGTGGCTCGATCATCGGAGCGTACTACGGGCTTGGCTACACGCCCCGTCTGTTCAAGGAAAGGCTACAACGTCAGCAACCTGGACTTCCCGATGAGGTACTTTCAAATTGGCGACAGATTGGCAACTGGTCGGGTCAGTCGATCAGCGGCGAGACCTATGCAAGCTTCTTCAGCCGCGCTTTTTTTGGAAACAAAGTCTTGGCAGATACGACCACGAGCCCGCAGCTTTTGGTGAATGCAAGTGACCTCGAGCGGCCATCAAATGCGCGCGAAGTGTTTTTCAAGGGAAGAAGTGCAGCCTTTCCGCAACTCGATAACACCCGCATCGCCGATATCGTTGCCGCTTCGGGCGCCTTTCCGGGAGTATTCCAGCCGAAAAACATTGCTTGGCCGGCGGATGACTCCGGTTCCGGCGTTACCGACCGCAGGTTGGTCGATGGTGGCGTGGTGGAGAACTTAGGCTACACGGGTCTTGAGAAATTTCTGAATATTACTGAACGGTCCGATCTAGCGCCAAAGCCGGACTACCTTATTATTTCGGACGCTAGCGCTGAAGTTGTCTCGGGCGCCTTGCCGAACACCGTCAGCGTGTGGGAATTGCTTACGCGTAGCCAGGACATCGCGTATGCGTTTCAAGACCGACTGATCCACAGTCTGCTAAGTGGTGAAGGCCCTCACGGCCCGTTACCAAAGCCGCTTTTTGTGCGTGCTCAAGAGCCGGATCTTAGTGAAGCGCTGCAAACTGAGTGGTTTCCTTCAACGACGGTCGCGGAAAAAATCGTAGGTACCAAGATAGCCGAAGAAGTCACTCATTATTCGACTCTGCTTGAACTCAGTCACGATCAGGTGGAAAAGGCCTTTTGGCTAGGCCATGCGATCGGTGCAATACGCTGGCACCAAATAGACCAATGGAGAAAGTCATTCACGAGAAGTCCCGCTTGTCAGGATTGACATTCTTGAACTTTTTCTCCGGCGCATGGCCTGCTGTTGGCCCATCACGTCGATATTGGCATGTCCGCTTTTTGCGGCGCTCTCGGGGACTAAGCGGAATTCTCCGGCCTTGATGGAAATTTTTGTTGAAGATCGCGCTCGCGTGCGTGGGCGAGTGCCCGAGTGCCCTCGAACGCTTCCAGCGTCATCCCCTGGCCGGGTTATGCCACGCGGCGCGGCCCGTCGACGTCGAGATCGAGGTTCAGCCCCCTCCGGGTGACCAATCGCTCGACCTCGTGCCGTTTCTGCAGCTCGACAAACCGGACGGCGAACCCGTCCGGCAATGTTCTCACGACGCGTCCGACGCAGGCGCCGACCGCCAACGGCGTTCCGACCGGCGGCTGCAGGTCGGCGGACACGGCGACGCCAGAGACTGACACGTTGATGACAAAGCAGCGGTGGAAGCTGCCGTCCGCCAGGGTGATCGTCGAATGCGGGACGACCGGGATGATGCGCGCATCCTTTCTCGCGTCCTTGGCGCTGGGATCCTTCTGCTTCTTCTCCAGCCAGGTGAGCTGGTCCGAGATCTTCCTGCGGTTTTCCGCCGTCATCGACATCTCGATCAGGAAGCTCTCCGCGTCCGCATCGGCGATCGCGCCGCTGAGCTTTCCGAAGTCGGCGAAGTAGCAGGAGACTGTGTCGCCAATCCTGCCCACAACAGGCACGTCGACGATCATCCGGAACGGCGACACGCGGCTGGTCCGGCAGGCGAAGTTGCGCAGCTTGCCGCTCTGGTCGTACCAGTTCGGCAGCACATAGTTACCGCTCACAACGACTTCGACCGCCCTCTGCTTGAGGAAACTTCGAATGGACATCCTCGGACCCCGTAGAGAACGGGCCATTTTAGACCGGATAGAACAAAAACGAGACAGCTTCCCATTTTCAGCGTTAAACGAATGCTTCCGAAGCCCGTCGAGTTGTAACGGCAGTCCGTCGCGTTCGGATTGAGCAACCGCGATCGCGGCCTACACCGCTCGGCACAAGGCAGAAACATTCGGACAGAGGCCGACACAGTCGGCGGCCTCTTCGTTTCGAATGTCCCATGTTGGCCCATTGCTACCCTTGCCTCGAAGGCGCCGACATGGCCGCTGATCCAGTCGGCGAGCCCCTGCGTCCAGGTCGCCTGCGCGTAGGTGAAGCTCGATGCGCCGAGCACCGCGACGAAGATCTGCGCGGTGCGCCGTTCGCCGGTGAACCGGTCGACCACCACCGGCACGCCGTCGCCGGCATAGTCGACGAACAGCTTGTCGCCGGCGGCATGCGACTGGCGCATCGTCACCGACAGCCGGCCTTCCCAGGCCCGGTAGAGCTCGCAGAAGCGGGAATAGCGATACCCGCCGGGTTCGCCCGCGATGTACTCCTCCCACAGAATCGACAGCGTCACGTGCTTGCGCTTGAGCTCGCGATGCACCGCCGCCCAGTCCGGCTCGGCCTGCCGCCGCTGGCCCCGCCGGGTGCCCGGACCGGCTCCGGCGCTGGCGAACGGCCGGGCCTCCAGCACCGTGTCGGGTGACGTCGTCGGGCAACGGCCAGGTCAGCCCCGCCGCCTCGAACCGGCGGATCGTCAACCGCACCGTCGAAGGCGCCGTCCCCACCCGCCGCGCAATCTCGCGGGTCGGCACCCCGGCCGACTTCAATCTGATCACATCGCGCACATGGCGCATCGCAAACCTCTCCGTCGGCATCCAGGTCCCCCTTCGCAAAGCCGAAAGGCGGGACCGTAGCGGAGCCAGAAGAGGCCTCGTCACCCCGGGCGACATCATCCCGGAATGGTGGGCGAGATCATCTCGGAATGGTGGGCGACATCAAATCGGAACGGTGGGCGAGATCATTCCGGAACGGTGGGCGACATCGAGCGGAATCAGCAAAAATCCCTGAGTGAGAGTGAGGCCGGTCCGCGAGCCGCGGGTCCCTAAGGAAATGACCACCCCCATCCCTCGTCCGCCCCTCTCGGAGCAGCAGTCATGCCAGCAATTTGTCAAAGCCGACCGGCTGTCCGAATAAGGGATGTCCGCTTTGGGACCAACAACGAACATGGACCTTCTACGGTCTTATGCTCGGCGTATGTCACCCATGACCCGGCGAACGAACCCAAGTAGGGCGGGATTGCCCTGCATCGGGCCTTGATTCGAGCCCAGCCTTATCGCCTTATGGGATACCCTCCCCACGGATATAAACCCTGAGTTAAGAGTGGCACCCAAGTATCTCGCTCATTTCCCGAAGCCCCTTCTAGAAGACCTCGTGAATGGTCGTTGGCTACCCGTTGTTGGCGCGGGTATGTCGCTCAACGCCAAGCTGCCGCCGTCTGTCAAAATGCCGCTGTGGCATGAGCTAGGTAAGAGTTTCGCTGACGAGCTTCAAGACTATTCCCCAACAAGCGTCCTCGACGGTATCTCGGCTTACGAGCACGAGTTCGGCCGAACTCGACTCATAGAACGGCTCGCCGAACTGCTGCATCTCGATCGCGTTCAACCGGGTCCCGCGCATAAGGAATTCTGCAGCCTTCCGTTCGATATCATCTGCACAACGAATTTCGATTTCTTGCTGGAAAAGCAATATGACTTGGAGCGGCAGGACAACCGCACAGTTCACCCCGTGGTGGATGAGGACCAACTCTCCATTAACTTTGGCGCAACGGGCACGTTGCTGCTCAAATTGCACGGAGATGTACGGCATCCCAAGCGGCTTGTGGTGACCGAGGCCGATTACGATGGCTTTCTTTCCAACTATCCGCTGATAGCAACCTACCTCTCCAACCTGCTCATCACGAAAACGGCGGTATTTATCGGATACAGTCTTGATGACCCGGACTTTCGACAAATCTGGCACGTGGTGGGGAGTCGCCTTGGCAAGGCTCGCCGCATGGCCTACGCCATCATGATCGGCGCCAAGCCAGGCGACATCGCACGCTTCGAGCGCCGCGGGGTCAAGGTCGTCAATTTACCGGGCACCCGCGAGCGCTATGGCATCGTTCTCGCTGAAGCTTTCGCCGAACTGCGCGAATACCGCCGCGAGCATGCGGGCCCAACACTAAAGGCTACCGAGGAAAAGCCGTTGGAGCAGTTCCTGCTCCCACGTGACGCCATGACGCGGCTTTGCTTATTCGCAACGCCACTGGATGTGCTGCCTTTTTATCGAGAGAACGTGTTTCCGCTCGCGGAAGCTGCCGGCTTCGTGCCGGTCACCGCTGCCGATGTGGTGAATCTTGGCGACAGCATCAGTGCGAAGATCGATACACTGATCGACCGCGCTGCCGTAATGGTGGTAGAGCCTCAATGGCCGCTTGCCACTCTCGCAACTCGGCCTCAGCTCGCGGCAGATCGGTGATGTAATTTGCCGCGTCGCGGAGCAGGACAAGCCGTCGGCCATTCGGCAGCACGATCGGATCGTCGAATTCCCGGGCCCAGCCTGAGGTCTGCTTTGCCATCTCCCGCGCCGGGAACCTCCAAGCGGAGGCAGGAGGAAGGCGCAAGTAGGTTTAGCTATTTGGATCGCTGCGAACTGCTGAACTCCGTCGCGCCGTGCGTAGCTCGATAGTGCTCGACTCCGAGCTTGACGCTCAACGCGCCGAGCCAGATTGCCACGGCAAGGCGCCACGAAGGCCCAATCCCACATATTCCATTCGTTGAACATGGCGCCCCTCAGCGCTGCTGGCGCCAGCGCACCTTAGTACCTCGACAGAAACCGCGTCCCTTTGACTGCACACGTCATCTGTGGCTCAGCCGCAACGTCATAATTGTTCCCTTTAGCGCAACCAGCATTCCGACTCCACAAAGGCATCGTGCCGGCGCTTGATAAGAGCGGTCCCGGGGCAGGATTTTATCTCGAAGAGATTTTCAAGTCCGGGCCGGGAGGCCGCTGCCCAGCGCCAGCGGCCTCTTCGTTGGCGGGGAGGTAATCCGACATGAAGCGAGACGTTCTGCTTACGAGTGCAGGAGTCCTGGTAGCGGGGATCTTCACATGGTTGCTGTTGGGCCATCCTGAGATCGGGTCGCAGCCGCTCACAGCAACGCCGGAACGGCTCGTTGAGCGGGTTGGTAGCCCTTGACCGACGGGTGGTGATTCTTCTTCAACTCGCTCAGCTTCCGCATGTAATAACCCTGCCTCTGAACGGCCGACCTGATCTCGTCGCTGACGCGGACCACCTTGCGCTTTGTTTTGCGCCACCTCCCTGACGTACCACTTAGAGGTATCGACGATCCCTGTCTCACGACCAGCAGATCACGCTTATGGTTTAGGTACACGTCGAACATGCGCCACCTCCGATCCGAATGAAGACTATCGCTGCGGAGGAGAAAGGGGGTTGCGTGAATGCAACAGCGAGAGCGGTATTTTCGGATGAACTTTCACCACTGACCCGGCCACCAGCTCGCTCGCCGAAATCTTTATCGTCCGCAGCGCGACCAGATGGCTGCGCTTGTAGGGATAGACCCGCACTTCCGAGCGGTCCCGGCACCGCATGTGCCGCTCAAGCTCGTGGATCGGCGTTGACTTCGGCCGCAACAATGTCCAGGGCGACCGTTGATGCGTGTCGTACCCGAGACAACGAGCTTCAACTAAGTCGGGATGATCTTCCCGATACAAACGGAGTACTCCGTGAAGGGAATCTCTATCCCCCGGGGGAATGTTGCGCTTGGAAACACCTTGATGTTCGGTTAACGATCTACGGAGCACCTTTGCTGATGGCCCTGCAATTCCACCGTGCCGTCGAGGACATGGAAATCTGGAGCACAAGCAGCGACGGCCTTTCGTTCGTGATCACCTTCGAGAGCCCCGCCGGCGCCGGCTTTCACGGGCAGCCCGGCTATGTGGCGTCATGGCGACCCCTTTATCAGACTAGTGGCGCGATCAAGATCGGCAGCTCGCCCTTCAAAACGTTCACCGAGGCCGAGGAAGCGTGCAACATCATGCTGAAGCATCTGACGAGGCAAAACTGATGGGAGGCTTGGGGACCAAGTTATGAGAGGCCGGGCTGTTGTCTATTCGCTTGAGCGTCCCTGAAATGCCGATCATGCTGCAAAAGGCCGTTACGCGCCGCCCGAGCCGCACTTGATCCAGTTGACCGAGACGCGGGAGATTGCGCCGTATCGGTGAAGGCAGGGTGCCGTAGAAATCATGGCATTCTTGCGATGTACTAGCGGGCTAACGTTCGGCAGGGAGGGAGCAATGTCCTACACCATCGGCTTTGTACCGAAGAACCAACGAGAGGGCATCTCGGCAACTGAAGCACCGACCGCTAACCAAGCTCTCGCGGTGATTGTGGCACTTCAAGAACGTGCAGAGGAAATCAAATTCATCAGGTCACCTCAGGAAGGTGAAATGGGGATTGAGATGCTGTTGCTGTTAGCGAAAGAAGAAGCCGAGGAGATGCCGAGCAAAGCTGTGACGTAACGCAGCATCGCTGCGGATGTCGTGAGCTTGCCATTGGATGGCTACGGTTATCGTCATTGACGTTCTGCCAGCGCGTGCCGGAAAACCGATAGAACTGCCACCTGCCGTCGACCGACCGAAAATCGGCATCGCAGCAAACTCCCACCCAATCGAGCTCCAGGCCCTGAATATCGAACGCGGTCGCAGGGTCCTCCATATAGTAAGACGACCGAACGTCATCTCTTCCATTCAAGAACCACGTCGTCGCTTCGGTCTTTTCGTGAACGTTGATTTGGACCGCCATTTTGACGCGGCGGTTTTCGCGCATCATGAGTTCTTCGCTAGGTTCTGCGTCAGGCGCTGCCGTCGATGCGTAAAGCTCCGAACTCCCCTTACTGGGGAGCGGGACACAAGGCGACGGCCAAAACTCGCGGCTGGCCTTCGTCCACAAAATCCACCGAGTTTTGCAACACAATCCCTTGAAGAGCGGACGTCGCGGGGCCACGCGGCCCGGACGACATATCCCTGACTGATGATGGAATTCTCCTTCTGTCATCGGTCGAAGGTCGACGGAAGAATGGCTATTGGCGCCGGAACAAATTGCACTCAAATCTCCCCCGCTCTTCACCATCGAGCTGACGGTGACTGCAATGGTGTATTCCTGGTTGTTGTCGGGATCGGTGGGATCGCCCGAGATGCGGCGATAGGTGGAAGCTGTCCTGCCCGACAAAGCCCTTCCGGGACTGATAGATCACCTGAACCACGCGCGCGGTCTTGGTGGTGCCGTCCCGCAGCGCCTTCTGCTGCAGTGTTACCTGGGTGTGCAGCCACCCATACTGATCTTTGGAGAATATTCTTCTCTTGTGGAGAGGTCGACGCTGCGCGCGACCGTCTCGCCAAATGGCAATCGGTCAGCGCATTTGTCGACGATAAGAAAGCGCTGCGTGCGCGACGCGCATCGGCCGATTTCTTCCTGCAGCCTCAGCCCAAGTGTCTACCTCATTTAGAGCTAGTCGAATTGATGCAGCTCGCCCTGACTTGAGCTTTCCGAAATATGCGCGTCGAAGAATTGCCTCCATGCCGACGACACGTCCTCACGTTGCGCGTGCGATTGTGCGAAGTCGGCTTCGAACGGATCGCGCACCTGCTCCGCGTAATCCATGCCTACGCCGTCGACGAGGGATTGCGCGCCAAATAGGATTAAGCTGAAGGTTGCCGCGTTGCGGCAGCCCAGCTCGAAATCCCCATTGCGGTCCGCGGTGAACGCGAGCAGGTCTTCGGCCATCGCGTCGGGCGTCATTGCGGTGATGTCTTCCCACACTCCGCGCTGAACGAGATTTAGCGAGTTTCCGGCGATCCTGCCGCTCTCCACGCGCGCGATGATGCTGATCAGCATCACGATGAAACCGATGATGTAGGGATCGGACCACGCCAGGTCGGGTATCCCGCCGAGACGATACCGACTTCCTTCCACGATCGGAGCGATCGCGGCGACCGCAGCCCTGCGGGCCCTGCGCGTCCTCGACAGTTCGCGTGCCCAACGCCACATGCCGGCATTCCTTGCCGATGGCTAATGCAACGTAATGTAAGCGCTTTGTCGCCTTGCTGGCTAGTTCCCCGGATCGTATATTTGAGGCGATTTGCACGTCAGTGACTTCACGTCGGAGCGCAGCGCTGCGTGGCAGGCCTCGCGCCCCTCGCAATCAGACAGGACCACAGCCATGCCGCCCAGCCGCCTTCCGCCGAAGCCCGACTTCGACGCTATCGCAGCACTGGCGCCGTCGACGGCCGACCGCCGGACGATGATCCTGGCGCTGATCGGAAACCTGGTTTCGAGCTGGTCCAACAATGAAAGCCTGTTCATCTACGTCCTCATGATCCTGATGCGAGTGGACGTGGAGTCCGCGGCGCTCACCTTTGCGACCCTCAACACGACGCGTGCGCGCCTCGACCTGATCCAGCGCCTTGCCAAGATCACGATAAGGGACAAGGCCCTGGACAAGGCGCTTTCGAAGATCATCGACCGCTTCAACGAAGTGACCGTTGTCCGCAACGAGTTCAATCACTGCATGTATGTCGTCGACGCCAGCGGCCAGATCACGCACACCCAATCGATGCGAATTGTTCAAAGCAAGGACAGCCTTTCGTTCGGCGAGAGGAAGCCGATGGACGACGCCCGGCTGAAGAGCATGATCAAGGCCACGAAGGATATGACGCGCATCAACCGCGAGATCTGGGATTTCCTGCCCCGGCTCGAAAGTCATGTGCGTTCGATCGAAAAGCCCTCGAGCTGATCGGACGCTGCAGTCGCCCGTGCCTCGGGACGCGCCGGACTACGCTTTCGGTGGACAACTCGCCTATGGTTGGCTCGCCTCCCACGTTTTGCCTCAGCTCCTGTATTGCTATGCGGCGATGCGGGGAAGCTGTCCAATTTGGCTTCGTGCCATCCCCCGAGCGACGCGTGATGTCCGACCTGTCGGGGAACAGCTGCCTCGTTCGAGAGGCGCGCCGGAAGGATTGGGAGTGGCCGACCGGACAGCGCAGCAAGGCCGTTGCGACCGCAACCGAATAGCCATTCCGGGTTAATCCAGAAAGGGCGATCGCTACCCACAGTTGTGGCTAGTCCGCGACTTTTAGACGCGCAACGCTGATGATGCGGAGTCCCGCAAAAAATTGCGGGGGGATCGCAGTCGGGAAATCCGACGTTCACCGCATCGGAAGCTTGGGTGATCGCAGACGTAGAAGATCAGCGATCTCCTGTGGCGACGATGCTCTCAACTGTCGCAGGAGTGCATCATGGGTTGGAAGCCGAAGCAAAATCAGAACCAAGATCAGGACCAAGACCAAGACCAGAAGCAGGCGCAGGCCAATCTCCAAGCTCAGCTCCAGGGCCAGCTGCAGGGTCAGGGCCAAGGCCAAGGCCAGGCGCAAGGCCAGATTGCTGTTCAGTCGCTCGAGTCGAATAGCGACAACGACAACAAGAACGGCAACTGGAACGGCAACTGGAATGACAACAAGAGCTCCAACGAGAACAAGAACGAGAACGAGAACAAGGTCGACAACAAGCTCAAGAACGACGTCGACAACAAGGTCGACAACAAGATCGAGAACGTCGTCGACAACAAGGTCAATGTCGACATCAAGGTTGATCTCGATCTCAAGGCCACCGGTCTCAGCAGTCCGGTCATCGACCTTCATGATCTCCACAACGTCGCCGGTTCGGTCGTCATCCCCGAGGCGGTCTACCAGACCATCAACGGCGGCGGCAACGCGTTCGACATCAACCAGATCAACAATCTGATCAACGACAACAAGGTGGACCATCCGAGCGTCTCGTTCAGCAGCGGCGGTGACGACTTCAAGATGGATGCCAAGGCCCACGGCGGCGACATGCAGGTCGACTCGCATATGGGCAACGTGACCGCCGGCACCACCGCGAACGGCCTCGCTGCTCATGCCGACACGGTCCTGACCCAGAATGCGTTCGATCAGACCATCACGCAGGGTGCGAACATCCAGTTCAACAGCCTGACCATGAATGTGGCAGGCCATGATTTCCACGACAGCCATAATCTTGGCAGTTGACACCGGACATCAACCCGCGCGGCTTCCGCCGCGCGGGTTTTTTCCGACATGTAAGCAACTTCTGATAGCAAACAGTCGCATGTTCTAATTTCCGGTTCCGAGCCCTGAGCACGGGAGGCGCCCATGGTACCCGGCGGCGTAACCGAATTGATTTGGCATTTTGTTGCTCATTTCCGCATCATCGACGACATTGCCCGGGATCGCCTGGTCTACGAAGACCCAGCGCATGAGAAGCCGCTGGACGACTATGCGACGAAACTTCCTAACTTCGACGTCACGCCTGATCTCGACGAATTCCACACGGCGCCGATCGCTCCGCCGTGGATCGAAGCGGTCAAGGATCCCGTCGGCGACAGGCTGCACCTGGTAAAACCCCTGCTCCCGGCGCCGATCGATGACGACTCCGGAGCGGCGGGAAGGCTGCCGCAGCCGCCAATTTCGGTGGGCGGCGGTGGCGGCGGCGGGGGCGGCTTCCGCCTGGACGTCGTCCATGCGCCCGGCGGTGAGCAGACTTTCGTCCAGATCCATCAATTGAACATGCTGTCGGAGACGAACATCATTCTCGCCGGCTGCGGAACATCGGATCTTAGCGCGATCGTCACTTCTCAAATGATGCAGCTCAACGTTCACACCGAGCTGGTGCTCCAGCAGATGGCGGACAATGCCAATCACCAGATCCCGACTCAGTGGTGGATCCCCCAGGACAATGCCGGCGTCACCGCCTTCATCCAGCATTTCGACAAGGAGCAGTCCGAGCCGGGGGCGACGCCTCCTGCGCATTCCGTAACCCCCGGCTATTACCTGAACGGCGTGCTGCAGAACCCAGCACCGGATGCGCCGCATCCGCTCCTGGGAGCGACGCACCATCACGCGACCGGCCATGGGCTCGGCGTTTGGGTCGACGCCGGAAGCAATGACGTCTTCAACGGCGCCCAGATTGTCGATCTCAGCGCGTCCGCGCACACCATGATCGTGCTGGGCAACTACTATCACACTGACGCCATCTTCCAGACCAACTCGACAATGGGCGGTACTTACGTCACCGCCCCGCACGGTCACGCGTCGCATGTCGCGGTCGGTCACGACACCACCACCAACATTGCCGACTTTATCCACCATCCCGGCGTCTGGAGCTCGGTGCACGCGACGTTCGCCGGCCCGCACTGGCATGTCGATGTCGTGCACGGCAATTACTACAGCATTCACACCGCCACTCAGACAAACTACCTGATGAACAACAACATCGTGGTTCAGGAAGGCGGGCACAATCATTACGACATTGTCACCGGGGCGAACCAGCAGGGAAACATCGCACAGCTGTTTGACGGGTCGATCCACTACGATCTGATCGTCGTCGCGGGCGCCTATCACGGCATGAACGTGATTTTCCAGAACAACATCCTGCTGAACTACAACGACGTGACGCAGCACATGTACGGCACAGATCCGGCGCATTCCGTCGCCGCCGGCCAGAATGCCCTGCTCAATGCGGCGACGATCCACGACTACGGCGGCGACAAGTTCCTGCCCATGAACAAGGGGCTGGATGGCCTGGTCAGCTCGCTCGGAAACGGCGATGCGTCGCTTGATCCGGCGAACGGCACTCTCATCCCGGGCTCGGGCGGCACATTCAACGTGCTGTACATCACGGGCGACTTTTACGACATCAACGCGCTCTGGCAGGTCAACGTCGTATCGAACATCAATCTCATCGTGCAGCTGCTTCATGCGCCTTCGCATGCGGCGCTCGAGCTTCATCCGAACGACAAGGGCACGTTGTCGGCGACGGTGGGGCACAACAGCCTGACCAACTACGGCGCGATCGTGGCTGCGGGCCCTACCGAGGCCTATGTCGGCGGGCACGCCTACAACGACACCATCCTGGTGCAGGCGAATCTGCTGCCGACCGACAGCAAGCAAATGATCGTCCACGACACCAACACGCTGGTGCCCGAGTTGATCGCATTCGTCGACGACAAGCAGAGCGGTGAGCCGCACCCGCATCCGGTGGCGCACCCGTTGCACCACGACGACGCGATGGCGAATGTCATGCATTAGGCGGAACAAGCCGGTCAAAGGCTGAGAAGGAGGGCGGGGCGATGACTGGCGGTGACGAGCAGCGCATCAACAAGGTCCTGCAGGCCATCCAGAACGACGTCGACAAAGCCCGGTCCGCCAGCGTCCTTCCATTCCCAGGCCGTCGTGAGCGCTCGGAAGACCGCAGTGCATCGGTCGCTTCTTCGCCGCCCGAGGAACGCCGGAGGTCCGCACCTTTGGATCCCGCGCCCCCCGAAACAGCATCCGCGAGTGCGGCGACTGTGGCTTCCGCGACCGTGTCCACCGCGCAGGCGGACCAACCGCCCGTGCTCGAAAGGACGACGACGCAGCCTGCCCCGCGCAGCGAAGCGCGGCCGGCGTCGGGTCGGGTGTCGACCGGCAACGGTGCGGCCAAACCCGCCGTGTCCGGCGGAGGCGGTGGCGGTGGCGCGCCAAATGGCGGCGGGGGTGGCAACGGACGCGGTGGCGGTGCCCAGCCGCTGCACCGCCGCTCGGGTGACAACGAATTCCGCGACGTCCTTGACAAGGGCCTCGCCGGCGCGCGGCGCAACATGGTGACCGTCGGGATTTTCTCGGTGATGGTCAACCTGCTGGTGCTCGCGATCCCGGTCTATCTGTTCAACATGTCGGACCGCGTGCTGACGAGCCGCAGCACTGACACGCTGGTGATGCTCACCATGATCGCGGTCGGCGCGATTGCCGCCCATGTCGTGATGGACATGCTCCGCCGCATCATCCTGATGCGCGTTGCGGTCGACACCGAAGCGAGGCTGGGCGGCCCGGTCCTCAGCGCCGCGGCCAAGGCCGCGCAGGCCGGATCGAGCCGCGAGTTCCAGACGCTCGCGGATCTGCAGAACCTGCGCAACTTCATCACCGGCCCGGTGCTGCTCACGATGTTCGATGCGCCGGTGGCGCCGCTCTATTTTGCCGTCGTTTTCCTCATTCATCCACACCTTGGCCTGATCGTCCTGTCAGCCGGCGCGCTGCTGTTCGGCGTCGCGCTGCTCAACCAGAAGATCACGGCGATCCCGTTCATGCGGGCGAACGCGTTCGGGACGCGGGCCAACCTCCAGGCCGAGGCGATGGCGCGCAACGCGCAGGTGATCAACGCCATGGGGATGATCCCCGAAGGCGTTCAGATCTGGGGCCGCGAAACCGTCGAATCCCTTAAAGAGCAGGTCGTGGCGCAGGACCTCAACATCCTGATGACCGGCCTGTCCAAGTTTCTCCGTCTCTCGACCCAGATCGCGATGCTTGGCTGGGGCGCGTGGTTGGCCCTGGAGGGGCAGCTGACCGGCGGCATGATCATCGCCGCCTCGATCGTGGCCAGCCGCGCGCTCGCCCCCCTCGAAGGCACCATCGAGGGCTGGCGTAATTTCGTGCAGGCACGATCCGCCTACGGCCGCGTGAAGGCGCTGCTGCAGAGCTCGCCCTTGAACCTCGAACGGTTGCGGCTGCCGCGCCCGCAGGGGCTGCTCAGCGTCGAGCGCGTTCTCTACGTACCGCCGCCGAACAAGAGGGTGATCCTGAACGGCATCAGCTTCCAGCTGCAGCCGGGTGAGTCACTTGCGATCGTGGGCGACTCCGGCGCCGGGAAAACCATGCTGGCGCGCATGCTGGTCGGATCGATCATCCCGACCGCCGGCAGCATACGGCTCGACATGATGGATCTCAGGAATTGGGATCCGCGCCAGTTCGGCGAAAGCTGCGGCTACCTCCCCCAGGACGTTCAGCTCTTTCCCGCCTCGATCAAGGCCAATATTGCCCGGATGCGCGAGGGCGCGCGCGACGAGGACATCTTCGATGCGGCGGAGCTTGCCGATGTCCACGAGATGATCTCGAGCTTCGCGCAGGGCTATGAGACCATCGTCGGCATGGACGGGGCCCCGCTGTCGGGCGGCCAGCGGCAGCGCATCGGGCTGGCGCGCGCCTTCTACGGCAATCCGCGGCTGATGGTCCTGGACGAGCCAAATTCCAATCTGGATGCCAATGGCGAGCGCGCGCTGGCCAAGGCGCTGTTACGCGCCAAGGAACGGCACATCACCGTCGTGACGGTGACGCAGCGCGCCGCACTGCTGATGAGCGTCGACAAGATCATGATCATCAACAGCGGAACGGTCCAGGCCTTCGGGACGCGCGACGAGATCATCCCGCTCATCACCGGCCGCAAGCCGAACGGGTCCGGAGACGGCCCGCCGGCGCTGAATTAATGTGGAGCGGCCGATGTCGACCGTTCGGATTGAGTCCACCCGTTAAATTGCGGAGACGCACCGATGTCGAACCAGCTAGTCATGCCGGAGCAACCAGCGATCGAAGCATCCTGGTACGCAACGCTTCCGCGCAGGACGCGCGTTCCTACCATCGCCGGAATTCTCGTCATGGTGCTCATGGTGGCCGGCTTCGGCGTGTGGGGCAACATGGCGCCGATTGCGGGCGCGGTCGTCGCCTCGGGCGTGTTCGTTGCCACCGGACAGAACAAGATCATCCAGCATCTCGAAGGCGGCGTGATTCGTGCGATCTTTGTGCGCGAGGGCGATATCGTCGATCCGGGCCAGATGTTGGTCGAGCTCGAGGACACGACGCCCAAGGCCGAATTGCGCCGGTTGATTCTGCGCCGCGCGCGCTTGACGGCGATGGACATCCGTCTGCAGGCCGAAATGCGCGAAGAGCCGGAGGTCCGCTTTCCCGAAGACATCCTCCAGGCCGCGAGCGATCCGGAGATCGCCGACATCCTGGAAAGCCAGAGGCTGACCTTCATTGCCCGCAAGAACAACGTCAACAGCGATATTGCCGGCATCGTGGAAGGCATCAACGCGTTGAACGAACGGATCCAGGGGTCCAGGGTTCAGCTCGAAGGGGTCAGGGAGCAGATCAAGCTGCTCGACGACGAGATCCAGACCAAAAAGTACCTGCTGCAGACTGGCCTGGTCCGCAAGCCGGAGTTGTTGGTGCTGCAGCGGACCAAGGCCAATCTGGAGGGCGAAGTCGGGCGGATCCTCGGCGAGATCGGGGATGCCAAGGAGCGTATCGCCCGCTCCAACGAGCAGATCAACGGCGTACGCAAGACTGCAATCAAGACCGCGGTCGAACAGATGCATGAAGTGCGCGGAGAGTTGGCCGATGTGCGCGAGCGCGTTCTGGCCGCAAAGGGTGTGCTCGATCGCGTCCGGATCACGGCCCCCGTCAGAGGCGTCGTCGTCAAGCTGCGCTATCACACCCAGGGCGGGGTGGTCGAACCCAGCAAGACCATCATGGAGATTCTGCCGAGCCAGGAGGAGTTGATTATCGAGGCGCGGGTCCGCCCGCAGGATATCGACAGCGTCAAGCATGGCCAGCACGCCATGGTGCGCCTCACGGCACTGAACCAACGCGTCACGCCGATGATCTCGGGCGACGTGATCTACCTCTCGGCGGACACGCTCGCCGACGAGCGCAAGTCCCAGCAGGTCGGGCCGACCGACATTTACATTGTGCGCGTCAAGCTCAACAGGGCCGAGGCGATGAACATTTCGAACTTCAGCCCGACGCCGGGAATGCCCGTCGAGGTGTTCATCAAGACGCAAGAGCGGACGTTCCTCCAATATATCGTGAAGCCGATTCACGACAGCATGATGCGGGCTTTCCGCGAGCGATGAGGCTTTTTCGGTGAGGGATTCCGGGCGGAGCGATCGGATCCGTCCGCATTCCCAACGCAGTGAGTGAGGGTCGCCGTGCGTATCGAGGTCATTGAGACATTGCCGTCATTCGAGCGGATGGAAGCGAACTGGAACGCGGTCTATGACGCGGATCCGGAGGCCCAGTTCTTCCTCTCGTGGCGATGGCTGCGAGGCTGGCTCGTGCAGGTCTCGGGGCCGTGGATCATCCTGGCGGCCCGGGCGACTGATGCGGCGGATGCTCCCTATGTCGGCTTCCTGCCGCTGCGGATCCGGCTCGAGACAGGCGATATTCCCTTCCACAACGAACTGAACATGGCCGGCAATTTCGCCGCTGACTACACCGGCATCCTGTCGATCCCCGCGGCGGAACATCATGTGGTTCCGGCATTTGCCCGTCATCTGAAGCAGATGAATTGGGCGCGCCTGAATCTGGAAAATTTTCGTGTCTCGGACGCGCGTTTCCGCCTGATCTTGGCGCATTTTTCAAAGGCGAATTTCCAGGTCAAGGAAATCAACCGCGTCCAGGATGACGGCATCGACCTTGCCCGGTGTCCGTTCGTCACCTTGCCGACGGACTGGAATTCCTATCTCGACACGTTGAGCGCCAACACCCGGCAGAAGATCAGGCGCCTGTTGAAGCTCGTCGACGCGGATGGCGCGTATCGCATCACCCTAGCAACGTCAGAGACGATCGAACGAGATATCGATACGCTGCTCAAGTTCTGGGAAACGCGGTGGGGCCCGCGCAAGGGCGATAACATCCACGGGCTGGTCAAGTCCAACCGGATGATGCTCACACAATGCTTTAAATCCGATTTGCTGTATCTGCCGACCTTCTGGCAGGGCGACCGTCCGCTCGCCGCGCTTGCGATCCTGATCGACGCCCGCAAGCGGGAGCTGCTGTTTTACATGTCCGGTCGCGACGAGAGTTTCGACGGGCCGCCGTCCGGCCTGATCCTGCATGCCCACACCATACGGCACGCGATCGCAAACGGATTCACCGAGTACGATTTCCTGCGCGGCAATGAATCCTATAAATACTCGTTCGGCGCAAAGGAACGCCGTATCCGGTGCTTCGCGATCGGCACGAAGGACGGACGCAACCTCGGCAACACGATCGATAGACGAACGGTCGGACTGGCGCTGAAGGAAGCGACCGAACTTCATCAGGCGCACAAGCTGGCGCAAGCCGCGCTGGGTTATAAGCAAATCCTTGACGTCGAGCCGAAGAACGCCGACGCGATCCATCGCCTTGGACAGTTGCGCGCGACCGAAGGTGACCATGTGGCGGCGAAGCGCCTGTTTACAACGCTGACGACCCTGAGGCCCGACCTGTACAAGTCGTGGCTCTGCCTTGCGCAGTCCTGCGAGGCGCTCGGTCACCATTTCGAGGCCGCGAACGCCTATCGGGAGGTGGTCAGGCTGCAGCCGGATTTGCCCGAGGCCTTCAGCGGTCTGGGGCAGGTGCTATCCAAGCTTGGCCGCATCGAGGAGGTCAACGCGGCGCTGGCCGCGATCCTCGATCGCGACGCGACGTCCACGGCGCGCAACGGCGTCCATCCGGCGCGCCGTGCCTCGGGCACGGGGGCGCCGCAGGGCGAGCCGCTGCCGGTGTGACGCATCGCCGGCGGGGCGGCCAGATCCGAACGATGCCCTGCTCGTCGGGACGGATCCGTCGGGCAAATCACCTTTAGAACTCCGGCCATCCTGTGCCGATAACGAAGTAGACCGGTGATTGGCCGGCTCGGTGATCGCGCTGTGGCTCGGTCATGAGTCGGTCGAAACGACGCGAACCTACCTGCATGCCCATCTCGCGCTCAAGGAAGCCGCCTTGGTCCGCTCTAATCTCTTAAAGAGCGCGCGAACGATGGCAGAGCGCGTTAGCTAGTCTTGGTCCGGCTCGCGCACGACCGGCGGTTCGTCGGTGCGGTCCTCGTCCTCTTCGTCCTCATCAGGATCTCGGGGCGGCATCGTGTTGCCCATGATCACGAACGGTCTCCAGTCGATCAACCTGGTGGAAAATTCCTCGGGGATGTGTGTGGGGTCATGTTGTTGCTCCTCGGGTGTGGAACTAGGGGATTTTACCCTTCTGCTCCGCTTTCGGCATGAGGGTTAGCGCCGCACCGTTTGCGGGGGCATGCCAGCGGTGGTCCGCCTGCGGCGGCTCATCGTGATGCCGAGCTAAGGGGCGCGCATCTCGGTCACGCCGCCAAAGCCAATGACCTCCAACTCAAGTCGGAAGGGCGGGACTTCGTCTATGTCGGCGCGGACGATATCTATCTTTGTCCCGCCCCGGCGAGCGGCTGTCCTATCGCTATACCAATGAAGAGGACGGCAAGACACTACGCCGCTACTCGACTTCAGCGGTACTACGAACCTCTCCGCATCCCCACGGCGCCCGGCCTGTCCCTCGCGGGCGTCCGGTTATCATCCCTGACCACGCCTTGGGGCCTCCCGTGTTGCGTGCGCTTTCCTTGTGTACATGCTGTCGCCACTACCCCGACACAGCGATTGGAGTATTGCTTTGCTCATTCGTCCCCAATCGTGTCAGCCCTCCCTGATATGGCCGTCAGGTCGGCCTGTGTATCGTCCTTTTCGAAGCTTGCTCAGCGCTAAAAGTAGAACCGCCAAAGTGGCGGAAGCATTCTAGACATGATTGTTGCTCCGACGACTCGACCAGTCGGACGCTGTGTGGCGGCGCCTCGGGACTCATTCGGGAAGGCCTGCAAGCCGGAGACCTTCGCTGTACTTCTCCAGGTCGCCTGGTCGGCGTAGCGGGAACAGGGTCCGAACCTGAGCGATGCGAAAGCTGGGTGCGAGTTCGCGCAACAGGGCCGCGGCTCTCTTGGCCTCTTCGACACGCCCGCCATGGGCGAAGCACGCAGCCGCTAGGCGCAACCCAATGATGACTCTGGGACGTTCTCTAAGCGCCCTCTCCGCCCAAACTGCCGCTTCATTGTCATCGCCCGCGAAGAGATGACCGCACGCCGTCCCCAACTGCAGGAGGAAGATGAGAGGATCGAGAGGATTGAGCCGCGTGGCCCTCGCAAAACGTTCGATGGCCTCTTCCGGTTCGCCCCGAAAAATCTTGATCCAGCCGCCGAAGTTCCATGCCACTGCAAGGTTCGGATTGAGTGCAATGGCGCGTTCGACCAGGGTCGTTCCCTCGTCTATCTCGCCGGCAACATAGGCAAGAGCCTGAGCCGCATTGCTAAGGGCCAAGGCATCGTCTCTGGCCACGACTACTGCACGTCGAGATAAGCGCACCGTCTCCGCAACTATGGCCGCGCGATCGGCCGTTGCTCCTACATTCTGGCTTTCAATTAGGCAGCACTGTGCAGCGCTGCCGTAGGCACGCGCAAAGTCTGGGTCGAGTTCAGTCGCCTTCAAAAACAACGCGCGCGCCTCGCGAGCGCCAGCCAAGGAGACCTCGGGTTGGTTGACAGCAGGACCCATGATCAGGTTCTGCCGCGCAATGCCGCGCAGGTAATAATCGTAGGCGTCAAGTCGGTCTGTTGCCTTGCTCTTGCTGCGCTCAATTTCGGCCTGCTCCACGCGCGGGGCGATTGCGTTGACGACAGTTTCGGTCACCCGATCCTGCAGCACGAAAACATCCTCAAGCGTGCCGTCGAAGTGGTCGGCCCAGAGATGAGCACCGGAGAGTGAATCGACGAGCTGTCCGGTGATGCGAACCCGGTTCGTCGACTTTCGAACGCTACCCTCAAGCACATAGCGCACGCCGAGCTCACGACCGACCTGCCGGACGTCCGGTGAGTTGCCCTTGTAGGAAAAGCTTGAATTGCGCGCGATTACAAATAGCGACTTGAAGCGCGACAGTGCGGTGATGATATCTTCGACCAGTCCGTCGGCAAAATACTCCTGCTCAACATCACCCGACATGTTCTGGAACGGCAGCACGGCGATCGACGGTTTGTCAGGGAGCGGTAGCAGCTTTGTAAGTTCGGCAGTAGGCACCGGAACGGCAGGAACGTCACCAAGCCTCGTTGCAGCAAATGCACGGATCGGCTCTTCGATGTTCTTGACCTGCTGAGCACCTAAGTCGGTGAACGCGAGCGGCAGAACCTTCCTAACCTGCTCGTGCGTCGCACCAGAGACACAAACGCCCCCAGGCTTCGCCAAGGTCTGCAACCGCGCCGCAATGTTCACGACGTCGCCAAAGAGATCACCCGCGCGCACCATCACGTCACCGACATGAACGCCAACGCGAAAATTGATGCGTTTCTCTGGTGGTAGGTTGCAGTTGGCTTCGGCCAGCACGGTTTGCGCTTCCACCGCACACTCTACGGCGTCAACGGCGCTGCCGAACTCCGCAAGGACGCTATCGCCCGCCGTGTTTGCTATGCGCCCCCTGTGGTCCGCAATGGCCTTATCGAGGATCGCACGGCGCTCCGTCAGCCGCTGGAGCGTCCCGACCTCATCAGCCCCCATGAGGCGGCTATAGCCCTCAACGTCAGCCGCGAAGACAGCAACCAGCCTGCGCTCGGTAGCAATAGGGTTCGCCAAAATACACCTGTGTGTACCGAAAACCTTATCCGAGTTGATGACGTGATGGAATCGCCTAAGCTGGCGGAATGATCGGGCTGCTCTGTTTCGTTCTCGCCCTCCTGGCCTCGCCATTCAAGTCGAAGTTGCGGCTTGAAGCTGAGAACGCGGTGCTTCGACATCAGTTGATTGTCTTGGGGCGTAGGCTGCCTGGTCGCGTCCGGCTCACGAACAACGACCGCTGGTTCTTTATCCAGCTGTATCGCTGGTTTCCGTCAATCCTGCAGGTTCTCACGATTATCCGTTCCGAGACGCTGGTGCGTTGGCATCGGGCCGGCTTTCGCGGTTATTGGCGCTGGAAGTCGCACATGCGAGGCGGGCGGCCACAAATCGAGACGGATCTTCGCGGGTTGATCCGGCGGATGAGCCTAGAAAATCCGCTATGGGGAGCGCCGCGTATTCATGGCGAACTGCTCAAGCTTGGGTTTGAGGTCGCTCAATCGAGTGTTGCCAAGTATATGGTCAAGCGGCGAGGACGGCCCAGCCAGGGATGGCGCACTTTTCTGCGTAATCATGCTCCGGAGGTTGCCGCCATGGACTTGTTTGTTGTCCCGGCCATTGGCTTTGACCTGCTCTATGCCTTCGTCATCGTTCGGCTGCATCGCAGAGACCTTGTCTGGATCAACGTCACAGCCAACCCGACGGCGGAGTGGGTTGCACGTCAGATCACCGAGGCTTTTCCCTGGGACGGGGCTCCGGGTTACATGGTCCGCGATCGGGATCAAATCTATGGCACCGTCGTCACGCGCCGATTGCGCGCCATGGGCATTCGGGACAAACCCACCGCACCGGCCTCACCTTGGCAGAACGGCTTTACCGAACGGTTGATCGGATCGATCCGGCGTGAGTGTGTGGACCACATCATTGTCTTGGGCGAGGCGCATCTGCGCCGGGTTCTGAAAGCCTATGCCGACTATTACAACAGGATCAGAACGCACCGATCGTTGAACAAAGATGCGCCGGCCTCTCGCCAAATTCAGCGAACCGGAAGCATCAAATCACACGCCATCCTGGGCGGACTTCATCATCACTACGTCCGGGTTTAGGATTTCGGTACACACAAGGGTAGCGGCGCCAGCGTTGAAGCTCAGCGCCCCGCACCCGTCGGCCATCGCTTGTGCGATGTCCGTCGACCCTCCCCGCCGCTTCGCGGGGGGTGGGTGAAGAAACGGCGTTCTGCGCATACGCTGATCAGGAGAGCCAGCGCTTGCGCCGCTTGTAGCGCTTCACGTCGCGATAGGATTTACGTGAGCCGGCCTCGTTCAGTCCCAGGTAGAATTCACGAATGTCGGAGTTCGAACGCAACTGTTCGGCGCTGCCCTCCAGAACGATACGGCCGGTCTCCATGACGTAGCCATGATCCGCGACCTCAAGCGCCATGGTGGCATTTTGCTCGACCAGCAGCACGGCGAGTTTCTCCTCGCTCACCAGACGGCGCACGATGCCGAAGATCTCCTCGACCAGCATCGGCGCCAGGCCGAGCGAGGGCTCGTCCAGCAGGATGACTTTCGGCTCCGACATCAGCGCACGACCGTTCGCCAGCATCTGCTGCTCGCCACCCGAGAGATACCCTGACACCTGCGCGCGCCGGTTCTTCAGGGCGGGGAAGTAGGCATACACGCGCTCGATCCCGCTGCGCACCTTCGCCGCGTCGCGCTCAATATGTGCGCCGGCGATCAGGTTCTCCTCCGTGGTGAGGTGCTCGAAGACGCGCCGGCCCTCGAATACCTGAGAGATGCCGAGCTTCGTCACGTCGAAGGCGGGCATGCGGTCGATGCGTTTGCCGTCCAGCGTGATGGTGCCCTTGGTGACCGTGCCGCGCTCGGTGCGCAGCACGCCGGACACCGCCTTCAGCGTGGTGGTCTTGCCGGCTCCGTTGCCGCCGAGGAGCGTCGTGATGGAGCCGGACTTCACCTCCAGCGACACGCCCTTCAGCACCAGAATGATGTTGTCGTAGACGACCTCGATGTTGTTGATCGAGAGCATGCCAAAGTCCTTCCCGTCCTCGCCACCGTCATCGCGCCCGCGCCAGCGCGCCGAACCGGGGCCGGCGACGGGAGCCGGCCCTTAAGTCCTGGATCGCCAGCCCTTACGACAAGCTCGAGGGCTGGCGCGGCGGCTCGGTTGCGGTTCTAGTTGGTCGCCGCGAGATGCTTGTTGAGCACGTCGCGGTAGGCCCGGAACCAGTCGCCGTTCTTGACGAGCTTGCCACCCTTGACCGTCCATACCTGCACCCAACCGCCACCCTCGTGGTCGGCCTCGGTAATCTCCATCGGCGGAACCATGCCGCCCAGCGTGAAGCCATTGACGGACTCCATGCCCTTCTTCACGTCCTCGCTTGTCGGCCTGGCACCGCCCTTGGCCTTGATGGCGTTGCGCGTCGCCTCCGCGTGGATCGCCGCGATCATAACGCCGCGATTGTAGTACACGCTGACCTCCTGCGCGGCCGGCACCGGCTTGCCCTGGGACTGGTACATCGCGTTGATGTCCTTGATTACCTGGAAGTCCCCGCCCACGCCGGCGAACTGGAGCGTGTGGTAGCCCTCGGCCACAGCATAGCCGCCGGCCGCCTTGATGTCGGCTTCCGAAGCGCCCCACACGAGCGAGACCACCTTGCTCAAAGGATAGCCTTTGCCCTTGAGCTCCTTGATCGACACCGACGGCGAGCGGCCGAACAGGTGCGCGATCACGAAGTCTGGCCTGTAGCGGCCGGTGATGTCGAGGATCTGCGCGGCCATTTCGACGCCCGGTGCCGGCACGGCGAAGGTCCTCAGCTCGAAGCCCTCGCTCTTCGCCAGATCCTCGAGAATGACGAGCGGCTCCTTGCCGGCCGGATTGTCATAGAACAGATACGCGATCTTCTTGCCCTTGAGGCTGCCGCCCAGCTCGTTCTTCGCGAAGGCGACGGCCGCCGCGCCCTGCGACCAGTAGCTCGCCGCGATCGGGAAGACGTAGGGAAACTTCTTGCCGTCGGTGGCGGCGGCGGTGCCGAAGCCGGGCGACGTGCCGAGGAGCTTGTCCTCCTCCAGCTTCTTGGTCAGCGCGGCGGTCTGGGGCGTGCCGTAGAGGCTCTCCAGGATCGCGCCTTCCAACTTGAAGCGCTCGTGCGCCTCCATCGCCGGCGGCACTTTGTACTCGTGGTCGATCTCGACCACGCGGATCTTGTATCCCTCGATCCCGCCCTTGCTGTTCAAGAGCGCAATATAGTCGTGATAGCCGGGGCAAAGGAAAATCCCCACGGTCTGGGTGGCGCCGGTGCGGTCGCACTGCAGGCCGAACACCACCTCCTTGTCCTGTGCGAAAGCGGCACCGGCCGCCAACGCGACCGCTCCCGCGGCAAAAGCCGCGCCGAGCCAACATCGGGTATGTTTCATGGGCTTCCTCCTCAGGTTTGTCGTTGCAGTCGCTCAGTATGAAAACGGCCAAACGCGAAAGTAGTTACGGATGTTGCGCCACAGCCTGTTCAGGCCTTCCGGCTCCACCACCAGGAAAAAGATGATGAGACCGCCGAACAGCACCAGTCGCGTGCTGGCGATCACGCTCGACATCTCGCCGGGGCTGAAAAAAAGGCCGGCCAGCGGCTCCATCGCCAGACGGAGCACGATCGGCAGCATGGTCACGAAGACGGCGCCCAGAATGGAGCCCAGCACGGAGCCCAGTCCGCCGATGATGATCATCGCCAGGTAGTCAATCGACACCACGATCTGGAACTGCTCATAGTTGGCGATGCCCAGGTAGTACGTGTAGAGCACGCCGCACACGCCCGCATAGAACGACGAGATGGCGAACGACAAGAGCTTGTAGCGGTAGATGTTGATACCGATGATCTCGGCGGCAATATCCTGGTCGCGGATGGCGACGAAGGCGCGACCGATGCGGCTGCGTATCAGGTTGAGCGTGGCGACGATGGCCAGGGCCGCGAAGAACAGCAGGAAGAAATAGAGCTGTCCCTGCGATCTGAGCTCATATCCCCACAGGGTGGGCCGCGGCACCTGGATCGAGGCCTGCGCGCCGCCGGAGATGGCCGGCGTGTGATTGATGATCCACTCGATGATGAGCTGGCCTGCCAGCGTGGCGATGGCGAGATAAAGACCCTTGATGCGCAGGCTCGGAATGCCGACGATCGCCCCGACCAGCGCCGCCATCAGGCCGCCGGCCGGGAGCGTAATCCAGAACGGCAGCCCGAGCTTCACCGCCAGATTCGCCGCCGTGTAGGCGCCCACCGACATGAAGGCTGCGTGCCCGACCGAAATCTGGCCGGTGTAGCCGACGAGGATGTTGAGACCCAGCGCGCCGACGATGGCGATCAGAGACAGGTTGATGATCGACAGGTAGTACTCGTGCAGCGACACCGGCAGGATCACCGCGAACAGCACCATGATCGCCAGGATCGTCCAGCGCGCAATGGGCAGCGGATAGAGCGCCATGTCGGCGGCATAGCTGGTCTTGAAGACGCCGGACTCGCGATGCAGCATGGCTCAAACCCGTTCGATCCGCCGTGTTCCGAAAATGCCGTAGGGTCTGAACATCAGGGCGATGATCATCACCACGTATGGCGCAAAATCCTTGGTGCCGCCCCCGACATAGGGGTCGAGGTAACCGGCGGCCAGGCTCTCCACCACGCCGATGATGACACCGCCCACCACGGCGCCGACAATCGAGTCGAGGCCGCCCAGGATCACCACCGGGAACACCTTGAGGCCGATCAGCGCGAGGTGCACATCGACGCCCAGCATGCTGCCCCAGATCACCCCGCCCAGCGCCGAGACGATGCCGGCCAGCGCCCAGGCCAGCGCAAAGTAGCGCTCGACGTTGATGCCCATCGCCATCGCCACTTGTTGGTTGTCGGCCACCGCACGCATGGCAATGCCCATACGGCTCTTGAGGAAGAACCAGGAGAAGATGCCTAGCAGCGCGAAGGTGACGACGACGCCCGCGATCTGAATCGGCGGCAAGGTCGCCGGCCCGAGGGCGACGGGCGTATCCCCGATCGGCAGCGGCAGCGCGCGCGTTTCGCCGCCCACGGTGATTGGGGGCAGGCCGCGCAGCATAGCGCCGAGGCCGATGGTGGCCATGATCACAGCGATGACAGGCCTTCCAAGCAGCGGCCGCAGCACGATGCGCTCCAGCGCGAAGCTGAACAGCACCATGACGGCGACTGCTGTCGCGACCGCTGCGATCGCCGGCATGCCCTTGGCGCTGAGCGTAACCGCGGCGACGAAGCCCGCCAGCATGACGAACTCGCCCTGGGCGAAGTTGATCGCGTCGGTCGCCTTGTAGACCAGCACAAAACCGAGTGCGATCAGCGAGTACATCAGCCCGATCGAAAGCCCGCTCACGACCAGCGACAGCGCGAATTGCGCCTCATCCCACATGGGAATTCCTCCAACCATGCGAGCAGCTACGTCCCATCGTCAGGCGGCCTCCTGCCGGGCGCCGGCAAACGGACCTATGTCGTGCACAAGCAAGGTCGAGGTTAGTTTGCTCTTGCGGCCGTCCTCGAAGGTGATGTCCATGGTAAGCTGCGCCTGCGTGCCGGCGTCGTAGAATGCGCTGATCACGGGCGCATACTTCTCCGCAATGAAGCCGCGGCGCACCTTGCGCGTTCTCGTAATTTCGGCGTCGTCGGCATCCAGCTCCTTGTTCAAGAGCACGACGCGCCTGACGCTGAGAGCGTCTGGTAGAGTGCTGTTGATCTTGCGCACCTCGCCAAGGATCAGCATCGCGACGTCGGGCTTGCTGCTGAGATCGATGTAGCTGGTATAGGGCAATCCACGCTGCTCGGCCCATTTGCCGACTGTGCTCATGTCGATCGCGATCATCGCCGCGACGAACGGTTGCTGGTCGCCGAACGCCACCGCCTCGCGGATGAACGGGCTGAATTTCAGCTTGTTCTCGATAAAGGCCGGCGCGAAGGGTGTGCCGTCCGCCAGTTTGCCCACGTCCTTGGCCCGGTCGATAATGGCGAGATGGCCGCGCGGATCGATGAACCCCGCATCGCCCGTCTTCAGCCAGCCGTCGGCAGTGAGAGTGTCGCGCGTGGCTTCGTCCTGCTTGTAGTAGCCCTTGAACACGCCCGGTCCGCGTACCTGCACCTCGCCGCGGTCGCCTATACGCACCTCGGTGCCCGGCGGCGTGCGTCCCACCGTATTCGGATCGGCTTCGCCGTCGATCTGCCAGGCGACGAGCACGCTGGCTTCCGTGGCGCCATAGACCTGCTTCAGATTGACGCCGAAAGAGCGGAAGAACCGGAACGTGTCGGGGCCCAGGGGAGCGCCGCCCGTCAAGCACCAGCGCGCGCGTCGCAGGCCGAGCTGGTCACGCACCGGGCCGTAGACGACGAACTCGCCGATGCGGTAGGCGAGCCTGGTGCCGAACGGAATCGCCCTGGCGTCCTCCTTCAGCAACTCACGCCGCACGGCGACATCGCGAAAGTAGGTGTAGACCGTCCGCTTGAGCCGGGACGCGTCGGCAGCCCGCACTTCCAGTGCGGTCAGCATGTTCTCCCAAATTCGCGGCGGCCCGAGCAGGGCGTTGGGGCCAAGCTCGCGCAGGTCGCGCTGCACTGTCTCCGGGCCTTCCGGGCAGTTGCACGTCGCGACGGCGACAAGGCTGGCGCTAAGAGAGAAGATGGAATCGCCCGCCCAGGCCATCGGCAGGTAGCAAAGCCAGTTGTCACCGCGCTCGACCGATTCGACCGCGACAAAGCTTTCCGACACGGCGATCAGGTTTCCATGCGAAAGCAGCGCTCCCTTGGAGCGGCCGGTTGTGCCAGACGTGTAGGCCACCAGCGCCACATCGTCCGCCCTGCCCCTCGCCAATTCCATCTCGTAATGCCTGGGGTTGGCCTCCTGGAAGGCGCAGCCCGCTCCTTCCATCTCCGTGAACGACTTGAGCATGGGATCGCGATAACCGCTCATCCCTAACGTGTCCTCGAAGATGATAAGCCGGAGCTTCGGCAGCTGTTCGCGCACGGACAGCACCTTATCGACCTGCTCCTGGTCCTCGGCCACCACCACGGATACGTCGGCGTGCTCGAGCACGTGGACCAGCTCGCTGGCAATCGAGTCCTGATACAGCGGTACGGCCATGCCGCCCATGGCCTGGCTGGCCAGTTGCGCCCAGTAGAGCCGCGCGCGGTTGTCGCCCAGCACCGAGAGCTTGTCGCCCCGGCCGAATCCGTTCGCAGCAAGCCCCAGCGCGAAGGCCTGCACATGCGTCTGGCAGTCGCGCCAGTTGTAGGTTTTCCAGATGCCGCGATCCTTCTCGCGGATGCCCGGCTGGCGCGGATGCGTCAGCGCATTGCGTGCGAGCAGCTTGGGCAGTGTGTTGGTTGCAGCTTGCTCGATGAGCTTCATGCTTTGCCCCTCCTTGCCGCGCCAAGGTAGGCCGCGATCACCGCCGGGTCGCTTTGCACCGCCGCCGGCGACCCTTCCGCGATCTTGCGGCCGCGATCCAGCACAACCACGTCGTTGGAAATGTCCATCACCACGCCCATGTCGTGCTCGATCAACACGACGGTCACGCCGCGCTCCTGATTCACGTCCAGCACGTAGCGCGCCATGTCCTCCTTCTCGTCCTGGTTCATGCCGCCCATCGGCTCGTCCAGCAGCAGCACCTCGGGGTCCTGCGCCAACGCCCGCCCCAGCTCGACTCGCTTGCGCAGGCCGTAGGCCAGCGCCGCCGTCGGCTGCTTGCGCAGATCCTGCAACTTCAAGAACTCGATTATCTCCTCGCACGCTTCGCGGTGGCGAATCTCCTCGCGCTGGGCAAGACCCCAGTAGACCACGCTTGAGAACACACCCGAGCTCATGCGTACATGCCGGCCCAGCATCAGATTGTCGATTACGCTCAAGCCGCTGAACAGAGCGATGTTCTGGAACGTGCGCGCGATGCCCAGCGCCGCTACCGCGCTGGGTCGCTTGGAGGTGATGTCCCGCCCCTCGAGCGTGATGCGCCCTGTGTCCGGCTTGTAGAAGCCCGAGATCATGTTCAAGAGCGAGGTCTTCCCCGCGCCGTTGGGGCCGATGATGGACAGGATCCGTCCCTTGGGAACGTCGACCGATACGCCGTCGACAGCAGTGACACCGCCGAAGCGCTTCGATACGCTCTCGACCGACATCTGGACGGTCACTGCTGTGATGCGCTCGGCACTTTCGGCGATGTTCATGCGCGGCCCCAGGGACCACGACCGGAACCGGACCTGCAATAGAGCCCGGCCCCGGCCGGAGACTCCCACCCGCGCGCGCTCGAACGGACCAAGAGGCGATCTGTCGTCACGACGAAACCCTCCCTGAGGTCTTGGCAACTCTTGGCAAATTTTTTATGTGCAGGCTTCTCTTGGTGCTGATCAGCCTGCCGCCAGTGTTAAGCCATGTTAGTGCAGCCGCCGATCCGACGCCATGGGCACTTGGGCGGCGAGATGTCCGAACCACATCGAAGGTAAACCGCGCACCTCGAGGCCGGACCACTCGACCTTCTCCAAGAACAGGCACGGCCGCTACCGCGATTGCGATCTGCTGCGCTAGCTATTTGAGATAGTGGTCCAGCGCTGCATGACCGAAGGATTGGTTGACGGGACCGCCTTTGCCGTCGATGCCAGCCTGATCGCCGCCGATGCCAACAGGCAGCGCGCAGCTGCTGGGTCTGACGAGGTGGACTGGGACGTCCTTGCCAGGACGCCCGATCCGTCCGGGAGTATCTCGACACCCTGGATGAAGCGGCCTGACGTCCTGAGCCAACGGCACGGATTTGATCTGCGCGATCAGTGCTTCCATCGGCGCGGGGGAGCCGGCGGGACTACCCAGGACCAGGGATTTGTGCCCTCCGTCTTCTTCCGTCCGCCCCACGGGGCTATGGCGGGGCTGGCGTTCGTCGACAGGAGGCCGATGCAGCCTGCGTGCGGGGCAGCGTGAAACAGAGAGCGGTCCCGAAATGGTCGGAATTGCCCACGCCGACCGCGGCGATGCCGTGGGCCTTCGCGCGCTGGACCGCCTCCTCCGCGGCCTTTGCCGCGAGCACCTGGCCCATGCCGTCGTGACCGTCGATCACTGCAAGGCCGCCGGCGGGAAGCAATCTTCTTGCTCAGAAATGACTGGCTTCGGCGGCGCCAGGCGCACGAAGTCATTGACGCTCGTAAAACCCATCGTCGCGACGTAGCCGCATCGCGGCCCGGCGAAAATCATTTGAACAATGTGAACCGGTTCACACTGTTCCGGCCGACTTGCGGATGATGTAGTCTGGTCGGCGGGTGCGGGGGGAGGCGGTCATGAAATCGCTGGGGCGCAGGGAGAGAGAAAAGACGCTTCGTGTCCAGGGTTGGGCGAGTGGAATCTCTCTGGACCCCCGATTTACGAAGGACGACCTTGCAGCCCTGACAATGAAGGTCCAGGGCGACATTGTCCTGCCCACCGATGCCAGCTACCAGCAGGACCGTCAGCTTGCCAACAATACCTTCCAGAGCTTTCCGCAGCTCATCGTCTATTGCGAGGTCTTTTCCGATATTCGCCAGTGCCTTGCCTTTGCGCTGCGCTGCGATCTGACCGTCGCGGTGCGTTCGGGCGGCCACAGCACCGCCGGCCTGTCGGTCAACGACGACATGGTGATCGACCTCAGCCGGCTGCGCTACGTCATCGTCGATCCCAAGGCACACACGGCCGTGGTCGGCGCCGGCACCAATATGGGGCATCTCAACGCCGCGCTCGACATCTATCATCTGCACGTTCCTGGCGGGAGCTGCCACGATGTTTGCGTGGCCGGCTTCATGCAGGGCGGCGGCTTCGGCTACACGTCGCGTTGCTTCGGCATGAACTGCGACAACGTGGTGGCGATCCGCGTCATGCTTGCCGACGGGCGCATCGTCGTCGCCGACGACAAGGTCAACCGTGATCTGTTCTGGGCGGTACGCGGCGGCACCGGCGGCAATTTCGGCATCCTGCTCGAAATCACCTACCGCCTGCACCAGGTGAAGAGCGTCTGGGCCTTCCGCCTGCAATGGCCGCTGCTCGCGGGTTCGGACGGTACCGTCCACGCGGCGCGACTGCTGTCGACCATCCAGAGCGAGCTCACCCGCAAGTCGCCCAAAGAGCTCGGCTACATGACCTTCCTCGGCTGGCAGGGCGACATGCCCTATCTGATCATCCGCGGCATGTACGTTGGCCCGGCCGAACGTGGCAAGGCGCTACTGCAGCCGTTGCTCGAGGTGCCCGGCGCCGAGTGGATTAACGACCGCAGCGGCTCCTATGCCGAGATGATGCATTACCTCGTCAGCACGACGCCCGACCTGCCGCAGGTCCCGGACCTCGCGCGCGAGGACAAGCAGAGCGGATATGTGGCTCGGCCGCTTGGGCCGGACGACTGGCAGGAGATCATTGAGCAATTCCTGGAGACGCCGAACAACTCGAGCATGCTGGCGATGGAGCACTACGGCGGCGCGATCGCGGAGCGTCGCGAGCACGACATGGCCTTCGTGCACCGCCGCGTCGACATGGACGTCTATCTCAACGTGTTCTGGATGAACGAGGCTGAACGTGTCGAAGCCGTCGCGTTCCTCAATCGCTTCATGTGCTTCATGGAGCGCTTCTGTAACGGCCAGTCCTATCAGAACTATCCGCGGCTGGCCCAGACCGATTATCGGCGACGCTATTGGGGCCACGCCTTCGACGACCTGCTGGCGGTCAAGCGCAAATACGATCCGGGAACGTTCTTCCGCAGTGTCCAGGGCGTTTCCGCCGATCCGTCCGGGCCCGCGGCCGATCCGGTCAGCACATTGCCCGGCTTTCTCGACGGCATCGAGTCGGAGTCGGACCCGGACTAAGCGGGATATCGCGGCGTCGCTGACGTCCGACGGGATCGCGCGTCAGGGAAAGGAAATGCTTGCAGCAGGCATTTTTTGATCGATTGAAGGGGGCGAATCCGTGGACAGCATGCTCGAACTTTTCTTCCTGCCGCCGATGGCGATCGGCCGGCTCGGCAGCAGCGACGCACCGCTTGCGAGCTTTTGCTGGGCTGAAGCCAATACCCGCCATGATGCCAACGAGACGATCATCACGCCCGCATTGTCGCTGCGCGTCGAGCCAGACGGCTCGGTCGCGTCCTATCTGCCCGACGAGATCGATTTCAAGGACGAGCATGGCCGGATCAGGCCAGTCGCGCCGTTTTTCGAATTGTGGGCCAAGATGCAGTCGCGCGAGGGCGGGACTGTCGAAGTCCCGGTTACGCTCGACCTGCTGAAGCATCTCGGCGCGTCGCCGCGCAACGTATCCTACGAGATCACGCTCGCCAACCACAAGGCCGCCCGCCGGGCGGGCGATCCCGCCTGCGCCTTCTCGGCGCGTGTCGTGGTCGCGGGCGACAATCACCAACGGCACAAACTGCTGGCGTTCAGCCCGCATACCGCCGGACAGGAGCCCCTGGTGCGGCCGGAGCACCCGATCCCGCTCGGAACCTTTCAGGTCATACGGGCGGTCCCAAACAAGGATGAGAGCTGGGGCGTCGACCGCAGCATTCTGCGCGTACGCTTCACACCGCCCACGGGCCTCGTCTACGGCCCGCCCACGGCCGTCAACGGACCGGCTCCGCAGGTAATGCCCGGCGTCTACGAGGCCGCAGGAATCCAGTTCGGCCGCGTCCACGAGATCGTGCCGCCGGAGCGGCGCATCCTCAATCCGGACACCGTGTGGTCGAAGTACATCATGATGAACGGCCACTTCGAGGACCCGCAACCGCAGGATGGCTACGATGGCGCCGCCGTCGGTAATTTCCAGTCATGGGGATGCGTGGACGATACCAGCGACGGATTGATCGTCGCGACGCTTGCCGTGCATGGCCGACGCTTCCGCGCCGCCGCGCGGGTGTTCGCCTCGCCGCCGGACTTCGCGCCCGATCGCCGGCCGTTCTTCAGCATCGCCGACGACATCGCCGATCGCGAATTGCTGCCGCTGCCGCCCGTAGACGACGAGACTTTCGCCGTCAGCAAGGAGGAGATCGTCGATCTCTTCCATCGCGCGTTCGAGACGGCGAGCCTGTTCAACCTGGATGCGATCCGCACCCGCGCGCTGCAGGAAAATCGGGTTCGCCTCGGCAAGCATGTCGGGCCGCCCGGTCGCGACGAGCCGCGCGCCGGCGGGGAGAGCATGACCGCGCAGGACACGCCCTATGTCGATCGTCTCCTCACCCTCGCACCGCAGGCGCCGTCGCGCTTCAGCGGGGCCGGCCCTGAATTGCCGCTACCCTATACGGCCGTGATCACGCACGTGCATGCGGCGCTCAAGGATGAAGCCGTGCTGGTCGACTTCCTGCGCCGACGCGCCGACGCGGTCGAGCGCGTGATCCGGCCGCCGTTCGGCCGGCTGCGCGAAATGCCGGTTGAGCCCAACGCGGAGGCCGATCCGCATTTTCGCGACCCCCGTGTCTTCCGCGATCAGCTGCATGACATGCGGATGCCGCCCTATATGCGCGACGCCAACCTGCAGCCGCTCTCGCTGTCGTGGCGACAGTATCATTTGCTGATCGGCCTGATCGCGTATCTGCGGTCGACGGCCCCGCCGGAATGCAGCGAGGCAAGCGCGATCAACCCGGGAGGCAGGCGATGAGTGGAGACAAGATCTTTCCGCGCAATCTCACCGCGCGTGCGGCCCTGGCGGCCAGCAAGGTGATCGGCAATCCGGTCACGACCATGATGGAATCCGGCGTCGCCAACTGTTTTCCCGGACTCGAGTTCGACGTGCGTATTCTGGACTGTCGGTTCTTTCCCGGGCTCGTGTTCCAGTTCATCGTGGCGCCGAAATACCCGGCGCCCGATGCCATTCCGAACCAGCAGGGCGCGCGGCTGCTCTATACCGATTATCTGCTCGACCCGATGCTGCCGGAAACGAGCCGCGAGCCGTGGGTGCAGAACCTGCTCGATCAATATGGCGGCCCGCTCGCCACGACCTTCATGTCGGGCCGCTGGTATCTCGACTGGATCGAGCAGAACGGCAAGCGCATGCCGATGCGCGATACACAAGGCAACTATCTCGACGGCTATACGGTCTGGCGGCTGGTGCGTGGGCTCGAAGCCGGCCACGTCGAGATCGGAATTGAGCGGCGCGATCCGCCGGCGCCAGGGCCGGCGCAGGTCGTCGTGCTGAGCGGCTACCGCCGACAATATGTCAACGCGGCCGGCCTGTTCGACGAGGCGTTCCGGCCCGGCGAGTTCACCCAGTCGATGTGCAATCCCTGGACCCACGATTTTCGGGATTGCGCCTGCCACTACTGGGCCTCCAACCATCCGGACGTGGTCACCGGCGGTCACTTGATGAGCGACAATCCCTCAGACGTGCGCGATCCGGCCGCTGCGCTGCGCCTCGACTGGCTACGCCGTCGCGACGGATCGTCGGAAGTCTCGGCTTCCGCAACAATCGCCGAGAATCGCGTGTACCAGATCGATCACTACGAGATCAATCAGAGCTGGGAGAAGCTGCCCTTCGTTCTGGAGGGATATGAAATCGACCGCCCGTACCGGCCACCGCTTCCAAAGTGGGGCGAGCCCCATCAGGATGCGGCCTGGCTGATCAAGGAACTGGCGAACGAACTCGCGGGGATGGAAATGGCGCTCGCCATCGAATATCTCTACGCGCTGTTCTCGCTGCGGCATCCAGACGAGGCCATCGATCCGGCGTGGCCCTCGCTGGCCGACGATCTGCGCGCGGTCCGTCAGTCGATCCTGATGGTGGCGGTCGGCGAGATGACGCACTTGCGTTGGGTCAATCAGATGCTGTGGCTGCTCGATCGCCACGGCATCAACCCGGGCGGCTGGCGCTACACGCCGGTCGTGACCTGGTCGGACCGGATCAGGATCGCCGATCGGGCGACAAGGCTGGCGCCGCTCACGCCGGATGTGCTCAAGGACTTCATCCAGCTCGAACGTCCGAGCGGCTATCTGACCGGCGTCTACGAAAAATGCGTCGCCACGCTCAGGGACGAACAATATCCGCGCGCCGTTTTCGAGATCGCTCTGCGCATCGACGGCGAAGGCAGCGAACACTACAGGAATTTCTGCAACGTGCAGCGCATCCTGAGCAAATATCCGCGAGATACGCGCGGCGGATACCCGTATCTGCGTTCCGTGACGCGTCAGAGTACGCCGCAAACGCTCGCCGCGCGCGCCGAGTTCGACGCCATTCGTCAGTGCCTTGCCGGTGCCTACAACGCGGAAGCGCGCGACGACATGCCGGGCGCCGACAAGGGCATCACCGACGCCCGTGTGGCGATGGTGCGGCTGCAGGCGAGCGCCGAGCAACTCGCACGGCGAGGTCTCGGAATCCCGTTCCTCGATCCGCGGAGCTGACGCCGTGTCGGCCTCGGTTCAGCGTTTCGAGACCGCCTCGGGTGCCCACCTGCTGGTGGTGGACGGCAGCCGCATCTACGACCTGCCGGCTGGGCTCGACGCGGAGCTGACGAGCGCGATTTTCGCCGGCGATACGGCGATCGACGCCTTGCTTGCGCGTTACGGTCTCGGCGGGCCCCCGCATATCGACGCTTCACCGATCAGCGATCCGCCGCTGCGCTCGCTGTCGCTGGCCGTGACGCAGACCTGCAACCTCGCGTGCGGCTATTGTTATGCGCAAGGCGGCAGCTTCGGCGCACCGTCAAAACGCATGGAATGGCCGGTCGCTCGCGACGCCGTGTTGCGGCTGCTCGATCAGGCAGCGCCAGGCGACAGGGTCAACATCGCCTTCCTCGGCGGCGAGCCGCTGATTAATCGGCCGCTGATTGCGCAGACCACCCGGTTTGCCGCTGCGGAAGCTGAACGGCGCGATGTCGGCGTGGGCTTCTCGATCACCACCAACGGCACGCTGCTTGGCACCGAGGATCGTGACCTATTCGACGAGCATGCGTTTTCGGTGACGGTCAGCCTCGACGGGGTCGGCGAAGCGCATGACCGCCAGCGGCCGTTCCGCGGTGGCCGCGGCAGTTTTGAGCGCATCTTGGAACGGATCACGCCGCTTCTGGAGAAGCCGGGCCGCATGCAGATGTCGGCGCGTGTTACGGTGACGCCGCTCAATCTGGAGCTGCGCCGCACCCTCGACGAGTTGATCGGCCTGAGATTCGGCATGGTCGGCTTCTCGCCGATGCTGAGCTCGCCATCATCGGCGCTCGAGATGCAGCGGGGCGATCTCGAAACCCTGCTTCATGAATTGATCGACTGCGGCGAGCGATGCGAAGACCGGATCGCCGCCGGCGAGCATTATCCCTTCGCCAATCTCCTCGACGCGTTGCGCGAGCTGCATCGCGGGACCCACCGGCCCTATCCGTGCGGTGCGGGCGCCGGCTATATGGGTGTTTCGGCCGAAGGCGGTTTGTTCGCCTGTCACCGCTTTGTCGAGGATGACGCAGGCCGCATGGGTACGGTCACCGACGGACCCGACCGCGGCCGGCGGAATGCCTGGCTCGCCGACCGACACGTGCACCGGCAGGACCCCTGTCGCTCCTGCTGGGCCAGGTATCTCTGCGGCGGCGGATGTCACCACGAGGTGATCTATCGCGGCCGCCCGGCCTGCGATCTGATCCGTGGATGGCTCACCTTCTGCCTGCAGGCCTATGTCCGCATCTCTGACCGCCGACCGGACTTCTTCGCACGGATGGGAAGCGCACGCTGGATCGCCTGAGCACAGACATTGCCGTCATTGGCGGCGGACCGGCCGGCGCGATCGCTGCGCGGCAGCTCCGCCGGATGGGCTTTCGTACCTGTCTGATCGAAGCCCGCGGACCGTTGCATCCGGTCGTCGGCGAGGCGTTGCCGGTGACGACGCTGCGTCTTCTGCACCAGCTTGGCTTCGACTCCGCCGTCACCGAGCGGGACGCGCTGCGCTGTGACGAGATCATGCAGAGATGGGGTGATGGCGACGCGACGGCACGGCCGACCAGCGTAGTCATGGTCGACCGCGGCCGGTTCGATCCAGCGCTCATCGACATTGCGGCTGAGGCAGGCGTCAATGTCATGTGTCCGGCGCGGCTGCGTCGCCGAGACGAAACGCCCGAGGGCTGGGATCTCGAGGTCGAAACCGGTGCGGGTGTCGTGCGGGTTGCGGCCCGTTTCCTCGTCGACGCACGAGGGCGCCGTGCAGCCGGCAGCCGGCTGCTTGGTGCAGCGACGGTCGCGCTGTGCGCGCGCTGGCGCGGCGTTGCGTTCGCGGCACAGCCTCAAATGCGCATCGAAGCGGCCGCCGACGCCTGGCTCTGGGGCGCGCCGCTCGCCGACGGCTCGTTGGTGGTCCAGGTTTTCCAGCGGACGGCCGATTGCACCGGCTTGAGTCCTGCGTCGCGCGAGGCGCGCTACCGCGCGATCTTGCGCGGCGCGAAGCTGTTTTCGGGATGCGATGCGGGAGTCCTGATCGATCCGGTTCACGCGCGCGATGCGAGTTGCCGGGTGGCCATCGAGCCCGTGACGCCGACCATGATTCGGATCGGCGACCTTTGCGTCGCGATGGATCCCTTGTCCTCGCAGGGCGTGCAGAGCGCGGCTCGGTCGGCCTTGCAGGGCAGCGCGGTCGCCAATACGATCCTGTCCGGCGGCGATCACGAGGCCGCCATCGAATTCTATCGCCGAGCGACACATGCGATTGCAACACGGCATCGCGAGACATCGGCGGCTTTCTACGCCGAAGCGGGGAGCAGGGCTTCGCCGTTCTGGCGCGAGCGGGTCGCCGCGCACCCGATATCGCCCGGCATCGAGCCCGGCCGCCGAACCTTGCCGTCGCGTGTGCGGCTATCCCCCGATGCGCATCTGGTCGATCATCCCGTGATCGAGGGTGACGTGGTGCGGCGCCGCCCGGCGCTGACCCATCCGCGGCTGGGCGAGCCCACCGCCTTTGCCGAAGGCATCGCCCTGTCCGGCGCGATCGCGTCGATCGAGCACGCGCATCGCGTCCCGGACATTCTGGCGCAGTGGGGTTCGATGATGCCCGCGGTGACCGCGCGTGCGCTGCTCGACTGGCTGATCCGTCACGATGTGCTGGTTGATGACGACGGCCCACCTACTGGTCCAGCGACGCCAACAGCTCGTCGGCCATCCGCAAGTCGGGCGTCGTGGCGCCCTGATTGAACGCCGCGCGGACGGCGGCGACGGTGTCGCGCGCCTCCGCTTTGCGTCCGGTTGCCGCCAGCAGATCGGCAAGGCTGACGGCGGCGCGCAATTCCCAGCCGCGCGCGCCCTGCTGGCGGGCGTCCGCGAGCGCTGCGCGCAGCAGCGTTTCGGCCTGGGTCATGTCGCTGTCGCGCAGCAGCGTGGCGTGGAACCGCAACAGCTCCGGCGCGAGCAGTCGTTCATCCGTCGATTCGGCGACCTCTCTCGCCTTGACGATCATCTCGATCGCTGCGGCGAGGTTGCCGCATGTGGCCAGCGCCTCGGCCGTCATCAACAGATAGAGCGGATAATAGTTCGTGCCGCGGCGGGTCTGCAGCACGGCCTGCATGGTGTCGAGCACCTCGGCATCCCTGTCTCCATGCACCGTCCTGCAGAACGCCAGGTGGAATTGCGCCATCCAGGTCGGAAGCCCGAACGAATTCCGGATGCCGACGTCGTAGGTCTGCCTGGCGATCTCGGCCACAGCGTCCCAGTCACGCGCGAACGCGCAGCGAATGATCCGGAACATGTCGGTCTGCGCCTGACTGTAGCGGTGATTGAGGCGCCTGCCCTGTGCGACACCCCAGCCTTCCTGCGCAATTGCTGCATCAGGCAGACCCAGCACCCACAGGGTCACGGCGAGGAAGCTCGAAATAGTTTGCCCGTGATCTGTCCCATAGACGAAGGCCAGCGGGCCGTCCGCCTCGGCGTCGTACAGGCTCATGGCGCGTTCGAGATGGACGCGGGCTTTTATCGGCTCGCCGGTGTGCAACGCGAGCATTCCGACCGCGCGATGGCCGAGCATCAGCGAAAACCGGTCACCGCTTGCTTCGGCCATCGCGAGCAGCTCGCGGGCGATCTCACCGGTGGCCTCGTTGCGGGCGCCGACCAGATGATAGCCGAACAGCCCGGCGAGTGCCTGGATCAGCGCCTGCCTGTCGCCGGTGCGCCGGCTCAACTCGCGGGCGCGCTCGAACGATTGTCCCGCCCCTTCGCCGTGCGGTCCCTGGATCGCCCGCATCACGGCGCCATGCTTGAGCACGATCGGCAGTTCGAGGGCATCCCGCGCCGCGTCCTCGGGTAGGCCTTCGATCAGATGCAACGCGCGGCGCAGATGTGCGCTTGCCTCCGTGGAGGCCGAACGTTCGATAGCGCGATCGGCCGCGCGCTCCCAGTGGCTGATCGCTATCCGTGCCCTGCCGGCCCGGTCCCAATGCTGCGCCAGCACTTCGGGCTGGTTGTCGCGAATGTCGGGGAACAGTCGCTCCAACGCATCGGCGATCCGCTCGTGAATTTCGCGACGGCGCGACCACAACAGCGTCTCATAGGCCGCATCCTGCAACAGCGCGTGCCGGAACACGAAGATACGATCGGCCTGCTCGGCGCGCATGTGCAGCAGGTCGGCCCTGACCAATTGTTCGAGTCTGCCGCGCACTTCTTCCTGCGAGGGCTGCCCCAGCACGGCGTGGAGCAGGGTCAACGAGAATTCGCGGCCGATGGCGGCCCCGACCTGGGCGACTTCCTTCGCTCCGGGCAGGCGATCCAATCGCGCGACGAGGGAATCCTGAAGCGTCACAGGGATGGTCGCCGATGTCGTGCGCTCGGCAAAGCCGGCCTCCGACGCCGTCTTGGTCAGTTCCTCGATGAACAGTGGAATGCCGTCGCCACGGGCAACGATCCGGTGCAGCAATTCCGCCGGCATCTGCTGATGAGCCACCAGATGCTCGGCGATCGCCAGCGACTCGTCTTGGCGCAGTCGTCCGAGATTGATCCGGGTGACATGGGGGTCGTCTCCCCGCGGCGGTTCGGACTCCGGACGCTGGGTCAGGATCAGCATCAGCGGCAGGCTGGTGGCCTGCGCGATCAACTGGTCGAGCAACTCGCGGGTGGTCGGGTCGAACCAATGCAGGTCCTCGCAGGCCAGCACCACGGGGGCTCGCGCGCAGTGCTGCGTGATCCAGTCGGCCTTCGCGGCGAAGGTGGCGCGCTTGCGCTGTTGCGGATCGGGATCGAGCGGCGGATCGGTGTCGGCAGGCGGCAGCGACAGTGTGGCTGCGATCGCCGCTGCCGACATGGCCGGCAATGCAGGACCACTTGCCAGCAGCGCGTCGAGTTTCTCGCGCTTGACTGGCGCATCATCGTCCGGCTTGAAGCCCGCAGCGGACTGGAAATATTGGATCACCGGCCACAACGGGCTGTTCTGCAGATAGGGCGAGCCATGCCAGCGGATGCGAACGGCGGTCGCGCTCGCGATCCTTTCGTTGAATTCCTGCAACAGCCGCGATTTCCCGATGCCGGCCTCGCCCGATAGCACCACGACCTGGCCCTGATGCGCCTCGGTCCGGCGCCACGCCTGCTCGAGCGCCTCGAGTTCGGGAACATGATTGACATAGGGCGTGAGCCCGGCAGCGCGGCGCAGGTCGAACCGGTCGAGATGTTCGCGGCGGCCGATCACCCGCCAAGTGTTGACGGCGCGCGGAAAGCCCGCGAGCTCGACCGGGTCGAGCGCCGCGCACTCGAACGAATTGCCTACCAGCAGATGGGTCGCCTCGGAGATGATCACCTGATTGTGGCGGGCGACGCTCTGGAGCCGTGCTGCGAGATTGGCGGTTTCACCGGTGACGTCGTGCGATTGGCGGCCGATCTGCCCGACGACGACCTGGCCGCTCGCGATCCCGACGCGCACCTGCAGCGGCTTGCCCCGCGACACCAGCTTGCCCACGGCCTCGATGACCTCCAGCGCCGCATGGACGGCTCGCTCCGAGTCGTCTTCATGGGCCCGCGGATAGCCGAAATAGGCCAGCACGCCATCGCCAAGATAGCGCGCGACGAAGCCCTCAAAGCTCTGGATCGCGTCGGTGCAGACGCGCTGATACTGGCCGATCAGATCCGCCAGTTCTTCGGGATCGAGCTGGGTGGACAAGGCGGTCGAGCCGACCAGGTCGCAAAATACCACCGAAAGGTGTCGCCGCTCGGCGCCGCCGAACGACATCCCCGCAGACGCGTCCTGCATCCCGATGCTTCTTTCCATACAAGGAATATAGCGGAACAAAACCTACAAGAAAGCGACCTCGGCATGAGCGCCTAGCGGAGGGCGCCGTTCTGAGCGTGTCATGCAACTCGCCGTCGAAGGCGGCGCGGCGGGAACACTCGCGCGTCGCGCGCATGTAGTCCTCTGAACCGGAAATCGATAATTATCTAGCAATTTCAATTGCATAAACGTTCGGAATTTTGTTCTAAATGGCGCGCGATTTCCTATCAGCGCTGTAGCGCGGCATCTTGGGTCCGGACGCGGCTATTGCGGCGTTGGCAGAGGATAGATCGGTCTAGCCTAGCGCAGTGGCAAAGCAATAGTGCCCGTCCTCACTCGGCTTTCGGGAGTCTTCGCGGCCATACGCGTTGCTTCGGCTCTTCCTTCTTTCGCCGGCAATCGTCGGCGCAATGCCGAGAACAATGATGGCCGCGCCAATGATGGAAATGAGTCCGAGAATGGTAAAGCCGAGATAGATGCTGCCCGTCACGGATTTGGTCCATCCGATGACGGTCGGGCTGACGAATTTTCCAAACCCGCCGAGTGCCGTGATCAGCGCGATTCCGCCAGCCTTGGAAGCCTGGCTCAGAAAGCTGGGCGGCATCGTCCAGAACACCACGAATCCGCCATAAGACGCGGCCGCCGCAATCATCAACAGTCCAAGCACGGAAGCGACATTGTGCGCCGCCAGCGGTAGCAGAGCGAAGCAGGCTGCGATTACGGCGGCACACACCGCAAAATGCCACCGGCGCTCGAGGTAACGGTCAGAGCTGAATCCGATGAAATAGTTGCCGAGCGCGCCCGAGAAAAAGACGAGGCTGGAATACAGCCCGACGTCGGACAGGTACTTGACGCCGACATCCTTGAAGATTGTCGGTGTCCAGAACGCAATTGCGTTGAACGACACCACAACCGTGAAATAGCTCAGAATGCCGACATACAACTTTGGATTGGCGAACGCGTCGCGCAGTCCGTGGTCATGGCTCGTCGAACGTCCGTCGTCTTCAGCGGCCAGAGCGGCTTGAACAATTCCCTTCTCCCTGTCTGACAGCCAGCCTGCCTGTTTGGGGTCATCGCTCAGGTAGAAGTAGGCGGTGATGCCCAGCACAACAGCAGGGATTCCTTCGATGAGGAACAGCCATTGCCATCCCTTCAAGCTCAACAGGTCTGCCAGATGAACCATGATCCAGGTTGCAACCGGGCCGCCGATGATGCCCGCGAATGCGGCGCCCATCATGAAATAACCGGTCACCCGGCCGCGCCGGCTCGCCGGAAACCAGTAGGTCAGATAGAAGATGACGCCTGGGAAAAGTCCTGCCTCGGCCGCTCCCAGCAGGAAGCGCATCACATAGAACTGGGACGGCGTCGAGACGAACATCATCGCGCATGAAATCAGCCCCCAGAGAGGCGGACATACGGTCTTACGACCTAGCAGTCTGCTGAAAAACCCAGAAATTGAAGCATTGCTGTGTGTTTGGGCAGGTGGT
>NZ_JBHMET010000209.1:0-12269 GCF_042430365.1 Bradyrhizobium erythrophlei
TGATTGGAACGCCATACGGGTCGAAATCGAGGAGGTTCCCGCGATACCTACCGACGGGGCCCCTTGTTGTGCAAGCCGTCTAAGACCGCCTTGTCAAGCAGAAAATCGGGGAACGCCCGCTGCTTCCGCGACGCGGACATTATCCTCCGCCAGCTTGCGGTACTCGGCCGGCCTGCGCAGGTAGAACGCGCCGCCCTCGTCGCGAACGAGGGTCATCGATAACTCGACGCATTCATCGCAGATGAAGACGTCCCGTGACGACGAGCTTGCGCACATCGTAAGGAGCAGCGAAGGATTGTTCCCGGATTGCTCTCGACGGGTTCGCTCATGCCGGACCTCCATTCAACGGCCAAACGCCCGCAATACACGTGAACATCGGACCGATGTCTGGCAATAAACCCGTGATTTGCCGTTGGACGAGGCTGAACGGCGCGGTTGACCCTTTGCGACCGGTCTCGGCGTTCCCACATGCCAGGACGGCATCTTTCGATCGATCTGTTAGATGGCGGAACTTTATTCAATTCGCGGTGCCAAGCCGGAAGACCAGCGCGGCCTCACGCGCCTCTGCGTGCGCGCTACCGCACAAGCAGGGTACGACGAGGCCTTCATCGACCGGGTGATGCCGGCACTCACCGTCACGATGCCGTTGATCACCGGTGGCTATGTTCGAGTGGCGGAAGACGAGGCTGGAGAGGCAGTTGGGGTTGTGACAGTGACGCCAACCGCAGTTCTGGGCATTGCGCAGCTCGACGGCATCTTTGTCGATCCACCGTTTTGGAAACGCGGCGTTGGCCGGGTGCTTTTCGAGGCGGCCGTCGGGCGTGCCAAGGAGCTGAAAGCCGGTGCCCTGATGATCTACGCCGAACCTTCGGCAGAAGGCTTCTACAAGCGAATGGGAGCCATCAGGATCGGCGAAGGGCCATTTTATTATTCTCCAGAGCTTATACTGCCTCATCTGCTCTACATCGTTCCTCGCGACGCATGATGGCTCGCACGTCGCCTTCTGGCCCGTACCGACGAAATCCAGCGTTCGTCCACATGTCGGCTGTTCGAGGTAGACCGGAAATGGCTGGCGTGCGGCCAGATCGACGCGAATGACCCCGATTCGGACATGGGCGGCTAGAACACTGCCGTCACCCGAGGGATCACTTTCTCGGCCTGTGTGATGCGGATTGGCACGCCCGTGACCGCTTCGACCCGAGAAAGCAGCTAGCGGAACAACCCATTGGTGTGATTTGATAACCAGCAAATTGATCTTTGAATATTTGGGGGCGGCCTTGCCCCAAGAGCGTGTTCAACGGCGGCTTGCTGTCATTCTGGCCACGGACGTGGTCGGCTATTCGGCGCTCATGGAGCGGGCGGAGGAAGCCACCTACGCCGAGTTCGAGCGGCTCAAGCGAGAGTTGATCGAGCCCGGCCTCTCCCGCCACGAAGGCCGCCTGGTCAAGACAACGGGGGATGGCGCTCTAGCCGAGTTCGCAAGTCCGTCGGCTGCCCTGCGATGCGCGGTGGAGATACAGGAAAGCATCGCGTCAGGCCGAAGCTCCCTTAGGTTACGCATTGGGGTCAATCTCGGAGAGGTTATCGTCCGGGCTGACGGCGATCTTTTTGGCGACGGGATCAACATTGCTGTGCGACTAGAGGGGATCGCCGATCCGGGCGGCATCGTGATTTCCGACAAGGTCTACAACGAGGTCGAGGGCAAGCTGGACGTTGGCTTCCAGGATCGCGGCGAGCAGCGGCTCAAGAACATCTCCAAACCGGTCCGCGCCTACGCTGTCCGCGCGGGAGCGCATCGCGCGCCGACCGAGCGGCTAGGTGCGGCTCCGCCACTCCCGGACAAGCCTTCCATCGCAGTGCTGCCGTTCGAGAACATGTCCGGCGATCCCGAGCAGGAATACTTCGCGGATGGGATGGTCGAGGACATTATCACGGCGCTGTCGCAATTCCACCAGCTCTTCGTTATCGCCCGCAACTCGAGCTTTACCTACAAAGGGCGCTCAATCGACGTGAAGCAGGTCGGGCGCGAGCTTGGCGTGCGCTATGTGCTCGAGGGCAGCGTGCGGAAGGCAGGCAATCGCATACGCATCACCGGCCAGCTCGTGGATGCGGCAACGGCGGGACACCTTTGGGCTGATCGCTTCGACGGTGGAATTGACGATATCTTTGACCTGCAAGACAGCATCACGACCCGGGTTGTGGGCGTGATTGCGCCAAAACTCGAGCAAGCGGAGATAGAGCGGGCCCGGCGCAAGCCGACCGAGAACCTTGATGCGCACGACTATTTCTTGCACGGAATGGCGAGCCTCTATCGATTCACGAAAGCTGCCAATGGCGAAGCGCTTCGGCTGTTCCGTAAGGCCTTTGAACTCGACCCTGAGTTCGCCGTCGCGTATGGCATGGCCGCGTTCTGCTACCTGCTCCGCAAGATCAATGGCTGGATGGCCGATCAGGCGGAAGAGGCTGCCGAGGCCGGCCGCCTTGCGCGCCGCGCAGTGGACTTGGGGAGGGATGATGCCGTCGCGCTCGCGCTCGGAGGTCGCACACTCGCGCGCGTCGTGGGCGAGCTCGATGTTGGAGCCGCCTTCATCAATCGTGCCCTCGTGCTCAACCCGAATTTGGCCGCGGCATGGCATTACAGCGGTTGGACGAGGATCCGGCTTGGCGAGCCGGAAATCGCCATTGAGCATCTTGCAACGGCGATGCGTTTGAGCCCACTCGATCCATTCATGCATGCCATGCAAACGGCCACGGCGCTCGCTCATCTCTACTCCGGCCGCTATGACGAGGCATCTGTCTGGGCTGAAAATGCATTGCATAGTAATCAGGACTATCTGCCTGCGTTGCGCTTCGCGGCGGCGAGCAATGCCTTGGCTGGGCGGATCGAAAAAGCGCGAAAGATGCTAACGCGCCTACGCCAGCTCGAGCCGAACCGGCGCATTTCCAATCTCAGGGAAGTGGAAGATTTTGCTCCGTACATCGCCGGGGTCATCGAGGAGGGGCTGCGCAAGGCCGGGATGCCCGAGTGATCGGACCTCCTTAGGATCGAGGTCGCTCCAATGCTGCTCAAAGTGAGCGAATGAAGAGCACGTCCGCCGTCAGGGGTAGACGGCACTTCTGGCGGGCGGGTGTCTACCGACTGTTTTGACGCCACCTCGGACATCAATGGTCGGCACAAGTATTCTCAGCGTAAAGCCTCAAAGGCGATCACCGCCGGTCCAACAAAACCTGGTCATGCGCCCACTGCCCTACTTGGGTAGCTGTACCCTGTTACCAGTGCGGCATGCTAAATTGTCCGGAGTTTGGGCCGAGAAGCTCCTTCTGCTGCTTGGTGAATGCGCGCATCTCTCCTAAACGGTGCTAGCAAGATGCACCGCCAGTTGCCCCCTTAGCGGCAAAAGCGGTATCATTTTAAAAGTTGATTTCAGTCACTTGTCCAGGGCGATGCGTTTGGCAGTCGCGGTCGATTGGCTACTTGCGATTTTTGTCGGTTCATTTGAAGGACTGTAGCCCCAGGCCGCTTGATCGGCGCTGCTGGACTGGACCCCGGATAGAGACGGGTCATGACCGAGACGACGACCGTGACGGTGCTGTTTACCGATGTCGTTGGCTCAACCAGCCTGCGCCAGCATCATGGTGACACTGGTGCTCACGAGATCATGAACGCGCACAATGATATCGTGCGTGAACAGCTCGGCGTTTGTGCGGGTCGCGAGATCAAGACGAGCGGCGACAGTTTCATGGCCGCATTCGAATCAGCGCGGAAAGCTGTTGACTGTGCGATCGGCATCCAACGTGCGCTGCACGATTACAATCAGCGACATCCGATCCAACCGGTCAAAGTCCGCATTGGATTGCACACTGGTGAAGCGATTCGCGCAGGCGACGATCTTTTCGGAACCAGCGTGGATGCGGCTGCCCGTATTATGGCTAAGGCCGATGCCGAGCAGATCCTGGTCTCGGACGTCGTCCGAACTGTTCTCGGGGCCGCAAAAGATGTGGGCTTCAGGGATCATAAGCGGGTTCGACTCAAGGGATTTCCCGAGCGCTGGCGGCTGTGGGAAGTGACTTGGCGCCACCATACCGGCGGCGCGAGCTTTGTCGATGCCAGGCCGAGCCTTGAATATTCCGGCGGTCGCACGCCGTATGTCGGTCGCTCGGAGGAACGATTGCTGCTGCGTCTCGCAATGGACCGCACGATGGGCGGTGCGGGAGGTGTCGTGCTGATCGCTGGCGAAGCAGGAATCGGTAAGACGCGACTGGTCGACGAAATCGCGGTCGAGGCAAGGGCGCGCGACATGTTTGTTGTTCGCGGGCACTGCTCCGACATGGAGGGCGCGCCGCCCTATTTGCCGTTTGTCGAGGCGATCGAGTACGGACTGGCAGTAACTGCCCGGGACGTCTTTCAGGAAGCTATGGGCGATGCCGGTCCTGAGATCGCTCGTTTCGTTCCCAAAGTGCGCCTTGCCTATCCTGACCTACCTCCGCAGCTGTCGCTTCCGACCGACCAGGCGCGCCACTACATGTTTGAGAGTGTGTGCGATTTTTTCGAGCGCGCGGCGACTATCAGGCCGATGCTGTTCGCGTTGGAAGACCTGCACTGGGCAGACGTTTCCACGACACAACTGCTCGAAAGCGTGGCACGACGCGCTGCGCGCACGGCTTTCCTCGTGATCGGAACGTATCGTGACGTTGATCTCAGCCGCGAGGACCCGTTCGCGCTTGGCATCGAGCATCTGTCGCGGCTCCCTTCCGTGTCGCGTATTGCGCTCAAGCAGTTGAACGTGGACGACGTCGCGAGGATGTTGAGGTCGTTGTCCGGTCAAGATCCTCCCGAACAGCTCGTTCGGCTGATTTATGCCGAGACCGAAGGAGTTCCGTTTTTTGTAGAGGAGGTTTATCGCCACCTCGTCGAGGAACATCGGCTAACGGACGCGGGTGGCAGATGGCTCCCTCAGGTCGAGATCGGCGAGATCGAAGTACCTGAAACAATTCGATTGGTGCTCGGCCATCGCATCGACCGGATCGGTGAAACTGCGCAGCGCGTCCTGACCACTGCTGCGTGCATTGGCCGAACGTTTACTTTCGAGTTTCTGACATCAGTCGCCGGGGAAACCGAAGATGATTTGCTAGATGCCTTGGAGCAGGCAGAGCGTGCCCGATTATTAGTTGCCGAGGAAGGCCGACGGCCACGCTATGTTTTCGCGCATGAGCAAATTCGGCAGACGCTGCTCGGCCGGCTCGCGTTTGCGCGACGGCAGCGACTGCATCAGCGTATCGCCGACGCGATCGAACGGCTGCAGGCCGGGAATCTCGACGAGCATGTAAGCGATCTCGCCTACCATTTGGCGCAGGCCGGCGCTCATCATCGTGCGGCGAAGTACTTTCAACAGGCTGGCAGATCGGCGGCAGCCCACCTCGCAACGCCTGAGGCGTTGGCGTATTTCGCAAGGGCGGCCGAACTTGCTGGCGCAGGGCCCACCCGCCGCGCAGCGCTCCGAGCACGCGGCGAGCTGCTCATGGGCTTGTTCCGGGGCCGCGAGGCCGCGGCCGATCTGGAACTTGCAATGCGTGAGGCTGCAGAAGAGGGTGCCGCTGCCGAGGAAATGGAAGCGCTCCTGCGGCTCGGGCGCGCCTACTATGTTGTTGGCCTGGATCATCGTCCCGCAATTGCTCAATCGCTGGAGGCGCTTGAGCGTGCGCGCGTGCTCGCCGTTCGACTGGCGGACCGTCACGGCGAAGCCCGCGCGCTGATCCCGACGCACTGGCACGCTGATTTCGACCCGAACTTCCGGCCGCAGGCGACCGCCAACGCCGATCGGGCACTGGCGATTGCTCGCGAGCTGAGCGACGACGAGCTCGAGATCGACGCTTTGCGGGCCGTGCAGCGATTGGGCACTCTTGCGGCGCGTCGAGGTGATATCGAGCGGATTGCCGCCGCCCTGGAGCGGCGTGGCGATCTCATCGCGCTCAATGAACACCTCTTTCAGACCATGTGGGCCTATTGGCGAGCCGGCTGCTTCAGAGACTGCATCGCGACTTGTGATCGAGGCACGGCGCTGGCCAGACGGCTGGGCATTCCGCCCGTCCAGTATGGCACGATCAAATCATTCGCGCTTGTCGATCTCGGCCGCTTTGATGAGGCGTGGCAGGCCCTCGACCAGGAAGTGGCGGATGACGATCATCCCTTCGGTCAGGCTTTCCAACGGCTCGGCCGGGTTTTCTGGTACGCGGGCGCAGGTGACTTTGAGCGCGTCATTCGCGATGTCCCGCGCGCCTTCGCTGACGCGAAAGAATTGCAGCGCGCGTGGATGATTCCCTGGGCTGACGGATTGCTAGCCTCGGCGATCGTGGCAAGCTTTGCCGATGGGACCGACGAGGCAAAGGTGCGGGCAGCCATTGAGGCCGCCGGAGGACAGCTTGTTGATGAGGCACTTGTCGCGGCACGGCTCCTCGCCGGCAATCCCGATGGAGCTCTTGCAGAATGTGCACGCCGCCTTCCACGGCTTGAGGCCGAAGGTCTATCGCGTGCTTATTGGCTAACTGAGGACCTTAGGATTCGAGCATTGGTCGCTGTCGGGCGCTATTCCGAGGTTTGTGGCGCAGTCGAGATGGCATTGAACGTGGTTGCGCCGGCTGGCTGGCAATCTCTCGCTTGGCGCCTGCATGCGTCTCTTGCAGTCGCGTTGGAGAGGCTCGGGCGCGGTCAGGCGAACCAAGCACGTCGCGCCGCAATAGACCTGCTGATGAGCATCGCGGACACATTCCATGAGAGTTCGGCTCGCTCCCAATTTCTATCCCAGCGAATTGCAAAAGATCTGATTTCGGCGAAGGAGACAAGCAAATGACAGCTCATATCTTACGGGAAGGAGCGCCCGAAGATGTCGGGATGGATCACACGCGAATACAAAGATTGCGGCAGCTTATTGGGGGCTGGGTCCAGCGTGGCGACACTCCCAGCGTGGTGGTCCTCGTGGCCAGACGCGGGGTCATTGTGCTTCACGAAGCGTTCGGCGTGCGTCGTCCGGAGGACACCACACCGACCTTGAAACTCGATTCCATCTTTCCGATCGCATCATGCGCGAAGCCGCTCACAGCGGCGGCAGTGATGTGCCTGGTCGACGATGGACTGATCGGGTTGAATCGGCCGTTTGCCGATTACATCCCCGAGCTTGACCTCCCAGAGATGGAGTGGCTTGCGGAATCCAAAGTGGCCAATTTGTTGTGCCATACTGCAGGCATCGACGATCTCGAGCTGGGCGATTTTATCGACGCGACCGCCAAGCGCTCGCCGAATTTGCCTCCTCCCGGACCCGGTCAGCATCCGAAACTCAACACGAGAATACGGTTGGCCGCCGGAGCACCGCTGGCGCATCGCCCAGGCTCGGCCTGTATATATTCCAATTTCGGCTACAACCTGCTTGGCGACATTGTCCGCCGCGTCAGCGGTCAGCCGTTTTGGCAGTTTGTGAGATCGCGACTGTTTGAGCCCCTCGGCATGCACGACAGTTACTTTCTTCTGCCCTCGACGCTGCGCGAGAGACGTGTGTATCGCGTGCCTGGAATGCCTGCCACCGAACCGAACCCAATGCATGGCGGGATCGATTCTCCTGAACGTGACGAGCTCGATTTGGGATCAGGCGGTGCCTCGTCCACGGCCAAAGACCTCGCGATATTCCTGCAGATGCTGCTCAATCAAGGCTCGTACGATGGACAGCAGATCCTCAGCGCTGCCAGCGTCGCTGCCATGACACGACACCAGGTTGACAGGAGAATTCCCTGGATCTTTCCCTGGATCAATCCGGCGACCGGTGAGCGGGTCGATGTGAAAATCCTCGCCGGCGGCTACGGCTACGGCCTCGCCATTTTTGGAGAGGGCGATCGGTTCAGAATGAATGGATCGATCCTGTCACTGGAGGCATTTGGCCATATCGGTAATGGAGGCTCCTGCCTCTGGGCTGATCCTGCGCATGAAGTGGTTGGCGTCTACCTCAGCGTTTCGCCTCGGCTGCAGCGAGGAGTGTACACGACGAACTCGGACCTGCTCCAAAACGCTGTCCATGCGGCGATCATTGACTGAGGAATTGTTCGGGCAACGTTGCCCACTAGCTCCAGACATACATGGCTCGATTCGTTCGTGTTTCGTGTCTCAACGCTTCCGCCTCCAAAATAATCACTCGTGCCACTGTCGAGCAGGATGACTCCATCCCAGGATTGAGCTAACGTTTATTTTTTCTCCCTCGTAGCTCCCGAAGCGTCGCGGGGACAACAAACGGCGCCGGTCAGGCGACCTGGTTTTTCAAATCCTACTCTCCTTCGGACCCCTCCTTTTTCGGAGTCCTTTTGCACTCTGGCAGGCGCCTGCCGCGAGAGGAACAGAGGCAGCGCGCTCAGGCATCGTTGCTTCAAGAGGAGGATTATCAATGAAAAAGAGAACCTGTTTGTCCGCAATTCTGCGGACCGCGCTTGCTGTCGGAGCGACCTTGCTCGTTGCGGCGGGAACGGCTGGAGCACAAAAGCAGGGCGGCAGCATTACGGTGGGCCAGGAATTGGATATTCCCGGCTTCGATCCACTGAAAGTCGGCGTGTTCGATACCTCGGCGCAAACAGCCGCTGCCGCAATTTTTGATACGCTGACCTATCTCGACGACAAGGGCGAGCCGCAGCCGAAGCTTGCGCTGTCCTGGACACATTCCGACGACTACAAGACGTGGACCTTCAAGCTGCGCCCGGGCGTCAGATTCCATGACGGCACGCCGTTTAACGCGCAAGCGGCGAAGGAGAGTTTCGACCGTTGGAAGGATCCCGCCAACAAATGCCGATGCGCGTTCTACATTTCCGGCGTCCGCGACGTGCAGGCGCCCGACGAGCTGACGCTGGTCTACAACCTCAACGATCCCGCGGTGACCTTGCCGGCCAATCTGAGTTTTCCAAGCGCTACCAACGTCGTCCATTCGCCGACAGCCTGGAAGACCAAGGGCAACGATTACAACCGCAATCCAGTTGGCACCGGTCCCTATATTCTGAAATCGTGGACCGCAGGCGACCGCATTGTGCTGGAAAAGAGTCCGGACTACTGGAACAAGGGTCATCCCTATCTGGACAGGATTATCCTGAAACCCTTGCCGGACGCGCAGTCGCGTTTCGCCAGCCTGCAGTCGGGCGAAGCCGATATCATCTGGGATGACGAATACGACGCCGACAACATCCTGAAGGCGCAAAAGGACCCGAAGCTCACAGTGCACACCTATACCGGGTCCGGTGCGCAGGTGTGGGCCTTCAACACCAAGGTCGCCCCCTTCGACGACGTGCGCGTGCGGCGGGCCCTCGTCATGGCGCTCGACCGCAAGAAGTGGTCGCAGGCGGCGACCAATGGTCTTAGCCGACCAGCTACCAATCCCTACGGCGACGGCTCCTGGGTAAAGTGCAAGGATGACGGCGCATTGCCTTACGATGTCGAGAAGGCGAAGGCGCTAATCAAGGACTATGGGCAGCCGGTCGAATTCAAGATGATCGCCACCGCAACCCCGCGCGGCCGCACCAATGGGCAGGTGCTCCAGCAGTTCTGGAAGCAGATTGGCGTCAATATGGAGATTGAGCAGGTCGATCAGGCCACCATCCCACCGCGCGCCTTCATGCGGCAATTTCAGTTGACGCCGTGGCGCATCGTCGATTTCCCCGATCCCAGTCCCCAGATGTTTGCCAATTTCCACACCGGCAGCCCGGTCGCGCTCGCAAATTATTCCGATCCGGAACTGGACCGATTGCTCGAACACGCGCGGTCTACGGCCGAGATCGACAAACGCACTGAAGACTACTGCGCTGTCAGCCGGCTGATCAACAAAGAGGCGATCTGGTTCTGGGCATTCCAAAACACTTACTACGCCATTTCCGCCAGCAGGCTGAAGGACCTTCCAAAGCTCCATGGTGGAGTGATCGACGTCTCCAGCGTCTGGCTGGAATGAACGCTGGAATTTCTCGCCCTCAGGTTGTTCTATTTGGTGCCCGTTCTCTTCGCCGTTTCGTGGCTGACGTTCGTGATCGCGTCGCTGCGAGCGGTTGTCGGTGTTCGAATTGATGATGGTTACCCTTCGCGCTCGTGATCGGGTTTCTTAATTTGAAAGCTGGCAAAGCGCTTGGGTTGGAAATTCCTCCCAGTCTTCTGACGCGCGCCGACGAGGTGATCGAATGACGCCCTCATGCAGTTTTTGGACGCCGGCAATACATTGATGGACTTTCTCTCAGGCGGGGGTTCGATTCCAGGTCGAAGCGCGGGTGCAAATTCCCTAACGATTTCAATTTCTGAAATAGTCAGGGGCGAAATCGAACCACCGACACTGCGATCTTCAGTCAGCCACTCTAATCCGGAGACGCTGCATCGTTGATCGATCGACCTCCAGGATGTATCAATGGGACATCCCTCTTGTAGACACATCGATCGGCCAAGTGTGGAAAATCAAAGGGTTACGTGAGCGGCCCGAGACATAGGTGACATTTCGTACCGGACACATGGGTTACACTTTTCGCTTTTTGGCGGGGGGTGTGGATGCCGTGGAGAGCGAGTTCGGTGATGGAAGAGCGCCTTCGTTTCGTTGCCCGGCTTCTGGATGGGGAAGCCATGACCGATGTCTGTCGGGAGTTCGGACGGGCTACAAGATTTTCGATCGCTACAAGGAACAGGGATTGGCGGCCCTGAGCGATCGTTCGCGGCGGCCGGTGCGCTATGCCAATCAGCTCCCCGAGCAAATCGAGGGCCTGATTGTCCGTCTCAAGGCCGAGAAGCCACACTGGGGCGCGCGCAAGATCCGTGAACTGCTGGTCCGGCGGCTCGATGGCGATAGCAGGATTCCCGCCAAAAGCACTATTCATGCGGTGCTCGATCGCCATGGCTTGGTCAAACGCGGCAGCGGCGTGCCGCGCCACCGCGCGCGCGGCACGCCGCTGTCCGCGGGCGCTGGACCCAATGATCTGTGGTGCGCGGACTTCAAGGGCGAGTTCAAGCTCGGCAATGGCCGCTACTGCTATCCGCTGACCGTCACCGACCATGCCTCGCGCTTCCTGTTGTTGTGCGAAGCGCTCGATTCCACCCGCGAAGAGCCGGCCATTGCGGCCTTCGAGCGGATGTTCCGCGAGCGTGGCATGCCGCTGGCCATTCGCTCCGACAACGGCGTGCCCTTCGCCAGTCCCAACGCCTTGTTCAATCTCTCAAAGCTCTCGGTGTGGTGGCTTCGGCTCGGCATTGCCATCGAACGCATCAAGCCGGGGCATCCGCAGCAGAACGGCCGTCACGAGCGCATGCACCTCACGCTCAAAAAGGAGACCACCCGACCACCGGGCGCCAACAGCCTGCAGCAGCAGGAGCGCTTCGACGCCTTCCTCCGCGAGTTCAACGCCGAGCGGCCGCACGAGGCCCTCGACATGAAGTGCCCTGCCGAGCTCTACACCGCCTCAACGCGTCGCTATGCCGGCCTGCCGGAACTGACCTATCCGTTCCACGATCGCGAGGTGCTTGTAACCGCCTGCGGACGGCTCTGCCTGCATCGCAAGCGGATCAACCTCTCGATCGTGCTGGCCGGACAAAAGCTTGGCATCAAGGAGGTCGACGACGGCATTTGGCTCGTCAGCTTCATGCACTATGATTTGGGATACTTCGACCTGGAGCAGAAGACCTTGCAGCCCCTCGACAACCCGTTCGGCACGAGGTTGTCACCCATGTCTTAGGTACGACCTGTTACCTATGTCTCCGGGCCGGACACTCCGGCCTCCAGTCGATGTGCCAGCTCCGCGTCTGTCCGGCGCGGCGCTGGACCAGTTCGAACAATCCGTTGCCCGGCCGACATACCAGCGGCCGTCGGCCTCGACGATGACAGGTGGGCGTGCCCCGCCGACGCCGGGATCGACGACGCCAAGAAAAACGGTACCCGCCGGAAACCATGCGGCATAGGCCGCCAGCAGATAGGCCGATGCCTTGGGGTTTCCAACCGGCGCATCAGCAAACAGGTCAATAATGGATATGCCCGGCACCACCTGGTCCAGCACCGCCTTCATCTGACCCACATACGGGCCGTGCAACCCGAAGTCCGTGAACAGCACAATCAAAGTTGCCAGCTAACCTCTGTACGTCCTGCTGCAATGGGGTCGAGCATTATACGCGCCAATGATATCAGTGGGTTAGTTGAAAAGTTTCGATGTCATTGTGTTGCGCTTGCTGCGTCGGATTTCCACCTATTCTCAAGCATGCCCCTGCCCCCTCGGCGGACGCAACCCTC
>NZ_JBHMET010000209.1:12279-35522 GCF_042430365.1 Bradyrhizobium erythrophlei
TGAATGGTAAGTGCGCCCCCCTTGGAGGCCTGAGGCCGGTATGCGCGGGCGAACGGGCGAACCGCACCACCCGTATGCTGCCCGCTGAAAAATGGCCTGTAGCCCGGCCGGCCGAACATGAGGAGAGGTCGGTGGTCAAGAAGACGACGGAAGGCCGCCAAGTCCGCGAAGAAGCGCAAGCCGCCCCGAAGAAGGCAGCGCCGAAGACGACCCAACGCGACCGGTCGATCTCGGAGCGATTGCATGCCCTCGGCAAGGTGCGCAACGCGGCCGAGGAATTTCTCAAGATCCGACTCGAGATCGATCACGCATGCGGCAAAGGCGGCCAGCTCGCGTTCGGCGAGTTCGGCGGGCGGTTGGCGGCCGCCAAGAGTGCTTGGGAAGATGCGATCTTGAACTCGGACAACGTCACGGACTGGGTTGCAGCTGCGCGCAAGGCCGCACATCTGCCATAGGATTAGCGCGGGCGATCGGGATCGAACCGCCGAGGCGGCCCGCCCTGGCGGGCCTTTGTTGCACACGTCGCCCAAATCTGCGTGCCCGGCCCACTTCTGAGGGCCCCTCACATTGGAGGTCGCAGGATTTTTCTTGATCTCCCGGTGCGCACGTCGTGCACACGGCGCCATCTAACTAATTGAAACTTGCACTCTCGCTCCAATCCATCATGGGTGCGCAAGAAAATTTCCAACGTAAGTCATTCTCTTTTTTTGTGACCAGTCGATCCTTCAAGCGATTGGACCGACTGGCAAATCTGCCGCAGCCGAGCCAGTTTAGAGTAGTTTTTCTAGGATCATATCCGCTCCGATTAGAAGCCAAATCATCACATTTTGCAGTCTCGGTGCACACATGGTGCACACAAAAGCCCGAGTGCGCACGCCTGGCGACCCTCACCTACTCGCACTCCGATCCGACAAAGCAGATTTTCGCTGAAGCGTTCTCTTCCCCAATTCTTCGCAACTGAGCGGCGCGATGAAACGCCGAGAACGATTCACATTCAACCGAAATAAAAAAGAGCTTTGGCAATGAGGTCCACCTTGATCAAACACACCGATGACAGATCATGCGCGCCGCAACGTTGGCGTAGTTCGAGAAACGCCTCAATAGAGCGTGAGAGACATGATGAAATTGGATCACACAGCCGTCCGCACCGATGCGCGCCAGATCACAAGCACGCCGGGCGCGAGCACTCCATGACGGCGATCGATCCGATCTGGATACGTCCTGCAGAGCGTTACATTATACTGCTTCCGCAAAATGAGTATAACTCCGCGGTTCGCGCGTCGGCGATCTGGGCCAGACAGCGGCTGCGCTCTTCCCGCCTGGTCATAGGTTCAAATCGTGCCCTTGCGGCGCGCAAACGACCGGCAGTAATTCAGTTCATTGAGGCGGCGGCGCTTCAGACTGTAAAGAGGCGATCGAGACAAGCACGATCTTCAGCCGCCTGGCATCGCCAATCCATCGCGAATGACCCGACTCGAACCTACGCCTTGGTCCAAGCCGGAGCGACTCTCGGCGCTGGACGTCGGAAAGCGGGTGCGAGAAGATGCGGCCCAAGACCACGGCGCCATCGCGACGGCCGTGCTCGTGGGTGATCGGCGCAACGCGGGGATTGCCGTGCGCTGGGATGTGAAACATGTGCGCGAGTTGCCGAGCCGCCTCCAAAGGCAGGCCTATCCAGCGGAGGTCGATTAGATAGAGGAAATGGTCGGAGCAGCCCCGAAAGCGGACCACAAGAGACCGCAACGTCCACGGGTTCGATCAACACCAATGGCAGTGGAGGAAACAGATGCGACTATTATTCAGCTTTGGAGTGCGGGCGGCGTTGGCCGTGCTCGCAATGTTGCTCACGGCGCCAGCCTCACTGGCGCAGCAGCCCATAAAGATCGGGATCGTGACGCTATTGTCCGGACCTGCCGCAGGTCCTTTCGGCGTCCCCGCCCGCAATGCTGCAGAACTTACGGCCGAGTTGCTCAACGCCGGAACCGTACCGGCTCCCTATAACCAGAAGGGATTCGGCGGCATCCCGATCGAGCTCGTGATCGTCGACGAGGCCGGCGGTCCGCAGAAGCAGGTGGCTGAGTACCGCAACCTGGTGCCGAGGGTCGACATTGTCATCGGCTATATCTCGAGCGGCGATTGCCTGGCGATCGCGCCAGTCGCCGACGAGCTGAAGAAGCTCACGATCCTGTTCGATTGCGGCACACCCCGCATCTTCGAGGACGCAAGCTACAAATACGTGTTCCGCACGGGTCCCACAGGCACGATGGATAACGTGTCCGTGGCGCTGTATCTGACGGAACGCTATCCGAACGTGAAGTCGATCGCCGGCATCAACCAGAACTACGCGTGGGGTCAGGATTCGTGGGCCGACTTCGAGAACTCCATGAAGGCCCTCGTGCCCGGCATCGAGGTCAAGACCTCGCAGATGCCCAAACTGTTTGCCGGTCAGTTCGGGGCTGAGATCACCGCGCTGCTCGCCAGCGGCGCGGAGGTGATTCATTCGAGCATGTGGGGCGGAGATCTCGAGGGCTTGGTGCTGCAGGGCGCGCCGCGAGAGCTGTTCGAGAAGCACAAGGTAATCCTGTCGGCCGGCGAGCCCGCCATCAACCGGCTCGGCACGCGCATTCCCGACGGGACGATCATCGGAGCGCGGGGCCCGTTCGGGCCGTTTGCGCCGGATACAGAGCTCGCACGCTGGCTGCGGACAAGCTACCACGACCGCTACCACGTGCCGCCGAACTACGCGTCCTTCAAGATGGCGCAGGCCATCCTCGGCGTGAAGGCAGCGTATGAAAAAGCCAAAGGCACGGGCACCGCCGTGCCCGACCAAGACAAGATCATCGTCTCTTTGGAAAACCTGACCTTCGAAGCCCCCGGCGGCATGGTGAAGATGGCGCTCGGCAAGGGCCACCAAGCAATCATGGACGCGGCCGTCGGCACCACCAAGGTCGAAGGCGGGCTGCTCAAGATCGTCGACATCGTGCGTTACCCGGCCGAGAAGGTGAACCCGCCCGACGGCGTGAAGAGCGAGGCGTGGATCAAGTCCGGGCTGAAAAAGTAGCGCTTGAGGCGGCAGCCCGCGGGCCGCCGTTGCACTGATCATGACCAGCTTTGTTCCCGTCGCCTTTGACGGCATCGTCTATGCCTCCTGGCTGTTCCTGACGTCGGCCGGGCTGACGCTGATCTATGGCGTCATGCGCATCCTCAACGTCGCCCACGGCAGCCTCTATGCGCTGGGCGCGTACGCGGCCTGTACGCTGGCCGGCGCATGGCTGGGCGGAGGGCTGCCGGCGGCCGGCAGCTTTGCCATGCTGCTGCTCGCCGCCATCCTGGTCGGCGCCGTGGTCGGGCCGCTGCTGGAACGGGGCCTGCTGCAATGGATGTACGGCAAGGACGAGGTGGTGCTGGTGCTCATCACCTACGCCGTGTTCCTGATCATGGAGGACGTGATCAAGCTGGTGTGGGGCGTCGACTCGCTGCTGCTGCCGGAGCCGTACGCGCTGCCCGGGAACTTCTCGCTCGGCGGCCTTGCCTATCCCGTCTACAATCTACTGCTGATAACGATGGCGCTGCTGACGGGTCTGGCGCTCGCATGGGCGCTCTATCGCACCCGGCAGGGCAAGCTGCTGCTGGCCGTCATTCATGATCGCGAGATCAGCATGGCGATGGGGATCAACGTCAGCCGCGTCTATCTGGCGACGTTTGCCGGCGGCGCCATGCTGGCGGCGCTCGGCGGCGCGTTCACGGCGCCGACGGTGGCGGTGACACCCGCCATCGGTGTGGAAGTGATCGTGCTGGCCTTCGCGGTGGTGGTTATCGGCGGGCTCGGCAGCCTCGGCGGAGCGGCGCTCGGCGCGCTGCTGGTCGGGCTGGTACGTTCGGCGACGGTGAGCTACTGGCCCGAGGCCGAGCTGTTCTCCATCTACGCGGTGATGGCCATCGTGCTGATCGCGCGCCCGAAAGGCCTGTTCGCGGCACAGGAGACGCGCAAGATATGAAGGCGGCAATCGTTGCCCTGATCGTGCTCGCTGGGCTAGTCGGGCTGGCTCTGACCGCACCGCAATGGCTGGTGTTCATGGCCACGCTGGTGCTGGCCAAAGGCGTGGTCGTGCTCGGCCTGCTGGTGCTGATGCGCACCGGTTTGGTGTCGTTCGGGCAGGGCCTCTATTTCGGCATCGGCGCGTATGCGGCCGCGCTTCTCTCGCACCACTGGCTTGTTGCCGATGCCGCGATGATGATGCTTGCGGGCGCCATGGCAGCGGCGCTGATGGCGGCCCTGCTGGGCCTGCTGCTGGCAAGCTACCGCGACATCTTCTTTGCCATGCTGTCGCTGGCGTTCTCAATGATCCTCTATGGCCTGCTGGTGAAGAGCGCCGCACTTGGGAGCACGGACGGCTTCAATCTGCACGCGCGCACGTTCCTCGGCCTCGCGCTGCCATCCGGCACCGAGCGGCGCGCATTTCTTATTGCCGGATCGGCGTGCGCAGTGGCCGCTGCGGTGCTGCTACATGCACTCTTCGGCGGACATTGGGGCCGGCTGGCTACGGCCGTGCGTGACAACGAATTGCGCGTCTCCTATCTCGGCGCCTCGCCCTACCGCGTCGTCTACATCAATTACGTGATCGCCGGCGCGTTGGCAGGGCTTGGCGGCGCCCTGGCGGCGCTGGCGGTCGGCCATGTCGATCCGGAGATGGCCTACTGGACCACTTCCGGCGAGTTCGTGTTCATCGCCATCCTGGGCGGCACGCAGAGCATCCTGGCCCCGTTCATGGCGGCCGCCATCTTCGAGGCCCTGCGCACCGTCGCCAGCCAGTACGCGCCCAACGTCTGGCAGATGTCGTTGGGACTTGCGATGCTGGCCATCATCATGTTTCTACCGGCAGGCCTTTGGTCGCTCGTCGAACGTCGGCGGAGGTCGGCATGAGCGTCGTGCTGTCCGCGGAAGGATTGACGAAGAGCTTCGGCGCGGTCACGGCTGCAACCGACGTGAGCCTGACGTTCGACGCCGACAACATCGTGAGCCTGATCGGTGCCAACGGCGCAGGTAAGACCACCTTTCTCAATATGGTGACAGGTTACCTGAAGCCCGACAGCGGACGCATTCTGTTCGAGGAGCGCAACATCGTTGGGCTCAGTCCGCGCCAAATCACGAAGCTCGGGATCGCCCGCTCGTTCCAGATTCCGCAGCTGTTTCAAACCATGAGCGTGCAGGAGAACCTGCTGACTGCGGAGAGCATCGCCGGGGCGGCCGATCCCAAGTCGGCCACGGATGCGGCGCTTGAACGGTTTCAGCTGAGACCGTACGCGGCCCAACAGGCTGGACTGCTGCCCGAAGGTATCCGCAAGCTGCTCGATGTCGCCATGGCGCTGTCCAGCAACTCCAAGCTGTTACTGCTCGACGAGCCGACCAGCGGTGTATCGGCCGACGAGAAGTTCGCCATCATGGATGTGGTGATGGGAGCGGCACGAACGGCCGGAGTGACAGTGATCTTCGTCGAGCACGACATGGATATCGTTGCGCGCTTCGCCGGACGGGTGGTTGCCTTCTACGAGGGGGGCATCATCGGCGACGGGCCGCCCGACACCGTGCTCGGCATGAAGGACGTACGCCGCTATGTGATCGGTGAGGACACATCGTATGCTGCGGCTTGAAGGCGTCTCCGTATCTATCGGGCCGGTCGCCATTCTGCGCGGCGTGAGCCTCGACGTCGGTACTGGAGAGTTCGCGGGCCTGATCGGGCGCAACGGTGCCGGCAAGACCACCCTGCTGCGCACCATCATGGGACTGCTGCCGCCAACTTCAGGGAAACTCGATTTCGAAACCAAGGAGCTGGCCAATCTGCCCACGCATCGCCGGGCTGCTCTGGGCATCGGCTATATGCCGGAGGACAGGCGGCTGGTGCCGGGGTTGTCTGCGGAGGAGAACATCCTGCTGCCCGCTTGGGCTGCCGACATGCCGGATGCGCACGGCCAACTCGAGCATATCTACGCGACGATCCCAGAGTTGACTGCCCTGCGCAACAGGAAGGCACTGCAGCTCTCCGGCGGCCAGCAGAAGCTGGTTGCACTCGGCCGGGCTTTGATGTCGGGCCGCAAGCTGCTGCTGCTCGACGAGCCGTTCGAAGGCGTTGCACCGGTGCTCGCCCGCCGCCTAGCCGAGGTGATATCGGGACTGCGCAAATCCGGATTGTCGGTCATTCTGTCGGAGTCGAGCATGACGCACGCCCGAGGCCTGCTCGATCGAGTGTTTCTCATCGACCGTGGCTCGGTCACGGTCAGAAGTTGAAGGTGGCAGACGCCAAGCTCATTCACCGCAGACTCACAACCGCGATCGTAGCCGCGAAATACCATCACTTGATCGCTACTAACCCAGACAGCCGCCGCGGCTACCGGATTGCGCTTGATCTCGATAGTGCCTGTGTTGCCGCGGCATTTACTTCCTTGCAGTGGACTCCACTACGCTCAACATCAAGGGACACAACCTTTGCGCCAAAGTTTGGTCGAAGGCGCACGACCGCTGATTATCGCAACAGTATCCGGCATTTTTACGAGGAGCCTTGGACCCCCGCTAACGGCTTCTTGGAAGCATACCCCAACAATTTGGGGCTATTTACCAGCCCACCCCTGACCTCTTCGCTTCTATTTTCGTGGCGGCTATCAGTGGCTGGCAAAGGCTCCTGTTGGCTCGCGAGGTTCAACCGACAACAACTCGCTCAAGCAACCAGTAGGTGCCGATCGCGGCGGCGGCTAGTGAGGCGAGGCGCGGGGTGAGCTGCGCGCCCCGCCCTTGCGACATCAGGGTCAATAACGGAAGCGCAATTGCCACGAAGATGAGTTGGCCGATTTCAACGCCAGCGTTGAATCCGACAAGTCCGCGGAGTAAGGCCGCGCCCTTCAACTCGAGCTCACCGAGGGCAGAGGCAAACGCAAGTCCATGCACAAGGCCGAAACCAAAGCTCCACATCCAACGCCTGCGGTCGGGCGCGGCCGCGAATAGGTTTTCCAGCGCAACCCAGATGATGGTTGCGGCTATCAGCGGCTCAATGATGCGCTCGGGTACCTTGACAAAGCCAAGCGCTGCGAGGGTGAGCGTCACGCTGTGGGCGAGCGTGAAGGCGGTCACGATCTTCACCACTGACCAGAAGCCGCGCGCGATAGCCAGCAGCGCAAGAAGAAACAGCAAATGGTCATAGCCGGTGAGAATGTGCTCGATGCCGAGCTTCACAAAATCGAGCCAGCCGGTCGCGACGGGGCGGTCAATGTCGACGGTGGCCGTTCGCGATGTTTCGCCGAAAACAACCTGCCGCTCTCCGCCCGAGGTGCGGATGTTACCAAGGCTCTGATAGTGCTCGCCGAGAAGATCGCTCCAGTTTTCGGTGATCGTGAGGCGGCCGTGCTCAGCGTCACAGGTGAAGTCGATCTCGATCGTGGCACGGGCTTCGTTTGCGCCGGCGCCACCGATGCGCACGCGTCCCGCGCGGCAGGGTGTGCCGGTGAGATCGATCGTGACGCCCCTGCGCGCCGCTTCGGCTACCGCTTCGGCCGCCGAGCGATCGCCATTAGCAGCGGCATTCAGAATGGAAGCCGACGCCTGCGGTATTTCGGGTAGCGCAACAGAGAGCGAATAAGAGAGGCGGTCGCCCGACAACTCGATGCGCACCAGCCCTGTGGTGGTCACGTGAGCCGAGACATCGGTGCAGCACGCAAGTGCAAGCCAAAATGCCGTCCATTGTGCAAACCGTACCCTCACGGCATTTTCCCCACCTGCTCCCACTCCCCTGCGAGGAAGCCGGGCAGCAGGGCGATCTCGCGGCTTCCCTCGCGCCTGGCATAGTGCGACAGTCCGAGGACATTGGTCGCGCCGAATGAGATGGCGAAGGACGAGGTGCCACTGCCGTTGACCACGACGCGCAGCCGCGGTGGATCCAATCCGAACTGCGCGGGGTCGACGCTTGCAATCTCGTCCGCACCCAGCACGCGCTCGGGCCCCGAATTGCGAAGGAGTGTGAGCGCGGCGTCGAGCCGCGCCGCGAAGCCCGCCGTCGTCGTGCCCACTGTCGCGTGCCAGCCATCTTTTACGCGGACAAAATGCCAGCGCCCCTCGCGCGTCTCCACATCGACCTCGCGGACTTCCTGAAGCGGCATCGTCATCAGGCCCGTCGGCGTGAACGGCGCCAGCCCCGGTCCGCCGCGCCCGCCGGTCAGCGCGAGTGCCACCAGAAAACCGGTGGCACCCAGGGCGACAGCGCTCCAAATCAACCGGCTCATCGCCGCAACCACCAAATCGCGCCGCCGGCAAAGGCGATCAGCCCTGGCATCAGAAGAACCGTGAAAATGAAGATTCCGCGCATCTGCTCGCCGGTCAGCGAGACCGTCGGCAGCACCTCCACCGGCGGCTTCACGGTCGGCGCTCGCTCCTCATGCGTGAGCCAGGCGAGTGCGGCTAGCACGACGTCGGAATTGGCCAAGTACGGGAAGAACGAGTTGGAGACGAAATCGGCATCACCGGCCACGAACATACGGAATGGCGAGCTGGCCGCTTTATTCAATCCGCCTTCAGCAGCGAGCGCGATAATCCTCGATGCGCGTGGCCCGGATGCTGCGGCTGGATTGTTGCCCAGGCGGTCGGCGATGACGTAAGCCTCGGAGCTGCTGGTTGCCAGCGGCGTCACTCTGACGCCCGTTGTCGGCACTGTTTCGAGCGGGCGCGCCCCTGGATAGAACGACAGTGCCAGTCCGCGTGTGACCGGATGGACGCCATATTGCGATACGGCAATCATCTGCTCGTCGGTGAAATAGTGCTCCTTGGGATCGACGATCACGCCATTGCCGACCTTGATGCCGGCACTTGCGAGCAGCGCAGCGAGGCTTTCATCAAGCTCATAGTCGGGCTCGATCAGGAACATCGCCGAGCCTCCGCGCTCCAGATAGCGGCGCATCAGTTCGGTCTCGCCGGGAGAATAGCGGGTGCGCGGATTGGCTTCGACGACAGCGCCGCAATCGTCCGGGATCGGCTGGCCGGTCGCAAAGGAAATTTTGCGCACAGCAAGGCCGAGTTTCTCGATTGCACGTCTTAGCCGGCCGATCCCGTGCTGTTCCATCTGCACGACCGCCAACCCCGAAGCGTCGTGGCTATGCCTGTGAGCGCCTTCGAAATGCGTATGGAATTCGAAATTGTCGATGTCGTATTCGCCGTTCCCGGCGGCAAAGCAGATCATGATCTCGCGCTTGCGCAACAGACGCAGCACACCGAGCGCGATCTCGCGATCGTCTGTCGTCACAACTTCGATGCGGCGATCGCCCGACCGCAGCACGGCCGAATTGTAGGTACGCACGCCGATGCTGCTGGCGAGCGCGGGATTCTGGTCGGCGTCGATCAGGCGGACGCGAAAGTTCGCGTTCTCTCGTTCGAGCTGCCGTAGCATGGTTACGAGGGCGACCGCGCCAGGATTCTGTTTCTGATAGAAGTAGGCGACGTCGATGGGTTCGACGAGCCCGCGCACCAACTCGCCCGCTTCGGCGGAGGGCGTGAAGGCCTTTTCTCGCGTGAAATCGAGATGCGCATCGTGACGGAACAGCGCCACATTCGCGAGGATGACGACGGTGACGGCTGAAGCGACCACAAGGGCCCCGGAGACGACGCGGCTGGCAAAGCCGAGCCGGACCTGCAATCTCAAGCCCGCCGCAAACAATAGGGCCAGCGCGGCAATCACGCCGAAGAACCAGCCGATATTAATCGCCTCAGATGCCGGCATTATCGTTGCGCAAGCTTCCAGGTGGTCAGGAACAGCGCGAGCATGCTCGCGGTGACGAAATAGCCGATGTCGGAGACGAACACCGAGCCTGAGACCATCGGCTTGAAATGTCCAATCAGGGACAGGTTGATTGCGAGGCTGTCGAAGGGTGGCGAGAGCAGATAGGATACGGAATCGGCAAACCAGAGCATCAAGAAGGTGCCGATCGATAGCGCCGCAGCTACGACCTGGTTTTCGGTGATGCTCGACATCAGGAGGCCGACAGCGACCAGCAGCGAGGCATGCAGCGCGAGCGCGAGATAGCCGGCATAAATCTGTCCCAAGTCCGGCTCGCCGTAACGATTTAGGATAAGGGCATAAACGAGCGACAGCGCAAAGATGCCGAGAACGAGCGTCAGGGTGGCGGCATATTTGGCGAGCACGATCGACAGTTCCTGCACAGGCGCAGTCAAGAGCAGCTCAAGCGTCTCCGATCGCCGCTCCTCTGCAAAGGTGCGCATGGTCAGGACCGGCACCAGCAGAATCGACAGCACATACATCTGGTGAAAGATGTATTGAAGGTTGGCGACCTTGGTCGCAAACAGAGTCAGGCTGAATGTGTAGCCGAGCACGAGGAGGAAAACGGCGGCCACTGTGTAGCCGATCGGCGACGTCAGAGTCGCGTTGAGCTCCTTGGCAAAGAGAATGCGCAGCGTTCTCATGTGAGCGACAGGAACCAGGCTTCGAGGTCGGGCGTACCGGCCATCGGGCGGACGCCCAGGAGACGTCCATTGAGCAGTACCGCGACGCGGTCACAGGTCTTCTCGACTTCGTTGAGAATGTGCGAGCTCATCAACACCGTGTGGCGTCCGGCCAATGAGCGGATCAGCTGCCGCATTTCAATGATCTGGCGCGGATCAAGGCCATTGGTCGGCTCGTCGAGAACGAGGATGTCCGGATCGTGAATCAGCGCCTGGGCGAGCGCGGTCCGCTGCCGATAGCCTCGTGACAAAGCCCTCGTCGGCTTGCCGATGACAGCGGAAAGCGCGAGCCGATCGACGATGCGCTCGACGGCGCCTTTGATGTTCCGCTCAGGCACGCCGCGCAGCCGTGCCATGAAGGCCAAGAATTCTCCAACGCGCATCTGCCGGTAGAGCGGCGCCGCTTCTGGCACATAGCCGATGCGCCGACGCACCGCAAGCGAATCGCTAATGACGTTGTAGCCCGCGACCATTAAGTGGCCCGCCGATGGCAGGTGATACCCGGCAAGCAGCCGCATGAAAGTGGTCTTGCCGGAGCCGTTTGGACCCAGTAGACCAAAAACTTCACCGGCGCGGATATCGAGCGTGAGCTCCTCCAGTGCCGTGACCTGCCCGTAACGCTTGCTCACATTGACGGCGGAGATGGCCGAGGCGTTATCCGCCCGGATCAACGCATCGTTAGGCGCCGCGTCGGTTGCAGAGCTGGTCATGCAGCGTCCCGAAAAGGCGCGCCCGCGAGACAGTTAAGCCAGCGGCTCCGCTCCGGCGGCCTCGTCTTGAAGAGTCCGGCGCGGGCTTTCAGAGAGCGCACGCCGGCCTAATGCTCAATCATAGAACTCGGGCGCCTGCTTGGTGGCTTTGAAAACCTCGGGATCGTGGCCGTAGAAGATCTGGGCATTGTTGGCGTCGCGAACGAGCCGAAGGCGCTGGTAGCTGCGATAGGCATCGCTCGGATTGTACGTGCCCGGAATCGGCGGGATCAGGTTCTTGTCGAGGTTCTCTTTCAGATAGACCACGTCGCTCGTGAGAATGACGGTACCCGTCTTGGGTAATTTGACTGTCACGAACTGGCTGCCGGGGGTGTGGCCAGGAGCCCGCATCACGCGTACCGAGCCGTCATCGAACAGATCGAGGTCGCCCTCGAGGCGGATGATGTTCATCTTCTTGGTGTCGGCGAAGTCTCCCGGAATATAATAAAGCGAGTAGCCGACATCCGGCCACCACGCGGCCTTCAGTTCGTCGTTCTGGGCGACGAGGGTCGCATTCGGAAACTGACTGACGTTGCCGCCATGGTCGAGGTGCAGGTGACCGACCACGACATATTTGATGTCATCAGTCTTCAGCCCGATCTTCGCGAGCTGCGCGGGAATAGCGTCGTCCTTTGTCATCTTGAGACCAAACCCCTTGGCGAGAGGCCCCCACCAGCCATCGGGATCGGTGATCGTTTTGTCGTTGTTTCCAGTATCGATGATGACGTTGCCCTTGGGATGCTTGAGCACATAGAAGCTCACGGGAGCCCAGTCGATATTGCCTTGGCCGCCCATCTGCAGGGCTGCCTTCGGGAAGCCTCCCAACGAACCTGAGGTGAAGACGTAGAGCTTGGGGCCTTCCTGCGCGGTGGCAGCGCTCCCAAGGCCGAGCGCGATAGCTAGACTCAACGCAATCTGCTTGATCGTCATAGCGATTCCTCCTGAGCCTTCGTTTTACGGGCTGTCTTTGCAGCCACGGCTGCCTCGCCTGGCGCGGCCGAGGCGGATAGCTAGTGAGAATAGATTGAGCCCCTCCAAAAGCAAGTTGGCGCAGCGGGCCCAATCGGGAAAGTTTGGCGCGGACGGAGGCCAGAGCGGCGATGGCGGACCGGGCGGCTAAGCGGCCTGGGATCCCGAGACAGCGGCCCCCGTTGTTAGGATTCTTCACCCTTATGCCGGACAGCAGCGCCCTGCCCTATCGGCCACACAAACGCCAGTCGGGTCCCAATGCCTACAAACTAGATCAGCTTCTCAGTCGCAGGTGGGCAAGTTCGATCGCGTCGAGCCCGACGTCTACATCACGCTGCGGAACGACTGCTCAGATTTGCCTTTAATGGATTTTTCTGGATCTCCCGGTGCACACGTCGTGCACACGCCGCCCTCTAAGTAATTGAAAAAATTGAACTCTCGCTCCAATCCATCATGGGGGCAACGGAAAAGCGATAGCCTTGCAATTTCAATTACTTCGACCGTCTTTTTAAAACCATGATTGGGTCACTCGCGGCTTACCATTTGATGGTGCCATAAGGCTATCTTTCGCGCGAAAGCACTTCGTGTTCAACAAGAATGAGAACCGTGGCAACTCAGCGAGAGCCATGCGGGTCACGTGTGATGCAGCGGGAAGGACCCAGAGCCAGCCTCAGCGAGGATGATCCAACGCATCAACAAAGGGTGAAGGCCGACCACGCAGCAGACAACGCAAAGGAGAATGTCGCGCCGCCTCCCGGCTCATTTGCGGCGACTCAGCATCTCTCGACGAGCTTGCCCAGGAACTCCTCATGTTCAGGGAACTCAACCAGCGCAACTCGCCTTCGCGCCCTCCGCCCCTCGTTCGGTTGCTTCGTGGGCGCTGTTGTTCTCTTCCCTTCCTAATCACGGCGTCGTCGTACCCACCACTCCGCAAGCTCGTCCCGGAAGACGAGGTCTATCGGGCGCATGCGGCTCGTCACGACAAGAAAGCTTTGTCCTTGTTCGCTGAGACGCCAAAGAGCGCTGCTCAACGTGTCGTGAACCGAGCAATAAGCTACGTCTTGATCAGTAGCGGTGTCACCGACTGCCTGATCGAACGCCGCCTGATGATGCCTAGCAATCGCTGCGATGAGGCTCGCCTCGCAGACCACGCCACAGAAGGTGCCGTCCGCTCGGACAACCATCGCCGCCTCGCGCTCTAACTCCATAAGACGTGAGACGGCAGAGCGCACGGAAAGAAGTGCAGGCACAATTGGCGTCGGCCCTTTACGGAGGAGAAGAAGCTCTCCAACATGCATCATGATTCTCCTCGGAAGACGTGCGTTGGCTGATCGCGAGGTCAGAACCGCACGGTCGAGATGATTCACATCGCAAGCCCGGCATCGGCGGCAGGCATCCCGGTGTCTGGCATAGGGAAGCCGGATTCGCCTTCCCTTGTTGTCAGTCCTAGATCTTTCCGGTACTAGGTCGCGCCGGCTAGTCGTTTCAGCCAACTCTTTGCGCCACCGCTGGCGTGCTCAGCAGGCTCTGCGGGTCCCCCAACGACCGCCGCGAACGAAGCAAAGAACTCGCCGGCGAGTTTCCTGGCAGTCGAATCGATCAGGCGCGAGCCAAGTTGTGCGAGCTTGCCGCCGATCTGCGCATCGACGTCATAATGCAGCACCGTGACATCGGGGCTCTCCGATTCGAGGCGCACCAAGGCCCCCCCCTTGGCGAAGCCGGCGACCCCGCCGGAGCCTTCCCCCGAAATGCGATAGCTGTTGGGCGGATCGAGGTCGGACAGCGTCACCTTCCCGCCGAAGGTCGCCTTGACCGGCCCGACCTTGAAAACGACGGTCGCGGTCATCTCGTTCGGACCAGACGCTTCGAGCGACTGACAGCCAGGAATGCATTGCTTCAGCACCTCAGGGTCGTTGAGCGCCGCCCACACCTTTTCACGCGACGCGGGAATGCGCTGGCTGTCGTTCATCTGCATGATTTGTCCTCGTTTCTACTTGCTCGAACCAATTTGGCCGCGCGTTGGCCGCGCCGGCGTACCTGCGTGATCTCGGCTAGGATCGACATGGCGATCTCCTCTGGCGTGATAGCGCCGAGATCGAGACCTGCCGGTGCCTTGATGCGATCGATCGCGGTGGCCTCCACGCCTTCGGCAATCAGCTTGGCACGCAGGGCCGCCATCTTGCGGCGGCTGCCGACGAAGGCGTGATAGGCGGCCTCAGTCGCCACTGCCGCGCGCAACGCGGCCTCGTCGCCCTTGCTTTGCGTCGACACCACAACAAAGCGCTTCGCCTCATTGAGCTCGCCCAGCCCATAGCCGTCGATGATCGTGTCGGCATCCGGCGAGGCGGTGAGATCCGCGGACGGCGCCGCAAGCGTGACGTGATAGCCGAGCGTGCGCGCCTGCCCGGCCAGCGACAGCGCGACCGGGCTCGCGCCGAGAATGACGAGCGAGGGATGCGGCAGCACCGGCTCGACGAAGATGTCCATGGTGCCCTTGCTCGGGCACATGTTGCTCGCAAAGCGGATGCCTTCGCGGCTCTCGCCGGGTTTGACACCAAGCTCGGCGAGCAGATTTTCCGGCTGCACCGAGACCATGCGCGGCTCGCCGTCCTCGAGCGCCTCGCGCGCCGCTTTCAGCACGGCGCCGCGGGCGCAGCCGCCGCCGATCCAGCCCGCAACGATCGTGCCGTCAGCCGCGATGATCGCTTTCGCGCCGGCCTTCGCCGCCGTCACCGACACCGTGCGCACGACGGTCGCGAGCACGAAGGCGCGCTCGGCGGCCTTCATCTGCGCCACCAGATCCAGCACTTCGACATGAGCAGTCATCGGCGCCTCCTGTTAGAGTTTCGCCAGATAGGGTTCGAGCTCCCGCAGGCTCTTCAACGTATTGGCGGGCGCATAGAGGTCGACATGAGGCAGCGCGGCCTTGATGCCCCTGGCCTCGGGCGCGTAGCCCTGCCAAGCCATCATCGGATTGAGCCAGACGATGCGGCGGCAGCGCCGAGCCAGCGCCGCCATTTCTCGTCCGAGCAATTCGGCATCGCCGGTCTCGTAGCCGTCGGACACGATCATCACGCAACTGCGCGAATGGATCACGCGCGCCGCGTGCCAACGGTTGAAGCTTTGCAGGCTCTCGCCGATCCTGGTCCCGCCGCCCGCGCCCTGTGCCATGATTGAGAGGCGATCCAGCGCGCGACCTGCGTCCTTCTCCTTCATCGCATCGGACACGTAGGCGAGGCGGGTGTGGAACAGGAACGCCTCGGCCTCATGGAATTCATCGAGCACGCCGTGGATGAAGCGCAGAAATACGGACGTGTACATGCTCATCGAGCCGGAGGCGTCGAGCAGCACGATCAGCCGCAGCGGCTTGTCCTTGCGCTGCCGTTTCACGAGGCTGATCGGCACGCCGCCATGGCTGATGTTGCGGTGGATGGTTCGCCGGAGATCGAGCCGGTAGCCGCGCCGACGCGCGAGATCGCGGCGCGTCAACCGCGTGCGCATGACTTTCGCGAGCTGCGCCGCAGCTTCATGGGCCTGAGCGACCTGATCGGGATCGGCGAAGTTCCGAAAATCGACCTCGGCGAGATTTTCGGCGCGCGAGGCGCCTTCCATGCGTCCCTCGCCGCCGGCCGCCTCCGGCGCATTGTCAGATGACGGAATCTGGTCGGTAGCGGGTCGGCTGTCGCCCTGCTCCGGCCTCGCATCCTGCAAGCTCTTCAGCGATGGGCTATTGGCTCCTTTGGCCGACCCGATGGTCCGCGATCGCGAGCGCACGCGCTTGCCCAGCCAGAACGCGTCGAACAGTCCGTCGAACTTTTCCCAGTCGGATTTGCGTGCCGAGAACAAGTGTTTGAACGCCGAGCGCAACAAGCCCGGCCGCGCCGCGTAGCCCGCCGACATCAAGGCGGCGGCATCGCGCCCTTCCGCCAGTCCGATTCGAAAGCCGGCGTCGCGCAACGTGCGAAGAAAAGCAGCGAGCTTTTTGGAGACGAGACGAGAGACCTCATTGAGGTCGTCGAAGTCGGGGCTGGAGCCGCAACAGCTCATGCGACCCTCCCGAGCAGGCGCTGCGCCACTTCCGGCGTGACGCGGGCGCGATCCTCATGTGTCTTCAAGAGACAAATCAACGTCTCGAGCACGGTTTCGGGCGCATCATGGAGGTCCCGGATGTCGAGCCCGACCAGCGCAGCCGCCCAGTCCAGCGTCTCCGCAACTCCCGGCACCTTCCGCAACTCCTCTTTCCGGACACTCTCGACCATGCGCGCAATCTGAAGCGACAGCGACGGGCTCGCGCCCGCGATCCGCGCCAGGATGATGCGGGCCTCGCGGTCGACATCGGGATAGTCGACATAGTGGTAGAGGCAGCGCCGGCGCAGCGCATCGGAGAGCTCGCGCGTGCCGTTCGAGGTCAACACCACATGGGGGATAGTGATGGCCGGGATCGTTCCGAGTTCGGGGATCGAGACCTGGAAGTCGGACAATAGCTCGAGCAGGAACGCCTCGAACTCGTCGTCGGCGCGATCGATTTCGTCGATCAACAACACCGGCGGGTGCGGGCGGCGGATCGCAGCGAGCAGCGGCCGTTCCAGCAGATATTTCTCCGAGAAGATCTGATCCTCAATCTCCCCGGCATCGCCGCGATGCGCCTGGATTGCCAGCAATTGCCGCTGGTAATTCCATTCATAGAGCGCGGACGACTGATCAAGCCCCTCATAGCATTGCAGGCGGATCAGTTCGGTCGCATGCACCTTTGAAAGCGCTTTCGCGACCTCGGTCTTGCCGACACCCGCTTCGCCTTCGAGGAGTAGCGGACGCCGCAACAATTGCATCAGCGATATCGCAGTCGCCAGGTCCGCGTCGGCAATATAGCCGGCCGCGGCCAAGGCTTGCGCGATCTCGTCGCGGCCCTTCATGGCTACGCGACCGCTCCCAATTCCTTCGCGGCCTTCCAGTTGCGCCAGTAGTCATGCGGCATCTGGATGTGCGTCGAGCCGAGGAACGAGAACGCGTCGTTGACGGCATTGGAGAAGGCCGGCACGCCGCCGACGTTCGGGCTTTCGCCGACGCCCTTGGCGCCGATCGGATGATGCGGCGACGGCGTGACGGTGAAATCGGTTTCCCAATGCGGCGTCTCGACCGCAGTCGGCATGAAAAAGTCCATGAACGAGCCGGTGACGACGTTGCCGGCCTCGTCGTAACGGATCTCCTGGCCCATCGCGATCGCGAACGCTTCGGTCAGACCGCCATGCACCTGGCCTTCGATGATCATCGGGTTGATGCGAGTGCCGCAATCATCCAGCGCATAAAAGCGCCGGACCTTGTACACGCCCGTATCGACGTCGATGTCCATCACGCAGAGATAGGCGCCGAACGGATAGGTCATATTGGGCGGATCGTAATAGCTCACCGCCTCCAGCCCCGGCTCCATGCCGGGCGGTACGGAATTGTATGCCGCCCAACAAATGTCCTTCATCGACAAGAATCTCTCCGGCAGACCCTTCACACGGAAGCCATCAATGTCCCATTCGAGGTCGTCCTCGTGGACTTCCAGCTTGTATGCCGCGATCATCTGCGCTTTGGACTTGATCTTTCGCGCGGCCATGGCGATGGCGGCGCCCGCCACGGGCGTGGAGCGCGAGCCGTAGGTGCCGAGCCCGTAGGGTGCGGTGTCGGTGTTGCCCTCCTCGACCTGGATGTTGTCGGCCGGAATGCCGATCTCGGTCGCGATGATCTGGGCCCAGGTGGTCTCGTGCCCCTGGCCCTGGCTCTTCGTTCCCATGCGCGCGACGCCGGTTCCGGTCGGATGCAAGCGGATCTCGCAGGAATCGAACATCGCGATCCCCAGGATGTCGCAGTTCTTGGAAGGACCAGCGCCGACGATTTCGGTGAAGAACGAAACCCCGAGCCCCATGATCTCGCGGGTCTCGCCGCGCTTGAAGGCCGCGCGCTTCTCCGCCTGCTCTTTCCGGAGCGCGGCGTAATTCGTCGTCTCCATCATCTTGCGCATAGCGGTATGGTAATCGCCGGAATCGTATTCCCAGCCCAGGGCCGAGTGATAGGGGAACTGCTCCGGCTTGATGAAGTTCTTCAGGCGAAGCTCGGCGGGATCCATGTTGAGCTTCTGCGCCAGGATGTCCATGGCGCGCTCGATGCAGTAGGCGGCCTCGGTGACGCGGAACGAGCAGCGGTAGGCGACGCCGCCCGGCGCCTTGTTGGTGTAGACGCCGTCGACCGCGAGGTGTGCGGTCGGGAAGTCATAGGAGCCGGTGACAATGTTGAAGAAGCCGGCCGGCCATTTCGACGGGTCGGCGCAGGCGTCGAACGCGCCGTGATCGGCGAGCACATGGACGCGCAGGCCCGTGACCTTGCCGTCTTTGGTCGCCGCGATCTCGGTCGTCATATGGTAGTCGCGCGCAAACGACGTCGCGGTCAGGTTCTCAATGCGGTCCTCGACCCATTTCACCGGCTTGCCGGTGACAATCGAGGCAACGGCCGCACAGATGTAGCCGGGATAGGCGCCGACCTTGTTGCCAAAGCCACCGCCGATGTCGGGCGAGATCACATGGATCTTCTGCTCCGGCAGCTTTGCAATCAGCGACACCACGGTGCGGATCACATGCGGCGCCTGGAAGGTGCCCCAGATCGTCAGCTCGCCCTTGATCTTGTCGAAGGAGCAGACGCATTGGCAGGTCTCGAGGGGCGACGGATGGGTGCGGTGATAGGCGATCATCTCCTTGATCGTGACGTCGGCCTTCTTGAAAGCAGCGTCCGTCAGCTCCCTATCGCCCACCGTCCATTCGAAAATGTGATTGTGGTGCTTGCGCGGCCCGTGCGCGCCGGTGGTCTTGCCGGCGAGGTCTTCGCGCAACACCGGCGCATCGGGATCCATCGACTTGAACGGGTCGACCAGTGGCGGCAGCGGTTCGTATTCGACCACGACCTTGTTGATGCCGTCGTCGGCCGCATAACGGTCGGTCGCGACTACGAACGCGACCTCCTGATTCTGGAACAGCACCTTACCATCGGCCAAGACCATCTGCACGTCGCCCGCAAGCGTCGGCATCCAGGCGAGGTTGACGGTCTTCAACGTCTCGGCGGTGATGACCGCGAGCACGCCGGGGACTTTCAGTGCCTCGCTGTCGTCGATCTTCTTGACGCGCGCGTGCGGGTGCGGCGAGCGTACGAAGTCGCCATGCAGCATACCCGGCAGCTTCACGTCGTCGACATAGTTGCCCTTGCCTTGCGTGAAGCGGATGTCTTCGACGCGCTTGCGCTTGCAGCCCATGCCTTCGAGTGCGGCTGCGCGTTGGTCCCGCGTGGGAGTCATATCGTTCATTCCGCGGCCTCCTTGAATTCGATGCCATTGAGCTTGGCAGCTGCGTATTGGATCGCCTTGACGATGTTCTGGTAACCCGTACAGCGGCAGATGTTGCCGGAGATGCCCATCCTGATTTCCTCTTCGGATGGCGAGGGATTCTCCTTCAGCAGCCGATGCGCCCGCATGATCATGCCGGGCGTGCAGAAGCCGCATTGCAGGCCGTGCATCATGCGGAACCCCTCCTGCAAGACCGACAGCGAGCCGTCGGCATTGGCCATGCCCTCGATCGTGGTGATCTCGGAGCCGTTGGCCTGGACTGCGAACATCGTGCAGGACTTCACGGACATGCCGTCAATATCGACGGTGCAGGCGCCGCAATGAGTGGTCTCGCATCCGATATGGGTGCCGGTCATCTGCAGGTTCTCGCGGATGAAGTGCACCAGCAGCGTGCGCGGCTCGACAAGCCCCTCGACCTCGGCGCCATTCACTTTCATGGTCACATGTGTCTTTGCCATTGATCCCTCCCTAGCGCGCGCGGCTCGCGGCGCGTTGCAGCGCCCGCGTCACCATGATGCCGCCGACATGTTTGCGGTATTCGACCGGGCCACGGGCATCCGCGGCCGGCGACATGATGGCTTGTGCGGCAGCGGCAGCGTTCTTCAGCGCGGCCGCATCGAAACTTGTGCCGATCACGGCCTTCGCGGCATCCGCGGCAAGCAGAGGCGTCTCGTGCACGTTGGTGAGACCGATGGCGCAGCTCGCGACCTTGCCGCCTGCCATGGTCAGCACCACAGCGGCTGCCGCGGTCGCGTAGTCGCCGACCTTCCGCTTAAGCTTTTCGTACGCGTAGCCATGGCCCGCCGCCGGCACGGAGACGGAGACCGCCGTCAGGATCTCGCCAGGCTCGAGCGCGGTAAAATAGGCCCCCTGATAGAAATCGACCGCCTTCACCTCGCGGGCGCCGCCGGGGCCTTCGAGGCGATAGGTCGCATCCAGGGTCATCATTAACGCCGGCATGTCATTGCCGGGATCGCCATTGGCGACATTGCCGCCGATCGTGCCGCGGTAGCGCACTTGGGGATCGGCGATCAGAAGCGCCGCCTCGTGCAGGATCGGCACCGATCTGGCGACCTCTTCAGAGGCGAGCAAATCGTGCTGGGTGGTCATGGCACCGATGACGAGATTGTTGCCGTCACGGCGTATGCCCTTCAACCCGGCGATGCCATGCAGGTCGACCAGGTGGGCGGGGCTGGCAAGGCGGAGTTTCATCATCGGCACCAGGCTATGCCCCCCGGCCAGCGGTCTGGCATCTTCGCCGAGATCGGAAAGCAGTTTGACTGCATCGGCCAGGCTGGCCGGCCGGTGATAGCTGAATGAACCCGGAATCATCGTTTCCTCCGATCGTCCTTTGCGCATCGAGGCGCGGACGTTGGGCGGACGGTCGCTCTCGGAGAGACGAGCCGCAATCATTCGGGCACGGATGAGGGGATTTCGCACGAAATGCGCGCCAGTGCGCACGAAATGCGTCAGCTTGCGCGACCTATGGGCGTGGTTACCCTTCGACCCTCTCCTGCGAGCGGACGAGATCGACGCGCAAAGTGCGACGGCTAAGGGCTCTCCACTCGGGCATTTGAATCGCCGAGGCCCCCACCCCCACCCTCCCGCAAGCGGGAGAGGGAGCGCACCTTCAGTGGAGCGACGGCTCTAAGCATGACGTCGCGTCGCCAGCCCCAGCCTTGCCTTCACCTCGGCGACTTTGGCGCGGCTCACGGGGACTCGGTGGGGTGACGGGCCGTCAAGCTCGATGACGGCGCCATCGCCTTCCTTGCGCACGAAGGTGACATGGGGGATCGCGACGATGTGGCTGCGGTGCACCCGGATGAACAGGCTCGGATCGAGCTGCGCTTCGGCCTCCGAGATCGACCACGGGCACATCCGCTCGCGGGTGCCGTCATGCACCCGTGTGTAATGCGCATCGGCGCGGACGCTGCGCACGTCGGCCGTGTCTATAAAGTGCGTGCCATCGGCGCCTTCGACCGGCAGACGCGGAGCGGGCGCGGCGCGCGGTGGCTGGCCAACGCCGCCAAGCGGCGCCGACATCGGCCGCGGGAATGTGGCCGCCGGCAGAACGGGCTCGGGGGCAAGCGCTGCTGTCGGCGCCATTACATCGCCCGCCATCGCCGGCACCAGCGTCTGCCGCCGTGGATCCGGCACCAGCGAGAGCAAAAAGCCCGCTGCGATGACGAAGCAAAGCACGGCCACGACAATTGAGAGGATTTGCTGCGACGCGGCAAGGCTGCCGCCGAGATGCCGGTGCACCTCGCCGGCAAGCGGCACGAAATGCATGCCGTGCATCGCAGTATAGTGCATGCCGGACACCGCAATCCCAAAGGCGATCGAACTCACGATCAAGCGCAAACCTTCCTGCTGCGCCAGGAAGGCGCGCAAGCCGCCATAGGCCGTGACAATCGCGACCAGAACCGACAGCAGCACCATCGATCCGTCGTGCTCGATGGCAAAGGGCCCGGAGAGGCCGTGAATTCCAACATAGTGCATGCTGACGATGCCGGTGCCGAGCAGCACGGCCGACGACACCACCCGCTTCAGTGACGGCTCGCCAATGCTCACGAAGAACAGGGAGATACCGACCACCAGCGCGCAGATCAGGAACGAGATGATCGTGGGCAGGATCAGATAGACGGTGTCCGGCGGCAGCGGCGCTGCCAACATGCCGACGAAATGCATGGTCCAGATGCCGACGGCCAAAAACGCCGCCGCACCCGCGAGCAATACGCGATTGCTGACGCCCTGCACGTTGCGGATGCGAGCAGCAAGCGCGAAGCCGGTATAGCCACCCAGGACCGCGACTGCCACCGAGAGGGCGACGAGATAGGGATCGTGTCCTTCGAACATGATCTTATCGGCCGATCCGTCTCCACGAAGCGGCCTGCTCCTAACTTCTACATAGCCGGGCGGACGCTGCCAGTCCACAGTCCCAGCTTCTCGGAGCAGTCCCCGCACGGCCCGCAGTTCAGAACGCCACGGAGGAAAGGCTCGATCACCACGCGCAGCCCTGCCGCCCAACGGCGCCACATCGGACATAAGGAAATCATACTGCCGGCAGTGCCACAACTAGTGGCAGATGGCGCGGGAAGCTCGGCGACACGCCGAAGGCTCTAGGTGGTGTGGACACTTACCGCAGCCAGAGAATGATGGCTGCGAGGGTGACGACCGCGCGATAATTTCGAGCGGTCTTTTCGAAGCGGGTTGCGACGCGGCGGAATTGCTTGAGCTTTGAGAAGCAGCATTCGATGAGATGGCGCTGGGCATAGAGATGCTTGTCGAGCGGGTATTTGAGGGCGCGTGACGGGTTGTTGGGGATGACGGCGAGCGCGCCCTTGGCGGCGATGGCCTGGCGCAAGTGATCGGCGTCATAGGCCGTGTCGCCCATGACGACCTCGGCAGGCACCCCCTCGATCAATGCGGCGGCTTGCGGTGCATCGCCCTTCTGACCTGCGGTCAGCGTGAACCGCACGGGACATCCCAACCCCCGAACGGCCATATGAATCTTGGTGCTTAGACCACCGCGCGAGCGGCCAAGTGCTTGATCTTCAGGCCCCCTTTTTTCGCCCCGGCAGCATGCTGATGGGCGCGGACGATGGTGGAATCGACGATCAAGTATTCGAAGTCAGGATCATCGGACATCGCCTCA
>NZ_JBHMET010000209.1:35601-39316 GCF_042430365.1 Bradyrhizobium erythrophlei
AGCCCGTACGCACGATCCAAAGCACGCCTTCCACGAACATCCGATTGTCGCGGCCGGTCGAACCCTTTTGGTCTGGCCGGCCTATGATCAGCGGCGCCATCCGCTCCCACGCCGCGTCGTTCAAAACCAAACGATCCATCACGCCCAAGTCTGCCTCCCCAAAAGCAGTCTTGAATCTGATTTGCGCCTAAAAGGGAATCCTTAGAGTCCACACCACCTAGACCTTCTACCCCTCAAAGTCATGGGGATGGCGGCAGCTCGCGCAAACTCCAAAAATGACCGGGGCGGCGGCTGCCGTCGCGGCTTCGCTAGCTTTACACACAGATCGTTCTTGATCGGCCTAGCAGGACGCCTGCGATAATAGCAGTCGTAGGCTTCTCTCAGCTTGTCGTTGCTGCACTTCGCTCGAAGGGCTTGTTTTCGGCGATGAACCGTGCGGCCAGCACCAACGCGCCCATCGAGAACTCTTTTCCGTGCGCGGCGATCATCCGCTCGGAGATTTCCGCGAGCTCCTTAAAGAATTGGTCTTTGCTTTCGGTTTCATTTAACGCTTGAGTGACTGTCATGAACTCCCTCCTGATGATCGCGGCATGGCCCCGCGCCTGGCGCTAGATCAAGCTATTTGAAAATGTGCGGCGGAAACGTAACGATCGCCACGTCCCCGCTGCTTGTCCCAATTGCAAGATGCTGGCCATCCTGAGACCATTGGAGGGCCTGGACAGCCCCCCGACCAGGTGGTTTCACGACCAATTCGTCGCGTTCTCCGATCCGGCCGACAACGACCCTGCCATCGTCGTATCCTGCCGCGACCAGCGGACGCGCCGGGTGCATGTCCACCGCCTCGACGAGAACGAATCCGGCGCTCCCCGTGCTGAGGCTGATGGGTTGTTCGAGCTCCTCGTTGAAGCTCGCAACCTCCCATGCGACCACCCGATAGGCCCCGCTCGTAACAAGGACGCGCGAGTCGGCACTCCACGAAAGAGAGGAGACGGCTCCGGGATAATTCGGAATCCGGACGATCCGCGAATCGGCAAGGCGCAATAAGACGATGCCCGTTTTCACGACAGAGACCGCCAACCAGCTTCCGTCTGGGCTCCACGCCAAGGCCGAGAGTGGCCCTAACTCGTACGAAACGGACGGCTCGGGTCGCGGACCGAAGGCACGAACGAGCAGATGACCGTCCGCTCCAATCGCGAAGTGTCGTCCGTCCGGCGATATAGCCATTGCCGACGCACTGCCCCCCGCACGCTGTTGGAGCCACCCAATGTCGCCATTGGAGTCGTAAAATAGGATTGATCCGCCGGAAGCCGCCAGGATGCCGCCGGCATGCCGCGAGGCAACGAGATCAATCGCAGATCCACGGTTCCCGACCTGTCTCGTAACGCCGGATGCAGACACGTGAAGCAATCGGCCGTGATCCGTTGCGAGAAATCCCGAAGTCCCAAGCGACGTGAGATGAGGCGGAGCATCGCTGATCACCACCTTCGTCAAAGGGGGCACCGCTTTCCGTCGCGGTGAAATCGTCGGCCGGCCTTCGTCGAGCGCGATACGACAGCGGTCTTGTGGCGGCTCGACGTCCTTCAGGGGAGCGATTGCCAACGCGCCATCGGCGAGCGCAAACGCGACCGCCTCTCCTGCAGGGTCGAACAACGCACCAGTAACGGGCGCGTTCACCATCCAGTGCCGCCCAAGCAGCTCATAGAGTGTTGTGGTTTCTGCTTCCATCGTGTCCATCGATCGCCTCGCGTTGGTTCGGCTCACCTGCCGGCGGCAATCCATCTGTCCAATTCTTCAAGCTGCGATTCCAGTGCCTCACATTCGGTGTCGCATGCTTCCATCGCGGCATTTGCCTCCTGCAGTCGCACTCGCGCATCCCGGAGCGACGCGGCGAGCGCTTCTGAGACGCCCGTCGCCGCGATCTCGCTTTCAATCTGCTGAATCTCGAATTCTGCTCCACCACCGAGCTGACGGTTGAGAAGGTGACGTGACTGAGCGGACGATATCTCCTGCACGACTTGCAGCCGCCGCTTGAGCACCTCGACAAGAGTGAGCGAGCCGGCACTCACTTGCCGCTCTCTATCTGGGTCAGGATGCGTTGCAGGCCGCCAATGCCGGAGGTGAACTGACGTTGGGCGGCCTCGATGTGAGCTTGCAGCGAATCCCACAGGTCGACCCTCAATAGTCGCGACGGATCGCCTGCCATGGTCTCGAGAACCTGTAGGCCGAACTGGTGCCGTAAGCCAATTCCTTGCAACACGAAATCCGTCAGCTCGCGGGCATGCGTTTCGATGAAGGGACGCAACAGCGGATGTGCGCCGTAGTTGATGCCTCGCTTTGCGAGTTCGGCCTCGATGAATACGACGAAATGCCGAACCAGTAGATTCTGGCTTTCGCCGACCAGGTGCACCATGAAGGTTATGTCACGGTCCGCCCGCGCAAGAATCTGCGACGCCAGCGTCGCTGCGGCGACCGGCTGTTCTTCGCCCTTCGGTTCATTCCAGACATTCGCCATGCCTGATCCTGTCCTCAGGTCCGCGAACGATATTGGTGCAACTTGCGATACAGCGTGGCGCGCGAAAGCCCTAGCTTTTCGGCAGCGGCCGCAATATTGCCGCCAGCATTTGCGACGGCTCTCTCGATAGCACGACGCTCCATTTCGTCGAAGCGCGCGATCTCGTCGCCTTCCGACGTTGGGCCAGGACCTGTCGGCAAGGGCGCCGAGGACGGCTGAGCAGCCGATTCCAAGAAATCCCCCGGCAAATCTCTGGGAGTAACCACGCCGGTGAGCGTCATCAGCACAAGGTTCTCAATCAGATTGCGCAGTTCGCGAACGTTCCCCGGCCAGCTATAACGCTGCAGCAACTCCGTCGTGGCGGCCTCGAAACGTAGCGGTTCGGTGCTATAGGTCTCCGCAAATTTCCTGTTGAAATGGTCGATCAGCATCTCGACATCACCCGCGCGCTCGCGAAGCGGCGGGATGGTGATCTTGACGACGCCTATCCGGAAATACAGATCCTTCCGAAAACGTCCCTCGGCCACTTCCTGCTTCAAGTTCCGATTGGTCGACGCGACCAGTCGGACATCCACCGGACGCGGCTTGCTGTCACCGAGCCGGTACACCGCGCGCTCCTCCAGCACGCGCAGCAGATAAGGCTGCAGATCCAGCGGCATCTCGCCGATCTCGTCGAGGCTGAGCACGCCGCCATTGGCAAATTCAAACCGTCCGGGGCGCCCCTCGCGCGTGGCACCGGTGAAGGCGCCTGGGGCATGTCCAAACAATTCGCCGCCGAGCAGATCTTTCGAGACAGCACCGCAGTTGAAGGCGACGAACGGCTCCTTGCCAGTCTTCTGGCCGGCGGCGTGGACAAGACGGGCAAAGAGCTCCTTGCCGACACCGGTCTCGCCCTCCAGCAGGACTGCTGTCCGGCCAAGCGCCGCCCGCTCAACCTTCTCGACGGCCTGCAGCAACGCTTCGCTGCATCCGACAATCGCGTCCTTAGCCGACATGAGCGCGGCTCGGGCCGTCGGCGACATCTGGGATGCAGCAAAGTTCACACGCGGTTTTGATGCAAGCACGAGCATCGCGCCCTTCACCACGCCGTCGACCACCAACGGTTCGATCCGCTGCTCGCGCAATTCCTCAGGTAGCCCATTGACTAGGAGCCTGTCCAGTTAGCTCCGGGAAGGCGGTTTTATCCTAATGATAGCGGTTCAT
>NZ_JBHMET010000210.1:0-1053 GCF_042430365.1 Bradyrhizobium erythrophlei
TTGGCCGGTCCGTTGTCCTTGCGGTTGCGGGCAAGGTCCTCATCGAGAGTGACGTCGAGCGGCCAGTGAAGGCTATTTTCGATGCCCCAATGAGCGCGGACGATGCGCAGGACCTCTTTGCGGCTGTAGGGGCGGCTCATCAGGAAGTAGCGTTCGACCGTGTCGTCCTGGCCCCGCTTGCTGGTGATGCGGGCAACAGCTTTGAGGCCCGGAAAGTCGTGCTTCCTGGCCATGCCGGGGGCCGGCGCCACAAGAGCAACACGCCTCTCGTTGCGTCCATGTTCAGCGTCAGTGGTGGTGAGCGAGGTCTTGCCCTTGCGTTTGGCGGCGCGGATTGCGGCTTTGGCATCCTCCAACAGAGCAGGCTGGTTCGCCTTCACCGCCAGCACATAGTCGCCGCCCCGTGCCACAATCGCTTCGGCCATCCCGCGGTGGCAATGCAGGGCATCGGCCGTGACGACGCAGCCCTTGAGCTGCAGAAGCGCAAGCAGCTGCAAGGCGCCGTCGGCTTCGTTGTTGTTCGGCGCCAGCACATTGGCGAGTGCCATGCGCGTCTGCGCTGCCCAGGCCGTCACCATCACCGGCGGCATGTGGCTCCTGCCGCGTTCGTAGCCGCGCCGCAATGCTTTGCCATCGAGCGCAATCACTCCACGCGGCCGCTTGATCTTGGCGCCTTGTGCAAAGGCCTTCATAAAGCGCCGGAATGCACTCTCAAACGCCTTCGGATCGAGCATCCGGAACACCCGGCTGAACGTGTCGTGGCTCGGCAGACCGTTCTTGAGCTCCAGCACATCCTGCCAGAGATAGGCCTTCATCCGGGCAAACAGCGCCATGTCGGTGCAACTCGTCGCCCCGCACAGCGTCGCCAGCAGCGCGATGAACAAAATCTCGGTCAGGTCATGCAGCGCGTTGTCGGCCCGCGGGTCGGGCAACTCCGAAAAGCACTCCGCAAATCGCTGCATCGGCCGCTCCCTCCAGATCAGGAGCGACCTTCAGAATCCCTTTCTTCCGATTTGGCAACTACTTGCAGACGCCCACATGCGATTCCCCTGC
>NZ_JBHMET010000211.1:0-22193 GCF_042430365.1 Bradyrhizobium erythrophlei
GTCTGGAGCATGACCGCTTCCTCCAGCGTAAGGAGCCAATTCAGCATATATTGTGATCTATTCCCCTAAAACACCCCCGGTTTTGAGTAGAGTCCGTTCTGCGGGGAGACCCTATCGGACGTTGTCGAATCGATATGCCCGGCTTGATGCCCTAAGGGCCGCGGTTTCAGTATTTCTCTTCTTCGACCGTCAGTGGTTTCCAGTGCGTCGGTGGCTCCGCACTGATTACGCGGTTTTCGATGCCCGGGATGCGCGTGTTGGCAGACCAGGACTGACTGCTCTTGTGCCAAAATCCTTCGACATCGCTCGCCCAGTTGTCATTGTGCAGCAGAACGAACACCCCGTCTCTAGGTGCGGTGCTGATGTCCCGCCATTCGCTCATTGTGTGGGTCCTTTGCTTGATTCCCTTTAGCTAATGCCTCACAGCACGGCTTCAAGCGTATCGCGCTCCTCACGTCTGAGCAGTGCCGGTGTCGCAGTCGAGCCCCACTTCATAGGCCTGGAGGAGGCGGTCGCCGGCAAGCAGCGCGACCGGCCCAACCATAGGCGTCCGCGTTTTTACACAACCTGGGTCAATCGCGTCGGTTTGACGATGTCCGTGTCACTTCCGCTTTTCCCCCGATAGCGGCGATAAAGCGGACGTCGCGGCACTTCGCTTGGCGAAAATCCAATCAACTCCTCAGGTCAGCTCGTCGAGCAGCGCCTTTGTGGCTCTTAGATCGGCGGTTTCGAAGCCCTCCTTGAACCAGCCGAAGGCGGGCGCGAGTAGCGCGGAGGCATCACGGTGCCGCCCCTGACCATGCCAGAGGCGCGCCAAGTCGCGGGTGGCGCGGAGTTCGAGCGCCTTGGCGCCTTGCGTGCGGGTAATCGCTATGGCCCGCGCAAAGCAGGTTTCGACCTCACTGGCTGATGCACCTTGCACCTGCTTGAGCTGCCCCTCGATGCGGTCGAGTTCACCCTCCCACATGTGTTCGTCATTGGCCGCGACGAGGGCCTTGGCCTCGGCGATGACGCGCAGCCCTGGTTCGGCTTGCCCAACTCGCGCATAGGCCGCAGCGAGCATGCAGAGATAGCGGGCTTGATACCAACCGACGCCCTGCGCTGCGCGATTAGCGGCATTCTGGCGCATGAGCGCGATGCCGGCCTCTGTGGCACCCTCCTGCACCATCGCCCAGCCGCGAAGAAACAGGCCGTTCACGCGCCAGTAACCGAGATTGTGCCGATCCGCCAGCCCAACGATCGCTTCTGCATGAGCTCGGACGCCCGGGATGTCGCCGAGCAGTTCGTCCAGGCCGGCGCCGGCGAAGTTATGGACGTGCGCTGTGAGGTTCGCCTGATCCAACTCAGCCGCGCAGCGGAACGCTTCGTTACTCGAACGACGCGCCTCTTCGGGTAACCCAAGGATCCAGAGGACCAGCGCAAGATAGGTGAGGGCCGAGACCTTCGGGTCATGAACGTAGTGCACCGGCTGCGATCGGTGCTGGCGCGCGTCATATAGCTGCAGGATAGCCTCGAAGTCGGACCGTGCCTCGGGAAACGCCCCGAAGTGCATGGCCGTGATCCCGGCCAAGCGGTGGCTGGCAAGGCGAATCACCGGGTTCGGCAGGCGTTCGGATACCTGCCGAGCCTCATCGGTCAGTCGCCGCATCATGCGATAGTCGCCGCGCACGAAGTAATAGACGAACTCGCCGCTCAGCGTCGCGACGAGAGGCTCCGCCTCGCCGAGACGCTCGCAGAGAATGCGTGCCCGGCTGTAGGCGGCGCCCGTTTGCGCTGCGGAATAGCCGTGCACGGCGATCAGGGGTGTGCCGACCGCGATTTGAAATGACAGTTCTCGCCGATCCCGTTCGGGGCTTTCCGGAAGCGTCTTCAATGCCTCCAACCCCCGGGTCAGATGGCGGATGGCTTCGAGATTGGCCGAGCGTTCGGCGGCGCGCTCGCCGGCTTTTAGCCAATAGCCAATCGCACGCTCGATCTGGCGAGCTTCAGTCAAATGATGCGCCAGGAGTTCAGGCTCACGCGCGACCCGCTCGGGAAAGCGCCGCTCCAGGACTTCAGCGATGCGCGCATGCAGCTGCTGCCGATCGCTGCGCAGAAGCGTGCTGTAGGCAGCATCCTGCACCAGAGCGTGCTTGAAGGTGTAAACGGACTCCGGCGGCGCTCCGCGTTGGAACACCAGTTCAGAAGTGACGAGCCGCGCCAGTTCGTTCTGCAGCTCCCGCTCGTTTCGGCCGGCGACGGCACCAATCAGCTCGTAAGAAAACTCGCGGCCGATGGCCGCTCCGGTCTGCGCCACCTGTTTGGCGGCCGGCCCGAGCCGATCGAGCCGCGCCAGGAGCGACGCGTGCAGCGTCGCGGGGAGGGCGAGCGCAGATCTGGATGCCCCGGCGAGCGCGCCTTCGGCGTTGTCTCCGCCCGCGCGGGCCTCCAACACAGCTTTTGTCAACTCTTCGACAAAGAGCGGCACGCCATCGGTGCGCGTGACGATCTGTTCAACCGTATCGACCGGCAGAGCCTTGTTGCCTGCGACCCGCTGCACGAGCATCGCGCCCTGGCGCCGGTCCAGCCGGCTGAGAGCGAGCACCGTCACATGCGATCGTGCGCCCCATGGCGGCTGAAACTCAGGCCGGAAGGTAATCAAAAGCAGCATCGGTAGGCCCGCCGCGCGGTCTATTACGCGATCCAACAGCTCACGCGAGCTGGGGTCGATCCAGTGCATATCCTCGAAGATCATCAAGACCGGCTGTTGCTGGGCCAAGGCTACGAGTTGCCGGAGCACCGCCTCGAATGTCTCCTGCTTCTTTCGCTGCGGATTGAGTTGGCGTGGGGCGTACAGATCGCCGCTGGGAATGTTTAGCAATTCGGCAAGGAGGATCACGTCCGCGTTTGGCGACGAAGTCTGTGTGAGCAGCGCCTCCAGCTTATGGAGCTTGATCTCGGGCGTGTCGTCCCGCTCAAACCCGGCGGCTCGTTCGAGTTGCACGATTGTCGGGTGGAGAGCGCTGTCCTGGTGGTATGGCGAGCAGAAGTAGCGCAATCGGACGTGCGGCTCATCGAGCAGCCGCTCTTCGAGCGCAACGCTCAGGCGCGACTTTCCAATACCCGGCTCGCCCGTGAGCAACACGACCCGCCCTTCACCCTCCTTCGCCTGTGTCCAGCGCCGGAGCAGCAGCTGAATCTCTTCCTCGCGTCCGACGAGCGGGGCGAGGGCGGCGGCTGGATGCAAAGCCTCGAACCGGCTTTCGACCGCGCCTTCGCCTCGCACGCGCCACGCGGCCACTGGCGCGACAAAGCCCTTTAGCTCCACCTCGCCGAGTTCCTCGTACTCGAAGATCTCACCTGTCAGTTTGTGCGTGCTCGCGGCGATTACGACGCTGCCTGGTTCCGCCAGGGTTTGCAGGCGTGCCGCGAGGTTCGGCGTCTCACCCACGACACCGCGCTCGTACGCTTCGCCGGCACCGACAAGATCGCCCACAACGACGAGGCCTGTGGCAATGCCGACCCGCACCCGCAGTCTTCCGCCCGGCGCAACCGGCACCCGCCGCGCGGTCGTCGCAATTTCCAGACCCGCGCGAACCGCCCGCTCGGCGTCGTCCTCATGTGCCTGCGGGTAGCCGAAGTAGGCCAATACCCCGTCGCCCATATACTTGGCGACGAAGCCATCGAGGCGGCCCACCACCTTCTCAACGTCTTTGTGGTAGCCGCCGATCACCTCGCGCAGGTCTTCCAGATCGAGCCGTGACGCGAGCCCGGTTGAGCCAACGAGGTCGCAGAACATGACCGTGAGTTGCCGGCGCTCGGCACCTGGAGACGCCGGCTTGGCAGGCGTGCCGACGGCTGATGGCCTTTCCGAAAGAGCAGCACCGGTCAAAGGAGCGCCACAGTTGCCGCAGTAACTATTGCCACTCGGATTCTCGCGGCCGCAGGCGCGACAACACTGCGGCAGCGGCGATCCACAGTCGCCGCAGAATTGCCTGCCATCCTGATTGGCGCTTCCGCAGCTCGGGCACTCCATGCTCGCCCTCCCGCTCGGAACACCACAGCAGTCTAGACCAATATGCCGATGGCGGCGAGCTTCGCCAAATGGGGCGCGACCGTCAGCGCGCGTCTTGGTTACTTCGCAATGCGCCGATGACCCGGCCCTGCGCCATGCCGTCCATTTGCCGTTGACGGTTGGACATCCGCTGTGGGTCTTGTGTCACGAAGCGTGGCCGGTCCAAACGGCTCCGCGCAACTTTATAGGAGATGAAGGTAGGTCCTTCGGGTTCGGCGATCAGGTCGCTGATCCCAAGCCACCGCGGGCCGCTTTGGTCAAAAGCCACGGTGGTGAGCGTTGCGGAAACGTCGGGACGATGATCCCGGCAGGTACGGTTGAGAGAGGCGAGCGCAAGCGAACCGTCGATGAAGTGTCGAAAGCGGATTAGGTGATGTCAAAACCGAGGGTTGACCCTCCCTTCGGGATTAGTTCGGTGGATGTCCTGATACTGACCGAGCGACATCCGGCATGTAGATGGCGCGAAGCTCAACCAGGCTCTTGTAAGGAACGTGAGAACCTTGCCGGCGATGCCAAGGGAAAAGGTCCAAGCGGCCCCAACAGCAAGGCCGAAAGTACCGATGCGCCAGGGGGCGGACTGCTCCGTAGTAGCGACGAAGCGGCTGTAATGGTCGTGGAGCGAAGGGGGCGGGTCATCGACGATGAATCGGGCCAACTGGCAACGGGAGGAGCCCGAAGCTCAACGGAAGGCGGCAGCCTTCAATCGATGGCACGAGCCGGATGATGCGAGCGTATCAAGTCCGGATCTGTGAGAGGCTCAGGGTGAAATTCCCTGGGCCTACTCGGCAAAAGCGTCGGCCTCTGCGATAGACCGCCGCCCCTCGACTTCCGCTTCACCCCGTTAGCGACCGAGATCGCGCGGCGGCGCAATATGTCGCGATGGGCATCAGCCGACTTGGCGGCGTGAATTTGTGATGTCCGCTATTCCGGCTGTCGCGACCACAGCGGTATTTAGCTGTCGGTTGACGAGTGAACGCCCCAATACTCCGATTGCAATGGCGATGGCCGCCTCTTACCCTTGTCAAGGAAACAACCGGGGAGGATAGACCATGGAAATCCAGGCCTTCGGTTATCTCGGTGTCGGCGCATCGAACCTCGATTCGCCACGTCAAAGGTTGGCATGCAGGCCGTGGACCGCGCCCGCTCGATGCGTGCCTTCCGTATGGACGACCGCAAACAGCGCCTGTTCATCGACCGGGCCATTGAGCCGGGCGCTCAGGTCTTCGGCTGGGAAGTCGCCAGTGCCGCGGCTCTCGACTCGCTCGCTGCCCGCCTCGAAGCCGCCGGCGTCGCCGTGACGCGCGAACCCGCAGCGCTGGCCGACCAGCGCTGCGTGACGGACCTGATCTCCTTTGCTGATCCCGCCGGCAATCGTTTGGAAGCCTTCCACGGCGCCCAGGTCGCTGACACGGTCTTTAAGCCTGGCCGCGACGTCTCCGGCTTCCGTACCGGCCCACAAGGCATGGGCCACACCCTGCTGACGTTCCCCGACATCGATGCCGCCCTGGCCTTCTACAAGGACCTGCTCGGGTTTCGCATCAGCGACTTCATGGTTGCCCCGCTGAAGGCCTACTTCATGCATGTCAACGCACGCCACCACAGCGTGGCTCTCGTGGCCGCGCCAGTGCGCAGCATGCATCACCTGCTCGTCGAGTACTATCAGCTCGACGATGTTGGCCAGGGCTATGATCTGCTGCAGAGGACCCCGGAGCAAATCGTCGCCACACTCGGCCGCCACCCCAACGACCTCATGACGTCGTATTACATGCGCACCCCGTCGGATATTTACGTGGAGTGCGGCTGGGGCGGCAGGGAGGTCGACGACGCAACGCCGCCCGTGGAGATGACCAACCTCGGCAGCTTCTGGGGCCACAAGGGCCTGTTCGAGGACATCGGCGCGCCCACCCCACGTGCTGAGACGCGCCGCGCCCCTGTTCAGGTGATGGAAGGCAACTACGAACGCATGGCCGGCACCTGTCCGTGGTGGGATGCGATGCGCGGCAAGAGCCGCTAACGCCGTTATCGGCGCTGAAAGTATTGCCGGACCTCGATGTCTCAGTCGGGTCACGAGGGTGGCGCTGAACCGAGCGTTTAGCTATCGGAACGATCGATCAAGACGGTTCTCGTTTCGTCAACGTGGCGCGTAAACCGCTCGCTCACCAATGCTTTAAAGACCGTGACAACCAGCTTTCCTCATCGGCTCGCAATGAATCTCTGCCATGTTGGGCCAAAGACCAAGGGGGCGTCATGTTCGTCGCTATTCGGATTATGATCTTGATCGCCAGTGCATACGCAGGATCCGCGGTTGCAGAGATGCAGTTCGCGAACTTGCCGAGTTCTGCTCTGTCATCTCAACCGTAAGATACGCGATCCCTCCCGCATGTTCTGGCGCAGTCGGCATCGCGCACGATCATCGTAACCGCGAGGGTGATCGGCTGCTCCTGCTAGCGAGCAAGATCGATCTCGCTTCCGTCGCTTCGCATGCTACGATCGTCGGCTATGAGTGCGGCCATCAGTCTCGACCGAGATGGGTGATCGTTTGCCGACGTGGCGACCAAGCGGTCTGTTGAAAATGTAGACTCTATTCAGAGCGCGGCGGGCTCTGCCACGATTTCCCCTTTGAGCGATCGGCTAATTCCTCAATGTCATGCCGCGATTCGCGCGAGGCATTGGGGTGCCTGACCTGACGCTCTGGAATAAGCTAACGCGCAGGGAGCAGCGAATTATCATCAAGCCGTTCGGCGGTGGGTCCTCGCATGGCGACAGCCTGATCGAGACGGTCAACCTCATGCGGCTGGGTCTCATCACTGAGAACGGCTTGACCTCAGTCGGCCTCGAGGTATTTGTCGCTGCGTTCAAAGCGCAACGCGACGCGCGTCAGCGGGAGTTGGCGGCGTAGATCGCACGGCGATTCCGGAAACTGCAAGCCCGTCTGCGAGATGCTATGATTCAGTTGGACGGGTCGGTTGCGCTGGCGGACCCGATGTCTAAACAAAAAAATGCTTGGCGACGAGCAAGCCCAGCAGGACGGTGCTGACACGGCAAATATGGCGATCATGTTGATTAGGTTTCCCACGGCGACAGAAACGGTCGTGCATAGCTCGGTGACGAAGTCGGACTGAACTTCTTTTGCTTCGGCTTTTGCCGCTTTACCGTTGCCGACATTGCTTCCTCAAGATGGCGGGTCAGGCCGCTTTGCAGCCCGACCCTGACGCTCTCCCTGTCGAGGTTTGCCCCTGATCGATGGCCACCATTGCACGCTTTGGGACGAGAACGCTTAAGAGGATGCTCACCAGGACTGATGGTTTATGAATTCGACTGGCTGCGCTGGTTGAGACTTATCAGCCATTGATAGGTCGGCTACCGGTGCAAGAGCTGACCTGCTTCGCCAAAGCGAGCCCCCTACCAAGCGTTTCCGCACTGTCAATCGGCTTGCAAACTTACAAGCCGATTGACACACGCGAACCTAATTGCCGTCCAACGCGACATTCGAGGCTAGAGCGACAATTTTCCAGCATGTCCTCCACCCGGATGAGAAGCAGGCGTGGCCGAGATGCGTCGTCCTGAGGCGACTAGGAGGCCGCGTCAAACATAAGCGCTGGTTTGCGTTTTTAAGCGGCTGTGACTGTCTCTGGCTTGAATTAAAGTACTCACTTTAATCCGTGACCGCGGCTGCGCGTGGTTCGGGCTCAAAGGGGCCTGGAGCTTCGCGCGACATCGGTGCGCCTGATCGAGATCCAGCCGATGCAGCCACCGAGCCCCGCACAAATCGATGCTGTCCACATCACGGTTCGAAGCGCGCCATCGAACGCGGCCAATCCGTCCTTGCTGCTGCTGACGTGTCCGGCCATCACTGCATTCAGCGCGTCGTTCGCCTGCGCGGGAGGGATGCCGGATAAATGATTTGAAAAACTAGCGGACAAGACCGCGCCGAGAGCGGCCACCGCGAGTAGGCCAGCGACGCGGGCAACCGCGTTGTTGACGCCCGATGCAACTCCCGCATGCGCGTCTCCGGCGGAGGTCATCACTGTCGATGTCAAGGGCGGAACGGTCACCGTCATGCCGAGGGCAAGGATGCAAATCGCCGGAAACGCACCGGCCCAATAAGATCCCGCGAGATCGACCAGGCCGAGCAGCGCAAGCCCACAGGCAGCGATGATCGGCCCCATCGTCAGCGAGAGCCGTGGGCCGAAGCGATCGGCGAGGCCCCCCGCGAGCGAGGCGCTTGACCCCATGATCAAGGCGAACGGCAGCAGCGCGGCGCCCGCTTGCGTTGCGGAATAGCCGCCCAGCCGGATCAGACCGAATGGAAGAAAGTACAGCGCGCCGCTCAGCGCAAAGTAGAGCAGTAGCGTCAGTGCGTTCGTTCCGCTGAACTCCCGCGACCGGTACAACGACAGGGGCATCATTGCGCCGGCTCTGGCGCGCGCTTCGATCGCGACGAAAACGAAAAAGAGCGCGGTTCCGCCGCCCAGCGCCCCCAACACATAAACGTCGCGAAATCCGAACTTGGGAATCGCGCCGAACCCCCAAGTAATCGAAGAAAGGCTGACGGCGATCGCAGTGGCGCCCCTCCAGTCGAGTGCTCTGGCTTGCGGGTCACGGCTCTCGCAGGCAAAGGCGGTCGCAAGACCGGTCGCGATGACGGCCAGCGGGACATTCAGCAAAAAGATCGCGCGCCATGATACATGGTCGACCAGCCAGCCGCCGAGAACCGGGCCAGCCGCGGATGTCAGCGCGCCAAAGCCCGCCCACAGGCCAATCGCCTTGCTGCGCTCTTGCTCGTCGAAGGTCGCTCCCAACATCGCAAGGCTCGCTGGTGTAAGGACCGCGGCTCCGATGCCCTGCACCGCTCGGCAGACAATGAGCAAGGTGATGTTGGGTGCCAGTCCGCATCCGATCGAGGAGATCGTGAACAGTGCGATGCCGATAAGGAAAATCCGTCGGCGTCCATATAGATCGGCGGCCGCACCCCCCACCAGCACCAGGGCGCCCAGCAGCAACAGATAAGCGTTGACGATCCATTGGGTCATCACCGCATCGGCACGCAGCGCCTGCTGGATTGCGGGCAGCGCGATGTTCACGACCGAGCCGTCGATGAACGCCATGCTCGACCCGAGAATTGTCGCCGCCAGCGTCAGCCGCTTGCGCTGCTGCGACAGCCCGGCGGGAAAAGTCGGCGTCGCGCGGATGACGCCTGCGTCGCATGGTGGCATGGTCGCACCGAGCATGAGGTCTCCTCCCACACGATGGATGCGCCGTCCGCGAGACAAAAAAACGGGTGGAGCAGAGTGGAACAGAGTACGATGTGAAAGCTTTAATTAACCCCCGCGATGGTGGGTTGAGCCATGTTTGCCTCCGCCTGATTGTTTCTTGGCGCAGCCAGTTACCTGCACACACTGCTCTGAACTAACCGGTATTTTTTCGGCTACCCACAAGAAATCGACCTGTTGATGGAGCAACACGAGGTGGTCATTGAAAGCTGTCAAGGTCACGTCATAGAATGGTCCTAAGCAGGACCCTCCAAGGAGGCGCTATGCGGAAGCTCGTGGAATATCGCACACAAGAGTCCCAATGTCGGCAGCGTGTGGTCCTTGATGCCGCGAATGAAGCCCACTGGCTGCTGCAAGCCGAAATGTGGCAGCGGCGCGTCGCGCAGGAAATTTCCTCCTACTTCGATGAATGCAATACGAACCGTTCAAGCAACCGAGCGGAATCAGAACAAGCGCATGACTGAATGATCCGCGCCTGAAGACGATTGCGCCATGGACCTCGCGACGTGTGACCGGCGTCAAGGGTAAGAAAAAGCGAAGGGAAGACTCCTGAGCGAGGCCGCGAGGAAAGCGATGATCGGACATACAACAGTCCGTCGATGCCAAGTCCAAGTCTTCTCTTGAAGACCTGATGCGTGTGGCGCAGGACGTGATGAAGCAATTCGATGATGCTCTCGCGAAGATGATGCGCGTGTGTGGCAAGGAGACGCCCCCGGCCGGGCAGCTTTTCTCCTCCCTCGCACCATTCGCAAACTTGCAGCGCGGGTGCCAAAAGCAGGCCTAGCAGTTCTCACTGCATGGGCCGCAATCACGCTGCACACGCGGATCAGTTACACAAACGAGCACACCTCGTTGATGTCCGGACGCGGCAGACGCTCAAACAAGCCCGCCGGATCGCCATAGCCGATCGCACAGATAAAGTTCGATTTGATCTGGCCACCGGGGAAGAATTCCCGATCGACAGCCTCATTGTCGAACCCGGACATCGGTCCGCAATCGAGCCCGATGGCCCGCGCCGCCATGATAAAGTAGGCGCCCTGCAGGCTGCTGTTGCGGAAGGCTGTTGTTTCGGCAAAACCGGGCTTGTCGACAAACCAGGATCTGGCATCAACGTGCGGAAACAGGCGCGGCAGCCAGTCGTAGAACCTGGTGTCGTAACCGATGATCGCCGTCACCGGCGCGTCTGTCACCTTCTGCCGGTTCCCCTCGAGGACCAGGGGCTTTAGTCGCTCCTTCGCCGCCGACGTCGTCACGAACACGATGCGCACGGGGAAGCAGTTCGCGCTGGTCGGACCCCAGCGCATCAGATCGTACAAGGCAGCGAGTTGCTCACGCGAAACCGGCTTATCGAACCACTTGTTTTGGGTACGCGCCTTACGAAAGATCGTATCAAGCGCAGAATCATCGAGCGGCGTCACCATAAGATGCCTCCTCGCTCTTAAAAGCTATCCTGTTGATTCAAGTTGCGGCTCACTACTCGTCGAGGCGTCACGCGCCGCGATACACGCCAAAGTACGGGACTTCGCTAGGCGGCGGCGTGTATCCTGCGTCCTTGGCCTTCTTGAGAGCCTCGAGCCCTTCGTCGAAGGTCACGAGCGGCGTGGTCTTGACGCTCTTGACCGCCCCACCAGCTGAGATCGCCATGGACAGCGCCGTGGCGCTCACATTGTCCGGCAGCTGGCAGATCACCAGCACGTCGTAATTGCCGAACGTCAGCCAGCCGTCGACGACACTGCCGCCGAGCCGTTGAACAACGGGTTTGACGGCCTCCATGCGATTCTGAGGATCTTTGAGCAGGGCTGCCCACCCGACAGGGGCGTAAGCCGTCTGCAAGGCATAAAGAGCCATGGAGGGTCTCCTTTCAGAGTTTGCCGCGTCGAGATACTATAGCGCCTGGCGCGACTCCCGTGAAGGCGCGCTCCGGCCTCGATCGCGGTTTCGCCGTTGAGCGCGCATACACCAGCATCGGAAATCCCGATTTTAAGATTTTCGCTTATGCGCTACTTCGCCGATTGCCGCCGCCTCGCGAGCCAATCGCTCCGCCTTCAATCGCTCGCGGTTTGCATGAAACGCCTTTTGAGCACGTTCGTACTCGGACATCGCGACCTTGGCGTCCGCTTCCCTGAAGGCCTTTTGAGCCTCGCGCTGAGCTGAGGTGGGCCTCTTCGATTCGTGGGTGTAAGTCATTTCTCCTCTTTCGTTCCGACTGGGCTGGTCGAGGAGGCGAGGTTTGCCGGAACAGACATTCGACTCTTGGCGGCCCCAATGGTTCCAAATCGCAAGGGCGCCCGCCGAGACAAGCTTTATTAGTCTTCGGCGCGTTCTCGCTTCCTAATGTCCCGCCCTGGCAGCTTTGTCGCGCCCGGGTTTGTCGTTGTCCGCAAGATAAATGACATCGCGTTTCTTGAACACGGCCGCGATCTCTTGGGTCCAGACGGCGGCGACACCATGTTGCCGCGCATCGGCACCAATTCGAGTTCGTCGTCAATCTGAAGACGGCCAAGGCGCTCGGGATTGAACTGCCGCGGGCACTCCTCGCCATCGCCGACGAGGTGATCGAATGACCGCTTGTGTGATGGTTTTTGGACGCCGGCAACAAAGAGGCTCCGCACGCTCAACTGACCGGCGTCCAAAAAGCGCCAAGGCACGAAGTCGCGGGAGGTCAGGCAGAGGTGATGCAGCGTGATACGGAATTTGGCCGGCCGGTTTGATCCGAAGTCAGGCGACGAAATTCTTGTACGATCGGTTGGCGGCCTGGCCACAACTTTAGCGTCGTGGCACGAAGGCCGAGCTGACCTTCGCTTATCGGGGGCACCCGTGCGGGAGGACATCTCTTCTCAATTCGCCGGAAAATGCCATCCGACGCACGTCAGTCCTTGCTCAGGCGCCCATTGTAGCGCAACGACAGCGGTTGTGTCTCTCACAGGAGGCTCGATCCCAAGGGAGGTTGACGACTCTTCGATTCAAGTGACGAGTTTCTCCACTGCGTTATCGCTGTCCTCCCTCGACCGGTTACGGGCCCCTCGGCTCTTGCTCCCGCGCAGCGGGCTGGAGCGCAGCGACTTTGTGCATTGGCCCTTCGCGACCGAATCCTAGTCCTCCTGCATGTCGGCGATAGGGGCAAGACCGGACGTGTTGTGCTCACAATGAGTTCTTCGCATCATGACCCTGGCTGTGTGAAAAGTCACGAGTCAGCTACGATTCCCCCGTTTCCTGATGGGGGATACGGATGGGACGCTTTGTTGAAGGCGCGGACAGATCCCAGCTGACGCTCTTGCCGGAATGTCTGCAGGATTGGGTAAGCGAGGACAACGCGGTCCATGTGATCGATGTGTTCGTCGAGGCGCTCGACCTGCGTGGAATGGGGTTCGAGCGGGTGATCGCCCAGGAGACGGGCCGGCCCTCCTATCATCCGGCAGTCCTCCTGAAGCTTTACATCTACGGTTATCTCAATCGGGTGCAGTCTAGTCGGTGCCTGGAGCGTGAGGCGTGCCGCAATATCGAGGTGATGTGGCTGATCGGCCGCCTGGCTCCCGATCACAAGACGATCGCCGATTTCCGGAAGGACAATGGCGCGGCGATCCGGAAGGTTTGCGCGAAGTTCGTCGCGCTATGCCGGCAAATGGGCCTGTTGCAGACCGCAAGCGGCGCAATCGACGGCAGCAAGTTCAAGGCAGTGAACAACCGCGACCGCAACTTCACGCATGCCAAGATGGCGAGGCGGATGGCGCAGATCGAGGAAAGCGTCGGTCGATATCTGCGTCAACTCGATAGCGCCGATCGACAGGAGCCATCGGAAGCGATCAACATCACGACGACGAGGATCAAGGAAAAGATCGCTCGGTTGAAGCAGGAGATGAGCCGCCTGGAAGTGCTTGACGCGCAGATGCGCAGCACGCCGGATCAACAGATATCGCTCCCCGATCCGGATGCCCGTTCGATGGCCACCAGCGGACGCGGATCGGGCGTCGTCGGCTACAATGTCCAGGTCGCCGTCGACACCGAACATCATCTGATTGTTACGCACGACGTCATAAACGTCGGCAACGACCGTGGGCAGCTTGCTCGAATGTCGAAGCAAGCCAAAGAGGTGCTCGAAGTGGACAAACTCGAGGCGGTCGCCGATCGTGGCTACTTCGACGGAGTGGAGATATTAGCCTGCGAAAAGGCTGGCGTTGCAGTCACCTTGCCCAAGCCCATGACGTCGAACGCCAAGGCGGAGGGCCGGTTCGGCAAACAGGACTTCGCCTATCTGCCTGATGAGGATGTCTACCGCTGCCCGACCGGAAGCTGCTGCCCTATCATTACACCAACATCGAGCATGGGATGACGTTGCGCCGTTACTGGTCGACGGCGGCATGCCAAGCCTGCGCGATCAAGAGCCAATGTACGCCGTCCAAGGAGCGCCGCATCACGCGCTGGGAGCATGAGCATGTGGTTGAGGAGGTCCAGAGACGGCTCGATTCCAATCCCGACGCCATGCGGACGCGACGTGAGACGGTCGAGCATCCCTTCGGCACGATCAAGGCCCGTATGGGTGCAACCCACTTCCTGATGAAGCGCCTACGGAACGTCGCCGCTGAGATGGCATTGCATGTCCTTGCCTATAACCTCACACGCGCGATGAACATCGTCGGCAAACCAACCCTGATTGCCGCCATCCGAGCCACCTGAACGCCGGAAAGTGCGTCCAAAAGCGCCATGGCGCGTCGCTATAACCACTTTGGCGGGCTATTGGAGGTCCGACGCGAGAAAATCAGCGGCCTGCAACGATTGGCAACCACGGGCCGCGTCCGACCTATCTGTTTGCACACAACCAAGACCCATATGAGACATGGCATGCGTCGGCAGGACCCTCGACCGTGGCCATCGATAACCGCCCGATTCGATTGAAGCACTATCTGCACCGAAGGGATCTGCAAGCGAGGCCGACAAACGTCTGCTCGCTGGACAACGACGTGACCCAATCTAGGGATGCGCGCCTGTCGCCCCGTCATTTTTCGGCGCAGGTAGTACACCCGCAATAGGGTGCCGCTGGTCTTAAGCCTCTAGTGTTGCGACTTCACGTGCGCAAGTAGCCTTCAACCTCGCCCTCAGCCAGGCGAGCGTCTTCTCCAGCGGCTCGCCCTGCTGTGGCGGACGGTCATCTGGGTCATGAGGCCCTGGGAATAGATCTGCACTGCGATCTTGGGCGGTGCCGGCTGCGCGGCGATCGACAGGATCTGTGCTTGTAGGGATTCGGGATAGTGGTAGAGCGTGCCCTTCGGCGGTCCTTCGTCGGCCCAGGTCTTGAGCGTCGTCAGGTTGTCGAAGGCCGGAAGGTCGTGGCCTCCGCTCGCGGCCACCATCTTTTCGATTGCCTTCGGCTGCGACAGGTGCGGCAGCAGGCTCTTCGCCGCCGGCTGGCTCTTGGTGAACGACCAGATCCCCCAGAAGAAAAGGAATGAAGGGCGCGAAGCGGCCCTTCGGACCCACCGGCGTCCTGGCGCGATTGTCCCAAAGGAGACTCGTCAATTGGCCGCGAACCCGCAAAGAGAGCTATGGGCGCCGCGTCAAAGCTGGCACTTGATTTCCTGCTGCGACGGGCGACAATGACGTCGCGCCAGCTTCCGGTACTGAACTTCATGTAAGACGGGGAAAACCCGCTTGGCCACGGCAATACCGTCGCTGCGCGGGAGGGACCGTTATGACGGTAGAGTTCATACGTTGGCTGCAGCGCCGACACGATCCAGGCCGCCGGTCGTATCGCCGTTACGATTGGCAACGATGTAATCGCGCCGCTGCTCTGCGAAGAATTCACCCTGTGTTTCGCGGCGAACTCGCCACTACGGCGCTGCAAGTGGAACACCAGCAAACGATCATCGAGCCAACGTATTGCGCAGGCCACAGCATGCGCATGCGGTGAACCACGGAGGCGCGATAGACTGAAAGGGACTCCAAGCCGGCGTAAGACTGGCCGAAGGGCATCATTTCAGACACACCGAGGGAGGGGTGCATGACGACAGTAACCCGACGTAACGTCCTTAAGGGCAGTGCCGCGCTTGTGGGCGGCATGGCCGGCATCCTGGCGACCGGCAGGGCGCCCGCCTATGCCCAAGCCACCACGGTGCATTGGCTGCGCTGGACCGACTTCGTTCCGGCATCAGATCAGCTTCTGCGCAACGAAATCGCCAAGGAGGGCGAGAAGGCGCTCGGCATAAAGCTCAATATCGAGACCATCAACGCCAACGATATCCAGGCCCGAGTCACCTCGGCGATCCAGTCCGGGTCAGGCCCCGACGTCGTCTGCGTCCTCAACAATTGGGGGCAACTTTACGGCGAGAGCGTCACGGACGTCAGCGACCTCGCTGAGGCACTTGGCAAGAGCCAGGGCGGCTTCTACGAAACATCCCGCGCGGTCGCCAATGATGGCAAGAAATGGATCGCAGTGCCGTGGTGCATCGTCGGCCTGCAGATCGCATACCGAAAGTCCTGGTTTGCCGAGATCGGCTACACGGATGGAAAATTCCCCCAGACGTGGGAAGAGTATCGCGAGGCCGGCAAGAAGCTGAAGGCAAAGGGACGGCCCATCGGCCAAACGCTGGGTCACACCTTCGGCGATGCGCCCGCCTTCGCTTACCCCTACCTGTGGTCCTGGGGCGGCAAAGAGGTCGAAGCAGACGGCAAGACGGTTGTGCTGAATAGCCCGGCAACGGTCGAGTCGGTGAAGTTCATGGTGGCCTTCTGGAAGGACGCCCACGATGAAGGCGGCCTCGCCTGGGACGATTCCAACAACAACCGCGCTTTTCTGTCCGGGACGTGCAGCGCCACGCTCAATGGCGCCTCGATCTACATCGAGGCTCTGCGCAAGCCGGGTACCTACAAGACGGAGGCAGGCGGGCAACTGAAGGACGACATCCTGCACGCCGCGCTGCCCAAGGGCCCCGGCGGGCAGTTCAGCTATCACGTCCCGTTCTCGAACCTCCTGATGGGTTATTCGAAGAACCAGGATGCGGCGAATAAATTCCTTGGCTGGATTCACTCCAAGGACGTCTACGACAAGTGGTTCGTCTCCCAGAAGGGCTTCTCGGTCGGCCCGACCACGGATTGGGAAAAGCACAAGCTGTGGGGCGACGACCCGATCATGCTGCCCTACAAGCAAGCGGCGCGCACAGGGCGCTTCGCTGGCTACCAAGGGCCCTCTACGCGCAAGGCAGCCGAGGTCGTAACCAAGTACATCATCATTGATATGTACGCAAAGGCCGTCCAAGGCATGCCCGCCGAGGATGCCGTGAAGTGGGCAGAGGCTGAGCTCAAGAAGGTCTACGTCTGAGGTTAAGCCGTCCCTCTCCCCATTTTTCGTGGGGAGCAAGGGAATCTTCAGGCCGACGAGGATCGAACATGGCGATAAGCGCGGTTTCCGCCACCACGCTCCGCGAGGCGCCCCCTCCGCGGCGACAGCGGTTGCTTGAGGACGAGCGCTGGCTGGCGTTCGTGCTGCTGGTGCCGACCATCGTGCTGCTCGGCATGTTCATTGCCTATCCCTTCATTCGAGGGATATTGCTGTCGGTCACCAGCTCGCGCGTCGGTATGCCCGGCGACTTCGTCGGCCTCGCTAACTTCTACAAGATCTTCAATGACGGGATTTTTCGCACCTCCGTTTACAACACCTTCCTCTATACGGGCGTGACCACCGTCTTCAAGCTGGCGCTCGGGCTGTGGCTGGCCATGCTGCTCAACCGTAATTTCCGCGGCAAGGCTTTTACCCGTGCTTTCATCCTGCTGCCTTTCATTATCCCGACCGTGCTCTCGACTTTCGCCTGGAAGTGGATGTTCGACCCGACGTTCAGCGTTCTCAATTGGCTCCTCTACCATTTCGGCTTGATCACCGGTCGAATCAATTGGCTGGGCGATCCGGACCTCGCCATGATCTCGATTATCATCGTCAACATCTGGCGCGGGGTGCCGTTCTTCGCCATCAGCCTGCTCGCCGGGTTGCAGACCATCAGTCCCGAACTCAACGAGGCCGCCGCCATCGACGGCGCCAAGCCGTGGCAGCGGTTCTGGCACATCACCTGGCCGCTGCTGCTGCCCGTGACCATGGTCGTGGTGCTGTTCTCAGTGATTCAGACGTTCGCCGACTTCCAGATCGTCTATGTGATGACGGGCGGCGGACCAGCCAACGCAACGCACCTGTTCGCCACCTACGCCTATCAGATCGGTATCGGCACCGGCCTCTTGAGCGAGGGCGCCGCCATCTCGCTCGCAATGTTTCCGGTCCTGTTTCTGGTCGTCATCATCCAACTTCTCTACATCCGCCGCGTGGAGGTCCGCTGAGCCATGATCGAAGGCGCAAGGTGGCGAAAGTGGGTGTTCTTCTACGCCCCCATGGCGCTGTTCCTGCTTTTCCTGCTGTTCCCGTTCTACTGGATGGTGATCACTTCGGTGCGGCCGGACGGCGAGCTTTACCGGCCCTGGAATTCGATCAACTACAATCCGTTCTGGACTTGGAAACCGACCTGGGACCATGTCAGGTACCTGTTCGAGGAGACGCTGTTCGCATCGTGGCTGTGGAACACGACGTTCATCGCGCTCGCCTCAACCGCTATCTCGCTCGTGTGCGGCGTGTTCGCCGGCTATGCTCTGTCGCGGCTGAGCTTTCCATTTGCCGGCAGCCTGGGCACCGGCATCTTCATTACCTATCTGGTACCGCAAACGCTGCTGTTCATTCCGCTGGCAGAGATCATACGCAACTATCGGCTGGGTGACACGCCTTGGTCACTGATTCTGACCTATCCGACCTTTCTTATTCCGTTCTGCACCTGGCTCATGATGGGCTACTTCAAGGCGGTGCCCAAGGAGCTCGAGGAATGCGCGCGCATTGACGGCGCCTCGCGCTGGCAGGCTATGCTCTACATCGTCATCCCGGTGGCGATCCCGGGCATCCTCTCGGCCGGCATCTTCGCTTTCACGCTGTCGTGGAACGAGTTCATCTATGCGCTTGTCTTCCTGTCCTCGCCTGAGCAGAAGACTGTGCCGGTCGGCGTCACATCGGAGCTGATCCGTGGCGACGTATTCTACTGGGGACCGCTGATGGCTGGGGCCCTGCTTGGATCGATACCGGTTGCTATCGCCTATTCGTTTTTCGTCGAGTACTACGTCGCAGGATTGACCGGATCGGTGAAGGGCTGACAGCACGACGGATCAAGGGGATTCGAAGGCACGAATGCAGACTGCGCATAGGCCGTTGGGAGTCAGGTGGAAGCGAATGGGCCAGGTCGTCCTCAAGGGGATCAACAAGTTCTTTGACAGCGTGCACGCTGTCAAAGACGTCAATCTGCAGATCCGCGACAAGGAGTTCGTGGTGTTCGTCGGACCCTCCGGCTGTGGCAAGACGACGACGCTCAGGATGATCGCCGGGCTTGAAGCGATCAGTTCCGGCGAAATTTTCATCGACGGCAACGTGGTCAATGAATTGGCGCCCATGGACCGCGACATCGCCATGGTGTTCCAGAACTACGCGCTGTACCCGCACATGAGCGTGTACGACAACATGGCGTTCGGCCTGAAGATGCGCAAATTCGAAAAGCCCGAGATTGACAAGCGCGTGCTGGAGGCGGCTGACATCCTCGGCATCGGCGAATTGCTAAAGCGCAGGCCACGCCAGCTCTCCGGCGGCCAGCGCCAGCGCGTGGCGTTAGGCCGTGCGATCGTGCGCCACCCCCGCGTGTTCCTGTTCGACGAGCCGCTGTCGAACCTCGATGCCAAGCTGCGGGTGCAGATGCGCGTTGAGCTGAAGAAGTTGCATCTGCGTCTCGGCACTACAGCCATTTACGTTACCCACGATCAGGTCGAAGCCATGACGCTGGGTGACCGGGTCGTCGTCATGAAAGACGGCGTGGTGCAGCAGGTGGGGGAGCCGCTCGAGCTGTACAATCAGCCCGCCAACAAGTTCGTCGCCGGCTTCATTGGCTCCCCGGCCATGAATTTCGCCGCCGTTACGGTGACCGAGGCGAACGGATCGCTGATCGCCGAGAACTCCGGCCTGCGCATCAAGCTACCGGACGAGACCGCGCAGCGGCTGCGCGGCCATATCGGGCGCGAGGTCATGCTCGGCGTGCGGCCGGAGGACCTCACCGTGGCGGGTAGCGTTGATCTCGGCCACCCATGCTTCGATGCTGTGATTGAGGTGGTCGAGCAACTCGGCTCGGAAATCCTGCTCGATATGAAGGTCGGCGAGAGCATCATGGTGGCGAGCGTCGAGCCGACCGCGAGGGTGAGGGTGGGCGATAAGCTGCGCGTTGCCATGCGGCCTTCCAGGCTTCACGTTTTCGACGCGCAGACCGAGGCGGCCATCTAACGCCGGCAGTTGGCCAATTCCACTGGTGAGGGGGAAATCGCTCAGAGCCGGTGATCTCCCTGTCACCAGCTTCGATGACGCCCGGAGAGTGCGAAGGCAGTTGGCCTAACCATTCCCGAGCCCTTCTTGGCGCGTGCTGACGAGGTGATTGATGATGCCATTTGCTGCGGTACCGGAGTCCGCTCTTGTGCAGGTTTTTGGACGCCGGCGACAAAGAGGCTCTGCACGCTGAACTGACCGGCGTCCAAAAAGCGCCAAGGCACGAAGTCGCGGGAAGTTGGGCACCGGCTAAGCAGCGAGCGCTATGGGGATTTAATGCCGGCGTCGGGCTCGATGATAGACATGACGATGACAGAGTTCGACGTCCGTGTCTGCACGGACGGGAGGTCTGCAGAGTGCAGCAGGCATTTCGGCGGGTGTTCGGAGCGCATCAAGGCGCGATCTGCGCACTGATGGATGCCATTGTGTTGAGCGAGATTGCCGCCGGCGTGGAGCCAGCGCATTGGACCGGGAAAGCCGCAACGCTTACGGGAGGTCTGGCTCATGATGTGTCGATCCTGCTCGGTGTCGGCCGCCAGCTCGGCTGGCAGCCGCGCGCGAACACCTCGATGACGATCATGCGAGCGCCACAGCGAGGGCATGGGCACGGCAGTACACGTGGGGTATCCGGCGCAACATCCGGCTGCTGTTTGGGTTCGGCGGCAGGCGGGGCGACATCGAGGAGTGCGCGGACCGCCGTGATGCTCTTGGCGCGGTTGGCGTTGGCAAAGAGCCCGTAGTGGCGGATGCGGTGGAAGCCCTTGGGCAGCACGTGCAGCAGAAAGCGCCTGATGAACTCGTGCGGGCGAAGTCGCATCGTCTTCCAGCGGTCGGGGCCCTTGACGCGATAGTCCTTCCAGCGGAACGCAATCGCCTCGCTGTCGGCCGCAACAAGGCGGCGGTTCGAGATGGCAACACGATGGGTGTAACGGGAGAGATAGCGCAGCACCTGCTCGGGCGCCGCGAACGGCGCCTTGCAATAGACCACCCAATTGATGCGCTGCAGCGGGGCGATGAAGCGCTTGAACGTTGTCTTGTCGGCAAGCCCGGCATGCGTGTTGAAGAACTTCAGCTCGCCGGCGTCGTGCGCATCCATGAGCATCGCCAGCATCTTGCCCCGGAACAGGCGCGCCAGCACATTGATATGGACGAGGAAGTTGGAGCGTGAGGCGACCCATCGTGCCCCGTCGAGCGAGAGCCCTCCACCCGGCACGATCATATGCACGTGCGGATGATGGGTGAGCGCCGAGCCCCAGGTGTGCAGCACGGCGGTGACGCCGATGCGCGCACCGAGACGCTTGGGATCGGCTGCGATAGCGAGCGTCGTCTCGGCCGCCGCCTTCATCAGCAGGTTGTAGACGACGCGCTTGTTCTGGTAGGCGATGTCGCGCAGCTCGCTCGGCAGCGTGTAGACGAGATGAAAATACGGTACCGGCAACAGCTCTGCTTCGCGGTCGGCCAGCCATCGGCGTGACGCCGCACCCTGACACTTCGGGCAATGCCGGTTGCGGCAGGAGTTGTACGCGATCTCCGTATGGCCGCCGCATTCTCGCAGCGCGCGACGTGCCCGCCGAGCGCCGCCGTACGACAGCGCTCGATCGCATTCATCACCTTCAGTTGCTCAAGGCTCACATGGGAGCGGTTGGCCTCTCGCCAAGCAGGGCCGTGATCGCGGAGGATGTCCGCGACCTCCAGAGCTGGTCGAGCCATGGCCGGCGGTGCTACGGCGCCGGCGGCTCCTCGCCGTCTCGCCTCGAACGCCTGCGGCGCGGCGTCAAGCTGGTGGTCTCCGATGCCCATGAGGGCATCAAGGCCACCGTCAGCGAGGTGCTCAACGCCAGCTGGCAGCGTTGCCGCGTGCACTTAATGCGCAACGCGCTGGCCCATGCCGGCAAGAGCGGACGGCGCGTCGTCTCCGCCTTCATCGCCACCGCCTTTGCCCAGGACGATGCCGAGGCCGCCAAGGCCCAGTGGCGCCGCGTCGCCGACCAGCTCCGCCCCAAGCTGCCCAAGCTAGCCGCCTTCCTGGACGAGGCCGAGACCGATGTGCTCGCCTACATGACGATCCCGCCCCAGCATCGCACCAAGCTGCACTCCACTAACCCGCTCGAACGCGTCAACGGCGAGATCAAGCGACGCACCGAGGTGGTCGGCATCTTCCCCAACGAGGACGCCATCGTCCGCCTCGTCGGCGCGATCCTGCTAACAGAACGATGAATGGGCCGTCCAGCGCGGCCACTACATGACGCTGGAAACCATCGCACCGTTGAGCGATGATGCCGCCGTCAGCTTTCCGGCAATCGCCAGCTGACCGATCCGGCCCATGCCGGCGAACGCGGTGTCCCACCGCCAGTTACACGACGCCCAGGGACACGATCTGACACATGGCGTGCTCCTTTTCGGTGCCCCAAACCAGGCGGGGGCTGGCGCACGGCCGGACCATCCCATTCTGATGTCCCCAGTCAAGCATACAGCGCACGGTTTCTCA
>NZ_JBHMET010000212.1:0-1038 GCF_042430365.1 Bradyrhizobium erythrophlei
CCTGAAACGCGCCATTTGGCCGCTGCGGAGCGATCAGCTCCCCCTGGCCGGGCTTCCGCTAATGGGATGGTCCGGCCGTGCTCCCGTCCCGCCAGTGACAGAAGCTGGCTCGGGGCAGCGAAGACAAGGAGCATGCCATGTCTCAGCAATCCAACAACTGCGCAATCGCCGTGATCGGCATCGATATTGGCAAGAACTCATTCCACCTCGTGGGCCAGGATGGGCGCGGTGCCATCGTGCTGCGGCAAAAGTGGTCGCGTGGCCAGGTCGAGGCGCGACTTGCTAACCTGTCGCCATGCCTGATCGGCATGGAGGCCTGCGTCGGCGCGCATCATCTCAGCCGCAAGCTACAGCTACTCGGCCACAATGCCCGGTTGATGCCGGCCAAATACGTGCGGCCGTACAGCAAGGGACAGAAGAACGACTTCCGCGACGCAGAGGCGATCGCCGAGGCGGTGCAACGCCCGACCATGAAGTTCGTTGCAACTTGACCTGCAGGCGCTGCACCGCGTCCGCGCGCGGCTGGTCAGTCAGCGTACCGGCATCATCAACCAGATCCGCGCCTTCCTGCTGGAGCGCGGCATCGCGGTGCGGCAAGGGTTGCGTTTCCTGCGCGCCGAGCTGCCGGGCATCCTGGCGACGCGCACCGATGTGCTCTCGCCCCGCATGTCGCGCGTCATCGAGGAGTTGGCCGGAGACTGGCGCCACCTGGATGCACGGATCGAGGGCCTCACCGGCGAGATTGAAACGCTCGCCCATCAGGATCAGCACTGCGAGCGGCTGATGACGGTGCCCGGCATCGGTCCGATCATCTCGAGCGCGATGGTGGCCGCGATCGGCACCGGCGAAGGCGCCGCTGGTGATCCTGCTCGACGACGGCTGGAGCGCCGCCTCAAGCTGGGATGCGCGGGTCAAGGCCGCGGACGAATTGATCGCCAACGCCGACAATGACCGTCGCGGCGTCGCGCTGGTGCCGCTGGTGTTCTCCAAAGGCCGCGACTTCGGCGCCTGGCTCGGGCTGGTCCCGCAACAAATCTC
>NZ_JBHMET010000213.1:0-28352 GCF_042430365.1 Bradyrhizobium erythrophlei
ATGAACCGCTATCATTAGGATAAAACCGCCTTCCCGGAGCTAACTGGACAGGCTCCTAGGCCTGAAGCGGTCTGAAACTCCCGCACTGCGACGCCGAAGCCGGCGCCGAGGTTCATGTCGTCTCGCGACTGAACAACCCATCCGCAAAGGGCGAGGCGCCGGTCAATCAACGACCTGGCCCTGTCCTCGGGATGAAATGCACTTTCGTTCACAAGCAACTTTTTACGCGAAGCCCGGACAGATCGGAAGCCCCGATGTCCAAAAGGGTAACTGCCCACCATCCCTACCCCAACCCCGCCCTCCGAAACGCCTCCACATAATGCTCCCGCTCCTCATCCAGCCTGAACGGCATCTCGCTTGCGAGCCACGCCAGCGAAACCCCCGGCTGGGCCATCCGCAGCGCCTCTAGCGCCGTCCGCGCCAGCTCATCCTGCCCGGCCATCGCGGCGGCCGCCGTCAGCACGCGGTGGGCGCCGACGAAATCGGGGCGGAGGCGGAGGCCTTCGCGGGCGAGGCGGATCGCGTCCGGATAGTTGCGGCCGACGAACTGGCAGTAGGCGGCGACGCCGTTATAGATCGCGGCGAAGGGATCGCGCGGGGAGAGGCGCAGCGCGTGGCGGGCGGCGCGGTTGCCCTCCTCCCAGCGGCCGCAATAGGCGAGCGCCACACCATAAAGGCCGCGCGCCGGCGAGAAGCTCGGGTTCAGCCGCAGCGCGAGCTCGAACTCCGCCAATGAATCGTCGAAGCGGCGGTCGAACAGGTAGACGCTGCCGAGCGCGTAATGCGCCCAGGGGTCCTCGCTATCGGCATGGATCGCCGCGAGCGCCGCGCGCTCGGCGGTCGGCAATGTCGCCGCCATGTCGGCCCAGCCCATATGGGCGGAGAACATGTGGGTTGCCGCCAAGAGGCCGAGCGCGCGGCCATATTGCGGATCGAAGGCGACAGCCTTTTCCAGGAGCGCCTGCGCCACCAGGTGATCCTGCCGAGTCACCCGCCAGTAATGCGACAGCGCGCGCATCACGAGATCCCATGCGTCCATGTTGTCGGGCGCCTTGCGTGAGCTGCGAAAATTCTCGGCGGCGTAAAGCTGCGGCTCGATCGCGGCGACCACGGCCTCGGTGATCTCGTCCTGCACGGCGAAGACGTCGGCGAGATCGCGGTCGTAGCGCTCGGCCCAGAGATGGCTGCCGGTTGCGACATCGTTGAGCTGCGCGGTGATGCGGACGTGATCACCCTCCTTGCGCACGCTGCCCTCGACGACATAGGTGACGCCGAGCTCGGCGCCGATCTCCCTGATGTGCACGGCGCGGCCCTTGTAGACGAAGGAGGAGTTGCGCGCGATGCAATAGAACCAGCGCAGCTTCGACAGCGCGGTGATGATGTCCTCGCTGATGCCGTCGGAGAAATAGTCCTGCTCGCGGTCGCCGCTCATGTTGGTGAAGGGCAGGACCGCGATCGCGATGCGGTCGAGCGCGGGATGCCAGGCTGGGGGCGGCTCGCCGGGCGCGCCGCTCGCGTCCGGCCGGGACGGTTTGTCGCGCGTCGTGGCCGGTACGTCCGCGAGCAGGCCTACGAAGCGGATGCCCTTGCGCGCGATGGTGCGGATCACCGCCTGCCGCTCGCCACTGTCGCCGACCGCCTTGCGCGCGGCGTTGATGCGGCTCGTCAGTGTCGATTCCGAGACGATGCGGCCGCCCCAGATGGCTTCGATCAGGTCGTCCTTCGAGACGACGCGGTCGCGATTTTCGATCAGATGGACGAGGAGGTCGAACACCTGCGGCTCGACCGCAACGCGCGCGCCGCCGCGGCTGATCTCCCGCAGGTCGGTGTCAAGCACATGATCCGAAAAGACAAATCGCAACGGCCTATCCTTGCGCGACAGTTGGTAGAGCAGCGATCTCGCCACGGGTTCGCTGCACCTCTCCCGCCTGCGGGTGGGGGCTCTCTCCACGATGCGACTCGCGGAGAGAGCCCCCACCCCAGCCCTCCCCCGCAAGCGGGAGAGGGAGCGCACCTTCCGCGCGGCGGCAGTCCGACCTCATTTCATCATGGCTCCGGGTCGTCTCAACGAAAAATCACGCCCGCCTCAAGGCATAATCCGGCGTCCCTCGGAGTCTTTGAGTTCGTGCCCAGCCATAAGGTTCAGCGCGGCGGACATCGTGACGCGCCGCCCACCTTGGAGGAGGAGACATATGGCCACCAACGCGACTGCCACGAGTTCCACTTCAGAGGCGCCGGCGGCGCCCGATCTTGCCGCGATCAAGGCCAGGCAGCAGGCGGCGTGGTCGTCGGGCAATTACGCGATCGTAGGCAGTACCCTGCAGATCGTCGGCGAACAGCTCTGCGAGAGCCTGGACCTGAAGGCGGGCGCAACCGTGCTCGATGTCGCGGCCGGCAACGGCATGGCCTCGCTCGCCGCCGCGCGGCGCTGGTGCGAGGTGACCTCGACCGATTATGTCGCTGCCCTGCTCGAACGCGGCCGCGCCCGCGCCGCGGCCGAGGGCATGACCATCACCTTCCAGGAGGCGGATGCGGAGAACCTGCCGTTTGCGGACAACTCATTCGACGTCGTGCTCTCGACCTTCGGCGTGATGTTCACGCCGAACCAGGAGCGCGCGGCCGCCGAGCTGTTGCGCGTGTGCAAGCCGAAGGGCCAGATCGGGCTCGCCAACTGGACGCCGGACGGATTCATCGGCCAGGTGTTCAAGACGCTCGGCAAATATCTGCCGCCGCCTGTGGGCGCGAAGTCGCCGGCGATGTGGGGCACGCGCACGCGCCTGGCCGAGATGTTCGATGCGGACGCAGCCGCGATCAAGGTCGAGCCGCGCCACTTCAACTTCCGCTACCGTTCGGCCGAGCACTTCCTCGACGTGTTCAAGACCTATTACGGCCCGGTGCTCAAGGCATTCGCGGCGCTCGAACCGGCAAAGCAGACCGAGCTGCACAACGATCTGCACGCGCTGATCGTGCGCATGAACCGCGCGCGCGTCGGCAGCATGGTGGTGCCGAGCGAATATCTCGAAGTCGTCATCACCAAGCGGTGAGACGCAACAGATCTGCGATCACGATCACGACTGCGAACCGCGACGGGACTGCGCTCCCTCGCCCCGCACTTGCGGGGAGAGGGTTGGGGTGAGGGGCTCTATCCACGAGCAATGCGCGTGGCCGCACCTGTACCCCCTCACCCGGAACGCATCTTGCGATGCGTTCCGACCTCTCCCCGCAAGCGGGGCGAGGTTGATCGGAGATCGCCGCTCGCCCCTGACTCGCAAATCACGATCGCGACGGCAGCGATCACGATCATGCTCGCAACCGGGCTTCGCTGGAATAACGCGAGGCCCGGATTGTTCGCGTCGTGACGCGGGTGCGACGCATCCGCTTTCGACAACGAGAACAAACGGGATTGCTTGATGACTGGTTTGGACAAGACGTCGTCTGCCGCGCGCAACCGCGCGTCGGTGGTGGCGCTGCACTGCTCGCTCGGGTCGGGACGGCAATGGACGAAGCTGATGGGCGCGCTCGCCGGCCACCAGTTCATCGCGCCTGATATTTCCGGCTACGGCATCTCGGCCGGCGGGCGCGACTGGCCGTCGACGCTGGCCGAAGAGGTCGCCTATCTCGGTCATCAACTCGCCGGCGCGACCGGGCCGATCCATCTGGTCGGCCATTCCTATGGCGGCGCCATCGCATTCAAGCTCGCGACGTCGGAGCCTTACGCAAGGCGGATCCGCAGCCTGACCCTGATCGAGCCGGTGCTGCCGACGCTGCTCCGCGATGCGCCGGCGGACGCGCGGCTGCACGATCGCTTCGCGCGCGTCGCCCAGGACGTGTCGCAGGATATCTTCAACGGCGCGGTCCTGGACGCGATCGACAGGTTCTCCGCGTTCTGGGCCGGCTCCGGCCCGCGCGAGCAGGTGTCGCAGGGCTCGCGGCTGCGCATGATCGAGCAGGCCGACAAGCTCACCTTCGATTTCGCCGCGGCGTTTGCCGAGGAGAACGTGATCGCGGCGGCGCGCCGCCTGCGGGTGCCGACACTGCTGTTGTCGGGCGGATTGTCGCCCTATGTGACCCAGCGCATTGTCCACAAGCTCGCCGCGATCATTGCTGGCGCCGAGCTCAGGCATCTGCCGGAGGCCGGCCACATGCTGCCGGTGTCGCATGCGGTGCGGGTCAATCCCGAGATCGCGCGGCATGTCATCCGCGCCGATGAGCTGGCGAAAGTGCAGCTTGCGGCTGATACGGGCGGGCCGGACGCGGCCGAAGCGGCCGAGCCGCCGCCTAGCTCGGCGCGGCCGCATCTGGTATTCAGGAGGGACTTCATTTGACGCGTTTTCTTCACGCGAACCGGTACCCACTTCGCTTGAAAACGCTTCGACTCTGGGAATAATGCGCCGATGATTTCACGTAGAGCGCGTGCGTCCGCCCTGCTTGCGGCCGGCATGATCGTGCTGGCCCGGCCTGCCGTTGCCGCCGGCGAGACCGAGGCGCCGAAGGGCGCCGCGGTCACCGTGCTGAAGGCCACGAAATTCTGCTTCGGCAATATCGTGGAAGTCTCCGGCATCGTCTTGCCGCGCGACGAGCAGCAGGTGCGCCCCGACCGCTTCGGCTTGAAGGTCACCGAGGTGCTGGTCGATGCCGGCGACACCGTCACCGCGGGCCAGGTGCTGGCGAAGCTGACTGACGGCACTAACGCGATCAACGTGGCGGCGCCGGTCGCCGGCGTGATCTCGGCGTCATCGGCAACCGTCGGCGCGACCGCATCAGCCAAGGGCGAGGCGCTGTTCTCGATCATCGCTAGAAGCGAATACGATCTGGTCGGCATGGTGCCGACGCGCGATATCGCCAAGCTGCAGGCCAACCAGACCGCGCGGATCAAGATATCAGGCGCCGGCGAGGTCGATGGAAAGGTGCGCCGCGTCGCGCCGACGGTCGAGCCGAACAGCCAGCTCGGCCAGGTGTTCGTGGGCATCACCGGCAACCGGCGGCTTTTGGTCAATTCAAGTGGCCGCGCGCAGATCAAGACCGGGCAGAGCTGCGGCGTCTCGGTGCCGCTGACCGCGATCCTCTATTCCACCGCCGGCACCGTGGTGCAGGTGGTGCGCCGCGACCGCGTCGAGACGCGGCGGGTCGAGACCGGGCTGATGTCGGCCGGACAGGTCGAGATCCGCGAGGGCATCCAGGAAGGCGAGATCGTCGTCGCCCGCGCCGGCGCGCTGCTGCGCGAGGGCGACCCGGTGCGCCCGGTGACCGCGAACGCGGACGGGAAGTAATCCTCGCTACGTCCACATCGTCGTCCCGGCGCAGGCCGGGACGACGATGTGGAGGGAGTTCGGCCTCAGCCGCCGAGCTTGATGTCTTCGAGCAGCGAGGACGACACCGAGGGCACCTGCTCGCCTTCGCTCGAGCGCGAGATCGCGACGCGGGTCTTGTTGAAGGCGCTTTCGGCGCCGGCCTGGGCGTTGAGGTTGTTCAGGAGCTCCGACACCAGCACGCTGTTCGGCGCCTTCGAGTCGTCGGCGACCTTGCCCGGCGTCGCCGAGGTCAGCACCAGCGTGTTTTCCGGCGGGCTGATCGGGGCGAGACCGTGCGAGAACGAGCGGAAGCGGCGCTCGTAGGGGTTACGGCGCGAGGCGTCGAGCACGACGAGCTTGGCCTTGGCGCCCTGCTCCTTCATCGCATCGAGCACGGACTCGACGCTGACGCCGGTGCGCTTCACGTCGGCTTCCTTCCAGATCGCGGCGTCGACCGGGATCATGTAGCTCTCACGGCCGACCTGCACGCCATAGCCGCCGAAGAACAGCATCACGACGGTATCGGGGCGGATCTTGGCCTTCATGCGCGCGACCGCGCGGACCATGTCGTCTTTGGTCGCGTCCTCGACGACGTCGACGTCAAAACCCTCGTGGCGCAGCGTCGCCGACAGCGTCCGAGCGTCGTTGATCGGCTGGGCCAGCGGTGCGGCGGCATCCGGGTAATGGCCGTTGCCGATGATCAGCGCCAGACGGGAGACGCCCTTGGCGGCGCCGGCAGTCTGCTCGGCGGCGACGGCCTTGGCGGCATCGAGCGAACGCTTGTTGAGCGCGGCATGGGCGCCGATCACCAGCGACACCGTGCCAGCCAGCGCCACAGCGACGGCGATGGTCCGGCGGGAGATGCGAAGCTGCCTGAGGTCCATAGCGTTCCTAATCCCAATCATTGTCCCGTGGCGCTCAACAAGGTCGTCGCGCCAGTTAGTCGCGTAAGTCACGGTCAGGTTTTAATGGGGTTGCGAGGTGGTGTGCCGACGAATTGAACTCAATTTGCGGCACCGCAACAAACAAACCCTTAACCCGACGGGGCCTCCGGAGCAACCCGGTTTGGCGCATAGAACCGACCCCGCCCGACTATTGACCGGAACGGCGACCAATTATGTGACTCACATCACATTTGAATTTTCCGCAGATTCATGTAGCTTTCCAACGACTTGCGGGATTTGGGGGAATCTCAGGAAACGCCATCAGGGTGGCGGCGTTAACCGGTTCCAGCAGAAAGAGATTCATGGGTTTTCATACCATCGCTGGTGCGGTGTGCCGGGCGCTGACGGTCAAAAAGGACGGGCCGTCGCTTTACGACGTCTGCGACCCCCTGCTCCAGAAGTATCGCGGCGGCGACGCCCATCTCGGACAATTCTATCGGACGGCGCTCGGCAATCCGGCGCTCCGGCCGCTGCTCCGCCGCACCGGCCTGCCCGCGCTGAAGGACCCGGAACGGCTCGCCCGCCTGCGCGAGGCGCTGACGCGCGCCCGCGACGACGAGACGCCGGACTGGGCCGCGGTCGGCGGGCCCATTGCCGAGCTGATGGACGATCTCGATCTCAGCCACCCGAAGCCGCCGGCCGCAGCCGCGCCGGCGCGCGCGCCCGCGATGGCCGAGATCGACAAGGTGATCCGGGCTACCGGATCACACCTGCTGCGCTCGTTCGGAAAGAACGGCTTCATCCCGACCTACGCCGCCTTCAACCTGATCGGCGATCCCGACATCGGCGGGCGCGAGATGCTGATGGCGCTGACCGGGCTGAACGCGCGCGGATACAAGAACTCGACGCTGCTGTTCAGCCTCGCCCGGATCTTCATCGCGCATTCGCCGGCGCGCGCGCTGATCAACCCGCCCTGGCGGGGGATCGCCGAGCCGATGTGGGAGCCGGTGCAAATCCGCCATCGCTCGGCCTATTACGACGCCTTCTTCACCGAGGCGCTGCTCGGCTTCGTCGAGACCGGGCTCGCGTCGCCGGACCAGGCCGGCACCGCACGGCGGGCGATTTCCGAGATGGTGGATTTCTGCCTCAAGATCAGCGCCGAGGAGGTGCCCTCGCATGACGGCTCGACGGTGAAGGTGATCACCGCGCTGGCGCCGGGACGGCATCCCCGCTTCTCGCGCTTCTTCGCCCAGATCAAGCAGGATCTCGGCTTCGGCATCTACGTGCCGGACTGCGACACCACGGCCTGCTCGTTCTCCGTGGCGACGCAGGCCGGATCCGACGATCCGATCCTCGCGCAGCCGCTGCTCGACTTCTATCGCGGCTATCAGGTTAGAAGCGGCGCCAACGAGCCGCGCGTCACCGTGCCGCTGAACGACAACGTCGATTACGAGGGCGGCGTCGTCACCTGGATCGACAACCTCAACGGCGACCGGCCCTATGGCAATGATCTCGATCCGACGCTGAACCTCGACATTCTCGAGGTCTCGTTCCGCAATCTGACACGCTGGAAGATCATCGAGACGCCGCAGCGGCTGGAGACGGTGCATCGCATCATCGGCTTCCAGAAGCGGCTGGTCGAAAGCGGCGCGTTCACCAATCCGCGCTCGCATATCTATTACCTGCCGGAACTCTATTCCGCCTATTTCGGCCGCTGCTACGCCGCCTTCGTCGCGCTGCCGCTGGCCGCCCAGCGCATCATCGATCCCGAAAACGTCTTCGCGCTGATCCGCGCCCGCGTGCTCGGCTATGTCCAAGGCGAGCTGATCGCCCATGAGATGAACCCGTTCGACGCCGCGCTCGCGCTGATGGCGCTGGCGCATCTGAACGCCGAGGTCGCGACGTTCACGCCCGCGCTGCACTGCATCGTGCAGCATCTCGGCGAAGGCGGTCGGCACGGGCCCTACAAGGCCTATGAGTGGAACAAGATGAAGACGCCGACCCGGATCCTGGTCGGCGGGCCGGAGGTGACGTCGGCCTTCGTTCTGATGGGACTGGCGCTGGCGAAGCGAAGAATGACAGCCCCGTAGGATTGTAGGATCGTAGCCCGGATGGAGCGCAGCGAAATCCGGGGTCTTCGCGCTGGCGACGAGCTATCCCGGATTGCGCTTCGCTCCATCCGGGCTACGGGGCTGCGGATGACGCGAAGTTGAAACCGGCCGTAACACAACGGCCCTTGGCACGCTCGCCCAATTGCCCGCACAATCCATGGCTTTTGAACGTTCATCCTCGCCGGGACTGCCGATGCCAACGAAGACGCTGCTCCTTGCCGCCCTGCTGCTGTCGCTCCCGACGCTGGCGCAAGCCGCCGACATCACCGGCGTGCCGAAGATCCGCGACGGCGATCAGATGGTGATCGGCAACACCCGCATCCGCCTCGGCGGCGTCGACGCGCCGTCGACCGACCAGCTCTGTCTCAACACCCATGGCGAGCGCTGGACCTGCGGAGTCGCCGCGCGCGACGAGCTGATCAAGCATGCCGGCAACAAGAGCTGGACCTGCCATACCCGCGCGGTCGACCGCCGCGGCCGCACCGTGGCGCGCTGCGAGGCCGACGGCGAGGACATCCAGAAATGGCTCGTTACCAACGGCTGGGCGCTGGCCAATACCCGCGTCTCGCACGACTATGAGGCCGATGAGAAGGCGGCGCGCGAGACCAAGGCCGGGATGTGGCAGGGCGCCTTCATCGCGCCGTGGGACTGGCGCGTGCGCAACAAGAAGACCGCGATCCTCGGCAGCGTGAAGCCGCCGGAGAACGCCCACGCGATCCTGCTCGCCTCGGCCTCGGGTTCGGTCGCGCCCTCGCCCGACTGCACCATCAAGGGAAACGTCAACCGTTCCGGCGAATGCATCTATCACCAGCCGACCAGCCGCTGGTATGCGAAGATCGAGATGAAGATCGCGAAGGGCACGCGCTGGTTCTGCTCGGTCGAGGAGGCCGAGGCCGCCGGCTGCCGCGAGACGCGGCGTTGACGCCTGTTGGCATAGAGCTGAATTGCAGCCGCATCGGAGCTAGACTCCCTCTCCCGCTTGCGGGGGAGGGCCGGGGTGGGGGCTCCCTCCACGAGTCATATCGTGGAAAGAGCCCCCACCCGTAGCGCATCTGTCGATGCGCTACGACCTCCCCCGCAAGCGGGAGAGGTGAAGCGCGCCCGCGGATGGACCGCGTCAGGAAGGCCCCGTGACCGACATCCAGTCCAGTCCGCATGCCCTGCGCAAGCGCGACCGCATCCGGCGCGCCGAGCTGCTGCTGCTGTTTGTCCTGATGAGCTATCTGCTCGCAGCCTATCTGGCGCTGCCGGCGTTCTGGAAGCACTACGAGCATCAGAAGGGGCTCGCCAATTTGCCGATGGTGACGCGCACTGCGCAGGGTATTCCCGGCGATCCCATGAACATCGGCCTGATCGGCGACACCAAGGATGTGGTCTGCGCCATGCACGCGGCCGGCTGGTATCCGGCCGATCCGATCGCGCTGAAATCGTCGATCGAGATCGTCGGAAGCGTGCTGCTCGATCGTCCCTACCGCGACGCGCCGGTGAGCAATCTGTTCTATCTCGGCCGCCGCGAGGACCTCGCCTTCGAGAAGCCGGTCGGCACGAGCGCCGATCGCCGCAACCATGTGCGCTACTGGCAGGTGCTCGATTCCGGCGAGGAGCAGCGCCCGGTGTGGCTCGGCGCGGCGACGCTGGACCGCAGCGTCGGCCTCAGCCGCTACACCGGCGCCGTGACCCATCACATCGGCGCCGACCTCGACGCCGAGCGCGCGCTGCTCGCGGCCGATCTTGAGACCGCAGGCATGGTGACCACGAAATATCAGGTGACCGGGATCGGCCCGACGCTCTCGGGACGTAACGGCGGCGGCGATCGCTATTACACCGATGGCGAGATCTGGGTGTTGCGGCTGGTCGAGGCCTGCCGCCGGCACGACGGCCCGGTCGAGACGATCCCAAGCCCGATGGCGACCGACTTCAAGGACCAGGTTTGGCACGGCGTCGTCCAGGCGATCGGGAAATGATGCGGCCGGTCACACACGGGCGACCACCGCTCCGCGCTTTTTGAAGCTCAGGATTGCGCCGCCATGCTCGCAATCGGCGGTCCAATCGCCTATCTTGGCAGCTTGACCCCTCACACGCCTGATTCCGCGTTTTACCCAAAAGGAACAAGAAGATGACCGTTCGCGCGGGCCGGGAGTTTCTGGCCATCCCCGGGCCCACCACGATGCCCGATCAGGTGCTGCAGGCGATGCATCGCCCGGCGCTGGACATCTACTCCGAGCAGATGGTCGAATTGACCGAGAGCCTGCTGCGCGACCTCTCGAAACTGTTCGCCACCAAGGGCAAATCCTACATCTACATCTCCAACGGCCATGGCGCCTGGGAGGCGACGCTGTCCAACGTGCTGTCGCGCGGCGACAAGGTGCTGGTGCTGGAAAGCGGTCGTTTCGCGATCGGCTGGGGCCAGGCGGCGGCCGCGATGGGGGCCGAGGTCGAGGTGCTGAAGGGCGATTGGCGCCGTGCGATCCGCCCCGCGGAGGTCGGGGAGCGGCTGAAGCGCGACAAGGAACACAAGATCAAGGCGATCCTTGCAGTGCAGGTTGACACGGCGTCCGGCGCCTACAACGACATCGAGGCGATCGGCAAGGCGATCAAGGCCGCCGGCCATCCCGCGCTGTTCATGGTCGACACCGTGGCCTCGCTCGGCTGCACGCCGTTCGAGATGGACAAATGGGGGATCGACGTTGCGATGTCCGGCTCGCAGAAGGGCCTGATGACGCCGCCGGGCCTCGGCTTCGTCGCCGCCAATGACCGCGCCTGGGAGGTGCACAAGCGCGCCAATCTGCGCACGCCCTATTGGGACTGGACCGAGCGCGAGGGCTCAGAGCACTACCGCAAATATGCCGGCACCGCGCCGGTGCATCTGTTGTTCGCGCTGCGCGAGGCCATCAACATGCTCCAGGCCGAAGGGCTCGAAAATGCATTCGAACGTCACCGCCTGCTCGCGGAAGCCGTGCGGCGCGCGGTCGCCGTCTGGGCCGAAGGCCAGGTGCTGGGCTTCAACATCGAGGAAGCCGCCGAGCGATCCAACACCGTGACGACAGTGACCGTGAAGGGCGCCGATCCCGCTTCGATCCAGCGCTATGCCAAGGAGAAATGCGGCGTGGTGCTCGGCACCGGCATCGGCGACCTGCAGGGCCAGGCCTTCCGCATCGCCCATATGGGCCACGTCAACGCGCCGATGGTGCTCGGCACGCTCGGCGTCATCGAGGTCGCGCTCAACGCATTGAAGATCCCGCACGGCAAGGGCGGCACCGACGCCGCCGTGCAGTGGCTCGGCGAGAGCGTGAAGGCGTAGGCCTACGAGCGTGAGCGTCTAGTTTAAAGGTCGTAGGATAGTCTTGCCTAACGCGTCGTCCTGAAAAACGCTGGGCACGCCCTTATCCCCGTCATTGCGAGCGAAGCGAAGCAATCCATCGCACCACAAGTGGAAACATGGATTGCTTCGTCGCTATCGCTCCTCGCAATGACAGCGGGGGCACGACCTCTCGGTATGACGGAAATGCATTTGCGTTCCCAGCTCTGAAAGCAGCAGAACACTTTCCGCCGCCACCATTTTCAGCTTTACTGCCGGCAATAGCCGGGCCCTGATCCCTGCAACAAAATGAAATGGAGGGATCGCTTGGCGTCGGTGGAGTTGCGCGGCCTGATCAAGCGGTTCGGTTCGTTTGTCGCGGTCGATGATGTCTCGCTCACAATCGATCACGGGCAACTGGTCTGCCTGCTCGGGCCGTCCGGGTGCGGCAAGACCACGACGCTGCGGCTGATCGCCGGGTTCCTCGAGCCCTCCGGCGGCGTGATCCGGGTCGGCGATCGCACCGTTTCGTCGAAAGCCCGCACGCTGCCGCCCGAGCAGCGCAACATGTCGATGATCTTCCAGAGCTACGCGCTGTGGCCGCACATGACGGTGGCGGAGAACGTCGTCTACGGCCTGCGCCTGCGTAAAATGGACCGCGACACGATCGCAACGAAGCTCGGCGCGATCCTGGCAACGACGAAGCTCGAGCCGCTGGCGCAGCGTTATCCGGGCGAGCTCTCCGGCGGCCAGCAGCAGCGCGTGGCGCTGGCGCGTGCGCTGATCGTCGGCCCCGAGACGCTGCTGCTCGACGAGCCGCTGTCCAACCTTGATGCCAATCTGCGCGAGGAGATGCGGTTCGAGATCCGCCGACTGCATGACGAATATCGCTACACGACCGTCTACGTCACCCACGACCAGTCGGAGGCGATGACCACGGCCGACCTCATCGCTGTCATGAATGCCGGCAAGATCGACCAGCTCGGCAGCCCTGAGGACATCTATGCGCGCCCCGAATCCGAATTCGTCGCGCGCTTCATCGGCGCGGCGAATGTGATCAAGGCCACCGCGCGCGACGATAACCATGTCACCTTCGCCGGCGCGACCCTGCAGGTGGTCGGTGCGAAGCTTGCCGCCGGCCAGAGCGCGCCGGTCGCGATCCGCCAGCACGAGATCGAGCTTTCGACAGAGGCGCCGGCCTCGTCATTGAACACGCTCAAGGCCACCGTGACCCGGCAGGTCTATCTCGGCATGCACCGCGACTACATGGTGGAGACGTCAGACGGTACCGCGCTGCGCGTCACCACGCCGACGGAAACCGCGGTCGAAAAGGGCCGCGAGGTCTGGTTGACATTGCCGCCGGAGCGCTGCCGGGCGCTCAGCCGATAACAAGAGACGGAGCGAGGCGATGCAGAGGCGAATTTCACGACGCGGTGTCCTGAAAGGTTCGGTCGCGGTGGCGCTCGGCACTGTCTTCGCGTCGCCTGCCCGCGCCGCGGCGCCGGAGCCGACCGCGATCACGCCAGCGCTGGTCGACGCCGCGAAGAAGGACGGCAAGATCGTCTTCTATTCGTCGATGGACCTGCCGGTCGGCGAGAAGCTCGGCAAGGCGTTCGAAGCCGCCTATCCCGGCATCACGGTGCAAATCGAGCGCTCCGGATCGGAGCGGCTGTATCAACGCGTCGCACAGGAATTCGAATCCAACGTCCACGCCGCTGACATCGTCAACAGCGCCGATGCTTCGCATTTCATCCCCTGGAAGAAGAGCGGCTGGCTGATGCCGTTCGTGCCCGAGGACGTCGCGAGGCATTTTCCGCAACAATACCGCGATCCCGACGGCATGGCCGTGACCACGCGGCTGTGGCTGTCATCGATCGCCTACAACACCAACCTGGTGAAACCGGGCGACGCGCCGAAGAGCTTTGCCGACCTGCTCGACCCGAAATGGGCGGGCAAGATGGTGAAGGGCCATCCGGCCTATAGCGGCACGATCATGACCACGACGTTCCAGCTCGTGCGCGAGCTCGGCTGGCCGTATTTCGAGAAGCTGGCAAAGCAGCGCGTGATGCAGGTGCAGTCCTCGACCGATCCGCCGAAGAAGCTCGCACTCGGCGAGCGCGCCGTGATGGCCGACGGCAATGAATACGGCATCGTGCTCCTGAAGGAGGCCGGGCAACCGGTCGAGCCGGTCTATCCGACCGAGGGCACGCCGACGATATCAGGGCCGACCGCCATCTTCGCCAGCGCGCCCCATCCCAACGCCGCAAAGCTGTTCCAGGCTTGGCTGCACACCCGCGAGACCCAGCAGTTCTTCGTCGATTTCACAGCGCAATATTCCGTGCACGCGCAGGTGCAGTCGAAGCCGGGACGGCGCAAGCTTGGCGACATCAAGCTGATGAAGGAGGACCCAGCCGGGGTGGAGGCGATGACCGAAGAGATCAAGACGCGCTATGCGCGGTTGTTCAAGGTTTAAATCCTCATGAGGGGATAGGTAGGATTCGCGGATAATGACCACAATCGCCACCCCCACCCCTAAACCCCGCATCGACTGGACACGTCCGGTGCTGTGGCTGTTCGCGGCCGTGCTCGTTCTCCTCATCCTGCTGCCGCTGTCGTGGCTCGCGGTGTTCGCCTTCACCGACAAGAACCGGCATCCGACGCTGCAAAACTTCGTCACCCTGTTCACCAACCCCGATTTCCTCGATCCGCTGCTGACGACCGCGATCATCGCGACCAGCTCGGCCGTGATCTGCTGCGTCGTCGCGGCGCCGATCAGCTGGCTGGTGTCGCGCACCGACATGCCGGGGCGGCAGATCATCCGCGCGCTGGTGACGGCCTCCTTCGTGACGCCGCCGTTCCTCGGCGCGGTGGCGTGGGAATTGCTCGCGGCGCCGAACTCCGGATTGCTCAATCAGCTCTATCGCGTGTTCGCCGGCAGCGATGCCGACGCGCTGTTCGACATCTATTCGCTGACCGGGATCATCTTCGTGATCTCCTGCTACACCTTCCCGTTCGTGTTCGTGCTGGTCGCGAACGCGCTCGACACCATGCCGCGCGAGCTGGAGGACGCGTCCGCCATCCTCGGCGGCGGCGCCTGGACCACGGCGCGGCGGGTGACGATCCCGCTGGCGCTGCCGGCGCTGGTCGCCGGCGCGCTGATCGCTTTTCTGCAGGCGATGACGCTGTTCGGCTCGCCCGCGATCCTGGCGTTGCCGGCCGGTTTCCACACCATGACGACGAAGATCTGGAGCCTGTTCCAGTATCCGCCGAAGCTGGAGCTCGCGGCCGCCGCGGCCGTGCCGCTGCTTCTGCTCACCATCCTGCTGCTGCAAGGCCAGAAGGTGCTGCTCGGGCGGCGCGGCTATTCCGTGATCGGCGGCAAATATGGCGCGCCGCGCCGCGTCGAATTGAAAGGCTGGCGCCTGGCCGCGCTCGGCTTTTGCCTGCTGGTGCTGCTCAACCCGGTGTTCCTGCCCTATCTCGCGCTGCTCAATGCCGCGTTCTCGCCGAACGCGACCACGCTGGTGACGCCCTCGACCTTCACGCTGCACAACATCGTCTTCGTGTTCACCGAACTGTCGTCGACCCAGCTCGCGCTGAAGAACACGGTGATCCTCGGCACCGCGACCGCCACTGTCGGCACCATCCTCGCGCTCGTCATCGCCTATGTCACGACACGGCGGGTAATCGCCGGCCACCGCGTGCTCGCCTTCCTCGCCACCGCGCCGGTCGCAGTGCCCGGCATCGTGCTCGGCGTCGGCCTGTTCTTAAGCTACACGCGGCCGCCCTTCGTGCTCTACGGCACGCTGTGGATCCTGTTGCTGGCGTTCCTTACCATCAACCTGCCGTCGGCCTATCAGCAATTGCAGGCGGCGTTCACGACCATCCATCCCGAGCTCGAGGAGGCGAGCCGCATCCTCGGCGCGACGCGGCTGCAGGCGCTGTGGCAGATCACCGCGCCGTTGCTGCGCACCGGTGTGATCGCGACCTGGTGCTTCATCTTCATCGGCGTGATGCGGGAACTGTCGGCCGCGATCGTTCTGTTTACTTCGCAAACAAAAGTGCTGTCGGTGCTGATCTACGACCTCAACGAAAGCGGCGACCTCGCCGCGATCGCGGTGCTCGGCATTGCGATGCTGGTGATCACCTTCGGCGTGGTGCTCGCGGTGAACCGAATCCCGGTGTTCGGCGGCAATGCAGGCGCGCGATTGCGGAACGCATAGCTCCCTCCGCCGTCATTGCGAGGAGCAAAGCGACGAAGCAATCCATTCTTTCGTTTCGGGGAGAGATGGATTGCTTCGCTTCGCTCGCAATGACGGCAAAATCCGCGGCCTGATGCATCTGGCAATCGCCACATTCATCCCGATATAAGGCGGTATCCCCTGCACCATGAGGACCGTGTGACCGAAGCTGCCCACAAGACATCTCCGCAATCCCCGCCCGTTGCGCCGCGCCGGCCGCATTCCTTCACCAAACACGGCATCACGGTGACGGACGACTATGCGTGGATCAAGGATCCCCGGTGGCAGGAGGTGCTGCGCGATCCGTCGATCCTCGACCCTGATATCCGCACCTATCTCGAAGCCGAGAACGGCTACACCGAAAGCCTGATCGGCCACACCGACGCGCTGCAGAGAGAGCTCGTCAAGGAGATGCGCGGGCGGATCAAGGAGGACGATTCCAGCGTGCCGTCGCCGGACGGCCCGTTCGCCTATTTCAGGAAGTTCCGCGAAGGCGGCCAGCACGAGATGTTCGGGCGCATGCCCCGCGCGGGCGGCGATGCAGAATTCGTGCTCGATGGCGACGCGCTGGCGAAGGACCACAAATACTTCAAGTTCGGCGGCAGCCGGCATTCCAACGATCACAGGCTGCACGCCTGGAGCGCCGACACCAAGGGCTCGGAATATTTCTCCATCCGCGTGCGCGACTGGGCGACTGGTTCTGATCTCGACGACATTGTCGAAGAGACCGATGGCGGCGTAGTCTGGGCCGCGGATTCGAAGAGCTTCTTCTACGTCAAGCTCGACGACAATCACCGCCCGATGCAGGTGTGGCGGCACAGGCTGGGAACAAAGCAGGCGGACGACATCCTGGTCTACGAGGAGCAGGACTCCGGCTGGTTCACCCATCTGCACGAGAGCTCAAGCGGCCGCTTCTGCGTCATCGCGGGCGGCGACCACGAGACGTCGGAGCAGCGGCTGATCGACCTCGCCAGTCCCGATGCACCGCCGCGGCTGGTCGCAGCGCGCGAGGACGGCGTGCAATATTCGGTGGCCGACCGCGGCAACGAATTGTTCATCCTCACCAATGCCGACGACGCCATCGACTTCAAGGTGGTGACCGCGCCGCTCGCTGCGCCGGAGCGCGCCAACTGGCGCGACCTGATCCCGTATCGCGAGGGCATCTACGTGCTCGACGTCGAGCTCTATGCCGGCCATATGGTGCGGCTGGAGCGGGCCAACGCGCTGCCGGCGATCGTCATCCGCGATCTCAGGACGGGCGACGAGCACGCGATCGCCTTCGACGAAGCCGCCTATTCGCTCGACACCATGGGCAGCTACGAATTCGAGACCACCAACCTGCGCTTCTCCTATTCGTCGATGACGACGCCGTCGGAGGTCTATGACTACGACATGGCGAAGCGGACGCGGATCTTGCGCAAGCGCCAGGAGATTCCGTCCGGCCACAACCCGGCGGACTACGTCACGACGCGGATCATGGCGACCTCGCATGACGGCGCGCTGGTGCCGGTCTCGATCCTGCATCGCAAGGATTTCGTGCGCGACGGCAAGGCGCCGCTGCTGCTCTACGGCTACGGCTCCTACGGCATGGCGATGCCGGCGTCGTTTGCCGCCAACCGCCTGTCGCTGGTCGACCGCGGCTTCGTCTGTGCGATCGCGCATATCCGCGGCGGCTCCGACAAGGGCTGGGGCTGGTATCTCGACGGCAAGCGCGAGAAGAAGACCAACACCTTCGACGATTTTGCCGCGGCCGGCCGTACGCTGTGTGATGCCAAGTACACGGGTGCAAAACGCATCGTCGGCCATGGCGGCTCGGCCGGCGGCATGCTGATGGGCGCGGTGGCCAACCGCGCCGGTGAATTGTTCGGCGGCATCGTCGCCGAGGTGCCGTTCGTCGACGTGCTCAACACCATGCTCGACGACACGCTGCCGCTGACGCCGCCGGAATGGCCGGAATGGGGCAACCCGATCGAAAGCGAGAAGGATTTCCGCACCATCCTGTCCTATTCGCCCTATGACAATGTCGCCGCGAAGGATTATCCCGCGATCCTCGCGATGGGCGGCTTGACCGATCCGCGCGTCACCTATTGGGAGCCGGCGAAATGGATCGCGCGGCTGCGCGCGACGATGAAGGGCGGCGGCCCGGTCCTGCTCCGCACCAACATGGGCGCCGGCCATGGTGGCGCCTCCGGCCGCTTCAACCGGCTCGATGAGGTCGCGATCGTCTACGCGTTTGCGCTGTGGGCGGTGGGCATGGCGGAAAGGGCAGGGGTGTAGCCTTCGTAGCCCGGATGTAGCGAAGCGAAATCCGGGGCAGTCATGCCACCTGCGAGAGTCCCGGATTGCGCTGCGCTGCATCCGGGCTACGGGCTGATTGATGCGGAGGGAAGCGTCAGCTACCTCCCCTTCACCTTCCGCCAGGCCGCGAAATCCTTCAGCGTCTGTTCGTCCGTTGCGGGGTAAAGACCGAAGATGCCGCTGCCGTTGTGGACCTGCTCGGCGACGAAATCCTCGAACGCGGTCATCTCGAAGGTCTCGTTGGCGATCTCGTCGGCGAGATGCGCGGGAATGACGATGACGCCGTCGCTGTCGCCGAGGATCACGTCGCCCGGAAACACCGGCGCGTCGCCGCAGCCGATCGGTACGTTGATCTCGATCGCCTGATGCAGCGTGAGGTTGGTCGGCGCGCTCGGCCGGTGATGAAAGGCGGGGAAGCCGAGCTTTGCGATTTCGGCCGCATCGCGGAAGCCGCCGTCGGTGACGACGCCGGCGCAACCGCGCTTCATCAGCCGCGTCACCAGAATGGCGCCGGCGGATGCGGCCCGCGCATCCTTGCGGCTGTCCATGACAAGCACCGCGCCGGGCGGACATTCCTCCACCGCCTTGCGCTGCGGATGCGCGCGGTCGCGGAACACCTCGATCGTGTTGATATCCTCGCGCGCCGGCATGTAGCGCAGCGTGAAGGCTTCGCCGACCATGGTCGGCTGGTCCGGGCTTAGCGGATGGACGTCCTGGACGCACTGGATGCGGAAGCCGCGCTTGAACAGCGCGGTGGCGACGGTGGCGGTGGAGACGGTCCTGAGCTTGTTGCGGGTGGTGTCGCTGAGTTTTGACATGATGGCTTATCCTTGATTGACCGTCATTCCGGAGCGCTCGCGTCAGCGAGCGAATTACGACGCGCAATTGCGCATCTGAGAATCTCGAGATTCCGGGTCTGGTCCTTCGGACCATCCCAGAATGACGGTGGAACTAATAAATCGACGGCTCTCCGACCGGCCGGCCGAAGCCGGTTTCGAGGAAATCGAAGTCGCAGCCTTCATTGGCCTGCTTGATGTGGCGCGAGAACATCCAGCCATAGCCGCGCTCGAAGCGCCGCTCGGGCGGCCGCCATGCGGCGCGCCGCTCTGCGAGCTCGGTGTCCGGCACGTCGAGATTGGTGCTGCGCGCGGCGACGTCGAGCGTGATGCGGTCGCCGTTCCGCACCAGCGCCAGCGGGCCACCGATGAAGGATTCCGGCGCGACGTGCAGGATGCAGGCGCCGTAGGAGGTGCCGCTCATCCGCGCGTCCGACAGCCGCACCATGTCACGCACGCCCTGCTTCACGAGCTTGGTCGGGATCGGCAGCATGCCCCATTCCGGCATGCCCGGCCCGCCCTGCGGTCCGGCATTGCGCAGGATCAGCACGTGATCCGCCGTGACGTCGAGATCGGGATCGTCGACCGCCTTCTTCATCGACGGGTAATCGTCGAACACCAGCGCCGGGCCGGTGTGCTTCAGAAAGCGCGGGTCGCAGGCGGAAGGCTTGATCACGCAGCCGTCGGGCGCGAGGTTGCCCTTCAGCACCGCGAGCGCGCCCTCCTTGTAGATCGGGTTGTCGACGGTGCGGATGACGTCGTCATTGTGAACCTCGGAGTGGGCGATGTTCTCGCCGAGCGTCCGGCCTGACACCGTCATGCAGTCGAGATGCAGATGCGGCTTGATCCGGCTCATCAGGCCGGGCAGCCCGCCGGCGTAGAAGAAATCCTCCATCAGATAGAGGTCGCCGCTCGGCCTGACATTGGCGATCACGGGCACCTTGCGGCTCGCCGTCTCGAAGTCGTCGAGGGAGATATCCTGCCCGGCGCGGCGGGCCTGGGCGATCAGATGGATGATCGCGTTGGTCGAGCAGCCCATCGCCCATCGCCACCGCGATCGCGTTCTCGAACGCCTTTCGGCTCTGGATCTTCCGCGGCGTCAGGTCCTCCCACACCATCTCGACGATGCGGCGGCCGGCCTCCGAGCTCATGCGGATGTGGTTGGCGTCGGCTGCGGGGATCGAGGAGGCGCCGGGCAGCGTCATGCCGATCGCCTCCGCGATCGCGGTCATGGTCGAGGCCGTGCCCATGGTCATGCAGGTGCCGTAGCTGCGGGCAATCCCGGCCTCCATGTCAACCCAGTCCTTGTCGGAGATCTTTCCTGCGCGGCGCTCGTCCCAGTATTTCCAGGCGTCCGAGCCGGAACCCAGCGTCTTGCCCTTCCAATTGCCGCGCAGCATCGGGCCGGCCGGCAAATAGATCGTCGGCAGGTTCATGCTGGTGGCGCCGAGCAGCAGCCCCGGCGTGGTCTTGTCGCAGCCGCCCATCAGCACCACGCCGTCGACCGGGTGGCCGCGCAACAGCTCCTCGGCATCCATCGCGAGCAGGTTCCGGTAGAGCATGGTGGTCGGCTTCAGCAGCGATTCCGACAGCGACAGCGCCGGCAGCTCCAGCGGGAAGCCGCCGGCCATCAGCACGCCGCGCTTGACGTCGTCGACGCGGCTCTTGAAGTGCATGTGGCAGGGCTGCGCATCCGACCAGGTGTTGATGATCGCGATCACCGGCCGGTCCTTCCATTCCTCCGGCGCGTAGCCCATCTGCATCGCGCGGGAGCGGTGGCCGAAGGCTCTGAGATCATCGGGTGCGAACCAGCGGGCGCTGCGCAGTTGATCGGGGGTCTTGTTCTTGGTCATGGCGGCTGCCCCATCTTTCTGGACACTGCGGGTACGCGGTAAGCCTCGGAACATCATATGCTTGTAAGCGGGTATACCCCGGTTTCGCCAGCGTGTCGCGGAACCGGTCGGGATGGAACGCATCCGGCCGGAACTTGTTGCACGAGAAAGCGGATTCGGGGAACCTACCAAACGTGATTTGAGCGCGGAGTGCATCGCCTTGGCCAACATCCTGATCGTCGACGACGACAGCGCGGTTCAGACCACGATCCGCCTGCTGCTCGAACGGGCCGGGCACGCCGTCGTCACCGCGAGCGACGGCCACAACGGACTTGAGCTGTTCGAGGCCGGCGATTTCGACCTCCTGTTCCTCGACATCTTCATGCCGGGGATGGACGGCTTCGAGACCATGCGGAAGGTGCATCAGCAAAAGCCGCTGACGCCGATCATCGTGATCTCCGGCCGGCCGATGCCGTCGGATTCCGGCCCGGACTTCCTGAACATGGCGGTGAAGCTCGGCGCGATCTCGAGCCTGCAGAAGCCGTTCAAGCCGGCCGAACTCGTCGCCGCCGTCGCCCGGAGCCTCGACCTCGCCGAGCAGCGATCGAAGGCATCCCCGAGCGACGGAAACAGCATTGCATCCTGTCACTGAATCGAATGAACATCAGCCGGAACGTTCCATTGCGCGCCCGGACGGGGGGAAGGCTGCGAATGCACCGATGACGCTGGCGACCAGGCTTGCCATCGCGATGATTGCACTGGTTGCGATCGCGGTCGCCGCGGTCGGATGGCTGAGCTATCGCAGCCTCGAACAGGCGATCGCGCCGCGGGTGCTCGACCGGATCGAAACCCAGGTTCGCTTCGCCGCCTCGGCCCTTGAGGCCCGCGCCCGCACCACGCCCGCTGACGTCACGATCTTCCAGGTTCTACCGGCGGTCGGCGGGCTGATGCGCGCTCGCCTCAATGACGGGGTCGATCCCGTCGACGGCACCACGGAAGCGGTCTGGCGCCAGCGGCTGGAGGTGCAGCTCGCTGCCCAGATGGCGCTCAAGCCGGCCTATTCGCTGCGCTTCATCGGCATCGCCGACAATCATCGCGAACTCGCACGCGTCGACCGCTCCGGCCCCAACGGCACGGTGCGGATCGTGCCCGAGCAGGAGCTGAAACAGGTTGGCGACGCCGCCTATTTCCGCGACACGATCAATCTGCCGCCGGAGGGCATCTACGTCTCGCCGGTCGGCCTGAACGAGGAGAATGGCGTCGTCGAAACACCGCATGCCGCGACCATGATGGTCGCGAAGCCGGTCAGGGCCCCCGACGGCAAGCCGTTCGGGATCGTCATCATCAATGCCGACATGCGGCCGACGCTCGAAAGCGTCCGCGAATCGGCACGCCCCGGCGAACGGGTCTATGTGGTCGACGCCCACGGCAACTATCTCGTCAATCCCGACCGCGCGCGCGAATTCGGCGCGCAACTCGGCACCCCGACAGACTGGCGGCGCGACATGCCCAATCTGGCGGCAGCGCTTGGCACCACGCGAACCGTCGCGAAGATTGTGGCCGGTCGAGCCGAACAGGAGGACTGCGTGGTCGCGCTCGCGCCGACGCTGCTGGCCGGACGCGAATGGATCGCCGTGATCGATATCGTGCCGAACAATGTGTTCATGGCGCCGGCAACCGCGATCCGCAGCAGCTCGATCCTGGTCGGCGTGCTGGCGGTGATCGGCGCCGCAGTGCTCGCCGTGCTGATCGCGCGCTCGCTGACCCGGCCGATCACGCAACTGACGCGTGCAGTGGAGCGCGTCGGCGAGAAAGGAACCGGCGCCATTCCCGTCAATGCGGGCGGCGAGACCGGCGTGCTGGCGCGCGCCTTTGCGCGGGTGATGGACGAGGCCAATGCCAAGACGGTCGCGCTCGAGCGCGAGGTCGCCGAGCATCGTCGCACCGAAGCGGCGCGCGACCACCATGCCGAGCGCGAGCGCCTGTTCGCATCCGCCGTCGAGTCGTCCAACGACGCCATCGTCACGCAATCGCTCGACGGCACCATCACCGGCTGGAACCCGGCCGCCGAACGGCTGTATGGCTACACCGCCGAAGAGGCGGTCGGCCGGCACATCTCGCTGATCGTGCCGCCGGACCGGCGCGACGAGGTCGGCGACATCATCCGCCGCATCGGTTGGGGCGAACGGATCGAGCAGAACGAAACCATACGCATGCGCAAGAACGGCATGCCGGTCGAGGTCTCGCTGTCGATCGCGCCGATCAAGGCGCTGTCCGGCGCCATCGTCGGCATCTCCAAATCGGCGCGCGACATCGGTGAGCGCAACCGCACCGAGCAGGCGCTATGGCAACAGGCCGAGGAACGGCGACGCATCTTCGAGACGTCGCAGGACCTGATCATGGTGCTGAACTCCCGCGGCGACCTGGTGCAGGTCAGCCCAAGCTGCGAGGCGGTCCTCGGCTATCGGCCGGACGAGATGATCGGCCACAGCGGCGCCGAGTTCATCCATACCGACCATCTGCAGAACGCCCGCGCGGAGATGCACGCTCTGCGGCGTGGGCGACAGCCGAAGATCGCCGACACCCGCGGCATCCGCAAGGATGGCCGCGAGGTGTGGCTGTCCTGGCTCGGCGTCTGGTCCGAGCCCGTCAAACGGTTCTTCTACGTCGGCCGCGACATGACGGAGAGCCACGCGGCACAAAGCATCCTGCACGAGAGCGCCCAGCTTGCCCGCGGCATCATCGACACCGCGCTCGATGCCTTCGTGCAGGTCAACGGTCGCGGAACGATCCAGGACTGGAACGCACAGGCCGAGGCGATCTTCGGCTGGAGCCGTTCCGAGGCCATCGGCAAGAACGTGTTCGAGCTGCTCGCGCCCGATCCGCTGGAGGGCCCGTTACGGAAGGCGCTGGGAACCTTCCTGCAATCCGGGCTCGATCAGGTCGCCCGTCCGCGCCGCGAGATCATGATCCGGCGGCGCGACGGCAAGATCCTCACCGCCGAACTGAGCGTCACGGCGCTCAGGACCAGCGACGGCTTCGTGTTCAACGGCTTCATCCGCGACCTCACCGACAAGCTTGCGGTCGAGGAGCGGATTAGGCAGGCGGAGAAAATGGAGGCCGTCGGCCAGCTGACCGGCGGCATTGCGCACGACTTCAACAACATCCTCACCGTGATCACGGGGACGATCGAGATCCTGGCCGATGCGGTCAAGGACGCGCCCCAACTCGCCGCGATCACGCGGATGATCGACGAGGCCGCCACCCGCGGCGCCGATCTCACCCAGCATCTGCTGGCTTTCGCCCGCAAGCAACCGCTCGAGCCGCGCGACATCGACGTCAATGCGCTGATCGTCGACACGACCAAGCTGCTGCGGCGGACGCTGGGCGAGCAGGTCGAGATCCAGACGGTGTTCGAGGACGAGGCGTGCCTGGCGGTCGTCGATCCGAACCGGCTCGCCAATGCCCTGCTCAATCTGGCGCTCAACGCCCGCGACGCGATGCCACACGGCGGCAAGCTCTTCATCGAGACGGCGTCCGTCATGCTCGACGACAGCTACGCCGGCCTGCACGGCGATGTGCGTCCCGGCCGCTATGCCATGATCGCAGTGACCGACACCGGCAGCGGAATTCCAGCCGACATGCTCGACAAGGTGTTCGATCCCTTCGTCACCTCGAAAGGGCCGGGCAAGGGCACCGGGCTCGGCCTGAGCATGGTCTACGGCTTCGTCAAGCAGTCCTCCGGGCACATCAAGATCTACAGCGAGGAAGGGCACGGCACGACGATCAGGATGTATCTGCCGCCCGCCGTGGGCACGGCGCTCGCCGCTGATGCAGCGGAGGCGTCGGATCTCGAGGGCGGCAACGAAACGATCCTGGTCGTCGAGGACGACAACCTGGTCCGCGACTACGTGCTGACGCAGCTGCACTCGCTCGGTTATGTCACGCTGGAAGCGGAGAACGCTGCAGAGGCGCTCACGATCGTCAAGTCCGGCCAGGCCTTCGACCTGCTGTTCACCGACGTGATCATGCCCGGCCTCAACGGCCGCCAGCTCGCCGAGGAGATTTTCAGGATCAAGCCGGACCTGAAGGTGCTGTTCACCTCAGGCTATACCGAGAACGCGATCATGCATCACGGCCGGCTCGACGAAGGCGTGCTGCTGCTGCCCAAGCCCTATCGGAAATCGGAAATGGCGACGATGATCCGCAAGGCGCTCGCGGATTAGAGTCGTTGCATCATAAAATCGCTCGACCACTTCGTCCCGTTATCCTGAGGAGCGCGGCACGCGCGTCTCGAAGGATGCACGGCCCGGATATTTCCGCGCACTCAAATTAACTCGCGGCGAGAGCGGGGCCGTCGATCCTTCGAGACGGCCGCTTCGCGGCCTCCTCAGGATGACGGGTCAAACGGCAAGGCTAGAGCACGACGACCTTCTCGAGACCTCAGCGCGCTCCATCGCCCGGCTTCGAAATTCCGTCTGGCGAGGGAAGTCAGTTCTGCCGCTGTGCGGTCATCACGATGCGGACGAGGTCGGCGGCGTTGCGGGCCCCGAGCTTCTTCATGATGTTGGCGCGATGGTCTTCGATCGTGCGCGGACTGATGCCGAGATGGCGCCCGGCTTCCTTGTTGGAGGCTCCCGAGGTGAACTGCTCGAGCACCTCGCGTTCGCGCCGTGTCAGCGGCTCGCGTCCCGGAAAATGCAGCGACGCGATGCGCGACGCCGAGGTCTCGGCCTGGCGGCGGGTATAGGCATCGATCGCTTCGTTCAACCGGCTGACGATTTCGCTGCCGCGGAACGGCTTCTCGATGAAATCCAGCGCGCCGTTCTTGATCGCGCTCACAGCCATCGCAATATCGCCCTGGCCGGAGATCATGAAGATCGGCGCCGGATAATCTTCGCCGTGAAGCTCCCTGAGGATGTCGAGGCCGGATTTGCCGGGAATGTGCACGTCGAGCAGGATGCAGGCCGGGGTCCTGGATCGCGCCACCGACAAGAGCGCGGCGCCGTCCGCAAAACATATCACCTGATAGCCGGCCGCCGACAGGACCATGGAAAGCGTGTCGCGAACGGCGGGATCGTCATCGACTACGAAAATCTCCCCGCGGGGAGTGCCATTCTCTGCCATGTGTCATCGTCCATCAGTGGTGAAACGTTGTGCTCACCCGCATTACGAACCTCGATCGTATCCCGATCAATGGACCCGTATTTGTACGGGACGATGGCTTAACGCACAAGTAGCACCGCGCTCCATAAAAGTGCAGGACAGTGGAGGAACATGCATGGTAAATGCAGCGGCCGACAACGTTGCGGTGGGCTCGGACGACGACAGCGATCCTCACGGCCTGATCGTCAGCAGCTTCTCCACACTGGTCGGGCACGTTCAGGCAAGCCTGCGGCTGATCGAATCAGCGATTGCGCGCGAGACCCTGCTTGCCGAGCAGGAGACCGCCGCCAACATCTTCGTCCTGGACGACGTGACACCCCGCTACATCGAGGCGTCCGCGACCCTGAAGGCCTGCGGCGCCGACCTGCGCGGCGCGCTCAATCGGTTGCTCGAAACCGGGGCCGACACGCGCGCAGCCTGAACCGATCCGTGGAGCTCCCAAAACCCGTCCGGCCCGCCGTCGCCAGATGTCGCAGGGACGCCACCGGGAGTTTCAAACCTTTGAAGCGATGAAACGTTCCACGCGCGCTGCGCGGTATAACCGCCGCGTGTCAGCGCAAGGCGCCGGAACGCCGTCATCCGAAGCCCGCGATCGCATCGTCGCGCAAGAGCGGATTCCGGTTCGCCTGAAGAAAGCGCATCGCGGCGAAGGGCGTCAGGCCCCGATCCGTTCCGCGTCCTTGGCGGCCCCGCCGGCTCGCTTCTTGCCCGGCTTGCCCTTGAGGAAGCTGATGTCCATTTCGGTGCCGTTGACACGAACCAGTTCGCAGCGGCGATAGGCAAGGCCGGTCGACGACAGCAGGAGGAAGAACTCCTTCAGGTTGAGCCCCTGGATCGTCCCCTCCACGGTGAGCGAGGCGTCGGTGTCGGAGATCGCGTTGAGCACGCAATCCCGCCGCCAGGTGCCGTCGATGGCCATGATGCAGACATCAAAGCCCCGGCTGAATGTGACCCGCTCAACGCCCTTGCTCTCTTCCGTCATGGCTCAAAGCCCCGCTGCCATGGCCGCCATCCGCGGCATCGCCGAGATCGGCGCCGCTGGTGCCCGCGCGCTACTCGGCCGGTACAGGCCGCGCCTGTCGGGGAGCGGCTTGAACGTATCGGTCAGGCCGACCACCGTCTCCGCTGCTCCCAACACCAGGAAGCCGTCGGATTCCATCGACCGCGCAAGGCGATTGAAGATGTTGATCTTGGTGTCCTGATCGAAATAGATCAGCACGTTGCGGCAGAAGATCACGTCGAAGGCGCCGAGCTGCGAGAAATCGTGCAGCAGATTGAGCTGGCGGTGCTGCACCATGGCGCGCAACTCGGGACTGATCTGCCAGAACTCGCCCGACTGTTTGAAGTGCTTCACCAGGAGCTGGATCGGCAGGCCGCGCTGCACCTCGAACTGGCTGTAGATGCCCGCTTTGGATTTCTCCAGCACCTCCTGCGACAGATCGGTCGCGATGATCTCGACGCGCCAGCCTGCGAGCGCTGCGCTCATTTCCTTCAGGCACATCGCCAGCGAATAGGGCTCCTGGCCGGTCGAGCCGGCGGCGCACCAGATCCGGACGCTCCTGCGCGCGGCGCGCGCCTTGAGGACCTCAGGCATGATCGTGTCGCGGAAGTGATCGAACGGCACTTTGTCGCGGAAGAAGAACGTCTCGTTGGTGGTCATCGCCTCGACCACCTGAGTGATGTGCGCGGACGAACCGCCCTTCATCTTCACCACAAGGTCAGGAATACCGTTTAGGCCGGATTTGCGCGCCAGCGGAAGCAGGCGGCTCTCGATCAGATACTGCTTGTCAGCAGAGAGATCGAGACCGGAATGGTCCTTCAGAATTTTACGCAGATACTCGTAGTCAGGGGGCGTCACTGGAGCCTCTCAACTGCAAAAGGTGGAACTGGCGTTCAGGCTTCAGTTGGCATGTCGAGCGCGAGCAAGCCCACTTCCTGGAACTTCGCGGTGACGATGTCCTTGTCGAACGGCTTCATGATGTACTCATTGGCTCCGGCATGGATGGCGCGCGAGATATGATCGATGCCGTTCTCTGTGGTGCAGAACACGACTTTCGGCACGTCACCGCCGGGCATGCGGCGCAGTTGCAGGAGGAATTCGAAGCCGTCCATCACCGGCATGTTCCAGTCGAGCAGCACCGCATCCGGCATCTCGCGCTTGCAGGCTTCGAGCGCCTGCTCGCCGTCCTCGGCTTCGGTGACCTGAAATTCCAATCCTTCGAGGATGCGGCGGGCGATCTTCCGAACCACGCCAGAGTCGTCGACGACAAGACATGTTTTCATGTGGTGGCCTCCTTGTTGACCGCCGCTTGCATTACGCCGCGGCGGCAGTCTTGGGCATCAATTCGAGCACGCGATCGACATCGAGGACGACCATGAGCTGGCCGTCGAGGCG
>NZ_JBHMET010000213.1:28538-28753 GCF_042430365.1 Bradyrhizobium erythrophlei
GGTCAGCCGCTCCGGCATGAACACGTCCTGCACCCGCGAGATCGGCAGTCCGAACAATTGCCCGCCGATCACCGCGGTGACGTATTCGGCCATCGCGCCTTCGCTCATCTCGGTCTTGCTGGTCATCGATCTTCTTCCTTGGGTCCGGTTAGGCCGCTTTCCTGACCTCGGCGGTCTGTTCCTTCAGCGCCGCGATCAGGCCGGGCCGGTCGAAC
>NZ_JBHMET010000214.1:0-868 GCF_042430365.1 Bradyrhizobium erythrophlei
AGGCGCGCCCCTTGTTGAGAACCGCCCAGGCGATGCGGGCGAGCTTGTTGGCCAGCGCAATGGCGAGCACGTTGTGGTGCAGTCGCTTGCTTGCTGCCGCGATCCAAGACTTGAGCCCATGGCGTTCCCAATGCTTTGGCCCGAGCTTGACCAGCACGACCCACGCCGCCTGAACGAAGAGGGCACGCAGATAGCGATTGCCGCGCTTTGATATGCTGCCGAGGATTGTCCGGTCTCCCGTCGAGATTTGTTTCGGTACCAGCCCGAGCCAGGCGCCGAAGTCGCGACCCTTCGAGAACGCGTCGCCGGTGCCGATCGCGGCGACTATCGCGCTCGAGATGATCGGACCGATGCCGGGCACCGTCATCAGCCGCTCGCAGTGCCGATCTTGGCGGGCGGGCGTTTCAATCTCGCCTGAGAGCCCCTCGATGCGTGCATCCAGGTGATGCCAGTCTCCGGTCAACTCCTCAATGACGCGCGACATGCGGGGCGAGAGGACATCGCCACGCGTGGCCAGAATGTGCGGCAGCTCGGTCCGCAGGAAACGCAGACCTTGTCGCACCGCGACGCCCCGTTCCAGCAGGAAGGCGCGGATCTGATTGATGATGCCGGTACGCTGACTGACCAAGCGTTCGCGGACGCGGTGCAGGGCCTGCAGGTCAAGTTGGTCGGCGGTCTTGGTCGCAACGAACTTCATGGTCGGGCGTTGCACAGCCTCGGCGATCGCCTCTGCGTCGCGGAAATCGTTCTTCTGTCCCTTCGAATACGGGCGCACGTACTTCGCCGGCATCAGCCGTGCTCGGTGCCCAAGCAGCTGCAGCTTGCGGCTGAGATGATGCGCGCCGACGCAGGCCTCCATCCCGATCAG
>NZ_JBHMET010000215.1:0-2658 GCF_042430365.1 Bradyrhizobium erythrophlei
TGCTGTCCTAACGCTCGCTGCAACCATGCTCTGGTTGCGGTAAATGTCCACAGGACCTAGCCCATGCTGCCGGGCATGAAGCACCGGATTTCAGTAGACGGATGATCGGTCCCGCGATCGGCCGTGTAGGGCCAAACCATAGTTCTGCCGGCGCGGTTCGGCTCGGTGATCACGGCGTCATCGGGAACATCGATCCATCGGCCCTCGAGACGGACGCGATAATGGCCATCCTTCGATTCCCAATCAACGTCGCTGACGGCAAAACCGTCCGCGAACGAACAACAAAGCCCTTTGGGGGATGCAAGCCTGTTGAACCATTCGTTCAGTTCGGGACGGTTGGGGTCATGGGCGAGCGCGGGAGAGCAGAGCAGTAGGAAGATCAGGACAATCCGCTCCACGACCGACTCCCCTTCTCTCAAAGGGCTACGCCTTCTGCGCAGCCGCGGCGCCATTTTTCAGATCGATGTTCACAGGATTAAGGCGCGGGCCTGAGCCCGCGCCCTCCTGTGTCACCGCTTCAGCCGGCGGGCGTGGTTTCCTCTGGTGCTGTTTAGGACCTTTAGGGCGCGGCGAGCGTTGAGGCGATAGCACCGGGGCAGGACCGCGAACCCCGGAGTTCGGGTCATGAGCGCGATCCCTGTGGATCTCGAAAGAAAGTTCGAACAACGGTGGGCCGCCAGATTGGCGCGGCCCATTCCACCGGCTCCATTTGAGCGCCCCGCCTGTCCGAGGTGCAAAGCCCGGATGATGCTCGTCAGCATCGAGCCAGAACGCCTAGGCGTCGACTTGGATACGTTTCAATGCGCTGTCTGCAATCACGTACTTACGACTCTTGCCGCGCATGAAGATCCCATGCGCTCCCAGGCCCTTGGCCGCTGGCTTCTAGGCGATTTGCACCCGCCGAGGTAATGCCGCTGCTGAGACGCAAAATGGCTGCGCTGGATCTAGCAGTTGCCCACGCGTCAGAAGCCGAGATTGTCGCTCAATCGCTTTAGACCGTCGCCAAGTTTTGCGGCCGACATGGCGTGTCATTCGTCCTCATCGCACACCCTCTTTCAGCACCCAGCGCCGGTTCCGTGCGTCATAGCTGTAGATCGCCGGGTCTGGCTTGCGCGTGCTCCCGCTTGCCTGCCATTCGTCCAGCGTGATGACGCGCTTCCGTCCGGGATGCGACGGATCGATGCGGCGATAAGGCGAGATATGCGCGATCGGCTCGATAGTCGGGGGAATCTTCATCTGCGACCCCCATCGGTTGCGTGGTCGGACGCTTCATTTAGCACATTCCCTGCATGAAAATCAGTGCGGCAGTGTGCTGATTCTGCTCGATGTCGCCCACCATTCCGGAATGATCTCGCCCACCATTCCGGGATGATGTCGCCCGGGGTGAGAGGCCTCTTCTGGCTCCGATACGGTCCCGCCTTTCGGCTTTGCGAAGGGGGACCTGGATGCCGACGGAGAGGCTTGCGATGCGCCGTGTGCGCGATGTGATGCGATTGAAGTCGGCCGGGATGCCGACCCGCGAGATTGCGCGGCGGGTCGGAACGGCGCCTTTGACGGTGCGGTTGACGATCCGCCAGTTCGAGGCGGCGGGGCTGAGCTGGCCGTTGCCCGACGACGTCACCGACGCGGTGCTGGAGGCCCGGCTGTTCGCCAGCGCCGGAGCCGGTCCGGGCACCCGGCGGGGCCAGCGGCGGCAGGCCGAGCCGGACTGGGCGGCGGTGCATCGCGAGCTCAAGCGCAAGCACGTGACGCTGTCGATTCTGTGGGAGGAGTACATCGCGGGCGAACCCGGCGGGTATCGCTATTCCCGCTTCTGCGAGCTCTACCGGGCCTGGGAAGGCCGGCTGTCGGTGACGATGCGCCAGTCGCATGCGGCCGGCGACAAGCTGTTCGTCGACTATGCCGGCGACGGCGTACCGGTGGTGATCGACCGGTTCACCGGCGAACGGCGCACCGCGCAGATCTTCGTCGCGGTGCTCGGCGCATCGAGCTTCACCTACGCGCAGGCGACCTGGACGCAGGGGCTCGCCGACTGGATCAGCGGCCACGTCGGCGCCTTCGAGGCGATCGGTGGCGTGCCGGCGCTGCTGGTGCCGGACAACACCAAGGTCGCGGTGATCAAGGCCTGCCTCTACGATCCGCAGATCAACCGCAGCTACGCCGACATGGCGGCGCATTACGGCACCGCCATTCTGCCGGCCCGGCCACGACGGCCACACGACAAGGCCAAGGTCGAGCAGGCGGTCCTCATGGTCGAGCGCTGGCTGCTCGGACGGCTGCGCCATCGGACCTTCCACAGCCTCGCCGAGGTCAACGCGGCGATCGCCGAGTTAATGACCCGGCTCAACGAGGAACGGCCGATCCGGCGGCTCGGCGTGACCCGCCGCAAGCTATTGGAGGAGATCGACCGGCCGGCGCTCAAGGCCTTGCCGGAGAGCCCTTACGTGTTCGCCGAGTGGCGGATCTGCCGGGTCAGCATCGACTATCACGTCGAGGTCGAGGCGCATTACTACAGCGTCCCGCATCGCTTCGTCCGCGCCGAGGTCGAGGTGCGCTTCACCGCCCGCACCGTCGAGATTTTCCACAAGGGTGAACGGATCAACGTCGTGGCCGCGGATTGACATTTCTCTCTACGGGGAGATTGCATGGCGCGCGCAG
>NZ_JBHMET010000216.1:0-2643 GCF_042430365.1 Bradyrhizobium erythrophlei
CGCTGTGCATCGCGGCCTACGGATTCCTGGTCTCCGAGCGGGAGACGATTCCCCCCTCAGCAACAGGTTCCGCCGGGCTTTTCAAAGAGGCTACAATTCCCGAAACTTATCGCCCGAGGGGTTCCGCCATTGCGGCCTGAACGCCACGTTCCAAATTCGATCTCGACTGTCCGGCGGAAACTGAGCGCCGCTCTCGCGTCCACACTATCTCGATGCCCTTGTTGTATCAGAGCAATCTCAGGACAAAGTAGTCATCGAAATTTATGACGCAGTAGGACTAGCAGTCTGCTGAAAAACCTCTCGCCGTAGCGAGAATTTGCTGATTCAATTTTTTATCACGAATCGGTGGGGGGGGCGCATGCGCGGCGCATTTGTGGATCAGGGCGGGCTGTTTTCGTACATTGCGCCGGAAGCGCGGGTGCCATCGAACCACCCGCTGAGGAGGATTCGGACGCTCGTCCGGGAAGTTCTGAGCGAGTTGAACCGTAGCTTTGGGAAGCTCTATTCGAGCGAAGGACGCCCCTCGATCCCTCCGGAGCAATTGCTGAGCGCGTTGCTGCTGCAGGTGTTCTACGGCATTCGGTCGGAACGACAGCTCATGGAGCAATTGGACTACAATCTTTTGTACCGCTGGTTCGTGGGGCTGTCGCCGGACGATCCGGTCTGGGACCCGACCAGCTTCACGAAGAACCGGGAGCGGCTGCAGAACGGCGATATATTTACGAAGTTCATGACCAAGCTTTTGAACCATCCTCAGGTCAAGCCGCTATTGTCGGACGAGCATTTTTCGGTGGACGGGACGTTGATTGAGGCTTGGGCTTCACAGAAGAGCTTCCGCCCCAAGGACGGCAGCGATGACGACGACGGCGCGAACTTCCACGGCCAGAAGCGCAAGAACGACACGCATGCGAGTACGAGTGATCCCGACAGTCGGCTATACCGCAAGGCCGCCGGACGGGAGGCGAAGCTCTGCTATATGGGCCACGCCACCATGGAGAACCGGCATGGGCTGGCCGTGGCCGGCATGGTCACGCTCGCCAGCGGCACCGCCGAGCGTCGCGCCTCGGAGAAGATGCTCAAAACCAAAGCCAAGGAGGCCGGCCATCGTATCACCGCCGGTGAGGACAAGGCCTATGACACGGCCGATCATGTGGCCAATCTTCGCGCCATCAACGTCACACCGCACGTGACGCAGAACAACGGCATCACCAAAACCGGCAAGAGTCGCCGAAGTGCCATCGACGAACGGACCACGCGCCACCGGGGCTATGGCATGTCGCAATCGCGCCGAGCGATGACCGAATGCATCTTCGGCTGGGGCAAGCAGCACGGTACGATGCGCAAGACAAAACATCGCGGCATCGGTCGCGTCGCCGCCGATTTCATGCTTAACCTGATCGCCTACAATCTGATCCGCGTTCCCAAACTGGCCACGGCATAGGCAAGTAGCCGTTCAGGAGCGCCACATACACTCGAACACCTCACCAGAACCACCTGCCCAAACACACAGCAATGCTTCAATTTCTGGGCTTTTCAGCAGACTGCTAGTCTTACTGAGTCAGAGTGTCGCGGCCTTTGCCGAGAAGAATCATGTATTTGAGAAGACTCACTTTTCAGTATGGGGAGGCTGAGATGGGTCTGACAAAATCGGGAGACGTAGCGTCGCGGTTTTCGACATATATTGAGGGCCTTGCGAGCGTGATCGGACATGCGGGACGGACCAAACCGCTTCGCGATTACTGCACCGGGCTGATGATGCCGTGCGATCGCAAGAGTGTCGAGCCGATGGCGGCGATGACAGCTCCTGAGCGGACAGCAGCGCAACATCAGGCATTGTTGCATTTTGTCGGTCAAGGCGACTGGTCGGATCATCAAGTGTTGGCCAAGGTCCGTGAGTTAGTGCTGCCGGTCATCGAACGCCACGGAGAGATCGAAGCTTGGATCATCGATGATACGGGCTTTCCTAAGAAAGGGCGGCATTCGGTCGGAGTTGCACGGCAATATTGCGGCCAGTTGGGCAAACAAGACAATTGTCAGGTCGCTGTGACGCTTTCACTCGCAAATCATGATGCAAGCCTGCCGGTGGCGTATCGGCTTTATCTACCAAAGGAGTGGGCGACCGACCGTCCGCGTCGGCGCAAAGCCGGTGTGCCCAAGGAGATCACCTTCAAAACCAAGCCGGCCATCGCGCTTGAACAGTTGCGCTGGGCCTATGCAGAGGACTTGCCCCGTGGCGTAGTGCTGATGGACGCCGGCTATGGCACTGATACCGATCTGCGTACGGGCATAACAGATCTCGGCTTGAACTATGTGGCCGGCATCCAGCCGCAAACGTCCGTATGGCCCACTGGCACTGGGCCGCAGCCGCCGAAGAAGTGGTCGGGGAACGGGCGGCCTCCGAAGTTGCTTCGACGTGATGGCAAGTACCGACCGATCTCAGTTAAGAAGCTTGCGATTGACCTGCCAATGGATGCTTGGCGCAAGATCACGTGGCGTGAAGGGACGGCAGAACGCTTATCCTCGCGCTTTGCTCGTGTGCGCATCCGTCCGGCACATCGAGATTACTGGCTTGCCGAAAGCCGGCCGGAGGAATGGCTGCTGATCGAGTGGCCGGAGGGCGCGGAAGCACCCACCAAATATTGG
>NZ_JBHMET010000217.1:0-20856 GCF_042430365.1 Bradyrhizobium erythrophlei
GCCTTCGTCCACCTCGCCGCAATCTGCATTTGGCTCCGTTGAATGTGGATTCGTCCTAGCTCGCTGATAAACGCCTCGCCTCCGAAATCGATTGCGCTGACAAGATAATTGGATGGCTGAAGCGACGTGAGCAACGGCGTAGGGGGAAGCAACCACCGTCATGTTGCAGAGCGATAGATAATCCAAATTACGACGAGAGCCACCAGAACGAGTATCCAATTGGATATTTGGATACCCGCTATCGATGTTTTCCGGCTAAACCATCCCATGGCCTTCCTCCCAGATAGACCGCCTCACTTGGGCGGCCTCACGCGCTTCAACACCCGACGATATCACCGATTTCCCAAAGCCGCTCGTTACCTTTGCGAGCTTCTCCAGTTGCTCACGTCGCGCTGGCTCAGTCGTGTTGGCGAGCGCTTTTTCGACAGCTGACTCGAGACTAGCCGCAGCCGCCTTCGCAGCGATTCCGCGCGGCTCGGCATCGGCAAAAGCCGTTGCCGATCTGAGGGCACGCGCATTGCGCGAGATCCATCCAAAGATGGCCGCGCTGGTCTCGGAGACGCCGGATCCGTTCCTTCGGACCATCCTCGACGTGACGGTGCCGAAAACCCTGTTCGGCCGCGTCCTGCTGACCGGCGACGCAGTTTTCGTGGTGCGGCCTCACACGGCCGGAGGGACCGCCAAGGCGGCTTACGAGGCCTCGGTTCTCGCACGTGCATTGAAATCGGCACGCGCGAATGTCGACGTCGCGCTGCAATCGACCGAACGGTTGCAACTGGACTATGGCAACGCCCTCTACCAATACGGCCTTGCGCTCGGCAATCGCTTGTCGCGCGAAAGGAATACAGATTAGCGCGCTCAGCCGGCGCCCGACCCGAACCGATCGACGAGGAAATCGATGAAGAGGCGAACCTTGACGGCAAGATGTCGGGTCGGCGGATACACCGCGTAAAGGGTGAGCGGCGGCGCTGAATAGTTCGCAAGGACAGCCTGGAGGCGGCCAGACGCCATGGCCATTTGTTCTGGACAAGGATGCGAACGACGCCCTCGAGTTCGCCTTCCATCTCCGGCGGCATGTCGGGGCGCGCGACCCGGAAGTCCTCGAAATCGGCGGCCGAGAACACCAGCATCTCTCCGGCGCCGTTGTGGCGGAAGTAATCGGTGCCCTGCTGGTATTTGGAGGTCTTGGTCCAGTTCAGGAAATCGTCCTTTTCACCCTTCGGCTTCTGGGTAAAGAGGTTGTAGGCCAGGCGGATCGTGAGCTGCCCCTCGTCCGAGAGCTTCTGGATGACCGCATAGTCCTCCGGATAGTTCTGGAAGCCGCCGCCCGCGTCGATGGCGCCCGTGACGCCGAGCCGGTTCAGCTCGCGCATGAAGTGGCGGGTCGAATTGACCTGGTATTCGAATGGCAGCTTCGGCCCTTTGGCCAGCGTGGCATAGAGGATGTTGGCGTTCGGCTTGGCGAGCAGGAGCCCCGTCGGGTTGCCCTTCGCATCGCGGATGATCTCGCCGCCCGGAGGCTCCGGCGTGTCCTTGGTGTAGCCGACGGCACGTAGCGCCGCGGCATTGAGCATCGCGCGGTCGTAGAGATGGAGGATAGACTTCGCGCGTAAGATCCAGGACGCAGCGCTTCACCGTAAGCCGATGGCCGACCCCCACGGCGCGCGATCAACTACCGCTCGAAAGGCGGCCGAACCGTCGTTCAACGTCCCCAGCCACGCAGCGAATGGTCCGTGATCAAGTCAAGCTGGTAATTCCAGCCGGGTGCGTCGCATTAAGCTGCATCAACAGCACAGGCAGCCTGTGGAAGCGACATTTGAAGAAAATGAAATTTCGTCGGCTCAGGTACACGCTTCTGCGCGTAATACGTCCCGCGTCTGTCTTTGATCAGTCCCATCAACGCGCGCATCAAAAGCTACTGGCCTCTGCTACCACCTGAGAGCAGACAAAGCCCTGATTTGCGTGATGATTTGATCTAACAGGGCTCCTAGAGCCGCTGGCGCGCCATTCAGAACAAAACTGCGAACTCACATGTTATTGAAATTGCTCTGCAATCTCGAGCAGAGATAAGCCAAGGCACAGCTGACGAAGCGAAAGGCATGTTTTGCCCTCTTCTCAGAGACGATGACAATCTTTTCGAGCTCAGCGTTTTTCTTCGCTCGCCATTCGGATTGCAGTCCCGCTTTAGGCGATGCGATCCTCGATCGCCTTTTGCACCACAGTCACGTGTTGACCATCCGCGGCGACAGCTATCGGCTCCGCGCCAAGAGAGCGGCCTCATCAAGCCGCCCGCCGGTCGGCTCCGCCTCCCTCCGCCCCGTCACCGGCGGAGCCAACCTTCAACCGAGATCATGAATCCGATGGTGGGGGCAGTTCTTCATGACGCAAAGGGTGCAGTTCCGGATGGCGTTTGACACTCATCCGTCGATTCTGGATCAACGCTGTACGCAACCCGCCCCTGGTTTCGTGCAAAAGCTAAACTGTCCCGGCGGTTAGACCGGGACGGAGAGCGAGTTATAACAAAAGTGGTTGTGGGGAGGCGCAACCACCGATAGCGGCATTCGCTGATGGTTGCCGGTTGACGTGGGCGGCTCCTGGCGTCCCGAACACCGATCGGCCGCGTAAACCGGTCCGGTCGATCCATGCCTTTCGAATGGCCCGCTACAATCTGATAATGAGTTTTCCGCGGTTCTCGCCGGCATAGAGCATTGCGATTGATGCTGGCGCGGCCTCAATTCCGTTCAGGACGTCCTCTCGATACTTGAGCCGTCCTTCTCGGATCCAGCCAGCGAGCGCAGCCACCGCCTCCTCGTACCTCGCCGCAAAGTCGGTCGTGAGAAAGCCCTGCATGATCGCCCGTTTGACAAGCAGATGCCGCTCCGGGCGTGGCCCTTCATTCCAGGGATCCCAGCTCGCGTAGGAGGCGGTACCGCAGATCGCTATTCGCGCCCCCAGATTGATGCGGCGAAGAACAGCGTCGTGGACCGCTCCCGATGTGTTGTCGAAGAATGCGTCAATCCCTTCCGGACAATGCTCTGCCAGCACGCGATCAATATCCTTCGTCGCCTTGTAGTCTATTGCGTAATCATAGCCGAAGTCTTCGATGCATTGCCGGACCTTCTCAGGCCCGCCGGCAAATCCGATCGTACGGCATCCCCTGATCTTCGCGATCTGTCCAACAGCAGAGCCGACACCGCCAGCCGCCGTGGAAACCACGACTGTCTCACCCGGCTTCGGCCGGCAAACATCCAACAGGCCGAAATATGCGGTTAGCCCATTAAGCCCCAGTATCCCGAGGGACAGCGACAACGGCAAATCGGATTCCAGAACCTTGCGCATCACCTCGGACTGCTTCACCGCAGCGTAGTCCTGCCAACCGAATACGCCCATGACCTGGTCGCCGACGTCGTAGGCGGGATTGCGTGTTTCCACGACTTCTCCCGCGGCAAATGCCCGCATGGTGTCGCCCACCTCCATTCTTGGCCAATAGGTGCTCTTGTCTGCGATCCATCCGCGCATCGCGGGATCTGCCGAGAGATAGGCGTTGCGAACGAGGAATTCGCCATCCGACAGGGTCGGCAACTCGACTTCGCGAAGATCAAAATCTGCCGCTTGCGGGATGCCGTTCGGACGTGAGCGTAGCCAGATCTGGCGGTTCGTCATTGGCATCTTCCTTCCATTCTCCCAGATCGCTGCTCCATCAGCCAATTTCGCCGTGCGGGACCCGAGGCATCATTTCTCGCTGGGTGTCCCTTCGATGGCAGAACCAAACCTCACCCAGTTCTGTCCATCGAACTTCTGCAATTGCATTTGCTCGATCGGGTAGTGGTCGGCCGGCGACGTGCTCAACGTCACGTCCGGAAGCAGCATGTCGAGGTGAACCCGGCTCAACGCCTCGGCCTGCCGTATGATGTTCGCGCGTGTGAGGTCATCCTTGCACCGACTGAGGACTTCGACCATCGCCTGCGCGGCATTGTACCCATAGACCAGATAGAAGTTGGTCTTGTCCTCTCCGGGCATGTACTTGTCGACGAACTCGGAAAATCTCTTCAACCCCGGATCATCGATCCAGGCCTGATCCGCAGGATCCTTGCTGTAGCTCGCCGTGATGATATCCTTGGCGTTGTCGAGGCCGGCGGGTTTCAGGACTGCACTGATCGACTGCGAATTTCCATGCAGGATATGCACGGGCTTCCAACCGATCTCGGCTGCCTTCTTGATGGCTTGCGCCGCGAATTTCGCCGAGGCGAAGTTGACGAAGACGTTTGCGCCCGAGAATTTCAGCTTCACCAATTCGGAATCGATCGTCGGCGCGCTGGTCTCATACGTAACCTCGGCGACGATGTTGCCGACCGCATCGCCAAGACCATCCTTCAAGCCCTTGATATTGTCCCGCCCGAAATCGTCGTTGGACGAGAGCACGGCAATCTTTCCGTCGGGATAGTTGTCGTGCAGGTACCTGCCGTAGATGCGCGTTTCGCTCTGATAACTTGGCTGGAAGCCCATCGACCAGGGATACGTATTCTGGTCGCCGAAGATGGTTCCACCGGCCGCGATGAACAGCTGCGGCACCTTCCTGGCGTTGACATATTTGATGACCGACATGGTGGTGGGCGTGCCGAGCTGATTGAAGAGAAGAAGCACCTCGTCGCCTTCGACCAGCTTGCGCGTCTGCTCCACCGTCTTGGGAGGACTATACGCATCGTCGTAGGAGATGAACTCGATCTTGCGGCCGTTGACCCCGCCTTGATCGTTGATCATCTTGAAATAGGCGCCTTCCGTTCTGGCGATGATGCCGTTCGACGACAGCGCCCCGCTATACGGCGCGGTATTGCCGATCTTGATTGTCGTATCGGTTGCGCCGGTATCGTAACGCTTCTCCTCAGCACTGCCTGGCGTCGCGATAGATAAACAAACAAGGATCGCTGCCACGACACCCAAACAAGCAACGCCCGGTATGCGCGCATTCCCTGACATCTCTCTCCCCTCGACTTGGTGCTTCAACAACCGACGGCCGGATGGTCAGGCCGTCTTCAAGTCGAACTCGAAACGAGTCCCCCACGTCGTCAACTGATCGATCGTCCACACCCGAGGACGTTGGGGCAGCGCTTCATGCCAGGGCCGCGGCTCGAAGATGTTGAGCTCCGGAACGAGCACGTCCATGTCGGAATAGAGCTCGATCAGAAAACGGCTCGGGTCGTAGTGATAGGAAGCGAGGTTGTGGCCGGCGGTGTGCCGCGTCGGACCCCAGAGGATCGGATGGCCCTGCGTCGCGAGAAAATCCGCCACGTCGTGATGTGCGGCGCGGCTGCGTAGCTCAAAGGCGAGGTGGTGAAGGCGGGTTTCCGGCGCACCAATGACGTTGAGGACGTGGTGATCGTGGTTGCAAGTCAGGAACGTCGCGATCCCCTCGAACCAATCCGTCGTGCGGAACCCGATGGCCGAACAGAATTTAACGAATTTGTCGGCCTCCGGCGTGATCAGCGCGACGTGTCCAAGCCGCGTTGGAACGACGCCCGAAGTACGAAAGCCAGGGCCAGGCATGGCCATGTCAGACAACAGATGCAGCGTGTGCCCTGCAACGTCGACCTCCACCAGGACCGGAACGCCCGGCCGGGCATCGCTCTTCTTTTCGGCCGACAGACCCAGGCAGCGGAGCGACTTCACCGTGTCGTCGGCCGATTCCTGGTTGATCCTCAGGCCAAGCGCCGTGAGGCGCTTCTCGGATGCCGGCTTGACGGTGATGTTGTGGTGATCGAGACCAAGACTGAAATACGCGCGGCCGTCTGATCCTCGCTCGGCAGGCGTTGCGCCGAGCACCCGATCATAATAGGCGATCTCCTGTTCCGCGGCAGGCGTATCGAGATCGACATAGGCGATTTGGAACGCGCGGGTCATGGTTTTTCCTCCAGCGTCGCCGCGACGGCTTCTGCGTCGTAGCCATAAAGTTTGTTCATTGCCTCGGGGCTGCCGCGCACACCTCGCGTGGCGAAGAGGTGATCCCTCTCCTGCTGTTGTGGTCCATCCCGCAGGTGGAAGCTCGTCGAATTGGCGCGGGACCGTTCCTGCACTTCGGTCGCGCGCGGCTTCCGCGAAGCGACGTAAGCCCGAAACGCCGACGGAATGTCGAGGGCTGCATGTTTCAGGCAGGCCGCCAGCGCGGCGCCGTCTTCGATGGCTTGCGCTGCCCCCTGCGCCATGTAAGGCAGCATGGGATGGCATGCGTCGCCCAGCAGCGCGACCCGCCCCTGTGTCCATTGCGGAAGTGGATCGCGATCGAACAACGCCCATTTGAACGTCTCGTCGACCGCGTTGAGAATCGTCGCAAGTTGCGGATGCCACCCCTCATACTTCTTCGCGGCGTCGGAGATCGAACCGCGATCGGACCATTGCTCCCGCGTCCATGTCGCCTCTTCGCTGACCGCCACAAAGTTCAGGAATCGACCTGATGAAACGAAATAGTGAACAAAATGCCCGCCCGGCCCCACCCAGTTGGTGACCTCATGCGGAAGGCCGAGATGCGCAACGCGTTCGGCAGGCGCGAGCCCCCGGTACGCGATCTGCCCAGAGAACCGCGGCTTTTCTACACCGAACAGGCGCTCGCGAACCTGGGAGTGGATTCCGTCGGCCCCGATGAGGAGATCACCGCGCGCGGACGTGCCGTCCTCAAAGCGGGCAGTCACACCGCTTTCGTCCTGCTCGACGTCGACCAGACGTCGTCCAAGCTTGATCTCCTTGTGACCGAACGCGTCGGCCAGAAGGGCGATGAGGTCAGCTCTGTGGAAATGGTAGTAAGGCGTCCCATAGCGGTTCTCGATCGAGTCACCGAGTTCTTCGCGCCCCAAGACACGGCCGTCCTGCCAACGACGAAAGACCACCGCGGAGGGACGAACGGCGGCCCGCGCCATGGCGTCGCCAAGCCCGTAGCGGCCCAACAGCCGGGAGGCGTTGGGGCTGATTTGAATGCCCGCGCCAACCTCGCGTTGCGCCATCGTCTGCTCGAACAGGGAAACGTGGAGACCGGCCCGACGCAACGCGATGGCTGCCGCCGTACCGCCGATACCGGCGCCGATCACAAGAGCATGCAGCGGCTTCACCGTTCCGCCCCCCAACCGAGAGCCGTCGCGAGGATCGCATCGGCGTTTGGCGTCTTGCCGCCTGTTCCCCGCCACGCAATGTGGTGGTCGGGCCGCACGAGCAGCATGTCCTGTCCGTAAACACCCTTCAGGTCGGGCTCGTCGAGCTGCAGGACCGACAGCGGTATCCGTCGTCGCGCCGCCGTATCGACAAAGGGTGACAGATCGCTTCCGCGGAAATCAATCAGCGTGAAATACGGGCCCAGCCGATCGTAGAGCGCCGTTCCGTCTTTCAAGAACGCACTGGGCAAGCGGGCGCCAGGCCTGGTCGTCGGCTTGTAGATGGCAGGATCAAACGCAAAGGGAGCGGTCGACCCGTCAGCGACGATCGGCGATCCCTGATAGATGAAGCCGTGTTCGATCCCGAACCATTCGTTCTCGGCGTTGCCAAGCTTGGCGATCTCTGCACCGACTTCCGCCCGGCGCACCGGATTTTCGCTGTTGTCGCAATCCAGCAACGCTCCGTAGGCTTCAGCAATCTGCATTCGCACCTGCATGTGGCGGCCGGATGCGTCGCGATTGCGTGCCGCTACGGGACGCCGCTCGATTTCATACGACGCGAGCAGGCCGGGCCCGCCGAAGCCATGCAGCGTCGCCGCCAGCTTCCAACCGAGGTCGACCGCATCGCCGACCCCGGAATTCATCCCGTAGCCGCCTGTCGGGATGAATTGGTGCGCGGAGTCGCCCGCGAGCAGGACACGTCCGTTGCTATAGGATTCGGCGACCAGAAGGTGCGGCGTCCACGCATTCGCGACCAGAATCTCGAAGGCGAAGGGCCGGCCGGCATAGGCCTCGACGAGCGCGCGTGGATCGAGCTTGCTCGCGTCCTGACCCGGAAGCACAGGCACATGGACGGTCCAGATATCATTATCGTTCTGGGCGATCATCGTTCCAAGCGGCGACTGGTAGTGCCAGGCAACGCCCCAGCGCTGCAGGAGGTCTCGCTCGGTCGATCGAAAGTGGATCATGTAGAGTTCGCCGACGCGCGACTGCCCTTCCAGCGGGATGCCCAGCCCCGCCCGAACCCGGCTGGAACCGCCGTCGCAGCCGATCAGATACTGACAGCTGACCTGCTCCTGGGCGCCGCTCCCCTGCTCCCACAGCACCGCGACGACACAATCATCCTTCTCTTCAAAGCTTTCGAAGGCGACGCCGAACCGCACGTCGACCTCCGGACGCGCGTCGATGGCTTTCTTCAGAACCGGCTCGATCTCGACCTGCGAGACGCGCATCGGGGGTTCGAGCGGCTGGGTGCCGTCGTTCTTGATGCGGATCTGCTTTCGAAACTCGCTCGGAGCCATGTACCGAAAGCGATGCAGCTCATATCCGGCGAGACTTGTGATCCAGGAGACGTCAAAGGGATGATCTTCCGGCACCGCGACATTGCGCAATGCGTCTGCCAGGCCGAACCGGCGAAACAGCTCCATGCTGCGGCTGTTGGTGATGTCCATCTTCGGATGGCGGGTCGTCGTCGCATTTCGCTCGACCACCATGGAGCGGATGCCGAAATGGGCCAGGACGTTCGCAAGCGTCATCCCGACAGGACCACCTCCTGCAATCAAAACCGGAACCGATTTCATTGTTTCCTCCGAGGCGAACGATCTACGTCGTGCTGCCGGCACCGAATGACGGCCGATCAGAACATGGCAGTGCGCTTATCGACTCTGGTCAAGACCTCGCCTCCACGCGACTGAGCGAAGCCGCGGGTCAGGCAGCCGCACGCGCTGCGCCTTCGACTTCCTGCACGATCGGATTGCGAAGCACTCCCAATCCCTCGATCTCGATCTCGCAGACGTCGCCCGGCTTCATATAGAGAGGCGGCTTGCGCGCGGCGCCGACGCCGGACGGTGTGCCCGTGACAATAGTGTCTCCCGGGAACAGCGTAATGCCCACGCTGATCAGCGCGACCAGGGTTGCGACATCGAAGACGAGATCGGAAGTCGACGCCTTCTGCATCACCGTCCCGTTCAATCTTGTCTCGAGTTTCAGGCCGCTGGCGCCGGGCGGAAGCTCGTCGGCCGTGACGAATGCAGGTCCGAACGCTCCGGTGCCGTCGAAATTCTTGCCAATCGTCCATTGCGGCGTGCGGAACTGATAGTCGCGGACCGTGCCGTCATTGAAGATCGAGTATCCCGCGACGTGGTCGAGGGCTGCGGACCGGGTGATATGGCGGCCGCCGCGCCCGATGACAGCGACAAGCTCTCCCTCATAGTCGAGCGCTTCCGAGACGGCCGGCCGCACGATCGGCGCACCGTGGCCGATGAGGCTCGACGCGAACCGGCCAAACAGCGTCGGGTAGTCCGGCTGCTGGATGCTGCTCTCAGCGGTGTGGTCCGCGTAATTCAACCCCACACAGATGATCTTGCCGGGCGAGGACAGCGGAGGAAGGAAGTTCACTGCTTCCGGATCGATCGGCTCACCCTTGAGAAGGGCCGCTGCGAGATCCTGCAGTGCGTCCCTCCCGCCGGCAATCGCGCGCTCGAGTCTGCCATCTCCGCCCTCATCAAGCCCCCAATGCCGGCCGGCCTGATCGGCCACTGCGAGGCCGCGCGTTCCGTTTCTCTCATAGGCAATGAAGCGCATGGGGCGTTTTCCTCCGTGTGCGATCCACCGTACCATTAAAAATGCATATTGCAATATAAAATGCACTATTCTGCTATAATGCACATTTATGAGTGACTTCATTCATTTCGTCGGCTATGGCTATGCGCATCATGGAATCACCCACGAGCCTCACCCACGGAGCCTATGCGGAGCTTCGCTCCGAGCTGCTCGCGTGCAACTTCGCGCCTGGAGAGAAGCTGAAGATCGACGATCTGTGCCGTCGCTTTGCGGTCGGATCGAGCGCCGTGCGTGAGGCACTGTCGCGCCTCGCATCGGAGGGGTTTGTCGTCAGCGAACCACAGCGAGGCTTCCGTGTCGCGCCACTGTCGGCCGATGCCCTTCGCGATCTCACCGATGTTCGATGCAGCATTGAGGCGCTGTGCCTTCGAGGGGCGATCGAGAAAGGTGGAGTCGAGTGGCAATCGCAGGTGGTCGCCGCTCTGCATCGTCTGACGCATACGCCGGTATGGGCCGACAAGGCTGCGCGTCGCTACAGCAACGAATATGCGAAGGCTCACGAGATCTTTCACGAAGTTCTCGCAGCGGGTTGCGGCAGCCCCTGGCTTCTTCATCTGCGGGCGGTTCTTTTCAATCATTCTGCACGCTACCGGTGGTTTACCGGTCCCTTGTCCAAGGTGGATCGAGATCTCGATAAGGAACATCGCGAGATTGCGGAGGCCGCTCTGTCGCGGGACAGCGAACGCGCGGTCGCGTTGATGAACGCGCACCTGCAACTGACCGCCAAAATCGTCCTCGACGCTGTGTTGTCCGGGCGCGAGCCGGCTGCGAAATCCGCAACGGCAAAACCAGATGAGGCTCATGCGCCCGAAAGCCTGCCTCGGAAGCCCAAGCGCGGCGCATTATCCGTCTGAGGTCGCGACCGAAGAGCTCATTGTTCCGAAGATCGCCGCGGTGACTGCGGGAGTGTCGGGATCGTTGGTTGCGGGAAGCCGCAACACCCGACTCTTGCAGCTGGTCGAAAAGCGCTGTTCCGTGATCGGCCGAGCAGACGACCACGGCCCTCCGAAGGCAAAGGTCACACGTTCAAATCGTGTCGGGTGCGCCATATTTTTATTTATTTTTCAACGCGATATTCTTGCACGAACTGAATCTTTAGTTTTGCCTCATTCCACCTGAGTAAGCAATCCAGAGGACTATCGGCGAATGCGACGTCCTCGCCGTGAGCCTCTTCCTCGCCGATCGACCGGCCGGTGCGGCCACCGTGAGCAGCCAACAGCCACCGCTCTCTATCTGGCTGGCTCGGTAACGGCATCCGGCCTGTCGACCTCAGACGTCGGTAGTTTGCAAACAACGTCGTCGAACAGGAGCGCGCCTTCGGCGCCATGCTCGCGCACTCTTCGGTAATAGGCGCTGACTCGGATCGTCAGCACCGTTCGTTGCGGGGCTCGCGACATGTAATTTTCGTTGAACTGCGGATTTCCAATTGTTGATCGGCAGAGGGCGAGCATAGAGACCGATATGACTGACACGCAGCGAGTAGATTTCAACGCGCCGACCAAGCTTTACAAGTGGCCGTCGCTCGCCAATGCACGTCGCGAAGATCAGTCTCCCTACATGGTCATCGACGGCACACTCGACGAGTGCATTGCTAAGTTGATGAGCATGCCTGAGAGAACTCGGCATCTGTACGAAATCAGGACGCAACCGCAAGCATCGGTTGTGACCGAGATTTTGGCGCTTGAGCAGATTGTCGAGATAGCGCGACTGCCATCAGGGTGCAGGCGGCGCGGCTGGATATTCCGCTCCCCAAGGGCGAACTCGAACGACTTTGTGCTTTTGGGAGCTAAAGATCGAGGGCTCGGTTTCCGCGGTACCGGCGGCTTCAACTCCGCGAAGGCGCTCAAGCGAGGAGCGATGTCGCTGCTTCGCGTTCGGGCCTGTTGGCGGCGAGGAAGGCCTGCGCGTCAAGGCCGCCTGAACGCGAATCGCGCCAGCAAGAGACCGAGCACGCTCACCCACGCCGCGGCCGTAATTGCCACTTTTGACGACCCAACGACCATCGCTGGTGCGGCTCGTGATGATGCCGACGTGATGTCGCCACACCACGATCGTGCCGATCCCGGGGCTATCGGCGCGCGAGCCATAGTCGCGCATCATCGTGGCTTTGACGGCTGCTGCCGTCGTCAGCGGCCCGGGAGTGAGGAGGATCAATTTCCGGTCGCGGCCGACCGCACCGCCCTTACCCGTCACCTTCGCCAACCCCTGCCACCCCCGACGCGGTCGGACTCAGTACGGCTCGAAATACCGCCGCTGGTAATACCGGTGGCCATAATAAGGCCGGCCGTAGCGTCGCGGGGCATAATACGGCGGATAGCCGGGATAGGGGCGGTAGTAACGAGGCTCGTAATAGTCCGGGTAATTGTCGTGCCGATACCTGCGGCGTCCGTACCCCCCTTCTCCCCCCTCGCCGACGGCGACCAGCGGTGATTGGACGGCATCGGGCACGAACAGGAATGTGGAGGTCACGAGGCTCGCCAGCTTGACCGATCCCGCGCCATTGCCGCCCTCCCCGGTCGCCAGGGCATCGGGTTGCGCGCCAGGGCGCATGGCGCCGCCGGTCGCCGCGGTTGCGCTGGCCGTGACGGCACCCAGCAGCGCTACGCTGAGGAGAACTGTCTTCATGCGGGGGCTCCATTACTCCTGGCGTCTAACTCCCACGCTAACTGCTAACCTCTCAACGGGGTAAGACCTTGACGGTTCCTTGGTCCGTAACCGACCATGGCCGACCGGACAATGGCCCGCACGGGCTGAACCGGGAAGGAATTCCCGCGAGAGATCGCACCATGACAGCCCCCCTCTCCGTCAACTCGGCGATTGCCGGGATCGCCTGGCCCGGGATTCCGGCCCCCACCGGCGCCGGTCTCCTTGCGATCCTGTTCCAGCTCGAGCAGAGCCAGTGGTGGGCCCCGGAAGAGGTGTCGCGGCGTCAGCGCGACCAGCTGAAGGTGCTCCTTAGCCATGCCGGCACCCACGTGCCGTTCTACCGCGAGCGGCTGCGCGACCTCGGCGATCTCCCGGCCGACGACACTTGGCCCACGGTCTGGCGGCGCATTGCCCCGCTCATCCGCGCGGAGATCCAAGCGGCGGATGCCGAGGAGACGATGATCACGCAAGCGCTGCCGCCGGGCCACGGGGAGTTGCGGCAGATCTACACCTCGGGCTCGACCGGCAAGCCGATCCGCTCGGTCCGCACGCAGCTCTGGGAGCTGATGTGGAGCGCCTTCACGGTGCGCGACCATCTCTGGCACCGCCGCGACTTCCGCGGCACCTTCGCGACCCTGCGCGAGAGCGGCGCGGGCAAAGCGCTCTACCCCGACGGGGCCCGGTCCGGGAGCTGGGGCTATTCGAGCGCCACCATCCTCAAGACCGGACCGATGGCCAGCCTCAACATCACGACGCCGGTCGAGCACCAGGTCGAATGGCTGCGGCGCCAGGATCCCGACTACCTGTTGACCCATCCCACTATCGCGCAGCGCCTGGCCGTCCATTGTCGCGAGCACGGTGTTGAGCTGCCCCGCTTGAAGCAGGTCATCACGATTTCGGAGAACCTGAAGCCGGAGGTCCGAAGCGCCGTCCGCCACGCCTGGGGCGTGCCGCTCGTCGACATCTATTCGACCCGCGAGATCGGCTACATCGCGTTGCAATGCCCCGACCACGAGCACTACCACATCCAGTCCGAACACGTGTTCGTGGAGGTTGTGAACGAGGAGGGCCAACCCTGTGCGCCCGGCGAGGTCGGTAAGCTCCTGGTCACCTCCCTCCATAACCTGGCCATGCCGCTCATCCGCTATGACATCGGCGACTTTGTCGAGGTCGGCCCACCCTGCCCGTGCGGACGCGGATTGCCGGTGATCAACCGAATTCTCGGCCGCACCCAGAACATGCTGATCATGCCGTCCGGCCAGCGGCGCTGGCCGCTGCTGTCTTCGGCTAACATCGAGTCCATGCTCGAGATCGCCCCCGGGATCCGGCAGTACCAGCTCGTCCAGAAGGCGCCCGATCTGATCGAGCTGCGCTTGGCAGTCACGCGGGCGCTCGGGGCCGATGCGGAGGCGCGCTTGGCCGAGTGGGTTCGCACCAAACTCGGCGCTCCCTTCCGCGTCGTCTTTGCCTATTTCGACGAGATCCCCCGCACCGCCGCCGGGAAGTTCGAGGACTTTGTCTGCGAGATCGACCGCTGAGTGTGTGGGTGTGCGACACTCGGGAACCGAGCTTGGCAGCGGCGGTTGTGCAATTGGGAAGGACAAGCGATCCCGTTGTGTGTACCGAAAACTTAAACACGGACGTAGTGGTCCGGCCAGGATGGCGCGTGAGCTGATCACGCCTGTGCCTACCGTAAATCAAATCCGGCCATATTGATGGTGCAGTCCGCCCAGGATCGGGCGACAGACGATATTCCCGGCCCACTCAACGCCGCGAGCTATGCGGGATTGTGGGTGACGAGGCGATCAGGCGGCGTGGTTTGCCGGCACTTGGATGACCTCGATGCCGTCGTTGAATCTGACACCTGCGATGGGCATGGGACAGCGCTCCTGGAATTTGGCGTGGTTCAATGTGATCGGGATGGGAAGGAGGCAATCATGCAGTTCAGGAGTTCAGGACAACCGGACTATTGTTGCTCGGCGCGATAGCGCTTCCCGCCTCTGGGACCGCACAAACTACGGCCGCTCCTCCGGCAATCGCACGAACGGTGATCGTTGCAACCAAACTGCCGACCGTCGCATATGGGTCAACCGGCGACGTCGATTGAGAAGGGTGGCGTGGTCATTCTAGCAGCCTAGCTTTTCGCAATCCCTCGACCATTCCTCGCTCCGAGCCGATCGCGCTCCGGCTGCACGGCCGCAATGCTGCGAGCGCTGCCGCCAACACTCGCCGCCAGGCAGCACAATTGGCCCCCGATCAGGGATCAATTTTGAAATGCCGATTGACAGCACAATATCCTCCGTCGCATGCAACGTTTGCGAATATCCGGCCGCCCCGGTCCGTCAAATCAACCTCTTGAACATGGCCATGCCAGACTTCGCGATGAACCACGCCCCTGCGAGCAAGGAAGATCTGATGCAGGCATCCGCTCGAGGTGCAAAGGGCCGACCGATTGGCACAATGAAACTGATCGAAATGGAGTGCGATCAATTCGCTTCCATTCGTATTCTTCAGATAGCGGATAAACCCGCTCCGCACGCTGATGCGCTCTTCGCCGCACGCCTTCTGGGCGTTGAGAAGTGCCGCGCGAACAGCTGAAGGCAATTGCTGCAGGCGTTCGTCCCTCAGATCCGACCATCTGTCGCCTGCGGTTGTGCTAAAGGCATCCGCACTGGCCGACACAAGGACCAACACCAGCATGCTCAGAAGAACACGGATCAGCATGGCAGCATTTTCCGGATAGAGAGACTGCCCCTCGCATTCTCGAATCCGAATGCCTGCCGAAATATACTCCAATCCTCCGAACCGGCTCGGAGAATCTTCGACATCCGCAATCGCAGCGATTCTCATTGCGGCGCATCATTCCGTCCATGCGCCGCCGCGTGACGTCGACCGATCCTGCAGCCGTGTCGTCTTCAAAGTCCGCATGCTCGCGCATCGAACGATTGAAGCCATGCGGACGATCTCCGTAAGGATGATGTCAGCTCAATCAGATAAACAGTTTCTAACTGTGGAGGGGGACCGCGCGGTCGGATGTATGCTCGAACGGGCAAGCATCGTCTTGTGGTGTCCCAGGCATTCATCGCGTGATGGCTCGACATGGTCGCGGCACCATGGAGCACCATTCCAAGATCGGCGGGAGACGTAATCGTCTTGGGCAGAGTCTCAGACAGCATCGTCCGGCGCAGATGGCACGCGCACGCCCAGCGCGTCATTGACACCCTAGGAATGCGATCGCCTGTCGAGTTGATCGCGCGCGACATGGTCGTGTCGCCGAGCAGGACACCTGTTCGTACATCACGCGGCAAGCGGCAGCCAAGGCCCGGATGCCGCAACAGCGCGCGCGCCCGGAGCCAACCAGGTCGGGACGCCAGTTCATGAACATGATCGTCGGCTTTGCCCTGAAGTTTCGGATACTCGTCGTCGTACTATTCGGATTGCTTCTGCTTGCGGGCACGATCGCTTTCATTCGATTGAACATCGAGTCCTATCCGGATCCGGTGCCGCCGCTGGTCGACATTGTGACCCAGAATCCCGGGCAGTCGGCCGAGGAGATCGAACGTTACATCACGATCCCGATCGAAACGGCCGTCGCCCCCGTTCCTTACCTCACCACCATGCGAACGATTTCGCTGTTTGGCCTATCCGACGTGAAGCTGCAGTTCACCTACGACTTGACCTATGAGGAGGCCGAACAAAAGGTCCTGAACCGCCTGAGCCAGTTGCCTCAATTGCCCAACCAGGCGCAGCCGACGATATCGCCCGCCAGCCCGATCGGGGAAATCTACCGCTACAGGCTTGTGGGTCCGCAGAACTACAGCGTGATGGACCTCAAGACATTGCAGGACTGGGTGCTGGCGCGACGGTTCCGCGCCGTGCCTGGAGTCATTGACGTCACGGGCTGGGGAGGCAGGAGCAAGACGTTCGACGTCCACATCGATCTCACCAAACTCATTGCCAATGGCCTGACCCTGCCGCAGGTCGTGCAAGTACTGAACAACAGCAACATCAATGTCGGCGGCAACACCGTCAACATCGGTCAGCAATCGGCGGTGATCCGTGGTGTCGGCCTGATCCATTCGATCGAGGATATTCGCAACACGATGCTGACGTCGACCGGCGGCAATCCCGTGCGTGTCAGCGATATTGCAGAGGTCAGCGTCGGCAACAAACCCCGTCTCGGCGTCGCCGGCAAGGACAATGACGACGATATCGTCGAGGGCATCGTGCTGATGCGCCGCGGTCAGCAAAGCCTGCCCACGATCCGCCGCGTCGAGGCCGAGGTCGAAAGGATCAATGCACTGGGAATCTTGCCGCCCGGCGTGAAGATCGAGCGCATCTATGACCGCAGCGACCTCATCAAGATCACGACCGAAACGGTGGTGCACAACCTGATCTTCGGAATCATTCTGGTCTTCTTCGTTCAGTGGATCTTTCTGGGGGATTTGCGCAGCGCATTGATCGTCGCAGCGACGATCCCTTTCGCGCTGTTCTTTGCGATCGGCATCCTCGTGCTTCGGGGCGAATCGGCCAATCTGCTGTCGGTCGGCGCCATCGACTTCGGCCTCATTGTCGATGCCACGGTCATCATGGTGGAGAATATCTATCGACATCTCGCCGAAGCGAGCGCGCGTCATCCGTCTGGCGAGACGGAAACCCCAACCGCCGCTCCGCCCGGCTTCTCCGGCAAGCTCGCGACGATCTACCGCGCCGCGACAGAGGTTAATCACGCGATCTTCTTTTCGGCGGCCATCATCATCGTTGGTTTCGTTCCGCTGTTCACGCTGAGCGGGGTCGAAGGCCATATTTTCGGTCCGATGGCAAAAACCTATGCCTATGCTCTGGCGGGCGGATTGCTCGCCACCTTCACGGTTTCGCCGGCCTTGGGCGCGTTGCTGCTGCCTCCACGCGTCGAAGAGACTGAAACATTCGTTGTTCGCTGGCTGCGGCGGCTCTACGGGCCGGTGCTTCAATTTGTCCTGTCCAACCGGATCGTGACATTGACGGTGACCGCGCTCGTGCTCGCGCTCGCGGTTTTTGCCGGCCGGTCGCTGGGGTTGGAATTCTTGCCGCATCTCGAAGAAGGCAATCTCTGGATTCGGGCGACGATGCCGTCCTCCGTCGCGCTTGAAGAGGGCAACGGATTTGTCAATCAGATCCGCAGGGTGATCATGGAATTCCCGGAAGTGGAAACGACCGTATCGCAACATGGGCGCCCGGACGACGGCACCGATGCGACCGGATTTTTCAACGCCGAGTTCTTCGTCCCGTTGAAACCGGCGAGCGCCTGGCGGGACGGCGTCGACAAGGACAAGCTGACAGCCGAGATATCGGAGAAGCTGGCGGAAGGATTTCCGGGCATCGAATTCAACTTCTCACAGTACATTCAGGACAACGTCCAGGAAGCCGTGTCCGGGGTCAAGGGCGAGAACTCGATCAAGCTGTTTGGCGGCGATCTCGCGACGCTTACGCAAGTGGCCAATCAGATCAAGTCGGTGATGAAGACCGTACCCGGCATCGAGGATCTTTCGGTGTTCAGTTCGCTTGGCCAACCGACCGTCCGCATCGATATCGATCGCTTTACGGCCGGACGCTATGGGCTTGCCCCCGGCGACATCAATTCAGCGATCCAGACGGCGATTGGCGGGCAGGCCACAGGTGACGCGTATGAGGAAGGCAGCGATCGACATTTTCCGATCATTGTGCGGCTCGCACAGCCCTACCGGCAGAGCATACAGGCGATCGACCGGCTGACCATCGGCGCGCAGAATCCGGTGACCAATACCGTGACGCAGATTCCATTGAGGGAAGTCGCCAGGGTCAGCCTGGTCTCGGGGGCCTCGTTCATCTACCGCGAGCAGCAGCAACGTTACCTTCCCATCAAATTCAGCGTCCGGGGCCGCGATCTCGGCGGGGCCGTGCTCGAAGCCCAGCGCAAGATCGCCGACGAGGTCAAGCTGCCTGCCGGCTATCGCCTCGAATGGGTTGGCGAGTTCGGTAACCTTCAGGATGCGATCACGAGGCTCAAGGTCATCGTGCCGGTGACCATTCTCCTGATCAGCGTCCTGCTTTATTTCAACTTCTCGTCGCTTATCGACACGCTGCTCGGTCTCTCCGTTATCCCGATGGCGATGGTCGGCGGCATCTTTGCGCTCGTGCTCACCGGGACACCGTTCAGCGTGTCGGCGGCGATCGGTTTCATTGCGCTGTTCGGTATTTCAGTGATGGAGGGCATCATCCTGCTCTCCTACTACAACCAGTTGCTGGAGGAGGGCAAAGAACGTTTCGTGGCGCTCTCCGAGGCGTGCCAAACCCGTTTCCGTCCCGTCATGATGACCTGTAACGCAGCATGTGTCGGATTGCTTCCCGCCGCACTCTCGACCGCGATCGGCTCCCAGGTTCAACGACCGCTTGCGCTGGTCGTCGTCGGCGGCATCTTGCTCGCCCCGTCCCTTGTCCTGTTGACGCTTCCAGTCTTGATCGGACTGTTCTCCCGACGACATCGACATGCGATCCGCCCGGGCGCCGCACTCGAACCCGCGGAATGACCCTGTCGTCGCGAACCCCAGCACTGGCGGATATGATCAGGGCGTTGTGGTTCCGTAGTCCATCAATGCGAGTCCCGACACAGGAGGCCCGCCGCGCCTTAAGCGCGCGGGCCTCGGCGGGCGATGTAGCGAAAGCGACGCCCGCAGAACCGGTCTATGCCGCCGCCTCGTCGGTCTCCGTAGGCTGCCGCCGCTCGATCTCAGCGACCTGCATCGCGGCCCCGAAAGCCTGGATGGCCGCCTTGGGGTCGGTTTCAACCATCATTCGCGCCGGCTCAACAAAATCTCTGGAGTAAATCGCGAGGCTGAAACGGCTTACCCGCTGGCCCTCTGGATTCGTTGCGAAGCTCAGGGTGAGCCACCGCTGGTCATAAGGCGGACCGTTGTGATCCGCCAATAACGTGGCCTCATACGACTTTTCGGCGAACCAGCTAAGGTGCGGCGCGCCCGAAACCGAAAATGATCGACGGATGCAGCCCCTTAAGTTCGTCGCCCCCTGCCCGATCGGATCGAAAGCCAGCTCTATGCGTTAACTTGTTGAGCCCAAATGGGGAGGTCAACCATGATCAACGACCGAGACCGACGGGCACCGACGGCGGCGGAACGCGAAGCCCACAAGGTATTCAAAGCGGTCAGGGCGAAGGAAGCTATGACCGATTACGCCAAAGCGCAGAAAGCGTTCCACGATAATCGAGAGCGCCTCAAGGCAGAACGGCTGGCGCGGGAGGCTGACGCGGCCAGCCGCACAAAAGCAGGTTAAGCGTCCATCTCGATGACCGCAGAGGACCAAGTTTGGCCCCTCCGGTGGAGGGTGAAATGGCCCTGCAGTTTCACCGCGCGACAAGCGATTTGGAGATCTGGAGCGCGAGCGATCGTGGCTATTCGTTCGTGATCAGCCACGAGAGCCGCAGCGGACCTGGCCTCCACGGACAGCCCGGCTTTGTTGCCTCATGGCGTCCCATCGATTTGAACAAGCCTGCCATCAGGGTGGGCGGATCGCCGTTCGATACGTTCGCTGAGGCGGAGACGGCCTGCGAAGCTTTCCTGAAGCATTTGACCGAGTGAAGGGCCCGACCCTTTAAGCCGACGTCGCCGGTCGCCTGGCGGCCATTCCGCCGGCTGGTCGCGATACGGTTGGAGCAGAAGAAAACAGCAGGTTCCCGCCGGAGGGACGCGCCAATCGGCGGGATGGGTTATCGGATGATCTCAAGTGCCTGAGTCCGAGGGGCGCGCTTCCAGCCCCGCCTTGGAGTGCTCAGCAATCCACTTAACCGCGTCGGCTTCAGTGACAAAGCCCTTCACGACTTCCGTCTCCCCATCGGGCCACAAGATATCGATCCCCCAGCCGGCCCCGGGATTTTTCGCGCCATGAAAGTCGGCTGCTGCTCGAGCATCATCAGCAGAGTATGCGCCTGCGGCGGCGAGGTTCAAAGCCAACCATCCTGCCGTAATCAAAACTGACCCCCAACTGGACACGGCACCCAGTAGGTCTCCCGTCGTGAACAGAGGATCCGTTGCGGCGACCATGCGGGCATGAATGGTTGGAGCCGCCGCTTCGAAGAAGGCACGGCCCTCCACCTCGTCGGTCTCCGGCCCGCACAGCCGAGCCCTCTCCCCGTTACGGGTGACGCCCTCGCGGCGCAGATAGTTCAGGTGAGCGGCGCGGCGCGCGCGTGATGCCGCACGGCGCGGGTCTTGATGACGACGATGCGCGAGCGGCCGGTCAGCAGGCGGTTGGCGCGCACGCATGCGGTTCGCCCCCGCGCCCGAAGGTCGAGCGATTGCCGGGCGTGATCCGGCCGGAGCGCGAGACCTGGGCGCCGGCCTTCTGTGCGGCGGCGAGTGCCTGCGCGACGAAGGGTCTGGCGCGTTGTGCGCTGGACGAGCGGATGCGGCCGGGCCGG
>NZ_JBHMET010000217.1:20866-21770 GCF_042430365.1 Bradyrhizobium erythrophlei
GGCTGAACAACGCAGCCCCTTGGCTCCAGCCCCATTACAGGACCTTCAATGCTACTACGGGCTGCTCCGTCCCTGCCCTGCGTGTCGGTACTCTCGCCCTCGCGATTGGCGCCGCTTGTGGCTTGTCCCTTCACGCCGCCCATTGAAGGCGAGCGGTGTGACGCAGTGCAGGTTCTCACGTTCCATACGAAAGCCTGGTCGAGCTTCGCGCCGCCTACATGCCGGATGCCGCCCGGGCCGTATCAGGCATCCCCCGGGCTAATCCCGGGGGAAGGGTCATCCCCCGGTTTTGACATCGCCTAATCCGCTTTCGACACTTCATCGACTGTTTGCTTGCGCTCGCTTCTCTCGACCTTGCCGTCTGGACTTCCTGCCCAGACTTGACTGCAACGCTCACCACCAGGGCTTTTGGCCGTGGCAGCTTGCAGCGGCTTGGGATCAGCACCTGATTGCCGAACCCGAAGGGCCCTCCTTCATCTCTCGTACAGTTGCGCGTCGCCGTTTGGACCGGCTACGCTCGTGACACACGACCCTTATCGGAAGTCGGTGGGCCAAATTTGGCCGTCCACCGTTGGCAGGTATCGCAGCCATTCCCAGGATCGGATGCCTCGCGGATCGATCGAGCGGTTCGCGGCAACGTAGTCGATCTCGCCGCGCGCAATGCCGATGTCCCTTAGCTCGTGGTCGCTCAAGTTGTAGAGGGCAACGCGCAATCTCTGGTGTTCGCGACGTTCCTGAAAGGCATCCCAGTATTTCCAGATGAGGCTGGAGACGTGCCGTGTCGATACGGACGTCCGCTCCAACCATGTTGTACCGAGCGTCGTGCTCATTGCGGCGCCTCCTCGGACGGTGTCTTTCCACCGGCACGAGGGTGCCGCGAGATCGGCAGGCACGCTTGACCGGC
>NZ_JBHMET010000218.1:0-73160 GCF_042430365.1 Bradyrhizobium erythrophlei
AACAAAGATGTGTGCATTAGATAGCCGGCGAGACCGGGCTTGTTTGTCACCGTCATCCGCAAGACGCGTTAGCCTCTTGCGGGGAGACACCTGCCACTGGGGCGTCAGGACCACACGATTTCACCGTCCGCTTCACGCGTGCTCGTCAGTCACGCACTTGGCGTCCACCGCATCTCGACCCAACACTCGTGACGATCGCGAAGCGCCCCTCAGGCGGGTGAGACGGGTCGATCTATACACTGATTTGCGATTCCGAAAAACCGAAATATTTTTGCGCCGGGGACTTGCGCCGTCGGGCAAATCAGTGCTTGGGGCGTTCACGTGCTGGCCGCATACTCCCGCCAGCCCTTGGCACGCAGGCTGCACGCCGGGCATTCTCCACAACCGTAGCCCCAGTCGTGCTGCGCGCCGCGTTCGCCGAGATAGCAGGTGTGGGAATGCTCGCGGATCAGGTCGACCAGCCCTACCCCGCCGAGCTCATGCGCGAGCCGCCAGGTCGCGGCCTTGTCGAGCCACATCAGCGGCGTGTGCAATTCGAAGGTCCTAGCCATGCCGAGGCTAACCGCCGACTGCAACGCCTTGATGGTCTCGTCGCGACAATCCGGATAACCGGAGTAATCGGTCTCGCACATGCCGCCGATGATGTGGCGGATGCCGCGACGGTAGGCCAGCGCCGCCGCGAAGGTGAGGAACACCAGGTTGCGGCCGGGCACGAAGGTGTTCGGCAGCCCGTCCTCGCCCATCGCGATCGCGACGTCGCGGGTCAACGCGGTGTCTGAAATCTCCGACAGCGTCGGGATCGCAAGCGTGTGGCTGTCACCGAGCTTGGCCGCCCATTCAGGCCGCAGCGACTTGATACCGGACAACAGGCGATCGCGGCAGTCGAGCTCGATCGCGTGGCGCTGGCCGTAGGAGAAGCCGAGCATCTCGACGCGGGCAAAGCGCGACAATGCCCAGGCAAGGCATGTCGTGGAATCCTGGCCGCCGGAGAACAGCACCAGTGCGGTATCGGAATTGGTCTGATTGCTCATGGAACGCGCTTATAGCGTTTTCGAGCGAAGTGGGCACCGGTTCGCGTGAAGAAAACGCGCCAAATAAGACTCACTTCGGAACGCCACGGCCAATCGGTGGACAGTGCCGCGATTCCGGCGTGTTTTGCTGGGATCGGCGGGGGCGTTTTGGCATAACAGCCCGGTCCCTCACGCGTCGGTGCCTCATGACCCCTTCCCGCGATGTTTCCCGCCTGATCGAGATCATGGCCGCCCTGCGAACGCCGGTGACCGGCTGCCCCTGGGAAGTCTAATCTACATTTTGAGGCTCAATCCGGACCAAAGAAAAAGCCGCCCGGAGGCGGCTGTCATCTGGACGATCAACTCCTCACGCCACTTTCGACCACGAGTGTCCTAAGTTGAATTCGGGAGTGTCCTGATCTGTTGACGAAGCCACGGTATGCCATCGAACGCGGCTTGCTCCGCCTCGCGGGCGGATGCGAAAAGGCCGGATCTCTCGGTCGGCGACCAGTAGACGCCTTCGTATTCGTCCCCCTGAATCTCAGCCTCGCCTCTGTATTCGTAAAACCCATCATGACGTGCAAGGATATAGACCTTCGCCTTGCCATCGGCTCGGTCAATCACCTTGATGCTTTTTGCATGCGTCCACATTGGCTTCCGGAAAGTTGGCGGCTTCTTCATATCATGCCACGCCTGCATGTATGCTGTTTTAGTCCGTCCATAGCCTCCCATTAGCGGCAGTGCATACGCTTGCGATTGAGTTTCGCTATCGGATCAACTAGTTGGATCGAATTACATACATGAAGCCCTCCCGAGACATCTCCCGCCTCATCGAGATCATGGCCGCTTTGCGGGCGCCCGAAGGCGGCTGTCCGTGGGATCTCGAGCAGAACTTTGCGACGATCGCGCCTTATACGATCGAGGAGGCCTATGAGGTCGCGGATGCGATCACGCGCGGCGATTTCGACGACCTACGCGATGAGCTCGGCGATCTCCTGCTGCAGGTCGTCTATCACGCCCGCATGGCGGAGGAGCAGAACGCCTTCGCCTTCGGCGACGTGGTCGAGGCGATCACGACCAAGATGATCCGCCGGCATCCGCATGTGTTTGCCGACGAGGACGGCAACATCCAGCCCGCCGGCGTCAAGAGCGCGTGGGAACGCATCAAGGCCGAGGAGAAGGCCGAACGCGCGGCGCGGCGGCTGCCGGAAGAAACCGCGCACAAATCCCTGCTGGCGAGCGTCAAGGCCGGTCTCCCCGCACTGACGCGCGCGATGGAGCTGCAACGCAAGGCCTCGACCGTCGGCTTCGACTGGAACGACCCGCGCGCGGTTCTGAACAAGATCCGCGAGGAGGCAGACGAGATCGAGGCCGCTCTCGACGGCAAGGACAAGGAGGAGCTTGCGGCAGAGACCGGCGACCTGATGTTCGCCGTCGTCAACCTCGCGCGCCATGTCGGCGCCGATCCGGAGACCGCGTTGCGCGCGACGAATGCGAAATTCGAGCGGCGGTTTGCCTATATCGAGCGGGCCCTGGCGGCGCGCGGCCGTTTGCTTGAGGACGCGACGCTGGAGGAGATGGACGCGCTGTGGAATGAGGCCAAGGCCGCTGTCGTCCCGGCGAAGGCCGGGACCCATACCGCGTGATCCATCGATTGGACGACGTTGCGAGTAACGCGCGCATGACGCCGGCCCTGCGCCAAAGGCGAGCGAGGACGGAACTGCGAGCTTGCGTAACCATGAAGGCCGGTGGTTATGGGTCCCGCCCCCGTGCGCAATTGCGCACTAGGCAGGGACGACGGCGAGTTTGTGGACGCAGCGAGAGCGGGTGGCAGCGGCTTGCCTCCCCCGCTGCCACCCCTCACAGGAGCGTGCCGCGAAGGATGACGGCCGCGACCCCGAAATAGATCACGAGGCCGGTGACGTCGACCAGCGTGGCGACGAAGGGGGCGGACGCGCTGGCGGGATCGAACCCGATGCGCTTGAGGATGAACGGTAGCATCGATCCAGACAGCGACCCGAAGGTCACGATGCCGACCAGCGCGGCGCCGACGGTTGCCGCCACCAGGCCCCAATGGGGGCCGTAGTCGAAGATGCCGAGCGTCTGCCAGAGCGTGATCCGCGTCATGCCGATCACGCCGAGGATGGCGCCGAGCGCGAGCCCGGTCGGCAGCTCGCGCAGGGCGACCCGCCACCAGTCGCGCAGCCGCAGCTCGTGCAGCGCCAGCGCGCGGATCAAAAGCGACGTCGCCTGCGAGCCGGAATTGCCGCCCGAGCTCATAATCAGCGGGATGAACAGCGTCAGGACGATCGCCTTCTCCAGTTCGCTCTGGTAGGTCTGCATGGCGCTGGCGGTCAGCATTTCCGATAGGAACAGCGCACACAGCCAGCCGCCGCGCTTCCTGATCATCTCGGCGAAGCTGATCCGCAAATAAGGCTCGTCGAGCGCTTCCATGCCGCCGAACTTCTGGGCGTCCTCGGTCGATTCCTCGACGATGGTGTCGATGACGTCGTCGACCGTGACGATGCCGAGGATACGGCCCGGACCGTCGACGACCGCGACCGCGAGCAGGTCGTAGCGGGAAATCAGCCGCGCCGCCTCCATGCGGTCGGCTTCCGGCGAGATCATCAGCGGCCGCCGCGCCGGTGCGGCGGTCAGGACATTGGCATGCGGATCGCCCGAGATCAGGCGACGCAGCGGCACCGCCTGGATCAGGGTCTTCTTGACCGGATCGACCACGAAGATCGAGTAGACGGTTTCCCGCGTGCGCTCGACCATGCGGATGTGGTGCAGGACCTCGGCGATGGTCCAGGTCGACGGCACGCTGACGAACTCGGTCGTCATGATGCTGCCGGCCGAACGCTCGGGATAGGCCAATAGCCCCGAGATGACGGCGCGCGTCTCCGGATTGAGCCCGTTGAGCAGCGTGGTCCGTAGCGGCTCGACCAGTTCCTTGAAGATGTCGGCGGCGCGGTCGTCGGAGACGCCGGACAGCAGGGTGACGGCGGTTTGTGTCGGCAGCGCCGAAATGATGTCGCAGGTGTTGGCAAGGCCCGGCAGATCGAGCACCTCGATCGCCTTCTCGGCCGGCAACGACTGCAACATCGCGGCCGCTGCCAAGGGCTCCTGCGTATTCAGCGCCTCGACGATATCGGGCGCCCGCTCGTGAGCAAGGTCCCCGTTTACGTTCGCGGGCTTCTCACCCGCCACGACTTCGCCGGAATTCTGCATCGATCGGCCTCGCCTTTGCGTCCAGCAGCGCAATGGACCAAGGCGATGCGGATTTCAAACAGAAAGTGCGGCGGCTGGTCGCAGGCCGGCGACGTCACGGCGTTGTCATATTTCCGAGTGTGCGGCTGCCGAGGCGCCCAGCCGCTCAGATGGCCGGCGCAAAAATCCCGATCCGCTCCCCGGTGAAACTTCCGACCCATATCTGCTCTCCCACCATCAGCGCTCCCGTCGCGCCGCCGAAACCGCTTGCCGTCGCATCGGCCTCGTCCATGACAATCAGCGGCTCGATTGCAAGGCTCACGGGATCGACCCGCGCGACCTTGAACGCCAGCGGGCAGCGCTCGCCCCTCGCCTCGCAGCCGAACACCGCTTCAGGCCGATCGGCCTGGCCCGCGAGCAGAAGATATCCATCGGAGGTCCAGCGCAGATTGTCCGGCAAGAAGTCGGTCTCCGCGCTCGAGACCGGGCGGCCGTGTTCATCGAGCCGCCACACCCGGCGTGCCGCCCACTCGCAGCCGATGACGGATCGTCCGTCACCCGACACAGCGATCCCATTGGCCCCCGACATCTGAAGGTCGCCGAAGCGGCTCCAGCCCGTCGAAGGCGACCAGCGCCAGACCTGCCCGGTCGCTTCAGCACGCGCGAAACGGGAGAGCTTGTCGTTGTCGGCGGGGTCGAACATGCTGGTCATGACAAAGCCCCCGTCGGGCAGATGAGCGACGGCATTTGCCGACGTCTGGGGCGGTTGCTCGACACGGTCCCCCTCCACAACGACCGGCCCCTCCTGGCGGAGTTCAAGCACCAGCCGATCGATCGCCTCGCCGCCGCCATGGTCGACGACCAGGAGCTCAAAGCGGCCGTCCGCGAGGAGCCGCGCCGCGATCCCGTGCGGATCGAAAATGTGAGGCCCGAGCCGGGCTTTTTCGCCGGCTGTTTCCCAGCGCAATTCGCTTGCGCGTGACGGCCGAGCGGTGTCGACCTTGAACAGGCAACCGGCGTGGCGCGCCGAGCGCATGCCGCTCACGATGACCCACGAGGTGCCCGGAAGCTCGACCAGGTCTTCCGGATTCCAAACGCCTTCGACGAATCCGGTCAGTTCATAGCGCGGGCGGTCAGTGCAGGTCTTGCGGGTCATCGTTCACACCTCGATTTGTTCCGGTCGGATCGAGGATAGAAAGGACATCGCCCGGCATCATCGGGCAGAAACTCGCGACATCAGCGAACAGAATTCGCTAATCTGTATCAATGGAAAGCCCCCCATCGCTGCACACCTTTGTCGCGGTTGCCGAGACCCTGAGCTTTGCGGCTGCCGCGCGAAAGCTCGGCCTGTCACCGTCTGCCACCGGAAAGGCCATCGGCGCGCTGGAAGCGCAGCTCGGCGTCCGCCTGTTCACGCGCACCACGCGACGCGTCTGCCTCACGCCTGAAGGCGAGCTGCTGCTTGGCCGTGCGCGGCGGCTGCAGGATGACTGGCGCGAGACCACCGCGCTGCTGTCGGAATCGACGGGCGAACCGCAGGGATTGCTGCGGATCAGCCTTCCGGCCGTGGGTTATCACCTGCTGGCACCGCATCTTGCGGAGTTCACGCAGGCATATCCGAAGATTCGTCTCGATCTGGATTTTGACGACCGGATGCGGGATTTGGTCGCAGATGGCTTCGATCTCGCGATCCGAAGCGGCGAATTGCCCGATTCGAGCCTGACGTCGCGCAAGCTCGGCACGTTTCGCTTCATCCTGTGCGCCGCGCCCTCTTATCTCGCCGAACACGGAGAACCCCGCGATGCCGCCGAACTGACGAACCATCGCCAGATCCGCTTCCGACACCCCGACACTGACGTGATGCAGGTCTGGCGGATCGCCGGCGGATCGCGCGCGGCTGTCGAGGAGGCAACGCCCTTTGTGGTCTGCTCGAACATGGAGGCCGTGCGTGCGGCCGCGCTCGCGGGGCTCGGACTTGCCTGGTCGCCCGACTTTCTGGTGCGCGATCTCGTTGCCTCCGGAACGCTACGAATTGTGCTGGATGCCGAGGCCGTCGAAGGCGTGTTCTGGCTGCTGTGGCCGTCCGGCAGATACGGTTCGGCGCGACTCCGCGCCTTCCTCGATTTCGCTATCAGCCGGCTGCTTACCGCCTGACGCGCTGCCGCTCAGTTGCGGCTTGATGCGGCACGGCATCGAACCGCGACATCACGATGTCGCGCTTGGTCTCGTCGACGCGGACCGTCATGTCGAAGCGCTCGCCGTGCAGCTCCTTGTTGAGCACCTCGGCATTGCGGTGCAGCCAGCTGATGCCGGCGCCGTCGGAGGCGTCAATCGAGAGATTTAGCGTCATGCGCTTCTTGGCGAGGCGGTCCTCGATCGCGGTCAGGAGCTCGTCGATCCCCTCGCCGGTCGCGGCCGAAACCAGGAAGCACGGCCGCTCCGGCGGGCGGCGCGCGGCGATGTTGCGCAGGTTGTCGCGCTCCTCGGCGTCGAAACGGTCGATCTTGTTCCAGACCTCGATGATGCGCTGGCCGCCATCGGCGTCCGGATCAATGCCGAGCTGGCGCAGCACGGCCTCGACGTCGCGCTCCTGCGCTTCGGCGTCCTCATGCGAGATGTCGCGGACATGCAGGATGATGTCGGCCTCCAGCACCTCCTCCAGCGTGGCGCGGAAGGCGGCGACGAGCTGGGTCGGCAGGTTGGAGATGAAGCCGACGGTATCCGACAGCATCGCCTTGCCGCCATACGGCAGGTGCAGCGCGCGCAAGGTCGGGTCCAGCGTGGCAAACAGCATGTCGGCGGCCTGCACATCCGCCCGCGTCAGTCGGTTGAACAGCGTCGACTTGCCGGCGTTGGTGTAGCCGACCAGCGCAACGACGCGATACGGCACGCGCTGGCGGCCGGCGCGATGCAGCCGCCGCGTCGCCTGCACCTTCTTCAATTCTCCCTCGAGCTTGGTGATGCGCTCGCTGATCAGCCGCCGGTCGGCCTCGATCTGGGTTTCACCGGGACCGCCCATGAAGCCGAAGCCGCCACGCTGGCGCTCGAGATGGGTCCATGACCGCACCAGGCGGCTGCGCTGGTAGTTGAGATGGGCGAGCTCGACCTGCAGCGCGCCCTCCTTGGTCTTGGCGCGGCGGCCGAAGATTTCCAGGATCAGGCCGGTGCGGTCGAGCACCTTGGTGGTCCAGGCCTTCTCGAGGTTGCGCTGCTGGATCGGCGACAGCGCGCAATCCATCACCACGAGCTCGACATGATTGCCGGCAACGAGGCCGGTGATCTCCTCGACCTTGCCCTTGCCGAGATAGGTGGCGGGACGGATCTGGCTGATCGGCGCGACCACCGCCTCGACGACGGCGAGGTCGATGGCGCGCGCAAGACCGGCGGCTTCCTCGATCCGCGCTTCGTAGTCGCGAACAGATGAATCCGTCTGCGCATCGCCGTCGCCGCGGCGCGCACGCAAGTACGGGCCGATGACGATCACCCGCCCGGTGTTGCTGCTCCCCGCCGACCGCGGACGGTCGGCGCCCCCTTCACGGTTGAAGGGTTCCAATCAGTTCACTCTCAAGCCGGCGCATCCTCGCCGCCTTCGAACAGCTGGATCGGAGCGCCCGGCATGATGGTCGAGATCGCATGCTTGTAGACCAGCTGCGAGTGACCGTCGCGCCGCAGCAGCAGACAGAAATTGTCGAACCAGGTGACAATGCCCTGCAGCTTCACTCCGTTGACCAGAAATATCGTCAGTGGCGTTTTGGTTTTACGAACGTGGTTCAGGAAGGTGTCTTGTAGGTTTTGTGCGCGGTCTGCCGCCATTTGTTTTTGTCCCGCAATCTTGTGTTTCTTTTTATTGAACCGGTTGTTGCTCTCTCACGGAGCCTGCCCCGGCTGCCCACCTGCCCTGAGATCCCCCTCCGACAGGCGTAGCGTTAGGATTAGAGGCTACGCGCGCATCTTAGGCAAGCCAGTTCGCGCGCCACTCCGTAGGAACACGGTGGCAATTCTAAGAAAGCACGTGGAAAGAGACGAATATTCTCATTCAAGTGGATGAATTGCCGCCGTCCGGGTCGGCCGCCTAGCCGACCCCGAGTGCCTTCAGCTTGCGATGCAGCGCCGAGCGCTCCATGCCGACGAACTCCGCAGTGCGCGAGATATTGCCGGAGAAGCGGCTGATCTGCGCGATCAGGTAGTCGCGCTCGAACACCTCCCGCGCCTCGCGCAGCGGTAGCCCCATGATGTGCTCGCCATTGTTGGAGGTCGGCATCGCCGGCACCATTGAGCCAACGTCCTGCGGCAGCATGTCGGCGGTGATGATCGCCTCCGGCCCGCCGCCGGCGAGAATCATCACGCGCTCGACGTTGTTGCGGAGCTGGCGGACGTTGCCGGGCCAGACATGCGATTGCAGCACCGCCATCGCATCCTGCCCGATCTGCCGCTTCGGCAGGCCGGTCGCGACCGAGATCTGGTCCATGAAGTAGTCGATCAGCTCCGGAATGTCCTCGCGCCGCTCCGACAGCGGCGGGACGCGGATCGGGACCACGGACAGACGGTGGTAGAGGTCCTCGCGGAAATGACCGGCCGCGATCTCCTCCTCCAGGTTGCGCGCGGTGGAGGAAATGATGCGGACGTCGACATGGACCTTGGTGGTGCCGCCCTGGCGCTGGAAGGTCTGGTCGACCAGCACGCGCAGGATCTTGTTCTGGGTCTCGCGCGGCATGTCGGCGATCTCGTCGATGAACAGCGTGCCGCCATGGGCCTCTTCGAGCGCGCCCGGCTTGCGCTGCTGTTCGCCGTTCGAGCCTTCGATGCCGAACAGCTCGACCTCCATGCGCTCCGGCGTGATCGCCGCCGCGTTGATGACGACGAACGGCCCCTCGGCGCGGGTGGAGGCATTGTGCAGGGTGCGCGCGGCGAGCTCCTTGCCGGCGCCGGAGGGCCCGACGATCAGGATGCGGCTGTTGGCTTTGGCGGCGCGGTCGATGGTCTGGCGGAGCTGGTTCATGCAGGCCGAGCGGCCGGTCAAAACGCTAGCCGCCGGAGCGAGTTGCTTCAATTCCTTCACTTCGCGCTTGAGCCGCGAGGTCTCCAGCGCCCGGGTGGCGACCAGGATCAGCCGGTCGGATTTGAAGGGTTTTTCGATGAAATCATAGGCGCCCCGCTTGATCGCGGCGACGGCGGTCTCGATGTTGCCGTGGCCGGAGATCATCACGACAGGCAGATCGGCATTGTCCTTCTTGATCTGCTCGAGCAGCTGCAGCCCGTCGAGCTTGGAGCCCTGCAGCCAGATGTCGAGAAACACCAGATGCGGGCGGCGGTTGGCGATCTCGGCGAGCGCCGAATCGCTGTCGCGCGCGGTTCGTGTGGAAAATCCCTCATCGTCGAGGATGCCCGCAACGAGATCGCGAATGTCTGCTTCGTCGTCGACAATCAGAATGTCACTTGCCATGGGTTACACCTGCCTTGTCAGTCGCCCGTCGCGGCTTTGATTTTTGGTTCATTGTTGGTCGCTTGTGCCGGGTCGCTGGTCGGCTCCCTCGGCGAGTTTTTTTCAGTGCCCTGTTCGGTCGATTCCGGTTTCGCGTCGGATCCTTGCTCCTTGTGCTCCGGCTTGGCCGCCTGCCCCGACACGGCGAAGCGCAGCCGCATCCAAGCGCCGCGCTGGCCCTCGCGGAAATCAGACGCGTCCTTGAGCTCGATGCGGCCGCCATGGTCTTCCAGCACGCGGCCGACGATCGCAAGCCCAAGGCCGGTGCCCTTCTGCCGCGTCGTCACATAGGGCTCGAGCAGCCGGGCGCGCGCCACCTTGGGCAGGCCGATCCCGTTGTCGACGACGTCGATGATGATGTCGTCCTTCTCGCGCTGGGCGACGACGTCGATGCGTCCCTTGCCGAGCTCCTCGGGCGGGACCTGCTCGATCGCCTCGGTGGCGTTCTTGATGATGTTGGTCAGCGCCTGCGAGATCAGCCGGCGGTCGAACTGCGCAGGCAGCGGGGCCTGCTTGATGTCGGCCTCGATGTCGAGGTCGGGGTGGCCGACCTTCATCAGGAACACCGCCTGCCGCACCACGTCGGCGACATCCTCGCCTTCCATCACGGGCTTCGGCATCCGCGCAAAGCGGGAGAATTCGTCGACCATCCGCCTGATATCGTCGACCTGGCGCACGATGGTGTCGGTGCACTGCTCGAAGATCGACTTGTCCTTCTCCTGGGTGATGGTCTTGCCGAACTTGCGGCGGATGCGCTCGGCGGAGAGCTGGATCGGGGTCAGCGGGTTCTTGATCTCGTGGGCGATGCGGCGGGCGACGTCGCCCCAGGCCGAGGTGCGCTGCGCCGACACCAGCTCGGTGATGTCGTCGAGCGTAATGATGTAGCTGTCGCGCGAGTGGCTGGTCTGCTCGGCCGAAATGCGCACTGACAGGTTCCGCTCATGGCCGTCGCGGCTGATGGTGATCTGGCCCTGCACCAGCCGCTGGGTCCCTTCCCGCGCCGTCTTCATCATGTCGTCGAGCTCGGGCAGCACGTCCGACAGCGGATGGTCGAGCGTCTCGGATTCGGCATGCCCGATCAGCTTCTCGGCCGAGCGGTTGAGGATGCCAACGCTGCCCGAGGCGTCGACGCCGATGATGCCGGCGCTGGCGGAGGACAGCACCGCCTCGATGAACCGGCGGCGGCTATCGATCAGCTCGCTGGCATTGACGAGCTCGTCGCGCTGGGTGCGCAGCTCCTGCGTCATGTTGTTGAAGGTCTGGCCGAGCTGGGCGAGATCGCCCTCGGATTTGACCACCGGCACCTGCACGTGCAGGTCGCCGGTCGAGACCTGGTTGGCCGCGCTCATGATGTTGCGGATCGGCTCGACCAGCCAGTTGGCGAAATTCAGCCCGATCAGCACCGAGGCCATCAGGATGGTCAGCGCGATCACCGCAAACATCAGCGCGAAGGTGACCTGGATGCCGAGCCGGCGCGATTCGATCTGGGCATATTCGGCGACGCTTGCCTCGGTCTGCTTCAATTGGCCGACCACGCGCGGGTCGAGCAGCCGCGCCACGTAGAGAAAGGTGTCGGTATAGGCGCGCAGGCGGATCACCGCGGCGACGTAATTGGCCTCCGGGAACACCGCGATCTGCGGCTCGTTCTCGTCGACATTGGTGAGGAAGTCCGCCGGCGGGCTGGTGAAATCCTGCCTGATGCCGGTCTGCGCCGTCATCAGGACGTTGCCGTCCTTGTCGATCAGCATGGCGCCCGGCAAGTTGCGCGACGCCGCGTTCGCCGTCAGCAATTCGAGGAACGACTTGCGGTCCTGGTCATAGAGCGGCCGGGCATGGGACATGTCGTTGGCCATGCCGAGAATGTCGCCGCGGATCAGCTGGGCGTGCTCGTAGGTGTAGGCGCGCGCCACGATCAGCGAGTTCTGGATCACCTCGCGGGTCGGCCCCGAAAACAGCCGGTCGAGGCCGCGGTCGATGGTCACGTTGGCGACGATGGCGACCAGCACCGCCGGCAGCACCGCGATGATCGAAAACAGGCTGACGATCTGGACGTGCAGCCTTGCCGCCGCCCGGCCACGGCGCCGGGCCTGGATCACCTTCCAAACCTCGCGGACGATGATCCCGACCAGCAGCAAGATGCTGGCGGCATTGATAAGCAGGAAGGAATAGACGACATGCTTGGTCGGCTCGATCGGGGTCAGGCCGCTCAGCACCACGAAGGTCAGAAACGCCGACAGCAGCGCGGTGAAGGCGGCGAACGGCGCCAGCCACCGCCGTAGGGCAAAGCCCTTGGGCGCGGCAAGCGACGTGTCTAGCGTTGAAGCCGTGGTCTCTGCGCTCGTCATTCCGGCAATGGCTAAGGTGAGGGCCTTCCGTCCGTGGGATTTCGGACTGATGCAATCATACCACAATGTTGCCGAATTGCGACATTTCCGCGGCGCCAACTGCGCCGAAGATCGCTCTCCCCAGCGCCATTGCGCCTCATCCGTGAGGAGACCGGACAGATCCGGCCCGGTCGTCGCCCCCTAGCTGCCGCTGCGGTAGACCTGAATATCGAGGTCGCGGATCTTCTTGCGCAGCGTATTCCGGTTGAGCCCAAGCAGATCGGCGGCCCGGATCTGATTGCCGCGGGTGGCGGCCAGCGCCGCGGTGAGCAGCGGCACCTCGATCTCCTTGAGGATGCGGTGATAGAGGCCGGGCGGCGGCACCCCGTTCGGGAAGCCCGAGAAGTGCGAGGACAAATAGGCCTCGACCGCGCCGCCGAGATTGTCGACGCCGACGGTGGCGTTGCCGCCCTGCGCGACGGCCGGCGGCGCCAGCTCGCCGTCGATCACCGACGAGGTGATGACGTCCTGCGGATAGAGCGCGGCGAGCCGCCGGGCGAGGTTTTCCAGCTCGCGGACGTTGCCCGGCCAGCGGTGCTGCTTGAGCCGCTCCAGCGCCTGGGCGTCGAGTTTCTTCGGCGGCAGGCCATCCTTCTCGGCAAGCGAGAAGAAGTGCCGGATCAAGTCAGGCAGATCCTCGATCCGCTCGCGCAACGGCGGCAGCCGCAGCGGCACCACGTTGAGGCGGAAGAACAAATCTTCACGGAACAGCCCCTGCTGGATCAGGATGCGCAGGTCCTTGTTCGAGGCGGCGACGATGCGCACGTCGGTCTTGATCGGGGTGCGACCGCCGACGGTGGTGTATTCGCCCTGCTGCAGCACGCGGAGCAGACGGGTCTGCGCCTCCATCGGCATGTCGCCGATTTCGTCGAGGAACAGCGTGCCGCCTTCGGCCTGCTCGAAGCGGCCGGAGGCGCGGGTGTTGGCGCCGGTGAAGGCGCCGCGCTCATGGCCGAACAGCTCCGACTCGATGAGGTCGCGCGGGATTGCCGCCATGTTGACCGCGACGAACGGGCCGTTGCGGCGCTTGCCATAGTCGTGCAGCGCGCGGGCGACCAGCTCCTTGCCGGTGCCGGATTCACCCGAGATCATCACCGTGAGGTCGGTCTGCATCAGCCGCGCCAGCACGCGGTAGATTTCCTGCATCGCCGGCGACCGGCCAACCAGCGGGATCGAGTCGAATTCGGAATCATCGGCCGGGTTGGCAGCCCGCTCCTTCGGTTCGGCCAGCGCACGGCCGACGATGGTGATCAATTCCTTCAGGTCGAACGGCTTCGGCAGGTACTCATACGCGCCGCGCTCGGAGGCGCGGATCGCGGTCATGAAGGTGTTTTGCGCGCTCATGACGATGACCGGCAGGTTCGGCCGCATCTTCTTGATCCGCGGCAGCAGGTCGAACGCGTTCTCGTCCGGCATCACCACGTCGGTGATGACGAGGTCGCCCTCGCCCTGGCTCACCCAGCGCCACAGCGTTGCGGCATTGCCGGTCAGGCGCACCTCGTAGCCGGCGCGCGAGAGCGCCTGGTTCAGGACAGTCCGGATGGCGGTGTCGTCGTCGGCGACAAGTATGCTACCTGCAGGCATTGGAAATCCTCATCGTGCATCCTGAGAGGCAGGCGACGGCGTACCCGGAACGTCATCGCGGTTGCTTTGGTCGTGTTGCTTGGCGGCGCTGTACATCGGCATCAGCACGCGGAACGTGGTCTTGCGCGGCTGCGACTCGCATTCGATGATGCCGCCGTGATCGCCGACGATCTTGGCGACCAGCGCAAGGCCTAGGCCGCTGCCGGTCTGCTTGGTCGTGACAAAGGGATCGAACAGGTTCGGCAGCAAATCTTCCGGCACGCCGCTGCCATTGTCCTTGACGCAGAACTCCAGCGGCAGCGACACCCGCGACTTCTTGCCCGGGACCGACAGCCGCACGCCCGGCCGGAACGCCGTGGTGAGCTGGATCTCCGCATCGGTGCCGAGATCGGCAACCGCCTCGGCGGCGTTCTTCACCAGGTTGAGGAACACCTGGATCAACTGATCCTGATTGGCCAGCACCGGCGGCAGCGACGGATCGTAGTCCTCGATGAAGCGAACGTTGCGCGCAAAGCCCGATTGCGCGAGCCGCTTTACATGGTCAAGCACGGAATGGATGTTGACCGGCCCGCGCGCCACCGGCCGGTCGTCGCCGAACACCTCCATGCGGTCGACCAGCGTGACGATGCGGTCCGCCTCGTCGCAGATCAGCCGGGTCAGCAGCCGGTCCTCGGAGGAGGCCTGCTGCTCCAGGAGCTGTGCCGCGCCGCGGATGCCCGACAGCGGATTCTTGATCTCATGGGCAAGCATCGCCGCGAGCGCGATCACCGAGCGCGCGGCGCTGCGGTGGGTGAGCTGGCGGTCCATCTTGTCGGCGATGGTGCGCTCCTGCAGCATCACAACGATGTGGCCCGGCCGTTCGGTCAAGGGCGCGACGTGGAGGTCGACCTGGCGGTCGCCGCCGATCCGGGGCGTCCCGAGATCGACCTTGTATTCGTTGACCGGCGAGCCGCTGCTGCGCACCTGCTCGATCAGCGCCAGCAGCGGGCTGCCGAACGGCACGAGCTCCTTGAGCGATTGGCGGCGCAGGAACTGGGTCGAAATCTCGAAGAAGGATTCGGCGGCGATGTTGGCGTCGACGATCCGCCCGTCCGGCGCCACCAGCAGCACGGGATTGGGCAACGCGTTGAGGATCGCCTCGCCGTCGGTCGGCACCGGCCTGCGATGTTCAGCGGCTGACGTCATGCGGCAGCACTCCAGGCAAAATCGTCATAGGCGTGTTCGAGCGCGCGATGCACGGTGGACGGTTCGTCCGAGGTCAGGATCTTCTGCCGCCAGCCTTTCAACGTCGCGGCCGGCGCGCGGCTACAGCCGGCGGCGATCTCGAGCGCCCAGCCGAGATGCTTGCGCGCATGCTTCAGCCCGACGCGGACGCCGTAATGGCTGCAAACCTCGTCGTAGAGCGCGCGGATGTGCTTGAGCTGCTCGGCCAGCGGCGGCGCGACCTCGGTGACGCCGGTCTCGAGCCGGCGGCCGATCTGGCCGGGCAGCCAGGGCTGCCCCTGTGCGCCGCGGCCGATCATGACCGCGTCGGCGCCCGACATCTCGAGCGCCGAGACTGCCTTCTCGAACGAGGTGATGTCGCCGTTGACGACCACGGGGATGGCAACCGCGTCCTTCACCGCACGCACGGCCTTCCAGTCCGCCTCGCCCTTGTAGAACTGGCAGCGGGTGCGGCCGTGCACGGTGATCATCTGGACGCCGGTGGCTTCCGCCCGGCGCGCCAGCTCCGGCGCGTTCAGCGCGCGGTCGTCCCAGCCAAGCCGCATCTTCAAGGTCACCGGCACCTTCACCGCTGATATCGTCGCGTCGATCAGCGTCACCGCATGATCGAGGTCGCGCATCAGCGCCGAACCGGACTGGCCGCCGGTCACGTGACGGGCGGGGCAGCCCATGTTGATGTCGATGATGTCGGCGCCGGCGGCCTCCGCGATCCGGGCCCCCTCCGCCATCCAATGGGTTTCGCAGCCGGCCAGTTGGACGACATGGGGGCCGATTCCTGCCGCTTCGCAGCGCAGTTTGGACATCGGCTTGCCGTTCACGAGATCATCGCTGGCGGTCATCTCGGAGACCACGAGCCCGGCGCCAAGGGCCGCGGCGAGTCGCCGAAAGGGCGCGTCGGTGATCCCCGACATGGGCGCGAGGAGAACCCGGTTGGCGACAGCAATATCGCCTATTGTCAACGGGTTACGAGCTACACTTTGCACGCCGGTCACGGCCGTCTCGTCGTTCTGTCGACCACGTCATTGCAGCCGATGTCGGGTATTCTGAGCACAAATCTTGTGCAGTCAAGCGTCATGCCTACAGTTTAGACAGTTCTAGCATTTGTGCAAGTGCACTGCAACAAAATCTGCTTTTCCCACAGCGATTGGGAAAGCTCTGTTTTTGCGCACCGGGCATGGTAAGGGCTGTGCGCGGCGAGCCCCGCCGTCCCCTCCTCATCCCCGATTCGTCTGTCGTTGGTTCAAAATGCCGAAGTCTGAGCGTACCGCAGCCATCCTTGTCGCAGCCGGGCGTGGATTGCGCGCCGGCGCAGGCGGGCCAAAGCAATACCGGACCATCGGCGGACAGACCGTGATCTATCGTGCGATGGAGGCTTTCTCCGGGCACCCCGACGTGTTTGCGGTGCAGCCTGTGGTCAATCCCGACGACGCCGCGGTGTTCCGCGAGGCCGTCGCGGGACTGCGCCATCGCGCCCCGACCAATGGTGGCGCGACGCGGCAGGCCTCCGTGCATGCCGGGCTCGAGGCGCTCGCAAGCGAGAAGCCGGACATCGTGCTGATCCATGATGCCGCACGCCCCTTCGTCACCCAGACCGTGATCTCGCGCGCGATCGCCGCCGCCGGACGCACCGGTGCCGCGATCCCGGTGATCCCTGTCACCGACACGATCAAGGTCACCGGCGATAGCGGTGACGTCGAGGCGACGCCGGATCGCGCGCGCCTTCGGATCGCGCAGACGCCACAAGCCTTTCGCTTTGACGTGATACTGGAGGCGCATCGTCGCGCGGCGCGCGAGGGCCGCAGCGATTTCACGGATGATGCGGCGCTTGCGGAATGGGCGGGATTGACGGTTGCGACATTTGAAGGTGATCCTGCCAACATGAAACTCACCACACCGGAAGACTTCGTGCGCGAGGAAGCGCGGCTCGCCAGCCAGCTTGGCGACATCAGGACCGGTACCGGCTATGACGTCCACGCCTTCGGCGACGGCGACCACGTGATGATCTGCGGCGTGCGCGTGCCGCACACCAAGGGATTCCTCGCCCATTCCGACGGCGACGTCGGCTTGCATGCACTGGTCGATGCCATTCTCGGCGCGCTGGCCGACGGCGATATCGGCTCGCACTTCCCGCCGAGCGACGCCAAGTGGAAGGGCGCCTCCTCCGACCAATTTCTGAAATATGCCGTCGAGCGCGTCACCGCACGCGGCGGCCGGATCGCCAATCTCGAGGTCACGCTGATCTGCGAGCGGCCGAAGATCGGCCCGTTGCGCGACACCATGCGGGCGAAGATCGCCGAAATCTCCGGCGTCAACGTCTCGCGCGTGGCGGTCAAGGCGACCACCAGCGAGCGGCTCGGCTTCGCCGGCCGCGAGGAAGGCATCGCAGCGACGGCAAGCGCGACCATCCGCTTGCCCTGGGACGACAAAGGCTGGAGCGCGTAACATGGGCGGCAGCGACGCTCGTGCCCTCTCCCGCTCGCTGCTCGACCTGTGCCGGATGCGCAAGCTGACCATCGCGACCGCCGAATCCTGCACCGGCGGCCTGGTCGCGGGCGCGCTCACCGACATACCCGGCTCCTCCGACGTCATCGACCGCGGCTTTGTCACCTATTCCAACGAGGCCAAGCGGATGATGCTTGGCGTGAAGGCGGCGACGCTCGAGACCTTCGGCGCGGTCAGCAAGGAAACCGCGACCGCGATGGCGATCGGTGCCCTGGAAAAGGCCGGCGTCGACCTCGCGGTCTCGATCACCGGCATCGCCGGTCCGGGCGGTGCGACACCGGGCAAGCCGGTGGGTCTCGTGCATTTCGCGGTCGCCGCGCGCGACGGCCGCATCGTTCACCGCGAGCAACGCTTTGGCGCGATCGGCCGCAGCGCGGTGCGCCAGCGCTCGGTGGTCGAGGCGCTGCGTATGTTGATGGAGCTGGCGCGCGGCCCGCAGGCAGCCGTCAAGCCGCGCCGCGAGGCCGCGAGCCGCTTGCGTCCGCGCGTCGCGCGCTCGCCGCGCAGTCACGCCGCGAAGCGCCGGCGTTCGCCGCGCGGATAAGCCGCGACCGTTGAGTCACCTGCGCCGGACGGTTTTGCCTGTGACGCCCGCGCCCGTAGGTGCAGGTCGAAACCATCGGTCCCGCCGTCGACGTGTCTCTCTCGGTCGACTGACGCGACGAGATGCACCGGCGACGCGAACGCGTCACCGGCAGCACCTCGGTCACGCGCAACTAGTGCCGATCGTGATCGTCATCCTCGCCGCGGTTGGAGGCGACGATGGCGCCGGTCTTTTCGTCGAGGATCAGCCGACGCGGTTCGTCCTCGTCGCGACGGTCGAAGTCGAACATGTTGTCGAGCGGGCCGGCGATGGTGTCGAACGAGCCGCCGCGCTGAATGCGTTCGTGATCCAACCAATTGTCTTCGATGAAGCGGAGCACCGAGGTCTGGTCGGTCAGAGTGTGGTCGACATGGTTGCGCTTGGCGAAGGGTGAAATCACGAGCAGCGGCATCCGCGTTCCGTACCCACAACGCCCCCAGGCCGGCTTGCCGGAATTGCCGTTCAGAGGCTTTGCAACGACGGGCTCGTCCTGCTGGAATCCATTGCTGGTCTGGCAGACACCGGGACCGTTGAGCGTGTCGACCGCCGGGTTGAACGAGGGATTGGCGATCGGCGGCATCTGGTGGTCGTACCAGCCGTCGGAGTCGTCGTAGAGGATGATGACGGCGGTGTCAGCCCATTCCGGGCTCTTTTGCAGAGCGTTGACCACCCGCACCAGAAAATGCTGCTCGTCGAGCGGATCCGAATATCCGGCGTGCCCGTCTTCGAAGGCCGCGGCCTTGAGGAAGCTCACCGCTGGCAGCTTATGCGCTTTCAACGCGCTGAAGAAGTCGTTGATGTCGTAGTTATGATTGGCCGGCTCCGGCTTGTTGGTGCCGGGAATGAGGCTGTGCCCGATCGCTTCCACTGAACTCGGCCGCGCATGGGTCGGGTTACGCGTCGACGCATAGTACTGGAACCAGGCGTGGTGCGGGATGTAGTCGACTGAGGTGAACGCCGGCGCGCCCGGGGCAGTCGGATTGGTGTGCCGCGCGCAGCCCGTCGATCCATCGGCGTTGACGACGGTGAGGTCGAAACCGCCCATGAACGAACCCCAGGTGATGCCCTTGGCATTGAGGAGATCACCGATGTTGCGGCCGGCCATCGTGATCTGGTCGAGCTTCGGATTGGAGCAGACGTCCTGCAGCGGATCGCCGTCGCCGATCTCGGTGACATTAGCCGGATCTCGGCTCGCGTCGCCGAAGGCTTCGTGGGTCGGATGCAGCAGCGTCTTTCCAGTGGGGTCCGCGGGATCGAACACGTTCAACGTCGCGGAGAAACCGTTGGTCTGGCCCGAGATCAGGTTGATTGCGCCGGGCGTCGAAGGGCCGAACTGGGTGGTGTAATTGTTGTCGTTCAGGGCGTAGTGCTGGGCGTAGTTCCACATCGCCGTGACGGTGTTGCCGTCGTAGTACCCCATCACCAGCGCCTTGCTGCCGATGCCGACTGGCGGCGGACCCGCGGTGCCGACGAACGCCGGGAAGCCGTCCATCCGTCCATTGTTGTAGGCACTCTCCTCCGGGCTCTCATTGTGTCCCTGGTCCGCGGTCAGGGCCTGCGCAGGCGACAGCCGGAACGGGTTCGACGCACCGGTACCGTTCTGCTTGCTGTTGTTGGGAGCGCCCGGATTGGTCGCGATGCTGTTCGGATTCTTGTTGATGAGGTCGATGCCTGTGAGCGGCTTGAAATCGTGGTTGACGTCGAGCGGCGTGACCAGATTGTTGACCTTCGGTGTCCGCGGCTTCGCCTTGAACGGGGTTTCGCCGCTCAAATTGAGCGCGTTGGGATAAGTTCCGAAATAATGGTCGAAGGAGACGTTTTCCTGGAAGATCACGACGAGGTGCTTGATCGGCGTCGCGGTGTGGACCCGACGGAAATCGTCGGAATTCCGGCCATGCTGATCGTCGGCGACGGCGCCTGCGCTGCCGAGCGTGAGCGCGAGTGCTGAGACCATGCCTAGAGTGACTGGCAATCGCATCGGTATGCCTCCGGATTGGGCGTTGATGTCAGGACAAGAATTGCGAGGAGCGACGAAACGTCGCGACGTCGAATTTTTCAGAGCCCGGTCACAGCGAGACGACGCATTTGTGACGGCGATGGAATCGTTCGCGCTGTTGCGTCCTTGTCCCGCATGACGAGGAGCGGGGTCGAAAGCGGAAATTGGTGAATACTGCACGGCGCTTGCGCCGGTGTTTCACTCTTGCCACGCATTCCGGGACGCGGCCTCGCCTTCATCGATCCGTCAACCGGCTGTCACGCTGTGAGCAATAGTGTGTTCAACGGATCAGATGCCCCTTCATTGTAGGGAGCCATGCGTCTCAAGCGCAAACTTGGCATCGTCGCTGCTTTGCTGGTGGCCGCGGAGATGACCGCACCGGCTGCGTGGGCCGAGGTCCAGGTCGAGGGCGCCCCAAACGCCGTCCATATCGAGGTTCGTCACTCCCCGCTGCGCCAGGTGCTGGACGCCATGCAGGCGAGATTCAATTTGCGCTACCGCACCAACGACGCGCTCGACACGCCGATCACCGGAACTTTTGACGGGCCGCTCCGCCGCGTCGCTGCGCGTGTGCTCGAGGGCTACGACTTTGCGATGACGGTCACATCCGAAGGCATCGATGTCCTTGTCCTGCGGCAAAACCAGCAGGGCCCGGTCGTGGCTGTCCTGCCGGCCGAAAAGCCCGCGCGCCCCAGGGCGATGACGGCACAGGAAGCCAACCGCCGCGAGCGGGGGCTGGTGAAGTAGATATTCGGCAAACGATCAGGACGAGGCCCGTGGCCGCCCGTAGATATGATCCGCCCGTTTCTCGAAGGCGTGGGCAAACCGTCCAAAGGCCGCGTCGAACATCGAGCCCATCAACATCGCGAGCATCCGGCTCTTGAACTCGTAGTTCAGGAAGAAGCCGACGTCGCAGTCGGTCACCGACTTCGGCTCGAAGGTCCAGCGGTTCTCGAGATTGCTGAACGGGCCGCGCAGATATTCGACCAGGATCTTGAGGTTCGGCCGATCGAGCGTCACCTTGCTGGTGAAGGATTCCCGCACCAGCTTGAACGACACGGTCATGTCAGCGACCACGATTTCGGTGCCGTCATCCTTCTGTGTGCGCTGGCGGATCTTCAGCGACTGGCACAGCGGCACGAATTCCGGATAGCGCTCGACATCGGCGACCAGTTCGAACATTTGCGACGCGGTGTGATGAACCCGCCGCTTGCTTGCGAAGCGCGGCATCAGTGGATACTCGCAACGTTCTGCTTGAGCGCGAGGTCCTTCAGATAGTCATCCGCCTGCCCCCGATCGGTAAAGCAGACCAGCGATTGATCGGAACGCAATCCCTCGAAATACGCCAGCAGCTTCGGCCGCTGCTGCTGGCGGTAGGTCCAGACATAACGGAAGAACTCGAGGTCGATCTTCTCCGGACACCCCTCGGCCATCTCCGGTCGGACGCGGCCATAGGTCCTGGCGATCCGGCCCAGGATACCGAGCATGCAGGCCGCGCGCGGCAGGTCGAACCAGATGATCGTGTCCGAGAGCTCACGGCGCAATTCGCCTGCGCCGGTCCGCGTGTAGTTGCCGTCCATGATCCACTTCGGCTGCAGCGCCGCTTCCGTCATCCGGCTCCGGAACTCCTCGGTCTCGGACTCGATCCAGCCCGGCTTCCAGAAAATTGCATCGATCGACACGGTCGGAATGCCCGTGATGTCGGACAACCGTCGCGCAAACGTCGACTTGCCGGACCCTGACGATCCCATCACGAGAACACGTTGCATCGATGTATCCGAGGCTAGCGACCGCGGGCCAGGCGCGCCGCCTGCAGCTTGGCAAAATCTTCGCCGGCATGATGCGACGAGCGGGTCAGAGGGCTCGCCGATACCATCAGGAAGCCCTTGGTATAGGCGACGCGCTCATAGCCACCAAACTCGTCCGGCGGCACATAGCGCATCACGGCATGGTGCTTGCGCGTCGGCTGCAGATACTGACCGATGGTAAGGAAATCGACATCGGCGGAGCGCAGGTCGTCCATCACCTGCAGCACCTCGTGCCGCTCCTCGCCGAGGCCGACCATGATGCCGGACTTGGTGAAGATGGTCGGGTCCATCTCCTTGACCCGCTGCAACAGCCGGATCGAGTGGAAATAGCGCGCGCCGGGGCGCACCGTGAGATAGCGCGACGGCACGGTTTCCAGATTATGGTTGAACACGTCGGGCTTTGCCGCGACCACGCGCTCCAGCGCGCCGTCCTTGCGCAGGAAGTCCGGCGTCAGGATCTCGATCGTGGTGGTCGGGCAGCGCGTGCGGATGGCGCGGATGGTCTGGGCAAAATGCTCGGCGCCGCCGTCAGCGAGATCGTCGCGGTCGACCGAGGTCACGACGACATGGGTCAGGCCGAGTTTGGAGGTCGCCTCTGCGACATAGTCGGGCTCATGGGCTTCGAGCGCGCTGGGCATGCCGGTCTTGACGTTGCAGAACGCACAGGCGCGGGTGCAGGTGTCGCCCATGATCATGAAGGTGGCGTGCTTCTTGTCCCAGCATTCGCCGATATTCGGGCAGCCCGCCTCCTCGCACACCGTGACGAGGCCGTGCTCCTTGACGATCCGGCGCGTGTCGGCATAGCCGCGCGTGTTCGGCGCGCGGACGCGGATCCAGTCCGGCTTCGGCGGCGACACGGCATCCGGCCGGTTCACCTTTTCGGGGTGACGCGGGCGGACCGGTGTTGTTGAGATTGTATCGACGATGGTGACCATAGGCGCCTGCAAGTCGCGACAGCATGATCCGGAAAAGTGGAGGCCGGTTTTCCGAATAGATCATGCTCAAACCAAAGAGCTTAGCTAATCCGTGTTGGCGAAGCCCGCAACCCGGCTCGCGCAACCCTACCAGACTGTGCAAGATATGGGCACCCCAAACGCCTGTTCCCCCGATTCCCACCTCAAAATGGCTCAAAAACCCAGATCAACCGCAGCCGCGGCGCCGCGCCTCGGCAAGCGCCTGAAACGCTCGTTCTTCGACCGCAGCGTGCACGAGGTCGCACCGGACCTGATCGGCGCCACGTTCCTGGTCGATGGCGTCGGCGGCATCATCGTCGAGGTCGAGGCCTACCATCACACCGATCCGGCCGCGCATTCGTTCCGCGGGCCCACCCAGCGCAACCAGGTGATGTTCGGCCCGCCGGGCTTTTCCTACGTCTACCGCTCCTACGGCATCCACTGGTGCGCCAATTTCGTCTGCGAGGAGGCAGGCTCCGCCAGCGCGGTGCTGATCCGGGCGCTCGAGCCGACCCACGGGCTGGCTGCCATGCGCCGGCGACGCGGCCTGGATGATGCGCGCGCGCTCTGTTCGGGGCCCGGCAAGCTCTGCGAAGCGCTCGGCATCAGCATTGCCCACAGCGAGCTGCCGCTCGACCGCCCGCCGATCGCCCTGTTCGCGCGGACTGAGGCGCCCGACATCGTCTCCGGCGTCCGGATCGGCATCACCAAAGCGGTCGACCTGCCCTGGCGCTACGGCGTGAAGGGCTCGAAATTCCTCAGCAAGCGGTTCTAAACCGCGTGATGGCAGACGGCTTCGATCCGGTTGCCGTCGGGGTCGCGCAGGAAGGCGGCGTAATAGGAGGCGTGATTACCGCGCAAGCCCGGCGCGCCGTCATCGGTGCCGCCGGCGGCAATGCCCGCATCCCAGAACGCATCGACCTGGGTGCGCCACTTCGCCTTGAAGCACCAATGGCGGCCGAACGCCTCCTCCGGCTTCGGCCCCTTGCGGATGGTGAGATAGATGCGGTCCGGATAGGCCGCGCGCGCCCGCTCGCCATAGCCGAGCCAGTCGTCGCGGCGGCCGACCTTGACCACCTCGAGCGTCTTCATGATGGCGTCGTAGAAGCGCTCGGCGGCGGCGATGTCGGAAACCGTGATGGAGACGTGATCCAGCATCGCGCGCCCGCTTGTCAGGTTGCCTGCTTCAATCGTTCGAGCGCCTCGACGATCCTGGCCTTGCGCTCGACCGCAACCGCGCGCTTTTCCTTCTCTTCCTCGACGATCTCTTCCTTCGCGTTGGCGACGAATTTCTCGTTCGAGAGCTTGGCGTCGACACGCTTGATGTCGGCGTCGGCCTTGGCCGCTTCCTTCTCCAGCCGCGCCCGCTCGGCCGCGAAATCGATCACGCCCTTCAGCGGCAACGCGACCACCTCGCCGCGCACGACGATCTGCACCGCGCCTTCCGGCGGTCGGTCTGCGAAGGAGATATCCGACAGCCGCGCCAGCCGCTTGATCGTATCGTTCCAGCGCTGCGCGCGATCTCTCGTCTCCGCGGACGCGCCCGCGATCACCAGCGGCGTCAACGTCGACGGCGGGATGTTCATTTCCGCCTTCACCGAGCGCATCGCGGTGACGAGGTCGATCACCCAGCCGATCTCGGCCTCGGCCGCGGGATCGCTGAAATCATCGGCGTCGAGCGCGACGATCACAGGCGGAATGATCTCTCCGTTCGGGCCCGCCATCGCCATCGCGGCCAGCTGCTCGCCGCTGACGGCGGCGGCCTTGCGCGGCCAGGACGCGAGCACCAGAAGGCGGTCGCGCTTGGCCGTTACCGCCCACAGCTCTTCGGTGATGAAGGGCATAAACGGATGCAGCAGCTTGAGGATCTCGTCGCGGGTCCAGGCGATCATCGCCCGGGTCTCGGCCCTCGCCGCGCCCTCCTCGCCCGTCAGCACGGGCTTGGCGAGCTCGAGATACCAGTCGCAGAACACGTTCCACACGAAGCGATAGATCGCGCCTGCCGCATCGTTGAAGCGATAGCCCTCGATCGCCTCGGTCACCTCGCGGGTGACGCGCGAGGTTTCGTGCGCGATCCAGCGGTTCAACGTCTCCTTCGCATGCTTCGGATCGAAATCCGCAGGCTTCTCGCAGCCGTTCATCTCGGCAAAGCGGCAGGCGTTCCAGAACTTGGTCGCGAAGTTGCGGTTGGTTTCGACGAGATGCGACGACAGGCGGATGTCGTGGCCCTGCGCCGCCTCGCGCGTCAGCGCGAAGCGCAGCGCGTCGGCGCCGTAATCGTCGATCACGCCGAGCGGGTCGATGACGTTGCCCTTCGACTTCGACATCTTCGCGCCCTTCTCGTCACGGACGAGGCGGTGGATGTAGACGGTCGAGAATGGCGCTTCCTTCATGAAATGGAGGCTCATCATCATCATCCGCGCAACCCAGAAGAAGATGATGTCAAACCCCGTGACCAGCGTGTTGGTCGGATAGTAGCGCTTCACCTCGGCGGTGTCGTCGGGCCAACCAAGCGTCGAGAACGGCCACAGCGCCGACGAGAACCAGGTGTCGAGCACGTCCTCGTCTCTGACGATGAAGCCCTCGCGCTTGGCGGGGTCCGTGGCCATGTCGTGGCCCTGCTCCGGCGTGATGACTTCCTGCTCAACGTAATAGCCGAGCGCGTGGCCGACCGCCTCTTCCTCGGTCTCGGCGACGAACACCTTGCCGTCGGGCCCGTACCACGCGGGGATCTGATGGCCCCACCAGAGCTGGCGCGAGATGCACCAGGGCTGGATGTTCTCCATCCATTCGAAATAGGTCTTTTCCCAGTTCTTCGGCACGAAGGTGGTGGCACCCGAGCGCACCGCGGCCATCGCCGGCTGCGCGAGCGTCTTGGCGTCGACATACCACTGGTCGGTCAGGCGCGGCTCGATCACGACATTCGAGCGGTCGCCATGCGGCACCATGTGGGTGTTCGGCTCGATCCTCTCGAGGAAGCCGAACTCCTCCAGCCGCGTCACGATCTTCTTGCGCGCGGTGAAGCGCTCGATCTGATGGAACTCCGCGGCGAACTCGGATGCGCCCTCGGGAAGGCCGCGCAGATAATCCTCGTTGTCGACCAGGTTGAGGCAGCCTTCCTGGTCGAGCACGCTGATCTGCGGCAGGCCGTGGCGCTTGCCGATCTCGAAGTCGTTGAAGTCGTGCGCCGGCGTCACCTTGACTGCGCCGGAGCCCTTCTCCGGATCCGAATAGTCGTCGGCGACGATCGGAATCTTGCGGCCGACCAGCGGCAGGATCACGTGCTTGCCGACCAGATCGGCGTAGCGCTCGTCGTCCGGATGCACCGCAACCGCGGTGTCGCCGAGCATCGTCTCCGGTCGCGTGGTCGCGACCACGATGAACGACTTCGGATCATCGGGGCTGAAGCTGCGGCCTTCGATGGGATAGCGCAGGTACCAGAGGCTGCCCTTGACCTCGACCTGCTGCACCTCGAGATCGGAGATCGCCGTGAGCAGCTTCGGGTCCCAGTTGACCAGCCGCTTGTCCTTGTAGATCAGCCCCTCGCGGTGCAGCTCGACGAACACCTTGACGACGGCGCGCGACAGGCCTTCGTCCATGGTGAAGCGCTCGCGCGACCAGTCGCAGGACGCGCCGAGGCGCTTCAACTGGTTGACGATGGTACCGCCGCTCTCGGCCTTCCACTGCCAGACCCGCTCGAGGAAGTTGGCACGGCCCATCTCGCGCCGGCCCGGCTCCTGCCGCTCCATCAATTGCCGTTCGACCACCATCTGGGTGGCGATGCCGGCATGGTCGGTGCCGGGCTGCCAGAGCACGTCGCGGCCGCGCATCCGCTCGAAGCGGCACAGGATGTCCTGCAGCGTGTTGTTGAGGGCGTGGCCCATATGCAGCGAGCCCGTCACGTTCGGCGGCGGGATCACGATGGTGAACGGGTCAGCGTCCTTCCGGTCCGCCCGTCCGGCGTTGAACGCACCGCTGTCCTCCCAGATGCGGGACATGCGGCTCTCGATATCGGCGGGCTGGTAGGTTTTCTCGATCATGGCAATGCAATAAGGGACATGGAAAGGGCTAGAAAGCCGTCCGAACGCACCGAGTCAACCGGACCGGCGTGCGGAAACGGCGATTTGGGCGCCCGATCTAGGACATCCTTGGGTGGCTGAATCAGGGCCGCGGGCCCAACCCTGGGCTATCGCCCGCGCGAAACCCGCTCGATCTCGGCCTTGACGATGCGCTCGACCAGCCCCGGCAGGTTGTCGTCGAGCCAGGATTTCAGCATCGGGCGCAGCATCTCCCGGACCAGGTCCTCGAGCGTCCGCGCATTGTTGCTGAGCACGGTGTTGGCCAGCGAATTGAAGGCGGACTCGACCGCCCGCATGGTCGTTCCGGAGATGATCGGCGGGGCCGGCGCCGTCTCGATCGCCGGCGGCTCATAGTCCGGTTGACGGTTCATCGCCCGCACAGCCGCCGATTCCGTGAATTCCACGTCGTCTTCCGGCTCGACCTTCTGGAACGATGGCGCGGGGGCCGGATCCGGCAGCGCCATCTCGTCGGTAAGCTCGAAGACATCGGCCTCCGGCTGCGGCGCCCTGACCTCGGCCGCCGGTGTCGCCTCGTCCAGGCTGGCGAGCAGCGAATCGATGTCGTCCTGGCTGTTGCTGGCGGCCGGCGCAGGCGGCGGGGCATCCTTCATCGCGGGCTTGGGCGGTGGCAGCGGCTCGACCTTGGGCGGCGCAGCCGCGGCGACCGGCGGCTTCTCGGCTGCGGCCGGCTTCGCCTCGTCATCGGCAATGATGCGGCGGATCGACGCCAGAATCTCCTCCATCGAGGGCTCTTGGACCTTTGCAGGTTGCGTCATCGCCGACTCCACATCGAAACCACTTTATATCAAGCACCACGGGATTTGCTGGTTCCGGATTTTGCAGGCCGGGATTTTCATCACGCGCGCCCGACTTGTCCCCAGATCAAGCCCGCCCGAAGCTCCGTGCGGGGTCCTCTCGCCCCATGACACCAAAGCATTGCGTCAAGTCACGCACCCGGAATCGTCGCGAATCGCTTTGTTGCCCGAAGAAACGGTATGTCAGGGCATTTATCGATTGCAAGCAAACGCGCCCGATCCGTGGTCCTGATTGACTCAGAACCACAGACTAAGCGCGATGAGCGACGTTGATATGGCGGCTTAGCGGCCGTCGGGCGTGCGGACGCCGCCCCAGCTATCGCGAACCTGCTGATAGTGCACGCTCGGATCGTAGACATTCGTCTTCAGGTTCATCACTTGCGGCGACAACCGGCCGATCGCGTTCAGTACCGAGTAGGACGCGACGACGCGATCGTGCTGCGCGGTCACCAGCGAGTTGCGGGCGTTGACGAGCGCCTGCTGCGCGTTCAGCACGTCGAGCGTGGTGCGCTGGCCGGCCTTGGCCTCCTCGCGCACGCCGTTCAACGCGATCTCGGATGCGCTCACTTGCGCCTGCGCGGATGCCACCTGCGCCTTGCCGGCGATCAACTGGCCCCATGCGGTGACGACGTTGGCGCGCGCCTGGTCCCGCGTCTGCTCCAGAACGAGACGCTGCTGCGCCAGCGATTCCTTCGATTGCCGGATCAGCGAGTATTCGGCGCCGCCCTGATAGATCGGCACCGACAACTGAACGTTGGCAGCCGCGTTGAACGTGCGGTATATCGTCAACGTCTGCTCGTAGGACTGGGTCGCCGACGCCTGGAGATTGACCGTCGGGAACAGCGCCCCTTCGTTGACCTTGACCTGCAGGAAGTTGACGTCGACCCCGTACATCGCCGCGGTGACGCTCGGGTTCTGCGTCAGGCCAAGTTCCACCGCGGCGGCGAGCGTCGCCGGCAGGAACCGATCGACCGGTGAGCCGGGTGCGAGATTCTCCGGCTCGCTGCCGATGATGCGGCGGAAGTTCGACCGTGTCGTCGTCAGGTTCGATTCCGCGGTGAGCTGCTGGGTCCTGCCGGCCGCGAGCTGCGCCTCGGATTGCGCGACGTCGGTGCGCGTCACTTCGCCGACATTGAAGCGGTCCTTGGTCTGCTTCAGCGTCTGCTCGAGCACGCGGGTGTTGCTGCGCTGAACTTCCACGATCGCGGAGTCGCGGAGATAGTCCATGTAAATGGTAGCCGCCGACAGCAGCACGGTCTGCTCCAGCACGCGCAAGCCCTCGCGCGCCGATGATACCTGGCTTTCGGCCGCGCGCACCCGGTTCGGGGTCTGCGCGTTGAACAGTGACTGGTTCACCGTGAGACCGGCGCTGCGCGGGATATTCGTGCCGTGAATTGCCGGGGTGCCGGCCGCGAGTTGGGTGTCGGTGTACTGATAACCGCCGCTCGCGGTCAGCGCGACCCTCGGGCGGTAGCCCGACAGCGCCTGCGGCACGTTCTCGTCGGTGGACCGGACCAGCGCACGTTGCGAGTTGAGCTGGGGGTTGTTCTGGTAGGAGCGCACCAGCGCAGCCTCGATTGTATCGGCCAGGGCGGGCATCGGGCCCATCTCAGCCAATAGAAGGACTGCCGCCGCAGCTCCGGTGATAAACTTCACCCCACGCATCCCGAGTAATCCATCCGTTGTATTCGCCGAGCCACGGAACATGCGCCGACGCCGCTTCGCACGAAGTGAGTCCCGCCTCACTTTAGTGCGCAGCTAGGCTCAACGGAACCACCCCGCAACGGAACGCGGTCGAAACTCTTCATGTGGGGCAAACGGGCCACACTTCTGATTCAGCACGGGATTTTATAGGGCCGCCGCGGCGCCGTGGCGGCTAGAAGACGAAGGCCGGAACGCGTTCCAATCCGGGCAATACCGGGGCCGAGGCGTCGAACAGCTCGCGATGGCCGAAATCCCCGTGCGAATGGGTCACCAGGTTGACGCGCGGGGGCTGCGCGAGGGCGAAGACGCCGACCAGCCGGCCGCCCTCTTTCAGTTGGCGATAGACCCCGGCCGGGGTGATCTCGGTGGCGCCGTCGAGGATAATGACGTCAAACGGCGCGTCGGCGGCGTCGCCGTCGGCCGGCACCGCCGTCTTGACCGACGCATTCTGGACGCCAAGCTCGGCCAGCACCGCCCGTGCCTTCGCCGCAAGCGCCGAATCGCTTTCAGTTGCAACGACCTGGCCGGCAAACCGGGCCACCACCGCGGCCGCATAGCCGGTGGCGCAACCGACGACCAGCACCCGGTCGGTGTCCTTGATTTCGGCGGCCTGCAGCATCTTGGCCAGTACCGCCGGCTTGATCAGGCAGCGCGTGGCCGCGCCGGCTTCGGCAACATCGAGATCGAGGTCCAGATAGGCCAGCGCCTGCTTGGCCGCGGGCACAAAGGCCTCGCGGGGAACCGCCAGCATGGCATCGAGGATTCGCGCGTCGGTGACATCGCTCGGACGCACCTGACCATCGACCATTTTCTGGCGCGCGGCGGTAAAACCGGACATTGGCGGGCCCCTGCAAATCGTGCGGCGTTGCCGCGGTGGGAGAGCTGAAACCGGCCGTCTTTTGAAACAAGCTCTGCCAAAACGCAACACGTCGTCGCGGCCGCCGCCCCGGCGGCTGGTCGTCACCGCCCGGGGGGACTCACGGGGTCATGCCGACGAGCGCCTACTCGATGGTCACGGCGAGGCGACCGATCAGCAGCGCGACCTCGTCCAGATGTTCGGAATCCAGATGCTTGGAATCATGGGCCTCGACGGCTTTCGCCAGCCGACGCAGGCACTCATCATCGCTCATGGCCGGGATGTCGCCGGGGACAAGCGTCGGCTCAACACTCGGCGCGTCGGTGTGAACAAGAGACATCAGAATCACCTCTCGAGAACCCCGGCAAGGTTAAGCGTCGAAAGGGATTGAGTCGATTTGGCGGCAATTCGCCCTGCCGGTGGCAATCCACGGGCTTGTGATCCGACGTCCTGATGTCGGGAAAGGCGGGCCATTGCTGGCTCCCCGGGCTGGATTCGAACCAGCGACCATTCGATTAACAGTCGAATGCTCTACCGCTGAGCTACCGAGGAATAGGCGAAACATTCGTTCGCGCGGGGCAGCGTATAACAAAGCCTTCCGGCCTTGCAAAGAACCAAATGACGGCCATGCTTAACTTTAACAGGCAGCGGAAAGCCGCTGTAGTGCAATGGCTTGCCGGAAATTCGGCGCGCTCCGCACTGTCGACCCGGCCACCCTCGTCAAGGCCTGTGGTCGCGCAGGGGTGAAAAATCGCCTCGGCGCGGCGCGGTCGCTGCGCTGCGATTCCACGACGGACGCGTCGGCGCCCGCCCCTCACTCCGCGAAGAACGAAGTCGTCCTGGTGCCACGGTCGTAGCGCGGCCTCATTCTTGCGCGCCGCGATCGCCGCGATGAACAGTGCGCTGGCCGCCGTCGAGGTGATCGTCCGCACGTGATTCCAGAACGTCCAGTCGGTCAGATAGCGCACCCAGACCGACGTGGCCGCCGGGCTCGAGGGATCGACCGCCGCGAGCTGGTTGTTGAGCGGCACCTTGAACACGGCCGTCACCGCGAACATGCCGACGATATAGAGGACGCCGCCGCACGCCATCGCGATCGCGCCCGGCTCCTGCCACCGCAGGCAACCCAGCACCGCAAGCACCGCGCATGCGAGCGTAGTGCCGAGGAAGAACGGCATGAACAGCGAGCGCACGATGTCGACATTGATGGCGTTCATCGCGGAGATGCCGGCCGCCTGATCGACACGGCCGAGCGAGGTCATGACGAAGGTCGAGAATGCGAAATAGAGCCCCGCGAGCAGGCCGCAGCCGATCGCGGCAAACCAGAGCAGCCCGGCGGTCAGGATCTGGCGCATCGACCTCAGCGGGCAGCGTCGCGACTGACCGGACGAACCTGCTGGACAAGATCGCGGACATAGGGAAATGCGAAGCCGGTCACGAATCCGATGACAAGCGACAGAAACGGCTTGCCTGACACGAATTCGTTGAGCAGGACATTCGAGACACCTACCTTGATGATATCGGCCGCCAGAATCGCTGCAAAAATCAGCGCGACAATGGTCGTATTCAGCGCGCGCTGAAACGGCTTCCAGCGCCCGGGATTGATTGCCCGCAGTTGCTCATAGGGAATGTCATCATTGACCCGAAAGATGAACTCGATGAACAGGCCGGCCATCGTTCCGACAGGGATGAGCAGTGCGGCAACAACCAGGGTCTGCCACCCCGCCGTCGCCAGCCAGGGCCATTGACCGAGGTTGTAGCGGAATACAGCCGTCCCGATCCCGCAATAGAGAACTGAGAGCGCCAACAACGTTACGTTCGACCACCAGAGCTTTCCGCGGACGACCGTATAAGCGTCGGCAATGCTGTCCTTGACGTCCTGCAGATTGTCGAGCCCGATCTCGACACTCGACGTCTGGCCGCGAAGTCCCGAGTCTGCCGTGAGGTGAAGCTGCCGGAAGAACTTGTCCAGACGAGTTTTGTCGTCCTGAAACAGGATGCGAACCAGGCGGCAGACATCCTCGATTTGTCGCCTGAGAGCCCGGACGGCCAGCGGAGGTGGCTGCGCAGTAAGAGGCTTGATGAAATCCAGCCGTGGAGGGTCGTCGTCCACGATATCGACCTTCTCGTAGTAGACCGGATGGGATGCCGGCACGTCCACGCTTGGATCTCCGTCGCCTGCGTCGTCGGGTTTCGCGGGGGCTGGCGCAACTTTCGCGCCATCCGGTTTTTTGACCGCGTCATTTGCCGGAGCCGGCGCATCCGCCGGCTGGGCGACCGCGCCGGGACTGTCGGGTTTCGGCGGGGGATTGGCTGCCGGCGCCGTGGCGTCTGGTTTCGGATCAGTCACGGCTCCCGCACCGGAAATGCCATCCGCCGTCATCGTGTCCCTCCCGAAATGTCCTTGCGGTCCCTCGCGTGCTCAGCCCGAGCTCGCGCAGAACAGCTCCAATTCAATGGCGCTAGATGTGAAGACCTACGACTTCACGCGCAACCAGTACTAGCTCAACAAATATACGCACTTTAAGGTAGAGCGCGCAGGATTGTCCAACCTGGGCCTCCTAGCCAGTCCGCGCTTTGGGTCGCGGTTTGCCCTTTGTCGGAGGAGGCTCGTAGTCCTTGGGGACCTGAAGATAGTCCCTGCGAATGTGTAGATCGTCGCTGGGAAAGTCCTTTGCCGGCCGATCGCCTAGTTTCCTTGGTTTGGCCGGCTTGCTCGGCTTCTTGCCCATTCGTGCCATGCGTATCTCCCCACCCCGGACAAACCGCGACTGGAAAGGCTGGGTCTCTGGAATGTCATCAGCTCCGCATCATCGCCGCGGAGGGACGGTTTCCAAGGCTATACCGATCGTTATCGCAATGAATACACGTATTATCAGAAGCAATCAAAGGTAGCAACGATGTGCCGTGCAACGCGACCAGCGGCGACGTTGCCGTCATCGGGCGCGACGCTCGCGTGAGGCATCACCGAACGTCACTGCTCGAACACCGCTGCACGGCAAACATCGACAGGAAAGACCGACCGTGGACGCCCGACCGGCGCGGCTTGTGATTGCCCGACAATCGGACGAAGGTTGTCTTCATGATCGCGTCTTCCTAAGATCAGCTCGATACTGAACGAACTGGCTTGGCCGGGAATTGCGCGAACTAATTTTGTACGAATGTGATTTTTCTCACACCTGGGTTCGGTGCGCCGGACCTAAATTGGAGCGGGGCAGAATTCATTAACCAAGGCGGATACGTTCGCGCTTTTTCTTAAAATTCGAACGATCCGCTCAATCCAGAACGAAGACAGTTTTGCGACCATGCGCTCTCGAACCCCGGAGAGCGTGATGAGCGAAGCCGATTTTGATGTGTTGTTGGACGCCGTGCGAACGGCCGTCGCGCCCATTTCCGAGGAGGATTTCTTGGCCCAGCCCCTGCCCCGCGTTCAGCCGCGTCCGCGCGCCGCCAATGACAACCGCGCGCCCTGGCCGCTCGTCCCTTTTCCAGACGGCTGGTACGCCGCCTGTTAAGGCCGCGTATCATCTCTTCGACGCAAGCTATTGATGGGATGAGTGGAGGCCACGACCAGAATTGAACTGGTGTACACGGTTTTGCAGACCGTTGCGTAACCACTCCGCCACGTGGCCCCACGGGGCGCACTCATATACGCCCTCTCTCCGATAGGCAACCGACCAGCGCGATCAGCCTCGCCTGCGCCTGCGAAAGTCCTTCTTCTTCGGCTTCGGCGCCAGTTCCGGCATTTTGGCCTGAACTTCGCTGAATCTGGCCAGCATCCGCTCAAAGCTCGCGATCAGCGCCTCGGCAATGTCGGGACGCTTTTCCAGGCCGGCCAGGAGCATCGCCGCCGCCTCGATGGTCGACAGGCCATCGCGCCGCGGTTCCCGGCGCAATCGGCCATAGCGCGACGGCCGTTTCGGTCCGAGAATCACCCGCTGACACTTCAGCATCCAGGCGTTGCGCCACCAAAGCGCCTTGGCCTGGCTCCAGGTGCCATCGAGCAGCACGATGCCCTCGATGTCGGCGAGGATGGCTCGCTGTCCCGGTTCCAACTCACCCTTGCGGTTGATCGCGACAATCTCGGCGTCGGTCTCCAGATCCTCGACCTTGGCCGAGCCTAGATAGAGAACCGCCCAGCGCGACGGATCGGCCACCGGCCGACCGAGCGCCTTCGAAAGGCTCGGCCATGACAGGCCGATCCGGACGGCGGCGTTCTTGAAATGCCGTGCGGTCAACCGCGCGGTGCCGAGCGCCCTGTCCTGCTCCTGCGGATGCTGCAGGATCAGAAGCTGGATGCGGCTTTCGATCGGCGTGACGCTGTCGCAGATGCAGAGCGGCATCGGCTTGCCGCAATGCGGGCATTCCGCGAGCATCTCGTCGGCGATTTCTGTGTTGGCCTCGGTGTTGGTTTTGGTCGGTTCGGACATCGGTTCGCTATACGCCCTGGGCCGCCCAATTCAAACTATTCCGCTGGCGCCCGCACCGCCGACGGCGCCGAGCGCTGCCGCAGCCGGTCGATCAGGAGATAGATCACCGGCGTGGTGTAGAGCGTGAGGATCTGCGACACGAACAGGCCGCCGATGATGGTGATGCCGAGCGGCCGGCGCAGCTCGGTGCCGGGGCCAGTCGCGATCACCAGCGGGATGCCGGCGAACAGCGCGGCCATGGTCGTCATCAGGATCGGACGGAAACGGGCGCGGCAGGCCTCGAAGATCGCGTCCCGCGACGCGAATCCCTGATGACGCTCGGCGTCGAGCGCGAAGTCGACCATCATGATGCCGTTCTTCTTCACGATGCCGATCAACAGGATGATGCCGACGAACGCGATCACGGTTAGCGGCGTATTGGTGACCTGCAGCGCGAGCAAAGCGCCGAGCCCGGCCGACGGCAGCGTCGAGATGATCGTGATCGGATGCGCCAGGCTCTCATAGAGCACGCCGAGCACGATATACATCGCGACCAGCGCGCCGAGGATCAAAAGCGGCTGCCGCCCGCTGCTCTTGTTGAAGTCGCCGGCAGTGCCGTCGAAGCTGCCGCGGATACCCTCCGGCATGTGCAGCTCGTTGACCGCCTGCTGGATGTTCGAGGTCGCTACCTCCAGCGGCACGTCGGGCAGCAGGTTGAACGACACCGTCGTCGATGGGAATCCTTGCGAATGATAGACCGCAAGCGCCGACAGTCCGCGCTGATAGTGCACGACCGCCGATAGCGGCACCTGCACGTCATTGGCGCCGGCGACATAGATGCGGTCCAGATTCGACGGGTCGTTCTGGAATTTCGGATCGATCTCGAGCACCACCATGTACTGGTTGCGCTGGGTGTAGACGATCGAGATCTGCCGCTGGGAGAATGCGTTGTTCAGCGCGTTGTCGATGTCCTGCACGCGGACGCCGAGGCTGGAGGCAACCTTGCGGTCGATCACGAGGTTGAGCTGCAACCCGCCGGGATCGCGGTCGGGGGAGATGTCGGTGATGCCTTCCACCGTCTCCATGCGCTTGGCGACGATCGGTGCCCATTTCTGCAACAGGTCGAGGTCGGTCGAGGAGAGCGTGTACTGGTAGTCGGAATCGCTTTGCCGGCCGCCGGCGCGGATGTCCTGGGCTGCGAACATGAACAGGCGGATGCCCGGCACCATGAACAGGTTGCGGCGCAGGCGGTCGATCACCTGCGCGGTCGACAGGCCTCCCCGCTCCTCCGGCGGCTTCAGGCTGATGAACATGACGCCGCGGTTGGAGGTGCCGCCGCCGGGACCACCGGCGCCGCCGAGCGACGAGCCGATGCCGGCGACCGCGGGATCCGCCATCACGATGTCGGCGAGCTGCTGCTGCAATCCCAGCATCGCCTGGAACGAGATATCGGCCGAGGCCCGCGTCGCGCCGATGACAAAGCCCGAGTCGTCGGTCGGGAAATAGCCTTTCGGCGTCTTGATGTAGAGCGTCACCGTCAGCGCGATGGTGGCGAAGAACACCAGCAGCGTCAGCATGGGGAAGCCAAGCGCGATGCGCAGCGTCCAGGTATAGAACGCCACGACCCGCGACAGCGTACCCTCGATGGCGCGGTCGTACCAGGTCGCATGGTCCGACGTCGCTTCCTTGATATAGTGCGCGCAGATCATCGGCGTGATCGTCAACGACACCACGGTCGAGACCACGATCGCAAAGGTCAGGGTCAGCGAGAATTCGCGGAGCAGCCGGCCGACGATCCCGTCCATGAAGATCAGCGGCGTGAAGGCCGCGACCAGCGACAGCGAGATCGACAGCACCGTGAAGCCGATCTGCTTGGCGCCCTCGACTGCCGCCGGATATGGCGCCATGCCGTGCTCGAGATTGCGGTACATGTTCTCGATCATGACGATCGCGTCGTCGACCACGAAGCCCACGGAAATCGCCAGCGCCATCAGCGACAGATTGTCGATCGAGAAGCCGGCGAGCCACATGCCGGCACAGGTGCCGGCCAGCGCCAGCGGCACCGAGACGCCGGCGGCGATCGTCGGCACGATCCGGCGCAGGAACACGAACACCACGACCATGACGAGCACGGCGGTCGCCAGCAGCGTGAGCTGCATGTCCTGTACGCTGGCGCGGATCGTGCCGGTGCGGTCCACCAGGGTGGAAATCTCGACACCGGCCGGAATCCATTCCTTGAGGTCCGGCAGCAGCGCGCGGACGCGGTCAACGGTGTCGATGACGTTGGCGTCGCCCTGCTTGGTGATCTGGATCAGCACCGCCGGCTGCTTGTTGAACCAGGCGATCGAGCGCGAGTTGCGGACGGAATCCTCGACCTCGGCGACATCGGACAGCCGCACGAAGTTGCCGTTCGAGCTCTTGATCATGATGTCGCGGAACTCGGCCGCGGTGCGCATCTGCCTGTTGATCGAGAGCGTCTCGCTCTGGCGGCCGCCGTTGAAGATGCCGACTGGCCCGAGCGAATTGGCGTTGACGATGGCGAGCCGGACGTCGTCGGTCGAAATCCCGGCGTTCGCCAGCGAGACCGGGTTGAGCGAGATACGCACCGCCGGCTGATCGGCGCCGCTGACGATCACCTCGCCCACTCCCGGCACCTGCGAGATGCGCTGCGCCAGCACGGTGTCGGCGACGTCATACATCGCGCTGGTCGAGATCGTTTTCGAGGTCAGCGCCAGCACAAACACCGGTGCCGCCGCCGGATTGGTCTTGCGGAAGCGCGGCAGCGACGGCAGGTCGCCCGGCAAGTCGGCGAGCGAGGCGTTGATCGCGGCCTGCACGTCGCGCGCGGCCCGATCGATATCGCGCCCGATCGAGAACTGCACCTGGATGCTGGTCGAGCCGAGCGAGCTCGTCGACGTGATCTGGTCGACGCCGGCGATGGTGCCGAGCTTCCGCTCCAGGGGAGCCGCGACAGTCGCGGCCATCACCGAGGGATCGGCCCCGGGCCGGGTGGCTGACACCCGGATCATCGGAAAGTCGACATTGGGAACCGAGGAGACCGGCAGGAATTCGTAAGCGACGATCCCGATCAGGAACAGCCCGATCGCAAGCAGCGTGGTGCCCACCGGCCTGCGAATGAAGGGCTCCGAGATCGACATCACTGCATGCCCTCGGTCGCGCCCGCGACCGGCGGGCCGTGGGGACCTGCCTCCGGCACCGCCTTCTCGATCCTCCGGTTCAACCGGTCGAGCGCCAGATAGATCACCGGCGTGGTGTAGAGCGTCAGCAGCTGGCTGAGCAAAAGGCCGCCAATGATCGAGATGCCGAGCGGGAAGCGCAACTCGGCGCCGGTGCCGCTTTCGATCGCGAGCGGCAGCGCGCCGAACAGCGCCGCCAGCGTCGTCATCATGATCGGGCGGAAGCGCAGCAGGCAGGCCTGCACGATCGCATCATAGGACGACATGCCCTTGTGCCGCTCGGCCTCGAGCGCGAAGTCGATCATCATGATCGCGTTCTTCTTGACGATGCCCATCAGCAGAATGATGCCGATCAGGCCGATCACCGAGAGGTCCTGCCCGCATAGCATCAGGGCGAGGATCGCGCCGACGCCGGCCGACGGCAGCGTCGAGAGGATGGTGATCGGGTGAATATAGCTCTCGTAGAGCACCCCCAGCACGATGTAGATCGTGATGATCGCGGCGAGGATCAGCCAGGGCTGCCCGGCCAGCGACTTTGCGAATTCGGCGGCATCGCCGGCATAGATGCCGACAATGCTGTTGGGCATGCCGATCCTGGTCTCGATCGCCTTCAAGGCTTCGACCGCATCGCCGAGCGCTTCGCCGGGCGCGAGGTTGAAGCTGAGCGACACCGAGGGGAATTGCGCCTGGTGCGAGATCGCCAGCGGCGCCGTGGTCCGCATCAAGGTCGCGACCGCCGACAGCGGCACCTGCGCACCGCTGGCGCCGGGCAGATAGAGCTTGTCGAGCACCGACGGATCGCGCTGATACATCGGCAGGGCCTCGAGCACCACGCGGTACTGGTTGGCCTGGCCGTAGATCGTCGAGATCTGGCGCTGCGCGAAGGCATCGTTCAGCGTGTCGGTCACCCCCTGCAGGCTGACGCCGAGCTGGCCGGCGCGCTGACGGTTGATGTCGAGCGCGGCGCGCAATCCGCCGTCCTGCGCCTCCGAGGAGACGTCGCGGAAGATCGGGTCGCGCCGCATCTCGGCGACGAGCTTTTGCGCCCATTTCGACACTTCCGCCGCGTCGGTGCCGTTCAGCGTGTACTGGTACTGCGATCGGCTCGACTGGGTCGAGATCTGCACGTCCTGCACCGGTTGGAAATAGATCGTCATGCCGGGGATCGACGCCACCTTCTGCTTGAGCCGCGCGGTGACGGCGGCGACGTCGTCGCGCCGCTGGTCGCGCGGCTTCAAGGTCATCACGAGGCGACCAACATTGGTGGTCGGATTGACCGAGCCGGCGCCGATCACCGAGACGACGCCGATCACGTCGGGATCGGCCTTGATGATGTCGGCGGCCGCAGTCTGTCGGCTCTGCATCTCCGCGAACGAGACGTCGGGCCCGGCTTCGGTGACCGCCGTGATCGAGGACGTATCCTGCAGCGGCAGGAATCCCTTGGGCGCGATTACATACATCAAAAGCGTCAGCGCGATCGTGGCGAAGGTCACGAGCAAGGTCGCGCGCTGGCGGCGCAAGACCCAGAGCAGCGTGCGGTGGTAGAACGCCACCATGCCGTCGATGAAGCGGCTGACCGCAGCCAGTCCCGGAACCGCGATCTCCTCGTGGATGTTCTTCAGCAGCCGCGAGCACATCATCGGCGTCAGGGTCAGCGAGACGATCGCCGAGGTCACCACCGCAATCGTCAGCGTCAGCGCGAATTCGCGGAACATGCGCCCGACCAGGCCGGACATGAACAGGAGCGGGATGAACACCGCGATCAGCGACACCGTCAGCGAGATCACGGTGAAGCCGATTTCGCTGGCGCCCCTCAGCGAGGCCTCCATCACCGTTTCGCCGCCTTCCATGTGGCGGACGATGTTCTCGATCATCACGATGGCGTCGTCGACGACGAAGCCGGTGCCGATCGTCAGCGCCATCAGCGACAGATTGTCGAGGCTGAAGCCGGCAAAATACATGATGCCGAAGCTCGTGATCAGCGACAGCGGCAGCGCGACGCCCGCGATCAGGGTCGCGCGCAGCGACCGCAGGAACAGCAGCACCACAAGCGTCACCAGCACCACGCTCAGGATCAGCGTGAACTGCACGTCATGGACCGAAGCACGGATCGTCACGGTGCGGTCGGAGACCACGGTGAGGTTGACGCCGGCCGGGATCGACCGCTGCAGCCGCGGGATTTCGGCCCGGATCTGCCGCACCACCTCGATCACGTTGGCGCCCGGCTGGCGCTGGATATCGATGATGACCGCGGGCGTGCCCTGGTACCAGCCGCCGGTGCGGTCGTTCTCCAGCCCGTCCACGATGACTGCGACGTCGCCGATCGTAACCGGCGCACCGTTGCGATAGGCGATGATAACAGGCTTGTAGGCCTCGGCCGCCGCGATCTGGTCATTGGCGGCGATGGTGTAGGACTGCTGCGCGCCGTCGAGCGATCCCTTCGGCCCCGACACATTGGCGCCCGCGATGGCGTTGCGCAGGTCCTCCATGGCGATGCCGTAGGCGGCGAGCCGCGCCAGATCGGCCTGTACCCGCACCGCCGGCTTCAATCCGCCGAGGATCGAGACGCGGCCGACACCGGAGATCTGGCTCAGCCGCTGGCCGAGGATGGTGTCGGCGAGATCGCTCATCGCGCGCAGCGAGATCGTCTCCGAGGTCAGCGCGAGCGTCATGACCGGCGCGTCGGCCGGGTTCACCTTGGCGTAGACGGGCGGATACGGCAGCGTCTTCGGAAGGATGCCGGCCGCGGCGTTGATCGCGGCCTGGACGTCCTGGGTGGCGCCGTCGATGTCGCGGTTGAGGTCGAACTGCAGCGAGATCTGACTGACGCCGAACGAGCTCGTCGAGTTCATCGACGACAGCGACGGGATCTGGCCGAGCTGCCGCTCGAGCGGCGCCGTGATCAGGGAAGCGACGACGTCCGGGCTCGCACCCGGCAGTTGAGTCGTCACCTGCACGGTCGGGAAGTCGACCTGCGGCAGCGCCGACACCGGCAGCGCCCAGTAGCCGAGCGCGCCGCCGATCAGGAGCGCGATCCCGAGCAGCGAGGTCGCGATCGGTCGGCGGATGAACGGTTCAGAGACGCTCATGGCCTAAGTGCTCGCTGCGAAGTCAGACATTACGACGCCGGTCATTCAGTCACTGCGACGACTTCGCCGCGCCGCCTGACTGTTCGCTCCCCGCCGGTCCACCCGGCGCCTTCTGGCCGCCCTCGCCTTGGCCGCGCTTGCCGCGTTGCTCGCCGTCCTTGCCTTGGCCTTGCCCTTGTCCTTGGCCGCCCCCCTTGCCATCCGGGCTGCGGCTGCGCTTGCGCGGCGCGAGATCGGCTGATGGCGTCTGGTCATCCTTGCCGACGACGACCTTGGCGCCATCGGCAAGGTTGGCAAATCCCGTGGTGACGACGCGATCTGACGCCGTCAGGCCGCTTGCGATCACGGCGTCGTGCTCGTTCTGCTGCTTCACCGTCACCGGCTTCGCGGTGACGATATCGCCCTCGCCGATCACGTAGCTGAATGTGCCGGCCGGGCCGCGCTGCACCGCCGATGTCGGCACCACGATCGCCTGCGGCAGCGTCTCGACCTTGAGACGGACATTGACGAACTGCCCAGGCCAGAGCTGGTAGTTCGCGTTGGGGAATTCAGCCTTCAGCTTCAGCGTGCCGGTGGTCGGATCGACCTGGTTATCGATGCCGGTCAGCCTGCCGGTGTCGATCACGGTGACGCCGTCATTGCCGAACACGTCGACCGCGAGCGTGCCCTTGGCGGCCGCGGCGTTGACGCGCACGATCTGCTGTTGCGGCAGGCTGAACCACACCGCGATCGGCTGTAGCTGGGTCAGGATGACCAGCCCGGTCGTGTCGGAGGCGTGGATGATGTTGCCCTGGTCGACCTGCCGCAGGCCGGCGCGGCCCGAGATCGGCGCCACGATCTTGGTGTAGCCGAGCGTCGTCCGCATATTGTCGATCTGGGCCTGATCGGCCTTGATGATGGCCTCCTGCTGCGCGACCAGCGCGCGCTGCGTGTCGGCCTGCTGTTTTGAGCCCGCGTTGCTGGCGGCGAGCTGCTCATAGCGGGCAAGATCGATCTTCTGGTTGGCGAGCAGCGCCTCGTCCTTGGCCTTCGTGGCGACCGCCTGATCGTATTGCGCCTGATAGATTGCCGGATCGATCTCGCCGAGCACATCGCCCTTCTTGACGTCCTGGCCCTCGACGAACTTCACCGCGATCAGCTTGCCGTCGACCTGCGAGCGCACGGTGACCGTGTTCAGCGCCTTCACCGAGCCGACGCCGTCGAGATAGACAGGCATGTCCTGCACACGCGGCATCGCGGCCAGCACCGGCACCGGAAGGTCGGGCCGCGCACCATTGCCGCGGCCGCCATTCTGCTTCTGCTGGAAGGCGAGCCAGCCGATATAGCCGAGACCGCCGAGGATCACGAGGGTGACGGTCAGCGACACTATGCGCCTCAGCAGCCGCGAGGCAAGGCTCGGCTTGCGCGGCACGGCGGTGTCCTTGTCGTCCTTGGTGTCGGGCTTAAAGAGCATCGACCGGTCTTTCCATCTTCGGCTCCCAGCCGCCCCCCAGCGCCTGATACAGGCTGACGATCGCCTGCAACCGGGCCAGCTGGGCCTGGGAGTAGGCATCTTCCGCCTGGAACAGGGTCAGCTGTGTATTTAGCACAGTTACGATGTCGGCCGTTCCGGCCCGCAACTGCTGCTCCGCCAGTTCAAACGCCCGGCGCGACGCCGTCACCACGACGCGCTGCAGCTGCAGCTTCCTCGTGGTCTCGCGAATCGCCACCAGCGCATTGTCGACGTCGCTGAACGACTGGATCACGGTCTTGCGATAGGTTTGCAGCAGCTCGTCCTGCTTCGCCTTGGTGAATTCGAAATTGCCGAGGATTTTGCCGCCGTCGAAGATCGGCTGCGTCGCACTGCCGACCAGGCTGAAGAACGCCGCGTGCGGCTGGAACAGCGACACCAGCGCCGAGCTCTGGTAGCCGCCCTGCCCGGTGAGCTGGATGCTCGGGAAGAATTGGGCCCGCGCGCTGCCGACATTGGCGGTGGCGGACGCAAGCTGCGCCTCCTGGCGGCGGATGTCCGGCCGCTGCGTCAGCAATTCCGACGGCAGGCCCGGCGTGACGCGCGGGATCGCGATGGCGTTGAGCGTGCCGCCCGCGACCCGCACGCTTTCCGGCGGCCGCGACACCAGCACCGCGAGCGCATTGACGTTCTGGTCGAGCGCCTGCCGCAGCGGCGGCACCAGCGCCCGTTGGTTGGCGAGCACGCTCTCCTGCTGGGCGACGTCGAGATCAGTGCCGGTGCCGGCCTTGAAGCGGTCCTTGATCGCGTTGAGGATCCGCTCGGCGCTGGCGATGTTGCGCTGGGCAGTGCGCAGCCGATCCTGCGACGCCAGCACCGTGAAATAGGCGTTCGCCAGCGTCGTCAGCGAGGTCAGCGCCACCACCTCGCGGTCGAACCGGTTGGCGACCGCGGTCTCCTCCGCCGCCTGCGCGGCGTCGCGATTCTGTCCCCAGAAATCGAGCTGGTAGCTAGCGCTCAACGAGGCGCTGAAATTCACCACTTCGCGCCCGCCATTGGTCAGGCCGCTGGCGCTGGAGCCGGAGGTCCGCGAATAGGTCTCCGATCCACCGGCGGACACGCTCGGCAGCAGCGCTGCCCCCGCCACCCGCGCCTGCGCGTCGGCCTGGCGAAACCGTGCAACGGCTGCCGCGATGTCGAGATTGACGGTCTGCGCCTCCTCCATCAGTTGCGTCAGCTCTTTCGAGCGGAAGCCGCGCCACCAGTCCAGCGTCGGCGTCGCATCGCCCGGCCTCGTGAGCCGCGCAGCCTTGTAGCCCTGCGGCACGTCCAGCGCCGGATCGGGAATGTCCTGGGTCAGGATGCAGCCGGCGGAACTTGCGACCACACCGAATGCTGCAAGCGACCGCAGCAGACGGCGCCAGCCGGCAACGAGGCCAGTCCGGCCCTCACGCGCCATCACGGAGGCGGGCTCGGTCACACCCCCACTCCCGGACACGCAGACTCCGCCCGTGGCGTACAAATGACGCTTTCGGATATGGTCTGCGAGACATTCACGGTGGTGCTTCCGGTTGAGCCGAGCCGCCATATTATCCCCGGGAACATGGAGCGGACAGTCCTCTCGGGCTGCGCGGACGGTCGGGAAAAGCGTGATCGCAGGACAACGGAACTCCAACTTCCCCTTATTTTTCGGGCCTTACTGCGATTCTGACAGCGTTGGAGCAATCCCAAATCTTACAAAGATTTCATGGGGATTATCCACCGTCGTGGCGCCGCATCCGCAGGCCGCGAGCTACCACCGCACAGCCGGTTTCCATCGGCTTGCGGCAGTCGTCCTCACGGCTGCGCGACATCGCCCGGCGCCATTACCGACAATGCCGTCGGGACCTGTCGTCGATCGGCCAGCGCTTTTCGATGAACAGGTATTCCGCTTCGCGGCGCGGCCAGTTCTGCTTGCATCGCGATCCCCGCGATCGACTCCAACAAAATCCAACGATCGTCCAGAATTGATCGTCGAAGGCCGCGCGGATGATCTCGCGCGAAACGGCAATATCAAGCAAGATTCTGCCAGAAAGCGCGCCGACGCCAAAAGCAATCATCTGCGCAATTTCGCAGGCCCCTTATCGCGATAGGCCAACCCACTTCCGCCTCAGTGCAAAAGCCTTCCCCTTTTGCGATCCGCACACTAGTTTCGGACCGGAGCAACCCACTGACCGGCAAAGATTACCCCTGACATGATATTCAACAAAGACGTCGTCGAAGCGATCGGCAATACGCCGCTGATCAAGTTGAAGCGCGCTTCCGAACTGACCGGCTGCACCATCCTCGGCAAAGCCGAATTCATGAATCCCGGGCAGTCGGTCAAGGATCGTGCCGGCAAGTGGATGATCCTGGAGGCAGAGAAGCGCGGCGATCTCAAGCCGGGCGGGCTCGTGGTCGAGTCGACCGCGGGCAATACCGGCATCGGGCTCGCGGTCGTGGCGAGCGCGCGCGGCTACCGCACCCTGATCGTCATCCCGGAGACGCAGAGCCAGGAAAAGAAGGACATGCTGCGGCTGTGCGGCGCCGAGCTCGTCGAATCACCGGCGCTTCCCTTCTCCAACCCGAACAACTATCAGCATCTCGGCAGGCGTCTCGCCGAGCAGCTGCGCAAGACCGAACCGAACGGCGTACTATTCGCCGACCAGTGGAACAACCTCGACAACCCCAAGGCGCATTACGACTCGACCGGACCGGAAATCTGGCAGCAGACCGACGGCAAGGTGGACGGCTTCATCTGCTCGGTCGGCACCGGCGGCACGCTGGCTGGGGTCAGTCGGTACCTGAAGGAAAAGAACAAAGACATCGTCACCGCCTGCGCCGACCCGCACGGCTTCGCCATGTACGAACTGTTCAAGCATGGTCAGGTCAAATCGACGCCAGGCGACTCGATCACAGAAGGCATCGGACTCGGGCGCAAGACGTCGGTCATCGAGACCGCAAACGTCGACGACGCGTTCCTGATCTCCGACGAGGAAGCCGTGACGATCATCTATGAGCTGCTGGAGCACGAGGGCCTGTGCCTCGGCGGCTCGACCGGCATCAACATCGCGGGTGCGATCCGGCTCGCCAAAGAGCTTGGTCCCGGCAAGACCATCGTCACGATCCTCGCCGATTCCGGCAACCGCTATCAGTCGAAGCTGTTCAACCCGGCCTTCATGCGCTCGAAGAACCTGCCGGTGCCGGAGTGGCTCGAGAAGCGCACGCAGATCGAGCTGCCGATGGTAAAGACGTGAACGCGGCGTGATTGCGAGGAGCGACAGCGACGAAGCAATCCATACGTCTTCGGAACCGAGATGGGTTGCTTCGCTTCGCTCGCAATGACGGCGAAAATCATCGCAAAATCTGACTGAGGAACAGCTTCGACCGCGCGTGCTGCGGATTGGCGAAGAATTCCTGCGGCGTGTTCGACTCGATGATCTGGCCGGCGTCCATGAACACGACGCGGTTGGCCACCTCGCGGGCAAAGCCCATTTCATGGGTGACGACAAGCATGGTCATGCCCTCCCTGGCGAGGTCGACCATGGTATCGAGCACCTCCTTGACCATTTCCGGATCGAGCGCCGAGGTCGGCTCGTCGAACAGCATGACCTTCGGGTTCATGGTCAGTGCGCGGGCGATCGCGACGCGCTGCTGCTGGCCACCCGACATCTGGCCGGGAAACTTGTTGGCCTGATGCGGAATCTTGACCCGCTCCAGGAACTTCATCGCGGCCGCCTCGGCATCCTTCTTCGGGATGTTGCGTACCCAGATCGGCGCCAGCGTGCAATTGTCGAGCACGGTGAGATGCGGAAACAGGTTGAAGCTCTGGAACACCATGCCGACCTCGCGGCGGACCTCGTCGACGCGCCGCAGGTTCGGCCCCAGCTCGATGCCGTCGACGACGATCTCGCCCTCCTGGAACTCCTCCAGCGCATTGATGCAGCGGATCAGGGTCGACTTGCCGGAACCCGACGGGCCGCAGATCACGATGCGCTCGCCCTTGCCGACGTCGAGATTGATGTCGCGCAGCACGTGGAAGTCGCCGTACCATTTGTTGAGACTGGAGATGTTGACGATCGGATCGGTGGACATGGTGCCCCTGTTCAGTTGCGACGGTGGGCGTTGAGCCGGTTTTCGACGAAGAGAGAGTAGCGCGACATTCCAAAGCAGAACACGAAATAGATCAGCCCGGTGAAGGCAAAGCCGGTGAAGGCCGTCGACGGCGTCGACCAGACCGGGTCGCTGAAGGCAGCGCGCAGCTGCCCGAGCAGGTCGAACAGTGCCACGATCGAGACCAGCGAGGTATCCTTGAATAGCGCGATGAAGCTGTTGACGAGGCCGGGAATGACGTGGCGCAGCGCCTGCGGCATGACGATCAGGGCCGTGGTCTTCCACCAGGACAGGCCGAGCGCATTCGCCGCCTCGCCCTGCCCACGCGGGATCGCCTGCAATCCGCCGCGGACGACCTCGGCCTGATAGGCGCCGGCGAACAGCGCGATGCCGATCAGCGCCCGCATCAGGCCGTCGATGGTGAATCCCGTCGGGACGAACAGCGGCAGCATATAGGTCGCGAAGAACAGCACCGTGATCAGCGGCACGCCGCGCCAGAATTCGATGAATGCGATCGAGAAGATTCGGATCAGGGGGATCGCCGAGCGCCTGCCGAGCGCGAGCGCGATGCCGACCGGCATCGAGGTGACGATACCGGTCACCGACACCACCAGCGTCACCAGAAGCCCGCCCCACAGCCTTGTGTCGACGATCGGCAGCCCGCCACGATCGAGCCCCATCGCCAGAATGACGAGCGCGATCCCGGCGAATGTCGAAAGACTCGTGACCAGTGCACGCCCGCCGCTGCGGACGCCGCCGCCGAGGATGAACATCAGCAGCGAAACGATCACCGTGGTCAGTGCAAGGTCGGCCCAGACCGGCCGCCCCGCTGCCTGGATCTGTTGGCGCAGCCAGGTCAGCGGCCACAGGATCCAGGACAAAACCGTGCCGACCAATGCGATCAGCTGGCCGAGCAGATGTAACAGCGGGCCGATGACGCCGGTCGAGCCGCCCGCCGCCGCGAGCTTGCTACCGCCTTCGCCGATGCTGTCGGCAAATCCGGACAACAGCGCCGAAATCCAGCTCACGGCAAACCCGTCGAGCCCGCCGCCATGCAGCAGAAAGAACGCCACCGCAGGAAAGGCCAGGAAGAACAGGCCGGCATTGAGACCCTTGCCGGGCAGCCGCGGGATCAGCAATGGCAGCAGCAGCACCGCGGCGAGGATGAAAGTCAGGTTGACCCGCCAGCGTTCGGCGTCCGGATAGAAACCGTAGACGAACTGGCTGAGCTTGGCCTGGATGAACGGCCAGCAGGCGCCGACCGCATGCCCGGCATTCTCGGCGAGACAGGCCTTGCGGTCGGTCCCGCTCCAGACCGCGTCGACCAGCAGAAACTGGAGCGCGGGCACCAGCAGGACCCAAAGCAGGAGCGCACAAACGATCGTGATCAGGATGTTGGTCGGTGAATTGAACAACCGCGTCCGCAAGAAGCCGGCCAAGCCCGTGGTTCCCACTGGCGCGGCGCGCTCGGGGACGAGCTCCTTGCGGACGAACGCTGACGGGGATGGCGCGAACTCGCTCATCAGCCCATGCTCCGTGCGATCCGCCATCCGTACAGGTTCATGATCGCGCTGGTCACCAGCGAGATCAGCAGATACACGCCCATCGTGATGCCGATGATCTCGATCGCCTGCCCGGTCTGGCTCAGTGTCGTGCCGGCGAAGACCGAGACAAGGTCGGGATAGCCGATCGCAACCGCAAGCGACGAGTTCTTCGTGAGATTGAGGTACTGGTTGGTGAGCGGCGGCAGGATCACCCGCAACGCCTGCGGAATCACGATCAGCCGCAGCACCGTGCCGCGCTGCAGGCCGAGCGAGGAGCCCGCCTCCATCTGCCCCTTGTGCACGGAGAGGATGCCGGCGCGGACGATCTCGGCGATGAAGGCCGCGGTATAGGTCGACAACGCCAGCGTCAGCGCCACGAATTCGGGAATCAGCCGCGAGCCGCCGGCGAAGTTGAAGCCCTTCAGGACCGGGATCTCAAACGTCATCGGCGTGCCGAAAATCAGCGCCGCCAGAAGCGGCAGGCCGATCAGCAGCGCGAGCATATAGGGCCAGCTCCGGATCATGTGGCCATACAGGTAGAGCTGGCGCCGCGCATAGCGCCACAGCACGATGCTGGCGACGAACGCGATCAACACCGCGACGACAAAGGGCTCGAAACCCGGATTGCCGATCGGGCGCGGGATCACCAGGCCGCGGTTGCTGAGGAAGAACACCCCGAAGATCGAGATGCTCTGGCGCGGATTGGGCAGGGCCGCGAGCACCGCGAGGTACCAGAACAGGATCTGGAACAAGACCGGCAGATTGCGCACCACCTCGACATAGGCGCCGGCGATCCGCGACAACAGCCAGTTCGGCGACAGTCGTCCGAGCGCCACCATGAAGCCGAGCACGGTCGCGAAGAAGATACCGATGACCGAGACCAGCAATGTGTTGAGCAGGCCGACCAGGAAGACGCGGGTATAGCTGTCAGAACCCGCATAGGGAATCAGGTTCTGGTTGACGTCGAACCCCGCCGTGTTCTGCAGGAAGGCAAAGCCGGCGGTGATCCGTTGCGCCTGCAGATTGGCGCGGGCATTGGCGACGATCTCGTAGGCGAGCCAGGCGAGGACGGCGACGAACACGAGCTGGACGGCGAAGCCGCTCCAGCCCGCCCGGCCCCCAAGCGCGCGTTGCAGTTGGATCACGAACTGCGACGGTGGTTTCCGGGGCTCGATGGTCATCGCCGCGCTCCGGCGGTCGGCGATCAGCGGATCGGCGGCGCGTACTGAATGCCACCCTTGTTCCAGAGATTGTTCAGACCTCGGGCGATCCCGAGCTTGGAGCCCGCGCCGACATTGCGCTCGAAGGTCTCACCGTAATTGCCGACCGTCTTGACGATCCGGATCACCCAATCCTTGGTCAGTCCGAGCTGTTCGCCGAGATTGCCGTCAGTGCCCAGAACCCGCTTCATTTCCGGCTTGTCCGATTTCGCCATCTCGTCGACGTTGTTCTGGGTGATGCCGAGCTCCTCGGCGGTGATCATCGCAAACAGCGTCCACTTCACGATGTCAAACCATTGGTCGTCGCCATGGCGCACCATCGGGCCGAGCGGCTCCTTCGAGATCACTTCCGGTAGCACCACGTGATCGGCCGGGTTCGCAAGCTTGAGGCGGTCGGCATAAAGCCCCGAGACGTCGGTGGTGAACACGTCGCAGCGTCCGGATTCGTAGGCCTTGACGGCCTCGTCGTTGGTGCCGAACGCGATCACCTCGTACTTCATGTTGTTGCCCTTGAAGTAGTCGGCGAGATTCTGCTCGGTGGTCGTGCCGGTCTGCACGCAGACCGAGGCGCTGTTCAACTCGAGCGCCGAATTCACCTTGAGCGACTTCTTCACCATGAAGCCCTGGCCATCGTAATAGGTCACGCCGGTGAAATTGGCGCCGAGCGAGGTGTCGCGCGAGATCGTCCAGGTGGTGTTGCGCGACAGCACGTCGATTTCACCTGATTGCAGCGCGGTGAAGCGGTCCTTGGCCGACAGTGGCACGTACTTGACCTTGGTCGGGTCGTTGAACAGGGCAGCCGCGATCGCCCGGCACACGTCGACATCGAGCCCGGTCCAGTTGCCCTTGTCGTCCGGCGACGAGAAGCCCGGCAGGCCCTGGCTGACGCCGCAGGACAGCAGGCCCCGGTCCTTGACCGTCTTGAGGGTTTGCGCCGAGGCGGCCTGCGCCGACAGGGCGGCGGCAGCGGCAAGGGTCAGAGCCAGGGAAACGCGTTTCATGGGCAGGCCTTTCAGGGTCGTCGTTGCTTTTGATCGCCTGGCGCCAACGGGCCAACCCGATGATCCCCTGCAGCAAAACGACTGGCCCGATCGGCAGTTTGACGTGCAAATCGGTCAGGCAACGGATCGAAGGTCGCGGCAGGCCCCTCAACGTGCGGCGACTGGATAGTTGCGGCGCATCACATAGCGACTGACGGGCCGGGTCAAGGGGTTGACGTGCCTCTTCTGTGTCCTGTTAGTAACAAGCCCCGGAGCGACCCGTCTTCCCGACGCGTCGTGGCTGCGGCAAAAAGTCTTGAACGGCGACGACGCATGAACTCCTCCGACGGCAATGGACCATCCAACCCGCAGCAGGCCGAGACCCGATTGGTGACGGCCGGCCGTGACACCAAGGCGCAAAAGGGCTTCGTCAATCCGCCGGTGTTTCGCGGTTCCACCGTGCTTTATCCGACCGCGGAGGACCTGCACGCGCATCGCGCCGAATTTACCTATGGCCGCCACGGCACGCCGACCACGCGGGCGCTGCAGGATGTGCTGAAGTCGCTGGAAGGTCCGCAATGCGCCGGCGTCGGCCTCACCCCGTCGGGATTGGCCGCCATCTCCACCACGCTGCTGTCGGTGCTGAAGGCAGGCGATCATCTTTTGGTGTGCGACAACGCCTATCGTCCCACGCGGAATTTCTGCAACGGCATGCTGACGCGCTATGGCGTCGAGACCAGCTATTTCGATCCACTGATCGGCGCCGGCATCGAGAAGCTGTTCAAGCCGAACACCAAGGCGGTGCTGGTCGAAGCGCCCGGCTCGCAATCCTTCGAGATGCCGGACATCCCGGCCATTGCGGCTGTCGCCCATGCGCGCGGCGCGCTCGTGATCGATGACAACACATGGGCGACCCCGCTCTACCACCGCTCGCTCGACCAGGGCGTCGACATCAGCATGCAGGCCGCGACCAAATATATCGGCGGCCATTCCGACATCATGTTCGGCACCATCTCCGCCAACGCCAAGGCCTGGCCAGAGATCACGGAGGGCATCCGCCTGCTCGGCGTCTGTGCCGGGCCCGACGATGTCTATCTGGCGCTGCGCGGCGTGCGCACGCTCGCGGTGCGGCTCGCGCAGCACCATCGCTCCGGGCTCGAGATGGCGCGCTGGCTCGCCGCACGGCCGGAAGTCGATCGCGTGCTGCACCCTGCCCTCGAGACCGACCCCGGGCACGCGATCTGGAGGCGCGACTTCACCGGCGCCTCCGGCCTGTTCAGCATCGTGCTGAAACCGGTGCCGCTGAAGGCGGTCGACGCCCTGCTTAATACCGTCACGCTGTTTGGCATGGGCTTTTCCTGGGGCGGCTTCGAAAGCCTCATCATCCCCTTCGACTGCAACGACTATCGCACCGCGACCAAATGGGCGCCCGGCGGACCGACGCTGCGGCTCCATATCGGGCTCGAAAGCCTTGACGACCTCAAGGCCGACCTTGATCGCGGATTCGCGGCGCTGAAGGCCGCGCTCTGATCCAGCGCGGCGCGACGCAGGCCGCCGATTGCAAATGCCGGCGCTACGGGCGTGACGCCTCGCACGGGCATCGGGATATCCGGGATTTTGCGGGGTTGCGATCGGCTGCGATAACCAGCCGTTCACCATCCCCACCAATCGATTAACATCGCCGACCGCCTATCAAGTTCCCTTACACTTTTGCTGCCGTAGTCATGCTCCCGGGAAGGGCTGTCCGCTCCGCACGGCGCGACATCCCGGCGTTAAGGGTTGGCAGTAAATCGCATGAAGACGGCACGTATCTTGGTCCTGGCCATCGCTGGCGTTTCAGGCCTGGTGGCCATGTATCTCGCAAGCGGAAGCGACACAAAACCGCCTTCCGCCGTCGCGCCGGTCGCACAGCTTCCGACGGTCGAGGTGTTGGTGGCGAAGTCCGACATCGGCCTCGGTCAGGCGGTCAAAGCGGAAGACCTGCAGTGGCAGAGCTGGCCGGCAGCGACCGCAAGCGGCAGCTTCATGCGCCGCGACAACAATGCAGACGCCATGAAGGATGTCATCGGGTCGATCGCGCGGGCCCCCTTCATCATGGGCGAGCCGATCCGTGAGCAGAAGCTCGTGAAGGCCAACGGAAGCGGCTTCATGGCCGCGATCCTGCCCTCCGGCATGCGTGCGATCTCCACTGAGATCTCGCCCGAGACCGGCGCTGGCGGCTTCATCCTGCCGAACGACCGCGTCGACGTGATCCTCTCCCGGCGTGAAAAGAGCCCGGATCGCAGCGGGGCTCCCGACAACGTCACCTCCGAAATCGTGCTCGCCAATGTCCGCGTGCTCGCCATCGACCAGGCGCCCAAGGAGAAGGAAGGCAGCAACTCGCTGGTCGGCAAGACCGTGACGCTCGAGCTCAAGCCCGAGCAGGCCGAGACGCTCGCCCGCGCCCGGCAAAGCGGCACCCTGGCGCTCGCGCTGCGCAGCATCGCCGACAACGCAAGCTCGGTCGAGACCTCGACCGACGACCAGGCCCCGAAGCGGGGCGACAGCATCAGTGTGGTTCGCTTCGGCGTCCTCAGCTCGACGACGACACAGAAGTGATCAAGGGGATATCGAACATGAAAAGCGGTGCAAAACAACTGACGGTGCGGACTGCGCTGGCTCGCCTGCTGTCGTTCTCGGCGGTCGCCGCGCTGATGCTCGCCCCGGCCTGGTCGCCGGCGGTCGCGGCCGATCCTGACAAGAGCCAGGATCCGCTGGTCACCAGCAGCATCCCGGTCAAGACCCGTTTCGTCTCGCTCGGCGTCGGCAAGTCGGTGGTGGTCGACCTGCCCCGCGAAGCCAAGGACGTGCTGGTCGCGGACCCCAAGATCGCCAACGCGGTGATCCGCTCGTCGCAGCGCGCCTACATCATTGGCGCGGCGGTCGGCCAGACCAACGTGGTGTTCTTCGACGCCGACGGCCAGCAGGTCGCCTCCTACGACATCGCCATCAAGCGCGATCTCAACGGCGTGCGCGCGGCGCTCCAGCAGGCGCTTCCCGGCGTCCATATCGAGGGGGTCGGCGATAGCGTGCTCCTGACCGGCACGGTGTCGAGCCCGGTCGAGGCGCAGCAGGCCGGCGACGTTGCGGCAAAGCTGGTCGGCAATCCAGACAAGGTCGTCAACTCGATCATCGTGCGCGGCCGCGACCAGGTGATGCTGAAGGTCACCGTCGCCGAAGTGCGGCGCGACATCGTCAAGCAGTTGGGTGTCGACCTCAGCGCCAACATGAACTACGGCACCGCGGCGGTGGTCTTCAACAATTCAAATCCGTTTACCGCGAACAGTGCGCCGCTCGTCTCCGGCAATGCGCTGGCCGCCGCGGCGTTGAACAAAGCGGGCCTCCCATCGGTCACCGCGACCCTGCGCGCGATGGAAAGCGCGGGCGTGGTGAAGACGCTGGCCGAGCCGAATCTGACGGCGATTTCAGGTGAATCGGCGACGTTCATCTCGGGTGGCGAATTCCCAATTCCGACCGGCGTCACCTGCCAGACGACGACAAACGGCGCGATCGGAAACTGCGTCCAGACCGTCTCCTTCAAGAAGTTCGGCATCTCGCTCAACTTCACACCGGTGGTGCTGTCCGAGGGCCGCATCAGCCTGAAGGTGATGACCGAAGTGTCGGAAGTATCGAGCGAGAACGCGCTGACCGGCGGTGCCGGTGGAACGACGATCCCCTCGATCAAGACCCGCCGTGCCGACACCACGCTCGAGGTGCCGTCAGGCGGCTCGATCGCGATGGCCGGACTGATCCAGGAGCAGACCAAGCAGGCCATCAACGGCCTGCCCGGCGCGGACCAGATTCCGATCCTCGGGCAACTGTTCAGGAGCCAGGACTTCGTCAATCACGAGACCGAGCTGATGGTCATCGTGACGCCCTATGTCGTGCGCGCGGTGGCGCAGAAGGAGCTGTCGCGTCCGGATGACGGATTTGCGCCCGCCTCCGACTCGCAGTCGGCGCTGCTCGCCCGCATCAACCGCATCTACGGCGTTGCCGCCCGGGGCGAGCCGATCGGCGCCACGCCGGCCAATTTCGGCTTCATCATCGACTGACACGGGTGTTTGGGGGTTGGGGGATCAAACGATGACACGCAAGACACACGGCGGCCGCTTCGCCACATTGCCGCTCTATGGCGCCCTCCTCGTCGGCACGATCGCGCTCGGGGGCTGCAACCTCGTGACGTCGGACGTCGTGACCGGGACCGTCCCGGACGATTACCGGCAACGCCATCCGATCGCGGTCACCGAGGGCGAACAGTCGATCGTGGTGTTCGTCGGCCATGCCCGCGGCAACCTGACCGAGACGCAGCGCGACGACGTTATGGGGCTGGCACGGAGCTGGCGTCGCGAGGGCACCGGTTCGATCACCGCCGACGTGCCGGTGGACACGCGGAACTCCCGCGCCGCTTCGGCGGTGTACCAGGAGATCCGCGGCTTGCTCGCATCGATGGGCGTGCCCGCCCACGCTATCACCAAGCGCACCTACAACGTCGACGATCCGCGCGCGCTCGCCACCATCCGCCTGAGCTATCCCAAGATGGCCGCCGTCGCCGGACCCTGCGGCGTGTGGCCGGCCGATCTCGGTCCCTCGATCTACAACCCGGCCTATATCGAGAACAAGCAGTACTACAATTTCGGCTGCGCCACGCAGCGCAATCTGGCGGCGATGATCGACAATCCGGCCGATCTCGAGCAGCCGCGCAGCGAGACCGCCGCCTATGCGCCGCGCCGCTCGGTCGCGTTCGACCGCTACCGCAAGGGTCAGACCACCGCAACCTCCTATCCCGAAGCCGAAAAGGCCAAGCTGAGCGACACAGGCAAATGAGCGCCCAACAACAAGACCAACCGCCGCACGCCGACGATTATATCGCGCCCGCCCCGCGCATCTCGGTACAGGCCTTCTGCGCAAGCGTGGCGACCGCGACGGCCGCGCGCGGTGCCGCCGAAGACCGCCGGCTCGCCAAGGCCCATCTCTCCGTCCACATGGGCGGCATCGCGGCCGCGATCGACGCCTACCACAAGGCGCCGACGCCCAACGTCATCATGCTCGAAACCGAGCCGGACTGCGACATCCTTGCCGGCCTCGACGAACTCGCCACCGTGTGTGATCCTGGAACCCGCGTCGTCGTGCTCGGCAATCCGTCCGACGTCGCGCCCTATCGCGAGCTGGTGCGCCGCGGCGTCAACGATTATGTCGTCGGCCCGTTCACGGTGATCGACATCGTGCGCACGATCTGCAGCCTGTTCACGGCGTCGGAATCGGTCTCTGTCGGCCGCCTGATCGCAGTTGTCGGAGCCAAGGGCGGCGTCGGTGCCTCCACCGTCGCCCACAACGTCGGCTGGACCATCGCGCGCGACCTCGGCATGGACTCCGTGGTCGTCGATCTCGACCTCGCCTTCGGCACGGCCGGCCTCGACTACAACCAGGATCCCGTGCAGGGCATCGCCAATGCGGTGTTCTCGCCCGAACGTCCCGATTCGGCCTATATGGAGCGCTTGCTTGCCAAGTGCAGCGACCATCTCAGCCTGCTGGCGGCACCCGCGACCCTCGACCAGGTCTATGATTTCGGTGCCGACGCGTTCGACGCGATCTTCGACACGATGCGCATGACGACGTCTTGTATCGTGCTCGACGTGCCCCATCAGTGGACTGCCTGGACCAAGCGCGTGCTGGTCGGCGCCGACGACATCCTGATCGTCGCCGAGCCCGATCTCGCCAACATGCGCAACACCAAGAACATGTTGAACCTGTTGAAGGCGTCGCGTCCGAACGACCGGCCGCCGCTGTACTGCCTGAACCAGGTCGACATGCCGAAGCGGCCGGAGATCGAGGTCAAGGAGTTCGCCAAGACCATCGAATCCCAGCCGATCGCGGCCATTCCGTTCGATAGCCGTTTGTTCGGTGAGGCGGCCAACAATGGCCAGATGATCGCGGAAGTGTCCGCCCGTCATCGCACCACCCGCACCTTCCTGCAGATGGCGCAGCGGCTGACCGGTCGTCCCGATCTCGCCGATCAGCGCGAATCGTTCCTGTCGCCGATCATCAAGAAGTTGCAGGGTGGGCGCGGCGGCGGTCGCAGGGCCGCTGGCTGATGGACGCCAGGGCATGGAAGATCATGCTCTGGACGTGAGGCCAGAGCGCGATCGGCGCTTTAGGACCAGCTTCTGCGCGCGGCTCAGTCGGCGCGACGGCTCGACGCGACCGGGATCTTGTCGGTGTCGGCGCGGCCGGCCTCCTTGCGCGCCAATAGCTTCTTCAGCGCCGCGACATTGGCGGCGCCTTCCTGCGGCGGCAGGTCGGCCTTCATGATGGTCTCGGCTTCGGACTGGCGGCCCTGCAGGCCGATCACGACGGCGAGATTGGTCCGCACCCGCATGTCGCCCGGCGCGCGCTCTCGCGCCCGCCGCAGCGCGTCCTCCGCCTTCGGCAGGTCCTTCGCGAGCAGGTAGGACAATCCGAGGTTCGACAGCACCGACGGCTCGTCCGGCACGATCTTCAATGCGCTCGCATAATATTGCCGCGCCTCCTCGTGCCGGTCGAGCTGGTCGAGCGCGGCGCCCTGTGCCGACAGAATTCGCCAATCCGGATCTTCCGGCGTGTGGGCGCGTCCCAGCACCTCGAAAGCCTGCTGGAAGTTGCCGTTGTCGGCGAGCGCCCGGCCGTAGCCGGCGATCAGCGCCTTGTTGCCGGGCTGGGCGAGCGTCGCCTGCTCCAGCACCGCAACCGCCTGCGCGCGCTGCCCCGTGGCCCGCAACCCCTTGGCATATTGCAGGGCCGCGTCGGCATCCTTGGGATTGGCCCGCACCCGTTCGCGGTAGGTGTCCAGGTCACGCCGCGGGTCGGCAGAGGTGGCGCTCGATTCGGCCTTGTCGCCCAACGACCCGGTGATGTCTGACGGTCCCGAGGTCTGGCAGGCCGCCAGCCCGATCAAAAGGATCGCGGACGAAACGGTCCCCGCAAGTCGGCTCGCGCGGCTAAACTGTCGGGATGATTTCACAGGCATGAACGGGACTCGGAACGGCGAAGGTTCCGAAATGGTCACAGCTTAACCCTAAGTTCTGGTTAAGCTTCTCGTTATCCCGCGGTCACACGGCGCTTTGGGCCGGCTGGACGAGTGACGCCAGCCGACCCCCGTGGGACGCTCAACGTGGTGTTAATCGACGAACTGGGCGCCGAATTCGTGCCCGATCCGCCAGGCCAGGCGGCACTGCCGCGGGCTGCCGGTCGAGAAGATGATCGTGAATTCCGGCGGAACTTCCAGATACTCTGCAATCACCTTCACCCCGCCGGACGAGATGTCGGTAATCATGCAGTCACGCGGCAGGGTGCCGGTCCCCATCTGAATCTTGGCGACGCTCCTGCACGCGCGGCGTTCGCTCTTGCGGCGATTCACAAACATTCCTGATCCCCAAGCTGGACAATCCTCTGGTTCCAACCGTCATAACGGGGAAACATTGGAAACAGCCTAGCGGAACCGATTGCAATTTAGCCGATATTGCCCGTTTCCGTTTACCGCCCAGGGCCCAGCCGGACGCCCCAGATCGGACGTGCTGGCCGCATTTCCTGAGGGAACAAAAGGGGTTGATCCCCGGTCATTTGACGGTAGCCTGATCTTACGACTCGATTTGCCGGGACGCGAACGGGCATGGGTACCGTGGTTCTACTGGACTTATTAGGCGGCGTGGCGCTGCTGCTGTGGGGCCTTCACATGGTCCACAGCGGGATTCTGCGCGCCTTTGGCCCCGATTTGCGGCTCTTGCTGGCGAAGGCGTTGAACAACCGCTTCACCGCCCTGGCCGCCGGCCTCGGCCTGACCGCCCTGCTCCAGAGCTCGACGGCAACAGCCCTGATCACCAGCTCCTTCACTGCCGAGGGGCTGGTCGGTCTGGTGCCGGCGCTCGCGATCATGCTGGGCGCCAATGTCGGAACGACGCTGATCGTCCAGGTGCTGTCCTTCAACATCGCAGCCGTCGCGCCGGTGCTGTTCATCCTCGGGCTGGTGGCGTTTCGCAGCGGGCCGCGCTCCCGCATCAAGGATCTCGGCCGGGTCTCGATCGGGCTCGGGCTGATGCTATTGGCGCTGCACATCCTGCTTGACACGCTGGCGCCGGCCGAGAACGCCCCCGGCGTCCGCGTGTTCCTGAACGCGATCACCGGCGACCCGGTGCTCTGCATCTTCTTCGGCGCCGCCGTGACCTGGCTGGTCCATTCCAGCGTCGCCAGCGTGCTGCTCGTGATGTCGCTGGCCTATTCGCAGTTCATCTCGCCCTATGCGGCGTTCGCGCTGGTGCTTGGCGCCAATCTCGGCAGTGCGATCAATCCGCTGGTGGAAGGCGCGCGCCGCGACAATCCGGCGAGCTACCGCCTGCCGCTCGGCAACCTGATCAACCGCATCGTCGGCATTCTCCTGATCGCCCCGTTCCTGCGCCCGCTCACCGAGCATGTCCACGCCTGGCAGCCCGACCTCGCCAAGGCGACCGCGCAATTCCACGTCGCCTTCAACGTCGCGACCGCGATCCTGTTCATCGGGCTGCTCGACGGCCTGGCGCGGCTGCTCACGACGCTGCTGCCCAATCGCGTGCAGGAAACCGATCCGTCACGGCCGCGCTATCTCGACGAGAGCGCGCTCGAGACGCCCTCGCTCGCGCTCGCCGACGCCGCGCGCGAGGTGCTGCACATGGGCGACCATGTCGAGGTCATGCTGCGCAACGTGATGGCTGCGATGATGACCAACGACCGCGCGCTGGTCGATCAGGTGTCGCGGATGGACAACAGCGTCGACGGCCTCGACGAGGCGATCAAGCTCTATGTGACGAAATTGACCCGCGGCAGCCTCGACGAGCGCGAGGGCCAGCGCGCCATGGAGATCATCGCCTTCGCAATCAACCTCGAGCATATCGGCGACATCATCGACAAGAATCTGAGCGAACTCGCGACCAAGAAGATCAAGCGACGCCTGCAATTCTCCGCCGACGGCGCCGAGGAATTGTCCGCGTTCCACAAGCGGACGATCGACTCGCTGCGGGCAGCGTTCGGCGTGTTCATGTCGGGCGACGTCAACGCGGCGCGCCGGCTGCTTGCCGAGAAGGCGGCGCTGCGCAGCGCCGAGCTCTCCGCGACCGAGCGGCATCTCGAGCGCCTGCGCGAAGGCCGCCCCGAAACCATTGAGACGACCTCATTGCATCTCGACGTGCTGCGCGATCTCCGCCGCATCCATTCGCATATCTGCTCGGTCGCCTATCCGGTGCTCGACGCGGCCGGCGAACTGGCCGCGTATCGAACGAGCGAAGCCGAGCTTGCCGCACTGCCGGCGCCCAGCCGGCCCTGATCAGCGCTCGAGCGTCTTCGACGCGCTGCCGCGGCTCTTCAGGATCAGCATGATGTTCCTGATGTAGATCAGCGTGGCGAGCCCCTGCCCGATGATGATGACCGGCTCGCGCTTGGCGAGGCCGTAGACCAGCGTCATCAAGCCGCCGCCCATCGAGAAGAACCAGAACGCCATCGGCACCACGCTCTGGCCGGCGCGCTCGCTCGAAATCCATTGCACGAGGAAGCGCGCCGTGAACAGCAGCTGCGCGACGAGGCCGAATGCCAGCCAGAAGTCGAACTTGGCGACGAAGACGTCGTAGAAATAGGCACTCAGCGCCTGGCCGTATTGAATCAGCATCACGTCACCTCGGTCACGACCGGCACTTCAGTCACGACGGGCGTCGGTTTCTTGCGGCGGATCAGCCACCACACGCCGGCGAGATCCATGATCCCGATCCAGAGCCGGTCGAAGAAACCGTAGTTCGACACGCCGGAATGGCGCGGACGGTCGACCACGTCGACATAGGCGATCTCGAATCCCTCGCGGCGGACCAGCGCCGGCAGGAAGCGGTGCAGCCCGTCGAAATAGGGCATCGACAGGAACACGTCGCGCGGAAACGCCTTCAGCCCACAGCCGGTGTCGCGGGTGCCGTCGCGCAGGATCGCGCCACGCACGGCATTGGCGATCCGCGACTGCATCTTCTTGAAGCCGGTATCCTTGCGCCCGACCCGCTGGCCCGCGGCAAGGCCGACGCGGCCGTTGCCGCGCTCGATCGCCCCGATCAGGTCGGGCAGGAACGCCGGATTGTTCTGCCCGTCGCCGTCAAGCGTTGCGACGATCGCGCCGCGCGCCGCACGCACCCCGCTGCGCACCGCCGCGGATTGTCCCGATGAGGTGACATGCCGGAGCTGCCGGAGATTGGACCGCTGCGCCATGATCGCCGCGAGCCGTTCGCCGGTCGCATCGGTCGAGCCGTCGTTGACGTAGATGATCTCGTAAGCCCAGCGGCCGTCGAGCGCAGCCGCGATCTCCGCGATCAGCGGCGCGATATTGTCCGCCTCGTTCCGCACCGGCACAACGATGGAAACGGCGACCGCGGTCTGGTCGGATGGAGGCAAATCGATACTCGTGGTTGGCGTTGGGTTCGCGGCTGGAACCTGCCCGATCCCGCCGTCGGGCGACCGCTTTTATGGGGCGAAGGCGCTCCCCGCAACCCTTTTGAGGCGCCCCGGCGAGGGCCCCGACAACGGCACAATGGCGCCGCCTTGATGGATGGCGAAACCAAGGCGGCGGGCAGCGAACCAGTACCTGACCGTCATGGCGCCGATTGTGCCGACCAGCGCGCCGGCGACGACATCGCTCGGATGATGGGCCAGCAGCACGAGCCGCGTTGCCGCGATCATGATCGCGTAGAGCAGCATCGGCATCCGCGCCTGCGGCCACACCGCCGACACCGCAAAAGCGAGCGCGAACGCTGTGGTCGCGTGTCCGGAGGGAAAGCTCGTATAGGCCTCGCTGCCGGCGAAGTGCTGGAAGTTGAACGCATCGGCCTTGCCGCCGACGAACGGCCGGCCGCGGCCGACCGACCTTTTGATCACCTCGCCGACCGCAATCGAAAAGGCGACCGAGAGAAACAGATATTGCAGGCGCGTGCCAAGGCCGAGCACGGTCGCGCGCGGAACGCCGCGCAAGGCCGGCGCCACGAGTGCGACCACGACAAGCAGGACTCCCAGCGTGGACAGCACATATTCGTCCTTGCCGAAATCGGTCAGGATCCGCACCCACCAGAGGCTCGGCGTGCCGCGCGGCGGCATCAGCGCGATTTCCTGGACGTCGAATGTGTACATCAGCGTGATGATCACTGCACCGATGCCGGCCGTGAGCAGCAGCACATGACGTGCGGAGCGCCGCCCCGCCTCCGCCCGCCGCGAATGCGACGGCGTGCGCACGAGCTGAGCAAGGGACAGCCACGCCAGTGTCAGCAATCGTCCGACGTAGTTGGCGGATTCCGCGGTCGCTGGCGTCTGCGGCATGTCATTCCGTCCCTTCGGAGCGGAAGATCGCGATCGAGACCGCCTTGCCCTGCGAGATGTTGTAGCCCTCGATGCGCACCGGCGCGTTGTAGCGCAGCCCGATCGCCTCGGCGCGTTGGATGAAGGACCGCTCGGAGCGGGACTCGACCAGCGCGAAGCGGCAGGTGCCCTGCCCGAGGAAATCGGCGGCGCCCGATCCGTCGGTGAGCAGCGTCGAGGTATCCGTCATGAACACAAGGCTCGGCTCGTGGAAGCCCGCAGCCGCCGCCTTCGGGCCGACGCAGGTGACGTTGCGCAGCGCGCGCGCCACCTCTTGGCTCGGAAACATCGTCGTCAGCCGCGGCATCACGACGCCGTAGACGCCCGCAGCCATCAGCGCCGCCGCGATCACGGCGTTGAGCAGCGAGCGTTCGGCGCGGCTGTCCTCGAACAGCCACCAGGCGATCAGGCCGAACACCATGGCAACGGCAAACATCGGCCAGGCCGGAAACACCGGCTGGTGGATCAGCTTGATCGCGCCCACGATCACCAGCACCGCGCCGATTGCGGGGATCGCAAACCACCAGGCGGCACCGCGCATCAGCCAGGAGCGTGACAGCACGCGCCGCTCCAGCGCGCCGGCGGTCAGGATCGCGATCGCCGGATAGAGCGGCAGCACGTAGTGCGGCAGCTTGGTCAGCACAGCCTCGAACACGATCCAGGACGGGATCAGCCAGCCCAGCAGAAACTGTGCACCGGGCTCGCGCCGTGCGCGCCACACCGCAGGTGCCGCCATGCCGGCGAGCGGCGCACCGGGCCAAAACGTGACCCAGAATAGCAGCAGATAGAGCCCGGGCGGCGCGCCATGGGATTCCTGCGCGCCAAGCTTGCTCAACATGTCGCCGCCGACGGAGTCCGCGAAGAAGGTGTCGCCGGCGCGCAGGAAGATCAGCACGAACCATGGCAGCACCAGCACCAGCGTCCACATCAGGCCCCACACCGGACGCATGCGCCCGAGCCACGCCGCGGATTTGTCGAGCAATGCCAGCACCGCGATCGTCAGGCCAACGAACATCAGGATCAGCGGCCCCTTGATCAGGATGCCGACCGCGAGCGCCGTCCAGAAGATCGCCGGCGGTCCCCACGGCGGATGTGCCGGGTCCTCGCCGCGCTGCCAGGACATGTAGACCCGCGCCAGCGCGCCCATCGCAGCGGTGACTGATAACAGCAGCATCGCATCGGTCTTGGCGAGCCGCGCTTCGCCGCCGAGCAGCACGCAGCTCGCGATCATCAGCGCGGCAAGCACCGCACCTTGCCGCGTCACGAAGGCAAGCGCCGTCCAGTAGGTCAAGAGCACCGCGCCGATGGCACCGATCAGCGACGGCACGCGGTAGACCCAGATGCGCACCTGCGCCCGCGGCAGCCCAAGCGCCGAGGCCGTCTTCAGCGACGCCGCTTGCAGCCAGTAGATGCCGACCGGCTTCTTGTAGCGGACGTCGTCCTGGAAGCGGATGTCGACGTAGTCGCCGCTCTCGACCATCTGCTTGGTCGCCTGCGCAAAGCGCACCTCGTCGCGGTCGATCGGCGGGATGGTGAAAAAGCCGGGCAGAAACAGCACCAGACAGCACAACGCCAGAAACAGAATCGCGCGTGGTTGGCTCGCCGTCACGAATTCGAACGCCATGAACAGCCTGCGACTGGAATGCGCAGGTTTTACAGACTGTTGGCCTGCTCCGAAGCGTCGGGGTTGGAGGGTTTCCACCATAGGCTTCGCATACGATGAAACCGCACTGCAAACAACTCCGCATTCCGCCTTTCCCGCCTCACGCTTGCCGTCATCCTAAATGCGGCTTAAGGTTGTTTGAGGGGCGGTTGAGCCCGTATGGTCTGCAGTACGGCGCGTCAACAGATGGCAATCGATCGAAACACCCGTAAGCGGGCACGGCGGATCGCTGTGGCCCTGGTCGTGCTCGTCCCCGTGCTCTATCTGGCACCCCGCTTCGCGCTGTTCTTCCTGGTCTGCGGTGCGCTCGATATCCGCAGGCATTTCAAGATCACCCCCGAGCTGGCCGAGAAGTATTTCCTCGGCAACGGCATCCCGACGTGGCTGCTGTCGCCGATCAACCTGCTCGCCGACCTGCTGTCCGCCCGCAACCTCGGCGCCTATCGCCTGGAAGATCTCCCGGCGGCGCATCGCGCCGAGATCGAGGCCTGCGTCAAGGCGTTCGTCGACAATGGCGAGGTGATCAAGGCCCGCGTCGCCGAGGTGCTCGGCGATCGCAAGCGCGGCATGCTGACGTTCAAATGGTTCGCGCGGCCGCAGGACATCACCATGCGCATTCCCGCGTTCGAACGGGACTACCGCTACATCAAGACTATCGCCGTGTCGGTGTTCAATGTGCGCGAAAAGACCTCATGGCATTTCGGTCCGCTGCGGCTGACGTTCCGTGTGCTCTACAATCTCGATCCGATCGATAGCGACGGCGTCTTCATCAATGTCGATGACAAGACCCACTACTGGAAAGACCAGCCGTTGTTCGTGTTCGACGACACGCTGTTCCACCAGTCGGTCAACGACGCCGACCAGACGCGCTACTGCCTGTTCATGGACATCGTGCGCCCGAACCATTTGCAGCCTGCGTTCGACGCGGCGATCGCGGCCGCGGCGATGATCGCATCGTCGTTCAAGACCGTGTTCTACAAGAACTGGTCGTTCATCCGCTAAATCCCGAGCGAACTCACTGCACCCGGACCACCACCGTGTCGGCGGCGCCGGTGGCGTCGATCACGGTGACGCGGGCAAAGCCCGGTCCGGGCGGCTCGATCAGGCGCTGGCGCCGGCTGTCGATATCGCCGGCCGAGATGCCGTTGACCAACACCGTGAGCGGCAGGACGCCGCCGGCGACCTTGACCGGCATCGCCGCATAGCGGCCGCCGTCCGAGCGGTCGACGTCGATGCGCGAGCCGTTCAGCGGAAACTGGATGTGTGGCGCCAGGTCGCTGCCGCTGCGCACGAGTTCGCCGAGCGGCCGGAAGCGCTTGAGCGGCGCCGGGAGCTTGGCGTTGCTCGCGGTCAGCACGCTCCGCGGCGGCTTCGGCAGGGGCGCCGGAATCCGGCCGGTGCGCGCAAAGGCGTCGAACAGAATTGGCGCGGCGGCGGTGCGGCCGACCAGGCCCGGCACCGGCGCGCCGTCGGGACGGCCGACCCAGACGCCGATCGTGATGCGGCCGTCGAAGCCGACCGACCAGGCGTCGCGATAGCCGTAGCTCGTGCCGGTCTTGAACGCGATCCGGTTGTGCACGCCATTCTCGGGCGGCGGCGTGCCAAGCAGGACATTGCCGACCTGCCAGGCCGCGGCCTGATCCATCAGCCGCATCGGCTCCCGGTCGTCCTTGGCCAGCGCGATCTCGCGCAGCGGCTTGGTGGCGCCGAGCCGCGCCAGGCCGGCATAGAGCTGCGCGAGATCCTGCAGCGTCACGCCGACGCCGCCGAGCCCCATCGCGAGCCCCGGCGCTTCGTCCTTCGGCAGCACGAGGCTGGTGCCGGCCTGCTTCAGCCGCGACGACAGCCGGCTCGCGCCGACGCGGTCGAGCAGCGCGATCGCCGGCACGTTCAGCGACAGTTGCAGCGCCTTGCGTACCGGCACCGTGCCCTGGAACGTCATGTCGAAATTTTCCGGCGCGTAGGAGCCGAAACGGATCGGCCGGTCCTCGATCAGGCTGTCCGGATGCACAAAACCGTCCTCGAAGGCGAGACCATAGATGAACGGTTTCAGCGTCGAGCCCGGCGAGCGCACCGCGCGGGTCATGTCGACCTGCCCTGTCCGCCGCTCGTCGAAATAATCGGACGAACCGACGCGCGCGAGCACGTCACCGGTCTCGTTGTCGACCGCGATGATCGCGACCGAAATGTTCGGCCCCTGCGCAATCGCGCGATCGCGCGCCAGCGCCTCCAGGTTCTTCTGCAGGCCGGCATCGAGCGTCAGCCTGATTACCGGCGCGCCCTTCATGGTGGCAACCGCCTGATCGGCGGAATGCGGCGCCAGGATCGGAATCTGCTTGCGCATCCTCGCGACCGGCACAGCCTTGGCCTGGTCCGCATCCTGCTTCGACACCGTGCCGTCCTCGACCATGCGGTCGAGCACGCGGTCGCGCGCGGCGTGGGCGGCTTCGGGGTTGCGGTCGAGCCGCCGCCGCTCCGGCGACTGCGGCAGCGCCACCAGAAGCGCGGCTTCGGCGAGCGACAGCCGCTTCGGCTCCTTGCCAAAATAGGCGATCGAGGCCGCGCGAACGCCCTCGAGATTGCCGCCGAACGGCGCCAGCGCGAGATAGAGGTCGAGGATCTGGTCCTTCGGGAGCTCGTGCTCCAGTTCGAGCGCACGCACCATCTGCCGCAGCTTGGCGTAGATCGACCGCTCGTGTCGCGGCTCCATCAGCCGTGCGAGCTGCATCGTGATGGTCGAGCCGCCGGAGACGATGTGGCCGGTCGTGACGAGCTGGAACGCGGCGCGCGCCAGCGCCAGCGGATCGACGCCGCCATGATCGTAGAAGCGCTTGTCCTCATAGGCGAACAGGAGCCTGAGATAGGTAGGATCGATCGCGGATTTCGCATCGACCGGAAGGCGCCAGCGTCCGTCGGCCATGGCGTAAGCGCGCAACAGCTTGCCGTTGCGGTCGACCACAGTTGTCGAGACCTGCTTTGCCTGCGCGAGCGGCAACGGTCCGAGCGAGGCGACCCAGCCGGTGAAGGCGCCCACGATCACCAGCAGCGCGACGGTCGCACACGCTGCGATGCGCAGGATGCTCCGGTTCTTCCGCGCGTCATGGCCGGGCTTGGCCCGGCCATCCACGTTTTCCTTGGGCGCAGCCGCAGACGTGGATGCCCGGGCCAAGCCCGGGCATGACGAGGAGAGGTCTGGGCGCGCTTGCTTGCTCATCCCATCTTCGCTCATTTCGCCGGCCGCACCTCGACCGTGCCGGTGCCGCTGCGTCCGTAGCGCGAGGGATTGTACATGTCCTCGACATAGGCCTGCGGCAGCACGTATTTGCCGGGCGAGACCGCGCGCACGACATAGGCGACCGTAAACACCGACTTGTCGTCGGCGGCGCGGTCGATCGCCGCGGTGAAGCGGTCGTCGCGGAACTCGGTGTTCTCGGGCTCCTCGCCGTCCTCGATCCAGTCGAGCGTGCCGGTTTCGCCCGACGACACCAGATGCGGATTGTCGATCTCAAGACCGGCCGGCAGATAGTCCGACACCATGATGTGGCCGAACTCCGGCTTGGCCTCGGTGATCTTCAGCACCACCGCAAAACGATCGTTCTGCTTCGCCTTGCTCACGTCGGCCGGCTTGCCGTCGAGCGTGAAGTAGTCGCGCTCGATCTTGAAGCCGTTGGAGGCGGCTGGCTCCGGCGTGATCGGCGAGCCCGACACCGAGACCACCGCCTGCACCGGCGCATCGCCGGTGTTGGTGATCTTGATCGGCTTGCCGGCCATCGCCTCGGCCTTGTAGCTGCGATAGAGCGCGGTCTTGATCGGCTGGCCGTCGACATCGAGCGTCAGCGTCTCCTTGGCGAGCGCGCGCGCCGCCAGCACCATCCACGCATTCTCCTGCGTGGAGGTGAAGGGCGAGAGCCCACGTGCGGCCTCGACGCGCTGCACCGCCTGCGTCAACGTCGCGCGCGGCGCGTTGCCTTCACCTGCGAGCGAGACCAGCGCCGCGGCATCGCGCAGCGCCGAGCCGTAATCGACGCGGCCGAACTCGATCACAGGCTTCGGGTTCAGCGCCTCGAGAGCTGCACCATAGACCCGCTCGGCACGGCCTTTGTCGCCGACCAGGGCCAACGCTGCCGCAAGCTGCGCCTTGGAGATCGGCGTCGCCAGATTGCTCAGCTTGGTGTCGGCCAGATAGCGCAGGTCGCCGATAGGAGCAGCGCCATTGCGCGCCAGCACGTAGAGGCCATAGGCCAGATCGCGGCCGCCGTCCTTCTCCGGCTCGTTGGCGTTGACCACCGAATTCCTGACCCGGTCGAGCGCGTTCTTGAACAGCACGTCCGGCACTGCAAAGCCCTTCTCGCGGGCCCGTGTCAGGAAGTCCGTGACATAGGCGTCGAGCCAGGCATCGTCGCCGCCCGCCGCCCACAGGCCGAACGAGCCATTGGAGCCCTGCCGTGCAAGGAGGCGATCGATCGCGTCGCGGATGCGCTGGTCGACGGCGGTGTCCATCGCCAGATGCGCGCCGGCGGCGAGATCGTTGACATAGAGCAGCGGCATCGCGCGGCTCGTGATCTGCTCGGAGCAGCCATGCGGATAGCGGTCGAGCGCCTTCAGGATGGTGGCGGCATCGAGCGCGGTCGAGAGACTCGCCGAGATCGACACGCTGCCGGTGCCCGACACGAGGTCGGAGAACATGTCCGACGTCAGCGTCAGGCTCTCGCCCTTGGCGAGCGTGCGGATCGAACGTCGCGCCAGCACCTGCGTCGCCGGCTTGACGTCGAGCGCATAGTGCCGCGCCAAGGTCAGCCCGTTCGGCCCCTTGATGTCGACGTCGAAATTCGCCGTGCCCGCGCCGCCGGCCTCGAGGCCGAGCGACTGCGAGGTGCGCTGTTTGGCGGCGAGCTTCACCGTCGTGGTCGGATTGCCCGAGACTTTCACCGGACCCGACGCCTTGACGCTGATGGCGTAGTCGCCGGCGGCGCCTTCGACATTGTCGATATCCATGCTCATGGTGCCCTTGTCACCATTGAGCAGGAAGCGCGGCAGCGTGGCGGTCAGGACGACCGGGTCGCGCACCGTGACATCGATGTTGGCGCGGCCGACCTTGGTCGCGCTCCACGCCACCGCCATCACTCGCGCGGTGCCGGCGAATTCGGGGATGTCGAAGCTGACCTCCGCGGTGCCGTCGGGACTAACGGTGACGATGCCCGAATAGAGCGCCAGCGGCTTCTGTGTCGGCGGCGAGCCCTGCAGCTCGGCGCCGGCGGAATCGCCGCCGCTCCTGATCTGGCCGCTCGTGCCCTGCATGCCGTCGATCAATTGCCCATAGAGGTCACGGATTTCGGCGGTGAGACGGCGCTGGCCGAGATAGTAATCATCCGGCGCCGGCGGCTTGTAATTGGTGAGGTTGAGGATGCCGACGTCGACCGCGGCGATCACCACCTTGGCGTCTTCGCCCGCGTTGAGCCCGCCGAGCTTGACCGGAATCTTCAGCGCCGAGCCCGGGCGCACCAGCGCCGGCGGCGACAGCGTGACCGCAAGCGTGCGGGTCGTCTTGTCGATGCCGAACCATTTCAGCCCGATCGCGCGGCCCGGCATCCGCCCTGCCGCCACATCGAGCGGACGGCGCAAGGTCGTCATCACATAGGCCCCGGTACCCCAGTCCTTGCCAACCGGGATCTTCACCTGCTGGGTGCCTTCCTTGACGTCGACGCTCTGGGTCGTCAGCAGGCGGTCGCCGAGCACATAGACCGAGAGCTTGCCGGCCGCGCGCGCATTGACCGTCACAGTCATGGCGTCGCCGGAAGCGTATTCCGGCTTGTCGATCGAGGTCTCCAGCAAATCAGGCGTGTCGGCAGAGCCGTCGGAGTACCAGCCGACGTCGAATTGCACCGAGGTCAGCGGGCCGTCGGCATCGGTCGATTTGACGTCGAGGCGGTAGCGGCCGGGCTGCGGCTGGAACGACAGGCGCTGCGGCTTGTCGGCCGCGAGGTTGACGTCGCCATCCGACACACGCCGGGTCGATTTGACCGGCTCATACTCCCAGGACGAATTCTGCCGGTACCATTGGTAGCGGGACTCGAGCTTCAACAGCTCGTAGCGCAACCCGGCGCGCGGCAACTGCTTGCCGTCGGGGGCGATGAACACGACGTCGAATTCGGCCTTGTCACCCTCGGCGACGCTCTTGTCGCCGAACAGCGGCTTGACGCCGATCAGCGAGGCCGCGGGCGCCACCGGAAGCACGATCTTGCGCTCGACCGAGCGGCCGCCAGTCTCCGCCATGCGGATGAAAATCTGCGCCTCCTGCGGCCGGGTCGAGGTCGGCGCCTTTTCCAGCTTCACCGGGAAGGTCGCCTCGCCTTTGGCATCGGCCTCCGGCAGGTTCTCGATCGGGGTCCGCTCATTGCTGGCGGTCTCTTCATCGGCGACGCCGAACTGGTAGTCGGGATAACCCGGCCGGCCCGAGGCTGCGGGCGCGACCAGCATGTCGCCTTCGAGCTGTAGGCCGGAGGCCGGCGCGCCGTAGAGGAAATGCCCGCTGACCTTAAGTTCTACTGGAACTTCAGCTTTGATCAGCTTGTCCTTGGCCGTGAGGTCGAATTCGATCCGCTCGGGGATGTAATCCTCGACCATGAAGGTGGTTTCGCCGACCGAGGCGCCCTTCGGATCGGTGAACACGCGCGCCCGCCAGGTGCCGGTCGGCACCGCGGAATTGAGCGCCACCGCCAAGGTCCGGCCGCCGGCGCCCTGGTCCGGCAGCACGGTGCGGCGGAATTCGACGCCGTCGGGCCGCTCGATCACCATGGTCAGCGGCGTTCCGGTCAGCGCATTGCCCTGCCCGTCGCGCAACAGCGCAGTGAGATAGACGGTTTCGTTGGAGCGGTAAACGCCGCGCTCGGCATAGACGAAGGCATCCGCTCCGGCCGGCGTCACGCGCCCGGCGACGCCGCGGTCGGTCAGGTCGAAGGCGTTGGTCTTGAGGCTGAGGAAGGCGTAGTCCGCCTTCTCGCTCGTCACCGTCAGCAAGGCCGGCGACAGCCCGCCCTCGCCGCGGGCCAAACCCGCCTCGAACAGCACGTGGCCAGCCTCGTCGGTCTTGCGCGTCGCCAGGATCTCGTTGTTGCGGGCGACCAGCCGGACCTCGGCCTTCGCGACCGCCTCGGTCGAAGCGAGCGAATTGACGAAGACGTGGATACCGTCATTGCCGGAGAACGCCGACAGCCCCATGTCCGAGACGATGAACCATTGCGTCGCCAGCGAGCTGTCATCGTCGCTGCCCGGGCTCTTGGGCGCGGCGGTCATGACATAGACGCCCGGTTGCAAATCGCCGAGCGCCTGGTCGACCGGGAATGCGGTGACGACATCCTGGTTCAGCGTGGTCGCGGTCGCGAGCTCGCCGGACCACACCTTCACGCCACGCTCGCCGCCGAGGTCGGAGAGCTGGTAGCGGCTCAGCGTGCGCTGGAAGTCTGAGTCGATCACGGTGTTGATCAGGTTGCGGTCGCCGATCCGGAACACGTCGATCTTGGCCGCCGGCGTGTTGACGCTGACCAGCGGGATGCCGCGCTGGCCGGTGCGCGGCAGCACATAGGCGCGCCCCGTGAAGCGCACAAAGGGTTTGCGGTCGCGGACGTAGATGTTGAACTCGGCCGATTTCGGCAGGCTCTCCTTCACGGTCGACGGCAGGCCGGCGCGCAGATTGATATTGTAGCGCTCGCCGTGCTTCAGCCCGTCGACGCAGAGCTGCTTGCCCTCCGCCGACAGCGCCGGCTTGTCGGTGCCGGCAAGCGCGAGGAACGGCGCGAAGTCGACGCGTTTTGCCAGCTCCTCCGAGAACTGGAAGCAGGCCCGCGGCGAGGCCGAATCGGAATCGACGGTATAATCGAGCAGGCGGAAGCCGTGCTCGTCGCGCATCTTCTCGTACTGGCCCCTGATGTCGGCGACCTCGCGCAGGTCGAGCGACAGGCGCAAGGCATCCAGCGCCGGCCGCCACAGCTTGCGCTCCGACAGCGCGCGTCCGAGGACTGCGAGCGCATCGGCCTCCTCGCCCGGATTGCCGGCGCGCTGATAGGCGATGTAGGCCGCCGTCGAGGCGCGCTCCATCAGGAAGGTCTGCTCGCTCGAGCTCGCCGAGCGGATCTGGAAGACGGTCTTGGCGAGGCGGAGCCAATTGGCGCCGTCCTCCGGCGCTGATGCCGCGATCTGGCCGAGGATCTGCAAACCGCCGCGGAAATCGTTGCGCTTGAACGCGGCGTCGGCGTCAGTCCGCAAGGTCGCGGCCGACTTATTGACCGCCCCCGCCTCGCTCTTGATCTGGGCTTCGAGCTTGATTGCGGAATCGGCGAGATCGTCGCGCTTGAAGGCCTTGTCCGCCGCCTGCGCGAAGCTCAAGCCAAGCGCCAGCGTGGCGCAAATTGCTGCGGCACGAACCAAACCGATCATAATGGAGCTCCCAGGGGTCGCGGACATCAGCCGCGTCATGGACAAAAATGCGCGAAAAGGTGACCGAGTAAAGGCGCTGATATGAACGAGCGAAAACGTCGCAGCCGACATAGCCAAACCGGTCCTCGAGCATGATCCGGACGAACCGGTACCGGGTGTCCGGTCGGATCATGCTCCAAACAACAATCCCCGCCAGGCGGCGGCAGCGAAGTGGCGTAGCCCGGCGCGGCAGGCCGGCCGCCTCAGCGGTCCCCTGCTCGCCTTTGTCGCTTGGCCACAAAAATCGGTTCGGACGGACTTGGCGGAAAAGCGGATTTTTCATATTGGCGGTGTTAGAAGACGGCCAAGGTCCCGTAGCTCAACTGGATAGAGTAGCGGATTTCTACTCCGCGGGTTGCAGGTTCGAATCCTGCCGGGATCGCCAGCCGACCAATTCGCGGATTGGATTCTTGCTGCCAAGCCCGAACGGGCTGCGGTTGAGCCTCACGACTGCGCCGGATCCGCAGTCCCTGATGTGACGATGTTTGGCTCACTAAGTCGTCCCGGCGAACCGCGCCGCTTTGCCCAGGTAGGCACTCAGGCAGCCGAGCCCGGGAGGCCCATCTGGCCGTCGGCCGTGTCGCTGGCCGGCCGCCGCCGGCGGCGAAGCGCGGGAGAGCGATGCCCCTTGCCGATCCGCTTGCGGAGGACCATGCTAAGGCTGGGTTGATCGAAGCGGCTCTCGCGCCCCCAGCGTCCTAGCGACCAGAGCCGATAGTGCCAGTGCCCGACGGGGCCAGCGCCGACAGTGCCAGCGTCCTAGTGGCCAGAGAAAGCGAGCATCGACCTCCGCGCCCCACGCCGCGCAAGCGCTTGCCCGGCGTATCGGGCGCGGTTGGGGTAGTGCGCCAATGCGCAGGAGGTCGCCATGCACCTTCATTCATACCGGGACGAAAGTCACTCCAGACACTTCGACTTGATCGGCCGGAACTGGTCGATTGACCTGATCACCGTAACGGCTGCTGCCCTCCTGGTGGTGGGCTTCGCCTCCGCCGGCATCATCCTGCTGGTCCGCTAAGGCGGCGTCGAAAAAATCTGAAGGCGCAGATGGATGCGTGGTGGGGCATCAAAGAGGTTCTGATGCGCGTTCTGGCCTTGGCGATTTTGGCAATCGGGACGAACTCAATAGGGTCGGCGCCGGCCCAGACGTATGATCCGGCTTATCCGGTTTGCCTGCACGTGTACGGCCGTGGGGCCAATTATTACGAATGCGGCTACACATCGCTGCCTCAGTGCAGCGCATCGGCGGCGGGCCGCCCGGCACAGTGCGTCATCAATCCATATTTTGCGGGCGCGCAAGTGCCAGCAGGTTATCGGCTGCATCGCCGCGTCTACTAGGTCGTGTGGACTCTAAGGATTCCCTTTTAGGAGCAAATCAGATTCAAGGCTGCTTT
>NZ_JBHMET010000219.1:0-31774 GCF_042430365.1 Bradyrhizobium erythrophlei
GATCGGCTGCTTGGGGCATCGCCGCTTGGGTGTCTTCTCACCCTCGCTCGGGTGAGTGCCCTTCGGGCGAGTTGGATTCTTCAACCAACTCGAACCCACATTTCCGAGGCTGCGGTTGTGGTCCGTCCGGTGAGGGCCCGCAAGCCGCCGTTGCACAGGCGCCGGCCTGGTCTGCCAGTGTCTGCCAAGCGCCGCCATTACAGCAGAGATTTGCCATTGGCGAAAATGGGGTTCGGGGTCAAAGTTGCACAGCAGCAAGCCTAAGCTACTGAGGTCGCCTGATCGGATGGTCCGGCCGTGCTCCAGCCCCCTAGTGACAGAAGCTGGCTCGGGGCAGCGAAGACAAGGAGCACGCCATGTCTCAGAAATCTAGTAGCGCAATCGCCGTGGTTGGCATCGATATCGGCAAGAACTCATTCCACGTCGTGGGACACGATCGCCGCGGTGCGATCGTGCTCCGGCAGAAGTGGTCGCGTGGCCAGGTCGAGGCGCGACTTGCCAACCTGCCACCGTGCCTGGTCGGCATGGAGGCTTGCGTCGGCGCGCATCATCTCAGCCGCAAGCTGCAGTTACTCGGCCACAATGCTCGGCTAATGCCAGCCAAATACGTGCGGCCGTATTCGAAAGGACAGAAGAACGACTTCCGCGATGCGGAGGCGATTGCCGAGGCGGTGCAACGCCCGACCATGAAGTTCGTTGCGACCAAGACCGCGGACCAACTTGACCTGCAGGCCCTGCACCGCGTCCGCGAGCGCTTGGTCAGTCAGCGTACCGGCATCATCAATCAGATCCGCGCCTTCCTGCTGGAGCGAGGCGTTGCGGTGCGGCAAGGGTTGCGTTTCCTGCGCGCCGAGCTGCCTGGCATCCTGGCGGTGCAAACCGATGTGCTCTCGCCCCGCATGGTGCGCATCCTCGAAGATCTATCAGCAGACTGGCGCCACCTGGATGCACGCATCGAGGGCCTCTCCGGCGAGATTGAAACGCTCGGCCATGAGGATCAGCACTGCGATCCAACATTGCGCAGCGTGAGATTCAGCTTGCCGTGAAGATCATTCAGATCCGTGGTCTCGGCAGTCTCGGACGAGGTGCCGTCGATCCGGATGACCGTAGCAAGGCTCGCCGCGACGTTTTTGGTGTCAACGCAAAAGCGCGAGCTCTCCCAGATCCTGGCAGCCTTCGGTGCCGCGTTGCCCATCCAGTAACACCGGGAACGTATCGGCCAGCATGTTGCGCCCAGTGGTGGGCAGCAGGCGAACACAACCAACAACGTCGCTCTGCTCGAGCGCCAAGAGATAAGTCGGCCTGAATGTGTCGTACTGATCGATCTCCAATCCGTCGGAGAAAGAACGCCGTCTGTTTGACGATGCCCTCAGCTTCAAGATCAGGACCGGGCTGACCGTTCGTATACCCTCAAGCCAAAATCAGTTCGCGGCGTTCACGCTGGCGGTAGACGAGCGCAGCCTTGCACTCGATCGTTTCATCGAGAGCTCGCAAGACATGTTGGAAACGGTGGGTCTCAACTAACATGCCCATGTAAGTGCCAAGATCGGACGCGCGTCGGTGGGCGGCGGGTTGGGAAGCCCACTAACACAGCGCGAGCGGCAGTGTCTTGCCTGGATCTCCGATGGCAAGACGATGCAGGATATTGCGGAGCTTCTTGATGTCACGCCGCGAGGTGTGAAGTTTCATCTGGACAATGCAAGGCGAAATCTTGCTGCATTTACCCTTCCGCACGCTGTGGCGCTCGCGTTTCGGCAAGGATTGCTTCCATAACAGTGCGGAGAAAGAATGCCCGGCGATCCACATGCGAGCTGCCGGCGTAGTCCTGCGGCTGGAGTAGAGTGAGTTCGCCACCGCGACCGGGTCACGGTTATGAACGGCGTCCAGCCGGCTCGCGACCACGTGGGCAACAACCTGCCCGCCGTTGAACCCGCACGCTCTGCGCCAGGACATGGAGGACACCTGCAGGGGCACTCCAGAGCGAGATCCTAGTCGATCCAAATACTTGTCCTAAAGGGCGATATAGGTTCAAGCGGCCCGAAGCGCCGCCTTGATGCGTTTTGCATCGTCGGGTTTGAGATTCCGCCGCGCCAATTTCAGATCATAATGGGTCTGAAGATTCATCCAAAATTCCGGACTGTTTCCAAAGTACAAGCTCAGCCGAAGTGCGGTATCAGCCGTGATACGACGCCGATTGTTGACGATCTCGGCGATACGGTTCGGCGAAATCCCGACGGCCTTGGCGAGCTGGCTCTGCGACAGACCATACTCGGCCAGAAATTCTTCCTTCAGCATTTCGCCGGGTGTGACCGGTGCAAATTCATTCTCCGCCATCGCCTTCTCCTGTCAGTGGTAGTCCACGATCCTGACCTCATGAGGCTCGCCATCGATCCATTTGAAGATCACCCGCCATTGATCATTGATCCGGATCGAATGATAATCCTTGAGATCACCCTTGAGCTTTTCCAATCGGTTCGATGGCGGTACGGTCAAGTCCTCCAGCCGGTTTGCGGCGTTGACTGCTTCGAGCTTGCGCTTCGCCGGTCGGGCAATCCCCGCAAACTGGTGCACGCGCTCATCCCGAAACAGTGCCTCGGTCCGCTTGTCGCCGAACGATCGGATCATCAACCGATTATACCGAATACCGGGATGCGGTCAAGTCCGACACTGCTCTGTGTTCACCGTCAGGACCTGCGAGACAAATTGAAGGATTTTGCGGAGGGAGGATTTCTGGTTCATCGTAGCCGCAAGAAGCGAAGACGAAGCAGAAATCCGGACTAGGCAAAGCGCCGGCAGAACAAGTTCTAAAGACATTCGGCGTAAGACGCGCCGGCACGGCAGAAGAGAAAATCCGCATCGTGCCGGAAGGCCTGCGGGGAGAAGAGAACATCTCCGAGCTCTGCCGCCGGGAAGGCATCGCCGCCTCGATGTATTATGGCTGGTCCAAGGAATTCCTCGAAGCCGGCAAGCGGCGCCTGGCGGGCGATACGGCACGAGCGGCAACCTCCGGCGAAGTGAAAGATCTGCGTCGTGAGACGGCCGCATTGAAGGAAGTCGTGGCCGACCTCACCCTTGAGAACCGTCTGCTCAAAAAAAAGCATGAACGGGGATGGGGAGGACGCGGCATGAGATATCCTGCGTCCGAGAAGGCCGAGATCATCCAACTGGTCGAGCAATCGCATCTTCCCGCCAGGCGCACGCTGGACAAGCTCGGCATCCCACGTGCCACCTTCTATTTCTATCGCTGGTACGAACGTTACCGTGAGGGTGGCATTGAAGCGCTGGCCGATCACCGGTCTCGGCCTGACCGGGTCTGGAATCGCATTCCGGACGATGTCCGATGTCAGATCATCGACCTGCCGCTGGAGCTTCCCGGAGCTGTCACCGCGCGAACTGGCCGTGCGGTTCCCTCAACAGGGCTTCGGGCAGGAACACCGAGGGCGCCTTATGGTCCTTGCCGTCGACGATCGGCCAAGCAATCTCCGCGCGTTCAACTTTCTCATCCATGATTCATCAGATCCGCTTGTCTCAGGCGACGGACTCGATCGGCAAGCCGGCGGCCTTCCATTCGGGGTAGCCGTCCTCGAGCCGGCGGACGCGATAGCCCCACGCCCTCAGCGCTGCGACGGCTTCGAACGAAAGGACGCAATACGGGCCACGGCAATAGGCGATCACCTCGCGGCTTTTCGGAAGTTCGCCCAAGCGTCGCTCCAGTTCAGCGAGCGGAATGTTGAGAGCCCCCGGGAGATGACCAATCGCGAATTCGTCTTCGGGGCGCACATCGAGCACCGTGACCAGATCGTCGCGCAACCTCGCGACCAAGTCATCACGCGAGACCGGTTCGAGCGCGTCGCGGGCCTGAAAGTAATCGGTCACGACCCGGCCGATCTCGGCAACATTGCGTTCGCCGACGCGACCGAGGGCTTTGATTAGCGTGACCACTTCGGCATCGCCGGCCAAGCGATAGAGAACATGCTTGCCGCGACGCTCGGTCTCGACGAGGCGCGCCCTTCTCAGGATCTGCAGGTGGCGCGAGGTGTTGGCGAACGTCAGATGCGCCCGGGCCGATAGTTCCTCGACGCTGCGCATCCCCTGAGCGAGGTGCTCCAGCAGCTCAAGCCGGTGAGCGTGACCGAGCGCCTGCGCCACTTCGGCGAGGTTCTCATAGATCGCCTGTTTCGGTCCGGTGCTTGACACGGCAGCTCCTGAATATATCATTCAGCAGATCGATTGAATGTTAGTTGCTCTCAGAGAGGAGTGCAAGCCTATGATCCTGCGCCAATTCTTGCACAATGATCCGGTCGGCATCTCGTATCTCTTCGGCTGCGGCGGCAAGGCCGCGGGCGCGGTGGTTGATCCCGTCGACGATATCCAGCCCTATCTGCAAGCCGCCGACAATGCCGGCATGCGCATTCACTTCGTGATCGACACGCATGTCCATGCCGACCACCTCTCGTCGGGCCGAGCCCTCGCCGATGCGGCAGGTGCCGCCTACGTGCTCTCGGCGGAGGCAGGCGTTTCGTTTCCGTATAAAGGCGTGCGGGACGGCGAAGTCCTTCCGCTCGGCAACGTCTCGGCGACGGTGCTGCACACGCCGGGTCACACACCCGAGCACATCTGCATTCTTGTGACGGACCGAACGCGCGCCGACGAGCCCTGGTTCGTCTTGACCGGCCACACCCTGATGGTCGGCGATCTGGGCCGTACCGAACTGGCCGCCAACGCCGAAGAAGGCGCAAGGCAACTGTTCCGCAGCACGCGTAGGCTGAAGGAGCTTCCCGACGACGTCGAGGTGTTGCCCGGCGCCTATGCGGGCTCGGTCTGCGGCCGGCGGCTCAGCGGCAAACCATGGTCGACTATTGGATTCGAGAAGCGGCACAATCAGGCATTCATGATCGCGGACGAAGCCGAGTTCGTTCGCTTCATGGTGTCGGAGATTCCGCCGGCGCCGCCGGAAGCCGCTAAGATCAGGGCTGCCAATTCAGGCGTCACTGCCGCTGCGGCCTGATCCCATGAGCGCAGCGGTATCCGCTCCACAAGGTCCCTCTTCGGTCAGGTTGGGGCTGAAGGAAAACTGGCCGCAATTCGCTCTGCTCGTCCTGATCAACGCCTTCGTGGGCGGGATGGTCGGGATCGAGCGAACCGTCGTGCCACTGATCGGCGCCGAGGAGTTCAAGATCGGCTCGACGACTCTTGTCGTCTCCTTCATCGTCAGCTTCGGCGTCGTGAAGGCGTGCGCCAACCTGATCTCCGGCCAGCTCGCCGACAAGTGGGGGCGCAAGCGGGTTCTGGTGCTCGGGTGGCTCGTCGGCCTTCCGGTGCCTTTCATGATCATTTGGGCACCAAGCTGGGAATGGGTGATCGCCGCCAATGCCCTTCTTGGGATCAATCAGGGCCTTGCCTGGTCGATGACCGTGATTATGAAGATCGATCTCGTCGGGCCGAAGTCGCGCGGCTTGGCCGTGGGCCTCAACGAGTTCGCCGGCTATCTCGCGGTCGGCGTGACCGCCTACCTCACCGGGTATCTTGCGTCAGAGTACGGGCTGCGGCCGGCGCCGATCTACCTCGGTGTGGCCTATGCCATCCTCGGCGCCGGGCTCTCGATCCTATTGGTGCGCGATACGCGCGAGCACGTCCGGTTGGAGACCGCGGCGCATGCTCGTCAAGCCTCTCCGATTAGCTTCCGGGAGATCTTCGTCCTCACGTCGTTCCGGGATCGAAACCTGTTCGCCGCATCGCAGGCAGGGCTGGTGAACAACCTCAACGACGGCATGAGCTGGGGTATCTTCCCGCTGTTCTTCGCCTCCTTCGGTCTGGCCGTCGATCGGATCGGCATCTTGAAGGCCGTCTATCCAGCGACGTGGGGCATCCTCCAGGTCGCCACGGGTCCTCTGTCCGACCGCTGGGGCCGCAAGGGCCTGATCGTCGCCGGCATGTGGGTACAGGCCGCGGGTTTGTTCCTGACCGGGGCGACGAGCCATTTCGAGTGGTGGCTCGTCGCCAGCCTGCTGCTGGGAATTGGCACGGCCATGGTCTACCCAAGCCTGATCGCTGCCGTCTCCGACGCATCGCATCCGAGCTGGCGCGCCCGGTCGCTCAGCGTTTACCGCTTCTGGCGAGATCTCGGCTACGCGATTGGGGCGTTGTCGGCGGGCATCATCGCGGACCGATTCGGCCTGTCAGCGGCGATCGGTTCGATCGCTGCCCTGACGTTTATCTCGGGCGTGGTGGTAGCGATGTTGATGCGCGAAGGCGCGGTGAGCTCGGTTGATCCGGCACAAAAAACGGGCCGACCTGCGGAGTAGAATTCGTATCATCAATTATGGAGCAAGCCGATGCACCGAGTCTTGGTCCAAATGGTTGCGGCATTGACCCTTGTACCCGGCGCGGTGTGGGCGCAGACGCCGTCAGACATCGAACGCTACGGCTGGGGTCCGCACATGATGGGGTGGGGCGGAGGATGGTACGCCATGATCTTCGGTCCGTTGTTCATGATCCTCTTTCTCGCGGTCCTGGTCGCCGTCGTGGTCATACTCGTTCGTTGGCTGGGCAGGCCATGGCAAGGAACGGTGCCGCCGCACCAATTCCCGCCCGCCCGCACACCGCTCGATATCCTCAAGGAGCGCTTTGCGCGCGGCGAAATTGACAAGGCGGAGTTCGAGGACCGGCGACGTGTCCTCGGCGAATGAGCCGACTTCGTCGGCAAAAGGCTCGCTTGGTTAGATGAAAAAAGAGGATGGTCGTGCAGGGTCTGCTGATACCGAATGACCCGCCCTACGGCACCGAGCGGTGCTACAATGGCTTGCGACTTGGCCACGCTTTGGCCAAGGGCGATTCTGCGACCACTGTCACGGTTTTCCTGATGGCCGACGCGGTAGTAGCCGCGAAGTCAGGCCAGAAGACGCCAGACGGCTACCACAATGTCGAACGCATGCTGAAAGGCATTATTGCCGGGAAAGGGCAAATCCTGCTTTGCGGCACTTGCTTGGAGGCCCGTGGACTTAGCGATGCTGACATTATGGCTGGCGCGCGACGCAGCAGCATGGCTGAACTGGCGTCGATGACGCTCTCTGCCGAGAAGGTCCTGGTGTTCTAAATTGCGCCGGGCCGCCGATTTATCTCGACTATAACGCGAGCATGCCAATTGATCCGGCGGTCGCGGTGGCGATGCAGCACTATTCTTCCGATGCGCAAATGCGTCGTTGGGAGATCAGTTGATCGTCCCCTCTCGGAATAGCGTCTCGATCAGCGGGCATTCCGGGAGCGTTCCGTCGCCACACTGCGCGACCACGTTCTTGAGCACCCGCTCCATCCGTTTCAGATCGGCGATCTTCGTCCGCACGTCATCGAGATGAGCGGCAGCGACGGCGCGCGCCTCCGCACAAGGCCGGTCGCGTTCGTCGACGAGACGCAAAAGCTCGCGGATTTCATCGAGCGAGAAGCCAAGCTCACGTGCTCGCAACACGAAGCGAAGGCGTCGCTCATGCGAGGTGTCGTAGCTGCGATAGCCACTTGCCGTTCGCGGCGGCTCCGGCAGAAGGCCGACCTTCTCGTAGTAGCGGACAGTCTCCAGGTTGCAGCCAGTCCGCTGGGCGAGCTCGGCCCGCTGCAGCCCCTTCACCGCGGCGTGATCTCGCATCTCAAGAACCCTCTTGACCCTGTAGTCACTACAGACTGCATGTTACATGCCACCTGGGATTTCATGCCCACCTGGGATTTCGGCAAGGAAAGAGAGAAAAGATATGACGACATCCCGATCCGGAACAACGGTCACACCGTCCTCGGCAGACTCGCCCATCTCTGAGCGGGGCGAGGCACGGCGGCAACACCTGGTCGCCGCTGGCGGCGTTCTCGGGGCGCTCGCGGCCTCATCCTGCTGCATCGTGCCGCTGATCCTGTTCGGCCTCGGCATAGGCGGCGCCTGGATCGGCAATTTGACGGCGCTAGCGCCCTACAAGCCGATCTTCGTTGCCGGAACGGCGGGCCTTCTCGGATATGGCTTCTACCTCGTCTACTGGAAGCCGCGGCGAGCCTGCGCCGATGGCGCAGCCTGCGAGCGCCCGATTCCAAACCGCCTTGTCCAGCTCGCGCTCTGGATCGCGACCGTGCTCGTGATCGCCGCCTTCGCCTTCGACTACGTCGCGCCGCTGCTGCTTCGCGCCTGACACCAAGAGGAGACCTTCCGCCATGAACAAGTATTTGAGCGCGCTCGCCCTGATCGGCTCGATGATGCTGGCTCCGTCCGCCTTCGCCGGCGAGCGCACCGTCACCTTCGCCGTCGACAACATGACCTGCGCCTCATGTCCTTACATCGTGAAGAGCTCGATGGCGGCAGTCTCCGGCGTCGCGAAGGTCGCCGTCTCCTTCGAAGCCAAGACCGCGACCGTGACCTTCGACGACGCGAAGACGAACCCGGACGCCATCGCGGCCGCCAGCATGAATGCCGGCTATCCGGCCCATCCGGTCCAGCAGGGCAGTTGAGGCCTGAAAAACCAGCCAGGGAAGGCGTGAAGCCATGAACGACTGCTGCGCATCCTCCTCGCCGCGAAATAAGGCAGCGGCTTCCACATTCGCGACACGACCCAGCTATGCGGTGCGTCCAGGTGTGACGTTTCCAGACTGGTCAGCGGTCGCATCGCCGGCAGTCCAAAACGCCCTGCAAGCCATGCTCGGCTCCGACCATGTGCTCAATCGCTGGAGAGGCTATGACCCCGCCGCGGACCGTGTTCGCGTCGCGCTGCTGCAACTCTACGCCGAAGGTGGACGGGCCCCGACCGCAGGCGCGCTTGCGGAGCGCGCGGGGTTGAGCGAGACCGTTGTCCGGCCTCTGCTCGAAGAACTCCACCGACGCGACCTTGTCGTTCTCGACGGCGACAAAATCGTCGGCGCCTATCCGTTCACCGATCGCGACACGGGTCATCAGGTCACGCTGGACGGACACTCGCTCGACGCCATGTGTGCGGTCGACGCGCTCGGCATCGGGGCGATGACCGACCAAGACATCACGATAGCCTCGCGTTGCCGCCATTGCGGCAGGCCGATCCGGATCGCGACGCGAGACCAAGGCCGCGCGCTGGCTTACGTCGAACCGCAGGCGGCGGTCATGTGGCAGAGCGTCCACTATGAAGGCGCGTGCGCCGCGAACTCGCTGTGCGCGACGACGGCCTTCTTCTGCTCGGACGACCATCTGTCCGCCTGGCGCCGCGAGCGCGCCGCGGACGAGCCCGGATTTCGGCTGTCGATCGAGGAAGGTCTGGAGGCTGGCCGCGCGCTGTTCGGGCCGAGCCTTGCTGGTCTCGATACGGCGCCACGACCGTCGGTCGACCCGGCATCGAAGAGCGCTGCGGTCGCGAACCGCCCCCTGCACGCAAACGGCCGCAATGGCGGCGCGTACGATCTCGTCGTCATCGGCGCCGGCTCGGCCGGATTCTCGGCTTCCATCACCGCCGCCGAACAGGGTGCACAGGTCGCTCTGATCGGCAGCGGCACCATCGGGGGCACTTGCGTCAATATCGGCTGCGTGCCGTCGAAGACCCTGATCCGCGCCGCCGAGACGCTTCATAGCGCCCGCGTGGCGGCACGTTTCGCGGGCATCACGGCTGAAGCCGAACTGACCGACTGGCGCGGAACCGTTCGTCAGAAAGACGCCCTCGTTTCCGAACTGCGCCAAGCCAAATACATCGACTTGCTGCCAGCCTATAACGGCGTTGCCTATCGCGAAGGGCCGGCACGCCTCGCGGACGGCAGCGTCGAGGTGGACGGCGTGCGCATTCCCGCCGGCAAGATCATCATTGCGACGGGCGCACGGCCTGCGGTGCCGGCGATCCTCGGCATCGAGGCGGTGCCGTATTTGACCAGCACAACAGCGCTCGATCTTGAGGTGCTGCCGCAATCGCTGCTCGTTGTCGGCGGCGGCTACATCGGAGCGGAGCTTGCCCAGCTGTTCGCCCGCGCCGGCGTCAAGGTGACGCTGGTGTGCCGGTCTCGTCTGCTCCCTGAGGCCGAACCCGAGATTGGCGCCGCGCTGACGGGATATTTCGAAGACGAAGGAATCTCCGTCGTCTCCGGCATCCACTATCGTGCAATCCGCAAGACCGAGGCCTGGCATTGCGCTTGACGTTGCACGCGACGGTCGTGAAACGACGATAGGCGCCGATCAGGTGCTAGTCGCCACCGGACGCACGCCCAACGTCGAGGGTCTTGGGCTTACCGAGCACGGCATCGCCCTTTCGCCGAAGGGCGGCATCGTCGTCGACGACCGCATGCGCACCACCAGGGCCGGCATCTATGCCGCCGGCGACGTCACCGGCCGCGACCAGTTCGTCTACATGGCGGCGTATAGCGCCAAGCTCGCGGCCAAGAACGCGCTCAATGGCGACAGTTTGCGCTACGACAACAGCGCCATGCCGGCTATCGTGTTCACCGACCCGCAGGTGGCGAGCGTCGGCCTGACCGAGGCCGCGGCGCGCGCGGCCGGTCATGCCGTCCGCGTCTCGACGATCGGCCTCGACCAGGTGCCCCGTGCGCTTGCCGCCCGCGACACCCGTGGGCTCATCAAGCTCGTGGCTGATTCCGGCAGCGGCCGGCTGCTCGGCGCGCACATCCTCGCACCGGAAGGCGCCGACAGCATCCAGACCGCGACGCTGGCGATTACCCATGGCCTGACGGTTCAACAGCTTGCCGACACCATCTTCCCCTATTTGACCACCGTGGAGGGCCTGAAGCTTGCAGCACTGTCCTTCGACAAGGAGGTGGCGAGGCTGTCGTGCTGCGCCGGGTGAGCGTTCGTCTGCGCATCGCGGGTCACACGATCGAATCGTCGATCCTACGGACGCATCTTGCGAAACTGAAATGAAACCGCGCCATAGGTACTAACCGCATATGGCACGAAGTAAGTAAGGATCGCCTTAAACCAATTGATCGGCGCCGTGCCAAACAGCGCAACGCCCTGATTGATGAGGTTCAACATCGTCCCCACAACAACGGCGACAAGAAACGAACGGAGGAGCACACCATCAGAGAGTGAAAACCGACACGCGAGCCTCCATGTCAACATACGGCTCCTTTGCTTGCGTTCACATGTCTCGAACCGCCCCGACAATTCCCGGCAATTCGGCAAGCGTTTCGATTTCGTAATCGGGCCTGCCCGGCAGACGCTCCTTGCGCTGTCGATATCGATTGCACCAGACGACTTTCATTCCAAAGGATGACGCGGCGTACGCGTCCCACGCATTTGACGACTGAAAGGAAATTTGCGAGGCCGGAACGCCCAGCCGGTCGACCGCGAGTTGATAGACTCGAGGATCCGGTTTGTAGACGCCAACCTCCTCGACCGACAATACGATATCGAGCAAGCCATCGATCCGGGCATTCTTTACAGCCGAATCGAGCATCGCGGGCGTTCCGTTCGACAGGATCGCGGTCTTTAGTCCTGCGGCTTTCAACTGCCGGAGAACGTCGGGCACCTCCGGGAAGGTGTCGAGCGTCAAATAGAGCTCCATCAAACGGTCGCGGACCCCAGGCTGATCGAGCAGCAGGGTCTCCAACGAGAAGTCCAGGGCATCACCCGTCACCTGCCAGAAATCGGCATGCCGTCCTTGTGCGGCGCGAAGCCAGGTATATTGGAGCTGTTTTTCGCGCCAAAGGGCGGTAAGCCTGTCGAAGCTGTCACCAAGCACGTCGCGGCAGCGGCGCGCCGCGGAAGCAAAATCGAATAACGTGCCATAGGCATCGAAGACACAAGCCCTCACGGCAACCGACGAGTTCGTGGCCATGGTCTTCCCTCCGTCCGTCTGCAGACTATCGAATTTTGCGCGCCTGGACGAGGCAGTGCAATTTCGTTCTTGAACCTGTTCGCTTTTGCCCGGCGGAAGTTACGCGGGACCGACGAATCTTCCGGAGGGCTGCCTCGTCCTTCAAGGTCGGCTGCCGAACATTCCGGTGCCGTTAGGATTGCGTCGGTATGGCGCCACCATTTTCCGTGATCTGGTAACCTTTCCTGCCCAAGGAACGAATATTCAGGCGTGAAATACCTGCACAAAAGCTGAGTTTCGGAACAGGAGGAGCGAAAAGATGCGAACCACAGCAACGCGCTCCATCCGCATAACCCATCGACCAAGCGGCGCGATCATTGCCGAGGGACCGCTCGGATTTCGGGGCATTACGCCGTTTGAAGGGAATCTCTACATCAGCCGAAAATGCTTGAAAACGAACTGCCTGCGACCGAATTGGGTTCCGGGGCTCTGCATCTACAAATTCCTTTACGTTTGGCTCGATCTGCGACTCCCGGACGGAACGCGGGAGCCCTTTGTCGGATGGATGTACTGGCTGCCAAACCCGCTCCTGCCCTTCATCGCGTTTCGACCAGCCGTTCCTCGCTCTTCGCCAACGCTACGGATCGACGAGATAACCGGTTGACGCGAACGCATATCGAGCCTGCCGATGGTGACCAGCCGATCAGACTCCGCTCCGGTTCGCCCCGGCGTCAAGACCGCGACGCGGCGGGACATCGTCCTCTCGGGACTGGTTGGGACGTTTGCGTCCCCCGGACGCCCCGCGATTGCGGCACCGCAGGCGGCCGATATCCCCAGCTTCCGATCTGGCAGATATCAGTTCACGATCGTTCGGCCGCAGCGAGAGCTGCCAACGATCAGGCTGTTTCGTTTGGAGGGCGGCACCATCGATCTCGCGTCGCTTCGGGGTAAGCCGATCCTTTTGAATTTTTGGGCATCGTGGTGCGCCGCCTGCCGGACAGAATTACCGATTCTTGAACGACAATACGGAGTAGCCTGGCGGAATAAGCTGCAAGTCGTCGCCGTTTCGGACGACAGGAGCAGCCGACAGTCGGTTGAGCGCTTCGTGAAAGCGCTCAAGCTGCAAACCCTTCCGATCTATCTGGACCTCAACGGCTATGTCGCATATTCGGACAGTGCCAACGAGAGAAACGCACCCTTCGCGCTCTACGGGATGCCCATCACATACGCCATCGCAAGCTCCGGATGGGTCGTCGGCTACATGCCGGGCGCCGCAGATTGCGTCGTCGCCTGCTGCCAACGACCTCATCGAATACCTCCACAACATGTGAGGCAACACGGCACCACCGTCCAAGGTACTGCGGCGTTTTCGTCTCGTTCCGCCGGCTCCTTCTGGAACGAGCCGGCTTTTGTGTGACCGGGTAACCTTTTCGGTGTTCCGAGCGAACCACTGCGAGGGCGCCGGGGTTCGCGCGGCATGGAACGGAGAACAACAGATCATGCTTTCCAAACTCCAAAAGGTTTTGCTGGTCGCGGCGACGCTCCTTGCGCCATCGCTTGCCGCTTGGGCGGGGCAGCCGTTCGATGCCGAGGCGTTTCAATCCGCCCAGGCTGCGGAGAAAGTGATCCTCGTCGACGTTGCTGCACCATGGTGTCCGACCTGCAGGCAGCAGCGGCCGATCGTTGAGCAGATCGAGCGAGAAAAGCCAGATTTGGTCGTCTTTGACGTCGATTTTGACACTGCAAAAGAAGTCTTGAAGCAGTTTCACGTCCAGTACCAGAGCACGCTCATCCTCTTTCGAGGCACGAGGGAGGTCGGGCGGTCGATCGGCGAAACCGACCCGACACTCATTCGTTCGCTGATCGCGAAGGCCTTCTAACCATGGCTGGTTTGGGCAATTTGACGCTCGGCTATGCAGCCGGCGCGTTATCGACATTATCGCCCTGTGTGCTGCCGATTCTGCCAATGATCCTGTTCGGGGTGATCGAGCGACATGCGTGGGGACCGCTGGCGTTGGCTGCGGGCCTGTCGACTTCTTTTGCCGTGGTCGGAACGGTCCTCGCAGCGGCGGGCTTCAACATCGGGATTGATCCGTCCTCGTTGCGCCTCCTGGTCGCCTCCCTGATGGCCTGTATGGGAATCGTTCTTCTCGTCCCGGCGCTTCACGGAAGATTGGCAACCGTCGGCACTCCCCTCGCGACATGGGGACAGATCCTGCTTGACCGACTTCTGCCGTCGGGAATCGGCGGCCAGTTTGTTGTTGGCGCATTGCTTGGCGTGATCTGGTCTCCCTGCTCGGGTCCCACGCTTGGGGCGGCGGTGGGACTCGCTGCGCCGGGCGACAGCGCCGGCACGGCGGCGGCGACCATGGTCAGCTTCGGCTTCGGTGCGGCAACGCCGGTTCTCGCGCTCGCCTACGGCTCGAGACAAGCTATCATGGCTCGGCACGATTGGCTGGCGCGAATGTCGCGCATTGGCAGGCCTTTGATGGGCGCGGCCTTTGTTGGCATCGGAATTGTCGTCCTTAGCGGCCTGGACAAGATCGCCGAGGCCTTCCTGACGCGCGCCATGCCGGACTGGCTGGTGACCGCACACGGCTGTGACGCCCGTCGAGACCTGTTCCGGACCTTTCAGCTCCATTTCAGCGTTCTGAAATCGAATTCGCCTTCGATCGTCGGTTTGACGATGCGGAAGTATGGCGAGACATCGAAATCGCGTGGAACGAAGAGAGAGTGGTGACGGATGTGCATGATCTCATCGATGCACTCCGGACAGTCCTTGGTTGCCGCGGAGCGATACTCAACAGCGGGAAGCACCGGGTAATGCACAAACTGGAACGCCTCCGCGATCAGCGTAGAGCAGATGGCACGGGTCGGATCGCCGCTCCCGAACGCGATCATGCGCCGGCGAATTCGCGTAGGTACAGGTGGGGTCGGCAGCAAATAGCGCGCAAGATCGACGACATTCTTGAGATCGTAGCGATGTCCGAGGCGGGCGATCGCAAACTCGATGACGGCGCGACGCTCTTCCTCGCTGAGCCCCACCGGCCGGCAAATTCGCGTGGGCACGCCGGCGAATGCCTCGATGCTGACGCTGCGAACGCCCTCTATGAGATCCGCTTCGATGAAGCAATGCGTTGATTGGGTCAGGCGTCCGCCGCCATACGCGCCGACATAAAGGGCGGCATGCGACCAAGTGGATTGCGTCAAATATTTGATCGCCGTGCTGATCTGCGAATTTCCTTCGACTAATAGAACGTCGACGGGCTCGAGGCAGGCAAGCAGCCGATCCGGCGTGGTCGGCGGAGTCGCTCGGTGCGCATGCCGCTCCCTGCTCAGAAATCTCGCGAGATTCAGACCTATCTTCTTCATCATGTTACAATTCGGAACACTAAGTACTCGATTGAGCGGGAGGACCGGTGCCATTACCGGATCGCTCTATCAAGCTTACAGTCCTCAGCGCCGGTGCGCCTTTCCTGCAACCATTCTGCTACGCTGGTTTGATTGCCGTGACGATTGCGTAGCCAAGTTTGCGTTGAGCAGTCGCCTCCTGAGCATATCTAACAAGTTTCTTGGCTGCCTCAAAATCGACGCCCGGCAGAACAAGCTTCTGCAATCCGGTCGCGACCTCGGCGGCGAGCAGCCGCGTGCGTATCCCCTGTACGAAATCGGCGAGCACATGGTTGTGCTCTTCGACGATCCGTACCGCCAGATTGGCGGCAGAGAGACGTGCGACATAGCCCGTGAGCGGTTGCGCATCAGCGATGCACGCGATCCAGGAAAACAGGTCATCGAGATCGCGAGACAACGGCTCCGTTCGGGTCAAATCGCTTATGCCCACCTGACCACCAACTGCGAGCACCCGCGCGAACTCGTTGGCGGCAAGCTGCTTGTCCGGGACGAGGCAGAAGGAGCACTCGCAGATGACTGCATCGAACGAGCTGTCCGCAAACGGCAGCCGCTCCGCATCGGCCCACTGAAACAACGCTCTTCCCGCCAAACCCACGTCCAGCGCCGTTCGGTTGGCTTCTTCCACGTTCTTCCGGCTGAAGTCGATGCCGACCACCTTACAGCCGAACCGCTTGGCCAGGAAAATCCCGCTTGTTCCCGTGCCTGCCGCGACGTCCAGGATGCGGGTCTGAGGATTCAGCTCCAACAACTGACCGAGCCGCTCTGTAAGCCTGACACCGCCCGGATGAAACGTGTCGCCTACCAACCACTTCGCGATTTCGCTGTCGTACGCAGCGGCACAGCATTGCTTGATATCGGGAGCTGAGAGCTCTCGCGCCGGGGTCTCCGAACTGCCGTGCGCCGTCGGTTCGTTGCTCACTTGGGCGCTCCGCCGGCAAACTCGAACACAACCGGTCGAGGCTCATAGGGGCGTCCTTCGTGCCGCGCCCGCCGCCGCTCGGCCTCCATAGCCGTCAGTTGCCGCCGCGCCTGCTCGCGATAGCCAATGGTGTTGTAGGCGCAGAACGGAATCTGCTTGCCGCCCGGAAGCAGAAATTCCTTGCAGCACTTCATCAGGTTCTTCTGATTGAAGGTCCAGGGGTCCATGAAATCCTGGAGCATGATCATGATCATGTTGTTCGCGATATTCTGGATCGCCTGGCCGTCGGGAAGTTCGCAAGCCTGACACGAAGTTGCGACTTGCTGAAGCGACTTCGCCGACCCGGCGACGGAGGAGGACGACCAAAGGCCCTCCAGCGCCATCCTGACCTCATGGCTGAAATCCGGAACGATACGGTTGGTAATGTAGTCGAGGTAGTCGCTGACATTGAGGATACGGGGCAGCGGGATCAATTTGTCACCTTCGACGAATGCATAGGTGACTGAATTGCACGTCGGAAAACAGCATGGCACCGGCACGAAATCGCTGGCGACGAATTTACCGCCGGTTTGCGCTTCGATCCGGCGGACAATATCGGGAATGGTCATCCGGCCCATTGGATCGCCTCCAATGTGACGGCCTGCGCGAAATACCGGCTGGAAGGTGATGCCGCGAATTGCCGAATGCTCGATGGCGAACTCGACGATCCTGCCGATCTCGTGCTCGTTGACCCCGCGTTCTATGGCGGGCACGATCGTGACGTTCAGTCCGATCTCGGCGAGCCTGTCCAGTGCCCGCAGCTTCTCCTCAAGAATGTGCGGCTCACCGCGGAGTATCCGATAGGTCTCTGCTTCAAAGCCGTCGAATTGAAAGTAGATCGCGGGACGCACCTCGTCGAGTTGTTCCAGAAATCGGTCGTCACGGGCGATGCGCTTGCCGTTCGTGTTGAGCATGATGAACCGGATGTTGCGGCTCTGCGCCGCGCGAATGAAGTCGATGATCCTTGGATGGACGGTCGGCTCCCCGCCGGAAAACTGGACAACCTCGGGCTGACCTTCGGTCCTGACGTAGTCATCAAGCATCTGCTCGACTTCTTCGAGCGTCAGGCTGAATCCCGGCCCGGCATCAGCAAAGCACAGCGGACACGCCATGTCGCACGCGCTGTTCACCTCGATGATCCCGAGGCACGCATGCTGTTCATGGTCCGGACACAGTCCGCAGTCGTAGGGGCAGCCGCGTTCGACGACGGCACCGTGCGCTAGCGGAATCGTACCAGGCTTGTTGTGGTGGGAGTAGGATACGTATGCCTCGGCATCGGCGTAGACGAGCGACATGAACGGCCCGCATTGGGGACAGCGCTTGCTCATATAGACCTTGTTGTCGCGCAGCAGAATTTTGGCGTCGATGACCCGCCGACAATTGGGGCAAATGCTGCGCGTCAGCTCGTGAAAGACATAGTCTGAATCGATGCGAGCCCGGCCACCGACCGCCCCCGTTTTGCTGCTTCTGAAATCGATGGTCATGTGCGCATCATTCCGATCCTGTCTGCCGCCTTCTCGGTGGCTTGCCTACCCCAACTTCCAGACTGCCCAAAGCAGTACCGGCGACAAGACTGTCGTGGTGAGGCAGTAGAAGCAGTAGCTACCGAAATTCATCATATCGCGGACGCCAAGCAAGTTGGCGATCGTCGCCAAGGCAGACAGCGCGAGCAGCGCGATCCAGCCCCATCGCTGGGTGGGGACCAGCAACAGCACCAAGATGACGACGTAAAGGCCGGCGCCGATATACCCGTCGGGAATGCCGAACGGCCGTGCGAACGGCGCGTCGGCAACTCCTTGGCATCCCTCGCCGAAGATCGGGCACAGCAATCGTCCCACCAGCCTGCTCTGATAGAGCCCGACGTAGATCATGGCTGCCGCGCTGACGGCCGCTACGCCGAACGCAATGAGCCGGTGAGTGTTCATGCCTTGAGACCAGATCATCTTCAGGTGAGCCATTACTCTGATCGAGCGGTAACCTGCTTATCGATCACCCTGCTCTTTTACCGGCGCTCAACCCGCAATGGGAGGTTCGCTGATGCGGGCGAAAGGTTACCATGGCCGACGCAAAATCTGTAGCGAGAACGCGCCGCCGCGCCTGCACCCGGCAGCGGACCTTGGATGCTTCATATTGCACCGCGCCACCTTCGCCGATGCCGATGAAGCGATGCTATCGCCGTGCAAGATGCCGCTTCACATGGCTCTTGCCGGGCGGCAAAAACGCCATCGCGCCGATGCTGCTGCGCACACCTACGTGCCGGATGCTTGCATTCGGATAAGTAGCTGCGAATGCAGCCGGCTCCTGTTGGGCAAACTGTGCGGATGCGGGCGCTGCCGCCAGCATCGACAGAACGGCCGCTGCACTGAGAATGGTGATCTTGGTCATGGCTTCCTCCACACATCGATCAATAGCGAGCACTCAAAACCCGCACGCGCATACGTTCAGACTCCCATGTCAGCTCTTCTAAACGTTCAAGAGGGTCTGCTGCACGTCAATCGAGATTCTCGTCTCACCATCAGTTGCTGAAGTGCGTGATCTGCACCTCTATTACCTAGTTCGGTTCGATTGCTGCGATTGTTACGCCTTCGCGGGGACTTAACGCGCCGGGATCATTTCTTACTCGTGCAACAACCGCGGGCCCGGTTGCCGCGCCCACGAGCTACAAACCAATCGTTCCGGCTGCCGACAAGTCTGCGGCAACAGGCGCTGCCAGCTCTTACCGCCGCAGTTCGTCCAGTGTCGACAGCAGGGCCAACTCGGGTAGTTCCCCCACGACCGAATAGATCAAGCCGTTCTCTGCCCAACTCGCCTGGCTAAGGTGGCCCTCTTGCGTCAAGGTCAGCGTTCTCCCAGCGCGCTCAATCCGATTATTGCCTGTTAGGCTCAATCCGTCAGCGGACATGATGTAAATCGACAGCAGCTGGCCGTGAATGCGATACATGTAAGACGCGACTCGGCGGCCCGAAAATAGACAGAGTCGACCGCCGATCAACTCGATCCCGGCGTCTCCAGTGGTCACCAGCGGTGGCGCGAAGTCGACCCTCGCGGCCAGCCACGCGCGCACACGCGCAGGGTCGTCGGTCGCGACATCGACCGCTCGGCTGCTATCGATGAAGGCCTCCAATTCCTTCAGTGGCACATCCGACAGCTCGGCCGTGCGCGGGACCCAAAACGCGATCGCCAGAGAAAATATCAGGACGGTGGCGGCGGCGATCGCAGCTCCACGAGCTAACAGTACGCTGAGAGGCGGCGATGAGAGCGCTCGCAGTGACTGAGCGAGCCGTTGCTCCAAGCCGTTCGGGGCGCGCTCGTTGGCGAACGCGCGGCGCAGCGCAACTCCAATCGGATCGTCGGGAGGCATTCGTGAGGGCGCGGTCATCTTCCCGCCTCCGGGACGCGGTGATCAGCTGAACTCGCGCTTGGCCACCAGCCGGCTGCTAGCGCCGCCTGCAACATATCCCGGCCACGAGCGATCCGGGACATAACCGTACCGATCGGGCAATCAGTGACCACGGCGATTTCGCGGTACTTCATCTCCTCAATGAAGAACAAAGTCACGACAATACGAACTTCAGCCGGCAGAGAGCGCACGGCTTCCGCGATCGCGTCACGCAATAAGCTGGCTTCGACCAACAGGTCGGGGCCGGGCATGTGAGTTGCCAAGGCTTCGCGCTCCGCCCCGTCAGGGTCGCTCTCGGAGACGACCAGCTCCATTTCCGGCCTCCGCAGTTGCCGGCGGTATTGGTCGCGGAATGCGTTGATCATGATACGGAACAGCCATGCCCGACATGACTCAATGTTCTTGAACTCACCCTCGCGGAACGCAAGGAAAGCCTTGATGTAGGCGTCATGCACGAGATCTTCGGCATCCGCCTGGCTGCCGGTCAATGCCCGTGCCGCCCGGTACAACGGCGTCACCAACTCGCGGGTGCGTCGCTCGAAGCTGCGGCGGGTCAGAAAATTTCGCAGAACGGACATCGCTTCTCCAGGCGGCAAATGAAAGGCGGAGCCTGTGTATGACGTCAGATTGGGGGCTGGATGTCCAAACGTGAGCCAGTCCTTCGGACATCCTATTTTGCGAGGATCTGTAGTGTGCCTTTCATATTCAGATGGATAGTGCAGACGAGACTGTAGGTTGCTGTGTCCGCCGTGCCGGGAATAGCGATCTCGTACCTCGCGTGAGGATCAATGAAGTGTTCTGCCAGCAGAGATTCATGGTCCGGCAAGAACACCGAGTGCAGCTCCTTGTCGTCGTTATAAAAGACGATCGTATCCCCGGGTCTGGCGGAAATAGTCTTGGGCTCAAAGCGTTGCTCCTTGAGATGGACCTCGATCACGCCGGCGTGGACGGGCCGTGCAGTCAACGCCAGCGCGCCAAGCGCCGCGGTGACGAGAATTGTCCGAACACTCATCGCTCTGGCGAAGCCGGAAACTTGCCCCACAACGCCCCCGGATACACGCCGGCGGCTTGGCTAAGTTTCCCGTCAGCGTGATAGTCGAGCAGGAATTCCTCGCCCGGCCAACTGTCACGCTGCACGACCTTGTGCGCCCGACCGCTACCATCGGCCACAATCGCATGCTTGCCGGCGCCGAATTCTGCGTACGGTTCGTCCTTGAAGGGCTCCGTCTCGACCACGTTCCAAAGCGTGTATACGCCGTACGGGATCAGCCCTTCGAAATCGAATTCGGTAAGGATCTTGCCGTCCGGGAGCTTGGTGAGCTTGGCGGTGCCATGGCCAGCCCAAAAGCTCGCAACTGTCATCCCCGGTGGCACTCCCTTCTTGAGGTCGCGCTCCTTTTGCGGAAACAACGGGACGATCGTAGCCTCGCTCACCGCCGGCTCTGGCGGCGCGGCCACTGTCGGGCTTGCAGCGGCGACGACAGCGATCGCGACCAACATTGCGGACGCCTGTCTGAGATTTATCATTGCGGAAACTCCAGGTCGGTTCCAAGGGAAGGGTTTTGGTTGCTAATGGTTCTGCCCTTCACCCTGAAGACGTTGGCCGGCTGAGTTTTATTCGCAACGCCAGCGAAGCTTCTGTCATTGCGAGTCATCGTACAAGGCACGTGCAAATACGACGGCGATAACGGGCACATGTGCCGCCTCTTGCCCTACTGCACGTCGGCCAGGTTCGCTTCAATTCTGCGGACCTGCCGACGTTCACTTGTGAATAGGGCTGCCCGGCCTGAAAGCGTGGAATGCAAACGCAAACGTGACGTCGTAGGGAATATCCGATACTTGTCCGCCTTGCTGACGCTGCACGACCACGTTTCCGATGTCGCGGCCACCCGCGACGGTCCTCTTGTCGAGCGCCGAGCTTTGCCCGGCTTCCCATTTGAGAACAATATCGCCGCTTTCGATGGTGCCCCGCTCCCTCAGCAGTGGCAGCGACCAGGCTTCGTGATGACCTGGCCGGGTCTCGATTGCGATCACCCGTTCCATCGGGTCGATGCGGTCGGGCAAGGAGCCGTCATACAGAAACGGCCGTTGGCCACTGGTATCGTATCCGACATAGGGATTCGTGCCGTATTTGCGCGCATTGGGATCGTTCGGGATCAACACCTGCCCATTAGGAAAGCGCTGACGGAAGCGGCCAAAGGATTCCAGACGTGATGGGACCAAATGAAGGTGCTTCCCGCTCATGACGCCGACGATGGCGTCGCCGCCGAACTGCTGCCACCAGCTCTCCGTTTGACGATCGTACATCACGAGATCCGCGTTCCGGAGTTTGCCCGTGGTGCCGAAATCGAGAATGCGATTGTCCACCGTGCGTTCGAAAACGAGCGAGGCATTGCAGAGCGGGCAATAGGTGACGGTCACGGGCGTACCCCCGACAATGTCGTTCGCGATCTCGTGCCAGATCAGAATGCTCAGCGGATACGCTCGCGCGTCGTCGTGAATGACGAGCGAGATGACCGGCTCCGCGTTGCCGATGCGGGCGGCCCATCCGGATGCAGCGCCGCCGTTAAGCCGCTCGAAGCGAGGCCTGTCGATCGACGGAATACCGTCCTTGCGCGGCCCGCCCGATCTAATCTCCTCCAGCGGAACGATGTGCCGTGAGAAGTCCGTGCGGGGCCATTCCGTTCGCCAACCTCCGGGCTCGGCCAAGGCTGTGCCCGGAGCCGTGCTGATGGCCACGGCAACAAGCATCGCCGGAAGCGCCATCGCTCGGATGCTGGTTCGGAATCTCAATTGCTCGCCGCTGGGGATCTTTATTGCCTGCCTCAGCGCCTCCTTTGCGATCTCCGTCGATTTCGATGTTCGTTATTCGCTCGACCGCCCGAAAAGGTTACCGGTGGGCTGGGTAACAACGGCGGTTCCATCTCAGCGCTTGGACCGCCAGAACGATCATGCCTGAATTACCGTCATATCCGAGCTCGGGAGCGTAACCTATCCGCTTGTCGGGGCGAATTTATTGGAAGGCGAGCCGAGCCGCTCGCCGGACAGGCGACCGTGTATGTCGCATTCAACCCAATCGGAGGAACAGAAATGCCCAATCGCATGCTATCCGCTCTGATCGCCGGCGCATTCACCGCCGCCATTGGATCGCTCGCCGCTACGTCGGCCACCGCCCAGATGAGCAAGGGCGACATGGAAAAAATGATGAAGGAAAACCAAGCCAAGACGATGAAGGCGCTGGAAGGTGGCAAGATGGAGAAGTGCTACGGCGTCGCCCTCAAGGGCAAGAACGACTGCTATGCGGGAGCGGGCACCAGCTGCGCCGGGACAAGCACCGTGGACTACCAGGGCAATGCATTCAAGCTGGAAGCCAAAGGCAGCTGCACGACGATGCAGACGCCAAAGGGACCGGGAAGCCTCACGCCGAAGGCCTGATAGCGGTTGTCGGGCGGGCAGCCCAGCCGCCCGCCTCCCTTTTTTGTTGGAGGTTGCCGTGTCGGTTCCATTATTTGCGGCCCAAGACCGCATTCCGCCGCGCGGGGGCGTCGGTCTTAAGGCCGAGCACTACCGCACGATCATCGAAACCTTGCCTGATATCGGCTTCTTCGAGGTCCATGCGGAAAACTACATGGGCGCGGGAGGCCCGCCGCACCGCTACCTGGCGGCCATTCGCGAGCGATACAAGCTGTCGCTCCACGGCGTCGGATTGTCGATCGGCGCCGATCGGCCGCTCGATGCGGAGCATCTTCAGCGCTTGAAGCGACTGATCGAACGATACAGACCGGGTCTGTTCTCTGAGCACCTGGCGTGGTCGTCCCATGAAACCTGGTTCCTCAATGACTTGCTGCCGGTCCCATATACCACGGAGACGCTCGCCCGCGTCGCCGACCATATCGACCAGGTCCAGAACACTCTCGGCCGGCAAATGCTGCTGGAGAATCCGTCGACCTATCTCGCCTTCGCCGAAAGCACCTATTCGGAGATCGACTTCATTGCCGAAGTGGTGCGGAGCACCGGGTGCGGCCTGCTTCTCGATGTCAACAATGTCTACGTCGCGTCGACCAACCAGCAGTGGGATCCGGTCGCCTACATTGACGCCTATCCGCTCGCCCATGTTCAGGAAATTCACCTGGCCGGGTATACGAGAGAGGCCGACGACAAGGGACGGCCGCTGCTGATCGATACCCATAATCGCCTGGTCGATGAGATCGTCTGGGATCTCTACGCCCATGCCGTCGGGCTCATCGGCCCGGTTCCCACGCTGATTGAATGGGACGCCGACGTGCCGGCCTGGTCCACGCTCAAGCAGGAAGCCGACCGCGCCGAGGCGATCATGCTCTCAACTAAGCCGGAGGCCGTGCGCAATGCAGCAGCTCGCTGAAAGGCAACGCGGTTTCGCTGCAGCTCTCTTGGACCCCGGGCTGCCGATGCCCGATGGCCTTGTCGGCCCGGACGGCGAACCAGGCCCGAAGCGGTTTGCGGTCTATCGAAACAATGTGGTGGTGGGCCTGATCGAAACTCTGAAGGATGCCTTCCCGGCCGTGCACCGCATCGTCGGAGCGGATTTCTTCCAGGCCATGGCGCGTGCCTACATCATGGTCGAGCCGCCGCGCTCGCCGATCCTGCTAGATTATGGAACCGGCTTTCCCGACTTCATCCGCCAATTCGAGCCCGCTGCGGTGCTGCCCTATCTCGCAGACGTCGCTCGCATCGAGCGCGCCTGGACGGAGGCCTATCACGCGCCTGAGGCCTTCCCGATTGATCCCGGCGTGTTCGCCGCGATTGCCCCCGACCAGCTTCCCGCGATCCGGTTTTCGCTCCACCCTTCGCTCCGCCTTGTCCGGTCGCAGTTTCCCGCGCTGACGATTTGGCAAATGAATGGCGTGGACGGTGTCCCGGGCCCCGTCGACCTTGCCGCCGGCGGCGAGGACGTGTTCGTCATTCGTCCGATGGCCGACGTCGACGTTCGGTTGATTCCCAAGGGCAGCCTGGAATTCATCCAGGCGCTGGCTGACGGAGAAACGGTGCTTGCCGCACTGGAGGCGGCGCTAGTCGCTAATGCTCGTTTCGACCTATCGGCCAACCTTTCTGACCTCATGGGCGCAGGCGCTCTGGTCGGTTACCGACTTGCGCCAGACACGAGGCAAGCATGACTGCGCATGTGAACATCACAAGGGGCGAAAATGCCCTGCGAGATATCAAGGAATGGCTTGCGCGCGTTGCTCAGGTCGTGGCGCCGCCAGTGCTGCGGATCGCACTCGCCGTGCCCTTCTTCAAGTCGGGGCTGACCAAGTGGGATGGCTTCCTGTCGCTGTCTCCGGCCGCGGAGTACCTGTTCGAAGACGAGTTCAAGCTGCACCTCTTCGGCCAGGCCTACGATTTCCCCCTGCCGACCGCGTTCGCGTTTCTGGACGGGATTGCCGAGATCGTGCTCCCCGTTCTGCTTATCATTGGCCTTGCGACCCGTTTCAGCGCGCTTGGACTTCTCGTCATGACCGGCGTCATTCAGCTCGTGGTGCCCGAAGGCTGGGCGAATTTTCATCTGCCGTGGGCGGGGCTGGCCTTGGCCCTCATTGCCCTTGGCCCCGGGCCGTTGTCACTCGACCATTTGCTTGAAAAGCTGCCCCGCCCCTGGAGTTAGGGAGGTGCGTGATGCCGGCTTTCCATGTGAGGCTCGCCCCGGTTCACATACGGGTCCGGCCGGTCAATGGAGGTCTCGCCTATGACGCATGACCCAAGCGGCCGCGGACCGTCGCTGCGGCTCGTCGGGAGGGACGACAGCTGCGGCACGTTCGGAACGGCATCGGTCGCCAGAGATGTCGATTGGTCCATCCTCATGGCCCGCGCTCAAGAGGGCGACCGAACGGCGTATCACCGGCTCCTGCAGGAGATAGCCCCATACCTGCGTTCCCTTGCTGCGCAGCGACACCGGGACCCCAGCGACGTTGAAGATGCGGTCCAGGACGTCCTTCTGACCATCCATTCGATCCGGCAGACCTACGATCCGACCCGGCCGTTTGCCCCATGGCTGGTCGCGATCGCCAACCGACGCTTCATTGATCGGTTGCGCCGTCAAAGTCGCACTAGAGGCCGGGAAATACCTTTGACCGCCGAGCATGAAACCTTTTGTGAGCCCCCAGCGAACTTATTAGAAGAGAGCGCGGATCGGCAAGAGCTCGAGCGGGCAGTCAACAATCTCCCCCCGGCGCAGCAACGAGCCCTTCGGCTGCTCAAGCTCAAGGAGATGTCATTGAAGGAGGCTGCGACGGTGAGTGGCATGTCCATCACCTCCCTTAAGGTCAACGTCCACCGCGCGCTGAAGAACCTTCGGAAAATGCTGGTCGATCGGAGCGAGCCGTGATCAAGACACCCGATCTCATTGCATCGCTTGCGGCGAACGCCACGCCGGTGCGGCGGCTGCGGCCCCCAGTGATCCGGGCAACTTGCTGGCTCTTGCTTGCGGCCGTGATCTTGACGCTGCTGGCGATCAATCAGGGAATTCGACCCGACCTCGTTGAGCGGCTGCGGGAGCCGGCCTTTGCGGTCAGCATGGCGGCCGCGCTTTTGACCGGCGTGCTGGCGACCGTCGCGGCCTTCCTGGTCAGCCTCCCCGACCGGTCTCGCCTCTGGCTTCTTCTGCCCGTGCCGGCACTGGTCGTGTGGCTCTCGAATGTCGGCTACCAGTGCCTGGTTCAGTGGGTCGCGATTGGACCTGACGGTATCAGCCTTGGGGAGGCGGCGCGGTGCTTTGCGACCCTGGTGCTGACCGGCCTGCCGTTGTCGCTGGCGATGCTCGTGATGCTGCGCTATGCGGCTCCGCTCCGCCCGACCGCCGCAACCTTCATGGGCAGCCTGGCTGTGGCTGCGATCACCGCGACAGCGTTGTCGCTGTTCCACACCATCGACGCGACCTTGATGATCCTGATGTGGAACTTTGGAACCGCAATCCTGTTTGTGGGACTTGCAGGCGTGTTCGGCCGGAGGATGTTCCGATGGGTCGCGCCGCGAACATTCGATGCGCAAGACTAAGCTCTTCAACATCGCAGGATGCCGTGACCCAACGCGGTTGTCGGCAAAAGGCCGACCAAGTCGTTTCCCTTAAAGGAGAGCATCAGGGAACGATGTCAGTCCGGTTCAGAAGCCTCAAATCCCAGTTCTGATCGATGAAAGACACTGAAAGGATGACTCAAATGACCGATCTCGTGCCACTGTTTCCACGGCAGCCCGTTCCGCCGCTCCATGTCAACCTTGCCGGCGGCGGCTTGTTTGATCTTAGGAGCGAGCGGCCAAAGCATTTCACGCTTGTCGTGTTTTATCGCGGCCTTCACTGCCCCATTTGCAAGACCCAGCTCAGGGAGCTGGAGTCGAAGCTCGATGACTTCGACAAGCGCGGCGTCGCAGTGGTGGCCGTATCGTCCGATTCGAAGCAGCGGGCCATGCAGACCAGGGAAGCCTGGGAATTATCCCGGCTGCGCATCGGCTATGGCCTCGACCTCACCGCTGCGCGCAGCTGGGGATTGTTCATCTCCTCAGGGCGCGGAATGACGTCCGCAGGGGTGGAAGAGCCAGAACGTTTCTCCGAACCGGCGCTCTATCTGATCCGGCCGGACGGCACGCTTTACTTCGGCAGCGTCCAGACGATGCCGTTCGCGCGCCCGCATTTCTCCGACATTCTTGCCGCAATCGACTATGTCTTGAAGAACAATTACCCGGCTCGCGGTGAAGTGAGAGACCTGTAAGGCGCCGATCCGTCCGATCTCCCATCAAGGCTCTTTCGCGCGCCCGCCTACTGCGGCTGAAATCGGAAGCGTCGAAGGCGGCAGACAGATTTGGTTGGTGCAAGCTTGCGCGGTGACGGCGCCCTGAATCGAACTGTTTGCGCTTAGACTGCCCTTGGGAAACCTGGCGACGACAGCGACCGAGCCTTCGTAGACATCGAGGCCGTCGCGGGCGAACTCGGGGGTAAATCGAGTAGGCTTGGGATACTCGACCTTCTTCGGCTTGATATCGTTGAACTCGACGGTGGTCGGGATCAGGAAGTCGAAAGAAGCCGGGTTCGCATTGATGTGGAATTTGTCGTCCACCTTGATCGTGACGAGGACCTCGTCTTCGTCCGGGACCGATATTGCGGAGGCGGCGGCGCCAACGTGATCAGCCGTGACGGGAACATGGGTTCCATCAGTCGCGCTTGGCGTTGGCGGGCTGTTTGTAGCAGTGGCGCCGACACTAGCTAGCGGCAGCCGATGACGATTGAGGGTGGCAACCGATGCGGCCCACAATTCCGGGTGATCCTGAAACTGGCCGCTCAGCCGCGTGACGGCACGCGCAACTGCTTCGAGAAAGTGCCTGTCAGCAGACGCCTCATGTAATCGAAGCAGCAGATCGATCGCAATCGAGGTGCCGGAGGGCGTTTCCGCATCTCCGTCGTCAGCGATCGGAATCAGCAGGTCCTTTTCATCGGAGGTTGTCGAGAAGGCGCCGTCCGCTCGGACAAATCGGTCGAGAATGCTGTTCGCCAGCAGCCTCGCGCGATCACGCCAGATCGCTTCACCCGTTACGTCTGCGAGCGACATGAAGGCGGCGCCGAGGGAGGCATAATCCTGCAGGAATCCGCTGGTTTGGACCTGGCCACGATAGATTTCGTGCTTGAGCAGGCCGGTGCGTTGGTCGTACGCGAGCGCCCAGATTCGTTGCGCTGTCTTCTGCGCCCAATCTAGCAGTTGAGGATCGTGAAGGACTTGGCTGCTTTCGGCGAGCGCCGCAATTGTGAGCCCATTGAGTGAAATCACGACCTTTTCGTCTCGCGCGGGTTGTGCGCGTTGCTCCCGCGCGACAAGAAGCTTTTGCCGATCGGCTGCGAAGGAGGCGAGCATCTCGGTGACTTCCTTGAAGTCGGTGGTCTTGAGCGTTTGATCGATCGGGACCCGTAGCCGCAATACCGCCGGCGGCTCGCCGTTGACGTCGCGAGGGTGGACGACGTCCGGAACATCCGGCCGCGGCAGCGATGTCAATGAATAGACGCTGAGGAAACGCGTTGCTTCTTTCTCGCCGAGCAGGGAGACGATCTCGCCGCGGGTCCACAGATAACCCTCGCCCTCCACGCCATTGAGCTGGGCATCCCGGGCGGTATAGAGGCCGCCGTCGGGCGCCATCATGTCGCGGCCCAGATACCCCGCAGTCTCAAGGGCAATCTGGCGGTACAACGGCAGGCCCGTGATGCGAAATGCTTCCGCATAAAGCTGCAAAAGCTGGGCGTTGTCGTAAAGCATCTTCTCGAAATGCGGAATCGACCAACTGGGCTCGGTGCTGTAGCGATGGAAGCCACCGCCGAGCTGGTCGTGAATCCCGCCGAAGACCATGGCGTCGAGCGTGTTCAGGACGCCCGATAGGGCGGCGGAAGTCTGGTTGATGCGATAATCGGGCAGCAGCAATGCGAGCCGCGGCGGATTCGGGAACTTCGTGGCGCTTCGGCGATCGGCAAGGCCGCCGTCCATTTGGTCAAATTGCGGCAGCAGCGTATCTCTCGCCTTTGCCAGCCAGGCGTCCGGCTTGATCGGCGCCACCGCGCCGCCGGCGGCGGCTGATTGCACGCGACGCATTGCTGCCATCACGTTGTCAGCGACGTTCAGCGCCTGAGTGTGATCGGTTGTCCAGGCGTGATCAATCGAGGCGAGAACGGTGGGGAATCCCGGCCCGGCTCTGGGATCGTCCCTGGGCGGAAAGTAGCTTCCGGCATAGAACGGCTTCAGATCAGGCGTGAGGAATAGGTTGTTCGGCCATCCGCCGCCGCCCGTCATCAACTCTCGGGCGATCATGTAAATTCGATCGACGTCGGGCCGCTGCTCGCGATCGACCTTCACGTTGACGAACCACTGGTTCATCAACTTGGCAATGTCCGGATTCGAGTAGATCGTCCGCTCGGCGACGTGGCACCAATAGCAGGTGCTGTAGCCGATCGAGAGGAAGATCGGCTTGTTCTCCTTCTTCGCCTTCGCAAAGGCCTCGGGGCCCCATGGATACCAATCGACAGGGTTATGGGCATGCACCAAAAGATATGGATTGTGAGAGTCGATCAGTCGGTTGGTAGAGGCGTACAGACCGGAAGCCCGATCGGTCCGGAGGCCCGATCGCGCCACGTCATCCGCCAAAATCGGACTGCCCCAGATCAAGGTAGTGATAGCGAGCGTGGCAACGATTCCAATACCGCCAGCCGTGCTGCGATGCTGGTCTGTCCCGGTGCGAAGCCGCATCATTATGCCTCTCCCGGTCGATATAAAGCGGCATAGCCTACGCTATTCCATGGATGACTGGAACTATGGCGGGACGATAGAAATGCCCGGCGGCGACCGCGCAAAGGGTATGCCAGCGGCGAGAGAATTTCCTCGAATGCGTAACCTTGGCGTCAGTCGTAGCGAAATTACAGGGAGGTGCTGTCGGCTTCGCAATCGGCACACGTAGTCAACAGCCTCCCGGTCATCAGCCTAACGCTGCTGCGATCGATACAATCCATGTAACAAAGGTCACCCTATGAAATCTCGCAACATGAAAGTGCCGGCCATTCTTTCGGCGGCGGCAGCTCTGCTTCTCGCGTCTGTCGGCGGAGGGTTGGCTGCGTCACCCCTCAAGATGGATTTCGTCACACATGCCGCTTTCTTTTCCGCGGAGTTCAAGCAGCCGAAGGCGCTCGATCCCCAGGTTTTCATCCATGACGCCGCGGCGCAGGCCGCAACTGGGTCGCAGGGAATAAAGCACGTGGCCGGGGTGCGGCCTCCGCTGATCGACCAAGATGCGAAGTCCTCAACGCTCTACAACGCCGAAGACAAACCGCTCGGATTCGATCTGCAGACGTGGCTTTTGGCATCCGGAAGCGTCACCATCACCATGCAAGGCGGAAAATCGCTGCTGGAGGCAAATTTCAGGGGTCTAAGGCCGAACGCTCATTATAGTCTCTTCGAAAACCATTTTGACCAAACGCCGGTTTCCTTTACCCCGATGGATGGGGTTGGGAAGACCAACAGTTTTGTGGCGCAGCCGGACGGCAGCGCAAAGGTATCAATGACGCTGCCGGACTTCCCAACACATGCGAACGCAGTGCTGCTCATCTATCACAGCGATGGTCAGACGCACGGGCTCGAACGGGGCCGCATTGGAATTGACACTCATCATCAGCTGATTGCGCGGCCTGAATGAAGGAACCACGGGGCCGGCGTGGTCATAGTCTAAACGAGCGACGGCGGAAAATCGCAGTGGATCGAGAGAAATCGTAGGCCGACGTAGGAAATAGTTGGGGGGGTCTGCCAGATCGGGATGCCTACTATCGCAGAGCCCTGTTTTCTTGTTTGAGGGCGGCCTAGCTCGCGGGGCAGCGTCTTGATAGGCTGCCCAAAAGCCACCGTTCGTACGCGATCCCTCGCCGCCAATGAGGATCAGCCTGGTCGCGCGCTGCCTTCGTACATGAACGTCATCGGCTTCAGCCCAGGCATGTAGCCGGTCTCGACCCGATCGATCCGGAATCCCGCCGCCTCGATCATCGCTTGGATCTGCCGGTTAAGATGGCAACCGCCGCTGATGGATTTCCAAGCGGGCGTTAGCCGGTCCTGCCACCAGCGCGCGCCTTCGTCCGGCGCCAGCCCGTGCTCCGCGAAAAGCAACTTGCCGCCGGGCCGAAGCACACGGCGCACTTCGCGGAGCGCCGTGGCGGCGTGCGGGATGGCGCACAAACTCCACGTCGTGACAACGGTGTCGATCGTGCGATCGTCGAGCGGAATGGTCGCAGCGCAGCGGAACGCTCACAGACGTTCGCCAAGACGCGGCTCGCGTGCACCTTTGGAAAGACCCATCGAGGGCTTACTTGGACGAGCGACCGGATTCTCCGGTGCGAAAAAGATAGGAAAACAGCCGGATTTTGGAGCTCATTTGCCCCAGCAAATACGGCATGCCTTCGCTGAGTGGCGGAGGGAGAGAATCTAGAAAAAGAATTGCTCGTCTGCTGCGGCTCAGGTTCTCTCGCTAGGGGAGAGAAGCGAGAATTCTAGGATTCTCCGTGTTCCGTGGACGACGAAAGTTAGCCCCCGAATTCCAACGCCCGCCACCTCAGGAAAGCAGTGACGTTAGAGCTTCTGGATTTCGGCCGGCGGGCGGCCGGCCTGCAAACCCTCACGAGCCGAGGCCGTCCTCATCACCGCGGCAAAGCTCTTGCGCTCGTCGGCCAGGCCTTCGGCCAGAGGACGGTCGAGGGCTGCCCGGGTGAGG
>NZ_JBHMET010000219.1:31784-34394 GCF_042430365.1 Bradyrhizobium erythrophlei
CCTCGGCTCGATAGTTCTGCACCGATCTCCAAGGCGCGCGCGAGCGGGTCGGCGACGACCTCGTGCACAATCCCTGGGGTGCCGAATTTTTCGATAAATCCCGTCTGTGATCAGGTGATGATTTTCCCGCACGTCGCATTCTGGCTTGGGCTGTCGCTCAGGCATTGCTCTTGCCGAATTTGGTAGCCGGTTTCGCTGGCCTGATCGGATCACGCCAAGGTGCTCCAGAGCGCAAGACCCAGAAGATGCCATTGAGGACTCGTTAACCCGAGGAACGCCACGCGGCTTGTTCGGCAGCATGGGCTTGATGGCAATCCATTCGTAATCGGCGAGTTCGTAGCGCATGAGTCGAGCCCCCAGTTTGGAAGCTTGAATCACAGGGGTCTGGCCAGACGCAAACGCTTCCGGGCAGGCCCCGGTTGGACGCTTATGGGGTAGAAGCGGACAACAGCCAGCCGACAATCTCCGCTGAAACCGTCGAAAATGACCCCTACTCGGAACCTCCCTCGATGTCCGCATTTGCGCTGCTTGCCGAAATCCACAGGATGGAAATGGTTTTGTTTATAACAAAGAAACAACAATTGCCGATAGCTCTTACCGGTTACGGCCCCACCGACTATGCAAGGTTGAAAACGCTCAGCCACCGTGAGGTTCGTCGCCCGATGCAACATGCAGGCGCGGCCTCGCGGCGTCATCCGGGACGATCTGATCGGTTTGACGGCGCATGACGTCGTAGCATTCGCAGGACGCTTGCTCGAGACGCCCCCTATCGATTTCGATCAAGCCCCGCCGATCTGATCTGATGGCACCCAAGGCGCGGAGTTTGGCAACCTCCTGTGTCACGGTCGTTCGTCGCACCCCGAGCAACTCCGAAAGCGTCACCTGAGTTAATGATAGGAGGTTGCCTTCCGTCCGATCATGCAGGTGAAGCAGCCACCGGGCCATGCGGGCCTCGACGGGGTGCAGCCCATTGCAGGCGGCGACGTGCTGGAACTGCATGAGTATCGATCTGGTGTGCGCCTGGACCACATGTCTGATGGCACTGCTCCCCATATGGGCTGCTTGAAAACGCACTACGGAGATTTGCGATGCGGTGCCGCCCACCCGCACGACCGCGGTCACGGACGACAGGGAGGGGTTTCCGCCCAGCACCGAGAGCGCACCGAGGGCTCCCTCGCGCCCGATTACGGCGGTTGCAATCGTTTCCCCGTTCGGTAGGCCGAGCATGAAGGAGATGGCGCCGCTATGGGGAAAGTAAACGTGGTCGCGTCGAGCTCCCGATTGCGCTAGCACGGCATCCTGTTCAAGCGGCACCTTCTGGAGATGCGGCGCGAGCAATGCGAGGTCTTTCGACGGCAATGCGGCTAGGAGACGATTACCGACGCTGGCAGGGCGCTCCATCATGTGAGCCGCCGAGCCCATATTAACTCAACTTTCATCATGCTGATTGGAACGCCATACGGGTCGAAATCGAGGAAGTTCCCGCGATACCTACCGACGGGGCCCCTTGTTGTGCAAGCCGTCTAAGACCGCCCTGTCAAGCAGAAAATCGGGGAACGCCCGCTGCTTCCGCGACGCGGACATTACCCTCCGCCAGCTTGCAGTACTCGGCCGGCCTGCGCAGGTAGAACGAGCCGCCCTCGTCGCGAACGAGGGTCATCGATAACTCGACGCATTCATCGCAAATGAAGACGTGGGGACCCGCGACGACGAGCTTGCGGACATCGTAAGGAGCAGCGAAGGATTGTTCCCGGATTGCTCTCGACGGGTTCGCTCATGCCGGACCTCCGTTCAACGGCCAAACGCCCGCAACACATGTGGACATCGGACCGATGTCCGGCAATAGACCAGTGATTTACCGTTGGACGAGACTGAACGGCGCGGTTGACCCTTTGCGACCGGTCTCGGCGTTCCCACATGCCAGGACGGCATCTTTCGATCGATCTGTTAGATGGCGGAACTTTATTCAATTCGCGGTGCCAAGCCGGAAGACCAGCGCGGCCTCACGCGCCTCTGCGTGCGCGCTACCGCACAAGCAGGGTACGACGAGGCCTTCATCGACCGGGTGATGCCGGCACTCACCGTCACGATGCCGTTGATCACCGGTGGCTATGTTCGAGTGGCGGAAGACGAGGCTGGAGAGGCAGTTGGGGTTGTGACAGTGACGCCAACCGCAGTTCTGGGCATTGCGCAGCTCGACGGCATCTTTGTCGATCCACCGTTTTGGAAACGCGGCGTTGGCCGGGTGCTTTTCGAGGCGGCCGTCGGGCGTGCCAAGGAGCTGAAAGCCGGTGCCCTGATGATCTACGCCGAACCTTCGGCAGAAGGCTTCTACAAGCGAATGGGAGCCATCAGGATCGGCGAAGGGCCATTTTATTATTCTCCAGAGCTTATACTGCCTCATCTGCTCTACATCGTTCCTCGCGACGCATGATGGCTCGCACGTCGCCTTCTGGCCCTTCGCGACATATTGCGGCGCCGCGCGATATCGGTGGCTAATGGGGCATAGCGGAAGTCGAGGGGTGGATAGGACCGGGGGGACCGGTCGCGAATGACCCATAAGAGACATTCGGCATCGAAACTGCGTACCCCTTCGGATGTTCTCGACAT
>NZ_JBHMET010000220.1:0-49224 GCF_042430365.1 Bradyrhizobium erythrophlei
CGAGTGTTGGAAACCCAAACCTATCGGAAAGGACATGCTCACCGCCTCATGGTATCTACAAAGCGTGCCCCTCCTTGCCGGTCGCGTGAGCCTCACCCCGCGCCGATCAGCGGCACGGCCTCGTCGCGTTCGTAGAGGTAGAGCAGGCAGCGCGGCGCCTCGCCGCGCTCGTCCTTCAGCTTCGGATTGTCCTTCAGGATCCGCAGCGCCTCGTCGCGGGCCTGGGTGATGAGCTGGCCGTGCACGTCGGAGCGCGCGATGCGGTAGCCGGGCAGGCCGCTTTGGCGGATGCCGAGCACGTCGCCTTCGCCGCGCAGTTTCAAATCCTCCTCGGCGATCCTGAAACCATCTGTGGTCTCGCGGATCACCTTCAGCCGCGCCTTCGACATTTCGCCGAGCGGCTCCTTGTAGAGCAGCAAGCAGGTCGAGGCCTCGGAGCCGCGGCCGATGCGGCCGCGCAATTGGTGGAGCTGCGCGAGCCCGAAGCGCTCGGCATTCTCGATCACCATGATGGTCGCGGCCGGCACGTCGACGCCGACCTCGACCACCGTTGTCGCAACGAGAAGGCCGATCTCGTGCGCGGCGAACTGCGCCATCACACGATCCTTCTCGGCGCCCTTCATCTGGCCGTGCACGAGGCCGACGCGGTCGCCGAAGCGCTTCTGCAAGGACTCGTAACGCTCGGTGGCGTTGGTGAGATGCTCGGTGCCTTCGGCTTCGGATTCATCGACCAGCGGGCAGATCCAGTAGACCAGCTTGCCTGAGCCAAGTGCGCGACCGACGCCGTCCATCACCTCCTCGATCCGGCTCATCGGCACCGCGCGGGTGTCGATCGGCTGGCGGCCGGCGGGTTTCTCGCGCAGCTCCGAGACGTCCATGTCGCCGAAATAGGTGAGCACCAGGGTGCGCGGAATAGGCGTGGCGCTCAGCACCAGCACGTCGACGGCGTCGCCCTTGGAGGTCAGCGCGAGCCGCTCGCGCACGCCAAAACGGTGCTGCTCGTCGACGACAGCCAGCGCCAGCGCCTTGTAGACGACATCGTCCTGGATCAGCGCATGGGTGCCGACCAACAGATCGATCTCGCCGGCTTCCAGGCGAGCCAGCAGTTCGCGGCGCTCCTTGCCCTTCTCGCGGCCGGTGAGGATGGCAACCCGCAAGCCGGCGCGCTCGGCGAGCGGCGCGATGGTCTTGATGTGCTGGCGCGCCAGGATCTCGGTCGGCGCCATCAGCGCGGCCTGCTTGCCGACCTCGGCGACCGCGGCCGCCGCAAGCAGCGCGACCACGGTCTTGCCGGAGCCGACGTCGCCCTGCACGAGCCGCAGCATCCGCACCGGCTGGTGCAGGTCCTCGGTGATGGCGGCAACCGCCTCGCGCTGCGATTTCGTCAGCGCATAGGGCAGGGCGTCGATGACCTTCTTGCGCAGATGGCCGTCGCCGGCATTGCGGACGCCTGCCGGCCGGCGCAGCGTTGCGCGGATCAGCGCCAGCGCGAGCTGGCCGGCGAGCAATTCATCGAACGCAAGCCGCGACCAGAACGGACCGTCGGGGAGGATGTCGGTGAGTTCGACCGGCACATGGACGCGGGTGAGCGCTTCCCGGATCGGCGGGAACTTGCAGCGGCGGATCACCTCGGGGCTGATCCATTCCGGCAAATCGGGCAGCTTGGTGAGCGCCTGCGCGATGGCGCGGCGGAGCGAGCCGAGGGCGAGGCCCTCGGTCAGCGGATAGACCGGATCGATCCCCGAAAGTTTTGCGAAGCCGGCTTCATCGACGACGCGGTCGGGATGCACGATCTGCGGGATGCCGTCATACATCTGCAGCGTGCCGGAGACGTAACGCTTCTCGCCGACCGGCAGCAGCTTCTCGACATAATTGGGAGGGCTGCGGAAAAAGGTCAGCACGACGTCGCCGGTGTCGTCGCTGGCATAGACGAGGTAGGGCGCGCGCGAATTGCGCGGCGGCGGCGGGCGGTGGCGGTCGACGGTCACCTCGAGCGTCACCACGGTTCCGACCGAGGCATCCCGGATCTTCGGCCGCGCGCGGCGATCGATCACGCTCGCCGGCAGATGCAGGAGGAGATCGACGATCCGCGGCGTCTCGGCGCGGTCGAGCAGATAGCGCAGCAGCTTGTCCTGCTTCGGGCCGACGCCTTGCAGGGTCGTGACAGGCGCAAACAGGGGATTGAGCAGGCTCGGACGCATTGACGAATCTAAGACCGTTTCACTCCGTCATGCCCGGCCTTGTGCCGGGCATCCACGTCTTTTTTTGGCCTGGACGGGGGACGGCGCCCTTCGGACGGCGATGCCCGGCCATGACGATTTGCCGGCCATCGATGCAGAACAGATACTGACATCGGCGGCCTCCGCCGCTATATGAACCCGCGCCCGGCACGTCCGGGCTTTTGGCGTTGGATGGATTTTGGGACATGACGGGATCGGCACGATCGAGCGGTGGGCTCGATGACCGCCGCAAGCGGCTTTTGTTTCGCTGCTGGCATCGCGGCACCCGGGAAATGGACCTGATCCTCGGCCGCTTTGCCGACGCGACCATTGCCGGTCTGTCCGATCAGGAACTCGGCGAGCTCGAGCGCCTGATCGAGGTACCCGATCCCGACCTCTATGCCGCGCTGACCGGCGACCGGGTGCTGCCGGCCGAATACGCCACCGCGCTGTTCGACCGCGTCAGGGCGTTTCGCGCCGTGGATCCCAACGCATGAAATCGCCTGTCAAATCGCCGGCCGCAATGCTGGCGGCGGGCCGCGCGCTGACCTTTGCCAATGTTGCCGAAGGCGCGGAGGGGCTTGTCATCTCAGATCTCGCGCGCGCGATCGCGGCCAAGCCGAAGCCCTCGGCGGTCAGCCTTGCGGTGGTGTGCCGCGACGGCGCGCGGATGCAGCAGTTGGCGCGTGCGCTGGAATTCTTCGCGCCCGATATCGGCGTGATGCAAGTCCCGGCCTGGGACTGTCAGCCCTATGACCGCGTCTCGCCGCATCAGGGCATCCTGGCGCAGCGCCTGACCGCGTTGGCAAAGCTGTCGCGGCTGGTCGGAAGCGACAAGCCGCTAATCGTGCTGACCACCGTGAATGCGGTGGTGCAGCGAGTGCCGGCCCGCGAGCTCGTCGCGGCGCAGGCACTGTCGGTCGCGCCGGGCAATGTGGTGCCGATGGATTCGATCGTCGCCTGGCTCGAGCACAACGGCTACACGCGCTCCTCGACGGTGCGCGAGCCCGGCGAATATGCGGTGCGCGGCGGCATCCTCGACCTGTTTCCCGCCGGCCTCGACCAGCCGGTTCGCTTCGACTTCTTCGGCGACTCGCTGGAATCGATCCGCACCTTCGATGCCGAAACCCAGCGCACCTTGCTCGACATGCGCGGACTTGACCTTGTTCCGGTCTCCGAATTCCAGCTCACGACGGAGACCATCCGCCGTTTCCGCATGGGCTATGTCGCAGCCTTCGGCGCGCCGGAGCGCGACGACCAGCTTTACGAAGCCGTGTCCGAAGGGCGCCGCCATCCCGGCATGGAGCACTGGCTGCCGCTGTTCCAGGAGCGGATGGACACACTGTTCGACTATCTCGACGGCGCCGTGGTCGCAATCGAGCCGCAGAGCGAGGACGCTGCGCGTGAACGCTTCAAGCAGATCGACGATTACTACGAGGCCCGCCGCGAGGCGCTGGAGCATCCCGGCGGCGGCGGGGCGATCTACAAGCCGTTGCCGCCCGACCAGCTTTATCTGACCGAAGCCGAATGGACAAAACTGCTCACTGAGGCGCCGCTGGCGCGGATGACGCCGTTCGCGGTGCCTGAGGGATCGAGCGACGTGTTCGACGCCGGCGCGCGGCAGGGCCGTAATTTTGCGCCCGAGCGCACCGACGCCAATGTCAACGTGTTCGAGTCGGTCGTGGCGCATGTCGGCGCCTTGCAGGCGCAGCGCAAGAAGGTCGTGATCGCGCTGTGGAGCGAGGGCTCGCGCGACCGCATGGGCGCGATGCTGCGCGACCACAAGCTTCTGAACCTGACCAGCGTCAACACCTGGCGCACGGTGCAGGCGACGCCGCGCAACGAGACCATGCTCGCCGTGCTCGGCATGGAATCCGGCTTCGAGACCGACGAATTCTCCGTCATCAGCGAGCAGGACATCCTCGGCGACCGCCTGGTGCGGCCGCGCAAGGCGAGCCGCAAGCTCGACAATTTCATCTCGGAGGTGACGAGCCTGTCGACCGGCGACCTCGTGGTCCATGTCGAGCACGGCATCGGCCGCTTCGTCGGGCTCCAGACGCTCGAAGTGTCCGGCGCGCCGCACGACTGCCTCGAGCTGCATTATGCGGCGGACACAAAGCTGTTCCTGCCGGTCGAGAACATCGAGCTGCTGTCGCGCTACGGCTCCGACGGCGCCAATGTCGAGCTCGACCGCCTCGGCGGCAGCGGCTGGCAGGCGCGCAAGGCCAAGCTGAAGAACCGCATCCGCGAGATCGCGGGCGAGTTGATCAAGATCGCGGCCGAACGGCACCTGCACGAGGCGCCGAAATTCCCGCTGCAGCCGCATGTCTATGACGAGTTCTGCGCGCGATTCCCATATGAAGAGACCGAGGACCAGCTCGGCGCCATCACCTCGACGTTGAAGGACCTCGAGAGCGGCCGGCCGATGGATCGGCTGATCTGCGGCGACGTCGGCTTCGGCAAGACCGAGGTGGCGCTGCGCGCGGCTTTTGCCGCCGCGCTGGAGGGCAAGCAGGTCGCGGTCGTGGTGCCGACCACGCTCTTGGCGCGCCAGCACTCCCGCACCTTCACCGAGCGCTTCCGCGGCTTCCCGGTCAATGTCGCGCAGGCCTCGCGGCTGATCGCAACGAAAGAGCTGAACCAGGTCAAGAAGGGGCTTGCCGAAGGCCAAGTCGACATCGTGGTCGGCACCCACGCGCTGCTCGGCAAGACCATCAAGTTCAAGGACCTCGGCCTCCTGATCGTCGACGAGGAGCAGCACTTTGGCGTCAGCCACAAGGAGCGGCTGAAGCAGCTCCGCGCCCAGGTGCATGTGCTGACGCTGTCGGCAACGCCGATTCCGCGCACGCTGCAACTGGCGCTGACCGGCGTGCGCGAGCTCTCGATCATCGCCTCGCCCCCGGTCGATCGCCTCGCGGTCCGCACCTTCGTGGCGCCGCATGATCCGCTGATGATCCGCGAGGCGCTCTTGCGCGAGCGCTACCGCGGTGGGCAGGCGTTCTACGTCGTGCCGCGGATCGAGGACCTCGCCAGCGTCAAGGATTTCCTCGACAAGAACGTGCCGGAGATGAAGGTCGCGGTCGCCCACGGCCAGATGCCGCCGACCGTGATCGAGGACATCATGTCGGCGTTCTACGACGGCAAGTACGACATCCTGTTGTCGACCACGATCGTCGAGTCCGGCCTCGACATCCCGAACGCCAACACGCTGATCGTGCACCGCGCCGACATGTTCGGCCTCGCGCAGCTCTATCAGCTCCGCGGCCGCGTCGGCCGCTCCAAGCTGCGGGCCTATGCGCTGTTCACGCTGCCGGCGCAGCAGAAGATCACCGCGCAGGCCGAGCGGCGGCTGAAGGTGCTGCAATCGCTGGAGACGCTCGGCGCAGGCTTCCAGCTCGCGTCCCACGACCTCGACATCCGCGGCGCCGGCAATCTGTTGGGCGAGGAGCAGTCCGGCCACATCAAGGAAGTCGGCTTCGAGCTGTACCAGTCGATGCTGGAGGAGGCGATCGTCAACCTCAAGGCCGGCGTTGCCGAGCCAGCGGCCGACCGCTGGTCGCCGCAGATCACGATCGGCATGCCGGTCCTGATCCCCGAGGACTACGTCAACGATCTCAGCGTGCGGCTGTCGCTCTACCGGCGGCTCGCCGATCTCGACACCGACGAGGAGATCGACAATTTCGCCGCCGAGATGCGCGACCGCTTCGGCGTGCTGCCGGACGAGGTGCGCTATCTGTTCAAGGTCGCCGCGATCAAGGCCTATTGCCGCAGAGCAAATGTCGAGAAGGTCGACGCCGGCCCGAAGGGCGCCGTCATCGCGTTCCGCGACAACAGCTTTGCGCATCCGGAGCGGCTGGTCGGTTTCATCCGCCAGCACGGCCAGGCCGCCAAGGTCCGCCCCGACATGAAGGTCGTGTTCCTCCAGGATTGGGAGACGCCGGAGGAGCGGCTCGCCGGCACCACCGAGATCCTGCGCCAGCTCGCCAACCTTGCCGAGAGCAAGAAGGCGGCGTAGGGCTGGCACCATCCAGCCACGTCGTCATTGCGAGCGAAGCGAAGCAATCCATTTTTCCACGCACGCGGAGAGATGGATTGCTTCGTCGCTTCGCTCCTCGCAATGACGGCGAGGATCGTAGGGTGGGCAAAGCGCAAGCGTGCCCACCATCGCGAGCACAGTGTGGATGGTGGGCACGGCGCGTTGCGCCTTTGCCGACCCTACGCAGCTGAAGGTCGTCGCGATGGGTTTCAACACGGTCAGACCGTCGCCGGCGGCTACGACGCCGCGCGCTGCGACGTCGCGTGGAGCCGCGCCAAGAGCGATTTCGCCGTATCGTTCGACTGCAGCGCGGCGACCGTGACGGTGGGCTCGGCGCCGACGTCGCGCTTGCCGTGGCGGGTGTGGCGCATCACGCTCGATAGCCGCCGCGTGATCGCGTGCGCGTTGCGCAGGTCGGTCGCGGCGAACACGATCACGATCGAGCCGTCATCCTGCACGGCGCCGAAATCGGTCCGCCGCATCAGGCGGCTGATGATCCGCGCACCGTCGAACTGGGCGCGGGGATGCGCGCTTTCGAAGGCAAAGCGCGCCACCGAGAGGCCGCCGCCGCGCTCGATGGTCTGGTAGACGGCGGTGGCGAAATCGCGGTCGAACGCGGCCCTGGTGAGGAGACCGGTGCGCGCATCGATCAGGCCCTCGGCATCGATCGCACGCAGGGTGCGGCTGAGCCGTGCCTCGAAGGCGTGCTGGCGGATCAGCGGCAGCGCGATCGCGGCGATCCGTGGCGGCTCGGCTGCGATGATCTCGAGGTTGGGCATGTCGTAGCTCGGCGCGAGGTCGTCGGAGATCACGACGACAGGCAGATTGCGGAAGCGGACGTCCTCGGTCAGCACCGTGAGGAAGGCGTCGATCACCCGCAGCGTGAAACCTTCGGCGAGCACGATGCCGTCGATGTCGCGGTTGTTGAGATGCTTGGCCGCCGCCTCGATGCTCAGCGCGCCGACCACGCCGGTGCGCTCGCCGAGCGCGACCGACAACGCCGGATAGGCGCCGCCGCGGCCGATCAGAAGTGCGGTCGCCTCGCGCGCCGGATCGATGTCCGACAGCGCCATCGGTGCCGGCGGCACCAGGCGCCGCATCACCGTCGCATGCAGGCTGCGCACGCGTAACGATGCATTGAGCCGCGCGATCAGGCGATCGGGCAGCCGCTTGTCCTGGAAGAACGCGATCGCGGTCTCGGGCAGGGCGATCGCCGGGTCGACCGCGATCAGCGGCAGATAGGGCGCGCGGGCGGCGACACGCCTCGCCAGCGCGGCAAAGGTTGCGGCATCAACGCGGTCCATCGCCGCGATCACCGCCGCAGGCTGCACCTGTTCGATGGCGCGCCCGGCCTCGCTCCAGCCGCTCGTGACCACCGGAAACAGCGTTGCCTCATCGAGAACAGCGGCGAAGGACGGCTTGGGCGTCGCCGAGACGATGAGAACCGGGCCTTGCTGGGACATAAGAAACTCGAAGCCAATGCACGCATGCGCAATGGCCGCAATGCTAGGTCGGTTAGCTTAATGCGGAGTCAACACAATCCGCGGAGTTAGGTCAGCGGCGCGTTCGTACGGTCGCGAAATGCTTCGACCATCAACGGGTTAAGCCCGAGTTCCGTCAGCGCGTCGCGGGCTCGCGCGTTGTCCTGCGCGCGCCCCGCCAGCCGATGGCCGCTGAGCCGGTCCGGCAGCGCCGTGAGCAGCGCGCCCTGGCCGAGGCGGCGCGACCATTCCTGCAGATCGTCGGCAAGGAAGCGATAGCCGCCGACCGCCATCACGCCTGACGGCGGCGCGGTGATGCTGATGGCGCCGGTCGCCCGATCGAGGCGCGCGGCATATTCGGTGTCGACGAAATCGCGCGGCGGCGGCGCGATCAGCGTGTCATCAGGTGGAGGCGGCGGCGCATAGGCGGCGGCCGGGACCATCGGGCCGCGCAGGCCGAGCGTGCCCCTCGGCGTCAGCAGGATGTCGCCGGCGATCGCGGCACCCGGCACCTCGCGCGGCGCGCCATGCGGGCCGGGCTTGATCGGCGCCGGCGCGCCATCCTGCGCGGTGCGGCGGGCGCCGAACTGCCCGGCCTCGCCGAACAGATAGACGTCGGTCAGGCTGGCGCGCTGGGCCGTCCAGGACGCGCTGGACGCAACCTGTTCCGGCGCGCGCCAGAGGCCGATCACGGTGCGCAGGCTCGGCATGCGCTCCGACAGGCCGCGCTCGTCGAGCCGCAGGGCAAGCTGGGCGGGCGCGATCAGCGTGTCGCAGGCATGGTCGTTGATCTGCGTCTCCAGCACCTCCTCGTCGAAGGGGTGATGCAGCACCAGCGTGCCGCCGGACAGCAGCCAGATCACCAGCGAGCCGCAGAGGCCGGCAAACGACATCGGCGCAAACGCCGACATGATGGTCGCGCCCTGGGTGATATCGCTCTCCAGCGACATCGCTAGCCCCCCTGCGATCAGGCTGAAATGCGCGCGCGGCACCGGCCGGAGCCCTTCGCTGGTGACGTCGAAGGAGATCAGCGCCGCCTTGCGGCCGTCCTGGATCACCGAACGCGAGGTCCTGGAGTCCTGCAGGATCGCCTGGTCGAGCGAGGCCATGCCCTCGGGCAGGTCGCTGCCGAAGCCGCAGACATGGCGGATCGAGAACGCCTCCGCCGCGGCGTTCATCGCGAGGTCGGCGTAGGAGACGCCGTCGATCTTGCTGCTGGTGACGATCGCCCGCGCCGCCGTGCGGTTGAGGGCGGCGGTGAGCTCGGCTTGGCGCCACAATAGCGGCAGCGGCGCCACCACGAGGCCGACGCGATGCGCCGCAAGCACCGTCAGCACGAATTCGATCGTGGAGGGCAATTGCACCGCGATCACCGAATTGGCCGGCAGCCCGCTCTCGATGAAATGGGCCGCGATCGCGGAGATCGCGCGATCGGCCTGGGCATAGGTCAGCCGCTTGCGCGTCTGCCCGGTGATGCGTTGCTTGTTGAGGGGATCGACCAGCGCGAGCGCCTCCGGCTGCCGCACCAGGATCCGCTTGAACAGGGTGTCGAGCGTGGGCGAGACGGTCGTTTGCTGGTTCACGGGCTCAACTTCGGTTGCATCTGATGAGGTCGCGTCACTCGAACAGGATTACTGGAACAACGCACTTGGACGCACGCACTGCCGGCGCAGTCACTTGGACTGCGGATCGGCCTTCTGCCACCAGGTCTCCGGCAGGTACCCCGACAACGCCGTGGTCGAAGGCCGTTCTATCCGATTCCAGCGCGCGATCCATTGCTCCGCGGCGTTTAACACGGGAATTGCGTAGAAGCCGGACATCAGCGTCCGGTCCAGCGCCCGTACCGCCGAGACGAAGGCGGGGCGCTCCCGCGCTTCCAGCAGCGCCGCGATCAGCGAATCGATCGCGGGGTCCTTGACGCCCATGTAGTTGCGCGTGCCCGGGACGTCGGCGGCCTGGCTGCCGAAGTAGAACGACTGCTCATTGCCCGGCGAGAGCGATTGATCCCAGCGATTCTGGATCATGTCGAACTCGTAGCCGAGCCGGCGTTGATCGAACTGGACCGGATCGACGGCGCGTACGGTTGCCTCGATGCCGGCGCGCTTGAGGTCGCGCTGATAGGCGAGCGCAATCCGCTCCTGATCGCGCGTTGTCACCAGGATCTCGAAGCTGAGCGGCGTCTTCGTGGTGCGGTTGCGCAGCACGGTGCCGTCGAGGTCGTAACCGGCGTCCAAGAGCAAAGCGAGAGCCGCGCGCAGCGTCGTGCGGTCGCGGCCGGAGCCGTCGCTGATCGGCAGGCGATAGCGGCCGTCGAGCATGTCGGGGTCGATCCGCGCCTTGGCCAGCGTCAACAGCGTACGCTCGCGGTCGTCGGCCGCCCGCCCATAGGCCGACAGCTCGGAGCCGGCGAAGAAGCCGCCATTGCGGCCGTACAGGCCGAAGAAATAGTTGCGGTTGATCCACTCGAAATCGAACAACAGCGTCAGCGCCTTGCGGACGCGGACATCGGCGAACACCGGCTTGCGGGTGTTGAAGACCAGGAACTCCGAGGGCTGCGGCATTCCGGTCTTGATGGTGTCGCGGATCACCTTGCCATTGCGTGCGGCCGGGAAGTCGTAGCCGTCATGCCAACGCAGCGGCTCGGTTTCGACCCGGAAATCGAACAGGCCGCGCTTGAAGGCTTCGAACAGGCCGTTGGACTCGCGGTAGAAGTCGAGCCGGATCTCGTCGAAATTATAGAGGCCGCGGTTCGCCGGCAGGTCGCGGCCCCAATAGTCGGGATTGCGCGTCAGTGTCACGCTCGCGCCGGGCTTGACCGCGGTGACGCGGTAGGGACCGGAGCCGACCGGCCCGGTCAGGGTGGTTTCCTCGAAACTCTCGGGATTGACCGCGTGCTTGGGCAGCACCGGCATCAGGCCCAGGATCAGCGGCAGCTCGCGATCATTGGCGCCGGTGAGATCGAAGCGCACCGTCAGCGGATCCGGCGCCTCGGCTTTGGTGACTTTGGCATAGTACTGGCGATGGTTCGGCCGACCGTGATCGCGCAGCAGCGCCCAGGAGAACAGCACGTCCTCCGCGATGACCGGCTTGCCGTCCGCGAAGCGGGCGCGGGGATCGAGACGGAACGTGACGTAGCTGCGCGCGTCGTCGGTCTCGACTGTCCTCGCGAGCAGGCCGTAGAGCGTGAACGGCTCGTCATTGCCGCGCGTCAACAGGCTCTCGAGCACGAAGCCGCGGATCTGCTGCACGGCGAGGCCGCGCACGATCAGCGGGTTGAGGCTGTCGAAGGTTCCGAGAATGCCCCAGACCATCCGGCCGCCCTTGGGCGCGTCGGGATTGGCGTAGGGCATCCGGGCGAAATCGGCGGAAAGGGCCGGGGCGCCGTGCATCGCGATCGCGGTGCTCTCGGCCGCCCGGGCATGGCCCGCCGCCGCGCCGAGGCCGAGCGCCAGCGCCAGCCGTGCGACCATGCGCGAGCGGCGACGCCCGGACCGCGTCATCGGAACGCGCGAATTTGATTCGGGCACGACCACGGCAAAGCCTTATCACATCGGCTCGGATCCGGCCGTGACTTCAGCTCAAATCCGCTTGTCACCATTGATCTTTCCGCGCGCCGCTGTATTGAAGGCGTGCAATTGAACCGGCGGAATCCCTGTCACGTATCCGCCTCAATTGACGAGGAGACAGCCGCCCAAACGGCTATGTGTCGGCGCCTGCAGCGGTTTCGGGCGCTGCCGTTCAGAAAGGGTTTTCCGCAATGAATTTCCGTATCTTGGCCGCCCCGGTCCGGCCGCGTGGGCGAATTGTCGCCCTGATGGCGGCGACGGCTCTCACCGCAGCGCTTCTGGTTCCTGCTGCTCGGGCCCAGCAGCCCGCGACGCCAGCGCCCGCGGCACCGAAGGCAGCGCCCAAGGCGGCACCGAAGGCGGCCCCCAAGGCTCCCGCGCCCGCGGCCCAAGCGTCCCCGCCGGCCGCCGGCGGCCAACCCCCGGCCGCCGCGGCCCAGCAGCCGCCGCAGGATCAGCAGGTTCAGCTGATCTATGCACCCTGGACCAAGTTCTGCCTGAAGGGCCAGGAAGCCAACGCCAAGCAGGTGTGCTTCACCGGCAAGGACGGCCGCATCGAGTCCGGCCAGCCGGTCATCGCTGCCGTGATTATCGAGCCGGAAGGTGAGCCGAAGAAGATCCTGCGCGTGACGCTGCCGCTCGGCATGCAGCTTGTCCACGGCACCCGCGTCATCGTCGACAACAACGCGCCGCAGCAGGCACCCTATGTGATCTGCTTCCAGAACGGCTGCATGTCGGACTACGAAGCGACGGCGGACATGATCGCCAACATGAAGAAGGGCAACAACCTCGTGGTCCAGGCGATCAACTCCAACGGCGCGGCGCTGACGCTGCCGCTGCCGCTCGCGGGCGAATTCGCCAAGGCCTATGACGGCCCGCCGACCGATCCGAAGCAGTTCGAGGAAAACCAGAAGAAGCTGCAGGAAGAGCTGCAGAAGCGCGCCGAAGAGCAGCGCAAGAAGCTTGAAGGCGCGGGCGGGGGCGGCAACGCAGCCGCTCCGGCCAACCCCGCTTCGAAGTAAGCGCGGGGCCGGACCGCAAAAACAAAAGGCGCCCGATGGGCGCCTTTTTTCGTTGGACAGAGCGGAATGTCGTCCGGACGGGCGGGCCGTCAGTTCAGCGACGGATTGCGCGGGCGGTAGCCGCCCGACTTGTCCTTCACGAAGATCTCGGCGACCTGCGAATGGCGGATCGGTTCGCCGGAATCATCCGGCAGCAGGTTCTGCTCGGAGACGTAGGCGACGTATTCGGTTTCCGAGTTTTCCGCGAGCAGGTGATAGAACGGCTGATCTTTGTTGGGGCGAACCTCCTCAGGGATCGACAACCACCATTCCTCGGTGTTGTTGAACTCCGGATCGATGTCGAAGATCACGCCCCGGAATGAGAACACCCGGTGACGCACGATCTGCCCGATCTGGAACTTGGCGGTGCGCGCTTTGATCATGCCTCGTCGATAGACCATCATTGTGGCCGATGCTAGGGGCATGGCGGCGATTTAACCCCTGGTTTACCGATTCTAGCCGGCTGCAACCGGCCCGATATACGGCAGAGAAAACACTTTCAGAATGGTCGATATCCTCAATCTGGCGCTGCCGTATTTCGGCCTGATCTTCATTGGTTTCGCCTGCGGAAAGGCCAAGGGGTTGCCCGAGAGCGGGCTCGCCTGGATGAATTTCTTCCTGCTTTACGTTTCGTTACCGGCGCTGCTGTTCGGGATCATGTCGAAGACACCGTTTTCGGAACTGAACAACCCGCCATTCCTGATCGCCACCACGCTAGGGACCGTGACCGCGTTTTTCCTGTCGATGGTCGTGGGCAAGGCGCTCGGCGGTCTCACCCTGCGTGAGGCGACGCTCGCGGGCCTCTCGGGCGCCTACGGCAATATCGGCTACATGGGCCCGGGACTGGCGCTGGCCGTGCTCGGCGCCAAGGCGGCGGCGCCGACCGCGCTGATCTTCTGCTGTGACAGCATCTTCCTGTTCTCAATCGTGCCGCTGTTGATCGAGCTCACTGATCGTGACCATCCCTCGCTGTTGCATGCGCTCGGCGTGGTGATGCGGCAGATCGTGCAGAACCCGCTGATCATGTCGGCGGTGTTCGGTGCGCTGGTGGCGGCGTTCCACATTCCGCTGCCGGTCGCGCTCGACCGAACCATCCAGTTCCTGCAGAACGCCGCCGCGCCGATGGCGCTGTTCGTGCTCGGCGTCACCGTGGCCTTGCGTCCGTTCGAGCGGGTGCCGTGGGAGGTGCCCGGCGTGATCGCGATCAAGCTGTTGATTCATCCGCTGCTGGCGTTCGGCCTGATGCTGCTGTTCGGCCCGTTCGCACGGCCCTGGGCGGCCACGGCCGTGCTGATGGCCTCGCTGCCGCCGGCACTCAACGTGTTCGTGATCGCCCGCCAGAATGACACCTGGATCGAGCCGGCCTCGGTCGCGGTGCTGATCGGCACGTTTGCCTCGGTCGTCACGCTGACCAGCGTGATGTGGTTCATCCAGACCGGGCGGCTGGTCTTCCCTTGAAGACGCCCTGCTAGCGCCGCCACGACGGCGCGAGGCCCTCGCGCATCGCAAGCCGCCGCAAGGGGCCGATCGACCCGATCATGTGCAGGCCTGCGGCACGCAGCGACTGCATGGGCAGGAAATCGCTGAGCAGCGAGCGGTTGGCGATGTCGATCGCCCACATCCGGCTGGTCACGTCGGGGCGTCGCGCCGATTGGTAGCGTGACAGCACGGCCGGCGCACCTGGGTCTTCGCCATGCGCGATCGCCGGGCCCACGACATCGGCGATGTCGGCGGCGTCGCGCAGTCCCATATTGAGTCCCTGCGCGCCGATCGGCGGCAGCACATGGGCGGATTCGCCGACCAGCGCGACACGATTCCGGGCGAATTGCCGGGGGCGCTTGATCGCGAGCGGAAACACGTGGCGTCCGGGCTCGACCTGCACACGGCCAAGGATGGAATGCGATTGCTTCTCGGCGGCCTCGGACAATTCCGCATCGCCAAGGGCCATCAGCCGCGCGGCCTCCTTCGGCGTGGAGACCCAGACCACGCTCGAGCGGTCGCCGCTGAGCGGCACGAACACGCAGGGGCCGTGTTCGGTGTGAAACTCGGTCGAGACGTTCTTGTGTGACCGTGTATGCGCGATGTTGAAGGTGAGGGCGGACTGCCCGAGCTCGCGGCTGACGGTCTCGATACCTGCGGCCTCGCGCGCCAGCGAATTGCGGCCGTCGGCGCCGACCACGAGGCGCGCCGACAATCGTTGGCCCTGGCGCGTCAGGACGCTGACCCCGGCGTCGTCGGGGTGGATCTCCGCCGCCTCGTCGTCAAAACGGGTCAGCGCAGACATCTCGCCGGCGCGCTCCTCGAGCGCCGCGACCAGCGAGCGGTTGTCGATGTTGAAGCCGAACTGCTCCCGCCCGATCTCATCGGCGGAGAACCGCACCTCGGGCGCGCGGATCAGGCGGCCGGTGTCGTCGACGAGGCGCATGGTCTTGAGCGCCGCCGCCTTGCCGGCGCAGCGCCGCCAGACGTCCAGCCGGTCGAGGAGGTCGGTGGAGGCGCCGAGCAATGCGGTGGTGCGGTTGTCGCCATAGGGTACGCGGCGGGCCAACAGCGCGGTCCGCGCACCGGCGTCGCCAAGGGCGATCGCGGCCGTCAATCCGGCCGGGCCGCCGCCTATGACGATAACGTCATAATCCTGCTTTGTATCGTTCATGCCGGGACAATTGACATTGTCCGCGGCAAATTCAAGCCGCGGTTAACCGCAAAAGTTTCCGGCCCATTGCGCGGCGGATCGCCGCAAGAGCGGATATGCAAATCGGGACGATTCCTGATAGCACTGCCAGTCTTATGGACCAGACCAGCCAGCCGGAGTCGTCGCAACGGATGCGGGCCGCCGCATTTTCCGTTCATCTTCTCACGGCGCTGGGGGCGGGGGTCGCGCTGCTGGCGATGCTGGAGGCCGTGCGCGAGCACTGGGCCAACATGTTCGGCTGGCTCGGCGTGGCGCTGATCATCGACGGGATCGACGGTCCGCTGGCGCGCAAGCTCGACGTGGAGCGGTTGCAACCGAACTGGTCCGGCGAGGTGCTCGATCTCGTCGTCGACTTCGTCACCTATGTGTTCGTGCCGGCCTATGCGATCACGGCGAGCGGGCTGTTGCTGCCGCTGGCGGCACCCATCCTCGGCATCGGCATCGTGGTCTCGAGCGCGCTGTACTTCGCCGACCGTCGCATGAAGGCCGCCGACAACCATTTCCGCGGCTTCCCGGCGCTGTGGAACGCTGCGGCGTTCTACCTGTTCCTGCTGCATTTGCCGCCGGTGCTCTCGACGCTCGTGGTCGCGATCCTGATCGCGCTGACGTTTATGCCGTTCCACGTACTGCACCCGCTCCGCGTGGTGCGGCTGCGCTGGCTGACGCTGTGGCTCCTGGCCGCCTGGGCCGTGCTGGCCCTGTACACCGTGGCATCCGACTTCGCCGTCGGCGCGCCGATCACTTTCGGGCTCTGCGCCATTGCCGCCTACATCGTCGGCAGCGACGCCGTGATCCGCCGGATGAGAGCATTCAAGGCATGATGCAATTGATCACGAGCCCGGAGGCCTGGGCGGCGCTGCTGACACTGACGGCACTGGAGATCGTGCTCGGCATCGACAACGTCATCTTCCTGTCGGTGATCGTTTCGCGGATTCCGCCTGATCAGGCCAAGCGCGCGCGGCAAATCGGCCTGCTGCTGGCGCTGCTGTTCCGCATCCTGCTGCTCAGCATCCTGGTGTGGCTGATCGGGCTGACGGAGCCCGTCTTCACCATCAGGGACGTTGCACTATCCTGGCGCGACATCATCCTGATCGGCGGCGGGCTGTTCCTGATCGCCAAGGCGACCCACGAGATCCATGGCGAGGTCGAGGCGCGCGAGGGCGACGAGGAGGCGAGGCCGAGCGCCAGCGCGTTCTTCTTAGTGATCGTGCAGATCATCATCATCGACCTGGTGTTCTCGCTCGACTCGATCATCACCGCGATCGGCATGGCGCAGGACCTCGAGATCATGATCGCAGCCGTCGTGATCGCCTGCATCATCATGTACGTGTCGTCGGGACCGGTGGCGCGGTTCGTTGCCGAGCATCCGACCACGAAGATGCTGGCGCTGGCATTCCTGGTGCTGATCGGCGTGGCGCTCGTTGCCGACGGATTCAAATTCCACATCCCGCGCGGCTACATCTATTTCGCCATCGCGTTCTCGGCCGCGGTCGAGGCGTTCAACGTGATGGCAAGGCGCAACCGCAAGAGGGCGGCGGGATAGCGGGTTCCTGGGCCGCTCGGTTGACAAGGCGGCGGCAATGGAATTCGCTCGCGGCAAGCCACGATCCAAGAGGAGCGACCGACATGACCAAGGCTGTGCGCGTGCACAAGGTAGGGGGCCCGGAAGTCCTGACCTATGAGGACGTCGAGGTCGCGGCCCCCGGACCGGGCGAGGTGCGCATCCGCCAGCATGCCGTCGGCCTCAACTTCATCGACGTCTATTTCCGCACCGGCCTCTACAAGGCCCCCGGCCTGCCGTTCATCGCCGGCAACGAGGCGGCCGGCGAGGTCGTGGCCGTCGGCCCTGGCGTGACCAATTTCCATCCCGGCGATCGCGTCGCCTATTACTACAATCTCGGCGGCTACGCCTCCGAGCGCGTCATCCCGGCCGACAAGGTCGTCAAGCTGCCCGACCACATCACCTATGAACAGGGCGCGGTGCTGATGCTCAAGGGGCTGACGGTCTGGTACCTGCTGCACAAGACCTTCAAGGTCGAGCCCGGCCATCGGGTGCTGATCCATGCCGCAGCCGGCGGCATCGGGCTGCTCGCCTGCCAATGGGCCAATGCGCTCGGCGCCCACGTTATCGGCACCGTCGGCTCCAAGGCCAAGGCCGACCTCGCGCTCTCCAATGGCTGCGATCACGTCATCCTTTACAACGAGGAGAACTTCGTCGAGCGCGTCAAGCAGATCAGCCGCGGCGAACTCTGCGACGTCGTCTATGACGGCGTCGGCAAGACCACGTTCCCGGGATCGCTGTCGTGCCTGCGACCGCGCGGCCTGTTCGTGAGCTTCGGCAATGCCTCGGGCCCGGTGCCGCCGTTCCCGCTCGCCGAGCTCAACAACCACGGCTCGCTGTTCGCGACGCGTCCGAAGCTCAACGACTATGTCGGCACCCGCAAGGAATTGCTCGAGGGCGCCGACACGCTGTTCGCCGCCGTGATCAACGGCAAGCTGCACGTGCCGATCAACCACGCCTATGCGCTGAAGGATGCGGCGAAAGCGCATGTCGACCTGGAGAGCAGGGCGACCACGGGCGCGGCGATCTTGCGGCCGTAGTGGCTTCCCGTCATTGCGAGGAGCGTAGCGACGAAGCAATCCACGCCTCCGCGCGCGTGGCTCGATGGATTGCTTCGCTTCGCTCGCAATGACGGCGGCAGCTACGCCACCCGCCTTGCCGCGCCCACCTTGGTCAGCACGTTATCGAGGCAATCGATCATCAGCGAGATCTCCTCACGCGTGACGTTCAGCGCCGGCATGAAGCGCAGCGCGTCGGGCTGCGGCGAATTCACCAGCACGCCCTCCGCAAGGGCCTGCGCGACGATGGCGGCGCCGATCGGCATCTTGAGATCGAGCGCGAGCAGAAGGCCACGGCCTCTGATGGCGCCGAGCCCGTGCCGCGCCGACAGCCGCTGCAACTCGCTCTCAAGCAACAATCCCGTCTCGGTCACCGACCGCAAGAAGTCGGGCTGAGCGACCTGGTCGAGCACGGCGAGACCGGCAGCGCACATCAAGGGATTGCCGTTGAACGTGCCGCCCTGATCGCCGTGATCGAAACATGAGGCGTGCTCGGTCGCGAGCAGGGCTGCGAGCGGCACGCCGCCGCCGATGCCCTTGCCGAGCGTCATGATGTCAGGCTCGATTCCGGCGTGCTCATAGGCGAACAGCTTTCCGGTCCGGCCCATGCCGGTCTGGATTTCGTCGACGATCAGCAGCAGGCCGCGCTGCTGGGTCAGCGCCCGCAACCCCCGAAGGAATTCGTCGGTCGCAGGCCACACGCCGGCTTCTCCCTGGATCGGCTCCAGCATCACGGCCACTGTCGATGGCGAAATCAGCTTCCGGACCGACTCGATGTCGTTCAACTTCGCTTTGCGGAAGCCCGAGACCTTCGGCTCGAACAGCGGCTCGAACGCCTTCTTGCCCGAGGCCGACATGGTCGCCAGCGTCCGGCCATGGAAGCCACCTTCGAAGGTAATGATCTCGTGCGCGCCGTTCTTGTACTTGGCGCCGTATTTGCGGGCGAGCTTGATCGCGCCTTCATTCGCCTCGGCGCCGGAATTGGCGAAAAACACCTGGTCGAAGCAGGTTTGCTCGACCAGCGCCTTGGCCAGTTGCAGGCTCGGGCCGTTGTAGAAGGCGGGGCTCGGCGTCAACAGCCGCTTGGCCTGTGCGGCAAGCGCTTCGGCAACCGCAGGCGGCGAATGGCCGAGCGCATTGACGGCCCAGCCCTGCACGAAATCGAGATAGCGGTTGCGGGAATCGTCCCAGAGGTAGGAGCCGGCGCCGCGCACGAACACGACCGGCGGGCGCGCGGTGATGTCCATCAGCGCGTCGAACGGATGGGCAGCGTTGGTCATGTCGATCTCCTCTGGCAGTTCCTGAAGGTGAAGTCTTGGGGGTGAAAAAAGCAGGCCGAAAAGCAAGAAGGCCGCGCTTTGGGGCGCGGCCTTCTCGAAAACCTGGGCTGATCTAGTTAATCAGCGCTGGCGTCGGACATGGCGCGACCCATCATCGTCGTTGGTACGACGACGGCGGATGGCGCGGCGGTGGGTCCGGTTCAGCTTCATGGCGCAGGCCCATACAGCCGAACGCCTGACAATGTCAAGCGGGTCAGAATCCCGCGACGCTGCCGTGGAGATCGTATTCGTCAGAGCGCTCGATCTTCGCGGTGACGATCTCGCCGACCTTCAGCGGGCGGCGACTGGAGAGATAGACAGCGCCGTCGATCTCCGGCGCGTCGGCCTTTGACCGACCCTTTGCGACGGTCGGGCCGACCTCGTCGATGATCACCTGCTGGCGCGTGCCGACCTTGCGCTTCAGACGCTTCGCGGAAATCTTCTGCTGCCGCGCCATCAGCGCGTTCCAGCGCTCCTGCTTGACCTCGTCGGGCACGGCATTGGGAATCGCGTTCGACGCGGCACCGGCGACCGGCTCGTATTTGAAGCAGCCGAGGCGGTCGATCTGGGCTTCCTCGAGCCAGTCGAGCAGATAGGCGAAATCGGAATCGGTCTCGCCGGGGAAGCCGACGATGAAGGTCGAGCGCAATGTCAGCTCGGGGCATGCTTCGCGCCACGTCTGGATGCGCGCCAGCGTCTTCTCCTGCGCGGCCGGGCGCTTCATCGCCCGCAGCACGTCGGGGCTCGCATGCTGGAAGGGGATGTCGAGATAGGGCAGCACCTTGCCCTCGGTCATCAGCTCGATGACCTCGTCGACATGCGGGTACGGGTAGACGTATTGCAGGCGCACCCAGGTGCCGAGGTCGCCGAGCTCCTTGGCGAGGTCGAAGAATTTGGCGCGGACGCTGCGGTCCTGCCACGGGCTCTCGGCGTATTTCAGGTCGACGCCATAGGCCGAGGTGTCCTGCGAGATGACGAGCAATTCCCTGACGCCGGCCTTCACCAGCCGCTCGGCCTCGCGCAGCACGTCATTGGCCGGGCGCGAGACGAGGTCGCCGCGCAGCTTCGGGATGATGCAGAAGCTGCAGCGGTTGTTGCAGCCCTCGGAAATCTTCAAATACGCGTAGTGCCGCGGCGTCAGCTTGACGCCCTGCGGCGGGACGAGGTCGAGATGCGGATTATGCGTCGGCGGCAGCGCGCGGTGCACGGCGTCGAGCACGCTCTCATATTGCTGCGGACCGGTGATCGACAGCACGCCGGGGTAGGCCGCCTCGATCTGCTCGGGCTCGGCGCCCATGCAGCCGGTGACGATGACCTTGCCGTTCTCGGCCATGGCCTCGCCGATGGCGGACAGCGATTCCTGCTTGGCGCTGTCGAGGAAGCCGCAGGTGTTGACGATGACGATATCAGCCCCGTCATGCTTGCGCGCGAGCTCGTAGCCCTCCGCGCGCAGCCTCGTGATGATACGCTCGGAATCGACCAGGGCCTTGGGGCACCCCAAGGACACAAAGCTCACTTTCGGCGCGGCGGCCTGTTGCATATCTCTGATCTGCCTGATGAATGGGCAGGAGCTAGTCCCAAATACCGACAATTACAACCCTATGCCGGGCCGAATGACGTGTTATGGATGGACCTGCCGGGTCCTACGAGTTGTCGATGAGCGCTGAGTCGTCTCCCAAGATCGTCATTGTCGACGAGAGCCCGATCCGTGCAGCCATCCTAGAGGAGGGACTGCGGGAGGCGGGCTATACCGATGTCGTCCACATCAGCGAGATGCAGAGCCTCTTGGCGCGCATCTACGCCCTTGACCCGGAGATCATCGTTATCGATCTGGAGAACCCGAGCCGCGACGTGCTGGAACAAATGTTCCAGGTCAGCCGCGCGGTCCGCCGGCCGATCGCCATGTTCGTCGACCAGAGCGACGCCGCCTCGATCCAGGCCTCGGTCGAAGCGGGCGTGTCCGCCTACATCGTGGACGGGCTGAAGAAGGAACGCATCAAGCCGATTCTCGACCTCTGCGTCTCCCGATTCAACGCCTTCTCGAAGCTGCAGGACGAACTCGACCGCACCAAGCATGCGCTGGAGGAGCGCAAGGTGATCGACCGTGCCAAGGGTATCCTGATGAAGATGAAGGGGCTGACCGAGGAGGAGGCCTATGTGCTGATGCGCTCGACCGCGATGCGCGAGAAAAAGAAGATTGGCGAGATCGCGCAATCGATCCTGACGGCGTCGGAGCTACTCAAATGACCGCATCATTGCGCATCGGGTTCATTCCGCTGGTCGACGCCGCAGCCCTGATCATTGCGGTCGACAAGGGATTTGCCGCCGCCGAAGGGCTTGACGTCACGCTGGTGCGGGAGGTGTCGTGGTCGAACGTCCGCGACAAGCTCAATATCGGCCTGTTCGATGCCGCCCATCTGCTGGCGCCGGTCGCCATCGCGTCCAGCCTCGGGCTCGGCCACGTCAAGGTGCCGATCGTGGCTCCCTTCAATCTCGGGCTCAACGGCAACGCGATCACGGTGTCGCCGGCGCTGCACGCCGCGCTGATGGAGGAGCTTGACGGCGACCGCTTCGACCCGATGGCCACCGCGCGGGCGCTCGCCCGGGTGGTGGCGAAGCGGCGGAAGAGCGGGGCGGAGCCGTTGACCTTCGGCATGACGTTCCCGTTCTCGACCCATAATTATCAATTGCGGTTCTGGATGGCCGCCGGCGGCGTCGATCCCGACGAGGACGTACAGCTCGTGGTGCTGCCGCCGCCCTACATGGTGGACAGTCTTGCCAGTGGCCATGTCGATGCCTTCTGCGTCGGCGCGCCCTGGAATTCGGTCGCTGTCGATCTCGGTATCGGCCATATCCTGCATTTTGTCTCGGACATCCTGCTGAGCGCGGTCGAGAAGGTGCTGGCTATCAGGCAGAGCTGGTCGCAGCAGAATCCCAACGTCGTGGCCGCGTTGGTGCGGGCCCATCTGCGTGCTTCCGAGTTCATCGAGGATCCGCAGAACCGGGTGGAGGTAGCGCGCATCCTGGCGCAGCCCGAGCGGATCGGCGTCGACGCCAGCGTCATCCAGCGCTCACTCGACGGCCGGCTGAAGATCTCGCCCGACGGCACCATGCGCGAGAGCAGCCGCTACCTCCTGGTCGGGCGGGAGTCGGCGGCCAGGCCCGACCCGGCGCAGGCCGCCTGGCTCTATGCGCAGATGGTCCGCTGGGGCCAGACGCCGTTGAAGCCGGAGGCGCTGAAGGCCGCGATGGCCGTGTTCAGGCCGGATCTCTTCGACGCCGCCTCGGGACGGCCGGTGATCCCTCCCGGTGCGATCGGAGCGTTCGCCGGTCCTCCGTTCAATCCCAACGATGTTCCGGGCCATCTGGCGGCGTTCAAGATCGGGCGCTGGAAGCCGTGAGGCAGGGTGAGCCGATGCGGAACGCCGGTTCCCCGCAGCGCGTCTCCAAGGAGGTTCCCGACGCCTCGAATTCGAACGAATAAAATTCTCGTCCGAATCCGCCAGGAAGAATTTTTCACTCAATACCGACACGCCTGAGGCGTCCGCATCGCTATTTTCGTGCCCCGCTTGAATCCGGGCGCGAACACTATTCCATATGCGGCACATGCTGCGTTGGAGAGCGATGATGCGCGAACTATCGGCGGAAGCCCGCCTGCACCTATCCGCGCGAAACATTTCACGGAAGAGCGGGTCCGGATTTCATACCGCGGCGCTGTACAGCGCCTTTGCGATGATCGCGGCCATCGTGTTCGGCACGCTGTCCGTTCACCCGTTCTGACGTCGGCGAAGAATAGAAAAGCCGCCGCCCGATGGCCTCGGGCGGCGGCTTCTTTTGTGAAGTGAAGCGATCAGTAGCCGTAACCGAAGCCAAAGCCGCAGGTGCTGCAGCGCGGTGCGACCGGCGCGTAGTAGGAATAGCCCGGCGAAACCATCTGGACGCGCTCCTGCGTCGCGTATTGCGGCGGGATGCGCTCATAGGCGACGCCTTCGGGGGCGACCATCACGGTCTGCGGCACCATCACGGTGCGATACTGCGCCGGCGTGCGGTGCGCGATGACGCGGCCCGGCGCCACCATCACGGTCTCCTGCACCGTGCGATACTGCGGCGGCACGGTCTGCACCTGGTAGCAGGTCGTGCAGGGCTGGGGAGGCGGCGTATAGCAGCTGTAGCAGCCGGCGGACGCCGCGCTGGTGAAGGCGGCCGTGGCAATCGCGGCAATGGCAAGCGAGATCGAGGTGCGCAACATGCTTTCGTACCCAATTTCCTGAGGGGAACATCAAGGCTCGGAAAGCTGCACCTAGCAACCAATCGGCAAGTTTGGGTTTAAGAAGACTCTTAACGAAAGCTGAAGGGCCGGCGGCGGGGCCGGCCCTCGCTACCAACCCACGCGCTATAGCGCCGTCCTGAACGGCGCGACCGTGATGCCAGCATCCTTCAGCGCCTGTCGCACACCACGGGCGATCTCGACTGCGCCCGGCGTGTCGCCGTGGATGCAGACTGTGTCGGTCTGCATCTTGATGACCTTGCCCGTCACCGAAACCACTGCGCCATCCTGCACCATGCGCACCACGCGGTCGGCGATCGCCTTCGGATCGTGCAAAACCGCGCCGGGCTTCTTGCGCGAGACCAGATTGCCGTCGTCCTCATAGGCGCGATCGGCAAACACTTCGCGGGCCATGCGCAGATTGGCAGCCTCGCCGGCGCGCACCAGCTTGGAGTTGGCGAGCACGACGAAGATCAGGCTCGGGTCGACGGCCTTGATCGCGCTGGCGATCGCCTTCGCGGTCATGTCGTCCTCGCAGGCGACGTTGGAGAGCGCGCCATGCGCCTTGACATGCGTGACCTTGTGGCCGGCCGCGGTCGCGATCGCCTGCAGCGCTCCGATCTGGTAGGCGACGAGGTTCTCGATCTCGGATGATTTCAGTCCGGGCACCGGGCGGCGGCCGAAACCGTGCAGGTCGCGATATCCGGGATGCGCACCGACGCTGACGCCGCGCGCCTTGGCGAGCTCGACGGTGTGGCGCATGATGTCGGCATCGCCGGCATGGAAGCCGCAGGCGACGTTGACCGAGGTCGCGAGCTCGATCATCGCGGCGTCATTGCCCATTTCCCAGGGGCCAAAGCTCTCGCCGAGATCGCAATTGAGGTCGATGGTTGAAGTCATGACGATCGATCCGTTGTTGTTGGTGTTGATCTAGGGCACGGCAACCTGCCAAGTCGAGGCGTCAACCGCGTTGACTGCCTGGCCCGCGACGTTGGCATCCCTGAGCGCCTCGATGTTGAGGCCGAGATCGTCGATGCCGCGGAGGCGTTCGGGCAGCGAGCGCAGCAGTTCGACAAATGCCTTCGCCTCGGCCTGCGCCTCGGCGACCGTGACGGCCTTGAAGCGGAACGGGCGGCCGGCGGAGATCTGCGCAAAGCGGCCGAAATCGGCCGTAATGACGGTCGCGATCTTGGGATAGCCGCCGCTGGTGCCGCGGTCGGTCATCAGCACGATCGGCTGGCCGTTGCCGGGCACCTGGATGCTGCCATTCACCGTGCCGTCGGAGACGATGTTATGGCCGTCGAGATGCTGGATGACCGGACCTTCGAGCCGGTAGCCCATGCGATCGCTGGTCGCTGAAATCTTCCATTCGCTGTCGACCAGCAGCTTCTTGCTCGCCTCGGCGAACTCGTCGTCCTGCGGCCCGAACACGATGCGGATCGGCGCGTCGCTCGTCAGGGGCAGCTCGATCCGCCGCTCGGCCGCGCCGCTTGCGGGCTGCGTCGTCAGCGCGTCGCTGTTTTGCAGCGGTCGCGGGTAGGGGCTGCCGAGCCCGGCGCGGGCGTTCACGGCAAGGCTGCCGAATGTCGGTTCGCCCGCGATGCCGTGCTCGATTGCGAGATAGCTGAACGACCCGCCGCGGGCGAAGCCGAGATTGAGCGTCTCGCCGTCGGCGATCGTTGCCGAGCTGTCAAAGGCGACCGCGCGTCCGCCGATGTCGGCGTTCCGCGGGGCGCCCGCGAGCGCCACGCGCACCGCGCCGCCGCGCGCCGTGAAACTGGCGGCGAACGGACCGATTTCGACGGCTGCCGCGAACACGTCATTGCCGACGAGCGTGTTGGCTGCCGCGAGCGCCAGCCGGTCCATCGCGCCGCTCGGCGTCAGGCCGTAACGCTGCGAGCCCGGACGACCGCCGTCCTGCACCGAACTCGCCGGACCGATCGAGGTGACGACGAGCTTGCTCATGGCGCCACCAGCTCCGCGACGAACTCGCCGGCCTCGGCGGCGCGGTCCTGTTCCGCAAAGGTCTTGGCGTCGACGGCGGTGAAGGTGACGGCATCGCCCGGCTCGAGCAGGAAGATCGGATCGCGATGCAGCTGGTAGGTCCGCACGGCGGTGCGGCCGAGCAGATGCCAGCCGCTGGGGCCGGCGATGCATTGCACGCCGGTCTGCACGCCGCCGATCGAGATCGTGCCGGCCGGCGTCAGGAGACGCGGATCCTGGCGCCGCGGCAAATGGAGGAATTGGTCCAGTCCGCTGAGATAGGACCAGCCGGGCGTAAAGCCGATCATCGCCACGCGGTAGTCGCCGGCGACATGCCGCGCGACGATGTCGTCGGGCGTGGTGTTGAGGACTTTTGCGACGTCCTCGAGATCGATGCCATGCTCGCCGCCATAGGCGACCGGAATGCGCCAGCGCCTGGTGTTTCCGGCCACAGGCAGCGCCCTCGCGGCCCGCGCGAGCAGCTGTTCGCCGAGCGCGTCAAAGCCGATCCGGACGGGATCGTAGTGCACCAAGAGCGAGCGATAGGTCGGCACCGTCTCGGTGATGCCGCCGATCGGTTCGGCGGCGATCAGGCGGTCGAGCGCCAGCACCCGCCGGTTGGCGGCGTCGTCGATGCTGCGGCTGAACTCGACCGTGATGGCGCTGTCGCCACTCGGCAGAAGACGGGGAGGCTTTAAGGTTTCGGCCATGGTGTTGCGCGGACTCTTGGCGCATCAAGCTAGCGTGTTTCGGAGCGAAACGGAATTCGCTTCGTGCAAAATGATACAGCAACTTCAATAAATTAATCCACATGCTGGCGATAAGATGAGATAATCGCAGAATGCCACCGCAGCCCTTGACGCGATGGCTTGGCACCGCAAGATGCGGCCGTCTTATTCCTGCCACCGGAGCTCACTTTCACGATGTCCCTGTCCGCCGAAGCGATTGCGACGCTGTCGCACGTGTCCACCGCCACCATCACCACCGTCCTGCTCAAGAAGGGACTGCGTAACGTCTGGATGCGCGGCACCAAACCCCTGAAGGCGGGGCAGAAGCGGCTGGTCGGACCTGCCTTCACGCTGCGCTTTGTGCCCGCGCGCGAGGATCTGGCGACACCGGAATCCTGGTCGTCGCCGATCTCGACCCGCACTGCGATCGAGGCGATGCCCGCTGGGTGCATTGCGGTGGTCGATGCGATGGGCATCACCGATGCCGGTATCTTCGGTGACATCCTCTGTGCCCGCATGGTCAAGCGCGGCGTGACGGCGCTGATCACCGACGGCGTCGTGCGCGACCTTGAGGGCGTGCTCGGCACCGGCCTGCCGGTGTGGTGCGACGGCTATGCGGCCCCGCCATCTGTTGCGGGCCTTACCTTCGTCGGCTGGGGCGAACCGATCGGCTGCGGCGGCGTCGCCGTGTTCCCGAACGACGTCGTGGTGGCCGATCAGGACGGCGCGGTGCTGATCCCGCAGGCGTTCCTCGATCACGTGCTGGCCGAGGGGCCGGAGCAGGAACGCATGGAGGCGTGGATCGTCAACGAGGTGAACAACGGGGCACAGCTGCCCGGCCTCTATCCCATGAACGCCGAGACCAAGGCGCGCTACGCCGCAAGCAAGAAGTAACATCAAGAGAACGAGGTAAGTCCATGGATATCCACGTTGCCGGCTCGCGGCCGACCCGCCGCGCGCCGAAGGAGCACTTCACCGGCACGGTGCTGCAGGATCCCATCAACATGGCGCCCGCGCCGGCGCGCCTGAACGCCTCGCGGGTCTCCTTCGAGCCCGGGGCGCGCACGGCCTGGCACACCCATCCGCTCGGCCAGACGCTCTACGTGATCTCGGGCATCGGTCGGGTGCAGGCCAAGGGGGGCCCGATCAGGGAAATCAGACCCGGCGACGTGGTCTGGATTCCGCCGAACGAGAAGCACTGGCATGGCGCGTCTCCGAACAACAGCATGACCCATATCGCCATGCAGGAGGCCCTCGACGGTGTCTATTCGACCTGGATGGAGCACGTCACCGACGAGGAATACAACGTCAAGGTCGGCTGACGCGCGGCTTGATGGCGTGCAGCGGGGCTTTTTTGTTTCTCGGCCTACGTAGCCCGGATGGAGCGCAGCGAAATCCGGGGCTTCTTGATGGGACGGCAACCCGGATTACGCTGCGCTCCATCCGGGCTACACAGGAGGCCTCAGTTCACCCGCGTCCAGGTCTGGCCGCCGCAGAACATGCCGCCCAAGGCGCAGCCCTGGACGCGCAATGTGTCGGCGCCTTTCAGCGCGATCGTGGAGTCGTAGGTGCTGCCGGTGTTCGGATCGAGAATACGGCCGCTCCACTTGTCCTTGCCGGGCTTCATGTTGATCAGGACCTGTTCACCGTTCTGGTTCGATCGCTTGTCGACGGCGTAGCCGCAGAGATTGGCGCCGCACTGCTCGATGCGAATCTTGCCATCCTTTTCTTCCGTCAGCCAAACGCCGAGCGGCGAGTTAGCCATCTGCGCCGGAGCGGTAGCGGGGCGCGTTGCAGGAGCTGGTGACGGCGGGATCGCGGCGACGGCAGGTGCTGGCGCAGGCCTTGCGGCCGGTGGCGGCGCGGCCTCCTGTTGCACCGGCGGCGCAGGTGGAGCAGGCGGAGGTGCTGGTGCGGCGGCGGTCTCGGCCGGCGCGACCGCGGCGGTCGCGGGTGCAACTGCAGGCGCGGCCGCTGCCGTCGCTGGCGGCGCAGCCGGGACGGCGGCCTGCTCGGCCGGCGCAGGCAGCGGGGCCGCCTCCGGAGCTGCGTTGGCGGGCGCGGCCTGCGGATCGGTCTTGGCCTGTTGCGCCGCGGCGGGCTTGCGCTTCTGGTCGGCGTCATCGCCCTTGGCACGCTTGGTCTTGCGCGGGGTGTTGTCGTAGACGCCGGGGATCGAGACCGTTCCGCGATCGGGATCGATCCGGATGGTGCGGCCGCCGTATTCGAAGGTATACTGGGCCTGCGCAGCAGCGGTGCTCGCCAACAAAAGCGTGGCGATAGCCAGAAGCTTCTTCATCTCGACCTCCAGTGCAGGGAATCCCATCCCCGAGACTACGCGGCGGCAGCCTCATTGAACGTGACCGAGGTCACGTTCAAAACATGAGTCGTGTGCTAACGGCTTTGGGTTCAAAGGGCTGAAATTCGGCCTAGTTTCGCCCTCTGAGGTGGTCAATTTTGGGCGCGGCGACGGCGAATTTGCCGCAGCTCATTCGAACCATGCAGTGTAGATCTTCCTGAACGTGCCATCCTCGATCGCGATGTGCAGCCATTGGTCGACGAAGGCCTTCAGCGCTACGTCGCGCTGCAGCCAATACGCCTTCTCCGAAAAGTCGAACGGCTTGTCCGGGTGCACCGCGCAGAGCACCCCGGGATGCAGCTTCTGCTGGTAGCGCGTCTCGGACGCGTCCGTCATCATCAGGTCGGCATCGCCCTTCGCGATCTCGTCGAAGATTGTGGTGTTGTCGTTGAAAACGCGGATTTCGGCGTTCTTCACATTGGCACGCACGAAACGCTCGTTGGTGCCGCCGGGATTGACGATGACACGGGTGCCAGGTCGGTCGATGTCGGCGATGGTGTCGAACTTGCCCTTGTCGGCGCAGCGCGCGATCGGCGTCTTGCCCTCGCGCATGATTGGCGTCGAGAACAGGCCCTTCTTCTGCCGGTCGAAGGTAATGGATACGCCGCCCATCGCGACGTCGAAACCGTCGGCCTCGAAATCCTTCATCAGTTGCGGCCAGGCGGTCGGCACGAACTCGACCTTGACGCCGAGCGCCTTGCCGAGCGCTTCGGCCATGTCGACGTCGAAGCCGCGGAAGGTCTGGGTCTGCTTGTCGAGATAGGTGAAGGGCAAATAGTCCCCGGTCATGCCGACCCGCAACGTGCCGCGCTTGACGATCTCATCGAGACGGGAAGGGGCGGCCTGCTGAGCGTTCGCCGCGGTGGCAAGGAACACCAGGACGAGGCCAGCCAATGCGCGAAACATCAAATTCTCCGTCAATCCCGATGACACGTCGTTGCCGAGCATTTAGACCAGATGTCGCGTTTGAGCCAGCATCGCGGGGGCCAGGGTGACCATTTCGCTTCACGAAGCGTCCGTCGGCGTCTATGTGCCGTATCTGCGCAATCTCGCTGGCCTGCTTGACCACGCCGCGGCCCATGCGACTGCGCGCAAGATCGATCCGGCGGTGCTGCTCGGGCTCAGGCTTGCGCCGAACATGTTCAGCCTGCGCCAGCAGGTCGAGGAGACCAACCGTCACGTCATTCTGAGCTGCGCGCTACTTGCCGGTTGCGAGCCGCTCGCCTTCGCAAACAGCGAGCGCGGCATCGCAAGCTGCGAGCCTGGCATCGCAAGCAGCGAGCCTGGCATCGCCGAGCTGAAATCACGGATAGCGGCGACGATCGATTTCGCCGAAGGCCTGCCACCTGCAGCGATCGACGCCGCTACAGACAAGGATGTGGTGTTCACGTTCCGGAGCGGGGCGACGCGCCAGTTCACGGGCAGATCGTTGCTTCTGACCTTCAGCCTGCCGCAGTTCTTCTTCCGCGTCGCGACGGCCTACGACATCCTGCGCCATGCCGGTGTCGACCTCGCCAAGAAGGACTTCTTGGGACCACCGCGAGCCCCGCAGGCGTAGAGCTTCTTCTTTGATCCTGATCTGTCCGATCGAAGCCCTACGCTTCGCTGTTGTCCTTGCGCGCGAGGTCCGCGGCGGCGGCGCGGCCAAGCATTTCCTGCTTGAAATGTTCGAAACGCTGCCGCGCTTCCGCCTCGCGCTCGTCGACGAATTTGATCGCTTCGTCGCTGTCGAACGGACCGTTGACGAGCGAAGGCGACGCCTCGCCGACGGTTTCGTCGACGAAGTAACGGCCATTGTCCTCGCGAACGGTCCATCTGAAGCGCAAGGCGGCCATGGGGCCGGGTCCGGCCTTGGAATAGCCGTTGGCCTCAATCGGCTGAATCGGCGGCGGCGCGGGTTGGATCGGCTCCGGCTCGATCAACTCCGGCTCATCCGGCGGGGGCAAGGGCGGCGGCAACACCACGAGCACCTCTTCCACTGAATCGGGTGACTTGTCCGGTGCCTTTTCTGCGGGCTTGTCAGATGCCTTGTCAGATGCCTTGGCCGCCTCGGGCGGCGAGGTCGTCTGATCCAGAATGCTCGCGATCGCCGCGAGCGCATTGTCAGTCGGGTCGCCTTGATTCACGGTTCAGCCTCCAGGCAGGCGCCCGAATGGCGCCTGGACGACTCCTATCTACCTGATGGGGCTGGATTTTGTCAGCCTACGCAGATACCGGCGGACGCCTGTCATTCCAGGGCCGGACTTGCTCGAGCTGGCTTGCGAGGCGGAACAGAAGCCCTTCCTGGCCGAGCTTGGCCGCGAACATCATGCCGAGCGGAAGTCCCGCCTTGTTCCAGGCCAGCGGCACCGACATCGCCGGCTGGCCGGACATGTTGAACATCGAGGTGCCCGGCATGTAGCGGCGCAGAATCGGCGCGATGTGACCGAGATCCTCGGACATCGTGTTCAACTCGCCGATCCGGATCGGTGGCGCGCACAGCGTCGGGCTGAGGAAGACGTCGCAGCCCTCGAAGAAGGTCGCAAGGCCGCGCGAGATCTGGAATGCGGCGAGCTGTGCGGCGACATAGTCGACCGGGGCTTGCTTCTGAGAATTCTGCGCGCTGGCGAGCGTCAACCGTTCGAGATCGTCGGACGTCAGGGGTCGGCCGACGCGCTGCTCGAGCAGTCGGACCGTCAGGGCGGTGTTGCCGCCGACGATCGTCGTCATGACGGCGGCCGGATCGGCCGCAAGCGGCGGTGCGCGCTCCTCGACATGATGACCGAGGCCGGCAAGCAGTTTCGCGATTTCGCGGACCGCCGCGGCGATCTCGGGATCGATGGCATCGCCATAGGGCGATTTGTCGGTGAAGCTGATGCGCAAGCGGCCGGGATCGCGGCCGACCTCCTGCGAGAACGGACGCAGCGGTGGCGGCGCGACATACGGGCTCGACGGCTCAGGGCCATGGATCGCGTCCATCATCACGGCGCTGTCGCGCACGCTGATGCTGAGCACATGGCCGACTGAAAATCCGCCCCAGCCTTCGCCCCGATCGGGGCCGAGCGGGTTGCGCGCCCGCGTCGGCTTCATGCCGAACACGCCGGAGGCGGAAGCCGGGATCCGGATCGAGCCGCCACCATCGCTGGCATGCGCCACTGGCAGGATGCGCGCGGCGACCGCCGCACCGGCACCGCCGGACGAGCCGCCGGAGGAGTGATCGAGATTCCAGGGATTGCGCGTCGGGCCGAACAGGCGCGACTCCGTCGTCGGCATCAAGCCGAATTCGGGGCTCGAGCTCTTGCCGAAGATTGTGACCCCGGTGTCGAGGAAGCGCTGGGCGAGCGTGCCGTTGTGATCGGCGACGAAGTCCTTGAGCAGGGTTGCGCCCGACGTGGTGCGCGTGCCCTCGAGGAGATCGAGGTCCTTCAGCAGGAACGGCACGCCGGTGAAGGGGCCGTCGGGCAGGCCTTTGGCGATCTGTCGCTCGGCGTAATCGTAATGCTTGACGACAACGGCGTTGATCTGCGGATCGATCTTCGCCGTGCGGGCGATCGCCTCGTCCAGCAACTCCTTCGGCGTCACCTCTTTCTTGCGCACGAGTTCGGCGAGGCCGACCGCATCGTGGTTGCCGAATTCCTTGAAAGCCATGTGCGTGCTCCTGGTCGCCGGGCCGAGCTTCAAGGATCGGCCGCGGCGCAGATTGGGGACGAGCGAAAGCTCAGCCGAGGACGTCCTGATTGATCACGTTCTGGCGCAGCGGAGTGCCGTCCAGCACGCTCAGGATATTGCGTGCCGTCTGCTCGCTCATGCGATCGACCGCTTCCACGGTGACGCCGGCGACGTGCGGCGCCATGATCACGTTCGGCAGGGTGTGCAGCGGCTGACCGACCGGCGGAGGCTCGACCTCGAACACGTCAAGGCCGGCGCCCGCCAGCTTTTCCGACACCAGCGCGTCGTGCAGCGCCTTCTCGTCGACGATGCCGCCGCGGGCGGTGTTGATGAGGTAGGCGGTCGGCTTCATCAACCTGAAGCGCGCCGCGTTGAACATCCCGACCGTTTCCGGCGTCTTCGGGCAATGGATCGTGACGAAATCGGCGCGCGGCAGCGCGGCGTCGAGATCCGGCACCGCCTCGCAGCCGGCGGCCGCGATCTCGCTGGCCGGCTTGTAGGGGTCGTACACCAGCACGTTCATTTCCATCGCAAGGCAGCGCTTGGCAGTGCGACTGCCGATGCGGCCGAAGCCGACGATCAGCACGGTCTTGCCGTAGAGGTCGAACGGCAGCACGCCGAGCCGGCTCGCCCAGGTGCCGTCCTTGACCACGGCGTGCATCTCCTGCGCCCGCTTGGCCAGCGTCAGCATCATGAACAGCGCCTGTTCGGCCACCGACGGCGAGTTCGCGGTGCCCGCCACCATCAGCGGCACCTTGCGGCGGGACAGCGCCGGCACGTCGACCGCGTCGTAGCCGACACCGATCCGGGTCACGACCTCCATACCGCCGGACGCTTCCAGCTCCGGTTCGCCGAAACGGGTGGCGCCGAGCGCCACGCCGTGAACCGGCGCGTGCTGCTTCAGCAGGGCCTCGAAATCCTTGGCCGAGATCAGGTTCGGAAATTCGATGAGTTCGACGTCATCCCGTTCATTCATGATCGCCCGCGCGCTGGGCGAGAAGGTCTGGGTGATGAAAATCTTCTTCTTGTTGGTAGCCATTTCCTGCCCTTGGCTGTTGCTTCTTGCGCCGTCAAAGGACAGCGCCGGTCACCTCGTTTAGCAAATGCATATTGTTGAGGTCCACAGCCATTCGAAGCGGGCGGCCATCCTGCGCGCCGGCGTTGGGATTGACGCGGCCGCAGATCTGGGTGCCATCGAGCGTGAAATAGACCAGCGTCTCCATGCCCATCGGCTCGGTGACGTCGAGGGCGGCGTCGAACGGCTCGACGCCCGGTTCTGCATGCATGCCGGCCTCGGTGACATGCTCCGGCCGGATGCCGAGCAGGAGCTTGTCGGTGCGTGGCACGGCCTGATAGCGCGCCGCGCATGCGGCCGGCAGCGGAAAGGCGAGGCGGTCGGTCACCCTCGCGTGCAGTTGACCTCCGACCTCCTCGAGACGGCACGGCACGAAATTCATCGCCGGCGAACCGATGAAGCTCGCGACGAAACGCGTCGCCGGCGTGTGGTAGAGCTCGTGCGGCGTGCCGATCTGCTCGATGCGGCCGTGATTCATCACCACCACGCGATCGGCGAGCGTCATGGCCTCGACCTGGTCGTGGGTGACGTAGACGGTCGTGGTGCGGACCTTCTGATGCACCTTCTTGATCTCGATCCGCATCTGCACGCGCAGCTTGGCGTCGAGGTTGGAGAGCGGCTCGTCGAACAGGAACACCTTGGGATTGCGAACGATGGCGCGGCCCATCGCGACGCGCTGGCGCTGGCCGCCGGAGAGCTGCTTCGGCTTGCGGTCGATCAGGTCAGTGATGTCGAGCATGCGGGCGGCTTCCGTCACCCGGGCCTTGATCTCGGCCTTGGGGTAATGCTTGAGGCGCAGCCCGAACGACATGTTCTCGGCGACCGTCATGTGCGGGTAGAGCGCGTAGTTCTGGAACACCATCGCGATGTCGCGATCTTTTGGCGGGACGTCGTTGACGACGTCGCCGCCGATCATGATGTCGCCGTCGGAGATGTCCTCGAGTCCCGCGATCATCCGCAGCGTGGTGGACTTGCCGCAGCCGGACGGCCCGACTAGCACCACGAACTCATGGTCCGCAATGTCGAGGTCGATGCCGCGCACCGCCTCGACGTCGTCGTAACGCTTCACCACCTTACGCAACGTAACGTCAGCCATGAGGTCAACCCTTTGTCGCACCGGCGGTCAGGCCGGCAATGTAGTAATCCATCAGGAAGGCGTAGATGATCAGCGGCGGTGCGGCGCCGAGCAGGGCTCCGGTCATGATCTGACCCCAGTTGAACACGTCGCCCTTGATCAGGGTGGTGATGATGCCGGCCGGCAGCACGAGCTGGTCGGTCGAGGTCGTGAACACCAGCGGATAAAGGAACTGGGCCCAGGAGACGGTGAAGGCGAAGATCGTCGCGGCGATCAGGCCGGGCAATGCAACCGGGATGAAGATCCGCGTCAGCGTCTGGAACCAGCTCGCGCCGTCGATGATCGCAGCCTCATCCAATTCCTTCGGGATCGAGGCGAAATAGCCGATCATGATCCAGGTGCAGAATGGCACCGTCAAGGTGGGATAGATGAAGAGCAGGACGTACCACTTGTTGACCAGCTGGATCCCGGTCCAGTCGCCGATCACGGCGAACATCTTGAACAGCGGAATGAACAGCAGGCTGTCAGGAATGAGGTAAGTCAGGAACACGCCAGTCGCGAGCGTAGCCGAACCCCAGAATCGCATCCGCGACAGCGCGAATGCCGCCGGCACGCTGATCAGCATGGTGATCGTCACCACGATGATCGAGACCCACGCCGAATTCCAGAAGAAGCGCAGGAACTGGTTCGATGTCAAAAGGCCGATGTAGTTTTCGAGCGTCGGATGGAACACCCACCACGGATTGGTCGCCGCCGAGATTTCCGCGCTGCTCTTGAGCGAGGTGATCAGCATGTAGAGCGGCGGCACCAGCGAGAAGATCGCAAACAGCGTCAGGAAGAAATACGACCAGCGTAGCGCCCAGGCGCGGTCGCGGCTCATGCTGCCATACTTGACCTTGCGGGTCGGTCCGGCCTTGTCGATCGTCGCCGTGCTCATCAGGCTTCGTTCCCGCGTTTGGAGACATCGCGCAGGATGAAGATCGCCGCGACCGCGAGGATCGGCACCATGAACAACGAGACGCTGGCGCCGAGCGGAATGTCGCTGCCCTCGATGCCGACGCGGAACGCCCAGGTGGCGAAGATGTGGGTGTGGTCGAGCGGCCCGCCGGCGGTCAGGATGCGCACGATGTCGAAATTGGCGAAGGTCACGATCAGCGAGAACAGCGTCGTGATCGCGATGATGTTGCGCATCATCGGCAGCGTCACGTACCAGATGCGTTGCCACCAATTGGCGCCGTCGATCGCTGCCGCTTCATAGAGCTGTTCGGGCACCGATTTCAGCGCCGCCAGATACATGATCATGAAGAACGGCGCACCGTACCAGACGTTGACCAGGATGACGGAGAACCGCGCCCACATCGCATCGCCGGTCCACGCGATCGGTCCGATGCCGAAGAACGACAGGGTGTAGTTGAAGGCGCTGTAAGACGGGTCGAACAGCCACAGCCAGGCGAGCGTGCTCATCGCCGGCGGGATCACCCACGGCACCAGCAGCATGCCGCGCCATTTGCGCTGCTTGTTGGCAGGCACGTTATGCACGAAATGCGCGACGATGAAGCCGATCAGCGCTTTGAAGATCACCGCCGAGATCGCGAAGATGCAGGACTGCTTGACGACCAGCCAGAAAGTTTCGCGCTTGAACAGGAATTCGAAATTGCCAAAGCCGACGAATTTCACCATCGACTTGTTCAGCGTCGCCAGATGCAGGGAATAGAGCGCAGGATAGATGACCAGGATGCCGATCAAGAGGATCAGCGGCAGCGTCATCAGGAACGCCGCGGTTGATTTTCGTCTCAGCGCATAGCGCATGCTGGAGCGCTTGCCGGTCCTCGCCGTGCGGGCGGCGGTGCCTTGCTGAACTACGACGTCGGCCATGATTGATGTCCCTGCGGAATGGGTCGCTGTAAAGCCGGCATGGGCCGACTTCCGGTCAGATGAACACGGGAGCGAATGCGCCGCCGCCCGTCGTCAAACAGGCCGACGGCGCATGCTCAGGTCTCAGGTCCGCATGAACCCTTCGCACTCGCCTTCAGCCCAAGCGAGCGTCTTCTCCATCGACTCTCCCTGATGATAGCGCAGGCACATCTTGGTCAGCGTTGCCTGGGCGTAGATCTGCTGAGCCACTTTCGGCGGTGCCGGCGATGTCGCGATCGACAGGATCTGGTGGTTATAGGGGTTCGGGTAATGGTACAGGGTGCCTTTCGGCGGCCCTTCCTCCTGCCAGACCTTCAGCGTCGTCAGCTTCTCGAACGCCGGCAGGTCATAGCCGCCACTCGCCACCACCATCTTCTCGATCGAGGCCGGCTTCGACAGGTGGACGAGCAGGCTCTTCGCGGCCTCCTTGTTCTTGGAGAAGCTCCAGATATTCCAGAAATAGGGCAGGAACGGCGCAAAGCGTCCTTTCGGACCGGCCGGGAAGCCGTGGGTCCAGCACTGCTCGGCAACCTGCGGCGCGTCGCGTTTTGCAACGGCCCAGGCGCTCGGCGGATTCATGATCAACGCGCCTCTGCCCGAAACCAGCCACTTGTTGTTGGAAGCATCATCCCAGGCGGCCGCGTCTGGCGGCAGGAAGCCGATGAGCCTCTTGTAGTAGTCGAGCGCCTGGCGCACCGCATCGGTCTTGACCGAGAGATTGCCCTTGGCGTCCACGAGCTGCGCGCCAAACGACTGGAAGATCGCGCCGCATGTGTCGACGCTGTCGGTGGTTTCGCCAAGTCCGATGCCGAAGGGCACGCCAGCCTTATGGCAGGCCTCGGCCGCCTTGAGGAAGGTATCCAGCGTCCAGTTGTCCGCCTTGGGCGGAGCGCCGGCGGGATACATCTCCTGCACGTCGATGCCGGCATGCTTCTTCATGAGGTCAATGCGCGAGCAGGGGCCCTTGATCTGGCTGCCCACGCAGGCGGGCACGCCCAGCCATTTGCCGTCGGCCTGGCCGAGATATTTCACCGTGCCGTTGACCTCGCCGTTCTCGGCGATGATCGGGCCCATGATGTCGTTGACGGATTCAAGCTGTTCCGAATTGGCGTGTGCCCACCAGGTCGGCATGGCGAGGATATCGTGGCCGGACTTCGCCTGCGCCTCGGCCGCGATCGTCAGCAGGTTCTTGTTGCCCTGGCTTGTGATGTAATCGATCTGGACCTCGACCTTTTCCTTCGCGGCCCACTCGTTGACGAGGTCGGTGGATGCCTTGTTGGCGCCAGGCACCCAGTGATCCCAGAAGCCCATTGAGAGCTTTCCGGCAGCGTAGGCGCCACGCACATAAGGTGCCGTGATCAGTGCCGCCGATGACAGCGCTGTCGCAGCAACGAATTGTCGTCGTGAAAGCTTCTTCCGTGTCATGGCGTTCCCTCCCTGGTGAGCCGACGGACAAAGGCTTTGGAAATCCCGTTGTTGTTTTTGTGTGCGCCGCTGCAAGGCGGAACCTAGAGATTTCGTTGTCCCGATCAGAACAGAATTGCCGGCGCCTGTCGAGAAATCAGATATGCGCCTCGCATTGAACTAACGTTGTGTACAAACCGGAGGCAGTGGTGCGCGCGGCGGCATTTGCGGTGCGATTTGGCAGCGCTATCAATTGTTCATGTTGCGGCGCACGCGCCGTCGCCATCGCTGCGCGCCAGGCGCTGCGCGGTTGCGCCGCAGGTTCTATGCGGCTGGATCCGGCCGATCGGTGACGGAAGCTTAAGTTATCTTCGTGCCCGGCCCGACCGATAGACTCGATCGGAGCGGAGCCGTTAGAATCCAGATTCGGCGACGTGTCCTCCCTCCGATGAACTTCAAACCCGTAAAACCCACGATCGATCATGGAGACCAGATCATGCCCAGCCCGGTAGCGAAGCTGCGCGCGCGGTGGAGACTGTGCGGCGCACTTGGCGTGGCCGCCGCCATGCTTCTCGCCGCACCTCACATCGTTGATGCGCAGATCGTGCAAGGCGTCGAGAAAGGCGCCCGCGAGGGCAACAAGGCGGCCGGGCCGGTCGGCGGCGTTCTGGGCGGCGCGATCGGCGGCGTGGTCGGCGTCGTGACGGGTGTCACCGGCGTCCTCACCGGCAACAACTCAAATAACCCCAACGGCAACGCGGCCAACGCCAAGACCGCACAGCCGCAGGCCGCCGCGCCCGGCGACAAGCAGGGCGCCAAGGCCACCAAATCGGCCAAGGTCGCCAAGGACAAGGGCGCCAAGCAGCCGACTGTCCTGACCCAGGACGGCGCGCCGCAACTCACGGCGGAGCAGATCGTCGCCAACAGCGATGCCAACATCGAGCGGATCAAGAAGGAACTGAACCTGACCGCGGAGCAGGAGAAGCATTGGGCCGGGTTCAACAGTGCAATGCACTATCTTGGCCATAATGGTGCCGATCGCCTCAACCTGCGGATCGCGCGCGCCCAGCGCGATCCGCCCGACGACGTCATCGAGCAGATGCGCAACGAGGCGCAGTTCCTGAATGACCGCGCGGTGGATCAGCGCAATGTTGCAGATGCGGCCGAGCCTTTGTTTGCGAGCCTCGACGACAAGCAGAAGCAGATCTTCATCGGGGAGATGGTCCGCCTCAGCCACGAGCGCGGGCTTGATTAGCAACGCGGCGCAAAAGTGGGGACGAATAGCCGGGCCGCCAGGCCCTGGGGTAGGGTTGAAGGCACGGGCACCCGGCTATCCTGCCGCAGCGGCGCGGCCCGCCTACCTCGTCAGCCAATGTTGAAGAAAAGCGGTCCAGATCGCGCCCGACTGATGGCCGAGTCGAGGCCTTGTCGGGAACCTGGTTGTACCGAGACAAACGACGTCGGCCGGCGTGTGGCCCCGCTCCGATACCGTCGATCGAACGCCGTGATCGGAGCACTGCCACTCAGGTCTTAGGGAAATTCAGCTCCACCCCGACGCCATCGGGATCGTAGAGGAAGATCTGGGTGTCGCCGGTGCGCGGCACGATCTGCTCACGGAATTTGACGTTCTTGGCTTGCAGCCGCTTGCGCACTCCTTCGATGTCTGTGGCGGCGAAGGCGATATGGTCGAGCCGGCCGGTGTCCTCGTATTTCCTCTCCGTGCCGCGCACGACGATGCCTTCGCGCGGCTTGCGGGTCCCCATCAGATGGACGGTCGCCTGTCCGCCCGAGTAGAGCCAGTAGCCCGGGAAATCGAGCGGCGGACGATCGCCGTTCTCGAGCCCGAGCACATCGCAATAGAACTCCCTGGCCTTCTCGAGATCCTGCGGTTCGATGGTGTAATGCTGCAGTCCGCCCAATGGCATGGTTCTTCTCCCTGAGAAATCGGGTTAGGCTTGGTGGATCGTCGCGGAGGCCGCGACGTCGGCCGACGCGTTCAGCTCCCTGTCGATTTGCTCGATCGACTTGCCTCGGGTCTCGATGCCCAGGAAATAGTAGACGCAGCCCGCCATCAGGAACCAGCAGCCGAGATAGAGGAAAGCGGTCGGGATCTGGGTCAACGGCACGTCCGGCTTGAGGTAGTTGCTCGAGCCGACGATCAATGCGAGGCCGACCGGCCCGATGATCTTGCCGATGCCGCCGAAGCCGTAGGCCGAGCCCATGCCGGTGGTGCGCAGATGCGAGGGCCAGACCTCCGCCGCGTAAGGGCCGACGATCGCGAAACCGCCGTCGGCGAAGAAGAACGCTGCGGCTAGGATTAGCCAGAACGCCGACATCCCGAACAGCGTGGCGTCGTAGTGATAGCCGGCGATGATGGTCAGGGCGCCCGCGCCGAAGCCGAGCAGGCCGCCGGCGGTGCGCCGCCCCAAAAGCTCCGAGAAGTAGGAGAAGGAGATGCGGCCGATGAAGCCGGAGACGCTGAGCAGGATCATCATCTTGGCGGCTTGCTGCGGCGCGACGTTCAGGAGCAACACGAACAGCGCCGGCGCCCACAACGTGATGCCATAGACGCCGGTCTGCGCGCCCGCATTGCCGAGCCAGGAGACGATCAGGCTGCGCGGATATTTGAACAGGTCGAGCCAGCTCGTCTTGACGATGGGGCCGGCATCGGCCGCGGTCGGCAGCGGCAGTTCCGAGGGCTGGACCTGCAGGGCCCAAGCGAGCGACTTGCGCGCTTCATCGTAACGTCCCTGGCGGCACAGCCAGCGCGGCGATTCGGGGACCCAGATGCGAACCAGCAGCACCAGGAGCGACGGCAGCACACCGATCGCAAACAGGAGCCGCCACTGGTCGGTGCCCATGACCGCTCCTAGAACCGCGCCGAGACCGACGCCGAGCGGGATCACGCAGGTAACGAGGCCGCCGACCCAACCCCGCTTGTGCGACGGCATGAACTCCTGGACCAGCAGCAGGTCCACGCAATAGAGCCCGCCGACGCCGGTGCCGACGAAGAAGCGCAGGATCGCCAGGTAGACCCAGCCATTGTCGGGCGTGAAGTAGAGCATGCCGGTCGCGACCGAGAAGTTCAGCACGGTGCCGATGAACACGATGCGGCGGCCAATCCGGTCGGCGAGCCAGCCCCAGAGATAGGCCCCCAGGATGGCGCCGATCCCGGAGCTCATCAGCACCGTGGCGGACTGGCCGAAAGTGAGCTTCCAGGGCCCGATCAGGAAGGCGAGCACGAAACCGATCAGGAAGTAGTCGAAGAACTCGAGTGCGTCGCCGATGATGGCCGCGGTGAGGATTTTGACCTGGTTGCCGGTCAGAGTCGTCCGGCGATCGAGAATCTCGAACATGGCGTCTCCCCTTGGCGCCTGTTCATTGTTTTGAGAGCGGGCGTCGCGCCATCGCACCGCCGATCGCCGAGGCTATCCTGCCGATGTCGCGAACGACAAGCCCAGGCCGGCGCGGGGCTCATCTGCGCACAGGCGATATTGGCGCTTGCTACTGCTGCGCACAAATCGCGGTGCGAGAGCCTGACACCGTAAGCTCCCGGCGTTGACTAATTGGCTCGCAAACGCCAAGCCTGCATGGAGACGCCACGAGGCCAAACCTGATGGATGAAAAGCGAAAGCATCCGCGCACCGAGGTCAACGAGCCCGCCTACGTGTCGTCAGGAGGTTCGGTCATGCATTGCGTGATCGTCAACATCTCCCCGGAGGGGGCGGCCATCGACGTCGAGAATCCGGCATTCGTCCCGCATCGCTTCCGCCTGGTGATGGCAAACGACTCCTCACAGGTCTACGAGTGCCGGGTGATCTGGACCAAGAGGAACAGGGTCGGCCTCAGCTTCGTGGCCTGACGCCGCCGACCGACAAATTCCGCCGCCATGCCGCAACGGTGCTAGGCTGAATGCGGTTTCGTTTCTGGAACGACAGGCGGTGCATCGATGACCCCGGAACCTGCCGCGATCTGCCTCGGCTGCTGGCAAAACATGCATATGCCGATCCCGCTGCGTGGGCCGTTGTCGGCGCCGTTCCGCCTGTTCGGCATCAAGCCGAGCCGGATGAATCCCAACACATGCACGATCTGCGAGATGGCGTTCTCGAAGGTCATGAAGGCGCGTGCCGTGACCATCGATGCCACGATCATGTTCGCCGATCTGCGCGGCTACACCACGCTGACGCAAACGATCGCGCCGGACGGCCTGACCTCGCTGTTGGATGCGTTCTACGATGATTGCGCCAAGGCGATCTGGCGCTACGACGGCATCCTCAACAAGACAATCGGCGACGCTGTGTTCGCGATCTTCAATTTCCCCGTGCGGCAGGACGATCACGCGGTCCAGGCGCTGATGGCTGCGCGCGAGATCCAGCAAAGCTTTCGCCGCCGACGCGACGAACTGGTGCGGATCATCGGTGCGGGCGATGTCGAGATCGGCATCGGAATCGGGATGGACAGCGGCGACACCAATTTCGGTGAGTTCGGTCAGACCCATCGGGACCTGACGGCGGTCGGGACCGTCGTCAACCGCGCCGCGCGTGTGCAAGGTGCTGCAATGTCTGGCGAGATCCTCGTCACCGCATCGGTTCGCGATCGCACCGGCGACATGGTGACGGCAAACGGGACCGACTACGCGCTGAAGGGTTTTGATCAACCGGTGACGTTGTTCCCTGCCTGAACTGACGCAACGCAAAGGACGGCTCCGGCACGTCGTTGCGCGCCGAAGCCGTCGGGGATGGTCGTTTGCCGATTACGAACGTCGCCTAAACGGGGCCACGTCGCGTTCGTTCCGTGTCTTGTGGGAATAGTTGGGTTCCAGTTCCAGATCAGCGCTTCTGCCGCGCGTTTTGTGACGGACATTGATCGTCGCGGGCAGGGTGCTGACGGACGGCTCCGCTCTTTGCCGGGCATCTTGCAAAGCATGGCGCTATATTCTAGTACTAGAATATGCCGAAAGAAAAGCTGTCCGATGCCGAGTTCGCCATCCTGAGCCTGCTCGGCGAAGGCAATCGCTACGGTTACGAGATCGAGGCGCTGATCGAAGCCCGCGGAATGCGCGAGTGGACCCCGATTGGCTTCTCGTCGATCTATTTCCTGCTCGACAAGCTCAGCAAACGCGGGCTGGCCCGGCCCTCGAGGGCCAAGCGCGGCGCCAAGGCGGCCAAGGTGTTCTCGATCACGCCGCAGGGGCGCAAGGCATTGGTAGCGACCACTGTGCGGCTGCTGGGTGAGCCCAACCGCATCTTCCCGGAAGTCCTGCTCGGAATGGCCAACTGGGCGGGACTCGATGGCGCCTGCGGTCTTGAAGCGCTCGGGCGGCGTTCGGCCGCGCTGTCGGTCGAACTCGCCCGCCTCCGGGAGAAGCGGGAAAGCCAGCGGCCGCTGCCCGACTTCGTCGAATGCCTGTTCGACTACACGATCACGCAGATCGAGGCCGACCTGGCCTGGACCCAACGCACCATTCACAGATTAGGGACGAACGTGGACAAGATCGATTTCAAGAAGAAACTCGCAACGCTCTATAGCGCGCCGGCCGGCAGTTTTGCCATCGTCGACGTGCCGGTCATGCAATTCGTCAAGATCGATGGCTCAGGCGATCCAAATCGTGATCCTGCCTATGCGCGTGCCATCGAGTGGATTTATTCCACGAGCTACGCCATGAAGTTCGCCGCCAAGGCCAAATTGGGCAAGGACTACGTCGTTCCGCCCCTCGAAGGCCTTTGGTGGGCCGACAATCCGGATGATTTCGTCGCGCGCCGGAAGCATCTGTGGCGATGGACGATGATGATCATGGTGCCCGACTTTGTCGAGAGCGCCCTGTACGAGGCGGCCGTGGAAAAATCGCGTGCCAAGCTCGGTGAGCCACCGGACACGCTCCGCCTCGAGCCATTGGACGAAGGGCGATGCCTGCAGACGCTCCACGTCGGCAGCTACGACAACGAAGGTCCGACGCTCGCCAGGCTTCACAGCGAGATCATGCCCGCGAAGGGCGTGACGTTCGCGGGGCCACATCACGAGATTTATTTGTGCGATGCGCGCAAGACGCCACCGGAAAAGCTCAAGACGATTTTGCGGCAACCGGTCAGGGACGCTGGTTGAGGCAACGCCTGAACACGCGGCTTGCGCCCATAGCTCGTGAATGAACCTGGACAGGTTGTTTCAGGTCAGCGCCACATACCGCGCATTTTTGCGCGGATGTCGATCGTTGCAGTCCGGCCGGCCGGTGATGCTTCGGCCGCAGCCGCGCGCGGCCAGATCGTCCGCTCGAACATCGGCAGCAGCTTCTCCGGGATGAAGCGGGTGCGCGAGGCGTACATGTGGCGGTCGCCGCGGGCAGCTTGGCCGTGGACGAAGAAACGCTGCGGCACGACCAGATGCAGATCGTCCTTGGCGCGCGTCATCGCGACATAGAGCAGGCGGCGCTCCTCCTCGAGCTCCGCGCTGGTGCCGGCACCGAGGTCGGACGGCATGCAGCCATCAACGACGTTGAGCACGTAGACCGATTTCCATTCCTGCCCCTTCGCCGAATGGATCGTGGACAGGATCAGATAGTCCTCGTCGAGCAGCGGCACGCCGGCCTGGTCGCTGGTGGCATCGGGCGGATCGAGCGTGAGCTCGGTCAGGAAGCGTTCGCGCGACGGATAGCCACCGGCGATCTGCTCGAGCTGGATCAGGTCGGCGCGGCGGACCTCGCTGTCCTCGTGGATGCGATCGAGATGCGGCTCGTACCACAGCCGCGCGCGCTCGATATCGACAGGCCATTCCGAGTAGCTGAGGTTCTCGATCGCCTGGACGAACAGCCGCCAGTCCTCGCCGGTGCGCGGCGGCGAGGGCAGGGCGGCGAGCGCCGCGATTGGATCGGCCGCTTCCGCCATGCGGTCGAGCACCCGTTGCGCCGATGCCGGCCCGACGCCGGGCAACAGGTGCAGGATGCGGAAGCCGGCGACGCGATCACGCGGATTTTCGACGAAACGCAGCAGCGCCAGCATGTCCTTGACATGGGCGGCATCCAGGAACTTGAGACCGCCGAACTTCACGAACGGAATGTTGCGGCGGGTGAGTTCGACCTCGAGGGGGCCGCTGTGCGACGAGGTGCGGAACAGCACGGCCTGGTGCTTCAAGAGCGCGCCCTGCTCGCGATTGGCCAGCACCTGCTCGACGATGTAGCGCGCCTGGTCCGCCTCGTCGCGGACCGCCACCAGTTGCGGCTTCTGCGCCGACGTCCGCTCGGTCCAGAGGTTCTTGGTGAAGCGCTCCTTGGCGAGTGAGATCACGCCGTTGGCGGCTGCGAGGATGGATTGCGTCGAGCGATAGTTGCGGTCGAGCGTGACGATCTCGGCGGCCGGGCTGAACTGGCCCGGAAAGTCGAGGATGTTGCGCACGGTCGCGGCGCGGAAGGAGTAGATCGACTGCGCGTCGTCGCCGACCACGGTGAGGCCGCGGCCCGCCGGCTTGAGCGCCAGCAGCACCGATGACTGCAGGCGGTTGGTGTCCTGATATTCGTCGACCATGACATGGTCGAAGCGGCCGCCGATCTCTTCGGCGAGCGCGCTGTTCGTGACCATCTGCGCCCAATAGAGCAGGAGGTCGTCGTAATCGAGCACGTTCTGCTGCTGCTTGGCCTCGACGTAAGCTACGAACAGCCGCTTCAATTCACCGGCCCAGCCCGCGCACCACGGGAAGAACTGGCCGAGCACCGCCTCGATCTCCATCTCCGCATTCACGCAGCGCGAATAGATCGCAAGGCAGGTCCCCTTGGTCGGAAACCGGCTTTCGGTCCTGGAGAACCCGAGGTCGTGGCGGACCAGGTTCATCAGGTCGGCGGAGTCCTCGCGGTCGTGGATGGTGAAGGCGGGATCGAGCCCGATGCGCTCGGAGTATTCGCGCAACAGCCGCGCGCCGATGCCGTGGAACGTGCCGGCCCAGCTCAGCGCATCCGTCATCACGGAGGCCTTGTCGCCGAGCACGCGGCGCGTGATGCGCTCGACGCGCGCGGCCATTTCGGCGGCGGCGCGCCGGGAGAACGTCATCAAGAGGATGCGACGTGGATCGGCACCGGCGACGATCAGATGCGCGACGCGATGGGCGAGCGTGTTGGTCTTGCCGGAGCCCGCACCGGCGATCACCAAGAGCGGCGTGCCAATCGTGCCCTCCGGGCCGACGCCGTGCACGACGGCGCGGCGCTGCTCGGGATTGAGCGCATCCAGATAGGCTGTGTTGGCAAGGATCGGCACGAATCACCCCCACCAAACGCTAACAGACATCGGGATGATTGGGGGCAACGCTCCGATACGGCGGAAGCAATTTAGATTGACATTAACGCCTCACATTGCACAACCGCGCCATGGGTGACGTATCCAGTTCCGAAACGCCGTTGAGGGCGACGTTCAAGCTGCGGCTGAACGGCGAGACGGTGACGCTTGCGACCGTCGGCCAGGCCTATCGCTTCATCACCAATCTCAGCGCCGTGGAATGGATGGAATTCCGCTCGCTGCACGCCGATGCCGTCAGCGCGCTGGAGAACGCGGCCGGCAACGCGATGCTGACGATCCAGGCAACCAGCGCGTTGCGCGCGTTGTTTGTCCGCGCGAGGCTGCTCTAACAATCGATGATCCGGGAAAGAAACGGACCGCCTGGCTTTCGCAGGCGGCCCCAGATTGCGGCCGAAGCAGCCACCTTCAGGCCCCGGTGTGTACCGCCGTTACCTTGTTTGCGGCCATAACGGAGACGCCGATACGGGAAGGGCATTGATTCGGCTGTAGCGGCGGCACCACAGTCAGTGGCCTGTATCGTCGATCAGCCGGTCGTACAACAACGCGGACCGCAGGTTGATGGTGGCGGTCTTGAGGTAGCGCGCTTCCCGCATCGCGTTGTTGAACATCATGATCGCGGTCCGCCAGTGCGTGCGTTCGCGCTGGTCGGCGTTCAGCGCGGAGAGGAAGTCCGCCGCGTCCCCGACAGTTTCGAGGACCCGTCCGTCTTTCAGCGCGATCGCGAACGCGAGCGGCGATCGCTTCTCCAATTCCAGCACGTAAGGCACTCCGGCGCAGGCGACGACAAGGCAGACTTAGCTGCGTCGCCTATACCATTTCTTAACGCTGACTCGCCCGTGCTTCGAGGCGAGCTCTAGAAGGAGTTGGCCAGTGCGATCTCGGCATTCAGGGCGCTGATGCGGCGTTCGGCTTCCTCGAACGTCAGGTCGCGCGCGTATTGCTTCGGCTGATAGGCCTCCTCGGCAAGGCTCCGCAAACGGGCGGCTTGGGCACGGGTCATTTGCCCGCCGATCCGCTCCTGAACCCCGCCAAACCTCACCGCTGCCATGCTCATTTTTCACCTCGTAGGTCGAAAGCTGCATTGACAATATGTTCTATTTTTGTTCTAAAAAGCCATGGACAACAGAATTAATGAAATTCGTCGTAAGATCAGCGCCTTGCGCGCGGAGATGACGCTGGTCGAGGCCGCGATCCGCGACCAGGTCAATCGCGACATGGATTGCAGCGCGACGTCCATGCGACTGATGGCGATGCGGGCCGAGGTCGCTGAGCTGATCCGGCAATGGCAAGCATCCGGTGGTGGCGATCACCTGCCGACCGTCCGCGAACGGCTGAGCCGAAGCCTGAGCGACCGGCCGGTCGCAAAGGTGAAGGCGCTGAAGCCAAAGCCGAGCAGCGCTAACGCTCGCGCCTGATTGCTCGTCGATCGACGGCCGGCCGCCGCGACATGCCGCAAAAGGCCACAATTGGGTTTCAGCCGCGGAACCATTAGCCGGGGTCCGGAATTTTCTGCTGGTGAGGCTACCGCACTCTCATCGACCGACGTCCATGATCGCCGACAGGACCGCTCCACCTCGAGCCTCGGTGAATGACGATCGCAGTCCGCTCCTGACGCTGATCTCCTGCATCGGCTGCAACAGGACGATGCGTCTTGAGACGAGCTATCCGGGCAGCGAAGGCAGGGACATCATCCAGTACCGCTGCGAGCGGTGCGGCCGAATCGAACGGGTGGAATTGATCCGGCGAACTTGGCCGACCGATCGCTAGGCACGCTTGCCGCCGAAGAAAGTTCCCGCTCGCGGGAACTTTATTTTTCAATCGCGATTAGGGCCTTAGGTTTCTCTACCGAGATAAGTCACCGCTGTTTCTCGCTTGATTAGATCAAGAGCACTCATTCTTATGTTCGCGCCGATTTGCGCGAGTCTGTGGATTCGCGTCTGGCGTGCAGGGGAAATTCCATGACCGATCTCGGTTCCGCACCTCGTCCCCGTACTGAAACGCGTCGCGCCAAATCTGCCAACGGTAACGTCGATTCATCGCAGGACCTGCTGCAATCGCTGCAGGCGATGCGGGCTGGCGATTTCTCGGTGCGCATGCGGGGCGACTATCTGGGCATCGAAGGCAAGATCGCCGACGCCTTCAACGAGATTGCCGCCGCCAATGAGCGCATGGCCCAGCAGCTCGCGCGCGTCGGCCAGGTGGTCGGCCGCGAAGGGCAGACGCGCCAGCGCGTCAACTTCGGGCTCGCGAGCGGATCCTGGGCCGACATGGAAAGCTCGATCAACACGCTGATCGACGACCTGTTGTGGCCGACCCGTGAGGTGACCCGCGCAGTCGCCGCAGTGGCGCAAGGCGACCTGCTGCAAACCGTGCAGCTCGACGTCGAGGGCAGGCCGCTGCGCGGTGAATTCCTGCAGTCGGCGAACATCGTCAACACGATGATCAAGCAGCTGTCGGTCTTCACCTCCGAAGTGACGCGCGTGGCGCGCGAGGTCGGCACCGAAGGCAAGCTCGGCGGCCAGGCCCAGGTGCCGGAAGTCACCGGCGTCTGGAAGGACCTGACCGAGAGCGTCAACTCGATGGCCAACAATCTGACCGGCCAGGTCCGCAACATCGCCGAGGTGACGATCGCGGTCGCCAACGGCGACCTGTCGAAGAAGATCACGGTCGACGTCCGCGGCGAGATCCTGCAGCTGAAGGAAGCCATCAACACGATGGTCGATCAGCTCCGCTCCTTCGCCTCGGAGGTGACGCGTGTGGCGCGCGAGGTCGGCACCGACGGCAAGCTCGGCGGCCAGGCCATCGTGCCCGGCGTCGCCGGCACCTGGAAGGACCTGACCGACTCCGTGAATGCGATGTGCGGCAACCTGACCGCGCAAGTGCGCAACATCGCCAACGTGACCACCGCCGTGGCGCGCGGCGACCTCTCGCGCAAGATCACGGTGGACGTGCGCGGCGAAATCCTCGAGCTGAAGGACACCATCAACACCATGGTGGACCAGCTCAATGCCTTTGCCTCCGAAGTGACGCGCGTGGCGCGCGAAGTCGGCACCGAAGGCAAGCTCGGCGGCCAGGCCCAGGTGCCCGGTGTGGCCGGCACCTGGAAGGACCTCACCGATAACGTCAACTTCATGGCGTCAAACCTGACCGCGCAGGTCCGTAACATCGCCGATGTCGCAACCGCGATCGCCGGCGGTGACCTGTCGAAGAAGATCACGGTGAACGTGTCGGGCGAAATCCTTCAGCTGAAGGAAACGCTCAACACGATGGTGGACCAGCTCAACGCCTTCGCTTCGGAAGTGACGCGCGTGGCGCGCGAGGTCGGCACCGAGGGCAAGCTCGGTGGCCAGGCCAACGTGCTCGGCGTCGCCGGCACCTGGAAGGACCTGACCGAGAGCGTCAACTCGATGGCGTCGAACCTGACCGCGCAGGTCCGCAACATCGCCGAGGTGACGACGGCGGTCGCCGGCGGCGACCTGTCGAAGAAGATCACAGTCGACGT
>NZ_JBHMET010000220.1:49286-49940 GCF_042430365.1 Bradyrhizobium erythrophlei
GTTCGCGGGCGAAGTGACGCGTGTGGCGCGCGAGGTCGGCACCGAAGGCAAGCTCGGCGGCCAGGCGCTGGTCCGCGGCGTCGCCGGAACGTGGAAGGACCTCACCGACAGCGTCAACTCGATGGCGTCGAACCTGACCGGCCAGGTCCGCAACATCGCCGAGGTCGCGACCGCGGTGGCCAAGGGCGACCTGTCGAAGAAGATCACGGTGAACGTCTCGGGCGAAATCCTTCAGCTGAAGGAAACGCTGAACACGATGGTCGACCAGCTCAACGCCTTCGCAGGCGAGGTGACGCGCGTGGCGCGTGAAGTCGGCACCGACGGCAAGCTCGGCGGTCAGGCCCAGGTCACCGGCGTGGCCGGCACCTGGAAGGATCTGACCGACAGCGTCAACTCGATGGCGGGCAACCTCACGGCGCAGGTTCGCAACATCGCTGAGGTGGCGACTGCGATCGCCGGCGGCGACCTGTCGCGCAAGATCACGGTCGACGTCCGCGGCGAGATCCTGCAGCTGAAGGAAACGCTGAACACGATGGTGGACCAGCTCAACCGCTTCGCCGGCGAGGTGACGCGCGTGGCGCGCGAGGTCGGCACCGAAGGCCGTCTCGGCGGCCAGGCCAACGTGCCCGGCGTGGCCGGCACCTGGAAGGACCT
>NZ_JBHMET010000220.1:50031-64658 GCF_042430365.1 Bradyrhizobium erythrophlei
ACCACGGCCGTGGCCCGCGGCGACCTCTCGCGCAAGATCACGGTCGACGTGAAGGGCGAAATCCTCGAGCTTAAGAACACCATCAACACGATGGTGGACCAGCTCAACGGCTTTGCGGGCGAGGTGACGCGCGTGGCGCGCGAGGTCGGCACCGAAGGCAAGCTCGGCGGACAAGCCGAGGTGCCCGGCGTGGCCGGCACCTGGAAGGACCTCACCGACAACGTCAACTTCATGGCGTCGAACCTGACCGCGCAGGTCCGCAACATCGCCGAGGTGGCGACCGCGATCGCCGGCGGCGACCTGTCGAAGAAGATCACGGTCGACGTGCGCGGCGAGATCCTGCTGCTCAAGGACACCCTGAACACGATGGTCGAGCAGCTTCGCTCGTTCGCGGCCGAAGTGACGCGCGTGGCGCGCGAGGTCGGTACCGAAGGCCGGCTGGGCGGCCAGGCCGTGGTGCCTGGCGTCGGCGGCACCTGGAAGGACCTGACCGACAACGTCAACCTGTTGGCCGCGAACCTCACCACGCAAGTTCGCAACATCGCCGAGGTGACCACGGCAGTCGCGCGCGGCGACCTCTCGCGCAAGATCACGGTCGACGTGAAGGGCGAAATCCTCGAGCTGAAGAACACCATCAACACGATGGTCGACCAGCTCAACGCCTTCGCCGGCGAAGTGACCCGCGTGGCGCGCGAGGTCGGCACCGAGGGCAAGCTCGGCGGCCAGGCCGAAGTGCCCGGCGTTGCCGGCACCTGGAAGGACCTGACCGACACGGTGAACGTGATGGCGGCGAACCTGACCGAGCAGGTGCGCGGCATCGTCAAGGTGGTGACCGCGGTTGCCGATGGCGACCTGAAGCAGAACCTGACCGTGAAATCGAAGGGCGAGGTGGCGGCGCTCGCCGACACCATCAACAACATGACGGAGACGCTGGCGACCTTCGCCGACCAGGTCACCAGCGTGGCGCGCGAAGTCGGCGTCGAAGGCCGCCTCGGCGGTCAGGCCAACGTGCCCGGCGCCGCCGGCACCTGGAAGGACCTGACCGGCAACGTCAACCTGCTCGCCGCCAACCTGACCTCGCAGGTCCGCGCCATCGCTGAGGTGGCGACCGCTGTGACCAAGGGTGACCTGACGCGATCGATCCAGGTCGATGTCCGTGGCGAGGTGGCCGAGCTGAAGGACAACATCAACACGATGATCGGCAACCTCCGTCTCACCACGGAGCGCAACACCGAGCAGGATTGGCTCAAGACCAACCTCGCGCGCTTCACCAACATGCTGCAGGGCCAGCGCGATCTCGCAACCGTCGGCCGCTTGCTGCTGACCGAGCTCGCGCCGCTGATCAACGCCCACATGGGGGTGATCTATCAGGTCGACAATCCGGAAAACCCACAGCTGCGACTGCTGGCCGCCTATGCCAACGACAGCACCAATCCGCATCCGCAGATCGTGCAATTTGGCGAGGGGCTGATCGGCCAATGCGCGCTCGACAAGCGACAGCGCCTCGTGTCCGACATCCCGAGCAATACCGTGCCGATCAATTCGGCGCTGATGCGGATCATGCCGAAGAACCTGGTCGTGTTCCCGGTCCTGTTCGAGAACCAGGTCAAGGCGGTGATCGAGCTATCCTCGATCTCGTCCTTCACGACCTCCCAAATCACCTTCCTTGAACAGCTGACCGACAGCATCGGCATCGTGCTCAACAGCATCGAAGCGACGATGCAGACCGAGGCCTTGCTCAAGCAGTCGCAGCAGCTCGCGGGCGAGCTTCAGACCCAGCAGAAGGAATTGCAGCAGACCAACGACCAGCTCGAGCAGAAGGCGCAACAGCTTGCCGAGCGCAATGTCGACGTCGAACGCAAGAACCAGGAGATCGAGCAGGCCCGGCGTGCGCTGGAAGAGAAGGCGACCGAGCTGTCGCTGACGTCGAAGTACAAGTCCGAATTCCTCGCCAACATGTCGCACGAGCTCAGGACGCCTCTCAACTCGATCCTGATCCTCGGCCAGCAGCTCACGGAAAATCCCGACGGAAACCTGAGCGTGAAGCAGGTCGAGTTCGCGCGCACCATCCACGGCGCGGGCACCGACCTGCTTAATTTGATCAGCGACATCCTGGATCTCTCCAAGATCGAGTCCGGTACGGTGACAGTCGAGGCCGAGGAGATCCTGACCTCGAGCCTGCTCGAGACCGTCGGGCGGCCGTTCCGGCACGAGGCCGAAAACCGCCATCTTGCCTTCAGCATCGATGTCGACGGCAACCTCGCGCGCAGCATGGTCACCGACTCCAAGCGGTTGCAGCAGGTGCTCAAGAACCTGCTGTCGAACGCGTTCAAATTCACCGCGGAAGGCGGCGTGAGCCTGACCGTGTCGGCTGCGGTCGGCGGCTGGAGCGCCGAACATCCGATCCTCAACGCGGCACCTGCGGTCGTGGCGTTCGAGGTATCGGACACCGGTATCGGCATTCCCCTGGACAAGCAGAAGCTGATCTTCGAGGCATTCCAGCAGGCAGATGCCGGCACCAGCCGAAAGTACGGCGGCACCGGCCTCGGCCTCGCGATCAGCCGCGAGCTCGCAAGCCTGCTCGGTGGCGAAATCCATCTGCGGAGCGCGCCTGGCAAAGGTTCAACGTTCACGCTCTATCTGCCATTGAAGTATTCCGGTCCGACGGTGGCGCTTCGCTCCTCGACCCAGCCCACCTCGGTGTCGCACGCGCCGGTTCCGGCGTTGCAGGCGTCCTCCACGCAGGAGCGCGTGATCGAGCAGCTGCCGGACGACCGGCTCAGCCTCGAGCCCGGCGACACGATCCTGCTTATCGTCGAGGACGATCCTCACTACGCGCGCGTCCTGATCGATCTCGCGCGCGACAAGGGGTTCAAGGTGCTCGTCGCCAGCCGCGGTGCCGAGGCGCTGGACCTTGCCAAGCAGTTCCAGCCGACCGCCGTGTCGCTCGACGTGTTCCTGCCGGACATGCTCGGCTGGACCGTGCTGAGCCAGCTCAAGCACAATCCGCTGACCCGTCACATTCCGGTCCAGATCATCACCCTCGACGAGGACCGGCAGCATGCGCTGGCGCGCGGCGCATTCTCCTTCGTCAACAAGCCGACCACGACCGAAGGCGTGAGTGCGGCACTGTCGCAGATCAAGGAATACGCCAAGCCGCGCCGCAAGCGCCTGCTGATCGTCGAGGACAACGCCGCCGAACAGCTCAGCATCACGGAACTGCTCGGCCACGAGGATATCGAGATCGTCACCACGGATACCGGGGCGGGGGCGTTGTCGACGCTGCGGGAAAGTCCGTGCGACTGTGTCGTGCTCGATTTGCGATTGCCCGACATGAGCGGTTTCGAGGTGCTCGACCAGATCCGCAAGGACGAGACCCTATCGAACGTTCCTGTCGTTGTCTTCACGGGTCGGGAACTTTCGGCCGAGGAGGACGCGGAACTTCACACCATGGCGCGGAGCATCGTCGTCAAGGGCGTGGAATCGCCGGAACGGCTGCTCGATGAAACGTCGCTGTTCCTGCACCGCGTGATCACTGAACTGCCCGCCGAAAAACAGCGAATGCTGGAGAAACTCAATAGTTCCGACGAGGATCTGATCGGCAAGACCGCGCTTCTGGTCGACGACGACGCCCGCAACATCTTTGCGCTCTCCAGCGTGCTCGAGCGGCGCGGTATGAAGGTGCTGACTGCAACAACGGGTCACGAAGCGATTTCGCTCGTCGAGTCCAATCCGAAAATCGCGATCGTGCTGATGGACATCATGATGCCGCAGATGGACGGCTATCAGACCATCGGTGCGATCAGGCAGGACCCGGCATTTGCGCGGCTGCCGATCATCGCGCTGACGGCAAAGGCGATGAAGGGCGACCGCGAGAAGTGCCTTGAGGCCGGTGCGTCGGACTATCTGGCCAAACCGGTCAACACCGAGCAACTGCTGCTCGCCATCCGCATGTGGTTACACCGCTGATCGGCGATCGAAAATGACGGACCATGAAAAGGTAAACATTCTTCTGGTCGATGATCAGCCGGCGAAGTTGCTGGCGTATGAGGTCATCCTGAAGGAGCTCGGCGAAAATCTCGTCGTGGCTTCTTCGGGGCGCGAGGCTCTGGAGTTCCTGCTCAAGAACGAAGTCGCGGTCATCCTTGTCGACGTCTGCATGCCCGAGCTCGACGGCTTCGAGCTCGCCGCCATGATCCGCGACCATCCGCGCTTCCAGAAGACCGCGATGATCTTCATCTCGGCGATCCAGGTCAGCGATTTGGACCGGCTTCGCGGCTACGAGATGGGCGCGGTCGATTACGTGCCGGTACCGGTCGTGCCGGAAGTGCTGCGCGCCAAGATCCGCGTGTTCGCCGAGCTTTACCGCAAGACCCGGCAGCTCGAGCGTCTCAACTCCGAACTCGAGGATCGCGTGCGCGCGCGCACCGCCGAGCTCGAGCAGTCGACCGCGCGACTGGTCGAGAGCGAGCAGCGCCGCAGCATGGCAATCGCCGCAGGCAAAATGGGATCGTGGGACTGGGATTGGGTCAATGGCGACTGGATGTGGGACGACGGCCAATATCAGATCTTCGGAGTCGACCCGAAGACCTTCGAGCTGACGTCGGCCAACATCCAGGGGCTGTTTCACCCCGATGATGTCAGCGAACTCCGCCACGCCTGGGCTGGCTTCGCCAATGGCGCGAAGTCATACGAAGTCGAATTCCGCATCATGCGGCCGGACGGCGAGGTGCGCTGGTGCGTCGGCACGGCGGCGGCAACCAGCGACAAGGACGGCCGGGTGGTGCGGGTGAGCGGCGTGACCGTCGATATCACCGATCGCAAGCGCGCCGAGGAGCGCCAGAGCCTCTTGACCCGCGAGGTCGATCACCGGGCCAAGAATGCGCTGGCGTTGGCACAATCGATCGTGCGGCTGACGCGCGCGCAGAACATGAACGCCTATGTGCGCGCGGTCGAGGGGCGCATCACCGCGCTGGCGCGGGTGCACACCGTGCTGTCGCTGTCGAGCTGGCAGGGGGCCGAGATCCGGCGACTGGTCACCGAGGAGATCGCGCCTTATTCGGGCGCGGAGCAGATCCAGATCGAAGGTGCCGAGGTGCAGTTGCAGCCGGCGACCGCGCAAACGCTGGCGCTCGCCCTGCATGAACTCGTCACCAACTCCGCCAAATACGGCAGCCTCTCGGCGCTGTCGGGACGGCTTGCGATCACCTGGGAAGTGCAAGACGAGACCTTGATCCTCGCCTGGGTGGAAACCGGCGGGCCCGCGGTGACGAAGCCGATCCAGAAGGGGTTCGGGACGCGGAGCGTCATCGCCAGCATCGAGACCCAGCTCGGCGGGCGCGCCGATTTCGATTGGCGTACCGAAGGTTTGGTTTGCCGGTTGACCGTCCCGCTGCGATCGGCGGCACCGGAGTCCCAGCCGTCCCGCGAAAAGCCGGCGCGGCACCGCCGGCCGGCGGTCAATTCGCGTGCCAGGTGACGGCAGACCGCGCGATTGTGACATCAACTCTTGCCACCTTGAGCTAGATATCGAAGCAGCTCACGCGCCATCGCCGGGAACAGCCGATGTTGAACACACGAAACCTGTCCGTTGCCGGCCTTGCCGTAGCGTGCCTGACGGCCTCCACGGTGGTCCTGCATGCAGAGCGGGTCGTGCTCAAGGGCCCCGACGCGTTTGGCGACTGGCGTCGCGACAAGCCGGGCACGATCAGGTTGATCCGACCGCAAGACCTGCCCAAGCCCGGCGCGACCGCATCGAGCAGCAATGGCCCCCGCATTGTGGGGAGACCGGGATCCGCAACTCCGCAGGTGCCGCCAGGTTTCAGGATCGAGCTGTTCGCGGACGGACTGAGCGATCCGAGGGTTTTGCGTACAGCACCCAACGGCGACGTCTTCGTCGTCGAGGCCAGGCCGGGCCGCATCCGCGTCCTGCGTAGCACGGGCGGCGCAACTAGGCCCGCGACCAACGAGGTCTATGCCAGCGGCCTGAACCGGCCATTCGGGATCGCGTTCTTTCCGAACGGCGACAATCCGCAATGGCTCTATGTCGCCAACACCGACAGCGTCGTGCGATTTGCCTACCGCAACGGCGACCTCAAGGCCTCCGGAGAGCCTGAAACGATCGTGGCCAAACTGCCGAGCGGCTACAGCCACGCCACGCGCGACGTCGTCTTCACGCCCGATAACAGGCGGATGCTGGTGTCGGTCGGGTCCGCCGGCAATGTCGGCGAGGGGCTCGGCAAGCCTCCCGGAGGCATCGAGGCCTGGAGCCGCGACCATGCCCTCGGCGCGGCCTGGGGCCTCGAGAAGGATCGCGCAGCCGTGCTTGCTTTCGATCCCGACGGCAAGAACCAGACCCTGTTCGCCACAGGTCTCCGCAACTGCGTGGGGCTCGCCATTCAGCCCGGCAGCGGCACGCCGTGGTGCTCGACCAACGAGCGCGACGGTCGCGGCGACGATCTCGTGCCCGACTATGTCACCCGCGTCCGCGAGGGCGCGTTCTACGGATGGCCGTGGTTCTATATCGGCGGCAATGAGGACCCCAGACATGCCGGCGAGCGTCCCGACCTGAAGGACAAGGTGACGATCCCCGATGTGCTGCTGCAGGCCCATTCGGCCTCGCTTGGACTGACCTTCTATACCGGCACCAGCTTCCCGCCGGAGTTTCGCGGAGACGCGTTCGCCGCCGAGCACGGCTCGTGGAATCGCTCCAAGCGGACCGGCTACAAGGTCGTTCGTATCAAGCTCAAGGACGGTGCGCCGACCGGGGAGTACGAGGATTTCGTCACCGGCTTCGTCGTCAACGACAACGAGGTTTGGGGCCGTCCTGTCGGCGTGACGATGACCCGCGACGGCGCGCTGCTGGTTTCGGAAGACGGCAACGGCACGATCTGGCGCATCAGCCACGATTAGCTGCGTTCCGAGGTCAGCTTACACTGACGGTCTTACACGAGCGTCGGCGCGGCAGCCTGCGTGCCGTGCTCTAAACCTTTCGAGTATGAAGAGCTCGTGGGCAGAATGACGCGGAGCGCTAGCCCTGTCCGTCGCCGAGACCATATTGCTGGTAGATGGTCAGCGGATCCGTATCCGGAAACAGCCGGCACTTGGCCTGCGCCAGATGCAGGGTCACAGCGCCGGGATCACAGCCGGCGGTCAGGAGCTTGCGGATGTCATCCATGTGGGCGCGCGGCTGGTGCTTGGACGGAAGCTGCTCGAGCGCAACCAGGGCCGTGGCCAGGGCCTCGGTGACCACCCACTCGTCGTGACCGGTGATTCCTTTCTTCGACATCGACACACCTCCGTCGTTCGGCGCGCGCGACATTCTAATGCACAGCGGGTGGGGGCTGTCATCAACCAACATGGCCGGCGCGACCGGAACCAACCCGGTGCCCGCACGTGATGCGCAGACCTGAAACGAGAGATCGCGATCCGTATGAGCAATGACGAAGGCGGCGTCCAGCGGCATCGTGGCACGGTCCGCAACGCTGGATTGACGGCGCCTGCTGTCCTGGATCCTCGCATGGACCGGCCTGTCGGCGGCCTGGTATCTCGGGGACGGCGATCCGCTGGCAGCGATCGACCTGCAAGTCGCAAGGCTCGCTGCGGCCGAGCCCGACCAGACAGCCTAGCCGGCGGCGCGCCGCCGGCCGATTACGCCGCCACGGCGCCAGTCAGGGCCACGCTGAGGATCCGCCACTTCGACGTATCGAAGAAAAAGGCGGCCTTCATCTGCGCCGCCGCGGGGTCGGCCGCATGAAGCACAGTGTGGAACTTGCGTGTCCCGTCACTCAGTGAAATCCGGAATGTCTGCATCGGATGAGCCCTCCACACCGGCGAGGTTGCGGCGAGAGGGTTAATGAATGGTTACCGAAATCGCGACGCCTTGAACCTCCAAGCGATCAGGCCGACAAGAAGGCTCGACGTGATCTCGATGCTGATGATCTGAAATGGCGGACCATGACCGAGGACGCCACAAGGCCGGGCGAGCGTTGCCCCTCGGCGACATCCGCCGATCGCGCAGGGAAAGCGGGATAGCGCCACTCAATAGGTCAGCACGAGCAGCCGTTGCACAATCGCACCGAGGCAAACTAGCACCACCAACAATTTGAGAAGGTTCGCCAACCGGCCGTCGGTCGCAAACTTGTCGATTGCCCAAAAGCAAATGGCCCCCACGACAACAATGATCAGAACTCCAATCAGGACTGAAATGATCGACATGTCCTCCACCTTTGGGCATCGTCACGAGCAACGCGCCACCGCGCTCTTCGCGCTTTTATTTTCGGTTGGCGGCTGCGGCCTCTCGCGCCAGCCGTTCGGCCTTGAGGCGCTCTCGATTATCGTGGAATGCTTTCTGCGCTTTCGCGTAATCGGTCATAGCTTCCTTCGCTTTGACCGCTCTGAACACCTCGCGGGCTTCGCGTTCCGCCGCTGTCGTTGCCCGCCGCTCTCGGTCGCTAATCATTGTTGACCTCCCATCTGGGCTCAATATCAACGCGCGGAGAGGGCTTTCGATCCTACCGGCCCATAAGCGACGAACCCGCGGCCCCGTTCTGGGGCCAGGCGCGAAGTTCCCGGATCACTCGGTCAGGTGCCTCAGCAAAGCTTCGCAGGCTTCTTCCGCCTCGGCGAACGTGTCGAACGGAGAACCGTCGACCCTGACAGCAGGCTTGTTCAAATTGACGGGGCGCCAGGACGCGACCAAGCCGAGCTGTCCATGGAGACCGGATCCCGTGCGGCTCTCATTGCTAATCACAAAGGAAAAATCGCCGGTGTTCGCGCTCCAAATTTCCAGATTGTCCGGAGTATCGATGCGGCTGAAGTGCAGGGCCATTTCACCCTCCACAATTTGCCAGGCGCGGTAGCTTACCACAGGCGCTATGTCTTGGCCTTCAGCCCGATTTCGACCAGTCGGCGGATTTGCTCGGGGAGGCTTACTTGGCGTGTAATGGCGGAAGGGGTGTCCTGTCAACCTTACTGAAACGCTTTAGCTTTCTGAGATATGATCTTGAAAAGCTACGGTATAGGCCACGGCAATCCAGTTTGCAGTTTGGCGGGGCAGCCTAATGGAGATTCCAGCCGGGCGAGCTTCGTCTTCGCGCGTTCTCGTACGCGGTAGCTCGGGCCTGATCTAGATCGGCCTGTCGTCGAGCCATGTCGGCGTAAAACTCTTAAAGGAGGGGGAAATCCCGGATGCGATGTCGGGTCGCAGCCGGGCGGACTATTGAGGGACAGGACGAGCCGGTAAGCTCATTTGCATGATCGTCGCTCGATTTCGCCAACGCAGCAAATTCCCGGGTTGGTCGGTCATTCTTGGGGCCCTGGCGACGGCAATTGCAGCATTTGTAGTTGTTTATACGTTCCTAGACTGGCGCGATCAGCCAAAGATTCCGACGGTAATCCAGCCAAGCATTCAAGCGCCAAGCATTCAGGCGCCTCAGCGCATCGAGGTGGTCGACGGAGATACGGTCAGGGCCGGTGGGTATGCCTATCGGCTGGTCGGCTTCGACACGCCAGAGAAGGGGAATTTGGCGCGCTGCGATGACGAGCGGCAATTGGCCTATAGCGCCACTGATCGGTTGCGTCAGCTCACCGTCCGCGGCAGGCCCAGTCTACGGCGGGTGCCTTGCGCTGGCTGCCGGTCGGGCGACGAGGGCACGCAGCGTTGCAACTATGGCCGGCTATGCGGAATTCTGACGGTCGACGGCCGAGACGTTGGCCAGATATTGATCGGCGAGCGCTTGGCACATCCTTATGTTTGCGGCCCTCGCGGTTGCCCGCCGAAGCAGTCGTGGTGCGAGCGTTGATCGATTGTTCCGCTATCGCAGTGTCTCATGAGCTACCAATCCCGCGGCCTGTGAGACCGCGGGAGCGGCGATCGCCTCGCATTGGCGACGTAAGGGTTGACCAGGCAGGTTGCAGGTAGGCCATTCGCCGTCGCTGCGCACTGGGCGAAAGACGTGAAAGTGCAATCGATCCTCTCACCTATCTTCTCGCCATAGACGTGCATGCAGACGGGATAGCTGGGGTCGTACGTCTGAGCAGATGCCGGCGCAAAGCCTACTAGCGTGCACAGAATGAGAATTGCGGATGTGAGTCGTTTCATCACCAGCTCCTGCAAATGTTTGGCGGATGCGGTTCAGTCCAGGACGACCTCATTCATATTCCAACGCCACGCCTCATCGGATGATCTTATACCGCTTGGCAGATTTCTTCCTCGGTGGCGGCGGCGTCCGTTCGCGCCCATGGTGCAGGGCTTTGAGCATCGCAATTTGTGCAAACATCCTGATGCCGCCCTTGTCGGCGCACCAGATCAGCATCTCCATCGCGGTCTGCCAATGCTCTTGGCTCGAGACCTTCTCCGGTAGCGCTACTATGTAGTTGGCGGCGTGACGCAAGGTGGCGAGTTCGCGGCCAAGCCAGAGAAGATCGGCAAGCCATACGGGTTTGTGCTTGTCCTGCGCGGCTTAGCCTCAGCGGCTATTCGCCTTTACGATCGGCCGGCGGCGTTGCGCGTGCTGTGCGTCGCTGCGGAGTACATGAACCAGGACGGCATTTGCAAGATCAGCCAAACCGAGTCAGTTACCGCGTAAAGATATCGTTTGGTCGTTTGGTCTGAAGAAATAGCGGCGATTGGTCGATCCGGTTCACTCCAGGACCTCATATTCGAACGCCACGCCCTCGGGATCGTTCTCCTCGAACCATTTCTCCGCGGCGTCCTGGCTGGCGAACACTTTGACGTGCTCTTTGTCGCCAACCTGCTTGCTGGTGTTGACATAGACGAAAACTGTCATTGGTCCCTCTTGCACGGATATCTTCAAGGTTCGGACCTCGGACCTTGCGCACCGGCTCGAATGCCCAGTGAGCCGCTGCTGCTGCGGGGGTGCAGCCCCAACTGTAAGACATCTCACAGACGCGATCGACGGCACAGGTTAATTGTTAGTTTGCGAAACCACACGTTTTGCTAGACGGATTTAATTCTTAGCGGAGCAGTAAAATGGCACAGTCTTTTCGTTTCGTGCGCCGGCAGATCAATGGTCGAGTGCCTCAGAATTTTAATACGCCTGCGATCAAGTCTCGGCAGGCCGTCGTTCACGTAACCGCTGCGGAAATTAGGGCAGCTCCAGACTCGGAAGTGCAAGGTCCCGCCGGACTTACGACTCAGAATTTCATGTACTTTCTTGGTGCGGCGAACGTTTGGATCAGCAACGTAGCCCCTCACTTTAACGACCATTTCCCCGGCGAGCCGGGCGGCGTCGAATTTATCATCAACGTGGACTTTCCTTCGCCGATCGACGTTGGCATTACCATCACCGTCGAGGATCAAACGCCCGTCGATGTCCAAGGGTTATAGCCAACTTCGCAATTGAACGCGATCTCCTTGAGGAGCTTGGGCAGCGTCGAGACTTGGTCCGTACTGCGGACGACGTTGCAACTTATGAGGACAGAAAACACCCGAGCCGATCACGCCGGCGGCGGCTTGCCTTGGAATTGAATGGTGCATTTCTCCGCAATCTAGACAGTCATTGGTCTCTCTTGAGCTTTCGCCGGCCCCAATGGGGGTCTTTGCGGCTTGGATTAAACTCGCGAACCTTGTGCCGGTTCAGCGCCTTCTTCACCGCGATCCACGCCAGCATCGTTGGCCTGTGGCGCTCGACGGCCAGCATCAGTTCAGAGATCGCGATCTGCCATTCGGGCGCCGCGGACTCCTTCTTCGGAAGTTCGGTGATGTAGGTCGCGGCGTCGTGCAGCGTGACGAGCACGCGGCCGTCCGGCAGCTCAATCGGGTCCTCGAACTTACGTTGCCATCCCCGCTCAGCCATGGCGGCATGGTCGCCGCAACTCGGCTCGAGTTCACGACCGGAGAACTACGGGCACGCTCGCCTTAACCCTAGAAGCAATTTTGTCGGGACACACGCGGATTGCTTTCCTAGGATGTCTTCGCGTCTCCGCCCCCCGTTGGAGGCGCACCCCCAAGTGACGGCCCTGGCGCGCCCGCTGGGGCCGTTTTGGTTATCAGGCAGACTTGGTGCGGCTGGCGGCGCCGCTATAAACTGCGGCATGGACTTGCGCCTCCTCAAGGGTCCGAATTTCTTTCGCGGCCTTAAGCGCCCGCCGGATGAAGGGGTCTTCGGTATCCCTGTTCAGCGTGACAAGCTTGTTGCAGTTCGAGCAGTTCAGTTGAACGCCATCGCGTACCCGACCCGCCTTCTCTCGGAACACCCGCGTGCAACCCGGGCATCGGATCTTGACTTTATCATCCATGCTAAAACTCCCATTTGAAAATGGGAGCAGCGTCGGCGGTGGCCGTTACCAATGCGTTAAGCCGACCCGATAGCCCATGCCGCCGATCCAATCGCTACGCGACCATGGCGCCGGAACCGTCGGGGGAATTACGGGCAGTAGTGGCCCGGAATCCACTCAGGCGGCAGCGTGATGTAATGAGGCTCATGCCGGGGCTAGATTTCATCCCCTACAAATTTTTCCGGCAAAGGGGTCCTCTGCGCTGAGCGGCCCGTTTCGATTCCGAGGCCCTCCAGCTCAGGCACTCGAGACCACCCGATAGCCCATGCCGCCGACCGGCCCGCGAACACTCCAGCTGAAGTTCGGCCGGACGTCGGCGCCGCGCTTGCCGCAGGCTGCAATCAGGTCATTCAGGCGCGCGACCACAACGACATGTATGTAAAGCTCATAACGTGGCATTCTAGCTGCGGGTTTTCCACGATCTGGCGCTTGCCGTGCTTTTCAGCAAATCATTGAATGCCCCAACTGCCGAGGCGTTTAGCGCGGAGTCGGGACGATAGCCTTCAGCGCTTCTGTGAGTCCGAATTGTTGCGCAAGCATCACTTGCGTTTCTGCCGATAAGTTGCGCCGGATATGATCCACGTCTCGATAGAGATATTCGCCGTTGACATAGAGTGCGCAGTTTTCTCCCCGGCACACGACCTGCTACAATCGCTTGGCTCGCTGGGGCGACAAACGGGATGTGGCCTATGACCGCGAGCGTGACCGTGGATCCCAGCCGTGGCTTTTCTAGCTAATCACCACAGAGCGCAACGAAATCAATGTCGTGCGGAGGAGGGGATTCCGTCGACGAAGTAAAAGCGCCACGCGTTAACAAGGCAAGCTCCGAATTGGAACGGCCGCGGCCTTGGGCCAAGATACGAGGATCGGAGACATGGACCGGCTTCGCCTTCGTTGATCTCTGGCTCACTTGGCCGCCTTTTTGCTTGATGGGTGCCAGCGCGTGGCTCGAGGAGGTCTGTCAGACGGTCAATCGGCACCCAAGTTTGCCCCCTCATCAGCTTCCAAATTTTGGACGCCGATGCCCGGCTTAGAGGGCAATCTTGCATGCCGAATGACACGGCGGGTCACCGACCTGGCATTCGGGGCGGGGGCCTGCAGCCTCGCGATCCAAATTGCCTGACGGAGTTTTCTGCCAGCCTCGGGTTGCTTGCTCTCGGCCTCCGATCAATCCTTGTGCTCCCTCTCAAGCTTCTCGGCCTGCTCGCACATCATCCGTCTGTATTTCTCAATCTCTTGCTTTGGGATCTCGTGAATGGCAACGACCTTTGCCTTTAGCTTTGGGAGGTTTCCAAGAACGGACGTTGAATGCTGAAACGAAGGCGCCGCCAACTGAGGCGGCCTTACTTAATGAACAAACAAAAAGACTACGCTGCCCGCCAGTATGCAGATGCTCGCCGTCATCATCAAAAGGAAGAGCCTATCCATGGCGCTCTCCCACCAAACACAGACCAATTCCCGAGGGCGGGAATGGTTGCAGCGATTTCGGGGTGAAAGAGGCCCACTAGAGGCGCCCTTACTTTTTACCGGCCATGCGATCTAAGAGTTCGCGCAGGCGCTTCACAAAACTTTCAATCCAGCGGTCCATCTCTGGCTTGCGTTGGGACGATTCATCAAATTGATCGAGGCAAGAAGGCCGCCTTTTATCGGAGTCCATACGTCCCCCATTGGCAAACAAACATGGTATTGCCTCGGGAGCGCAACTTGCAGGTTGTGAATTTGTTCCGAAGGATGCACCGGGGCTTGGACACCACCCCTAGCCGGGTAGTGGGTCAGTTTGATTGTGGCAGGGTTCCGGGCTGGTATGTTGACTGTCAACAGCGCATATTGGCGGGATGACAAGCGGCACTCGGATTACCGTCTACTTCAACTGCAAAGGTTGCGGCGTGGTCTATGCCGCCACCCAGGAGCAGCACACCAGTCAGCATTCCGGGAGCTTCGATTGCGAAGACTGCGATGAGACGGTGCACGAGTGGATTGGCTTCTACGATTATTTCGGGTGGACGCCCGTCACCATGTCGCCGATCCGACGGTGGCAAAAGATATGACACCCAAACGCCCTAGGGACCCCAACCAGCTCGCCAAGCGGATCATTGATATCGCTCTACTGGCAAAACGCCCGACCGCGATCCTACGCCCGAGGAAAAGGGCAGGGATCCGGCTGCGGCGGCCTTACTTCACCCCAAGTTCCTTGATCGCGAGCGCGGAAAGCTTCGCCGGGTCGCGCACGCCAGTTTGCGCGATCTGGATTATTTTCCTTGGCGATCATCTCGGCTAGCGGGTCGTTCCGGTCAACAAGACCAATGGTGTGCAATGTCTTCTCGTAG
>NZ_JBHMET010000220.1:64786-66603 GCF_042430365.1 Bradyrhizobium erythrophlei
CACTTCGGCTGCTTCAATGCGGGCGACGACAGCCATTCTTGGACTTGAGAAGCTGTCTCGGCTGGCTGGCTCTGCGTAGCAGCCGATCGCGCTCAATGCCGGGCGGAGTGCCCCTGGCTTCCTTGCGCAGTCGCTTTGCTTCCTCAGCAAGGCGTTCTTCCAATGGGATGGTTTGCTGGGAACTGTGTCGCCGCATTTGGCTCTGCTCCCGCTATTGTGCGGTGATGGAACCAGTGTGCACCCCGAACCGGCGGTCTCTGCCACGGCGTAAGTTCCGCGAAGCGGACGAGCGTTCAGATAATCGCCTTACACGGACCGAGCGGGGCCGGGGAAAGGGCGGCGCCTTAAACCCAGCTTCTGCCGGGTTGGAATCAAAGCCCAAGCCTGCACCTGGCCGTTTCGCAATGAGTTTGGTCTAGCTCAATGCCCATGAAGTCACAGTCCAACCTTGAGGCCGCCAACGGGTCCAACACCACATCTTCCTCCTTTGTGAAGGCACCGATACAGCATTCGATGTCGCCATCCCCGGCCTCCTGCAGCGGCCTTACGATTTTGGAAACGATCTGGCCCGCATCAAGTTCGGTCTGGGTTGGGGAAGCTGGTGTGAATATGCGGCGACCAGGTTGAGCGCATCGTTCTATCCGGAACAGGTGGCTCATTTTGAAGAGACGTTCTTCGCGGCGCTCGATGGTCTCCACGATCGTGTTGAAGCCGCGGTGGATGCCTTCAGATATGATAACGACGGCTGGAAGTGCTTCAGGGCGATCACGGGCGAGTACGATCGCTTTCTCACATTCACCTCGTATCTCCTTGGTCACCTGAATGGCCTGGGCGGGGAGGTTGATCTGGCGCCGAAGTTCAAGGAGTTCCTGCAATCCGGTAATTGGCTGGCGAAATACATCATCGGTCTGGACAAGACACTTGAGAAAATTTGGAACAAGTACGGCGAGTGGAAGAGCTTCGAGGAATTCAACGGAACAGGTGAGTTGGTCTTGTTGCTTGCTGCAACCGATGGCGTTCACCTCACGGCCGATGGGCTGAGCATCTACTGACCTGTTGCCAATTTTCCCGATGCAGTGCGCATAATAGGGCGGGGCCAAGCGCGGGCGCCCCTCCGACCACATCCCTGAGTATGCAGACCAGGCCGCGAAGCTTTGCCGGCTCGGCGCTACCGACAAAGAGATCGCCGACTTCTTCGGCATGGATGAGCGGACGAGAAGAACGAGCGGCTATAGGTAGCGGCATCGCGCAGCGTGACGAGCGCGCGCCCGTCCGGAAGCTCAATCGGATCATCAAATTGCCGGCGCCAACCCTTCCCAGCCATGCCGGCATGGTCGCCGCAACCGGGCTCCTGTTCACGACCGGAGAACTACGGGCTGCGTTGTCGTCCATGAGGCCGCGGGAGCGGCAATCGCCTCGCATCGGCAGCGTAAGGGTTGGCCAGGCAGGTTGCAGGTAGGCCATTCGCCGTCGCTGCGCACTGGGCGAAAGATGTGAAAGTGCAATCGATCCTCTCACCTATCTTCTCGCCATAGACGTGCATGCAGACGGGATAGCTGGGGTCGTACGTCTGAGCAGACGCTGGCGCAAAGCCCACTATAGTACCCAGAACGAGAATTGCGGACATAAGTCGTCTCATCACCAGCTCCTGCGATTACCTTGAGAATGTTTGGCCGATGCGGTTTCACTCCAAGACCTCATACTCGAACGCCACACCCTCGGGGTCGTTTTCCACCCCCCGCCTGGTATGGCTGGATATCCCTGCGCAAACGCCACAAGGCTAGCCGCTCGCGGCGTCGATGATCCTCTTGGCTTCG
>NZ_JBHMET010000221.1:0-848 GCF_042430365.1 Bradyrhizobium erythrophlei
CGGCCGGACACCGAGGTGACTTGCGCCGCGGTCGAGAAGCCGGGCGCGAAGATGAACTTGTGGATCTGGGCTTCGGTCATCTTCTCCAGTTCGGCCTCGGTGACGAGACCGTTCGAGAGCGCCTTGGCCTTGATCCGCTCGGTGTTGAGGCCGCGGCCATTGTCGGCGATGCAGATGATGATGTGGCCGCCCTCGTGATAGGCGGACAGCCGAATGGTGCCCTGCTCTCCCTTGCCACAGGCCGCCCGCTCGGCCGGGGTCTCCAGCCCATGGTCGGCGGAGTTGCGCACCATGTGGGTCAGCGGGTCCTTGATCAGGTCGAGCACCTGGCGGTCGAGCTCGGTGTCGGCGCCGTGCATCTCGAGCTCGATCTGCTTGCCGAGCTCGCCTGAGAGGTCGCGGACGATGCGCGGCAGCTTCTGCCAGGCATTGCCGATCGGCTGCATCCGCGTCTTCATGACGCCCTCCTGCAGCTCGGCGGTGACGTTGGACAGCCGCTGCAGCGGCACCTTGAACTCGGTGTCCTCGTTGCGGCGGGAGATCTCCAGGAGCTGGTTGCGGGTCAACACCAGCTCGGAGACCATGGTCATCAGGTGCTCGAGGGTGTCGACATTGACCCGGATCGACTGGTTGGCGATCTTGTCGCCTTCCTGGACGTCGCCGGCGGCGGCGGCCTTCTTCGGCGCGTCGGCCGGCTCGGCGGCTGCTGCGGCCACGCGCTTCGGGGCGGGCGCCGGGGCCGGCGCGGCGACTTCGGCGGCGGTCTCGCGGAAGGCGCGCTCGAGCTCGTCGAGCGAGACCTCGCCCGGACGCAGCGGCCGCTCCAGGGTCTGCGCCACCAGCGTGCC
>NZ_JBHMET010000222.1:0-16334 GCF_042430365.1 Bradyrhizobium erythrophlei
ATAAAAAATTGAATCAGCAAATTCTCGCTACGGCGAGAGGTTTTTCAGCAGACTGCTAGTAATCGAGCCGCACCAGCACATCATTGATGTCAAATGGCGTGGCGGCCCCTGCATCGCAGCCGCCACCACGTGCGAAGATACATGCCTCTGCATTGGCTACGGTAGCGCAGCTTCGTCGCGAAAAATCTGCGGGAAGGTCGCCCGCCGAGCTCGGTCGGGAGAGGATGCGGTTAAACGCAGGCTCTGTCTTCTGTACCAGAGCGGCGAGGCGCCCCTTCGCGACGGGGTCTAAAGGATAAAGCATGTACAGCGGCGCCTGACCTGCCAATCGTTCCCGCCCGGGCACCAAGTGAAACGGAAAATTGTAAAGCGCCAGACCGCAGAGTTCTGGATCGCCGCGCAATTCCGCCGCCAATCGGGCGGCACCTGTGCCGCTCATCCAATTGTCACGCATCACCTCTGTCGCCCCCGCAAGCGCCATAGAAGCGAGCGCCCACCCGCCGGCGATCACAGGCAACGCCCACGGACGCCACGTTCGCTTCGCCCGCAGCGATTGGACCCAGTCGGCGGAGCCCAATGCTGCCAGGATGACCAACAACACGATCGACAGGAATATGAATCGGTATTCCTTGTGTCCGATCGAGCTGTGAAAGGCAATATTTGCGACTGCCGCTGCCATCAGCAGCGGCGCGTGTCGCCATCCGCGCCAGAGCGCACCCAACATCAGCACGATCGCCACTGACCAGATCGTCCAGAGATCGTAGAGATAGGCCATTGCGGGTGTCACACCGAACAGGGCCGCGCGGTCCCGCATCAGATTTTGTTCAATGTTTGTGATCAGCCAGCTGAAAGGTGTGACGCCGTGCGCAACATCGACCATGGCGGCAATCAGGAGCACGACAAGCCCCCCGGCGACCAGCGGGATCGCGTTTTTCCAGTGCCTCCAGCATGCTCCAATGGCAAGTACGGCGATGGCTGGCGCGTATTGAAAGCGACAGACGAAGGCGAGCGCAAGCAACGCGCCACCGATGACGAGGCGTCTCTGCGACGGGCCATCTGTCAACAGCAAGGCGGCCGGCACGATCAGCGCGGTGGCCAGAGGTTCGCTCAGCGTGTGCGGCGCGAAGAAGACAAACTCGAACCAGATCGCAGCCACAAAGGCCGCAACAATTGCATGAATTCGAGAAACCCGCTCGCCAAGAAACCAGGCACTGATCACGATCGTTAGCGATGCGAGCGCAGCGACCAGACGTGGCACGACGAGAATCCCTGTGCCTTCAGGCGCAACCCAGTCTCCCAAGAGGACAGGCCCCGCCAGCAGCGTTGGCAAGAACCAACCGCGAATACCGTAGCGCCACTCCCAGGTGACGATGCTGTCGTGACCCAGCATTCGCCAAGCCGGCTCAAGGTGCTGGAATATCTCGTCAGGATGGATGACGTTGGGCCAGAATACGAGAGGAAGACGGACCGCCAAGGCCAACAATACGAATGCCGCCAGCGGGTGAAAGCGCTTGGCCGATGCTCTTACTCTGCCCACGTGGTCATGCGATGGATCAGCGCTTGTTCTCGTCATTGTTCCGCTGGCCGCAGTTCAGGAGGCCCGCCACGTCATGGAACGGCATGTTCGAACGAACCAATACGTCCTGAACCTTTAAGGATGCGTGAGCGAAGCCAAGTGTTCGACCGTCGTGTTCGACCGCCGCACCCGCACGGACGCTGAGCCATCCGGAACCACCCCGTTCCGGCCCCTTAACCTATCGTCAAAATTCCGGATGCGCCGGATTGTGGCGGTGTTATGCTCCTTTTCGGGGTTGGTGGTGTCATGGCGGGGCGTGGGTACACCATTTTCGACACGGCAACGGCCGATGCGGCACCGCATGGGGCGAGTCCGGCGTGGTCGGTGTGCAGCTTCCCGAAGCCAGGGAAATCGACACCCGCAGACGGCTGTTCCAGCTTTATCCCGACGCGCGCGAGCAGCGCCCTCCCGAGGAGATCGAGATCGCGATCGAGGGCATCGTCGCGATCCTGCGCGGCGGCGACAGCGACCTCACCGGCGTGAGGCTCGACATGACCGGCATCCCGGCCTTCAACCAGCGCGTCTACCAGTTCGCCCGAACCATCCCACGGGGCGAGACGCGGACCTATGACGAGGTGGCGAGCGCCTTGCGAGCCTCCGGCGCGGTCTATTCGGTGGCCCAGGCGATCAGCCGCAATCCCTTCATGATCATCGTGCCCTGCCATCGCGTGCTCGAGGCGGGCCACTATGCCGACCGGATCTCGCTGAACGGCGGCTCTATCTCCAAACGGCGCCTGCTCTCGATCGAGGGCGCGCAGATGACCGCCAGCAAGACCCTGTTCGACGTGCTGCTGCCGGTTGCACCGCCCGGGCCGCAACCCTAAATTCTGCGTCATGAACCGCACGCCGCTGTTGCAGCGCAATCGCATGTCCGTGACCGAGTTTCGCTGCACCGCGGAGCCCGGCGACAAGCCGTTCGCCGAACAGTTCGCCTGTCATTCGGTGTCCTATGTGCGCAAGGGCAGTTTCGGCTGCCATTGCCGCGGCCGCTTCCACGAGCTGGTGGCGGGCTCAATCCTGGTCGGCCATCCCGGCGACGAATATACCTGCACCCACGACCACGTGGTCGGCGACGAGTGCCTGTCGTTTTTCCTCGATCCGGAGCTGGTCGAGACCATCGGCGACCGCACCTCGGTGTGGCAGGTCGGCTCGGTGCCGCCGCTGCCGGAGCTGATGGTGCTGGGCGAGCTCGCGCTGACGGCAGCAGGTGGCAACAGCGACGTCGGCCTCGACGAGGTCGGGCATGTCTTCGCCACCCGCTTCGTCGAGGTGGTGTCTGACCGCAAGGCCAGGCCGCTGACCGCCGGCTTGCGAGACCGCCGCCGTGCGGTGGAGGCGGCGCTCTGGATCGACGCCAACTCGCACCGCGCCATCGATCTCGATGATGCCGCCGGGCAGGCCGGCCTGAGCACCTTCCATTTCCTGCGGCTGTTTTCCACCGTGCTCGGCGTCACCCCGCATCAATATCTCGTGCGCTCGCGGCTGCGTCATGCGGCGCGGCGGCTCGCGGACGACGACAGCCCGATCACCGACATCGCCTATGACGTCGGATTTGGCGACCTCTCCAACTTCGTGCGCAGCTTCCACCGCGCAGCCGGCGCCTCGCCGCTGAAGTTCCGTCAGGCCTCGCGGGGCGACCGCAAGATTCTCCAAGAACGCCTTGCCGTGCACTGACTAGGGTCGCTCCAGGCCGCGTCCCCCGACGCGGGCATCATCTGGAGACGACTATGTACGACCACATCGGATTACGCGTTGCCGACCTCGACGCCAGCGTGCGCTTCTACACCGCAGTGCTGGCACCGCTCGGCTTTGTGCTGTGCTCGCGCGACGACAACGGTGCCGGCTTCGGGCCAAAGGGCGAGCCCGCGCTTTGGCTACATCTGCGCAAGGGCAAGGCTGCGACCGGCGCCCACGTCGCCTTCCGCGCGAAGAACCACGACGCGATCAAGGCCTTCCACACCGAAGGTCTGAAAGCCGGCGGCAAGGACAATGGCCACGCCGGCCACCGCAAGGACTACAGCCCGACCTATTACGCCGCGTTCCTGATCGACCCCGACGGCAACAATGTCGAGGCGGTGTGCACCTGACGAGGAGAACTCACATGGCATCCATTCAGAAAGACATCCCGATCGACGCGCCGGCCGACCATGTCTGGGACGCGCTGCGTGATTTCGGCGCGCTGCATACGCGCCTGGTGCCGGGCTTCGTGACCGACACCAAGCTGGACGGCGACGTGCGGATCGTCAGCTTCGCCAACGGCACGGTGGCACGCGAGACGCTGGTCGATTGCGACGACAGAAGACAACGGCTGGTCTATGCGATCACCAGCGAACGGCTGAAGCAGCACTCGGCCTCGGTGCAGGTATTCGCCGAAGGCGGCAACCGCTGCCGCGTGGTGTGGATCGCCGACGTGCTACCGCACGAGATCGCGCCCTATATGGACGCGCAGATGGATCTCGGCGCGGCCGCAATGCAGACGGCGCTGGCGGGCTCGGCAAAAGCCAAGAGTGCGGCGTAACGCGCGCGGCGCGGCGCAATCCGCATGTTGGCCGTCGCATTCTCGAAACTTTCACCGTCACCCTGAGGTGCTCGCCTGTTCGGCGAGCCTCGAAGGGCGACGGCCCGGCTCTCTCCACGAGAGGAGCAACCGCATGCGCTGAAGCATCGGGGCCGTGGATTCTTCGAGACGCGCTACGCGCTCCTCAGGATGACGGGTTGAGACGCTTGGGGCTTGCCCCAGCGCGTCAGCACCACGCTGAGGCAGGAGAGCACGCCGAGCACGCCCATCGAGGCGGCGGCAAGCGCGAAGAAGTTTTGCGCGGTCGCCTCATGCGTCGACAGCCACCAGCCGCCGGTGCCGATGAAGATGAGACGCGCAGTCTGCGCCAGCACCGGGCCCAGCACTTTCGCGGCCCCCTGCGAGGAGAAGTACATCGACATCGCGAGGCCAATGAAGGCGTACATCGGCGCGGCAGTGGAGAGATATTGATGGCTGGTGGTTCGTACCTGTGGATCGCTGGTGAAGAGGTTGACCCAGAGGTCGGGGAACACGGCGATGAAGCTGCCGACGACGCCGACCGCCAGGAACGACACGGTGCCCGCCGTCCAGGCGATGCGGCGGGCGCGCGCGATGCGCTCCGCACCAACTGCCATGCCGATCATCGGCACCGAGGCGATACCGACCGCGAAGGCGACCGAGGTCAGCATGAATTCGAGCCGCGCGCCGATGCCGTAGCCGGCGAGAACCGCCGTGCCAAACGTCGCCAGCATGTGGGTGAAGATCGAGATCGTCAGCACCGACTGCAGCGGCGAGAAGCAGGAGATCGCGCCGACCTTGAGGATGTCGATGAACATCGCTCCCTGCACGCGCAATCCCCTGATCTTCGGGACCACGCGGGCGCGGCCGGAGAACAGGTACCAGCCCATCACGGTGATGCTGATCGAATAGGCGATCAAGGAGCCTGCGGCGACGCCGCGCATGCCGAATTGCGGCACCGGTCCGAGGCCGAGCCCGAGCGTGCCGCCGAGGATGATCTGCCAGACCGCCGACGACAGGATCATGGTCGACGGCAATTTCATGTTGCCGGTCCCGCGCAGGATGCCGGCCATAGTGTTCATTAGCCAGGGCAGGATCGCGCCGCCGAAGAAGATCTGCGAATAGGCGATCGCCTGCGCCAGCACATTGCCGCGGCCGCCGAGCAATTCGAGCAGGCGCGGCCCGAAGATCAGCATGCCCAGCATGAACGTCACGCCGAGGGTCAAGCCGATCAGCAACGCGTGCGCCGCGAGCGTCGAGGCGCGATCGATCTCGCCGGCACCGAGCGCGCGTGCGATCGAGGACGCGACGCCGCCGCCCATCGCGCCGCCCGACATCGTCATGGTCAGGATCACGCAGGGAAACACCAGCGCCATCGCCGCGAGCGACTCGACACCGAGCCGGCCGATATAGGAGGTCTCCGCGATCACCACGCAGGTGCCGGCGGAGAGCGCGATCACGTTCGGCCAGGCGAGCCATAGCAGCGTGCGCAGGATCGGCCCGTCGAGCAACCTGTTGCGCGCCGGCTTGGTGACCGGCGGCGGCAGCGGCCGTTCGTCTTCGTCGACAGGTATTTCGGCAAGGCCGAGATCGGACATTTCAACTCCACGGCGCATGACCCGCCAAAGTGTGCGCGGTTTGGCGAATAGGTCATGCGCCAAAATTTTTGATTCAGAGCGCGATCGGACGCAAAACCGGCTTCCACTTTTGCTGATCGCGCTCTGGCGCAGTCTGGGAGCCGCGCCATGGTGTTTCCCTACCATGGCGGGCGCCGATTCCACGTGCGCGGGACGCAGGGGCCCCCTGCGCGATTGCAGATGAACCTTGGCGCTAGCCGACCGACCACACAAACGGGGCGTTAGCTGCCCCGTTCGGCTTCAAATGCACCGGAATATGCCGCCCGCAGCCGGCGCCGAGCCCCTCGAACAGGCCGGTCAGGACGCTGGCGCAGGCTGGGTGATAATCGGCCACATCGGCCATCAGCTTCCAGCCTTGCTGGCGCACCTCGAACTGCCCCGCAGACTCGCTGATGTCGGCCACGTCATCCTGTGACTCGAAAAGGACGCGCAGGAAATCGACGAGCTCCTTTGCTCCTCCCCGGCTTCCGCCGAGCGCCTGCGCAACCTCGTCGAAATACTGCATGCCAATCAGCTTGCCGGTGAGATGCAGGAGATAGCTCGCATCCTCGGGACCAAACACCTGCACCATCACGGGCGCCGCGGTCTTTACATATTCCATCGCGTAGTTGCGATAGGCCTTCTCCAGCCGCGGCTTCGGCCAACTGTCGACCGGGAGCGCCGGCGCTGTCCTGGGATCGAACAGCGGCGCCTCGAGATGCCGTGCGAAGACCAGACGCTGGTCGAGCTCGAGCGGATGATCGTATTCGCAATAATAGCCCTCGAGGCCGTCCTGGCCGTCGACGCTCTGCTTGGTGCAGACGAAGCCGAGCCTCAGATCGCCGAGCGCAACACCGTTGTTGGCGTGCCAGCCGCGCAGCATCGCGCGCGAGACCTCGCCGGGCACGCCGCAGATCGCGGTGCCCTTCCAGATCCAGCGCGGCGGCGGATAGCGGATCCAGGCCTTGCGGTCGTTCTCGTACATGTATTCGACATGCACGCCGCCGATCCAGTTCGAGAGGTAGTGATACTGCGCGGCGGCGACCGCGGGCGGCAGGCCGTCGAGGCCGAGCTTCTTCAAGCCCGGCAGGAAGCGCTCCCGCTGCTGGCGGCGAAACACCCGGAACACGAATTCCGCGGCGTCGGCGGTGCCGCGTCGCGTCACCACGGTAAGGATCAGGCCGGTGAAGAAGGCGTGGTAGAGGTCGGCGACGCTGCGCCATTTCCGCCATTGCGCCTCGCGCGCGTCCTGCTCTCCGGTCATGGTCACTCCCTTTTTATTGGCCCGCGGCCTTGCGCCGGCGTTGGTTCGTCATACCAGTTTCATGGCCGATCTTTTCAACATTCGCCAGTCTTCTGCATTGGGAGGCGGTATGCACGGTTTCGTCACGCGCAACAAATTACGGCCGGCGATCTCACTCGCCGTCGCCGCCCTCTCGCTTGCCGCCTGCAGCGACCCGCAGGATACCGTCACTGCAGAGCAGAGCTATGGGCCCTCGCCGACACTGCCGGCGCCGCAGACGTCCTGGCTGCCGACGATCAACGTCGCCCGTGCGGTCGGCTGGAGCGAGGGCGTGCCGTTCGCGAACGGCAAGCCATCCGGCAAACCACAAGATGTGCTGACTGGATTCCTCAACGACAGCGGACAGGCGCAGGGCCGTCCGGTCGGCCTGCGCATCGATCGGCAAGGCCGCACTGCTCGTCGCCGACGATGTCGGCAACACGGTCTGGCGCGTGACACCATCTGCGACTGCAGCGGCGCGATAGCGCTCAAGCCACGCAAAAGGCTCCGGGAAAACACGGGGGCGCGCTGTTCGTAAAGGAACCGGAAAGGCCGGCTCGATTCAAATGAAGCGGTCGACGGCGAACCAGCACGGAACACATTGATGAAGATTCGGATCTCTATCGCGGCAATGATTGTCGCGTTCGGCATTGCCACGTCTGTAGGTCTGGCGGCAATTGTCGGTGTCAGTGAATTCGCATCCCGCCAGCTGCGCGTTGGCGGCCCGCTCTACGATCAGATCAAGCTCGGTAGCGATCTCGTTGCCGACATCCTCCCTCCGCCTGCCTATGTTCTGGAGGGCTACCTCGAGGCGACGCTTGCGTTGCGCGAGCCCGCGAAGACGGACGCGCACAAGGCGAGGCTGCAGCAGCTTCACAAGGACTACGATGAGCGGCGGGCTTTCTGGAAGTCCTAGCGCCTTCCCGAGGAGCTGAAGCACAAGCTGACCGTGACCTCGAATGCCGAGGTGCAGAAATTCTGGTCGATCACCGAAGGTGACTTGCTGCCGGCGCTCGCCAAGCACGACATGGCTGCGGCCGAGCACGCCTATGAGAAGCTCGACAAGGTTTATGCCGCCCATCGCGCCGTGATCGACGACATCGTCGAGAAGGCAAACAAGCTCAACACGGCGCTCGAGGCCTCCGCGACGGAATCGGTCACGACGTTCACGATGGTGGTCTGGACTGTCTCGGCGATCGTGGTCCTCATGATCATCGGCGGCGTGCTGGTCTTTGCCCTCCGCGTGGTAAGGCCGCTCGGCAGATTGACGACGGCGATGCGGACGATGGCCACCGGGGTCACGGACGTTGTCGTGCCCGGGGCGAACCGCGCCGACGAGATTGGCGATATGGCGCAGGCCGTCGTCATCATCCGCGACGAGGCCGAGCGGAAGGCACGCGAGGAAGCAGAGCTTCAGGCGCAGCAACGCGAGGAGCAGGCCAACGAGCGCAAGCAGCAACTGCATAGGCTGGCCGCGGAGTTCGAGGACTCGGTCGGGCAGATCATCGAGACCGTGTCATCCTCCTCGCAGGAGCTGGAGACGTCGGCCACCCGGCTGACATCGACGGCGACCCGGTCGCAAAGCCTCGCCGCCGATGTCGCATCGGCGTCCGAGGAGGCATCCACGAACGTCCAGTCGGTCGCCTCGGCGACGGAGGAGATGACCTCGTCGGTCGGCGAAATCAGCCGGCAGGTGCAAGAATCCGCGAGGATTGCCGGAGAAGCGGTCGATCGCGGGACGCATCGGCGACGTCGTGGAGCTCATCAATACGATTGCATCGCAGACCAACCTTCTTGCCCTCAACGCGACCATCGAAGCGGCGCGCGCAGGCGAGGCCGGGCGCGGCTTCGCGGTGGTTGCCTCCGAGGTCAAGCAACTGGCCGAGCAGACCGCGAAGGCGACGGGCGACATCGGCGTCCAGATCGCCAGCATCCAGAGCGCGTCGAAACAATCCGTCACGGCGATCGAGAGCGTCAGCGACATCATCGGCCGGCTCTCGGAAATCTCCGCCACGATCGCATCCGCCATCGAGCAGCAGACCGCGGCAACGCAGGAGATCTCGCGCAACATCCAGCAGGCCGCACGCGGTACGCATCACGTCAGCGCGAGTGTGACGGAGGTCCGCCATGGCGCGTCCGAGACGGGCTCGGCCTCCTCGCAGGTGCTCTCGGCGGCGCAGACGCTGGCTGCGGAGAGCACGCGGCTGAAGCACCAGGTCGGCACTTTCCTGTCGACCGTCCGGGTGGCGTAAGAAGCGGCGCCGAGCGGAACGCGCAAGGCGACGCCGCTCGCGATCGCGCGAAGCGCTACACCCGGAAATGCTTGGACAGCTTCAGGCCCTGCGCCTGGTAGTTGGAGCCGATGCGCTGGCCGTACAGCGCGTCGGGGCGCTCCAGCATGCGCTCATAGACGAGACGGCCGACGATCTGGCCGTGCTCGAGGATGAACGGCACCTCGCGCGAGCGCACCTCCAGCACGGCGCGGGCGCCCTTGCCGCCGGCACCGGCATAGCCGAAGCCGGGATCAAAGAAGCCGGCATAGTGGACACGGAATTCGCCGACCAAGGGATCGAACGGCACCATCTCGGCGGCGTAATCCGGCGGCACCTGCACCGCTTCCTTGGAGGCGAGGATGTAGAACTCGCCGGGATCGAGGATCAGGCTGCCGTCGGCGCGCGCCGGGATCGGCTCCCAGAAGTCATCGACCGCATAGCCGCCGCGGCGGTCGACATCGACGACGCCGGTGTGGCGCTTGGCGCGGTAGCCGACGAAGCCGCCCGAACTCTGACCGGAGAGATCGACCGAGAGCGCGACGCCTTGGGTGAGGTCGGCATCATCGACATCGACCAGCCGCTCGGCGGCATGCAGCGCATCGAGCTCGTCGGCATTGAGCACCGCGTCCCCGATCCGGAAGCGCACCTGAGAGAGCCGCGACCCCTCGCGCAGCAGCACCGGGAACGTCTTCGGGCTGATCTCTGCATATAGCGGGCCGTGATAGCCGGCGCCGATCATGTCGAAGCGGCGGGTGCCGTCGGCAATCACGCGGGTGAAGACGTCGAGCCGACCGGTCGAGCTTTTCGGGTTGGCGGCGGCGACGATCTCAGGCGGCAGCGCCAGGCTTTCCAGGAGCGGCACGATGTAGACGCAATTGGTCTCCAGCACCGCTCCGTCGGACAGATCGATCTCATGCAGCTTCAATTCGTCGATGCGCTCGGCGACGGTGGCGTCGGGCCCGGGCAGGAAGCTCGCGCGCACCCGGTAGGCGATGTCGCCAAGGCGCAGATCGAGGCTCGCCGGCTGGATCTGGCTCTCGACAAAGTCATAGGCCGGCAGGATGAGGCCGGCATCCGCCATCTCCGCGATCATGCGGTCGGGCAGAATTCCATTGGCTTCGTCTTCCAGCGTGAATGACACGGTACGGTCCCTCGGGATGGCCCAGATCATGCCTCAAATCGCCATCCATGCCCCAAAATATGGGTTTTTACGGGTTATCCGATGGCCGCCTTGACGGAAAGGGCGCGAACGAATATCAGCAGGACTTATCCCGTGGTGATTTGAGCCGGCCGGCTTGCAGCCACGTTAAATAAGTCGCTAAACAGGCCGGGGACAGTGTGATCCCGGCCTGTGGAGATTGCTCCAGGCCGGTTTTTTGTGGCCGTTTTCCAGGGAAACCGGCCGCGTCGGAGGTCACATGTCTGAAGCTAAAGCTACCGCCCGCTATCGTCCCGAAACCCGCCTGGTGCATTCCGGCGCGCTGCGCTCGCAATATGGCGAGACGTCGGAGTCGATCTTCCTGACCCAGGGTTTCGTCTATGACAGCGCCGAGCAATGCGAGGCGCGGTTCAAGGGCGAGGAACAGGGTTTTCTCTATTCGCGCTTCTCGAACCCGAACGTGTCGATGTTCGAGCGCCGCATGATCGATCTGGAAGGCGCCGAGGCCGCCCGCGCCACCGCCACCGGCATGGCCGCGGTGACCACCGCGATCCTCGCGCCGCTGAAGGCGGGTGATCACGTGGTCGCCTCCAAGGCGCTGTTCGGCTCCTGCCGCTATGTCGTGGAAGACCTGCTGCCGCGCTACGGCATCCAGTCGACGCTGGTCGACGGCCTTGATCTCGACCAGTGGAAGAAGGCGATGCGGCCGAACACCAGGACCTGCTTCCTGGAGAGCCCGACCAATCCGACGCTCGATGTGCTCGACATCTCGGCGATCGCCGAGATCGCCCATCAGGGCGGCGCGCGGCTCGTGGTCGACAACGTGTTCGCAACCCCGATCTGGCAGAGCCCGCTCGCGCTCGGTGCCGACGTCGTGGTCTATTCCGCGACCAAGCACATCGACGGCCAGGGCCGCTGCCTCGGCGGCATTATCCTGTCGTCGGAAGCCTTCATCGCCGAGCAGATCCACAATTTCATGCGCCAGACCGGCCCGTCGATGTCGCCGTTCAACGCCTGGGTGCTCCTGAAGGGGCTGGAGACGCTCGGCGTCCGCGTCAAGGCGCAGACCGAGAGCGCGGCGAAGATCGCCGATGCGCTCGCCAGCCACCCGAAGATCACGCGGCTGATCTATCCCGGACGTGCCGACCATCCGCAGGCCGAGACGGTGAAGAAGCAGATGCGTTCGGGCTCGACGCTGATCGGCTTCGAGGTCAAGGGCGGCAAGGCCGGCGCCTTCCGCTGCCTGAACGCGCTGAAGATCTCGCGCATCTCCAACAATCTCGGCGACGCCAAGAGCCTGGTGACGCATCCCGCCACCACGACGCATCAGCGCCTGGCGCCGGAGGCGCGCGCCGAGCTCGGCATCAGCGAAGGCTTCATCCGCTTCTCGGCCGGGCTCGAGCACGCCGACGACCTGATCGAGGATTTCGCGCAGGCGCTGGAGAAAGTGTGAGAAGAAGCGAATAGGGAGTAGCGAATGGCGAATGGTGGTCACCCCTGTTCGCTATTCGCCCGCCTCACATCGGCCGATATGTCCGCACATCCGCCGGCACGTTGACGCCGAGCTTGAGCTGGCCGACCGAACGGATGATGTCGTCGCCGAGCAATTGCGCGAAGCAGGCATAGCCCCAGTCGTTCATGTGCAGGCCGTCGGCGATGACGAAATCGTTGATCGGGATCGCCTGCTTCTCGTGCCAGTCGCGCATCACCTCGAAGCGCGGGAAGATGCCGACGTGACGAAGCGCGGCGATGCGGCCGAGCAGCTTGACCATCCCCCGTGCGCTTTCGGGACGCTCGGTGACGCGCGGCGAGTATTGCGGATCGACCAGCACGATATCGGCGCCCGCGGCCTGGATGCGCGCCACGCCGTCCTCGACCTGCTTCCCGGTCTCGCCGGGGTCAAGATTGCGCAACACCGCGTTGGTGCCGACCTGCCAGATCACGAGATCGGGGTGCGCGTCGATCACCTCGGTCTGCAGCCGCGCCATCATCTCCGGTGTGTCCTCGCCGCCCTTGCCGCGGTTGACGACGGTGATGTCAGCCGTCGGATAGTGCCGGCGCAATTGTGCGGCAAGCCGGTTCGGATAGGTGAACTCCGGCGACGACGAGCCATAGCCCTGCGTCGACGACGATCCGAACGCGATGATCGTGACCGGACGTCCGGCAGCGAGCTTGCTCGCGACATGCGGCAGCGAGCCCAGCGTCTTCGCGACGCCCTTCGGCGGCAGGCACGGGACCCGGTTGAAGATGTCGCTCGCGGATTTGGCGACCTCCTTCACCCTGTCGATCGCCCGCACGGCGACGCCGCGCTGCGGCGGCTCGCTGGCCTGATCGGCGGCGGCAGCCGGCGTCGCGGCGTCTGGCTTCGTCGCCTGCGGCTCGGACTTGGCAGCTTCGACTTTGGCGGCTTCAACTTTCGCGGCCTCGGCCTTGGCGCCGGGCGATAGCGCGGCATGCTGGTCCGGCGACACAGTCTGCGCAACGAGCGGTGCGATCGATGCAGGTATCAGCAGCAGCGCTGCCGCGGCGGCAGACACAGTTCGCCATGCGCTGTGACGAAATGTGCTGTGACGAAAAGGGCGGTGACAACTCATTAACTCTCGTTTCCTAATTCTGCTGCGCCTGGTCGAGGTGGGCCGCATCGATCACGAATTTCGACAGCGCGCGGCCGAGGCAGGCATGAACTTGCTTGGCCAGTTCGACACCATGCGAGGTGCTGAACAGGTCGAAATCTCCAGCTTCGTTCCAGTGACGCATGATGGCGAACCGATCGAACAGCGGAACGTCGTGCTGCTGGGCCACCACACGCATATTGTCCAGATAGGGCGGCGCAGAGATCATCGTCTCCGTACGTGGGCTGTACTGCAAATTGACCAAAACCACGTCGGTCCCGGCCTTCTGCAACGCGACAACACCTTCGTCGATGGCGCTGCGGAAATCGTCGGGATCGACCGATCGCATAGCATCGACCGTGCCGGTCTGCCAGATAACCAAAGTAGGCTTTTTTGCGTCGACAAGCTTAACGAGCCCCGCAGCCGTCTCCTCGGCGGTCTTCGATGCCTGTAGTTCCACGGATAAATTGACCTCTGCGGACGGCAGCCGCCCTTTCAGAGCCGCCAGAAGCTGCGCCGGATACGCGCTCGCCTCCTGCGTCGGGATCGTGGAGGAGCGGCTGCCGACGACGAGCACGTTCAAGGGCTGCTTGCCCTTGACCATTTCGGCGACCTTGGGAAGCGAGCTCTCGCTGGACAGCAGATCGGCGGGCACGTCGCAAGGTTGCGGCTGCGCCGCCTCCTCCGCGCGCACCGATGCTGCGGTCAGATGGCCGGCAAGCAGCATCAGGCCTAGCATCGTCCAGACGGACTTCATGCTCCCCCTCCCGCCATATCGGCGTTGCCGCCGGTGCTTCTTGTTCGCGAGGCACCCTTGTCGGCGGAGTTCTTGTACCACGAAATAATCCACGCCATGCCCCACATGATGAGGATGCCGCAAACGCTGATCAGCGCGTGCAATGCGGCACCGCCAGACATTTCGGCAAGCACGAAATGTCCGGCGAAGGCGAGGAAGACCCCGAGGCAGAATATCTCAAGCGAGTGCTGGCCGCACAGGATCAAAGGTCGCAGCCAGGGCGACTTTAGTGCCGGCCAGTCCCTGGGCAGGAAGCGCACGGTCAGCGCGGCGAGCGCAAGGAAGTGCGCAAAGCGCAGGACATCGAGATCGGTCTTGTTGATCGGATAGATCCACTGCTCGATGCGCTTCGGCATGATGTGGCCGAGCTGCGGCACATACCAGGTCAGCGTCACGTAGAACGCCGCGACGAGGTAGGCGATGCAGATCGACATCGTGAGCGGCGACGACAGGATGCGCGACATCCGGCGCGCGCCGCCGAGCGCGCACCAGGCGCCGAACACGAACAACAATTGCCAGGCGAACGGATTGAACGCCCAGACCCCGTTCGGATAGGCCGACAGATAAAGGTCGAATTGCCAGGTCACCGCGTACAGGAGCACCGACAGCGCCAATGTGACATCGGGCTTCCATCGCATCAGCGCCAGGATCAGCGGCAGGAACAGCATCAGCACGATGTAGAGCGGCAGGATGTCCATGTTGACGGGACGGAAGCGCAACAGCAGCGCCTGGACGATGGTGACGTCGGGCTGCTTGAGGAAATCCATGATCCCCATCTCTTCGGTGTAGAGCGGGTTCTCGAAGCGGGTCGCGACGTAGGAGATCTCGGCGAGGAAGATCGTGAACAGGAACACCTGCGCGACGTAGATCTGCCAGACCCGGCGCAGGATGCGCGCGGTCGCGATCACGAACCCGGCGTCCTGCATCGCGCGGCCATAGACGAAGGCGGCGGTGTAGCCGGAGATGAAGATGAAGATCTCGGTGGCGTCGGAGAAGCCGTAATTGCGGATCGTGAACCAGGTCAGGATGTTGGTCGGCAGGTGATCGATGAAGATCAACCAGAGCGCGAGCCCGCGGAACAGGTCGAGCCGCAATTCGCGCTCGCCGGCGGGCGCAAGCGTGATCGCCGGCGCGGCCGCTTCGGCCTGCGCTGCCTTGGCTTCCGCGACGGGCGGTCCGGCAATGGGGTCGGCAATCGAGCTCATCAGACACCGTTTCGGCCGCGGGAGTCCCGCGCGGCCCGTGCGGAAAACATATTATCGGTCCGCGACTTGCAGACAAAGCGCAGATATCGGCGGCACGCGGTCGCGCCTTAGAATGGAACTATGTTGAAACCGAGATGGACCCTTGCTGTGCGGACCGATCCTGGCCGCCGCGCGGCAATCGATTGGTTCCAGCGGATCAATTCGATATGATGCAGGCCTGAGACCATCGGAATCGACCGTATGTACCGCGCCGTTACCCGCCAGATCGAAGTTACCGTCGAACCGAACTTCATGCCGGAGCGATCGTCGTTGGACCGGCGCGAGTATTTCTGGTCCTACACCATCGTGATCACCAATTCCGGCCCGGAAACCGTGCAGTTGCGCACCCGGCACTGGATCATCACCGACGCCACCGGGCGCCGGCAGGAGGTGCGCGGCGAGGGCGTGGTCGGCGAGCAGCCGGTGCTCGCGCCCGGCGAGCGCTTCGAATACACCTCCGGCGTGCCGCTGCCGACCGCCTCCGGCTTCATGACCGGCAGCTACCAGATGGTCAGCGAGAGCGGCGAGCGGTTCGAGATCGACGTGCCGACATTCTCGCTCGACAGCCCGAGCCCGGACGGCAAGCGGGTGTTGAACTGACGGGTATCGCCGCAAGGGCAGTGCCGTAGGGTGGGCAAAGGCGCGCGAGCGCCGTGCCCACCGTCCACGCTGTGCTCGCGAGGGTGGGCACGCTTGCGCTTTGCCCACCCTACAATCCTGGCCGTCATTGCGAGGAGCTCGCGACAAAATTGCAAAGCAATTTTGCGCCGAAGCGACGAAGCAATCCATCTGTCCGTGTGTGTGGACCGATGGATTGCTTCGCTTCGCTCGCAATGACGGCCAAAACATACGCCCACATTCTCGCGACATGATTTGTCCGAGGTTTGCCTCATCTTGCTCGCCCTCTTTGCATAGAGGGCGCAGGGAAAGCCGGGTGCCGATTGCACCCATGGGTCCCGTGCAACAAAAAGCACGGGGGTAGGACCACAGGTGAAATAACCGGAAACTCCGGCTTTCCCTGCGCGATGGTTTTACGGCTTCCTTCGTGCTCTCCCCGGCGAGACGGGCGTTTTTGTCACCGTCTTCGCAAGGACGTTTCGCGTCTTGCGAAGAGACACCAGCCACTGGGGCGTCAGGACCACACGACTTCACCGTCCGCTTCATGCGCACTCGTCAGTTGCGCACTTGGCGTCCACCGCATCTCGACCCAACACTCGTGACGATCGCGAAGCGCCCCTCA
>NZ_JBHMET010000222.1:16344-43372 GCF_042430365.1 Bradyrhizobium erythrophlei
AGCGGATTCATACACTGATTTTTGCTTCCGAAAAACCGAAATTTTTTTGCGCCGGGGGCTTGCGCCGTCGGGCAAATCAGAGGTAACGGGCAAACGGCTCGTAGACCCGTAGGGCGGGTCAGCGTGAGCGTAACCCGCCATCGCGTTCAGAAGCACACGGCGGATTACGCCTTCCACCTTCGCTCGTTGAGCTACGGCGGACGCGGTCGGCTAATCCGCCCTGCGATCTACGATTGCTACGATCAGTCGCCGCTCGGCGGCGCCAGCGGCTGCACGATCTCCTGGAACGGCGGCAGCGCTTCGCAACGCGCGGCGTGGGCCTTCAGCGCGGGATAGCGGTCGCCGAACAAATGCGGATGCGCCTCGCCGGTGAAGCGCAGCACGCAGGCGACCGCGATGTCGGCATGTCCAATGCGTTCGCCGAACCAATACGGCGTCTTGACCGCGGCGCGCTCCTTTTCCAGCGCGGCGAGCACGCCCGTGATCTGCGCCTCGCAACGCTCGACCCACAGCTTGAGCTGCTCCTTTCGCAGCACGCGCTCATAGACCAGGCTCACCGCCTTGTCGCCGAGCCCGGTCGCAAGCGCCATGATGCGCAGATGCTTGCGGCGCTCCGCGCCAGCGCGCGCGATCATCGCCTTGTCCGGTCCAACCAGCTCGTCGAGATAATCGAGGATCGCGCCGCTCTCGATCAGCGCCTCGCCGTCATCGAGCACCAGCGTCGGCACCCGGCGCGCTGGATTATAGGCTGCAACCTTGTCCGCATCGCCGAAGGTCGACCACGGCTTGTGCTCGAACGGCAGCCCATAGAGCCGCAGCGCGATCGCGGTGCGGCGGACGAAGGGCGAGTCGTACTGGCCGATCAGGAACATCTTTGCCTCATTGTTGGGCATGCCGCAGCGTGCCATACTTCGAAAGCCGAGGGCTTTCGAAGTGCGACTGACACGCTGGGTCAGGGGTTGCGCTTTGCATCATCCTAGATAGGTTGCACCGCATTGCAACGCGCCGATCATACCGATGAAGCATAGGCTCCTCATCATTCTGCTCGCGCTCCTGCCACTTGCCGCCAGCGCCGAGGCCCAGAGCGGTCCGACCGGCTTCCAGTCGCCCTCGAAGAACATCGCCTGCCAGGTCTTCACCGGCGACAAGCAGACCATGCTCCGCTGCGACATCAGCGCCATGGCCAAAGAACCGCGCCGCCGGGCCGATTGCGACCTCGCTTGGGGCGACGCTTTCGAGATGGCCGCGAACGGCACCGCCGCTCCCATCTGCCACGGCGACACCGTGATGGATCCGGCGCTTCCCGTGCTTGCCTATGGCGAGACCTGGCAGCGCGGCGGATTCACCTGCCGGTCGGAGCAGACGGGCGTGACATGCTCCAACACCGCGCAGCACGGGTTCATGCTGTCGCGGGCGGAGCAGAAGGTGTTTTAGCGGAATTACGTTGTCCCAGTATTCAACTTCGGCTTAGGCAATCGGCTGGCGAGCTGTTGGCCTAGCCGAAAACAAGCGAACGCAATTTCGTTGAATTCTTTTGGCGTGAAGGACAGCCTATCCCCTTTGCGGACGGTCCGCCTTTCAATCTCAATCTTCATCAGAATCTCGACCTCAGCCCGCTCATCGCCGGGATCAACGCGCTCGCCGGCAGCAACTTCTATCTCGTCGCTTCCTCTCATATAGAAAATCTTCAATCGCGGAATGCTCAAGGCGAATTCAGCGCCACCCTTGGTCTCGATATTGGTTACGATGCCGGCGCGATGTTCCAAGCAGTTCCTTGCCGCCTGTAGTGATTTGTAGGATTCTGCAAATTCCAGCTTTTGATCTAGCAAGCCGTTGACAGCCTCCAACAGATCGGGGAACGGCAATCCGGCCGCTTTTCTTTGAAAAGGCATCAGGAAGTCACCAAGAGTATCATTCGATCGAATTTTGTGCTCCTTGGTGACGAGCGCGACCACAACATGCGCCTCTTCCAGCGCGTGACGAACGGCCCGCAACAATTCCTGAAATGCCTTTGCCAGAATCCAGCTCTCGTGCATGGCCCGGCGTTGATCGAGGCTCAGATTTGGTCCCTTAAAGTTATAGAGGACTCCAGTTCCTTCCAATGGCCGGTTGAGGTTTTCGTCCGAGAGAGAATTGAGATGAAGTTTCACAACCTCAGTGCTCGAGAAGACGGCCGAGCCGATGATCTCGGCAAGACGGGCAGGATTGATCTCGAGATGTAATTTGGGCTTCTCTTTCGACATCTGAGCTTCGCTAGTCACTACTGACCCTGTCAACGCCGCCCCCTCACCGCGGCGTCAGCGTGATCGCTTCCGCCGTCGCCGCTTCCACCGCGGCGCGGCTGTAGAGCAGCGGGACGTATTGGCCGGTCGCCCAGAGTGGGGCGAGGTCGCGGTAGTGGGCGTTGAAGGGATCGCCGGACTGGCCCGGCGTGTTGATGGTGCGGCTCGCGTCCCAATTGCCGACGTCGAGCACCATGCGGAACGAGGCGCCGGAGAGCAGCTGATAGTCGGAACGGCGGTAGGTGGCGGCGCGCGGCACGTTGGCGGCGCCGCCGAAGGCGAGCGGGCCGACCGTGAGCTGCGTTGCGGTCGCCTTGTCGGCGAGCGGCAACAGCGCGTGATCGAATTTTGCGACATGCAGGCGGCCCCAGCGCCACATCGAGGCATCGGACCCGAGCTTTGCGGTGACGTCGGCGACGGCTTCGCCAAGGCTGTCGCGCAGCACGCGGTCGCGCGCAGCGGCGGGATCGGCGCCGAGCGCGGCATCGGGCTTTTCGAGGTAGTCGACGATCGCGGAGATGCTGGAGGCCTCGGGTGCGATCAGCTCGGCCGCCTTCGGCGCCGACATCTTGAGCAGCACCGGGCCGAGATGGTTGGCGATCCAGACCTCGAACACCGCGGCCGCGGCGCTATCGGCGGTGTCGCGCGCGTCCCAGGCTTTCAGGAGCTCGAGGCCCTTCTTGACGTTGGCATCGTCTGAGGTGAGCGGCCTCAACAGCGCGACGAGGCGCCGCGCGAGCATGCCGGTGTCGTCATTCTGCAGGTCCATTGCGTCCGCGAGCGTCACCTTGCCGTTCGCCTGCAGCACCTCGACGATGCGCTGCCAGCGCGCGCTGTCAGCCCATTCGAAGCCGACCCTGCGCTCATTGACCGGATAGTCGGCCGGCAGGTTCATCTGATTGGCGGTGGCGATGAAGCCCTGCTTCGGCTGATAGGACTTCGGCAGCTCGTCGAGCGAGAGGAAGCCCTGCCACTCGTAGCGGCCGTCGCCGGGCACCGGCATCAGGCCGTCATAGCCGAGGCGGCGCGGCGTCTTGCCGGCGGCGACCCAGCCGATATTGCCCTTGGTGTCGGCATAGACCTGGTTCTCCGACGGCGCGCCCCAGCGCCGCATCGCGCCGAGGAAGCCGTTCCAGTCCTTTGCGGTCATGTAGTCGGACGAGCCGAAATAGGCCGAGGTGCCGGGCTCGAACCAGATCGAGCGCACCGTGAAGGCATGCTTCTTCGCGTCGTCGACATGGATCACCGGACCGTGGCGGGTGAATTTCAGCTCGAGGTCGCGCGTCCCCTCGCCCTTCACCTCCTCCTTCTCGTGCACGATGCGCATGTCCTCCCAGCCATTGCCGTAGCGGTACTGGTTCGGATTGTCTGACTTGAGCTCGTAGACGTAGAGGTCTTCCTGGTCGACGTTGAAGATGGTCAGCCCGAACGCGATGGTGCCGTTGTGGCCGATCGAGATGCCGGGCAGCGCCGGCTCGCCGGCGCCGATCACGGACAGGCCGGGCGCGTTGAGGCCGACGATGTAGCGCAGCGACGGCACCGAGTGCTCGCGATGCGGATCGTTAGCGAGGATCGGCCGGCCGGTCGCGGTGCGCGAGGCCGCGATCACCCAATTGTTGGAGCCGATGGTGTCGCGCTGCTGGTCGGCCTCAGCGAGATAGGTGTCGGGGTCGTGCGCCAGCGCCGCGTGGCGGTCCTTGGGCTCGGCGAACTTGACCGGGCGGGTCGCGAGATCATAGGCCGCGAGCACGGCCTTTGGCACGCTGCAGGGGTCGAGGCCGTCCGGGATCTTCGTGGTCCATGCCGGCTCGAGCTTGACGCGGAAGCGATCGGCCTCGAGGCCGGCGGCGCAGGCCACCAGCGAGCGCTTCACCTCGGAGGCGACGTTGCGGGTCAGGCCGTGGCTCCTGACGCGAACGACGTCTTCCGCCGACCACAAATCGGGCGTCGAGCCCGCGATGCGGAACTCGATCGGCAACGGGCGTTTGCCCGCTTTCACATCGGCGACGTAAGCATTGACGCCGGCGACGAAGGCTTCCGCGTAGGATTTCGCCTTCGGACCATAGGCGGCCCACTCGGCGTTCATGTCGCCGCGATAGAGGAACAGCCGCAGCGCCTTGTCCTGCTCGGCATAAGCGGGGCCGAAATCCTTCGCCAGCAGGCCGAGCCCGCGCTTGCGCCAGAGATCGATTTGCCAGAGCCGGTCGCGCGCGGCGTTGAAGCCTTGCAGGAAGAACAGGTCCTGCTCGTTGCCGGCATAGATGTGCGGAATGCCCCAGACGTCGACCAGGATCTGGGCCGGCGCCTTCAGCCCGGCGACGTCGGTCTTGATCTGCCGCGCGGCTGATAGCGCGTTGTCCTTGTCGCGCGCGACGGCTGATGAGGTCAGCAGCGCGGCGCAGAGCGCTGTGCCGATCAGTCTGGTGACCCGGTTGAGATCCGTGTTCATGTTGTTTCTCCCCGATGGTTGTTGTTGTCGAACGCGCAGAGCTCGCGCGCTATTCCCCCTCGTCGCTCGCCAGCACGCCCTTCACGGCGCGCGCCCAGCCTGCGAGCTTGCGCGCGCGGGTCTCGTCGCTCATCGCCGGCTTGAAGCGGTGCTCGAGCCGCCAATTGTCGGCGAATTTCGCGGGCTCCGGATAGACATCGGCATTGAGGCCGGCGAGATAGGCGGCCCCTAACGCCGTGGTCTCCTGGATCATCGGGCGATCGACCGGCGCATTCAAGAGATCGGCGAGGCGCTGCATGGTCCAGTCCGAGGCCGTCATGCCGCCGTCGACGCGCAGCACGGTGTTGGCGGCGTTCGCCTCCGGCCAGTCGGTGCGCATCGCGGCCCAGAGATCGAAGGTCTGGTAGCAGACGCTTTCCAGAGTCGCATGCGCGAGCTCGGCGGGGCCGGTGTTGCGCGTGAGGCCGAACAGCGCGCCGCGGACGCGCGGATTCCAGTAGGGTGCGCCCATGCCGACGAAAGCCGGCACCAGGTAGACGCTCTGCATCGAATCGGATTTGTCGGCGAGCGGGCCGGTCTCGGCGGCGTGCTTGATGAGCCCGATACCGTCGCGCAGCCACTGCACGGCAGAGCCGGCGACGAAGATCGAACCTTCGAGCGCGTAGGTGCGCTGGCCATTGAGCTGATAGGCAATTGTCGTGAGCAGCTTGTTCTTCGAGGCGACCGGCGTGGTGCCGGTGTTGAGTAGGGCAAAGCAGCCGGTGCCGTAGGTCGACTTCATCATGCCGGGCTCGAAGCAGGCCTGGCCAATGGTCGCGGCCTGCTGGTCGCCGGCGATACCGGAGATCGCGATTCCGCCGCCGAACAGATCGGCGGTGCTCTCGCCGAACCGGGCGGAGGAATCCTTCACCTCTGGGAGCATCGAGCGCGGCACGCGCAGCAGTTTTGCGAGCTCGTCGTCCCATTCGCCGGTGTGGATGTTGAACAGCAGCGTGCGCGAGGCGTTGGTGGCGTCGGTCGCGTGCACCTTGCCGCCGGTGAGGCGCCAGAGCAGGTAGCAATCGACGGTGCCGAACAAAAGCTCACCGCGCTCGGCGCGCTCGCGCGCGCCGGGGACATGATCGAGGATCCAGGCGACCTTGGTGCCCGAGAAATAGGGATCGATGATCAACCCGGTCTTGGCCGAGATCGCGGGCTCGTGGCCCTCGGCCTTCAGCTTGGCGCAGATGTCGGCGGTGCGGCGGTCCTGCCAGACGATGGCGCGGTGCACGGCCTGGCCGGTGGCGCGGTCCCACACCACGGTGGTCTCGCGCTGGTTGGTGATGCCGATCGCGGCGATGTCTTTCGCCTTCAGGCCGGCCTTCTCCAGCGCCTCGCGGCACACCATGATGGTCGAGGTCCAGATGTCCTCCGGCTCGTGCTCGACCCAGCCCGAGGCCGGGAAATGCTGCGGAAACTCCTGCTGCGCCACCGCGGCGATGGAAATATCGCTGCGAAACACGATGGCGCGCGAGGACGTGGTGCCCTGATCGATGGCGAGCACAAAAGTCATGGTGGGGCTTCCTTAGGCGTTCCCGAGGGGTGATTGTGTCGGGAGGCAAAAGGAGCGGATTACCGCGGCAAGGTCAAGGCATCGCCATCTTACTTCACCTCGCCCCGCTCTTGCGGGGAGAGGTCGGCGCGGAGCGCCGGGTGAGGGGTGGCGCCGCACTCACGGTGCTTCGAATTTGCGGAGGCAGCCCCTCACCCCGACCCTCTCCCCGCAAGAGCGGGGCGAGGGAGAAGAGTTTACACCGCCGCCGTGGTCACGCCGCCGTCGACCACGATGGTCTGGCCGGTCATGAAGGTCGAGGCATCGGAGGCGAGATACGCCACGGCACCTGCGATCTCGTCGGGTTCGCCGATGCGGCGGAGCGGGGTGGTGGCGGTGCGGCGCTTGAGGTTCTCGGCGTCTTCCCACAGCGCGCGGGCGAAATCGGTCTTCACCAGGCCCGGCGCCACGCAGTTGACGCGAACGCCCTTCGGACCCCATTCGCCGGCGAGGCTGCGACAGAGCGCGAAATCCGCCGCCTTCGAAATGCCGTAGGCGCCGATCACCGTCGAGCCGCGCAGGCCGCCGATCGAGGAGACAATCACGACCGAGCCCTTGCCGCGCGCGGCCATCTGCGGGATCGCGAGCGCGCAGAGCCAGATGTTGCTCTTGACGTTCGAGCCCATGATCTTGTCGAAGGCCTCGTCCTTGATGTCGAGCAGCGGGCCGTAATACGGATTCACTGCGGCGTTGCAGACCAGAATGTCGATCTTGCCGTAGTGCTTGGTCGCGCCCGCGATCAGCGCCTCGACCTCCTCGCGGCGCGAGATGTTGCAGGGAATGACGATCGCATCGCCGCCGTTGCTGTTGATGCCGTCGGCGACCTCCTTGCAGGCGTCCGCCTTGCGCGAGGAGATCACGACCTTGGCGCCGAGCTTGGCGAGGAGTTCCGCCGAGGAGCGGCCGATGCCGCGGCTCGAGCCGGTGACGACGGCGACCTGGCCGGTGAGATCGAACGGGGTGTTTTTCATTGTTGTTGCCTCCCTGATTGTCTGCCGTCATTGCGAGGAGCGTAAGCGACGAAGCAATCCATCTGTCCCGGAGCGGTGAGATGGATTGCTTCGCTTACGCTCGCAATGACGCTGGTGGTTACGCCAACAGCCCGCCGCCGTCGCTGACACGGCGGAGGTGGTAGTCGGTGTCGCCGAGCGTGTTCTCGATCATGGTCAGCCGCTTGAAGTAGTGGCCGATCTTGGCCTCCATGGTCATGCCGATGCCGCCGTGAAGCTGGATCGACTGCTGGCCGACGAACTTCAGGGACTTGCCGACCTGCACCTTGGCCGCGGCGATCGCCGACGCGCGCTCCTTGGCGGAGTCGAAGTCGGACGCCATGGTCGCGAACATCGACATCGAGCGGGCCTGCTCCAACGCCACGAACATGTCGGCGGCGCGATGCTGCAGGCTCTGGAACGAGCCGATCGCCACGCCGAACTGTTTTCGCGTTTTGATGTATTCGACGGTGGTCTTGAGCGACTCGTCCATGGCGCCGACGGCCTCAGCGCACATCGCAGTGCGGGCTTCGTCCGCCACGCGCTCGATCAAGGGCAGCGCGTTCTCGGGATCGCCGATCGCTGCACTCCCGTCGACCTCGACATTGGTGAAGGTGATGTCGGCGGCGTGCAAGCCGTCCTGGGTCGGATAGCCCTTCCTGGTGACGCCCTTGGCGTCAGCCGGAACAAGGAACACGCCGATGCCGGTCTTGTCGCGCTGGCCGCCCTTGGTGCGCGCGGTCACGATCAACGTGTCGGCGTTCTCGCCGTTCAGCACGACGAACTTCTCGCCGTCGATCACCCAGCCACTGCCCTTCTTCTTCGCCGTCGTGACGACGTCGTGCAGGTCGTAGCGCGAGTTCTTCTCGAGCTGGGCGAAGGCAAAGGTCTTGCTGCCGTCGATGATGCCGGGAATGTACTGCGCCTTCTGCTCGGCCGAGCCGCCGTGACGCAGGAAGCCGCCGGCGACGACGACGGTGGCCAAATACGGCTCGACCACCAGCGCCTTGCCCATCGCTTCCATCACGATCATGGTCTCGACCGCGCCGGCGCCGAAGCCGCCATCGGCCTCGGCGAACGGCAGGCCAAGCAGGCCCTGCTCGGCGAGTTTGCCCCAGACGGCTTTGCTCCAGCCGCCCTTCTCCTTCATGTACTTCTTGCGCGCCTCGAAGTCGTAGGCGTCGGTCAGAAGCCCGTCGATGCTTTCCTTGAGAAGCCGCTGCTCCTCGGACAGATCAAAATCCATTTTTCGTACTCTCTCCGAATGATCTCTTTGTTCCGTCATGCCCGCGCTTGTCGCGGGCATCCACGTCTTCCTGTCTTTGCGGGTCGCGTGGATGGCCGGGTCAAGCCCGGCCATGACGACGGATGTCGTGGCTTACAGCCCCAGCACCGCCTTGCTGATGATGTTGCGCTGGATCTCGTTGGAGCCGCCGTAGATCGAAACCTTGCGGTTGTTGAAGTAGCTCGGCGCGATCTGCGCGGTCCAGTCCATGCTCTCGTTCGAGCCGGCGTCGCCGTGCTCGTCATAGGGCGCAGCGAACGGACCGATCACCTCCATCAGGAGCTCGGTCGTGGTCTGCTGGATCTCCGAGCCCTTGATCTTCAAGACCGAGGACGCCGGATTGGGCTTGCCCTTGCCGTGCTTGCCTTCATCGGCGACGACGCGGAGCTGGGTCAGCTCGAGCGCCTTCAGCTCGATCTCGCAGGCCGTGAGCTTTTCGCGGAACGCCGGGTCCTCGATCACAGGACGGCCGCCGGCCTCGACCTTGGAGGCGAGGTCGCGGATGCGGCGCAGCCGCTCCTTCGAGACGCCGACGCGGGCGATGCCGGTGCGCTCATTGCCGAGCAGGAATTTGGCGTAGTCCCAGCCCTTGTTCTCCTCGCCGATCAGGTTCTCGTAGGGAACCTCGACGTCGTCGAAGAACACCTCGTTGACCTCATGGCCGCCGTCGATGGTCTGGATCGGGCGTACGGTGACGCCCTTCGACTTCATCGAGAACACGATGAAGGAGATGCCCATCTGCTTCTTCGCATTGTTATCGGTGCGGCAGAGGCAGAAGATCATGTCGGCGTGCTGGGCGAGCGTGGTCCAGGTCTTCTGGCCGTTGATGATCCACTTGTCGCCCTTGCGCTCGGCCTTGGTCTTCAGCGACGCGAGGTCCGATCCCGAGCCCGGCTCCGAGAAGCCCTGGCACCACCAGTCGTCGACATTGGCGATGCGCGGCAGGTATTCCTTCTTCTGCTTTTCGTTACCGAAGGTGTAGATGACCGGGCCGACCATGCTGACGCCGAAGGCGAGCGGCTGCGGCGCCGGATAGGACTGCAGCTCCTCGTTGAAGATGTAGTGCTGCACCGAGGTCCACCCCGTGCCGCCATATTCCTTCGGCCAGTGCGTGACGCCCCAGCCCTTCTTGTTGAGGATGCGCCACCATGTCACCATCTCGTCCTTCGACAGATGACGGCCTTCCTGCAGCTTGCGCCGCGTCTCCGGCGGGACGTTGTTCTTGAAGAACTCCCGCACCTCCTCACGAAACGCTATCTCTTCCTTGGTGAAAGCGAGATCCATCGGATCCTCCTTTGAACGAATAGTTTTGGTCGTATTGCGATCTGTTTCTACTTGGTCAGTGCACCACCTCGAACAGGCCCGATAACGGCGTCGGTCATGAACGGGATCCTGATGCGGTCTGTTGCGGATGGGGTTGAGAGGTCTGCGGTTGCTGCTGGCGCAATTCATGGCGCGACAGCTTGCCGACCGGCGTGCGCGGCAGCTCGGTAACGAACTCGACCGCCGCCGGCAATTCGTGCTTGCCGAGCTTGCCGGTGAGGAACGCGCGCAGCTCGTCGATCGAGAACGGTTGTTGCCCGTCGCGCAGCTTGATGAAGGCTTTCGCCGCCTCGCCGCGGTAATCGTCTGATATCCCGATCACGATCACCTCCTGCACGGCGGGATGGGTGTAGATCGCCTGCTCGATCATCTGCGGATAGACGTTGAAGCCGCCGGAGATGATCATGTCCTTCTTGCGGTCGACCAGGTAGAAATAGCCGTCGGCGTCCATGTAGCCGATATCGCCGGTGAGGAAGCGGTCGCCGACGAAGGCCTCCGCGGTGTCCTTCGGCCGGTTCCAGTAGCCTTTGGTCACGTTCGGACCGCGGATGCGGATCTCGCCGACCTCGCCCACCGGCATCACCTTGGTGGAATCCTCAAGCGACACCACGTCGAGCTCGATGCCGGGCAGCATCAGCCCGATCGAGCCGGGCTTCTCCGGCCCCTCCTTCGGATGGCCGGTGCCGGGCGAGCAGGTTTCCGTCATGCCCCAGCCGCTCTTCAGCTTCATGCCGACGCGACGCTCAAATATCGTGGCGACCTCCACCGGCAGCGGCGCGCCGCCGGAGCCGGCAACCACGAGCGAGGAGAGATCGCGCTTGTCGAGATCGGGCAGCGAAGCGATCGCGATCCACATCGTCGGCACGCCGGGAAACACCGTGGCGCGCTTGACCTCGATGTCGCGCATCACGGCCTCGACATCGAAACGCTGGTGCAGCGAGATCAGATTGCCGCGGCGGATCGACGACAGCAGCACGACGGTCAGCGCATAGATGTGGAACAGCGGCAGCACGCAGATCACGCGCTCGACCGCGTTGCGTTCGAGCCGCGCCGGCTTGCCCCAGACGTCATAGACCGACACCGCCGCGGTCAGATTGCCGTGGCTCAGCATCGCGCCCTTCGGCAGGCCGGTGGTGCCGCCGGTATATTGCAGGAGCGCGACGTCCTCGACGTCGATCGCGGGCCAGTGCGCAGGCTTGGTCGCGCCGTCGATGAACTGCCTGTATGTGATAATCGCTGGATTGTCCGGCAGCGCCGTCTGCGGCGTGCCGACCTTGCCCCAATGATCGTCCTCGCAGACGATCAGACGGTCGAGCAGGCCCTTGGCGAGGAACTTGAGCGCGGTCGGCAGCAGCGCCGACAGATTGCTGGTGACCAGCACGCGCGCCCCGGAATCCGACAGCTTGTGCGACAGCGCAATCTCGCCGTCGAGCGGCGACAGATGTACGATGCGGGCGCCGGCCTTCAGCGCGCCGAAGAAATTGATCGGATGGTCCGGCGTATTGCCGAGGAACAGCGCGACCGAGGTGTTCTTGCCGTAGCCAGCGCGCATGAACGCGCTGGCTGCGGTTTCAACCAGGGCTTCCAGCTCGTTGTAGCTGATCGGCCGCTCCCGAAATTCGATGGCGGGTCGCGCGCCGAACTCGGCGGCCGCGGTCGAGAGCAGGTCCGGCAGGGTGCCGCACGCGATCGGATCGCTCCAGCGCACGCCCTTCGGATAGAATTGTTCGCCGGGATAGGTCATGGAAAGTTCTTACTTCCGTGAGGTGACCCCGCTGTGCGGGCTCCCCTCCCCCTTGTGGGGAGGGGGTGGGGAAGGGGGTTCACACGGGCAGTCCCGATGTGGCCACCCCTCTCCCTAACCCTCCCCCGCAAGGGCGGAGGGAACCCTGACGCCGAGTCCGTGGCTACGAAGGCGATCACGCCGCCTTCGACGGCGCGGCGAGCGAGGCGAAGGTCTTGCCTTCATCCGCGAGCTTCCTGAGCAGCGGCGCCGGCTCGAGCGACGGATCGTTGGTCTCCTTGGCATAGAAGGCGAGACGGTCGGCGATGTGCTTCAGACCCACCGTGTCGGCCCAGAACATCGGGCCGCCGCGATAGATCGGCCAGCCATAGCCATAGAGCCAGACCACGTCGATGTCGCTCGGCCGCGCCGCGATGCCCTCGGCGAGGATCTTCGCGCCCTCATTGATCATCGGGTACATCATGCGCTCGAGGATCTCCTCGTCGCTGACGACGCGCTTCTTGCGGCCGAGGCGAGCCAGCGTCTCGTCGATCAGCTTCTCGACCTCCGGATCGGGCAGCGCCGCGCGGGAGCCCTGCTCATACTTGTAGTAGCCCTTGCCGGTCTTCTGGCCGAAGCGGCCGGCTTCGCACAGCGCGTCCGCGATCTCCGACTTGATGCCGCGGTCCTTGCGCGAGCGCCAGCCGATGTCGAGGCCGGCGAGATCGCCCATCGCGAACGGGCCCATCGGCATGCCGAACTTGGTGACGACGGCGTCGACCTGCTGCGGCAGAGCGCCTTCGAACAGCAGCTTCTCGGCCTGCTTGCCGCGCTGCGCCAGCATGCGGTTGCCGACGAAGCCGTCGCAGACGCCGACCACCGCCGGCACCTTCGCGATCTTGCGCGCGATCGACACCGCGGTGACGAGCGCATCGGGCGCGGTCTTGTCGGCGCGCACGATCTCGCACAGCTTCATCACATTGGCCGGCGAGAAGAAGTGCATGCCGAGCACGTCCTGCGGACGTTTGGTCTCCTTGGCGATCTCGTCGATGTTCAGGTACGAGGTGTTGGACGCGAGCACCGCGCCCGGCTTGGCGAACTGGTCGAGCTTGCCGAACACTTCCTTCTTGACCGCCATGGTCTCGAACACGGCTTCGATGACCAGGTCAGCATCCTTGACGTTCTCGAGGCCGACCACGCCGGTGATCAGCGCCATGCGCTTGGCCGGCGCATCCGCCGGGATGCCGCCGCGCGCCGCGGTCGCCTCGTAGTTCTTCTGCATGATGCCCAAGCCGCGCTTGAGCTGCTCTTCGCCGGTCTCGATCAGCGTGACCGGGATGCCGGCATTGGCGAAGGACATCGCGATGCCGCCGCCCATGGTGCCGGCGCCGATGATGGCGACGCGCGACACGTTGCGGCCCTTGGTGCCTTCGGGGACGCCGGCGACCTTGGCCGCCTCGCGCTCGGCGAAGAAGGCGTAACGCTGCGCCTTGGACTGGTCGCCCGCGACGAGCTTGAGGAAGCCCTCGCGCTCCTTCTTCAGACCTTCGTCGAACGGCAGGTCGATCGCGGCGCCGACGGCATCCGCCGCCGCGAACGGCGCTTCCAGCCCGCGCGACTTCTTGGTCATCGCGGCCACGGCATTGGTGAAGATCGAACGATCGGCCTTGGCCGCGGCGAGCTTGGAGTCGTCATCGCGCAGCTTGCGCAGCGGACGCTTCTCGGCGACCAGCTTGCGCGCGAAGGCTTTGCCACCCGACGCCGGGCCTTCCACGATCTCCTCGATCAGGCCGCTCTTGAGCGCCACCTCGGCGCTGATCGGGTCGCCGCCGACGATCATCTTGACCGCGAGTTCGGGGCCGACCGCGCGCGGCAGGCGCTGGGTGCCGCCGGCACCCGGCAGCAGGCCGAGCTTCACCTCGGGCAGGCCGAGCTTGGCGTCCTTGGTGGCGACGCGATAGTGGCAGGCCAGCGCGACCTCAAGACCGCCGCCGAGCGCGGTGCCGTGGATGGCGGCGACGATCGGCTTCGGCGAGTCTTCCATCAGGCTCAGCACTTCGGCGAGGCCGGGCGGCTTCGGCGGCTTGCCGAACTCGGTGATGTCGGCGCCGGCGATGAAGGTGCGGCCGCCGCAGGTCAGCACGATGCCCTGGACCTGCGGATCGGCGATCGCGGCCTTTATGCATTCGAAAATACCGCCACGCACGGCGGCACTGAGCGCATTCACGGGAGGACTGTTAACCGTGACGACAGCAATGTTGTCATGACGCTCGAGCTTGACGACTTCACTCACGGAGACTCTCCCTGGATGTCTGTTCTTGAACTTGTGTTGAGTAGCTGCGCGACTTGCGCTCAGCCGCTACTTCGCCGGCTGCTTCATACTAATTTCGCACTGCGAAATTAAATTCCACATCTTGACAGCGAGGGTTATTTTGAAGCACGTCCCTTGTCAACGAGCATGACAAAGCGACAGGGAATGAAGCGTTCTGGCAAGAAAGCAGCGACCGATCGCAACTTCGTCGTCGCGCTTTCCCGCGGACTTGATGTTCTGCGCGCATTCCAACCCAACGACGGGCTTCTTGGCAATCAGGAGATTGCGGCCCGCACCAAACTACCGAAGCCAACCATCTCCCGGCTGACCTACACGCTGACCAAGCTGGGATACCTTACACCCGTTCCAAGGTTCGAGAAGTACCAGCTCGCCCCGTCGGCAATGGCGCTCGGCTATGCGGCGCTTGCCAATCTCGGCGTTCGGCATTTGTCCGAGCCCTATCGAGAAGAAGTGATGCGTGCGACCGGCGGCGCCGTTGCGGTCGGCGGCCGCGACCGTCACAGCATGATTTACTTCGGCCAGAGCCGGAACGGGCTGACGCTCGGCGTGCAGCTCGACGTCGGTTCGCGGATACCCATCGCGACCACGGCGATGGGGCGTGCCTATATTTGGGCATTGCCTCCCGACGACCGGGCCGCTTTATTGCGCGAACTGCGCGATCACTATGGCAGCCGCTGGGCCAAGATGCGGGACGGCATCGAGCGCGCCGGGGAGACGGTGGCGAAATACGGTTTCACCATGTCGACCGGCGACTGGCAGAATGACGTCGCAGCCGTTGGCGTTGCGTTGAAGCTGAACGACGGAACCGGTCCCTATGCCTTCAATTGCGGCGCGCCGGCATTCCGCTTCACGGAAGATAGACTGCGCAACGACATTGGACCTCGTCTTGTCGCGATGGTAAGGAACATCGAGCAGGCGCTGGGCGGGATGGCGCCGCAATCCAAAAAAGAAGAAAGCAAAAAGTCCAGACCAGGAGGGAAAGTTGCACGTTTGGCCGAGGGGATCAGATAGCCTCCATCACGACCAGCGAGAGAGATCGCAGGTTGGCTCGCACCGCATGAAGATGGCGGGCGAGACGAGATGACGCAGGCACAGCTCGCGCAAGGGAATGCGCCCCTGCTCGCGGTTCGCGACGTCAGCGTCGTGTTCGGCGGCATCATCGCACTGAACGGCGTGTCGTTTGACATGCGCAAGGGTCAGATCCTCGGCCTGATCGGCCCGAACGGCGCCGGCAAGACGACGCTGTTCAACTGCCTGTCGCGGCTCTACCAGCCGTCATCCGGCGACATCCTGATGGAAGGCGCCAGCATCCTGACGCGCCCGCCGCACCGGATCGCCGAGATCGGCATCGGCCGCACGTTCCAGAACGTCGCGCTGTTTCCCAACCTTTCGGTGCTCGACAATGTGCGCGTCGGCGCGCACGCCCGCACCTCCAGCGACATCGTCAGCGACTCGCTCCGGCTCGCCTGGATTCGCCGCGGCGAAGCCGCGATGAACGAGAAGGTGCACGAGATCCTCGGCTATCTCGACCTCGAGGACGTCGCCCACACCACTGTCTCCGGCCTGCCCTTCGGCACCCAGAAGCGCGTCGAGCTGGCGCGGGCGCTCGCCGCGGAACCGAAGATCCTTTTGCTCGACGAGCCGGCCGGCGGCCTCAACCATGAGGAAGTCTATGTGCTCGGCGACCTCATCCGCAAAATCCGCGACGATCGGCACATCACCGTGCTGCTGGTCGAGCACCACATGGGCCTCGTGATGTCGATCGCCGATCACGTGGTCGCGCTCAATTTCGGCCGCAAGCTTGCCGAGGGAACGCCGGCCCAGATCCAGGCCGACCCGGATGTCATCAAGGCCTATCTGGGGAGCAAGGACCAATGACCACGCTGCTCAACGTCAAGGACCTGCGTGCCTATTACGGCCAGGTCCAGGCCCTGCACGGCATCAATTTCCAGCTCAACGAGGGCTCGCTGACCACGCTGCTCGGCGCCAACGGCGCCGGCAAGACCACCACGCTGCGGGCGATCTGCAACATGGTGCGCCTGACCGGCGCGATCGAGTTCGAGGGCAAGCCGATCGGCAGCCGCACGACCGAGAACGTCGTCCGCCTCGGCATCGCCCATGTGCCGCAGGGCCGCGGCACCTTCACCACCATGACGGTGGAGGAGAACCTGCAGCTCGGGGCCATCACCCGCACCGACAAGAAGGACATCGTCGCCGACATCGAGCGGATGTACGAGCACTTCCCGGTGCTGAAGCAGCGCTACACGCAGCAGGCCGGCACGCTGTCGGGCGGCGAGCAGCAGATGCTCGCGGTCGCCCGCGCGCTGATGCTGCGGCCGCGGCTGATGCTGCTCGACGAGCCGTCGTTCGGCCTGGCGCCGCTGGTCGTGCGCGACCTGTTCCGTATCCTCGGCAAGATCAATCGCGAAGAAAAGGTCACCATCCTGGTGGTCGAGCAGAACGCGCAGCTCGCGCTCGAGCTCGCCGACCAGGCCTATGTGATCGAAACCGGACGGATCGTGATGTCGGGCAATGCCAAGGACATCGCGAACAACGAAGACGTCCGCAAATCCTATCTCGGCTACTGAGGAGCTGGCACAATGGAACTTTTTGCCAACCAGGTCCTGGCCGGCATCGCCACCGGCGCCATCTATGCCTGTATGGCGCTGGCGGTGGTCATGATCTACCAGGCCATCGATCATCTGAATTTCGCCCAGGGCGAAATGGCGATGTTCTCTACCTTCATCTCCTGGCAGCTGATGCAATGGGGCGTGCCCTATTGGTGGGCCTTCCTGTTCACGGTGATCATCTCGTTCGCGGGCGGCATCATCATCGAGCGGGTGTTGTTCAAGCCCTTGGCCAAGGCGCCGATCCTGACCAACGTCGCCGGCTTCATCGCGTTGTTTGCGATCATCAACTCCTGTGCCGGCCTGATCTGGGACTTCACCATCAAGCAGTACCCGACACCGTTCGGCTCCGCGCCGTTCCTCGGCAGCCAGCTGATCTCGACCCACCAGGCCGGCATGATCGGCGTCACCTTGCTGATGTTGCTCGGCCTCTACTTCTTCTTCCAGTTCACCCGGATCGGTCTGGCGATGCGGGCGGCGGCCTCGCTGCCTGAATCGGCCCGCCTGGTCGGCATCAACACGAGCTGGATGATTGCGCTGGGCTGGGGCATGGCGTCCGCGATCGGCGCGATCGCCGGCATCCTGATCGCACCCGTCGTGTTCCTCGAGCCCAACATGATGGGCGGCGTCTTGATCTACGGCTTCGCCTCTGCCGTGCTCGGCGGCCTGACCTCGCCGCTCGGCGCCGTCGTCGGCGGCTTCCTGGTCGGCATCTTCGAGAACCTCGCCGGCACCTACATTCCCGGCGTCGGCAACGAGCTGAAACTCCCGATCGCGCTTGCGCTGATCATCACCGTCCTGGTCGTCAAACCGGCAGGCCTGTTCGGCCGGGCCATCGTCAAGCGAGTTTGATCATGAGCGCCGCTGAAGAAGTCGAAGTCGTCACCGAAGGCCAGGCCGTCGAGGCCGTTCCGAAGCGCGCCATGACGCTCGGCTACGGCACCTCGCTGGTGGTACTGGCCGCGCTGCTCATCACCCCGCTGCTCGTCAAGAACTTCATCATCTTCCAGATGACGATGCTCCTGATCTACGGCCTCGCGGTGCTGGCGCTGAACATCCTGACCGGTGGCTCGGGTCAGTTCTCGCTCGGCCAGAGTGCGTTCTACGCGGTTGGCGCCTACACCTCGGCGATCCTGATGGAGCATGCGGGCATGAACTATGCCCTGACGCTGCCGATCGCCGGCATCATCTGCTTCGGCTTCGGCTTCCTGTTCGGCCAGCCGGCGCTGCGGCTTTCCGGCGTCTACCTCGCGCTCGCGACCTTTGCGCTCGCGACCGCGATGCCGCAACTGCTCAAGCTCGGCTTCTTCGAGCACTGGACCGGCGGCGTGCAGGGCCTGGTCGTGACCAAGCCAGATGCGCCGTTCGGCCTGCCGATGTCGCAGGACATGTGGCTCTATTACTTCACGCTGGTGATCACGATCGCGATCTACGTCGCCTCGGTGAACCTGCTGCGCTCGCGCTCCGGGCGCGCCTTCATGGCGATCCGCGACAACGAGATCGCGGCCTCCGCGATGGGCGTCGACGTCGCGCTGTACAAGACGCTGGCGTTCGGCGTCTCGGCCGGCATCACCGGCATCGCCGGCGGGCTTGGCGCCATCGCGGTGCAGTTCGTCGCGCCCGATGGCTACACCATCACGCTCGCGATCTCGCTGTTCCTCGGCATGGTTGTCGGCGGCGTCGGCTGGCTACCGGGCTCGATCGTCGGTTCGGCCTTCATCATCTTCGTGCCCAACATCGCCGAAGGCATTTCCAAGGGCCTCTCGGGCGCCGTGTTCGGCGTGCTGCTGTTCGTCGTCATCTTCCTCGTGCCGCACGGCGCCAGGCAGATCGCGATCGCGGCCCATCAAGTGATGGTTAAACTGAAGAAGAACTAAGAATCCGAAGAAGCAAGACCAGGAGACATTATGCTTTCTACACTACGGATCGCCGCGGTTTCCGCGGCGGCCGTCGCGTTTGCCGCGACGTCCACGGCCGCGTTCGCCCAGAAGAAATACGACACCGGCGCGAACGACACCGAGATCAAGATCGGCAACATCATGCCGTACTCGGGACCCGCCTCCGCCTACGGCGTGATCGGCAAGACCGAAGAAGCCTACTTCAAGATGATCAACGATCAGGGCGGCATCAACGGCCGCAAGGTCAACTTCGTCACCTATGACGACGCCTATTCGCCGCCCAAGGCGGTCGAGCAGGTGCGCAAGCTGGTCGAGAGCGACGAGGTTTTGGTCGTGTTCAACCCGCTCGGCACGCCGTCGAACACCGCGATCCAGAAGTACCTCAACTCCAAGAAGATCCCGCAACTGTTCGTCGCCACCGGCGCCACCAAGTGGAACGATCCGAAGAACTTCCCGTGGACCATCGGCTGGCAGCCGAGCTACCAGAGCGAGGCGCAGATCTACGCCAAATGGCTGATGAGGGAGAAGCCCGACGCCAAGGTCGCGATCCTCTATCAGAACGACGATTTCGGCAAAGACTACCTGAAGGGCACCAAGGACGGCTTCGGCGCCAAGGCCTCCTCCACCATCATCATGGAGGAGAGCTATGAAGTGTCCGAGCCGTCGATCGACGGCCATATCGTGAAGATCAAGGCCGCCAATCCCGACGTGCTGTTGATCTACACCACGCCGAAATTCGGCGCGCAGACCATCAAGAAGACCGCCGAGCTCGGCTGGAAGCCGCTGCAGATCATCACCAACGTCTCGATCTCGGTCGGCAGCGTGATGCAACCGGCCGGCTTCGAGAACGCGCAAGGCGTGCTCTCGGCCGCCTATGCCAAGGACGGCTCCGATCCGCAGTGGGCCAACGATCCCGGCATGAAGAAGTGGAACGCGTTCCTCGACAAGTACATGCCGGGCGTCGACAAGACCGACAACAGCGTGGTCTACGGCTATGGCGCGGCGCAGACGCTCGCCAAGGTGCTGGAAATGTGCGGTGACGACCTGACCCGCGCCAACGTCATGAAGCAGGCGGCGAGCCTGAAGGACCTTACGCCGGACACGCTCTTGCCCGGCGTCAAGATCAACACCTCCGCCACCGACTTCGCCCCGCTCGCCCAGCTCCAGATGCAGCGCTTCAAGGGCCAGAAGTGGGAGCTGTTCGGCGAGATCATCTCGGGCGACGTTCCCTCTGAGTGACGCTGCAGCGCAGAAACAGACCAAACCAAAGCCCCCGCGACTAACGTCGCGGGGGCTTTTTGTTGACGCCTTGCCCCGATGGTATTGAATGCAGGTACAAGAACACGAGGTGGGGGAACCATGATCGCGGCACGCTTGTCCCTGGCGGCGCTCTCGACAGCGCTGGCACTGATCGTCACGACTTGCGGCAGCGCCCAGGCGCAAAGGAAATATGACACCGGTGTCAGCGACACAGAGATCAAGATCGGCAACATCATGCCCTATAGCGGCCCCGCCTCGGCCTATGGCGTGATCGGCAAGACCGAGGCCGCCTATTTCAAGATGGTCAACGCCCATGGCGGCATCAGGGGCCGCAAGATCACGTTCCTTTCCTATGACGACAGCTACTCGCCGCCGAAGACGATGGAACAGGCGCGCCGGCTGGTGGAGGGCGACGAGGTGCTGTTGCTGTTCAACTCGCTCGGCACCGCGACCAACTCCGCGATCCAGAAGTACATGAACGTCAAGCAGGTGCCGCAGTTGTTCGTCGCCTCCGGCGCCTCGAAATGGAACGATCCCAAGGACTATCCCTGGACCATGGGCTGGCAGCCGAGCTACCAGGACGAGGCGCACATCTATGCGAAGTACGTGATGAGGGAGAAGCCGGGTGCCAAGGTCGCCGTGCTCTACCAGAACGACGACTTCGGCAAGGACTATCTGAAGGGACTGAAGGACGCCTTCGGCGATAGAGCGTCGATGATCGTCGCCGAGGAGAGCTACGAGACGTCGGAGCCTACGATCGACAGCCACATCGTCACGCTCAAGGCCTCTGGCGCCGACACCTTCATCAGCGTCACGACGCCGAAATTCGCCGCGCAGGCCATCAAGAAGATCGCCGAGATCGGCTGGGCGCCGCTGCACATCGTCTCCAACGTCTCGGCCTCGGTCGGCGGCGTGATGCAGCCGGCGGGCTTCGAGAATTCGCAGGGAATCGTCTCGGCGTCCTACGTCAAGGACGGCGCCGATCCGCAATGGGACAAGGATCCCGGCATGCAGAAATTCCTCGCCTTCCTCAAGACCAACTATCCGGACGGCAACAGGCTCGACGCGTCCGTCGCATTCGGCTACGGCGCCGCGCAGACCCTGGTGAAGGTGCTGGAGATGTGCGGCGACGAGCTCACCCGCACCAACGTCATGAGGCAGGCGGCGAGCCTGCAGGATTTTGCGCCGGATACGCTGCTGCCGGGCATCACCATCAACACCTCGTCGACCGACTTCGCGCCGATCAAGCAGCTGCAGCTGATGCGCTTCAAGGGCGAGAAGTGGGAGCTGTTCGGCAACATCATGTCCGGAAACATCAGCAACTAGACCGAAGCATGATCTGCTCACAAACGCTTGGCGTGTGTCGCGAGGCAAGGCGCGTACCGCCCACGCATCCGAACCGGGTCATGGCGGGGGGATCGCCCGCGGAGGTCGGCCCGCATTTCTACGTGTTCGACTAAATAACGCCCCCTGCGAGATCACCGCGGGGGGCTTTCTATTGCTGGCCCCAGGTGAAAGGTATTCAATGCAATAAGGAGCCGCGAAGTGCTCCCAATCCAAAAAAACACGACACATCACCGTGATCCAAGGGAGATCAAAAATGCCTGCATTCCATGTGCGATTGGGGGCCTTTTCGGCCGCCCTCGCATTGCTCGCGGCAACCTCCAGCCCCTCCGCCGCACAGAAGAAATACGACATCGGGGCCTCCGACAGCGAAATCAAGATCGGCAACATCATGCCCTACAGCGGAGCAGCCTCCGCCTATGGCGTGATCGGCAAGACCGAGGAGGCCTATTTCCGCAAGATCAATGCCGAGGGCGGCATCAACGGCCGCAAGATCACCTTCATCAGCTATGACGACGCCTATACGCCGCCTAAGACCGTCGAGCAGGCGCGCAAGCTGGTCGAGAGCGACGAGGTGCTGCTGATCTTCAACTCGCTCGGCACGCCGCCGAACTCGGCGATCCAGAGATACATGAACCAGAAGAAGGTGCCGCAGCTGTTCGTCGCCACCGGCGCCACCAAGTGGAACGACCCGAGGGAATTCCCCTGGACGATGGGCTGGCAGCCCAACTACCAGAGCGAGTCGATTATCTATGCCAAGTACATCCTGAAGAACAAGCCGGACGCCAAGATCGCGGTGCTCTACCAGAACGACGATTATGGCAAGGACTATCTGAAGGGATTCAAGGACGGGCTCGGTGCCAAGGCGGCGTCGATGATCGTTGCCGAGGACAGCTACGAGGTGACGGAGCCGACCATCGACTCCCACATCGTCAGGCTCAAGGCCTCCGGCGCCGACGTGTTCTTCAACATCACGACGCCGAAATTCGCGGCGCAGGCGATCAAGAAGAACTTCGAGCTCAACTGGCAGCCGCTGCACTTCCTCAACAATGTCTCATCCTCAATTGGCAGCGTGATCAAGCCGGCGGGCTTCGAGAACGCCCAGGGCATCATCTCGTCGCAATATCTGAAGGATCCGACCGATCTGCAGTGGAAGACCGACAAGGCGATGATCGCCTGGAACGAATTCCTCGATAAATACTATCCGGAAGCCAACCGCGCCGACGCGTCCGTGATGTACGCCTACATCGTCTCCCAGGGCCTCGTGCATGTGCTGAAGGCATGCGGCGACGATCTGACGCGTGCCAACGTCATGAAACAGGCGGCCAGCATCAAGGACTTCGAACCACTCGGCCTGCTGCCGGGCGTCAAGGTCAACACCTCGGCGACCGACTTCGCGCCGCTTTCGCAACTGCAACTGATGCGGTTCAAGGGCGAGACCTGGGAGCGCTTCGGCGAGATCCTGAGCGGCGACGTCGGCGGCTAATTCCCGAGGCGGTTAATTCCCCCGAGGCAGTTTATTCCCGAGGGTGGCGATTAAAGACGCAGCCCCTGCGGCTTTGCCGCAGGGGCTTTTCATTGAGGTGGCCGGCCCGAGATGGTAATGACTGCGGCCAAACAAAGAGCCTCTAGCAAGGAGGCCGCGACACTTCGGTCTGAAACAGGGAGAGAGACATAAATGTCCGCTACCACTAGACTTGCGGTCCTCGGGGCCGCGTTCGCGCTCGTCGCCGCGTCGAGCAGCGCGGCGCTGGCCCAGAAGAAATACGACACCGGCGCCACCGACACCGAGATCAAGATCGGCAACATCATGCCCTACAGCGGACCGGCGTCCGCCTACGGCATCATCGGCCGCACCGAGGCCGCCTATTTCAAGAAGATCAACGAGGCCGGCGGCATCAACGGCCGCAAGATCAATTTCGTCTCCTATGACGACGCTTATTCGCCGCCGAAGGCCGTGGAGCAGGCGCGCAAGCTCGTCGAGAGCGACGAGGTGCTGTTGATCTTCAATTCGCTCGGCACGCCGTCGAACTCGGCGATCCAGAAGTACATGAACTCCAAGAAGGTGCCGCAGCTGTTCGTCGCCACCGGCGCCACCAAGTGGAACGATCCGAAGGATTTCCCGTGGACCATGGGCTGGCAGCCGAACTATCAGAGCGAGACCCAGATCTACGCCAAGTACATCCTGAAGAGCATGCCGAACGCCAAGATCGCCGTGCTGTTCCAGAACGACGACTACGGCAAGGACTATCTCAAGGGCCTGAAGGACGGGCTCGGCCAGAAGGCCGCCAGCATGATCGTCGCCGAGGAGAGCTTTGAGACTTCCGAGCCGACGATCGACAGCCACATCGTCAAGCTCAAGGCCACCAACGCCGACGTCTTCGTCAACATCACGACGCCGAAATTCGCGGCCCAGGCGATCAAGAAGATCTCCGAGATCGGCTGGAAGCCGACCCACTTCCTCAACAACGTCTCGGCCTCGGTCGGCAGCGTGATCAAGCCGGCCGGCTTCGAGAACGCGCAGGACATCATCTCCGCGGCCTATCTGAAGGACGCCTCCGACAAGCAGTGGGACAACGATCCCGGCATGAAGGAGTTCTACGCCTTCATGGCCAAGGACTTCCCCGAGGGCGACAAGCTCGACGGCGGCACCGTAGTCGGCTTCGGCGTGGCGCAGACACTGGTCCAGGTTCTGAAGCAGTGCGGCGACAACCTCACCCGCGAGAACGTCATGAAGCAGGCGGCGAGCCTCAAGGACTTCCGCACCGAGGTGCTGCTGCCCGGCATCAAGATCAACACCGGCCCGACCGACTTCGCCCCGATCAGCCAGCTCCAGCTGATGAAGTTCAAGGGCGAGAAGTGGGAAATGTTCGGCGACGTAATCAGCGCTGACGTCGGCGGCTGAAACCTTCCCAAATCGTGAAAATCCGGCCCCCTGCGACCCGTTCGCAGGGGGTTTTTCTTTGCCTTTCGCTTGCCATCGCTCTATCCGGAAAACCGAAGGACGGCGGGCCGTTTACACTTCGGCGGACGATACGCTAGGTATCGAAGCGGCAGTGCCAACAAGAAGCCGAGCGCCTCCCCGCCGGGCGCAAGAACAGGAGATCCGTAACGTGTCCATGCCATCCCTTCACCGCGCCGCAACTGCCCTGCTCGGTCTCGCCGTGCTTGCGGCGAGCGGCAGCGCCGCGCTGGCGCAGAAGAAATACGACACCGGTGCCAGCGACACCGAGATCAAGGTCGGCAACATCGTGCCGTACAGCGGCCCGGCCTCAGCCTATGGCGTGGTCGGCAAGGCGATGGCGGCGGTGTTCAAGAAGGTGAACGACGACGGCGGCATCAATGGCCGGAAGATCAACTTCATCTCCTATGACGACGCCTATTCGCCGCCCAAGGCGGTCGAGCAGGCCCGCAAGCTCGTCGAGAGCGACGAAGTGCTGCTCTTGTTCGGCACGCTCGGCACCGCCTCCAACACCGCGATCCAGAAATATCTGAACGCCAAGAAGGTGCCGCAGCTGTTCGTCGCGACCGGCGCCACCAAGTGGAACGACCCGAAGGCCTTCCCCTGGACCATGGGCTGGCTGCCCAGCTACCAGAGCGAGTCGCGCATCTATGCGAAGTACCTGATCAAGGAGAAGCCGACCGCGAAGGTCGCGGTGCTCTACCAGAACGACGACATGGGCAAGGACTACCTCAAGGGCCTGAAGGACGGCCTCGCCGGCGATCCCTCGCGCATCGTCGCCGAGGAGAGCTACGAGGTCGCCGAGCCCACGATCGATTCTCATGTGGTGCGGCTGAAATCCTCCACCCCCGACATCATCATCTTCTTCACCACGCCGAAATTCGGCGCGCAGGCGATCAAGAAGCTCGGCGAGATGAACTGGAAGCCGGTCACCATCGTCTCCAACGTCTCGGCCTCGACCGCGACCGTGATGCGCCCCGCGGGCCTCGAGAATTCGCAAGGCGTGATCTCGGCCGCCTATGCCAAGGACGCCAGCGACCCGCAGTGGAAAGACGACGCCGGCATGAAGGCGTTCGACGAGCTGCTCGCCAAATACCTGCCCGACACCAACCGCGTCGACGCCTCCGCGATGACCGGCTACAACATGGGGACCACGATGGTCGAGGTGCTGCGCCGCTGCGGCGACGATCTCACCCGCGCCAACGTCATGAAGCAGGCGGCAAGCCTGAAGCAATTCGCGCAAGGCGGCCTGCTGCCGGGCGTGACGCTGACCACCGGGCCGGACGACTTCCAGCCGATCGAGCAGCTCCAGCTCATGCAGTTCAAAGGCGAGCGCTGGCAGTTGTTCGGCGACGTCATCAGCGGCGAAGTGTCCGGCAACTAACCCGTCTTACGAAAGCGAAGCCATGACCGACCGACGTCCCTTCCTGCGTTCCATCTTCGATGCGGCGGTGGCGGCTGCGCATCCCGACGTCGTGCTGGCGTCGCGGCTGCGGCCGGTGCCGAAGGGACGGGTAATCTGTCTCTGCGCCGGCAAGGGCGCCGCCGCGATGGCCGCGGCGGCCGAGCGGCATTATCTCGACGCGCTCGAGCTCGATCCGTCGCGGCTGGTCGGCATCGCCACCACCCGCCACGGCCATGGCGTGCCGACCCGGCGTATCAAGGTGGTCGAAGCCGGCCATCCCGTGCCTGACGAGGCCGGATTGAAGGGCGCCGACGACACGCTGCGGCTTGCCGCGGAAGCGACGGCGGACGACCTGCTGCTGGTGCTGTTGACCGGCGGCGGCTCGGCGAACTGGATCGCGCCGGTCGAGGGCGTGAGCTTTGCGCAGAAGCAGCAGGTCAACCGGGCGCTGCTGCGCTCCGGCGCGCCGATCGGCGAGATGAACACCGTCCGAAAGCACCTCTCGCGCATCAAGGGCGGCAGGCTGGCGCGCGCCGGCCAGCACGCCGCCGAGATCGCGACGCTCGCGATCTCCGACGTGCCGCACGACGATCCGTCGGCGATCGCGTCGGGCCCGACGGTGCCGGATCTGACCACGCTGGCGGACGCCCGCGCGCTGGTCGCCAAATACAATCTCACGGTCGACGACGCGGTACGCCGCGCGCTCGACGACCCCAGAAACGAAAGCTGCAAGCCCGGCGACCCGGCCTTTGCCCGCGCGACGTTCGAGCTCTTGGCCAAGCCGAAAGCGTCGATCGATGCCGCGGTGAAGGTCGCAAGGGATGCCGGCTACGAGACCATCGCGCTCGGCGCCGATCTCGAAGGCGAGGCCCGCGACGTCGCCGCCGAGCACGCGCGGCTGGCACTGAAGGCCCGCAGCGAAGGCAAGCGCGTCGCGATCGTCTCCGGCGGCGAGCTCACCGTGACGGTGCGCGGCAATGGCCGCGGTGGCCCCAACCAGGAATACGCGCTGGCGCTCGCCGACCTGCTCAAGGACACGCCTGATATCGCGGCGATTGCCGGCGACACCGACGGCGCCGACGGCGGCGCCGGCAGCGCCAGCGATCCCGCCGGCGCGATGATCGACCAGGCGACATTCGCGAAGATAAAGGCGCTTGGGCTCGACCCCCGGGCCTATCTCGAAAACAACGATGCGACGGGGTTCTTTGCCAAGACCGGCGACCTGTTGCTGACGGGACCGACGTTGACCAACGTCAACGATGTCCGCGTGATCCTGGTGGACTAGGCCGTGGGCTCATAAACGCGGTAGCGTGACACAGCGAAGTTATGTCCGCTCGGCTTCTAAAGCGACACGATTGGTGCGCGGCAGCGAAATGACGCGATGGGGCCCTTCGCGACATATTGCAGCGCCGCGCGATCTCGGTCGCTATCGGGGCATAGCGGAAAATGACCGGCAGCCGTCGATTGAAGAGGGCGACGCCTTTGACCCAATGTATGGTCCGGCTGTTTCGGTGACGTCGCCTTTTGGCCCTACGCTAATCATGGGTCAACGTCGTGG
>NZ_JBHMET010000223.1:0-862 GCF_042430365.1 Bradyrhizobium erythrophlei
GCCGATCTCCGCCGCGGCCGAGGTCAGCGGCGAGCGCCGCTATGTCACGGTGATGTTCTGTGATCTCGTCGGCTCGACCAGCATTTCCGCGCAGCTCGATCCCGAGGAGTGGCGCGACCTCGTCAGCGCTTATCTCGATGCAGCCTCCACCGCCGTGACCGAGTTGGGCGGCCACGTCGCCAAAAAGTTCGGCGACGGGCTAATGATGCTATTCGGCCATCCGCTGGCGCAGGAGAACGACGCCGAACGGGCGGCGCGGGCTGCGCTCTCGATCCAACGGGCGCTCGCCGAGGTGAACCGCAGGAATGCTGAGGCTGGCAAGCCAGCGCTCAACGCCCGCATCGGGATTGAAACCGGACCGGTCGTGGTCGATGCGGCGGGCGAGATTTACGGTGACGCGCCCAACATTGCGGCGCGGGTGCAGGCGCTAGCAGAGCCCGGCACGGTCGTGATGACGGCGCGGGTGCAGCACCAGGTCGCCGGTCTGTTCGTCGTTGAGGAACGCGGCCCCCATGAACTTAAGGGCGTGCCGGAGCCGGTGACGCTGTACCGGCTCGTTAGGGCGAGCGGTGGCGGGCGCCGCGTCGGCCAGCGCCGTCTCACGCCGCTGGTGGGTCGCGAGGAAGAGATCGCGCTGTTGATGCGGCGCTGGGAGCGGGCGCGGCAGGGCGACGGGCAATTGGTGATGATCGTGGGCGAGCCGGGATTGGGAAAATCCCGCCTGATCGAGGAATTCCATCCCCGGCTGCGTGAGGTGCCGCACACTTGGGTGGAATGGGGTTGCTCGCAGCTTCTGCAAAACACGCCGCTGCACCCGATCGCCGATTGGGGGCGGCAGCGCTTCGGTGGCGCCGACATCCCC
>NZ_JBHMET010000224.1:0-71438 GCF_042430365.1 Bradyrhizobium erythrophlei
CCTCGGGGTGGAGGAATTTGACTGACCATACCCGGAGGAATTTGAAGTGACCCGCGGGGGGCGCTCGGCGACGCGCGCCGGATGGTTGTAATTTGGCGCCGATAGACAAACACCATGACCGATGCGGATATTCTTTGTCCGCTGCGAAACGGCTCCCAAAAAGACCTCCGGTGCCGACGAGTGGGAGTATTCCTCCAGGAAATGATGCTCGACCTCCCACACGTGGTCGAATCCGATCCGATCTGCCAATTCGATCTGCTCCAGCGCGTCAGCGAACAGTTTTCGTTCGCTGCCCTCTTCCCAAGGCTGCGGCAACTGGTGTTCATAAAACAGTCCAAGCTTCATCCGTTCTTCCCTAGGGTGCGATGGGCGTAAGCCGTTTCATATTTCGCGGGCCGCAGCGCGGAACCACGCTATGGCAGCTTGCTGGAGCACCACGAAATGGCTCGGTTGAAGATCAAGCGTGTCTGTCGGAAGTCTGTCAGATACCTACCCGATTAGCCGGAACGGTCGCCGCCCTCACACCGAAGGTAATGCTCCGCATCTCATAAGTGCGGACCATCCCTACAGCCGCCTGAGTGGGAGCTGCCCAGCTTGTCACCAACCGAAACAGTGTGACAGGCCTCTCTGCCGACGCTTGGACCCGATAGGAAGCACCGCTGCTGGTCGAACGTCACCGCTATCCATCACGACGCGGCAAACTCCTAAGCTGCGGCACCGCACTCAGCGGTACAACGTCTACTAGTCGAACACGCCTTATCCAAGCTCCCGGGCCGGTAACTGCCCTCCTGCCACCTTGAGGATCCTTCACCGTCTCCTAGCAACCGGCGTGCCACAGCTCTCGTGCGGGAGGCTTACCCGGACAGGAAGAAAATATCCACGCCGGCGGAATACTAGCTCGATACTGTCGAGCTCAAGAAATAGGTGTCCTAAACGGGACAAGCCAAATACGACAATCGGGCCGTCAAATGAAACATCCTGGTTTGCGTGTCGAGTGTCGAGGTCATTCGAAGCTGATGTTTTCTACGTCAACCTCTCGCCGTTGGCGACGTCGCAGCATCGCCCGAGATGTTGTGCATGGCGCGGGTGTTTGCCGCAGATCCTCGTAGCTATCGTAATTGCAAACCATGGCTTTTGAGCTCTCTGGTTGTGCCCGCCAGCGCACGGTGGCACTCGGCCTCCCCAGGGAACATGCTGAAACCATCCACCAAGCTCGTCAGCTCCTCATGAGTAAAACCAGAGAGCGCCCCATCACGGTCGACGCGGCGAAGGACCTCGCCAGCGATTGCGACCCCAGCTTGGCGAGAAGCCAACTCTTCCGGCCGCTTGCCGAAGCCATTCAAGAGGCTTGCCAGATCCTGCCGAGTAAAGTCAGCAAGGCGCTCCTTGCGGTTGGCGCGGCGAAGGACTTCACCCGCGATCGCGACTATAACTTGACCAGACGGCAGCTCTTCCGGCCATTTGCAAAAACCGTCTACCAGGCTTGCCAATCCCTCGTGACTAAAACCAGAGAGACGGGCAGCACCGCACAGGACCTCACGGGCGAGTGCGACTGCAACTTGGCGGCAGGCAGCCTCGTCCGGCCACTTGCTGAAACCGCTCACCAGGTTCGCCAGGTCCCGCTGGGTAAAGTGAGAAAGCTCGGCGACACGGTAAAGGACTTCACGGGCGAGTGCGACTGCGGCCTGGCGAAACGCCTGCTCTTCCGGCCATTTTCTGATTCCGTTCACCAGACTCACCAATCCCTGCTGAGTATAACTGGAGAGCCGGGCGGCATCACAGTGAAGGACTTCACGGGCGAGTGCGACTGCAGCTTGACGACAGGCCGCCTCCTCCGGCCATTTGCTGAACGCGCTGACGAGATTCGGCAAGCCCTGGCGAGTATGGTCAGACAGCTGGGCGGCACGTCGAAAGATCTCCCCCGCGATCGACACTGCAGCTTGACGACAGTGGCCGTCCTCTGGCCACTTGCTGAAACCGTTCACCAGGATCGCCAAATCTTGCTGAGTAAAGCTGGTAAGCCAATCGGCACGGCGAAGAACCTCGACTGCGATCGCAACCGTGGCCTGGCGAGAGGCCGCCTCTTCCGGCCGTTTGCTGAAACCATTCACCAACTTCGCCAGTTCCTTCTGAGTAAAACTGGAGAGCCGGGCGGCACGGCGAACGAGCTCACCCGCGATCGCAACCGTGGCCTTGCGAAGGTCCTCCTCTTCCGGCCACTGGCTGAAACCATTCACGAGGCGTGTCATTCCCTGTTGAGTTAATTCCGAGAGCCGCGCAGCGCGGCGAATGACCTCTCCCGCAATCGCGATCGTCGCTTCCCGACAAGCCGCATCTTCCGGCCAGTTGCTGAAACCGCTCACCAGCATTGTCAGGTTCTGACTGTGCAGCTCCTGAAACGCTCCGCTATGATCGCGACAGAATTCGGCTATCCTGATCGTCCCATTGCGGCATTCCGTCACGCTGGAACGCCGAGCGAATGATGATGCGAAGAGCGAAAGAGCTCTGATCCCGATCTGCTTAATCCTGGCATTGTCAAGCTGTGACACACGCGCAGCCATGCGCTCGCAAGCTTGTATGCCCATAAGGCCTCCCGCTTCCCGGCTCACCGCGTTGCATGTCGTGGCATACCCCCACGACTCTCCGGCGCGGATGTTTTCCTCGAAGCTCGATACAAATCTGAGATAAAACTCCGCGGCAGCCTTTTGCAGAAATATTGTGCGCTCCGCCTTCCGCAGCTGCCTTTCATGCTTGACTAGTGCAGTTGAGAATTCGCGGATGTTGTGAGCGCGATCAATCTCGGTCAACGCTTTGCTGAATGTCGATACAACATACATAATCCCGTTCCCGCGAACGCTCTGCGCCCCCGCATGGTTGACGCGTATTAGTCCCGACCCAGAGTAAGGCTGGACACGGACACCGTCTGCAGCCGGAGCGCATTTGTTTGCGAAACTCTGGTTGCTAGTTCACGCTGGTCGGGCGCCGGCAGATGCGATCTCAACGCCCTTCACGAAGCACCACTCAACTCATCCGACGGCCCCTGCATCGAATGATCTGCCACCCCCCCCTGGGCAACAAACGTCGGATACTAACCAGCCTTCGCCAATCGACTTCGATTTATCTATCGGTCATAGAATCGCATCCGAAGGCCGTCGCTTTTCCAAAGCCTACAACCTGACGCCACGTGCGATTCAAGTCATTTAATGTCGATCCATGCACGAACTTCCGCGATATGATCTTATGTAACCTCATCGTGCAGTCGCTATTAACCGAGCCGCTCTTTTGATGTTCGTAACTCGTTGAGCATCACTATCAGCGACTGCCAATTGCTCTCGGCTTTCATCGTCAATGCGCTCAAGGTCCTGACGGTCTTCAGAAGAAACTCGTCCAGCAATCAAGTTGGCAACACCTCAAAGGTCAATCGTCCCTTGTTCTGCCATGTTCGCGGCCAAAGCAGACACTTGCCGTTGGCGCATGTCGCGTCAGCGATAGCGAGTGTCTCAGGGGAATTCCATGGTGAAGCCAGTTGTGATTGTGGTCGGTGCGGACAAGGGTGGCGTTGGCAAGACGACGGTATCCCGAACGCTTCTGGACTACTTCGGCACCAATACCGTGCAGACGCGCGCCTTCGACACGGAGTCGCCTCGAGGAACGTTGAAGCGCTTCCACCCAGAGATTACCGAAATCGTCGACATGACGACGACCGCGGATCAGATGAAGATCTTCGACACTCTGAACTCGGGGCTGTCCGTCACCGTAATTGATGCTCGCGCAGGCTTGCTATCTTCAGCGTTGGGCTCCCTGCGCGACATCGGTTTTTTGGACGCGGCGCGGTCCGGCCAGATTACCTTTGCCGTGTTCCATATTTTGGGTCCCTCTATCGCTTCGCTGGACGAGATAGCTGAGACCGCCAATTTCATGGGCGGCGCCAAATATTTCCTGGTCAAGAACTTCATCAACGACACTCAGTTCTTCCAGTGGGACCAGTCGACCTACAATTCCTATTTCCACCGCATCAAGCACGCGACCGAGTTGACCATACCCAAGCTCAATGCGATGGCCTATGAGCAGGTCGAAGTCGCTTCCGTCCCATTCGTGGATTTCGTCGCGAACAAGGCTCGGCACGATGAGCCCGCGAGCTACTCCTTCGTGCTGCGCGGCTATGTCCGGCACTGGCTGGCAAATGTCTGGAGCGAATACGACCGCATCAACTTGACTGAATTGACCGGCGCCAAGTCAGTGACCCGAGGCGGCGATAAATAGTCAAATACTTGGCGATAAGGGTTGCACCTACCTTAGAAACTCGACTGATTTTGGTGGCTATGTTAGCAACGCCCATCTACATCATCTGCTCTCCTAGCCCCCAGGTCGGTAAAACCCTCATCGCTCGCCTCGTGAGCGAATTCTTGCTGCTGAAGAACGGCACGGCGCTCTCCTTCGATGTCAATCTGAAGGAGCCGTCATTGCTCGATTACCTTCCCAACATTACGGAGACCGCAGATGTGATTGACACCTACGGCAAGATGCAGCTGATTGATCCGCTTATCGTCCACGATCGGGTGGCCAAGGTGATAGACCTCGGCTTCCATGCCTTCGACGAATTCTTCACGATGTGCGAGGAGATCGGCTTCATGGAGGAGACGATGCGCTGCTATGTCGTGCCGATCATCCTATTCGTCGCGGGCGCTGACCGGTCCTCGTGGCGCAGTTATGAGATGCTGCGGCGACGGATTCCGCCAGGAGCGCTGGTCGTCGTTCACAATGAATTCGTGCTGCGCGGCGGGTTACCTGAAGCCATGGATGGCGAACGTGTGCTTCACATTCCCGCGCTGCCGGTATTTCTAAAGGCCTACATAGACCGACTGAGCTTCTCCTTCACTGGATACCTGCACGACGAAAAGGATTGGTCGAGCGAGTTGCATCAATGGATCCGACGGAGCTACACCATGCTTCGCGACCTGGAACTGAGCGCAATCATGCGAAGATTGTCATGAAAAAACAAGGACACGATGTAAACGGCGCAGGAGCAAGCGTAGCACTCGCGATTTGATCGACGCTTGTACCAGAATGTGCGCTTGTGGGCATGGTCGTAGACTATTGGCCAAAATGGCCTCCGCGATGTAAGGTGACCACGCGACCGGCGATCGCGCAAGGGCAGTTGCGCGATACTGTTGTCAACCCTCCTAAGTTTTAAGGGCGGCAACTCCCTGTGCTGATGTCAGCAATGCACCACATCCATTCAAGCACAAAGAGCACGGGTCAGGTCGCGCCGTCCGTCTTCCTGGCTTCGATGATCTCCAGCGCTACATTCGTATTCAGGCCGCTACGCGCTCGACCTCGTTCGAAGTACACGAGACGTTCTAGTTGGCCATTCGGATTTACCGCTTCTTCTCAGCCATAAGAATGTCCTGACATGTCGCCTGCAGCCGGCCATCAGAGCTTGGCGATTACTTTCGAGTTCAGATGGGCGGCACAAATTTTCGTGAGCACCAGTCCAGTCGTCATCGCGCTCACCTTTTCTCGTGCCCGCCTCTTTCGCTATGCTCCCCATTCCAGCCGTCGGCAGCTGCATCAGCGGCAGGAATGCCGCTCGCTTGTTTCATATCAGGCGAATACTTCCTTACTGTAGTCGACTTGTGCCGCGACCGATGAACTCGAGCACGGACTGTGCCTTGTGGATCTCACGTGAGACTTGCCTCAGTATCCGGATCGTAGACGCCTTTGTCACGACCACTCCCGCTCTCTCACAGGCTAACCCGAAGTGGTGTACCACTTGTTCGTGGGTCGGCGCGGTGCCATTTTGCAGTGAGCTAGCCGTCAATGATGAAAGCATGTGCTCGACCACCTCTTTCTCGGCCTGGATCAAGGTTTGCGTCCTTCTGCTTGCTCAACTCTGCGACGTGCGGACCACGCTGAATAATCAGCCAGAGCCCTCCCACGTGTTTCGAGTTACGAACTCGTCGCGTCATGCACGTTGACAACGGCTTGTGCGGAACTGCTTCCAGCGATTCGCGGCTCACTCATCTGGTGATACCGCTTCTCCTCAACTCGATGCTGCACCGCCTGAAGATGTATGAGCTGTAGCTCCTTGGCGATATCCGTTATCGCAGGGTGGCATGCCGCCTCTTCCGGCCATCGACTGAACCCGTTGATCAGGTTTTCGGCTTCCAGCTGAGTGAAATCAAACAGCCGAACACCTCGACGAAGGACCTCATCGGCGATCGCGATCGTCGCTCGGCGAACGGCGCTCTCTTCAGGCCATCTGCTGAAACCGTCCACCAGACCTCTCAGGTCCTGGGAAGTAAACTCCGAGAGCCCCTTCTCGTGGTTGGCGCGTTGAAGGACCTCACCCGCCAGCGCGACGGTCACTCGGCCACACGGCAGCTCTTCCGGCCACTTGCTGAAGCCGTTCACCAAATTCGCCAGTGCCTGCGAAGCAAAATCGCAGAGCCGAGCGGCACGGCGCAGGACCTCACGAGCGAGTGCGACCGCGGCTTGGCGCGAGGCCGCCTCTTCCGGCCATTTGCTGAAACCGTTCACCAGGTTCGCCAATCCCTGCGCGGTATGATCAGGCAGTTGGGCGGCACGGCAAAGGACCTCACCTGCGATCGCGGCTGTGGCTTTGCGACAGACACCGTCTTCTGGCCATTTGCAAAAGCCGTTCACCAGGTTCGCCAGCCCTTGTTGAGTAAAATCAGTGAGCTGGGCGGCACGGCGAAGGAGCTCCCCCGCGATTGCGACCGTCGCTTGACGAGAGGCAACCTCATCTGGCCACTTGCTGAAGCCGTTTACCAGGTTTGCCAAATCCTGCTGGTTAAAATTGTGAAGCCACTTGGCACGTCGAAGGACCTCACCCGCGATCGCGACTGTGACTTGGCCACAAGGCGGCTCTTCCGGCCATTTGCCGAAGCCGTTCACCAAGATCGCCAATCCCTGCTGAGCAAAATCGCAGAGCCGGCCGGAACGGTGCATGACCTCTCCGGCGAGCGCAACCGCGGCTTGGCGCGACGCCGCCTCTTCCGGCCATTTGCTGAAACCGTTGACCAGGCTCGCCAGCCCCTGCTGTGTAAGATCAGAGAGCTGGATGCGGCTGCCTGCGCGGCGAATGACCTCACCTGCAATTGCAACTGCGGCCTGGCGAAAGGCCGCCTGATCCGGCCATTTGCTGAAGCCGCTTATCAGCGCTGCCAGGCTCAGATTGTTCAACTCCTGAAGTGATCCGTTCTCATCGCAACAAAACTTGGCGATTCTGATCGCTCCATTACGACATTCCACCCTCTTGGAGTGCCGACCGAATGATGCTGCAAGGAGCGAAAGGGCTCTGATTCCGACTTCCCTGATCAGGGCATCGTCGAGCCGCGACACACGAGAGGCTATCCTCTCGCAAGCCTCCCCGCCTGCCTGACCTCCGGCCTTCCGGCTCACCGCGTTGCATATCGTGGCGTATCCCCACGATTTCCCTGCGCGGATGTCTTCCTCGAAACTCGCTACGAACCTACGCTGAAAATCCACGGCCGCCTTCTGCAGGAACTCGGCGTGGTCCGCCATCCGCAGCTGCTTGTCGCGCGTGACTACTGCAGTTGAGAATTCACCGATATCGCGAGCACAGTCAATTTCGCTTAGCACTGCACTGAGGTTAGCTTGAGCGCACATAAGACCTTCCGAGCTTCCACCACGACGCTCTACGTAGCTACGTGCGGTCGATACGACCAGTCCGTCGCCTTACTTTGATGTGAACTGCCCATGCAGTGAGCGCGCGTCTGATTGCGTGTCTACAACCTGACACTACGTGAGATTCAAGACATAAATTCTGCTCTTTGTGCGTAGACGATGCTGATCCCGATCCCAGCATTCACCACCGGCGTTTCTTTTTCGCCAAACTGCTCCGGAAAGCACGGCCACTTACCTCGTGGCATTTGAGCTCTCGACACGGGCTGGTTCGCTGGTCTGATTGAACCTGGCGTGTAGCGCGCTCAAGCTCGGCCTTTCGAGCTGGACGCAAACATCCCGCCGACACCGTTCCCCGCGACACTCGTGAGCGGACGCACCTCACTCATAAACCTGTCGATCGAGAATACGATCGCCATGTCCGGCACCAGAGCGGGACTGATAGCCATCGGCGTAGCCACGAGCGTGAAGAAGCCGGCGCCGGTTAAACCGTTTTCGCCCTTAGAGGTGAGCATCGCCCCACAATTAGAATTGTAAACTTCTGCCCTAAGGTCAGATCAACGCCAAGCGCCTGGGCAATGAACAACCTCACCAACCTCATATAGATGTCGGTGCCATCAATGTCGTTGATACGGCCATTTTGAAGCGCGCAATGACCTCATGGAGATGCAGGAATTCCACAACGTACATGCGCGTGGCGCAGGGAAACTTCGCGATCTGCAGCAAATTCCTGTCACACGGGCGGCGATACGGCGCTATCAACTGATAAGTGCCTTACGTCCCGAACCATTTTTTGAGGCAATTGGCAGCGATATTGCAAGCTCTTAACCACACAAACCAATTGACAATCGCGCACAGCCTCATGGAGCGGCCGCTCACTGAGGAATGGTGCGAATGGTCAGCTTTCAACAATTAAGAGAACTAGGTCGGCATGCTGGATGACTTCGATTTATGATAGATTCAGTGAGATCAGATCGGTGCGGAACGACATTTGGCGTTGTCGTAAGTTGCTCGAAACGGAGTTACCTGATGCCGAGCGAAGGGTCGTTGAGAAGCGCCTGCTTGAACAGCATTCTGTCTTTGAGCGGCTCCTAGCGACCACATTTCCTTTGACGTGGAGGCTCTGAAGTAAATTGGGAGGCCTGTGTGCTCGATCCGACATCGCTGACGAGGCGCGGACACGATTCTACGTGAGTCCGGAAAACGTCCCCAGCGCCTCCATCCGCGGTCTCTCAGTCGCGAAAAAGGAAGGAGCTGCTCTGATAAGACCGCCTTTGGAATGAAGCAGCGCCGTTTCCGTGAGGCGGTGCAATCGATGCAAGCTTTCGAAAAGGCTTGCAAGTTCATTCCCGCCTTGCTCCCGTTTCGGCGCCGATGGCTCCAACCTTTTCGCGATCGTCCGATCGATACTCATCCGGAGCTTGGAGCTTGCCGACGGTCGAGCCCTTTCAGTCAAACCTATAGGCGACTTGCAAGAATATGCCCCAACGCTCCATGCAGTATTTCGCAAGCTCAGGCCCAATGATCTGGCCCGGGCCGCTGCAGCCGTTGCACATAAAATCGCTGTCCTTCTTGGTCCACATTGCCCAATAGCGGCCACCAACGCCGACGCTGAAATTGCTGGTGACGAAGTAGGACAGAATCCCTTCCACCTGCACACCCCCGCCACCGTTCCCGCGCTGATCGAAGAAGGTCGTGGTAGGACGCAGGAGATGGTTGTCACGACCATTGAAATCCGTCCAAGGCAGGTAGGCAACCTCAGCGCCTGCGCGCCAACGCTCAGCGAACGTGGTTTCGGCGCTTAGGCCGACGCGCGGCGCATTCCAATCGGTATCCTGGTTGCCGACGATACTGTTATTGCCTGGCGCCAGGCATGGAAAGGTTACGCTGGCAATCTGCACGCATCCCGGCGTGTCCGACTTCTGGCCGTAATAGCTCCAGCCGATGAATCCGCCGACCTTGTAGATGCTGCCGCGCAGGAAGTCGTAACCGGCATCGGCCGTGTAGTACGTGAACTTTCCGTTTGTCTGGCCAGATATCGTGTTGGAATAAGATGGCGAAATACCCCAATCTTCATCATTCATCTTTCCTTTGTTGAAGCGCCCGACGCCAATATTACCCTTCAGAAATATTCCCCACCGGCTGTCGAGACGGCCAAATAGTTCCCCCGAAAGTCCGTCCAGTCCGTGATAAGTGAGCCTCGATTCAAGAATACCGGGATCTCCAGGGATTGCTGGCACGGCGCTGTTGTCCCACTGGAATCGTCCCCGGCTGAGCCAGAGCCGTGAGCCACCTTCGAACGACCAACCGCCTGTGTAAGCAATCGGCGGCACGTTGTCGGTTGGTTTCGCGTATGCCGACGCATCGGACCATTGCGCCCGCGGGTTTGCGCCAAAACGGTAATTTAGGCCGAGCTCTCCGATGTGATAGTTGCTGGATAGGCTGGTTGCGTTCGCCGGAAGAACTGCAAGCGGTGGAAACTGCAAGGTCGGAGCCGTCGCCACACTCGGCCCGCCAAACTGCAGATAGTCATACTCAAATTTGACAGACCATGCAGGCGTAAGCGCTTGCTCGACGCCTAGCCCGATGAGACCGCCGACACGACCATGGTCGAAATGCGTTGCCCCCTGTCGCCCGAAACCAAAATATTCGCTGTTGTTGATGACGTCCCCGCGATTGTTTTGCCAAGCCACGCCTCCTTTGAGGTAGGCCAGTGTGTGGCCCTGCGGGCCAAAAGCGTAGCCTGCGCGACCGGTCCCGGTGACAAAGACGTTTGGACCCGCTTTGCAGTTTGCGCTCACAACAATGCCGGAGACGGCAAGGCAGCTATTTGTGCCATCGGAGACGGCACCGCTGGCATCCAGTTCGACGCCAAACACCCAGTTGTTCTTCTGCCAATCGTAGCCGACTTGGCCGCCTGCCAGGAATCCCGGGGTATCGACAATATCGCCATAAATTGATGGACCGTAGGGATTACTGAAGGATGTCCGGCCATAACCACCGCCGGCGTGCACGCCAACATATCCTCCGGACCAGCTCCACAGGGCCGATGGCAGCTTCACTGGCGGGTCGATGTCCGCCGAGTTGACCGCACCGCTTGCAACGAGCGCAACTGTTGCGACACCCCAAAAAAGACAGCCAGATCGCATCATAACCTCGCAATCACGGCGTGCACCATCTTTCTATGGCCAGATGGCAACCAGCCACTCACGCAGCAACTCCTCGGTGGACCAGCTGCGAATCTCGGGAGAGCGTGGCCTCTTCTATGCCAATCGATCGTTTTCGATTTACTCAGCTCCGAAGGCTCTAGTGCCGCGTCGGATCAGCCGCTTGTTGTCGTGCCGTTCCCAAACTTACAGATTGGATGCTCGCTCCCGACGGGAAATGCTCGAAGACGGAAGCTTGTTGACGCCGCCTCGTTTCGAGCCTCCTTTTCGCTCGGCCGCACTCGGAATCACGCGGCGACATTCGGCACGCAAGCTCATGAAGCTGTCTCTGAGACAAAACATAGCGGCGTCCGGATCCCCACGCCCTGTAAAGTGGTCACAGAAGCGTTCCAAGTCCGGCCTGCAGGCCGTTAGCGCCTCTTCCGCCCTCCGATCACGCGCCAGCGCGTGCTTCGCGTAGCAAGCTGTTATTGTCACAAGAACAGCAAGGGCTATCGCACAGCCATATGCTTTGCTGGTCGATCTGGTGTGCCGCCTTTGATTCACGACAACTCTCTTAAGCTGCGTGTGCTCCCGCATTGTTCTTCCATTGCAGTGCCCAACATCGCCCGTCTACCCGCAGACCGGCCGAAGCAGTCAAACGATCGACGACAGCGGACGCGCTCTTGCGCGACCGCCCCACCGCACCGACACTTCCGGATCATCGGTCCCGCCACGGAAATATCCTCAGAGCCGAGACCGGCTTCACTTGCGACTGAACAGCGGGAGAAATTGACATTTGTAGCTCTCGATGTTGGCCTGCCCCCGCGGCCGGTCTCGAGGAGGCCGCGTGGAGATAGCTCACCATCCGACAGCGAACCGATGACCCCAGAGCCACAAGCGCAAAACGGAACGACCTTTGCGATGCTTGACGAGCGACATCGCGACACGAGCGGTAAGAGACACGCCAAACGCGGGTAGACCCCACGTTCACCCGCGCCCGACACATCTGTGACGCTAGGGCCGATCAAAGAGAGTGAAACCATTGGCGGCTCACCCCAGTCGGCTCATCACATGGCTCCTACGGCCTCGCGGCCCAAATTCCGCCGTCTGCAGAGAGCGACACGCGGACCATCGAAGATCGCACTTGGCCCGAGCCTGCTCTCCCTCCAGTCCGGCATCGGCGACGCAAAGACGCCCCACTTTGGTCTCGAACTGCTCGTTCTGCATCGCCTGCGGCTGCACCGGCATCATCCATGCAGCCGATAGGCCACGTCGAGTACCACGCTCTCCCCGGGAGCGCGTAACGGACTCTCGCGGAGTGCGCTTCAAAACCTGGAACATTTGCAAGATTTACTATCTCATCGTGAAGCTTCTGGAGGCCATCACGGCCTGCTTCCAGATCGTACGACCTTACGCTACGTACGATTCAAGCCCTTTGAGTGCTGGGCGTGTGACTATGTCCTATCTCGCGTGTCTCGAAGCGCATCTGGCGCGAACCTGCAGTGTGGTCGCTACGATCGCCGAAGTCTAAATGCCCGTGTAAATGGCGATCCGCCCTCGCGTCATACCAGATAGCCTCAAGACGACTGATCCGTTAGCTGACCCCGGCCTGGGTCGTCGAACCGATTGATATTGTTGGACGGATCGATCCCATTCTCCTCCGCCAGATCGGCGCAGATCAAGCCGAGCCAGTCAGTCCAGGTAGACGTCCTCAGCTACAAGGCTTAGCTGTCGATAAGCTGACGAGCCTCGGAACGATTCACACTGCGCTGATAAACCCCATCGACGTCACTCCGAGCTGCAGCGTCAGCGGTCCCTTGAAGAAAGGCTGACGACGGCCATAGAGCTTCTAGCCGCCAAGCTGAGTCCGATGGCGGTACGCCGGCGGCGTGGTGCTCACGTCCGGCGAGCTTGGTGGTTTTGGCGGCCGAAGCGGCAAATCTCCCCAGTTCGTTCACCCCCCTCACATAGCTCGCCTGGCTTGATCTTGCGCGGCAAGTCTCGTGTAACGCCCTTGAGTTTTTGCTCCGAGGCGGAGCGCGTACTCCGACGAGATCAACGAAGACTGGCTTTGCCTCTTGGATGAAGAGCTCCCGTCTCGTACCGGCTTCCACAGGGTGCTCAGCCCTGCCGCCCGCAACGACCGATGTCCTCAGGCGATGATCAACAGCAGCAGCTATCCGCCGTTTGGCCTCGGCGATGATGGGCGAGTTGCGCGCCAACGGGCATCAAAACGAGGTGCAGATCAACTGCGCGGCGCAGAACCATGCGTTCCGAGCATATCTGCACCGGCCAGCTCACACATTCAAGGCCACAACGCTGTAAAGGCCGCGACGCTGCAAAGTAAGGACCCCGAGCAAGCCCAGATCGTTGCAGTGATTTTCGAGGCAAACGCGAATGCGGGGGGTGAGATTCACGAACGTGAGGGCCGCCTCTTCCTTCGCCACAGCCGCGGGCGTAGCCGCAACTCATCAGATATCCGACGGCTCTGCTTGGCCAGATCGTTCGTCCCGATCTCGACCGCGATCGAGGCCAGGCGGTAGGTGCCGCCGATCAGTCGGATGACCTCGTCTGCATTGACGATTCGTTGACTATCCCGGTGGCCCGGCGCGAGTGATGGGCTGCCGATGATTAAGCCGGTCTCGGCATCGATGCACATGGCCCTAGCCGGTGCCGCCGGATCCGCCGCCTCCAACATTGCGATGTCGCAGTCACGATAGGGGGATTGCGGGGCGGTGACGCGAAGCGGGACGATGGCCATGGCCTCTCCTATGTGCCCGTGTCCGGACGAGAGAGTGGTCCAGTGCGGCGGGCACAGTTGTACGTTCGCAGACGGGACCGCCTGCGTGCTGGCTAATGAGATCAGGAGACCATTCGAAAGTTCGCGCTTGGATGCCCCGTCCTCAGGCTTGGAGAGACGATGGCGAAAGACGTGCGGACAGGAGGTGGACCGTGATGCTCATGAACTCACGATACGTCGAAACCTTGAAAGGTCCGTCCAAGAGACCACTAAACTTCTAGCTAAGGGTTCAGATGCAGTCAGGGGCGTCGACAAACGCCGCCATTCTCAATGGCATGCCCGGCTGCTGGGGTCGCGCGCGACGATGTCGGCTTATCCTTCAATGGCGGGCATCTCGGTCGTGAGGTCACCAAAGACGTCATGTTTAACTGTTCAGCGCGAGAGCGCAACCGACATCGTCTTAAGCTTCGACCTCACCGGCCTTGCATGTCCAGTTCGAGACGTCAAAGTCGGAAACCTGACGAGACGGCGCGGTCATTCCAGGGCGCTACGCTCGCATCTATGCGTGTTTCAGTTGGGTCACGCAAGGCGCGCACCATATCCCGAGAGCGGCACGCAGCTTGCTGTGATGAGGAGCAAGAAGCTGCCGCGACAAAGGCGGTCGCAGCGGACCTGCTCGGAGTTCCGATGAGGCTTGTCCGATTATCTCTAATCAACGTCAATCTGATGCTGCTTACACTCGGGACTGCAGACGCGGTGAACATCAATTTGATAGTCGGCACGTACTTCACGATGCCCATCAAAGAGGTGGTAGCGCCGCTCAAGCTGAGCACCGGAGATGAGGCCAGGCTGAACTTCGGCGCGAGGCGATGGTTTTGTACTCAGGCCATGCAAACCGGACCACCTCAGGCGTCTACCGCTGTCGACGATTTTCGCCCGAGCAACCCGGTCGAGCATGGTAACCACCTTCGGGAAAGCAGCTTCATCTGTGCGATCGGCATGCGGCGGAGTCCGATTACTACGTTTTTAAATGGCGCGGAGACACTCAAGATGTCGCCTATCGTAACACTGCCGATCTGCAATCTCGCCGCCGCGCCTAACGGCGCAACCACCGTCTCGACGTCGCGCTGGAGCGAAACAAGCTGGCTTGCCGGCGGAATGGTAATGCTCGCTTTTGTCATCATCCTCCTCGTGACCTTGATCGATAAATACAGCGCGAGCATGAACAGGTGAGAATAGCAAAACCAGGCTGTATCGAAGTCGCCTTCAGCGGCTCTCTCGCCAGCATCCCACTCGATGCGCAGTTCACCGTACCGGCCAAAGGTATAACGGCGATTTTCGGTCCACCAGGCTGCGGCCAGACGACGGTGGCGCGCTGCATCGCCGGCCTCGAGCATCTACCGACTGGCTTCTGCGCTATCGATGGCGAAGTGTGGCAGGATGAGTCTACGTTCCGCCCGCCGAACCTGCGGCTCATCGGTTATGTGTTCCAGCAGCCGACCCTTTTTCCCCGTTTGTCTGTCAGGCGCATCTTGCTTCAGGGCGCGCCCAAATCCAATCGGGCGCTGATTGAGTTTGACGATTTGGTCGAATTGCTCGGCTTGGCGCCGCTCCTTGAGCGTTCTCCCTCACATCTGTCTGGCGGAGAGCGGCAGCGCGTCGCCATAGGCCGCGCCCTGCTATCCCAGCCCCGACTACTTGTGATCGAGGAGCCGCTTGCCTCGCACCACCGTGATATTCTGCCATTCATCGAGCGGCTTCATGAAAAGCTCACGGTGCCGATAATCTATATCAGCCATGACATGGCTGATATAGAACGCTTTGCCGACCATCTCGTCATGATGAACCACGGCACTGTGACGGCGGCCGGGCCCTTGCATGTCTTGCAGAGCGATCCTGCGCTGCCGCTCGCTGCGCGTCGCGATGCCGCCGTCAGCCTTGACGCTGTGGTCGGCGGCTATGACGGGCGCTACGGACTACTCATTCTCCGCCTCAAAGGTGCGCGCCTGTTGGTGCCAGGAACGCCGCTTACACCCGGCGTGCGGCAGCGGCTGTGCATCGCAGCCACCGACGTCAGCATCGCGCGCGAAGCACCGCGCGCAAGTTCCATCCTGAATGTCTTTCCAGCACGCATTAAAGCCTCTCTGCCGTTCGGCGCGGCTGAGATTACGTTGGTGCTTGCGCTCGAGGCTGGCGGTTCGGGCACGCAGATTCTGGCGCGTATCACGCGCCGCTCTTTTGATGCGCTAGGGCTCAGTGATGGACTGGATGTATTCGCCGAGATCGCGCGCATCTCGCTGGTGGTGGTCTGCGAACCACCAGTGCACGCCATGGCGGCCTCGATGCCAGAACGAGATGCTGGGCAGGCAAGCGCAGCGGGGTAAAACCAGCAACAAAAGGATCACGGGCATGATCACCAATCTTGACGAGATCGATCCGAATCTCGTGGCGGCACTTTTCTACGGGCCGGAAGACGACGTCGATACCCTGCTCGCCGATTTCGCCCAGAACCTCGCGCGTCAAGGCGCGCGCGTCGGCGGCATCATCCAGCGAGATTTGAAGAACGCAAACGGCACGACGACCATGCTCGCTCTTGACGTTGCGACCGGGCACGAGATTTCGATCTGTCAGCCACTCGGCAGCGGATCCACGTCCTGCAGGCTCGATACTCATGGACTTGCCGACGCCGCAGCCGTCGTGACCCGGGCGATTAACGAGAACGTCGACCTTCTCGTGATCAACAAATTCTCCAAACAGGAGGCGTCCGGCCAGGGTTTGCGCGCCGAATTTGCTACCGCGATCACCCGTGGCGTGCCGCTTCTCACGGCCGTTCCCAAAAAGTGCCTCGCCGACTGGCGAACCTTCACGGGGGATGTCGGCACGCTGCTACTTTGCGAGCGGCAAGTCGTGGAAGGATGGTGGCGCGCCATCGCCGGGCGCATGGCGCACAGGCGCTCATTCAATCCGCGCGTCGGCCATTTGGGGACGATCATACCCGACAGCTTGATCACGGCCGAGCGGGTATCGCCGACCTTGAAGCCGGGATCGTCCATCGGGCTCATTCGACGGAAGCGGCCTTAGCTCTCTCGGCTCCACTTTATAAGCCGTTTTGGTGCCCTTCGGAAGCGCTGACCTGCTAATCTGGCAGACCATGCGTGCGTTCGGCTTCATCTTATCAGTTTCACGACTGCTGCAGTGCCGTCACTTAGCCGCACTGGTCACTTCGAGCACTCGCTTACAATGCGCAATCATCAGGCATGCACACAGGATACGTCCTGCGAAAGCAATAGGATCTCTCAATCGACTCATGGGTTCAAATGCCTGCGCGATCCGGTCGCTGCACTTGCAACAAATATCTTGAGAATGAATGGCATATAGCTTGCTTCACGAATGACATCACGATCGGCGCGACACAAACTTGTGAGGAGAGCATGCTTGGAATTGGAAATAAGTTGCCATCGTTCGAAATCACAGGCGTGAAGCCCGGCTTTCACGCGCAGGAAGAAGAGGGGCAGAGCGCATTCGAGACGCTGACTGAAGAGAGTTTCCCCGGGAAATGGAAAATCATCTTCTTCTATCCCAAGGATTTTACCTTCGTTTGCCCGACCGAGATCGCCGAGTTCGCCCGGCTATCCAAGGAGTTCGCCGACCGTGACGCGGTTGTACTGGGTGGCTCGACTGACAACGAGTTCTGCAAGCTTGCCTGGCGGCGCGCGCACGAGAACCTGAACAATCTACCGATCTGGCAGTTTGCCGACACCAAGGGGGGGCTGGTTGATGGCCTTGGCGTGCGTTCGCCCGAGGGTGTTGCCTATCGCTACACTTTTATCGCTGACCCCGACAACACCATCCAGCACGTGTATGCAACCAATCTCAACGTCGGTCGCAGTCCCAAGGACACGCTGCGCGTTCTGGACGCGCTGCAAACCGACGAGCTCTGTCCCTGTAACCGCGAGATCGGCGGCGAAACGCTTAAAGTTGGTTGAGGTAGCATGTCATCGATCGAACATCTGGGGAAGCAAATCCCCGATTTCGCCAAGGACGTAAGGCTCAATCTGACGTCGATGGTTGCCGATGAGACGCTGTCGCCGCAGCGCCAGTACGGGCTATTGCTGGCGAGCGCCATTGCCACGCGCAACCCAGCCGTGATCGCCGCGATGGAGTCGGCTGCGGATGCCGTGATGACGCCGACGGCGATCGCGGCAGCAAAATCCGCGGCCTGCGTGATGGCGATGAACAACGTCTATTATCGCTTCGTTCACCTCGCCTCCAACCCGGAATACAAGACGATGCCGGCGCGGCTACGCATGAACGTGATCGCCAATTCCGGCGTGGACAAGTCCGATTTCGAGCTGTGGTCTCTGGCGGTCTCGGCCATAAACGGCTGCGGCGCCTGTATCGAGGCCCACGAGAAGGCGCTGCGGGCGGCGGGGGTCAGTTCCGAAGCGATCCAGACTGCGGTGCGCTTTGCCGCAACCGTGCAGTCCGTCGCGGTTGCGATCGAGGCGGCCGGGCACGAGTTATCCCGCGCGCCGGAGTGATCCACACTCTCCGTCGGTTTTTCGCGGCGCCGGAGTTGGTGTGATATCGGCAAGCTGACAAGGGGGTGTCCTCCTCGCCCATATTCGAGACGATTGAATTTTCGCTTCCTGCGCGCAAGCGGTGCGAGGCGAACTCGCCGCCGGTGAGATCGTCGCATTCAATGGCGATCACACGGCGGTCCTTCGTTCAACCCTCACCCGAACTTAAACAGCACCCCATATCCGCCACGCGGATAGCTCCACTCGATGTCGCCGCTATGCTCGCCGATCACGCGGCAGGTGCCGCACTCGATGCAGCCATCGACGGTTATCTCAACCTGGCCATTGTCGTTGAGCTCATAGCAGCGCGCAGGGCAAACCTTCAAAAGTGCAAGTAGCTGCGGCGAAGGGGTCGTGTGCGCGCGTACCTTGACGTGGGGACGACCGACGTCGACTAGATAGCGATTGTAGTACAGCTTGTCCTCGACGCGCACTGAAGATTCGACATGCATGTTTTAGCCTCCTTTGTTCGGCTTCGACTTTGGTCAGCGCCAGGCTCGAGCGAAACGGCATGCATCGCCGAACAGACCCGTCCATGATCGCGCTTTGACAAAGGATTTCAGTGTCAGCTTCTCTTTCTCAATCTTCGGCGTACCGTCGACCCGCACAAAGTTCTGCATCGCCCTGGAGACGAGCTGCGGATAGGTGAGAAAGAAGTTTTGCGAATTGGTGTGCATCAGCATCGGCAAATCCTTGTACTTCTTGAGATCCTTGATGACGAAGGACTCGTCCAGCATCTTCTTGTAGAGCGACAGATTTCTCGCGGTCATGCGGTCGCAGCGTGATTTCACCTGGACGATTGCTTCGGCCGCGATGCGACCTGAGGTCATCGCCAGATTGGAGCCCTCGCGATGAATGGCGTTGTTGAGTTGCGCCGCATCACCCACCACAACCCAGCCCTCCCCATAGAGCTGCGGGATCGCCTTGTAGCCACCTTCAGGAATGAGATGCGCGGAATACTCTTTGACCTCGGAACCTGCGATCAGCGGCGCCACGGATGGATGCCTCTTGAAGAGATCAAGCAACCCGTAGGGCGTCTCGCCGGTACGCTGGAAGTCGGCGACAAGACAACCGATACCCAGCGATATGCACTCCTTGTTGGCATAGATGAAGCCCATCCCGGTCATGCCGCGGGAAATGGTGCCCGCCGCCTCGATCACGGCGCCTTCATCGCCCTTGAGATTGAAACGAGCCTCAATGGTCTCGCGCGGCACAAAATGCATTTCCTTCACCGCGAGTGCCACCTCGTCGGCTGTAGGCCGCTTACGCAGGCCCGCACGCGTCCCGAGCAAGCCATTAACACCTTCAGCCAACACCACGACATCGGCGCGTATTTCCCCGTCGCGGCGATCTGTACGAACACCAACGACCCTTCCATCGTCGTCCCGTGTGAGCTCGGTGGCAGTGGTCTCGCACAGCACGGTCGCGCCGGCCTCCCGCACTTTTGATGAGAACCATTTGTCGAACTGCACGCGAATGATCGTGTAGCGGTTCGGCCGTTCCTCGTTGAAGTCGTCGGAGCGGTAATGCATGCCGACGTGGGAGCGATCGTCCATCATCCAGAACCGCTGCTCAACCAGATGACGTTCGAGCGGCGCCTCCTCGCGAAAGTCCGGGATCAGCTTTTCCATCATGTCGGCATAGAGGATGGCGCCCTGCACATTCTTCGATCCGGCATATTCGCCGCGCTCGAGCTGCAGCACCTTCATGCCACCCTTCGCCATGGTCAGGGCCGCCGCGTTGCCGGCCATGCCGGCGCCGACCACGATTGCATCGAACCTCTCCTCGATCATGATACCTCCTCTAGCTTGCGATCCGAGCCCGCGAATGCGGCAAGAGCCGCGCTCGAAATGCGGCCGTCAGCGCCGGTAACAACTGCATAGCGTCGTTGACGATCGCGATATGGGCGAAGTCGAAGATCGGCGCGTTCTTGTCGGTATTGATGGCGACGATCAGATCGGCGCCCTCCACACCGACCCGATGCTGGATGGCGCCGGAAATGCCGGCAGCGATATAGAGCTTTGGCCGGATCGTCTTGCCGGTCTGGCCTATCTGCCGGTCGGACGTAACCCAGCCCTTTTGTACCAGAGGACGCGAGCAGCCATACTCGGCGCCAAGCACTGCTGCGAGCTGGCGCACCAGGTGAAAGTTCTCCGATGATCCCAGTCCCAAGCCGCCGGCAACCACCACGTCGGCATAGGCCAGATTGGATATTTCGGAATCACGATCCGGGATGAACGACAGCACCTTGGTAACGATACTGTCTTCAACCAGACCAAGGGGATGGATAATAATGCGGGCGGCATCGCGCACAACGCGCTCGGGCATCGGCATGACGCGCGGCCGCACGGTCGCCATCTGCGGCCTATAGTTCAACGTATAGATCGTGCAGAGCAACGAGCCGCCAAAGGTCGGACGCGTGGCCGCAAGCGAACCATCTGCGTCGACGTCGAGGGCGGTACAGTCGGCGGTGAGGCCCGTCAATAGCGTGGTCGCTACAGAGCCCGCGAGATCGCGACCGAGCGTCGTGGCGCCCAAGAGCAGGATCTCGGGCTTGTAGGTGTTGACGAGATCGGTCAACGCTTTGGTGTAGGACTCGTTGCGATACTCCAACAACACGTTGTCGGTCACGAGATAGGTCAAGTCGGCGCCGTAGCAGAAGGATTCAAGCGCGGCGTTGCGCGTCGCCTCCCCCTCCGGACCGATTACAACCGCGGCGAGATCAACCTTCAGCTTGTCCGCAAGCTTGCGCCCCGCACCCATGAGCTCCCAGGAAACAGGATGCACCTGACCTCGCCCCTGCTCGACGAAGACCCAGACATGCTTGTAGGCCTTAAAGTGCTCCGGCAGTTCTTTTTTGGCTGCCGCACGGCCGCCTGCGGCCGGCGTGCCAGCTTTTGTGACGTTGCTCATACCTTTGAATTCCCCTCAGAACCTGCGCGGATGCCCCACGAGATTGCTCTCTAGCTTGGGCTGCTCCTTGAAGATGGATTTGATCTGCACCTGGCTCGCTTCTCCGCGATCTCCCCCAGCCCCACCTTCTAAAGAGCGGACCGAGGGCGCAAAGAGGCGCTTGACGATGCTACGTGAGCCGCGCAGGCCATATTGCGAGATATCCTCGACACCGGCCTCCTGCGCACTCCATTTCACGACCGGCAACGGCGCTGCGTGCAGGGCGTCGGCCATGCGACCGCAGTGAAACTCGCTGGTCTTTTCCGGCATGCTTGACCCTGCAGGTCCGCTTTGTGCGCAACACTCGCAACGCTTATTCGGCGCGGCGCGCCGCGCCGACTTTGGTGAGAACGGTGATCTTGCCTCCGATCTCGTCACGTAATTCGTGCGTGGCCTCCATTGCGAACAAGTCGCATAGGTCCATGACAATCGGCCCCGCTGACGCGAAATGCTGCAGGTCGTGGCGTGGACGGGGATCTTTGCAGAATCCGGGACCTGCTTGATACAGACGACAGCTTGCATGCCTTCTCCAGGTGTAGCGTGGACGCGCGAGTTACCCATTGACCGCCATTTCTCGGTCAATCCCCGCCTCAATAGCGTCAGTTTCGAACGGCATTACCGCGAGTGTGACCCAAAGATGATGCATGGCCCTGACGGCGAGCACTTGAAGCAATGTCATTGGTGTTCCTTCAAATCTCATCTCGGATGGCGACAATTCGGTATCGTCGGCGTCAATGGCGGACGTGGCAGGAGAACAGCAAGTGCTGTACCAGTTGCCGCACCATCGAAAATCGGGTGTCAAAGCAACGACTTGAGAAGAATTGAGATTGGCCCTTAACATCGCCGACAGGACAACTCCGGACATGGGTCGGGAATGCGACAGCGCCGCCTTGCGCGTCGCTGCAGAGACGATCTGGATAAAGACGAAGACCAGGCGACGCGCCATAACGACGTGCCTTAGGACAAACCGCACTGAGATGATGCACGACGTTACTTCAGTGCACTCAATGGCACGAAGGCCGCCGGCTTCTTGGGCTCCGCGACCGCATCCTTCAAAACCTTGAACACCCGCTGGTCGATCGGTGCCGACACCACGAACTCGGCATAGGACCGCTCCAGGATCGCCCTGCACCGTGCCGTGACCTCCACCTCCGCGGCACCGGTGAATTGTTCCTCGGCGAGATATTGCCCCATACGCTTCAAGATATGCAGGCGCGCGACATTGACGATCTTGGGGTCGTAATCGACGCCAAGCAGCGCAAAAAAGTCTTCCGCCGAGGAGGCCTTGTTGAGCCGATCCAGGATGCCGGCGGTCGCCCGTGCGTCGCTCATCGAAATATCTCCCTTGGGTTGGGCCGCCGGCGCGTGGTTGAGATCCGGCACAGCCTGACAAATTCGCAGCAAAATCGCCTCCCGTAGGCGCAGCATATCGCCTAACCGCGCCTCCAGAAGCTTGAGGGGATTGATCAGAATGGTACTGACCTCGCCGGCGGGATGCGGCGTCTGATGATAATGGAAGTGGATATCGTCGCCAGACCGGAGAAGACCGTGCTGCGGCTGCGCCACGCTCGCCCAGAGGCTGAGGCCGGTCACGTCGGGCTGAGTGCTCTCGATGACCAGCGAATTGGAGCCAGCCGACGCCTGTGCTGACGGCGATGGGATCAAACATCTTGGCGTCGGAGCCGACCACGATGCTGCATTCCAGGGCCGGATGGCGTTTGTCAGGCGCCCATGACACACCGCGTTGTCCGACGCCGTGATGGAGCGTCATATCGCTGCCCATTTCGGTGGTTTAGCCGATGACGACACAGGCGCCGTGGTCGATGAAGACGCCGCGGCCGTTGATCGCGCCGGGATCGATATCCACGGCCAGGAAGCGTCGGACCAGGACAAAGGCCGCGCTGAAGACCGCCGCCCGGCAACCCGGAATAGGTTCGCCATGCGATACCAGATCGCGCCATGCAGACTGGCATAGCACCGCGCGCTCTGGAGCTGAGGGCGCGCCGCAGGATCGCGCAGGCGGACGCGGGCGATGTTTTCGCCTATTAACGAGATCAGAGACCCCTTTCGGGGTGCCGCAATGGCTTCGAAAGGCGCGGCGGTGATGATGGTCGACATGACCGCCTCACGCACGATAGCTCAACGAGCGTTCGCAGACGTCGCGCCAGATCGCAACGACCGTCTCGCGCTGAACCAGCAGCTTATGCTTGACAGCATGCTTCCGCACCCGCGACAGGATTTGTCTCGCTTCATCGGCGCTGGCGGCAAGCTGCAATTCGTCAAGCAACGAGGTGATCGCCGAAATCCCGGAATGCTTGCCGATCACAAACCGGTTGGAGCGTCCAAACAATTGGGGGTCGAGCGACTGATAGGTGCGCTGATCCTTCAAAAGGCCGTCGACATGAATGCCGGATTCGTGTGTGAACACGTGCTCCCCTACGATCGCCTTGTTCAGAGGAATTGCACGTGCAGCTGCGGCCGCGACCACAGCGGCGACGTTCTCGAGCTCAGTCAGTATGATGCCGGTGTCGTGTCCGTAGAGCTGTTTGAGCGCGACCGCCACTTCCTCCAGCGGCGCATTGCCCGCCCGCTCGCCCAGCCCGATGACGGTCACCGAGGCGTGGCTCGCGCCACCCTTGATGGCGGCGAGCGTATTGGCGGTTGCGAGTCCGAGATCGTCGTGGCCGTGAAATTCGAGCTCGAGATCGGTGGTCGCGCGCAAACATCCGACCAGCGCGAAGGTGGAGTCGGGATCGAGCACACTGAGCGTATCGGCAATGCGAAAGCGTCGCGCACCTGCGGCCTTTGCAGTTGCGATCAGCTTGATGAGAAAATTCACGTCGGCACGCGAGGAATCCTCACCGCCGACAGCGACCTCGAGCCCCCGCTCACGGGCGTAACCTACAACCCGCTTCATCTGTTCCAGAGCCACTTCGCGATGCCCGCCAATCTTGGCCGCGATCTGCACATCGGAGGCCGGGATTGACATATTGATCATGGATAGCTTCGCCTCGATCGCCGCGTCGACATCAGCCTCGCGCATCCGGCACCAGCCGATGGCGGTTAGCGGGAGCCTCGCTTCGACAATGGCGCGGATGGCGGCGATCTCGTCACTGCCCATGGCCGGCGTCCCCGCCTCGAGCTCCGTGACCCCCGCCCGCGCGAGCGCCTGCGCGATTGCCAGCTTTTCGTCGGTGGTGAACGCAACGCCAGGCGCCTGCTCGCCGTCACGCAGTGTCGTGTCGTTGAGCACGATCGGCCTGGCACGTGCGGTTTCGGACCATGACGGGTTGGCAGCAGTAGCGGCGGTCATCACGAGAGGCTCCTTGCTGTGTTTGACTAAGGACCGCTTGAGCAACCGGCATGCCACACCAGCAACAACCTCAAATTTCTTGAGCAATCTGCATTTTCCGCCGCCATCGAATTGTCGCGAACGCTACAGCGTTGCAGAGCGGACGTCTCAACCTGGCTTTTGCCATGCTGAGTTGGCGATCAACTCGGCTAGCGGGCAGGTGGATGATTCGGAACACCTGGTGACCCAGCAGTCCCTCGGACATTCCTAATCAGGAAATCGGCTTCAGGAGTCTTGAACTAAAATGTCTTCGTCGTGCAGATGATAATGAGCTGCTGCTCGTACTGGTCTTAGAAAACGACATGGCGTCCGTCCCCGTTGGAACCGATCCAGCGCGGGAGGCCGCTACATGGACGGGTTCAAGGTGGTTGTAGACCTACGAAACCGGAGGGCCGGCATCGCGCGCCTCGGTAAATAGCATCCCTTCAATGACCTGCCGGTCATCCCCGGCACGAGCTCACTTAAGATCAGACGACGGCGCGCCCGCTGCAGCCTCCCCCTGAAGCCTAGACAACAGACATTCCATTCCGCCTCAGATGGGCCAGTCGCCGACAACCGGGCCAGCCGCCCGCAGCAGAACCTCGCGCCGGCGCTCGGCCATCCGGCTCTCGCCGCTTTCATCGCCAAAGCAGACGTTGAAGTCGTTACATTGCGTGCACACCGGCGTCGTGCACATCACAAGGCCATCGTCCTCGCAGAGCGTGCGATAGAAGAAGCGCTTCCAGCGCATATTGTTGATATTGCGCGCGGCGAGCGGCGCGAAATGGCGGCTTAGCAGCCGGGATAGTTCGCCGCGATTGCGCAAGCCGAGATCTTCCCACAAGTGATTTGGCTCTATGGCGCGACGTGCAATCATCGCAGCCAGCCAGCGGCCGATGTCCCCCTCGGTCGACCGCTGCCCGAGCAAGAGATCGTGCACCATTGCGAACTCGTCGTTCTCATTGCACTTGAAATGCAAGAGCTGCTCCTCGGCTTTGATTTGAACCGACGGGAAGTACTGCTCCAGCAACAGCGCCAGCTCTTGACCGGTGAGGCCGGCCTTCTCGGGGACTGGACCACCATCCATCGTGGCGGCCGCCAGAATGGACGCCAGAACGTGACGATCGAAATTGCTGTCACCGGTGATATCGGCATCCGCCGGATGCGTCCCGGTGAGCAGGCGGTAGGTCGCAATTCCGCCATGCACTTGACTGATCGCATCAGTGGCACAAGCAGCCACAAAGGGAACGAACTGCGCTTCCAGCATGGCTTTACGAACTTTCACAGCGGTCGGATATGCGCCGTCGCATCCTTGTTCCGGTCACGAGTGCATCGTTAGAATGCCGGTCTCCCTGGGATGGGGTGATTTTGGGAGACCGGCATCCGTCGCGCGCCCTTACGAGGCCGCGACTCGCGCCCCTTACGAGGCCGCGAGTTCGGCGGCGGTCTTGCCGACGATGGATTCGTCAACCGCCTTCATAATGCCGTGCTCCATCAGCATGTCCTCGAGCTCGTCCATGGAGATTGGAGTCGGAATGATGCCTTTGCCGCCATTGTTGTGGACCTTGGCCGCGAGATTGCGATAGTGGTCGGCCTGCGCGGACTCCGGCGCATACTCCAGGACCGTCATGCGGCGCAATTCCGCGTGCTGGACGATGTTGTCACGCGGCACGAAATAGATCAGCTGGGTTCCGAGCTTCTTGGCCAGCGCCTCTGCCAGTTCCAGCTCTTTATCGGTCTGCCGCTCGTTGCAAACCAGACCGCCGAGCCGCACCCCGCCAGAGTTCGCATACTTCAAAATGCCTTTTGAGATGTTGTTGGCGGCATACATCGCCATCATCTCACCGGACATCACGATATAGATCTCCTGCGCCTTGTTTTCGCGGATCGGCATTGCAAAGCCGCCGCAGACGACGTCGCCGAGCACGTCGTAGGAGACGTAGTCGATGTTCTCATAGGCGCCATTCTCCTCCAGGAAATTGATCGAGGTGATGACGCCGCGACCAGCGCAGCCAACGCCCGGCTCAGGCCCACCCGACTCCACGCAGCGGATGTCCTTGTAGCCGATCTTCATCACGTCCTCGAGTTCCAGGTCCTCCACACTGCCGGCGCTCGCTGCGAGGCTCAAGATCGTGTCCTGCGCCTTGGCGTGCAGGATCAGGCGGGTCGAGTCCGCCTTAGGATCGCAGCCCACGATCAGGATCTTGTGACCCATTTCGGCCAGCGCCGCCAGCGTGTTCTGCGAAGTGGTCGACTTGCCGATTCCGCCCTTGCCGTAGAACGCGATTTGTCTCAGTGAAGCCATGTTGCTCTCCATCAACCGATTTGCCAAAAGTTGCGCCGTTCAGCGCGAGCTTGTTTCTCTTTGAGAAACGAGGCACACGGGGGGAAGGAGAGCATCGCTCGTCTTGCGCGTCTGCGTGCACTCAGCCCTCACTCAGTGTTGCTTCATCTGAGTTAGCAATCGCCGTGCCAGCGCTTGTCCGCACTTCTTAAGCTCTTGATTATGTTTGGCAAAAGTTGACGAACCTGCGGGCAATTCCTGCTGTTTTGGACCAGACAGGATTTGCGCGGCTGTCAGACACCGAACAAAGATCCCGAGCATGAAACGGGCAAAAGCCGGCTTGCCGCGGACCATTTCGATGCGTGCATATGTGGAACGGGAATTGCTAATCCCTCTTGCAAGCCGGTTCTCGGCGCGATTTGAGGAGCGAGACAATGCAGCTCGGGCTCGTAGCGTCGAAAGCGGAGGACCAGCGACAGCTATTCGTGGTCGACAACGGCGAAATCACCTGCGCAGCCTTGCACATCACGCGGCATAACGAGATCGAGACGCACGGGCTCTACACGCCGCAAGAGCCTTTCGCCGAGGACGTCGAACGGTTGAAGCCGAATGTGGTGCTGCTCGGCGTCTCCTTTCTGAAGAATAAAGGACCGACGCCGATCGGCGAATTGTCGGCCCAATTTCCGGACGTTCGATCTTGATCGTCCGTGACAAATCCCATGAGGCCAGACCCATGGAAGTCGTCGAGGCGGGCGAACACGTTGATGATCAAGCCGCTGACTATGGAGGTCGTCTGCAAGAGGTTCGAAACCGTTCTTGGCGACGCCGCGCCGATCATGCCGCTCAACCTGTTTGAATAGCCAGCGCCATGGCGACGATCATCTTCTATTAAAGCCCGGCTGCGCTACCAATGCGCGTCAGATGCAGGCGCTGATGGCCGCTGGCCACGACGTGATTGCCAAAGATATCCTAAAGGAGCAGTGGCGTGCGGAGGACCTATGCCGCTTTTTCGGCAACACGCCGGTTGGCTCCTGGTTCAACCGCGCCGCACCCCGCATCAAGTCGGGCGAAATCAATCCCGATACAAGCGACGCAGCGGGCGCACTTGCGCGCATGCTGAGCGATCCGCTCCTGATCCGACGGCCACTGATTAACGCCGACGGCGCACGATGTGCCGGATTCGACCGTGAGCCCGTGCTGTCCCTGCTTGGGCAGCGCACGGGGGATGATTCCAAGGGATGCCCGCGCGAGAGAGCGGGCGCATACTGTCCGCATATGTGAGACGATTCCAGAACTCACTTGCCATGAGATCGGCGAGAAAAACAACACTTCCTCTCTCGTTCTTCGCAAGCTAGACGAAACGTTCGCACTAAGAAGGCCGGGGGTGACTGTCTAACCACCAACGCAGTATCCACCTCACCCGGATTTGTGCTCCGCGCAACTACGACCTCTCCCGCGAATGGGACTTAACAGGCGGCGCCCACTTCGAGGCTCTTGGTCGCACATAACCAGTGCAGATCGGGTGCATTCGAGCACGAATGTCAAAAGTCCCATGAGAAGATCAGCTCAACAAATAAACAGTCGAATAACGATCCGAAGACGACTCACGACGCTTCACGTCTGTGATCCTTATGCAACGTGGCGAGTTAATTGAACCACGCCTCGTCCAATTTGATCGGCATCAAATCCTCTAACGTCTCGCTTGTGTGACAGAGGCGTCCGCGCGACTCCTCGCGCTGACTTGGGAATGGAGACTTTGATGAGAACAAGAACAATTCTGACAACCGCGTCGCTGCTCGTGCTCACTACGGTGCTCGGTGGGGCCAACATGTCGGTACAGGCTGCGGATTTGGCGTCAGCGCCGGTCTATACCAAAGCGCCTCCGATCGAGCCGTTCAATCCCTGGATGATCCGCTTGCGCGTGCTCGGCGTGTTGCCGGATGCCGGAGGCAGCTCGGTCAATGCCGCGGGGATCCTGCCCTTGTCGTCGCCAAACTCCGGACTCTCAATCAGCGATCAAGTCATACCGGAGCTCGATATCACCTATTTCTTCACAAGGAACATCGCCGCCGAACTCATCCTTGGCGTGACCAGGCATCACATCACCGGCATCGGGACGCTCAACGGACTCGATGTCGGCAAAGCCTCGCTGTTGCCGCCGACGCTGACCCTGCAATATCATTTCACCGATTTCGGCGCGTTGAAGCCGTATATCGGCGCTGGCATCAACTACACCGTATTCTTCAACCAATCCGCGGCCAATACGCCTTTCGCCGGCCTGGCGGTGTCGAATTTGCACATCGGCAACCACGTTGGCTTCGCGGTCCAGTTCGGCTTCGATTACATGCTCGATCGTCACTGGGGCCTCAACTTCGATGTGAAGAAGTTGTATCTGCGGCCGGATTATTCGGCGACCGTAAACAACGCGATCCCCGTCACCGGTCGCGCCAATATCGACCCATGGCTGGTTGGCGGCGGCGTCACCTACAAGTTCTGACGCTAGAGCCGACAAAAGCGTAAAACGGTTTGATCAAACAAACGATCGAGCGAGATGACTCAAAGAAGCGTCACTCGCTCGGCGCGGGAGCTCGCGGCATCCGCCTTTGAGACATTAGAAGTGGCACGAGGCGGCGAACGCGATCGAATTGGTCAGACGTCTGGCCGTTTGCACCATTTCTTATCTCGGCGCATGTCGCAGATAGCAGCACAATGGACATCAAGGGTCAGTGATTCACACCGACGCCGCTCGCCGAGCGAGACAGCGCCAATCAAGAATCTGAAGATGGGCTCATCTACGGTGATAAAGCATCGCAGTGTGATCAGGACCAACCATCTCGCCGAGGATCGCGATGAAGTCGAAGGCTACGACAATCGTCGAAGTCCTGGCGCCGCGCACGGATCTCTTGACGAAGGCTGGCGCCGCACTCGCCATCGCCCTCGATCCAACGCTTTTGAGACGTTAGCCGTTGAACAGATAAACCGGACAGTCCTTATAGCCCGCGCAAGGTCGCGCCAAGCGCGACTCTAGCTTCGCTTCAACACCATCACGAGACGGTCGACTCGTTTGCCTTCCTTCAGATGGGACATGACGATCTCATCAACGTCATCAGGCGTAGTCGCGCGGTACCAAACGCCGTCGGGATAGACCACCATCAAGGGACCGGCGTTGCAAAAGCCAAGGCAGCCCGCTGTCGTGAAGCCGACATCGTTGAGGCCTTGCGCCTCGATCGCCTTGCTCATCCTATCCGACAGAGCTTGCGCGCCGGAGGCGCCGCAGCTGCCGTGCGGATGAGTGGGCGGGCGTTGGGTGTGGCAGGCAAAGACATGATACCTATAGAGTTGAGGAAGCTCGAATTCCGTTTCTGCGCTCATGCATCTGCCCTGCGATAAACTGGCCCCATCTGAAAAGCTGACAAGCCAGACTGGATCGCCCCTGGAGCCCATTTTCTCCGTCGAGCGCCGCCTAGACTACGTGATGCCGGCCCGCGCTTGCTTGCGAAGGCACACGAAAGGCGGTTCCCATAATCATCGCCGTCGCCGGCACAATCGATTCCGGACACCTCCGCCTCTGAAAAGACCTCCCTGATCAGGCCTTCAATGCCTGGTCCGGTTATCACGATCATCTTTGCTCCCGTTTGGCTTGCTCCACCATCCAACCTATCCATGCAAACTCCACACCATGATCCGTAAGGCTCGTTTCTGCAACAGTTCCTCTCTGCCTGACGACCGGCAACTGCCAATCATTGTTACGTTTGCGACAGTAGTGTTCTCTCTTGCTGCGGACGCGACCGACATCGGGCGGATTTTTTACGCTCACGGTCCAGCCCGACAAGGTTCATAGCTGTCGCAGAGGCCTTGACCAATCACAGATCATCGCCGAGCGCAGCTTATGCGAGGCGGCAAGCCGATCGGGGCTGGGACCCCGATTTGCAACAACAACACGCCATCACCGATCCCAGATTGCGCCGACAACCTCGCGATCTATGCTTTGAAACGCGTTTTTTGCCATTCACTTGCGGAACGACGGGCCGGACCACGCTCGCAGTCATGTAGGCGCTGAGATCACTCAGCCGATTGGACCCGGTCGGTCGGCTTAGTGTGACGACACTCGCTAAGAGCGTCGCATGACGCACGCGCTGTGGCATTGCAATTGCAACGCTTTGAAGGACGTCATGACATGACAAAGCTGGATATTCCACATGACCTCCTTGCCGAGCCGACGGCCCCCGCACTTGCAGCGCATGACGTCGTTTTCGACGAGGCCCCAAGAACTTCTGACACAAGAACTTCTGACACAGGATCGTCATTCCCCACCTCCCCCAGCGGTCCTGTCAGTCTGGGTCTCCCTGCTTCCACAGCCCAGACGGTGCCCTCGGCGGAGTCACGGCCGCCGGGGGCATTTTTTTGTCTCGAATGTAGTCCTATCCCCAGCAGCAAGACGTAAGTCTTGGCCTGCCACACCGTTTGGGCGAGATCGCGCTTGAGCACGTCGTTAACGCCGGCGAGATCAGCCGACTGCACGGCACGAATGATCTCCGCTTCGTCCACTGCGTCCGTGCGCGATGAGAACTTTCGATCAGCCGGTCGCTCCTCACGAGGCCGCCCGATACGCGCGAGCAACGATATGGCGAAAGCTCGTCACTCGCTGCTCAAGTATCCGTCCCATTCAGTCATGCTGGACCCCAGGATGACTTCCGCCAAAGCGGCCCTATAGCGCCCAAAAGATCCACAGCAGTGACACGCGGCAGACCTACGCCGATGTCTATGAGAACGACGGCTTCATCCGGCAGATCCCTCCAGCACCTAAGCGGCTCGAGCAATGGTCCCACGAGATCACAGGGCCTGCTAATCCGGATGGATCATGATCTCCATAGTTTCTTCGCTGTCCTCGAACGAATCGGCAAAGCGATGGTCTTCCACCAGCTTGACGCCGCACAGGCAGACGTCATCTTCGATCACCGCGAGCGCGACCGGCTCAAGGGTGTTCCCATTACATGGGCCATCGATGCAGAGCCCACTGTCGATCTCGAAGGTCGCACCGTGCCGGCTGCATCTGAGAAAGGAGCGCTCCGGAGAGAAAAACTCGCCGGAGCCTATGTTGAGCCAGACGCCGTCATGCGGGCAACGGTTGACATATCCGAAATAGTCGTTGCCGACGGTCCGTACCACAAAAATCGGAAACGGCCGGCTCTCGCCGATGTCGTCGATCCGCGACAGGCTGCCCCCCCTAGCGCCACCCCGCTCGACGGCATCCGCCGGACAGACGGCGAACACCTCAATCTCATGGCCCGCCCTGTTGTGGATGCTCTCTTCGCTCATGGCGTGACAGTTTCTCGCTTGAAGGCATCAACCGCAGCCCGGGTCAGCCGAAAAACGCCGCGGCCGCCAGCCAGTGGCCTATAGGCGGACCCGGCACGCGCGTTGAGAACATCAAACCATTGGTGCGGCGTGAGCCGCGCCGGGCGCTCGCTGATCCGGACCACCGTCCCGTTCGGGGCGAAGCGAACGTGAATGATGACTTGTTGCGAATTCATATCGTTCCCCGTTTTGGCCAAGTTAGAGCCCGAGCCGAAGCTGAGGAGCTCGATCGTGACGCGGTCGGTCTCGAGTACCTCTGCGTTGCAGGCGAGGCGCGACTTGGCGCCGGCCTCTGCGCAGAGATCCGAGCTTCACATGTTCTTCGCGTGCAACTTTGGAGAGCCCTCGCGTCCACCGGGACGAATGGCTGCCATGGCGTCGCCTCTGCATTTTTGACAGCGATCTCTGTGCCAAGCAGCGCCGCCGCAAGCGATGTGTCCTCGGCGACCGAAGTCGCCTTGAACGGCAAGTTGATGACCGCTTCTATTCAGTCCGCCTCTTCGTGTACTGGATAATGAGTAGCTCAATAGATCGCTGCCCCCGCGCCGATATTGATCGACGCATCTTTTATTGTCTCAACGATAAATTCGATCTGGTTGTTCGTGAGATGGGTGTGATACGGTAGCGCCAAGGCGCGATCGGCGATTTTTTCCGTGACCAGGAACTCGCCACGCCGATAGCCGCGATCAAAATAGTGACGCTGCAAATGTAACGGATGACAATAGGCGGCTGCTTCAACCTGCTCGACCCGCAGATCATCGACAATGGCGTCGCGGCTGGACCGCGTGAATCGCGTCCCGAGATGAACGAGATAAAGGAACCAGTTCACCTCGGTCACATCGGGACCGACATAGGGCGGCTTGATGCCCTCAAAAGATTGCATATGTGCGTTGTAGAGCTGCTCGATCAACCGCCGCCGCTCCAGGATGTCGTCGAGGCGCTTTAGCTGCGAAAGCCCCAAAGCGGCTGTAAGATCGCTCATGCCGGCCTGGTATGGTGCTGTGCTGCCGACGATAACCGAGGCACGCTCGTCCGGTCGGTGCGTGCGATGGCGACGCAGGCCAACGGCCAGTTCGATATCGTCGGTCACCACCATTCCGCCTTCTCCACAGCTCAGGGCAAGAGGCTGGGCAAAGTCGAAGACCGCGATATCGCCAAAGCCGCCGACAAGTTCGTCCTTGTACCTCGATCCGATCGCCTCGGTGGAATCCTCCAAGAGCGGCAGCCGATGGCGCTGCGCGATCGCGCGCAGCTCCGACCATGGCGCGGGGTGGCCGTTGGGATTGCCGGCAATGATCGCCCGTGTGTCGGCCGTAATACGCTCTTCGGCCTTCGCCGGAACCAACGCTCCGGACCAATAGTCGATGTCAACAAATACCGCCCGTGCGCCCGCGAGACTGATGGCATGGACCGTCTCGCGAAACGAATAGGACGAGGCGATCACCTCGTGCCCCGCCCCGATCTCGAGCGCCTTCAGCGCAAGCAAAAGACCAATCGTGCCGCTCGGGACGGCGACGGCATAATTTCGGCCAAGATAGGCGGCGAAAGCGCGCTCGAACGCCTCAACAATCGGCCCATTGGAAATTCGCCGTGAACAGAGCAGCGCTTCCACGGCAGAGAGCTCGGCGAAAGTGATATCAGGATCGGACAGCGGAATGAAGGATACATCCGCCTCCACCGCTTCGACGCCTTCGAAGTGACCTTGTGCGAGTCCAGTGCCGGTCACTGCCCAACGTTCCTTTTAGCCAGCACAATGCCGATCGCCCGCGCCGGCTCGGCCGTAATCTGCATGCAGTGATCGGATCCATCGATCAGGTGCAGGTCGAAACGCGGAAAACGCCGGAAGGGTTGCTCCGTCACATCAGACGCATCGCAGCGCACCCAAGTGAGCTGAGGAAAGCGGCGCCGTAGCTCGACAAGCGGGGATGGATCAGCGTCAGCCGTCGCAAGCACGCGTTCGATTTCGATCAGTTGGTCGGTGCCGAGCGCCATTGTGGCTCCTATATGACTGGTCCCGAATGAGCATCATTGCCAGAACAATCGCTCTGGATCCGTGTTCAATTCGTCGACCGCGGAGGTCAGTCGGTGATAGATGCTGTAAAATTCCCAGATTCCTCGTGCGTGATTTTTCCAGAACAGCTTCCAGATCCCGCTCACGGCATCATAGTGGATCAGCGCAACATCAATCCGACCGCCATTCTTATCGATATTGTGCGAACAGCAGGGACTCTCAATGAGATAGCCACCCCTCACCGGCGTCACGCTAGGCGAGACATAGCGATAGTGCCTGCGCGAGCTCAAGCCGCGCTCGATCCGCTTGCGATCGAGCTCGTTCGGGTGAGGGATCAAGCCGGCCGCCACCTTTTTCATCACCGCGGCATTCATTGCGAAACCCTCCCTTCAAAGCGCCGTGATTTCTTCTTCAACACAGCCGACGATCAGCTGCTCACCGAAATCTACGAGATAAATCGGTACGCTCGCTTCGGTATGCATGCCGACCCGAATGATCTCGCCGATCCCTCCGGCGCGGATCAGGAGCCCATCAGGTGACGCATTGGGAAACGAACCGTCGTTAATGAGGTCGACCGCGGTTTTGACGCGCTGACCGGATTGATATTTCGGAACGCGCGACTCAATCATGATGGGATCTCTTCCGGCAGCGGAGGATCGTCAACTTCTTCGCACGCGTCGACCGGATCGAGCTCCTTGCGCTTCATTCCGACGCGGTAGCCGCTTTCAAGAAATTCGACCCCATAGATATAGAATTGCTGCAGGAACGTGCCGATGGAAACGACGTACCCCGCCGCACCTTTCTTGGCCAAAATGTCGCCGATCTCCTTGCCGGGATAGGTGCCGTCATTGCGGATTGTGCGGTTGGCCCGAACCATTTCGCCAAACTTGAAGACAGGCGGCCCACCTAGCTCGACGACGTCACTGTCGCGAACGATGTTGCTCATGCACAACTCCCCCGCGGCTCTGCAGGGCGAACGGACGAGCGTGTGCGGGCGATCTCCTGCACCATACTTTCCTCGTCTTCGATGAGACCCGTCAACCCGTCTGCCACAACGCGGGGCGCGACTTCGTAGCGGACACGATGATCGTGGTCGCGCCGCAGAACGGTTAGAGACTGTGGTGACAGTCGCTGCGCGATCCCGAGCCGCACGGAGGCGTCCGGGTCGCTCACCATGGCAAGCAGCCGCGAATCGGGAGCACGTCGTGCCGCCGTGCGGCAGCCGTACCGATCGCTGACGCAGGCATGCAAAAGCCGGCAGCCGCCCGCTTTGTTCCACGACCGATGGGAGCAGGCGCTGTAGTTGACCTCATAGCCCCGCCAGTCGTGAGCCTCGTCAATGCCTGCTACATCCAGGTTCATCGGCAGCTTCGCTCTCCCAACGGGTGGTCTCTGCGACGTTGTGGGGCGGCACACCAGGTTTGGAGAAGGACACACCGGTCCGTGCAGCGATGTCGGCCCGATGGACGATGATACCGTCGAGCAGGATCCGGTCCTCGCTAGAAGCAACTCTGGACAGTTGCGCTCGCTGACGAGCGAGCCCGCTTCCCCGTGCCGACGCAACGCCGATATGGTCGAATATTTCCGAGCAACCGCCCGGTGTGACGGAGACCCGACAGTCGGAACCTGCGGCGCCATCAACGCGCGGCATTACGCTCGTTGGTTTGTTAGCGCCGTGGCCTGGCGTGAACTTCATGGGCTCACTCGTCTAGGCCTGCGCCTGGCAGCGCGGCAATGAGAGGTCGACGATACAGGTGTTGTCGACCGGACAGACCGCGACACATTGCGGCTCGTCGAAATAGCCGATGCATTCGGTACACTTCTTCGGATCAATTGCGAAGGTTCCCCCCTTCTCCGAGATCGCAACATTCGGGCATAAGGGCTCGCAAGCTGAGCAGCCCGTACATTGCGAGGCGATGATCTTGAACGGCATCGATTGCTCCCCTACGCCGCCGAAATCAGCGCTCCCTGCCGAATTGCCGCATCGCCGCGTTTGACATGCTGGATCTCACCGCTTTCCACCTTGTCGAGGTAGGACCTGAACCAGGCGATCGCTGCTTTCTCGATGAACTCGTGCGCGTATTGATCAACCGGTTCGATGCCAGCCTTGATCAGATTGCTTTTCGGGCAGCCGCCGATTTTGGCCACGAACACCGCATGGCAGTCGCTGATGGCCCGGATGATGGTCGCAAGCCTATCCTCCTCGCCATAGCCGTCCTGGCAGTAGACATCGACGCGACGGTGGCCGACGAATTTGGCGCCGGATGTCGAGAGTTCGTACACCTGGAATTCCTTGGCATGCCCAAAGTGCTCATTGATCAGGCCCGAGCCCTTGGTCGCCACCGCCACCAGAGGCGTGATCTCGCTCGTCTCTCCGGCGATTTCCGCAAGTTCCTCCTGCCTTGCCGCGATCTTGGCCGCGCGCTCATCCTCGACCTTGGCGTGATAGGCTTTTCGCATCTCAAGGTTATATTTGACGTCCATGGTCATGACCTTCTCGATTGTGAACTCAGCGCTGCGATCCTCTCCGAGCAGGCCGACGGCGTCGGCGCGGCACTGGCGGCAATGCCGCATCATGCTTGTCTGTCCTTCGCAAGCATCTTGCAGCGCCTTCAATTCCTGCGCCGTCGGGCATCGCTGGCCGTTGAGACCGAATACCGTGCCGTGTTCGCGCGCGGAGATCAGTGGCATTATGTTGTGCAGAAAGGCGCCGCGCGACTTCACCGCCTTATTGACTTCGACCAGGTGCTGATCGTTGATGCCCGGGATCATCACCGAATTGATCTTGCACAGGATGCCACGTTCGTTAAGCATCTTGAGGCCTTGCAGCTGGCGATCTGTGAGTATCTTTGCGGCTTCTCTGCCGGTGTAGCGCTTGTGGTTAAAGAAAACCCACGGATAGATCTCGGCGCCGATTTCGGGATCGATCATGTTGATGGTGATGGTGACGTGATCGATACTGGAGCGGGCGATGGCGTCGACGTAGTCAGGCAGGGCCAGCCCGTTGGTTGACAGACACAGCTTGATGTCGGGCGCCACCTCGGCGACCAGGTCGAATGTCTTGAAGGTCTTGTCCGGATTGGCCAGGGGATCGCCGGGGCCAGCGATGCCGAGCACGGTCATCTGCGGAATGCTGGTGGCAACAGCAAAGACCTTTCTCGCCGCCTGCTCAGGGGTGAGCCGCTCGCTCACCACGCCCGGACGCGATTCATTGGCGCAGTCGTATTTGCGATTGCAGTAATTGCACTGGATGTTGCAGGCCGGCGCCACCGCGACATGCATGCGGGCGTAGTGATGATGCGCTTCTTCGCTGTAGCAGGGATGGTCCTTCACCTTTTCCCAGATCTCGGTCGGCAGATCCCGTTGGCTGGCCTGTGACCCGCAGGTCGCCTTTCCGCTGCGGTCCGCGGTGGGGCACCCCTTATGCTCGGCGATGGCCAGCATCTCGCTGCTATCCACCGCATCTTTGGCCGCGACCGCGTTCATACTCAGTTTTTCCCCGCAAGTTGAACTGGCTTCCCAGGACGAGCCCCAAGCGAGCCACAGAGAGAGGTTAGCAACTCGCGTGCCATCACGAAGACAATGACATTTCTGGCTTATGTCAACGATTTAGCCGGAGCGTACTGCCCCGTTGCACGCGCGACAGCGATGACGCGCATGTTGGAAATGCGACAGCCGTCGCGATTTTGACAGAGAGGTGCCCTGCGTGCGCATTCGTCCACGCACCGAGCTCGGGCAGCCGCTCCCACTCACCGGCGGCCGCAGCTTCGATGCGGTGCCATCTCTCTCCATAAGCCGGCCGAGCTTGGGGGCACGCTTTGCGGCGCTACTTGGTAAGCAATATCTCCACCGCGCGCGGGAGCCACATCGCGAGCGGCGTCAGGCGTTGCTCAGCCAAAAAGCAGAGTTCGTTGCGCGAGAGCGCTTCCGGATCGACAAGTCCGTAATGGATGTCGGTCGATCGCGTGGTGATCTGCCGCGCATAGCTACGCAACAGCTGGTCGTTGAAGCGACAGCCGATGAAGAGAAAGCTTCGCCCGGTCCGCCTTTGCTTGATGATGTCGGGAATCGGCGTCTGGATATCGATCTCGGTCAGCACCTCGACATAATCAGCGTCGGTAATCAGGAAGTTCTTGACCGGCAGCACGCTGCCATGCGGCTTGTACAGCACAGTCGCCCAATCATCGGCCGCGGCACGATCAACCTCTTGGCCCGCCGAATCATAAAAGCGATACCAGCGGCTTTCGCGGAGGCCGACGCGGGAAACACCTTGCACCTCTCCCCATCCGTGACGGGTGCCGAGCGCCAAGCGCATGGCGCCATCGTACCAAACGTCGATTATCATCGGCAGCGATAGGGACGCAAGATGATGATGCAGCGGCGTCGGCTCGACCGGTAGAGCGAACGCCTGCGCCATCAATGCCGTCACCGTGGAACGATGCTTGCTGCTCTCGATATGCTGCGCCGATGCCCAGGCATTGCCCCTGACCCGGCGCGGCAGCGCGACCTTGCTTTCGAAGAAGGCTGCCAAGGCCTCAGGCGTCATCGGCACATCGGGTCCGGACAACTCGGCGAGGCCAGGCCCAAGATAGGGAACAATACTGCCGGATCTCAGCCTGGCCGTGAGGTCAGTGAGAATCGCCTCCGCATCAGCTGGGTTGACAAAATTGATTTCCGGGGCCGCCTTCACCAGTTATTCTCGTCCTCCCCACGCTTTCTGGCGTTGACTGTGACCGGCAGCGGCGTGTCGCTCGCCATCTCGGGCAGGTCGAGCATCCAGCCATTGGCTATTCTGATCCAGCCGCCCCAAAGCGTCTCATACTCGGATTCAACGATCGGCTCTTCGAGATCTTTCTTCGGCACGTAAATCGACAGCCCCGTGTCGGCAGAGCGGCGGATCATGATTTTCATGAGGTCAACTCCCTGGACGATGACGTATCGCTGACCGGATTAATCTGCTCTCGCGACATGGCGCGCAGATGAGCTACGATGTCGGACAGTGCACACACGACGTGATCGACCTCGTCGACTGTGGTTTCACGCGATAGAGAAAAGCGTACCGCGCCGCGCAGGCTCCTCGCCGGCAGGTGCATGGCTCGCAGAACATGCGATGGCTCCATTGAACCGGAGCTGCAGGCAGATCCGAGCGAAGCAGCAATGCCCGCACGATTGAGATGATGGAGGATAGCTTCGCCTTCCAGATGCTCGAAGGCAATGCTGGCGGTGTTCGGTAGCCGGTTTCTGGCGTCGCCGAGCACCACGCAGTCGTCGTTGCGCAAGATCGCCTGCTCAAGGCGATCGCGCAATGCACCAATGCGAACACGCTCCGGCTCGAGCCGCTCCGCCGCAAGCTCTGCGGCTTTTCCCAGACCGACGATGCCGGGGATATTCTCGGTCCCGCCACGGCGCCGTCGTTCCTGTGATCCACCCCAGATCAGCGGCCTGAATTTTGTACCTTTGCGCAAGTAAAGCGCGCCGATCCCCTTCGGGCCGTGCAGTTTGTGCGCGGAGAGCGACAGCATGTCGATAGCACTGTCCTTCAGGTCGATGGGCACCTTGCCGATAGCCTGCACCGCATCGGTGTGAAACAGCGCACCCGCCTCACGCGTCAACCCGGCCAGGTACTCAACCGGAAAAATCGTTCCGGTCTCGTTGTTGGCCCACATGACCGACGCAATTGCCGTGCGCGTTCCAAGCGCCCGGCGAAATGCTTCGATGTCGAGCCGGCCGAGCGAATCGACGGGGATCACATGCGTCTTGACACCCCTTGTCACCAATTGCTCGACGAGTGCAAGGGTAGCGAAATGCTCGACGGAGGTGGTGACGATCTCGTCGCGCCCGTCCTGGGTCGCAAGCGCAGAAAGGATGGCAGTGTTGTTGGCCTCGGTCCCTCCGGAGGTGAAAACGATCTCGTGATCGTAGGCATTCCCTAACAATCCCTGCAAGCTCTGGCGCGCCTGCTTCACGGCGGTTGCGACCTCTCTGCCAAAGGCATGGGCAGAGGAGGCATTGCCGAACTGCTCGGTGAAGAACGGCAACATGGCTTGCACGACGGACGGATCCGCCCTCGTGGTCGCATTATTGTCGAGGTAGATCGGCACTCGAACCTCGCTTAATGCCGCGCCTTGGCGGGGCCGGCAACCGGGATCAGGTGGACGAATTCACCGAGCTTTTCGACCAGCCGCGCCTGAATGCTTTCGAGCGTCGCGCTAGAAAGTTTGCAGAATACGCAGGCCCCGGTCAGCCTGACCGTGATCCTGCTGCCGTCGATCTCAACCAGCTGACAGTCGCCGCCGTCGCGTTGCAGATGGGATCGGACCTCCTCAATTACGCCGCGAATAAGTAGCTCCCGCTCGGGCCTAGTGGCCGACGGTTGCTTCAGTTGTTCGGGTTCGACCAGCATGCTTCTATTTCTCTTGTCGTCAGCTGAAGGATTTGCCGCAGGAGCAGTTCGAAGTGGCGTTCGGATTATCAAAGGTGAAGCCAGGGTTCTCCGGCGCAATCACGAAATCGATGGTCGTTCCGAGCAGATGCTCATGGCTCTTGTTGTCGACGAACACCTTAAGCCCGTCGCGCTCGATCACGGTATCGTCAGGCTTCGCCTCGTCAGCCAAGCCCATCATGTATTTGAACCCGGCGCAGCCGCCCGCCTCGACCATGATACGCAGGCCGCTTGCCGGCTGCGTCGCTGCTGAAATCGCGCTCTTGACCGCATTCACTGCGCTATCCGTCAGATTAATCATCGTTCACCTCTCATCTGCTTGGGTCGGTTGCCTGCGGATTGGCAAGTCGCATGCCAGCGAGCATAGGCCTGATAATGCGCGCCTTTTCCCAATAGCGCCCGTTGGCTTTGGAACTCGTGTCGTGTTCCTGACAAGGCTCCTTGAGAGGATCGCAGCACGCCTGCGTCCTTTCTTTAGAGCGACACCGATGAATCGTTACGGATGCGGCGGCAAACAATTTGCATTGCGTGTTGTGCCGGCCGAGGTGGCCGGTGATGTGAGCTTAGATCGAGGAAGATTTTCATGACCGCAATCGAGAATACCGCGCTCGGACGGCTGGACAGGGAGGGGCGCCTGCTGAACGCCGTATTCAAGGGAGGGACCACCAAGCCAGGGCGGTTTGGCTTTCGCGGCGATATCGCATTGAAATTCCAGGCCCAGGTCGCGGACGAGAAACGGCCTCCGGACTATTCGGTCGAGCAGGTTCTGACGGTTGCGCAGGAAGGTGAAAGCACTATTCCGGTGTTGGCCGGCTATCTGCACTCCTTCGCTTACCTTGCTGACGTCGTAGATATCCTTGGCGGCGCGCTCAGCCCGGATGGTAGCTATTTTATGTTCTGCAACAACATAGACCTGTTGGCGAAATACCGCACCAAGCTCGGTAATATCACCTTCCACGTGCTGCCGTGCGATGAATCCACAGTTTGGAAAGAGATGATGGACCTGGTCGGGCTCAGCAAGAACGACATCAAGAGGCTCGACGGGGGCGGCAAGCTCGACTACCTGCTCGACGCGGTCAAGTATCTTGATGCGTCCTATGACGAGATCTCTTACGAAGAGGGGTTGAAAAGGATGCAGCCCGTGAAGAACCGCAACGAGAATCGGCCGGTCTGAGCGCGGGCTTTTAGCGGTTGCCGGTGGGATCGTCCTCGACAAGCCGCACGCCGATAATGCAGATATCGCCGTCCAGAACTGTCAGTGCGATCGGCGTGAGCCCGTCGCCCTTACACGGGCCGTCGACGCAGCGGCCAGTGCCGAGCTCGAAGGTCGAGCCGTGCTTGCCGCACATCAGTCGGATGCCGTATGGATCGAGGAATTCGTTGTGTTCCCAGTCCAGATTGACGCCGCTGTGTGGGCATTTGTTGAGATAGCCAAGCACCTTCTTGCCCCAGCGCACCACAACGATGGGCCACGGCCTTTGGTTACCATCCTCATCGACGATCATGAGATGGAATCCCATGGCCCGGCGGCTCGGAATGTCGTTGAAGCCGCAAATCCCATAGACGGTATTCTGCCGCACCCATTGCTTGTTCATGCCGGGACGCCCTTAATCGATCACGCTGCCATCAGCCCTGCAAGAATCGGTCACTCTTCTGAGCACTCCGATGCGCGGCATCGCAAGCGCGACCACAACTCATTGAGACGGATGCACGCCGCGCCAGTATGGTGCTTTCCAGCCCTCCTCCTCGGACGTACTCCGCGGCCGCTGTGGAACAAGGTCTCTTTGCCTTCCGACTTTTCCGCCTCCTTGCTGGACGAGCTGAAGGCAAATGCGCTCGCATCGCGTCACACTACCCGCGGAATGTCACGGGTAGGCTAGCGCCTCGTATGAACGATCTGCCGCGCGGCCGAATCTGTAATTATCGTGATGAACTGGCATGACGCGTTTTTCTTCGGGGAGCACCAATGTTGAACGAGGAATTCAGGACGCAGCGCGCACGGCGCGGTGCGCGATCTTGGTGAAAACTCCATCGAACCTTTCATCAAAGCGCGCCTCGTTTGGCAACTCCCGCATGTTTGCGGCTTTCGGGGGAACGGGCGATGTGAATGAAAAGAGTCCACCACGCTCTACGGCCTGTTCGGAACACTTGAGTGCCAGTGCGATGACAATACTTCGAGCCCTCGGGGCAACTGGAGACTGGCCCCAAGGCTTTCAAGCAGTGTAGTCCTAATTGTTATTCCACTAGGCGGAACATTCGGCATGTTACAGGTACGGTAACAGTGTGAGACTCGTCGGCCAAGCTTGCTAGCTGAGCATCAGATGACAAAAGTTCCCCGATCGGAATCGCGAGCGGGGAAGAAGTCGCGGTGACGAGTTTTCGAAGCGTCGTGGCAATTCTACGATAACAGCCCCGCATGACAGTCGATCGACGCAATCCGCGCCCTCGCTAACCGTCCGCGCTTGTTCCCTATCAGGAGGACTGCAGTTTTTGCAGTTCACGATTGATGACCAGCTTGCTCGGCGGACCACAAGCTGCCTCAGGGCCGGGCGGGATCATCCCGGGGGCGAGATCTTGGAACCACGAGTGACGGCATTGCCAGCCCGCTGGGCTGACCGAGCAGAAAATGATTCTGGGCATCCAGCAAGTGGCACAACAGAGGATACTCGCGAAAGATGGCGGGTGAACCGTGCCAATTATCCCCACGGCGCATCATGAGGAAGCGGACGGGAGCACGCGCTGCTGGCGTGCGCAGCGCAACGACGAGATACCGATCACCTTCAGGTCCGGTCTCGTCGTTGCGATCACAGCCAATCCTCAGCGTATACTGAGGGCGCGCTCGAGGTACCAACTCGGGTCATCGCCCGTCGAATCCGTCCGGATACTTGCTTCACTCGACGTTTCTTCGATATCTGCTTCGGTATCGCTATCACCGCTCTCAGCTTTGGAGAGATATCGTTCAGGCTTGTCTGCCCTCTGCCATTCACCGTCAGCGTTCTTCGTCCACTTTTCGGGATGCTGGGTCGGATCAAGCACCCAGTGATTACGTCCCATATGAACAAACCCCATCTCCGCTAGACGGGGTTCTATGCCCGGCCAGGCAGGACGCGACATGACCAACGGCCGATCGCCGTCGAGCCGAAGTTGATGTTCCAGCAGAATATCGCCCGCGTTCTCGACAAGCGGATGGGTAACCCGAAAGTCTACAAATGAAGTGATCTCATTGCGCCCGGGAAACTGCTGTTGAAACTGCTCTCCTTTGATGCGATGTTTGCCTCCTACTCTTAGAAGCCCTGCGGTCTTGTCGCCCAATTCATAGCGGAAAAATCGCGCCTCCTTGTTCGGATCATCGAAGTTGCTAGCGTAACCTCTAGCAACCATTGCTGCGCGCCCTGCTTTTGTGGATACGAAATCCGAGTACTCTTGCGGATTATCGGCGATGCGTTTGATGTCAGCGCCAAAGAAATCCCTCACCTCTTCATTGAAGGTATCCCTGCCGATCTCCGTGATAGGGGGTTCGGAAACGAGCGAATATGGCCGCGTTGTCGCCGCAGACGAACTGCCTGGCTCCATGCCTGCAACTGTTTCCGCAAAGCGGTGGCTATCTCCTGATAGTCCCGATTCATCAGCCTGGCTAGCGCTTGTGGACTGGCTGGATGAGCCAATGATTCGGCCATACATCAGTATCTACTCCTAGTTGTTTGCTGCCGGCTCGTGCCGCTTAAGCCCTGGGAACGACAATATGCAGCCTAGCTGACCATAACCTGACGCGCGGCGCCGAGCATCTGTCCCCTCCCCCACCTCTAGTCTTACTGCGTCCACAAATCATGACGGTGCATGGGCCTCGATTTGGATTGCGCAGCACGGACATCTACGTAACCGCCTAACCAATGCGCTCGCGAGGCGCCGCCGCATGGTAGTGATCGAATTCGGCATGTGACGCTCGGTTCTGAGCGGGAGCGCCGCGGGGCTTTTGATTTTTGGAAAGCGCAAATTCTTTGACGAACGCGGGCCGATGAGGTCGTAAGGGGGGAATCGTCTCCCTTTCGGAGATCAGGAAACCGTAGGCGGCGATGCATAACGTGGCGTGGTGATGGAAGCCGCGCCAACCACGCCCTTCGTAATGGCCGAGGCCGACCTCTTGCTTGAGCTCTCGCGATCGTCTTGACCTTCAGATCTCCATCGCGGCGATCAAGGCACTACGACCGCGACGGCGGCTCGCCAATCGGCGAGTTTCCGATAGTTGTCGGCGCGGCAAAACCGACGCAGCGCGACGCATCGCGTATGGTCGTATCATTCCCCACAGGTCCATAGCACGGGTATTCGCGGGCCGCTCAAAAGGCTTGGTCGGCATCCATCGTGCCTGCAGACGCCCGCGGCTTGGCAAGTTCGCACATCCTGCAAAGCAGAAAGCCGTCCATTCCATTCATGCGATTGACGATTTCGCGAAAGATTGGTCCTTCGAAGAGATCTTCGTATTCGTCGCGCAGAAGATTGCCCAGGATATGACGCCGCTCAAAATCCATGCAGCACAGAGTAATGTCGCCGTTTGGGAGAAGGACATTCCGATACTGCTGCTTGCCAACACATGAAAGAGTTCCAACGACCGGCTGTCGTGGTTTGATGATATTCGGATCAATACGTCCTTGCCTGCTACTCAGCGGCCGCAAGCACTCGAGCGTTTTGGCGGGAATGATGTCGGCGAGATCGGGATGGACTCTGCCCAGGACGACGAATCGAATTGAGGGAATGTTTGCCTCGACCAGTCGACGCATGACGTTGAGATAGGTCTTTCCGACGAGGCGGCTGTTCATGTAAGTGCCGTCATCAAGAACGTGCACGATGAAAGCCTTGAACTGCAGCATTTGCAAGCGCCGGACGTCACTCCCATTCATCCCGACAAGGGTCGTGAAAATTCGGATGTCATGGCCGCGTGCGTAAGCATGCTCAACCATCCTGGTGCACTCCGGATGCAGCCAAGGCTCCGAGTAGCCGGCAAAACTGATGTCGGTAGCGGTTGGTACGCGTGCCAGACATCGCTCGAAATCTTGAAGACCCAGGTGTTTGGCTTGGGACACAGGTCTTTGGTGATCGGCGAACTTGTCCTGAGGGCAATAAGAACATCGGACGATGCATCCTGCGGTCGTGGTTATCTCCAATACCCTGCCACCAGGATTGGCTGCGCGTAAGTTCTGTAACACCATGGGGTATGCCGTCATTCTGTCTGGTCCTTTCAGGTTCCGGAGCAAGAAATGCCGGAGAAGGAGCGCAGTGTTGAGTGCGCGGGGCTTGCTTTGCTGCTCACGGATTGCAAATCCAAGGTGGGCCGGTTGGCGAATGCCCTAGACGAAGCTCTTATGTCATCGCCAACAATGCGCCGAGTTCGACAATCCGCTACCGAAGGTGGGAGCCTCTACCCCGGTGTCGACTGGCCTCCCAACGCGCCGACTGCCGCTTAGTATCCTGGGCCGCCACTGACATCCTCGTTTCGAGTAGGCACACGCCAGATGGTGGGCTGGTGGCCTCACCAGGAGGGGCTACGGAGACGCTTCCGAAATCGTGACGATGCGGAACCAGCATCTGACCCGGCCAAACGGGACATCCTATTTTCTCCCGACGGCGGCGCGGGTTCCGGACCCCTCTTTTCATTAGTCGCGCAGGCGACAGCCCTCGCGAACGGTCCGGACGATCTGAATGTGGTGGAGCCGGCGAGCATCGCAGCCCTTGACGCCGATCGTCCGCGAAAGCTTCCTGTCCCGTCAAGATCGCAAGTTGCTAGTTAGGATGATGGATAAAGCAGGCTTGTTGCCACGTTGTAGAACAAATTGCCATATTTCGGCAGAGCGGTGGTGACCGACTGCGTCGATGACGATCAGTTTTCGCAATTGTCACCGCACGATCCTCCGGCCAACAGGTAACTACTTCAAGTGTGGCCGTGAGGAGCCAAAGACGTCGGCTTTAGCCATTGTAAAGAAGAAGGAAGCTGCGGTCACATTGCGTCCTCTTTGATAACTCAAGCAGCGATGCAGCTGCCATTGGGCGATGCCTGTGTAGCGGTGGTAGTGCTCATCCATCCACTGGAGCCGATCGATTTAGAAAGTCAATGCGATCCTTACTGCCGGACATGGTAGGGGGAGGCTGTCTGCACTTTGGGATACTCTGTTCGAGCGACGACCCGCTCGCAACCAAAAAGGCTACGGCAGCTCGAACCATGAATCGCGACCTGCGGATCCGCAAGCTTTCGAGAGAGAAAATTCTGCGGAGAGGATCATGAAAACGCGATTGGCAGGCTATAGAGCCGATAATGCGTGTCATATGCCGCTGAGCAATCTGGATGTAAGCGAAGCCAAGCGCTTTCAGGATGACAGCATATGGGGCTGCTTCGAGCGGTTGCGAATGGAAGATCCCGTTCACTACTGCCACGGCAGCCCTTATGGTCCATATTGGTCCATAACGAAATACCGAGATATCGTCGCGATAGATACAAATCATAAGACATTTTCGTCAGAGCGAGGCATCACAATTGTCGATGTGCCGGACAAGCACTGGACTCAAAGTTTCATCAAGATGGGGCCTCCCAAACATGGCGAGCAGCGCGCTACTGTAAGCCCGATAGTCGCGCCGGAAAATCTGACGAAGCTCGAAGGCTTGATCCGCCGTCGGGCTAGAACGATTCTGGACGGCTTGCCGCGGAATGATACCTTCAATTGGGTGGATATGGTCTCCATTGAGTTGACGACGCAGATGCTCGCCACGTTGTTCGACTTTCCATTTGAGGATCGGCGGCTCTTGACCTATTGGTCGGACGTAGCTGTTGCTAATCCGAAAGTAGGTCATGCGATCGACAGCTGGGACAAGCGAAGCACGATCTTGTCCGAGTGCTTGGATTATTTCACGCGGCTTTGGAACGAGCGCGTGAATGCCGAGCCCCGCTTGGACCTGATTTCCATGATGGCACACTCGCCTGCAACTCGACACATGGAGCCGAGCGAGTTTCTCGGGAATCTGATTCTGCTGATCGTGGGCGGGAATGATACCACGCGCAATTCGATTACCGGTGGCCTCCTGTTCATGAACCAGCACCCCTCCGAGCTGCGAAAACTACGCGATAACCCCAAGCTGGTGTCGAGCACGGTGTCGGAGATTATTCGGTATCAGACGCCCATCGCACATATGCGGCGCAACGCCGCGGCCGATATCGTCGTGGGTGGGAAACAAATCAGGAAGGGCGACAAGGTCGTCATGTGGTATATCTCTGGTAACCGCGACGAAGAGGTCATCGAGAACGCCGACAGCTTCGTCATCGACCGCAAGAACGTGCGGCAGCATCTCTCCTTCGGATTCGGTATCCATCGTTGCGTTGGGCGACATCTTGCGGAGCTGCAGTTGAAAATCCTCTGGGAAGAAATCTTGAATACGCGGCTGGAGGTCAGGGTTGTCGGCGAACCCGAGCGAATTGCGTCGAACTTTGTGCACGGTTATTCCGCTCTCCCTGTGCAGATTAGAGCTTAGGCTGTGATGCTCCGGCTTGAGAGTCGCCCAGCAGCACGGTTTCGTCCCCTCTTTAACGGCTCTCGTCGCTGCACAGTACCGAAAGCGGTTGATCGGCGTGAAGGAATGACTGCATCTCGGGAACCGGGCAGCCATCGGACAGGCGTTGAAGTGACCTGCGAGCAGCGATGAACGGTGGTGCCCAGCACTGATTGATCCTCTCACTGAGAAGCAGACGACAATGACGACCGATATGTCAGCCTACGGTGTGGCCGACCTACTGTCAAAGAAGCCTCTTCAACCTCGCGAAACGTCCTCAAGGAGCAGTTGGCGGAATATTCCAGGCGGCAGCCACCGTAGCCGGTGACAGGCAGCGCCCATGATCAGCGCGCCCCGCCGCCAGCAACTGTCCGCCGTTCCTTTCAAGCTTACGCTCTAGCAGAATGTCAAAATCATTGCTCGTGGGTCGGCGCTACGCCACACCCGGACACTACTGAAACGTCGGAAGGTAGCCACACTTACGTCTCATCGGCTGATGGTCCGCGGTAAGCGGTATTAGCTACGACGTCTGCGGTGATCAGCGTGCGTAGCGGATCGGCATCCAATATTGGCGCAAGGCCTCGACGGCCGCTGGGATGTCGGCGTGAGCGTTAGGCAGAAAGTTTCTGGTCCCGCGACCGCTTTGTGGCGCTCCGAGCCGCGGACCGCTCTGATCATCGCGACTGTGCAGCAGGATGGGCAGCAGCAGGCCGTGATTGACGTTGCCGGCGTCCAGCAACGGCGCCCACGCGGACAGTCTGAGCTGCACCGCGGCATAGAAGCCCTGACACCAGGGGCGCGGATCGATATCGCCATTGACTTCGCGCCGGTGCATCGGCTCGAACCGATCGGGCGCGGTCGAGAGGGTGTTGCTGATGTCGTTGTGGCGCAGCGCGACGGCGGAGATCGCGGCGAACTCCGGCGTGCCGCCATGGTTGAAAGCGTCGGCGTCGATCGCGAGCAGCGGGCAGATCCAGTCGATCGGGCTCATCGACACCGGTCCGGCGACGATCGCGGCGGCATAGCCGTCGAGCATGGGAATGCTGGTGGCGGCAGGATGCCGATTGCGAGCCTGGAGCCATCGCTCGAGCTCCGCAAGCGGCATCGCGGCTGACGCCATCGACGATGTTGTTTTATGGCGACGCGCGCTCATGCGGCAGCCTGTGTGGTGCGATGGCGCGCCGCCTTCCAGTTCCAGGCGAGCAGCTCGTGCAGTTGATGGCTTTTGGTTCGCCCGGTGCGCGTGATCTGCCGAAGATACTTGCATTCCCGTGGTAGCTACATGGTAGCTTTGCACGATCAACAACATTTCGGATTCGTCTAAGTGTCTGAATTATCTGGTACAGTTGGGTGGGCCCGAACCACCGACCTCCTGTTCCACAGGAAGTAACCGTGCAGGAAGTCAGGGCATGATCTACTTCGGTACACTGTTCTAGGTCACCTCCACGGCCATCTTCGGAAAAGGAACCCGTCACGGCTCCAACGCGACCTGCAAGCCCTCATTGCCTTCAATATGCACATAACGGGGCCCGATCGGCCGACCCCTGCCGCTGGCGACGGTGACAATGTCTTCCAGAGGGGTGGCGCGCGCATCCATCTCAGGGCGGGACAAGAGCAGATCGGCGTGAAACAGTCCTTCCGACTCAAGAGCGGTAGCATCGACGCCAAGAGCCGCCAAGGTGGCCAAGCAACTTTCAAACTCTTCAGCATCGCGAAAGCGACGCTGGATAAATGTCGCACTGGTAAGACGTTCTGTCACAAGGCCACGCTTTGCGAACGTCGCAGCCAACGAATCAAATGGGAACATTCGTAGCACGAAGGAGATGATCCATGGACGCTTCTCCGTCGCATCGAGAATCTTACTGAACGTCTTCTCGGTAACGTAGCCGATGCACCCCGTCGACATGATCACATCAGTGGAGCGGATGATAAGCGCGCTGTCCGTCGATAGCGTCTCCTTTTCAAGATCAGCGACAATGCCCTGCTCAAGGAGACCAACAGCTGTTGCATAGCTGATCGCCGGCGCCGATACATCGAGACCGATAAATCGCGCGAGTCCGACATCAGGCCAAGCCGCATAGAAATTGCGATCAAGACGCACCAGTGTCTCAGAACTGATTGCCCTCATCTCGCGCCGAGCGTAGCGATGACGCAAGCCCCCGAACGTCAGTGGAAACCGATGCACCGCCGCGTTGATGCCGTATGAACAGCCGACGTCAAGCACGGTCGGCTTAACGCCAGTTGCCGATGCTTTCGCTGCCAGAATCTGGCGCACAACCGGCTCAGCCACGTCCGGGATCATATAATCGAGTTCGCCCAGGACAGAGAAATATGCCCTGGGATCATCCGAAGCATAAATATCATCGAAGACAGCTTTAGACCGATTGATACGCGGAAAATCTACTCGCAACCCAATGCCTCCTATTTCATTTTGCAAGCCAGTCGACGGCTGTGCCTTCAAGCGACTCGGTGCCTTATCGCAGAGATTGGCCGACGCATAAACCCCACTGCTTTTTCAGTCTCGCTTCATGAAGTAGGGGGCTTGCCTGCTAGTACGTTTGTCTACTATGGGAGTTTTTGGGATGCGCTGCGCTTTTCCGGCTGAAATAGACTGTGCGAGGCCATAGACTTCCCGGCCCTCTTGCAACCGCTTATTGTCGATCTTTCGGCAACGGGACTCCGGACTGAAGTGATCCACGCTCCTGATATGACTTGTCAGAGCTTGATATCGGCGGTCGATCCTCGGAACACCAAAGACGAAGATGGCCTAAGTAAACACTTTAGCGATCTCCGCCAGGGGCAGGAAAAGCCGTCGTCCAGACACTACTAGTCGCCGAAAATTATGCGCCTCGTAAAAGCTCCTTGAGGCCGCCTCATTGGCCTCAACTATAAAAGCATAAGTACATTTCGAGCTGCGCAGCGTGCGGCCAGGCAACCATGCTCGCAAGAAACCAGGGCACTTCGCGCTCCAGTACGGATCTGATGCGGGAGCAGCATTCGCTGGGGCTCTCGGAGATCGGCCGACGGTTCTGGACCCATCTGAGGTGATGCGCCTTCCTGGAAGGCGGTCGCTGGTGCTGTTCCGCAGCGATGCGGTGCGTTATCCGGTTCTTGCGTCCAAGGTCATCCGAGGCCTGCTGCTTGCTCGTCCGACACGCTGGAATCGAATGCGTCGTCGATTTCGTCGCGGAGGAGTGATGCTGGCTTGGCTTGGGTGTTCGACGACAAGCGCCAACACACAGTCGAGGTCTCGTTCGTCTAGTTCTTGGAGCGCCACTGTGGTACAAGGAACATATTCTATAATGAAGATTATGCGAGTCGCCGACGTGCGCCGGTGGCATGGCGTAATTTCGATCCCTATTTCGGGTCTGGGATAGCTTGGGCGATTTCCTTCATGCGTTGAAGACACGTGCTCGCTAGCGGCCGCCATTCGTCAGCGATGGCGAGTTCATCAAGCTGCTGGCGCAGGAATTCTTCTGATATCCCAGACAACCTATCGCAGATTGCGCGTTTCAGGTGAGCCACGTAGTGCAAGTTGTCGCGCAGCAAATCCGGGAAAAGAGAATCGACGACCACGATATCGAAGACATCGCGTATCTTGAGCATGTTTCCGCGATAGTTCAGCTTCTTAAGCGCGATTTCGACCGGATGCTCTACTTCTATGGTGTGCGAGGTGCCTGGCCTGACCTCGATCGTTTTCCATTCGACAGGAAGCTCTGTCACCGAGCCGGCAACGATAAAATCAATTTCACCCTCTGGATAGACAAGCTTGAGATAATGAGCTGCTTCGTCGTAGGCGTCGCATGCCCAGACCTCTTCGCCTCCGAGACGCGGCGACATTAGAGCGACGTATTGCGGATCGTCGATGAAGGCATCGATGTCCTTGCTGAGGCGGTGGCCGCTGTGGATCATCAACGCGGTACCGCCCCCGAGCACCCAATCGGGAACGGGCTTTCCGTTCGCTCGAAAGTGGTCTAGACCCGCAACTGTTCTATCGAGCAGAAGTTGCCAGTGGGACAAGCTCGCTCTCCAAATCAGGGTTGTACTCGCCCGTCTTGGTTTTGATGAGAACGTATGCCTTGGCGAGTTCGGACTTGGAGATACCGTGTAGTGCTGCAAAACCGAAAACCAATTGCGGCGATACGTCGGTAAAGAACGTCGTTACATGGACCCGCCAGTCGGCGAGCTCGGCCCGCGCAATGCACTGGTGAAGTATTGCCGCGCTGATGTCTCGCTTGAAAGGTGCATTGACGGTCGCCAATACAAGTTTGTCCACGGCCGAACTGCCTTCGGCCCAGCCAATGTAGTGTCCCTTCTCCGCCACGAAATCCATCCGCCTATCATAGGATTTTTCTCAACCTTAGTCGACCTTTGGTTGACCAGTAGGTTAAGGTTTCCCGACTGACCTAAGCCACGTAAATGGCTGATTGTTCCACTAATTCGGTACGGCCGGCTCAGATCCCCTACTCCGACCGAGAACCTAGTTCGGGTCCGCCGGGGCATCACAGCGATGAAGCTTTTGGCGTCTGCCACCCTTGCCCAAAACTTCGCGCCTTCGGACCGAGGCTGCCGCCGCACCGGAGCGGGTCGAGCTTTCGCAAAGTTGAGGAAGCCCGGGACGCAGCCTAATGATCTGCGTTCGGATTGCGGTGCTGAAAGGACTGACATGCGCCCTCCTTAGCTAATGAAGGGTGCGCAGTCAGCTGCTTATCGCGAGACCATCGGGAGGAGCGTTCGGTACAACGCACGCACGTCGCCTGTGCCTCTGAGCTGCCGTTTCGGTTTCACAGCTCAAGCCGTTTGAATGCACCTGAGATCTTTGCGCGGAGAACCAAGAGGTCCGCGATCTCCGGCAGATCCCCCTCCGCACAGATTGGCATCGTCGCCCGGTCCTGCATCCCCTCTCGCTCCTCCCGGTCCACCCGCTCCACCTTTGGGACATGATAAAATCGGGCTCGTAAACTCTGACTTGACGATATCGCAACAGAAGGCCAACGCATTGATTTCATTGGGTCGCTGGAGCGTTAAAGCGTGAACGAAAGGCAGATTTATCTGTGCTCTTCCATAGCAAGCCTCAGAGCCTTTGGGATGCGCTGCGCTTTTCCACCTGAGATAAACGCGACCCGTACACGCGCCGAGACCAAGAGATCGCCCCCGCGCCTGCACTCCTGCAGCAAGCCAATCGACGCGCCTCTCACCTCTTGCGGGACCGTGACAATGTCAAGGAGGTCGTCCAAGACTGCCGGTTTTAGAAAATCGATTGTCATCGGACGGACAACGAAGGCGAAGCCCGGGGCATCGTTCCACGTTTCCTCGAGCAGCGCTTGCTGATTGGTGCCGAGCAGGCGCAAGTAATTCGTTCTGCCACGTTCCATGAAACGCAAAAAATTGGCGTGATAAACAATCTGGCCGCAGTCGGTATCTTCGAAATAGACGCGGACCTGCATGTAATGCCGTCCGTCTCGAATTTCGCCGTTAAGAGAGACTGTCACAGCGCGGTTCCTCTTATTGCGCGTACTCCGGCATTGGCCATGCCCAGCATGCACGCGCCGGATGTGTCGCACGTCAAGAGCGGCATGCCGCCTGTCTCGCCCCTTGACGCGCGACGCAGCCGGAGCCTCGTTTCTCAAGCGCGCGCAGCCTTCGCAACGGCCCGATCAAGTGGACGTACGCGACCGAAAAGCCTGCGCCAAGATGGCGAGCGCCTGTCCCTCGGCCCTTCATTCGTCTAGTCAGCTTCTCGAAAGCTAGCCCCCTAGGATACGAAGGCGGGACCCCGGAGATGCTCGTGACCTTCAAAGCGTTGGCTCTAAAGCTAAGGGATGAAATACCGAACGATCCCGAAAAGGCGATGGCGGTGCTGCTCGGCGAAATGCTCAAGTCTACCACAAAGAAAGACGTCAAACGTGGCCGCTAGCGATTTCTAGCTAGGCGAAGACCAGGCTATCGCGGTCGCGCAAACGCACGCGGTTCGTACACTTCCACCGGCAATCAACGTGCGCCCGAGAGACGACGCTAATCGCTTGTGATTGCCCATCGCGGCAATAACGAAAGGACTCGGACTTGAATAAGCATGGACATCAGACACGTCTCAATCGCTGCAAGCGTACCGGCGCTTGCTAGGAACATCTCTTTCGCCGAATGCTCCAATCTCTGAGCGAGGAGTGCGTGGTATAGCCGGCCGCTGATCTCGCAAACGACAGGCCCGCTCGATGGCACAAGTCCGCGCAACGGCACTCGCATCAGACCGGCGTCACTTATTGAGCGGCGACGTCATTCCGCACAGGCACATTGACCAATGCGCAGTACGTCCAGGGCTCGCGCTTGACGAACATGTGCACGTTTGCCACGAGGTGCTCTTGCGTTGGGTTGCTGGCTCATCTGGTCAACAACAGGTCCATTTCCTCCCCGCGCCGCCTGCCCGCAAGAAGAGGTCAACATAGGCGCCCTTAAGCTGCTTCCGCTGCGGCAGAAACATGAGTTTGGCAGTTCGTCGGACACACTCTGGCGCAGGCGCCGCAGCCGATGCAGGCGCCCTGATCATTCATCACCATAATTTTCTTCTCGATCTCATCGTCATCGTCGTCGAGGTCGACAAGCTCACCCTTCTCGTCGATCCCCTTCAATGTCATGACATCGCGACCACAAACCTTGAAGCAGCGACCGCAGCCGATGCATTTCTTGGCATCGATTGAAGTCAGGTAGTCCGGCGTCCAGTCGCGGCCGTCGCGCGTTGCAAATGACATGATTAAATACCTTTACGCCTTTTCCAGTTGCTTTAGATCCTGGCTCTTGCGCTCGAGTTCGGCAAAGGCATCATGCGCCTTCTGCGCCACGGCCATGATCGAGGTCCAGTTGACGGGCAATTCCTCCGAAAGGTCGTGCAAATCCATTTTGGCCTGGATCGCTCTTGCCGACAGCTTCTTTAATTCTGCTTTCAGTGCTTCACGATCGCTCATGAGCTCCCCTCAATAGTTCGCCACGTCGGGAAATTTCCGAATCATGTTGATGCCATCCCTGACATACTTGTCACCCTCGTCCGCAAGCTTCGCGAGATTGTCGAACCCGAAGCGATGCACATCGCGCAGCTGCTTGTTCACCGCTATGAGCCGCCCTCCGATCAGCACCATCCGACCAAAGCCTTCATGGTGCATCTTCAGCATCGGCTGGATCATCACGCCGGTCGCCTTCTCGATCGAGATCCCGACCGCATGGAAGAACAGCTCCAGCCGCCAGACCGTATCAGGATCCGGATCGCCGACGATCGGCAGGGCGCGCCGCTTCTCCTTATCCAGGATATAAGGTTCGAGCAGGTTGAGATCGCTCTTATTCTCCCAGGCGCCGTTGGTGTCCTGAGCACGCCAAATCTTGACCAACTCTTTGACGAACGGCGCATCGAGAGCGATATTGGATTGCACTATTTCGCCGCCCTCAGCCATTTCATCCTCATTCGTCGAAATCGAATGTGCGCTTTTGATCCTTCGCCAAAGCTTTGCGCAGCCAGGGCGGCGGCGTCCCCTTCAGCACGCGCTCGAGCTTTTCGAGCAGTACCAGGATGTTCTCGGGCTTGTTCACCTTGATGGGATGAATATTATTGGCCACAACCCGCGCTGCACCGGAGCCACCGATAGCGGCGACATAGAGGATGGTGCAATCCTTGATCGCCTCGATCTTCGGCGCAAGCTTGTCCTCGTCGCCGTCCTCTTTGAGATCGCCGTCGAACTCAACCACTTTCAGGAACACGTGCCCACTCGGCGCGACATCGTAGATGGCGATGTTCCTGGCCCAGCCGAAATGCGCATCGACGCGCCTTAGATCCTGGGTCGCGAATGCAACCTTCATGCAATCGACCTTTCTGTTGGGTCGATGAAGCTACGGCGGCCGGACCTTACGGGCAGTGTCGTGGTCCGCCAGCTATCGGGCGTAGGCTGATGGTTCTCCTCTCGATCGGCGATCACGAGATTGGCGATATCGAAGATCAGATCGCGCGTGCCACGATAGCCGACGGATAGCTGGTGTCCTGCGCCGATCCGATCGAACATCGGAAAGCCCGCACGATAAAACGGAATCTTCAGCCGCGCCGCCGCTTGCCGGCCATGCGAATGCGTGATCAGCAGGTCGCAATTCTTGCTCCTGGCAAGCTCTTCCAGATCCTCCAGGTCGCCGATCAGCACCTCCGGAATCTTGATCCGCTCCAACACCGTCGACTGTGTGGTCGTCACGGCCGCAGTCACCTGAGCGCCCATCTCGTGCAGCATGCCGGACAGGTCGAACAAGAGGTCAGGCTCGGCACCGATCGCAAGTCTGCGACCGCCGATATGGAAGTGCGTATCCAGCATCGAATCAGCGAGCTGCCCGCGCTGGCGCCGATATTTTAATGGCACAGGGCGGTCGCTGATCTCACTTAGAAAAGCAATGAATTCATCATTGGGAATCAGGCCGCATAGTCGCTCGAACAGGCGAAATGGCACCCCGGTTTTAGCCTGCATGGCTTCAGCCGCCCGTCGCATCTGCGCACCGATGGCAATGGTCCAGCCGGCCCGGCCCATCCTCGCGACTTCGTCGACGGCGATGCCGCCGATGGTTGTCGGTGTAAACTCATCGGGGATATGCCCATCCAGCGATCCCGCCAGATCAGGCAGGAAGGATGGCTGCAGCCCGAAGTCCTCAAGGATGGTTCGGAGTTCATCGAGATCACCCGGCGTGAGGTGGCATCCTGGAAGGACATTCACCTGCATGGGATCACGCAGGGCCTTGACCGCAAGCGGCTCGACCAGCACATCGACCATGCGCGTGACAGTCTTCTCCCAGCCGTCCTGAAACGCATCCTTGAAATCGGGCGTCGAGACATAGATCAAAGGCAACTTGGCGAGTTGCGGATGCTTCTCGCGGATCAGCTTTATGTAGGCGTCGACGTCGTCGCCATTGGTTTCGGTCACCCCGGTCGAGCAGATCCCGATGATCTTTGGCTTGGTGCGATTGTAGATATTGAGTATTGCCTGCTCCAGATTTTCGTAGCCGCCGAGCACGGTCGCGACCTCGCTCATCGCGGTGGTCTGCAGCGGCACCGCCTCCTTGAAGTGCCGCACAAACAGCGTGAGCCCGAACGATGTGCATCCTTGCGAGCCATGTAGAAGCGGCATCGCCCCGCGCAGCCCCATGAAGGCGAATGCGCCGCCGATCGGCTGGCTCATCTTCAACGGGTTGATCGCGCAGGCCTTCTTCGGCATCGTGACGATAGCCATGACGCCTGCCTATTCCACGGCCTGTGGCATGGCCGGCGACGAGGACGCCAGAATGCCCTCGATCCGGCGCTTGCAGCAGCCACCAACCGCATTGGTGTGCTGCCTGACTGCCTCGACGCTGGTCAGGCCATGCGAGCGAATCGCATCCTCGATCGTGCCGAGATCGACCGCGTTGCAGAAGCAGATCTTTTTCGCTCGATGAGACGCTCCCGCAAGATCGGAGGCGATCTCTGTGGCCTGCCGGTGCTGCGCGATCGCCTTGGCCAGCACGTTCCAGGGCGCCGGTCGACGCAGCTGCTCCCACATCGGATTGGACAGCGATTTGTCGATCTCCTCGACCAGCTTTACCATTCCGACATAGCCCATATAGGCGTGGCAACGCTCCTGATTGATATCGATCCAGGGCATCGCCGCTTTCAGCGCGACAAACTGCGACTTGCCGCCCGAGAGCATGATGTCCGCTTTCGCATCCTTCAGCATCTTGTACATGTCGCGCGGCGTCATCTCCTCGATCATGTGGCCATCCTGCCCCATCAGCTCCTTGATGCGCCCCTTGTCCTCTCTTGTAGATTTCTTCACGCTGGTCCCGACCAGTTCGAATCCGGCTTCCTGAAGCGCAGCAACAATTGACCAGGATTTCACGCCGCCGGTAATCAACAAGGCCTTCTTGCCTTTGAAGCGCGGCTTATACGGCTCGATTGCAGCCCAGGCCCGTGCTTCCTCGCGCGCGATCACCGCCTCGGTGCGTCCAATCAGATCGTGCGGCGCGCCGCGCTTGACCAGCAGTCGTGCAATCTCACGCAGGGAGGCGCTTGAGTCCTGGATGCCGTAGAACGAGCCTTCAAAGAATGGGATGTCGTAGCGCTCCTCCATCTTTCGCGCGACATTTATCATCGCCTTCGAACATACCATCATGGCAGCGCGCGCCCGGTGCGACGAGGCGACCTGGCGATATCTTCCATCACCCGAGATGCAGGAGAGGATGCGGATACCGAGTTCGTCAAACAGCGGCTTGACCTGCCAGAGCTCGCCGCACAGATTGTATTCTCCAATCAAATTCACGTCGTAGGGCGTGGTAAAGTCAGGCTCTTGCGTACCGATGACATGCTCGAGCAACGCCTCGCCAGCGAGCTTGTTGCCGAGGTTCTTGGAACCGACGAATCCCGGGGAATTGATCGGGATAATCGGCTTGCCGAACCTCTGCGAAGCCGCCTTACAGACCGCGTCGATGTCGTCGCCGATCATGGCGGGGACGCAGGTCTGATAGACGAAGATGGCCGCCGGGTCGCACTTTCCGATGATCTCCTTGATCGCTTTGTAGAGCCGCTTTTCGCCCCCAAATACGATATCGGTCTCGGTCATATCGGTTGTGAATCCGGTGCGCCACAGGTTCGAGCCCGATGACGCCGTGCCTCGATTGTCCCACGAATTGCCTTCGCAAGCGATCGGGCCGTGCACCAGGTGAGCGACGTCGGTAAAAGGCTGCAGCGCGATCTTGGCACCATCAAAGGCGCAGCCGCCCGCGGCGCTGCCCGGCTGCAGCTGCTTGGTACAGCCATTCTTGCGCTCCGCCTCCGACTTGTTGGCATTCTTGGCGCAGCCCGGCTCGTTGAAGATGTCCTGGACCGTGGCCGGTAGCGAACTCATCCGTCTTTCCTCATAACCGAAGCTGTCTGCAAGGATCAGCCCATCATGCGCTCGGGCCATCGCCGATATTTGCCGGCGATGGCACGCGCATCAACGAATGATGTCGAAGCTATAGTCGGTCTTGCCTAGAACGTTGGTCTTCTTGTCGATCTCGTCGAAGATCTTGTCGAGGATCTTCACCAGCACGTTCATGCCGCCCTGATAGCCCCATACCGGAGAGCGGTGATGGTGATGCCGATCAAAAACCGGGAAGCCTATGCGGATCAGCGGCGTGCCCGTGTCACGCTCCAGATACTTGCCATAGGTGTTGCCAATCAAGAAGTCGACCGGCTCGGTGAACAAGAGCGAGCGCATGTGCCAGAGGTCTCTCCCCGGATAGGCGTGGCAGTTGTACCCAAACGGCGAGCTCGCAAACAGCGTCTGCATGCGCTCATCCCACGCCTTATTGCCATTGGTGGACAGCACATGGATCGGCTCGGCGCCGAGTTCGAGCAGGAAGGCCGCCAACCCATAGCAGAGATCTGGATCGCCATAGATCGCGAATTTCTTGCCGTGGATATGCGCGCTGGAATCAGCCATCGCGTCGACCAAGCGGCCCCGCTCTCGCGCCAGTTCCTCCGGGATGTCCTTTCCGCTAATGCGCGATAACGACACGAGGAAGTCATCCGTTGCCGATACGCCCACCGGGTAATTGAAAGCCCAGACATCCTGGCCATGGTCAGCGATGAACGGCAGCGTCTTTTCCGTACACCACTGCTGCATCGAGATCGTCGCCTTTGCGTGAACCGCGTTCGCAGCGTCCTCCAGCGTGGTGCCGCCGTCATACATCCGGAACTCGCCGTCGGTGGGCGTATCGAAAACTTCGGAATTGTCGGCGAGGATGGTGTATTTGATACCCATCACTTCGAGTATTCGCTTGATTTCGCGCAGGTTACCGACGGTATAGCCGTCGAAGCCACCGATGACGTTGATCTTCTCGTTCGGCTTGCGCTCGAGCTTCGCCGCTGTTCCGGCCTTACCGTCCCAGAAATGCTCCAGGATGCCCTTGAGCGCATTGTCATAGCCGGTGACGTGGCTTCCGACGAACGCCGGAGTGTGCGCGAAGGGCACGTCGAAATTCGCCGGAACCGAACCTTTTTCCTTCGACGTTTTGATGAACGCGTTGAGGTCGTCACCGATCACTTCGGCCATGCAGGTGGTGGAGACCGCGATCATCTTGGGTTTGTACATGTTGTAGCTGTTGGCCAGCCCGTCGATCATGTTGTTCAGGCCGCCGAAGACCGCAGCGTCCTCCGTCATCGACGAGGAGACGCAGGAGCTCGGCTCCTTGAAGTGCCGTGACAGATGGCTGCGGTAATAGGCGACGCAGCCTTGGGAGCCGTGCACGAAGGGCAGCGTACCTTCGAAGCCGACAGAGGCGAACACCGCGCCGAGAGGCTGGCAGGCCTTCGCTGGATTTATCGTGAGTGCTTCCCGCGCAAAATTCTTTTCGCGATATTCGGTGGTCTTCGTCCATTCCTTGATTCGTTCGACCTCAGCGGGGTCGCGTGGATTTTCGAACATCTTCTTGTTGGCCAGCATCTGCTGGTATTCCGGACCGCGGAACAGGTCGAAATGATCGAGCACGTGTTCTGCACTCTGCGCCATTGGTAAGACCTCTTAGATAACGTGATTGATGTTGCTCGGCCCTCGGCAGAGAGCGCGGTTACTTGTGTTATTCTGCAGCCAGGAGCTGCGGCTTCGGGGCGCCCTTCCATGGCGCCTTCATCTTCTTCCAGATCGGTGAATTGACGGCCATGTCCATGTCGCGCGCGAATATCGCAAACCCGTCATAGCCGTGATATGGGCCCGAATAGTCCCAGGAGTGCATCTGCCGGAATGGAACGCCCATCTTCTGGAACACGTATTTTTCCTTGATGCCTGAGCCGACCAGGTCGGGCCGAATCCTCTCGACGAAGCGCTCGAACTCGTAGCCATTGACGTCGTCGTAGATGAGCGTGCTGTCCTTTACGTAATGCTGAGCGGTGCGCTGATAGTCGTCATTGTGGCCGAACTCGTATCCGGTGCCGACGACTTCCATGCCGAGGTCCTCGTACGCGCCGATCACATGACGCGGACGCAGTCCGCCGACGAACAGCATCACAGTCTTGCCTTCCAGCCGCGGGCGATATTTGGCGATCACGGCGTTGACGAGCGCCTGGTACTTTTCAATCACCCGTTCAGCGCCCTCCTTGATCTTGTCGTCGAAATACCCGGCGATCTTGCGCAGCGATTCTGCGATCTTCGAAGGCCCGAAAAAGTTATATTCGCACCAGGGAATACCGAATTTCTCTTCCATGTGGCGCGAGATATAGTTCATCGAGCGGTAGCAATGCAGAATATTTAGCTTTGCCTTCGGCGTAGCCTCGAGTTCGGCCAGTGAGCCGTCGCCGGACCACTGCGCAATCACGCGCAGCCCCATTTCCTCCAGCAGAATTCGAGACGACCAGGCGTCGCCGCCGATATTGTAGTCGCCGATAATCGCGACATCGTAGGGCGTCGGCTCGAACGTTAGCTTGGTCTCGGGCCCGCTCTTGTCGAAGATCCAATCTCGCACCGCGTCGTTGGCAATGTGGTGGCCGAGCGACTGCGACACGCCGCGAAAGCCCTCGCAGCGGACCGGCACGATGGTCTTGCCGCCATATTCCTTGGACTTCGCTCTGGACACCGCTTCGATGTCGTCGCCGATCAGGCCGATCGGGCATTCCGACTGGACGGTGATGCCGTTGTTGAGCGGGAATAGCTCCTGGACTTCGTCAATGATCTTGATGAGCTTCTTGTCGCCGCCGAACACAATATCCTTTTCCTGGAAGTCGGAGGTGAACTGCAAGGTCACGAAAGTATCGATTCCCGTCGTGCCGGCGTAATAGTTACGGCGCGAGCCCCACGAATACTGGCCACAGCCAACCGGGCCATGGCTAATATGGACCATGTCCTTGATCGGTCCCCACACCACCCCCTTGGAACCCGCGTAGGCGCAACCGCGGATGGTCATTACGCCGGGTATGGATTTGAGATTAGACTTGACGCCGCAGTCCGACTTGCCGGACTGGTGGACGTTGAGGTGCTTGGCGCGCCGTTTCGCGGTCTTCTCCGGATAGACCTTCAGCACCTCCTCGATCAGCTCTTTGTTCCGGGCTCTGATTTCTGCGATGCTCTGGGTCGTGGCGAGACTCATGCGGATGTCCTTCAAAGGTTTCCTGTTGCAATGGCGGCTCTTGGCCAAGACTTTTGCAACGAGCGTGCCAGCGCGGCGTGAACGCAAAAAAGAGCGCCTTTGAAACCAGTTAGCGCGCTGCGTGCGGCGAGATTGAATGTTGTTACGAACGCGACATCGCGCCTTGTCCGGAAAGGTTCTCGTCCGGTCCTGTTGGGAACAAAACAACGGCGGGCTACGGGTGACATTGCACCGCGTATTCAAAATCACTTGCGCAAACGGATCTAACAACCACAGAGAACAAGTATTTCGGGATAACGAGCGGAGGCTGCATGTAATAACAATCTGCACCTAAGCAGCGCTCGTGGATGAGCGCGATCGCGCTTATTTCGGGAACGAGCGAAGACAAGGGTCAAATCGGGCGATCCTCGGCCGCAGCTTCACCGAGCCAGACGTCCTTGTTGAGTAACTGCGGAAGGATGAGGCCATCGCCGAATCCGACATTTATTTCTACCCGTCCCCAATCAGCTCGGGTGGCCTACAGCCCGCACGTGATCGAGGCCATTCTGACGCACGTCGCACCCGCCCTGGGATGGCGCTGAGCCGAGATGCTCTACTCGGGCTTGTTGAATAATAGCCAGGGATGTCACGACCTGAAAGGTCGCCGCGGCTGTGCGGCTTTGCTGAATCCTCCGCCCCCTTGAGGACGTCCTCAATGACTCCCGGTCACCGTTTCGACCCACGCCTAGTGAGCCAACGACCCGCACGCCTGTTGCCTGCCGACACCGAAGCAGATCGACGAATTGGCGGACGCTGTCCTTCGGATCAAAAAATGGAAGCCGATGAGGGTTCGAATTTGGGAGCCGGTTGACAGAAATGCCGACCGGCATCTCTCCGGCCGCGAAAGCGGCCGAGATTGTAGACGAGAGCGGGGCGCCCCTTGCGGGATTCGACTAGGCGAGCAGTCTTTGCTCGATCAGATGATCGTGCAGCGGCACTTCGCAATACTCTCCCATCTTCGCAGCATCGGCCTCGACCCTGATGCAGCAGAGTTTGATATACGTCAGTACCTCAGGTCCGCGGTTGCCGAAAGCACACTTCGCGCAAGACAATCGAGCGGACGATCACGATCGCCCGGCGAGCGGCAAGAGCATCACGAAAATCCGGGAGCTCGAGCGGCGGGAGCCGCTTTCTCGTCTTCCTCCGGTTCGTCCTCGACATCGTACTTCAGGTTCGACAGCATGCTGCGGCACGTGCTGGCGACATATCCCTCGATCTGTTGGTACGTCGGGGACTTCTTGACCGCATTCATTTCGGCGACCACGCGGGGCAATGTGTCGAGAACAGCTTGAGACAGCGAAGCGACCCTGCGTTTCACCTGGGTGGCTGACAGCGCGTTTTCCTCGGCGAAGCGATCCCAGTGTCTCGCGCTGATGTAGCGGCCACGATTCCTCCCGGCGACCTTCATCGCGAGATTCCTTGTCACTCCCTCATAGATTTCGCCGTTCATCACATCGTAGAGCGGAGCCATCGTCACGGCACCGCTTGCTTCGAGCAGCAGGGAGTAGTTCTTTGCGTGCGCGTCGACGTTTCCGCAAAGGACATTGAAGACCATGTAATCGATGAAGCGGATCTTGTTCGCGGCCGCATTGCCGGTTGAGGTCAATACGTCGAGGCAGGCCATCAGTCCCGGACCGGGTTGCTTCGTCTGCGGATTCCATTCATATTTGAGATGCGGAATGTAGCCCGTCGCTTGGCAGAAATCCTCCTGATGGATCCTGCGAACCCGCCCACTTCGGACCGGTCTGTCGTAGCGCTTAACCAGCAGGTATTCGACGTCCTCCGCCTTTCCTATCGAACATTCCGCAACGGGCAGTTTCACCGCCGCGGCCAGGCGAAGGCAGAAAGCCTCGTTCTCGACGGCGGAGTGGAATCTCTTGTTGGCCGGCTTGAGGATGTGGGTCGTCGGCATCCCGTCCAACGCCAGCCCTATCGCACCGTCCGGATATTGGACGACGGGCAACTTGTCCTCAGCGCCGGCCAAGGACATGTGGATGCCCTCTTCTCCGACGAGAAACGGTCTCTCCGGAAGCCTTCGAATGGTCTCTGCGAGCTCGGCTTCGGTCAGCTTCCGGTATCTCGGATTTCGCTTCGGCCTCTCCTCCAGAGGACGGGATATCGCGAGTGCGCCGGGAAGGTCTTCTCCCATTTCTTCCAGCAGAGCGAAAACATCCGTTTCGGGAATGCGAAGGATCGCTCCGATTGTCTGGAGCGTACGGCCCTCCGGAAGCAGATTTTGGAACCAAGTGTAGACGACGTCCGGCTCATGCATACGACGACCCAGAGGCATGCGTGTGGAGACCGGAAATCCGTTGGGGTTCGACATCCATGCTTCGTCATAGACGAATTCGATATCATGGACGGCCTCGGTTCGCCGGCGAATGCGGCCGACCAACTTGTCCTCGTACCGAACTTCGAGACTGTCTCCGGCTACGGGCGGAGACTTTTCCTGGATTCTCATAGGGCAGGTGTCGGGTTATCGGGATCGAAGATACCTTCCTCATCGTCCGCCGATTGGGAAAGCGACGGGGGGGCTGGCACCATGTCGGCTTGGAGCGATATCCCGAGCGCCTTGAGCAGCCTGAGTACCAGGCCGATTTGGCTGGTTTCCTTTCCGCTCTCGATATCGACTATGAAACGCACGCCTACGTTGGCGGCCAATGCAAGGTCTTGCTGCCGCAATCCGAGTGACTTCCGCCGCTGGCGGACCAAGGTTCCAAGGGCCGATGTATCCGGAATATCTGGCATAGTAATTTTCCCGAACGGGAATATAAATCGAATCCGTTCTGATCCCAAGGCTGAATTTCCCGACCGGTAAAATTTAGGTCTATAGCCGGCCGAGGCACCTCATTTTACCGGCCGGTAAAATTGCGAGGTAATGTTCTAAGTTCTAAACGGAATCTTACCGAGCGGGAAATCCACCGGTTTGATGAGGACCAGTATCAGCAGCAATTCAAGGCCAGCACCCGAAATCCAGGGTCGCGTCTGATAGGGCGCCGCGCTGCTGCTGCTACGCCGTCGGCATTCACGTTGTGCGCGGTGGGCAGCGGCAGCTTCCGACGGAATTTACGGCCGTCCGACGGACACTGTCATAGACGATCACTTCAGCCTGGCTCCGGCGGCGTGATATCGCAGACCGCATGTCGCCTAGGGAACAAGGCCGTCAAACCTTGCGGACTTGGTGGGCGCCGGATGCGCCAACTAACCAAGCCTGCAGGCCGCGTCCCGGCCCACTCTGGCTCAGCAACACCATCCACGTCGCTGAGGCTGACCAGTGCTCACCTTCGTCGGCTACGGCGATGCACAGTTCTTACGTAGCCTCATCGCCCTCCTGACCCAATCCTATCGGACCGCCCGGTCGCCGAGATCCTGGCACACTCGCCCGCTCATGAGAACAGCTCCTGCGCCCTGATAAGCGCGTCCGCTAGCGCATCGATCTCTTCATGCGTGTTATAAAGGGCGAAGGAAGCGCGGCACGTTGCGGGGACGCCAAAGCGCTGGTGCAGCGGCATGGCGCAATGGGTCCCGGCGCGCACCGCTACGCCGGCGCGATCGATGACGGCTGCAAAATCGTGCGCATGCGCGACTTTTAAATCAAAGGAGATAATCGCGCCTTTCTCGGCCGCTGTTCCGATGATGCGCAGCGAGTTGATGTCCCCCAGCTTGTCCTGCGCGTAAGCGAGCAGTGCGCTCTCGTGCTCGCGAATCTGGGCCTTGCCTATTGAATCGATGTAGTCCACGGCAGCGCCCAGACCGATCGCCTCGACGATCGGCGGCGTTCCTGCCTCGAACCGGTGCGGCGGATCAGCATAGGTGACAACCTCACGCGAGACCTCACGGATCATCTCGCCACCGCCATTGAAGGGCGGCATCGACGCCAGATGCGCATATTTGCCGTAGAGCACGCCGATGCCGGTTGGGCCGTACAGTTTGTGGCCCGTCATCACGTAGAAATCACAATCAATGTCGCGGACATCGACATCTAGATGGACGCATCCCTGCGAGCCATCGACCAGCACCGAGATGCCGCGAGCATGCGCGATTTTCACCACCTCTTTCACCGGCAAGACAGTGCCGAGCACGTTAGACATCTGTGTGATCGCGACCATCTTCGTGCGTTCGGTCAAAAGTCGCTCAAACTCGTCGAGGAGGAAATTGCCCTCGTCGTCCACTGGCGCCCATTTGATGACCGCGCCGAGGCGTTCTCTCAGAAAATGCCAGGGCACGATGTTGGCGTGGTGCTCCATGATCGAGAGAACGATCTCATCACCCTGGGTGATGCGCTCACGGCCGAAGGTCTGGGCAACCAGATTGATCGCCTCGGTGGCGCTTCGGGTGAAGATGATCTCTTCAGTCCGACGTACGTTCACAAACTGCGCCACCTTGCCACGTGCGCCCTCATACGCCTCAGTCGCGACGTTGGCGAGATAGTGCAGGCCGCGATGCACATTGGCGTATTCGCTGGAGTATGCCTGCATCATGCGCTCGAGCACCGCCTTCGGTTTTTGCGCGGATGCGGCGTTATCCAGATAAATCAGCGGCTTGCCATGGACCCTCATGGCCAGCGCAGGAAAGTCCTCACGCAGTCGGTTGACGTCATAAGCACCATTGCTAACCGCAGGGTGCGTGATCATCGTCGTGCCTCCAGCCAGCGTTCAGCTTGCGTGGCCGCAAAATCGCGCAGGCTCTCGTTGGCAATTCCCTCAATCGCCTCGCCCAGGAACGCCTGAATCAACAGCGCCTGCGCATCGCTCTCGGACAGACCGCGAGCGCGCAAGTAAAATACGAGACCCTCGTCCAGCGCGCCTGACGTCGCGCCGTGGCCGCAGGTCACGTCGTCGGCAAAGATTTCGAACTCCGGCTTACTGTCGGCCTCGGCCCGGTCGGACAAGAGCAGCGCCCTCGTTATCAGCTTGCCGTCGGTCTTCTGCGCGTCCGGACGAACGATGATTCGTCCCTGGAACACCGAGCGGCCACGGTCATCGACGACCGCGCGGAAATTCTCCCGACTGGTGCAATGCGGCACCGCATGATCGACCACGAGTGTGGTGTCAGCGTGCTGCTTGCCCCTGATGAGGTTGACGCCGTTAAAGGAGAGCTCGGCCCCCTCGCCCGTCAGCGTGATGAATCCTTGATAACGACTGACGGCGCCGCCGTAGGTCATGTTGAACAGATTGAGTTTCGCATTGGCGCCCACCGCGATAATCCCGGACGAGATATTCACAGCGTCAGCCGCATCTGCCGCAACGCGAAGATGCGAAAGGCCTGCCTCATCACCAACCAAGACGATTGTCGTATTGTTGGCTTGATAGCCGCACGCGCTTTCGGCCGAGACAAAGCTCTCCACCACGGCCGCACGCGCGCCCTTGCCGAGTTGCAGATACGAGCGTGTAAAGCTAGATGCCGAGCATCCGGTTGCGACGTGAATGATCTGAATGGGACGGCTCACCGCGTAGCCCTCGGCGATCGTAATCACCACGCCGTCGGTCACCATCGCGGTGTTGAGAGAGATCATTGCATCAGTCGTGGTCGACAATACAAGGCCGGCCATCGCGCCGTTGGCCGAATTCTCTAAAACCTCGCGCAGCGTCCGTACATCGACGCCTTTTCCAAGCTCGGTGACATCAGATAGCCGAGGGGCGAATATGCCATCAACCAGCACCAGCTTGATTGCCTGCTCGACTGCCGCTTGGTCGACCGCAGCCTTTGCCCGCGCCAGCGCAGCACCGTCCGGTATCGGGACGAGCGGCAGCACCTTGCGCATCAGCACTCGAAGATCGGTGTATTTCCATTCCTCAATGCGGCAATGCGGCAGGCCGGCACGCTCATAAGCCTCGAATCCCCTTGCACGGATGTGGGCAATAGGGCCGGTGCCGGGCAAACGTCCGTGCGCGGCGGCGAAGACACTGCCCACCGCGCGTCCGGCCTCAGCTTCAGCCAGAACCAGGTTCATCGGAAAAATCCCTTGGGCGGTCAGGCGGCGTCTTCGAATTGGGCGTAGCCGGAGGCCTCGAGCTCCAGCGCGAGCTTTCTGTCGCCGCTCTTGATAACGCGCCCTTTCGACATCACGTGCACGACGTCCGGTACGATGTAGTTCAGAAGCCGCTGATAATGGGTGATCACGATCATCGCGCGGTTGGCCGAGCGAAGCGCGTTGATGCCTTCGGCTGCAATGCGCAGCGCGTCGATATCGAGACCCGAATCTATCTCGTCCAGGATGCATAGACTCGGCTCGAACAGCGTCATCTGCAGCAACTCGTTGCGCTTCTTCTCGCCGCCGGAAAAGCCGACATTGACGCCGCGCTTCAGCGTGTCCAGCGAAATCTTGAGCGAACTGGCAACCTGGCGGACTCTTTTCAGAAAATCCGGCGTAGAGAGCTCCTCTTTGCCGCGCGCCTTGCGCTGGGCGTTGAGCGCCGTGCGCAGGAAGTTCATGGTGGCGACGCCGGGGATTTCAACCGGATACTGGAACGCAAGGAACACGCCCTTCGCGGCGCGCTCATCCGGCTCCATCGCGAGCAGATCTTCGCCCTTGAATCGGATTTGGCCGGCGGTCATCCGATAGCCGGGCCTGCCGGAGATGACGTGGCTGAGCGTGGACTTTCCGGACCCGTTCGGTCCCATGATCGCGTGCACCTCACCCGCATTGATCGTGAGATCGAGCCCGCGAAGAATTTCGTGGTCCTCGACATGGACATGCAGATCTCGGACTTCGAGTAACGCCATTCTATCTAATCCCCGAAATACGTCATCCGGAACGGCGAGCCGCATTCGGCAGGGCTCGCGGGACGTACAATTATCCGACTGATCCCTCGAGCGAAATCGAGATCAGCTTCTGCGCCTCGACCGCGAACTCCATCGGCAGTTGCTGCAGCACATCCTTGACGAAGCCGTTCACGACAAGGCCGACCGCCTCCTCCTGCGACAGCCCGCGCTGGATGCAGTAGAACAGCACGTCCTCCGAAATCTTCGAGGTCGTGGCCTCGTGCTCGAACGTTGCCGAGGAGTTCTTCGCCTCGACATAGGGCACGGTGTGCGCGCCGCATTTGTCGCCGATCAGGAGCGAATCGCAGGCGGTGTAGTTGCGTGCGCCGGTCGCCTTGCGGTGGGCGCTGACGAGGCCGCGATAGGTGTTCTGCGACTTGCCGGCGGCGATGCCCTTGGAGATGATGCGGCTCGACGTGTTCTTGCCGAGATGGATCATCTTGGTGCCGCTGTCGACCTGCTGATAGCCGTTCGAGATCGCGATCGAGTAGAACTCGCCGCGCGAATTGTCACCGCGCAGAATGCAGCTCGGATATTTCCAGGTGATGGCGGAGCCGGTCTCGACCTGGGTCCAGGAGATCTTCGAGTTCTTGCCGCGGCAGTCGCCACGCTTGGTGACGAAGTTGTAGATGCCGCCCTTGCCCTCGGAGTTGCCGGGGTACCAGTTCTGCACCGTCGAATATTTGATCTCGGCGTCGTCGAGCGCGACGAGTTCGACCACGGCGGCGTGCAACTGGTTCTCATCGCGTTGCGGCGCGGTGCAGCCCTCGAGATAGGAGACGTAGGAGCCCTTGTCGGCGATGATCAGCGTGCGCTCGAACTGGCCGGTGTTGCGCTCGTTGATGCGGAAATAGGTCGACAGCTCCATCGGGCAGCGCACGCCCGGCGGCACGTAGACGAACGAGCCGTCGGAGAACACCGCCGAGTTCAATCTCGCGAAAAAGTTGTCCGAGATCGGCACCACGCTGCCGAGATATTTCTGCACGAGCTCGGGATGCTCGTGGATCGCCTCCGAGATCGGCATGAAGATCACGCCGGCCTTCTTCAGCTCCTTCTTGAAGGTGGTGGCAACCGAGACCGAGTCGAACACGGCATCGACCGCGATCTTGCGGTTGACTGTCGGCTCGCCGCCCGGAGCGGGCTCCACGCCCTCCAGGACCGCGACCTCCCGCAGGGGAATGCCGAGCTTCTCGTACGTCTTGAGGATTTCCGGATCGATCTCGTCGATCGACGCGAGCTGCTTCTTCAGTTTCGGCGCCGCGTAATAATAGATGTCCTGGTAGTCGATCTTCGGATAGTTGACGCGGGCCCAGGTCGGCTCGGTCATGGTCAGCCAGCGGCTGAACGCCTCCAGGCGCCATTTCAGCATCCAGGCCGGCTCGTTCTTTTTTGCTGAGATGAAGCGGACGGTATCTTCCGACAGTCCCTTGGGGGCCTTCTCGGATTCGATCAGCGTCTCAAACCCATATCGATACTGGTCGACGTCGATGCGCCGGACGCGCTCGACCGTCTCTGGTACGGCTACCATTGCCCGCTCCGCTCGCGCAAGAATGGTTCCCGCCCGTTCCAGCAACGGCTGCGGCACGCTCTCTTCGCGGCAAATGCGATCGCGCAAGTCACAGCCAGCTCGGCGCCGGCAACCGGCCCAATCAGGCAACCAATCAGAAGGGCGGCCGCCGCCGATAGCGTCTCAATCCTGTCACGCGTCGCGGCCTCGCTCATCGGCTGCTCCGTTATGCGGGCACGCAGGTGCCGGGCACCGGGCAGACAACGGCGCATTGCGGCGTGTCGAACTGCCCCGCGCATTCGGTGCATATTGTCGGGTTGATTACATACATGTCGTTCTTGAGGCTGATTGCGGCGTTTGGACATTCGAACTCACATGCGCCACAGACGGTGCACTGGGACGCGATTATCTTGAAAGCCATCACTGCGATCCGTGGGCAGGAGATGCGGAACGGCGTCTTTCTTTCAAGTCTCGTGCCAAACTACCGAGGCTTGGTTTATCTCACCTATTTTCCGTCGCGCAGATGTCGCGGCCTCGACAGCGTGTCGCAAGCTCGACAGTGGGGATCACAGACGCTTGATCTCGATGGCGCACTGCTTCAGCGTGTAGCCGATCGGGCGCCGGTCAACCCGAGCAGGCGAACCGCCTTCGTCTGCTACCAACACTCGCCCATGGCCCCAGTGACGCGGTTGCGGTCATCTTCGGCCGCTTCCCAAGTGCTCCTCTGCCTGCCGGCGACCAGGGCCGCAGCTTGCGGCTCCGATATCGGATCTGCGGCGACCGGGCAGATTTTGAGTGGCGCGCGCGAGTTTGAAGTTCTGCGCGCCCCATCAAAGCAAATGCCCGACAGCAAGGGGCCGGGCATTTATCTTTTGCCTAAAGCGCGATGAGATTAGGTTGAACCGTCATCGCTCTTTAGCTTCTTGTTTGAGCATGATCTTTTCGGAAAACCGCTTCACACTTTTCCGGATCA
>NZ_JBHMET010000224.1:71448-112057 GCF_042430365.1 Bradyrhizobium erythrophlei
ACTGCGCCGATTCACTGTTCGTAAACCGGCGTCGCATGGTGCGTGCCCTTGACAAGCTCGATGCCACGCTGGGCATCGGCCTTATTCCAGTAGCCTTCACCGGAGTCCGCAATCTTCTTGTCGTTGGGCGCAAACAGCGCCCAGCGCCACTGATTTGCCTTGTCTTCATAGAGGTAGAAAAACATATCAGCCTCAATCTTGATGATTTTCAGCGGAACTTGTTCGAGTACAAATCCGGCGACGCAGAGTGGGGGATCGAAATCGTTGTGCTCAGCAGGTTAATAGAGGCCCTCAAAAAAGAGGCCACTCCGAGGGAGTGGCCCAAGTCAGGGAGGAAACGCCCGCTATGGGCCTCTGGGATCAGGCCGCAGCCTGTTCGATCGGTGAGAAGGGCAGCCCGAGACTCTCGGCCACAGCCCTATAAGTGAGCCGGCCTCGATGGACGTTGAGGCCCGCGCGCAGGTGCGGATTTTCGAGCACGGCGGAAAACCCCTTGTTGGCCAGAGCCAAACCAAATGGCAGCGTCGCGTTGTTCAGTGCCTGGCTTGAGGTGAGCGGGACGGCTCCGGGCATATTGGCCACACAGTAGTGAATGACGCCGTCCACCTCGTAAGTTGGATCAGCGTGGGTGGTCGGGTGCGATGTCTCGAAGCATCCACCCTGATCGATAGCGACATCCACGATCACCGCGCCCTTGCGCATCGAGCTCAACATACCGCGGCTGACCAGTTTCGGCGCGCTCGCCCCGGGAACGAGCACCGCGCCAATGACCACGTCCGCCGCCAACACCTCCTCCTCCACGGAGTCGATCGTAGAGAACCTGGTTCGAACACGCCCGCCGAACAGCTCATCAAGCTCGCGAAGCCGGGGTATCGAGCGATCAATGATGGTGACCTCGGCACCCAAACCGACCGCCATGCGCGCCGCATGCGTGCCAACAACGCCGCCTCCAATCACCACGATACGCGCCGGTTGAACACCGGGCACGCCACCGATCAATAGCCCCCGCCCGCCTGTATACCGCTTCAGAGCGCTACCTGCCGCTTCGATCGCAAGCCGACCTGCGACCTCGCTCATCGGTGCCAGCAGTGGAAGGCCGCCATGCGCGTCAGTTACGGTTTCGTAGGCAATGGCGGTGCACCCGGACTTTAGGAGGCCCTTGGCCTGCTCCGGGTCCGGCGCCAGATGCAGATAGGTGAAGAGGATCTGATTCTCTCGCAGCTGCCCCCATTCGGACGGTTGGGGCTCCTTGACCTTTACGATCATCTCGCTCGATGCAAAGACCTCGCGTGCGGAATCCAGAATTGTTGCGCCGGCCTTGCGATAATTGTCGTCACTTGCGCCAATGCCGGCGCCGGCATCGGTCTCGACCACCACACCATGGCCGGCAGCCACATACTCGCGGACGGATCCAGGGGTCAGGCCCACGCGATATTCGTGCGCCTTGATTTCCTTGGGAACCCCGACCTTCATTTGCACTCTCCTTGCTTGGATGACCTTTCTAATCGGAAGAGCGATGCGATATTGCTAAGCAGGCGTCCAAATCGCGCAGAAATTCAGCGATTTTTGCTCGACCGCGCAGGTTTCCAACACATGGACACCGACGAGACCAATATCCCAGTCCACGGAGCTTGGCAGTAGTACGATCCAGCACGCGGATCAGCCACCAGGATGTCGAAGCGAATAGCCTCTGGCGCAAGCAGCCCGCGGTGGAAGAAGGATACAATAGCGGAGCATCGGAAAGACTTCACCTGAACCGATTTGACCTCAACGCCCGCGTGCTGTCACGCTCGCCTCGGCGGCGTCTCCTTGACTCGGGGTCCGCCGGTCTTAGGGACGTTCCTGCCCCTATTTTGACCTGTTCGAAATCCGATTAGCGACGCACGACCATGCACCGCATCTATCAAACATTCATCGATCGCCTGTCGAGCGCCGAAGATGCTGACGACTTCGCAGAGACGATGGCGATCACTGCTACCGCACTTGATCTGTCTTACTTTGCATATTTATCGATGCCGCGGCGGGTTGGCAAAAACCCGCTCGTAATATCGACCTATCCGAGCAATTGGGTCACGCATTATGTCCGCAACCATTACGAACGCCTGGATCCAATTATCACACACGCGCTGGAGAACACCGAACCATTTCAATGGGGTTCGGAGCTACTTCCCAGCCAGATCTCACCGGCGCAGCAAGGATTTCTAGGCGAGGCTGCCGAATTCGGAATTCGCCAGGGCTTTACTGTCCCAATTCATGATGGGCAGAGCCCAGTCGCTGCCCTAACCTTCGCCACAGACCAAAGGCGTCCGCAGTTCGAAAAGTGCATTGATCTGCATGCGCGTGTCCTTCAACTGATGGCCATATGCTTCCATGCGCATGTTCGCCGCAAACTTTCGCATGAAATGACAATCCATGGAATTCTTCTGTCTCCTCGCGAACTCGAATGCTTGGAATGGGCCGCACAGGGCAAGACCAAGTGGGAGATTGGTCAAATCCTCGGCATATCGCGCAATACCGCAGCTTATTATCTGAATAGCGCGAGAGACAAGCTGGGGGTCCGGACGGTCATTCAGGCTGCGGTGCAGCTGGCCGCTGCCAAAGTAGATGGGCAAGAATAAGGTCAACATCCCCCATAGGTGTACGGGATGCTCGTTGTACGAAATCCAGTCAGAGTCGTGTCTGCTTTGGAGGGGCTGCATGATTCAACTGATTACAGAATCATTCTACGGCCCGTTCTCCTGCATGCTCGCGTCCATGTACAAGCTGCGATATCGCGTATTTAAGCAGCGGCTGGACTGGCGCGTTCGGACGTCCGGCGACATGGAGATTGATGATTTTGACGCGCTGCATCCGGCCTACCTGGTTCAAACATCCGTTGAAGGGCATGTGCAAGGTTCGGTCCGTCTCCTGCCGACGATGGGGCCTACGATGGTACGCGACACTTTTCCGATGCTTCTTGGAGGAAACCCTGCTCCGGCAGACCCGCTGGTATGGGAGAGTAGCCGCTTCGCAATCGACGTCGCTCCTGATGGGCCGAAGCGCGAGCATGGGCTGCTGAAGGCCACTTACGAGCTTTTCGCAGGGATGATTGAATTTGGACTGTCCCGGCGACTAGACAATATCGTTACGGCCACCGACGTTCGGATGGAAAGAATACTCAGGCGCGCGGGGTGGCCCCTCGGCCGTATTTCTCCTCCGTGCAGCATCGGCAACACTCTCGCTGTGGCGGGACACCTCGAAGTTTCCGCCGAGGCTCTTCGGAACATACGTATTGCCGGCGGGCTCTCCGCGCCAGTCCTCTGGGCTCCAGTCTTAATCGAATGAACGCGTCGTCTGCCGGCGTCTCCGCAGTGACCGACTGAATTTCCTTTCGTTGTTGGGTGCGCCATGTCTAACGCCGACCGCGAAGATCAAGAGCGACATAAAGCGCGGATCGACGCGATAACACTGCAGCACCTGCGATTCGCCGTCACTGCTAGCGACGCCGGAAGCCTTCGCAAGGCTGCGCATTTTCTGGCCGTTCGACATTCAATACTCAGTCGCGCAATCGGGCAATTTGAGCATCTGGTCGGGGCGGCCTTGTTCGAACGATCGAGCGGAGGTGTCAGGCCAACCCCGGCCGGCCGAGATGTTCTCCGCATTGCGAGATTCATCCTTGAGCAGGTCGATGTTCTGTTTGAGACAGGACGTGCCACTGCGGCAGGCGAAGCTGGGCACCTAGCCATTGGATTCTGCATGTCCGTTCTGGCAGGAAATCTTCGCGCTACTCTTTTAGAATTTAAGCGATGCTATCCCGAGGTAGAAATCACGACGGTCGAACGATCTCACAGCCACCTTTTGAATGCACTGCAGAATGGAACACTCGACGTTGTGATAGCGTCCGAGAGATTGGCTTCCACGGCGATGATAAGAGTCCTTCCGCTCTGGAGTGAACGAATCCTCATTTCGTTACCTGCGAATCACGAGTTGGCTACGCGCGAAGTGATCTACTCCACGGACCTTCGTGATCAGTCCGTGCTCCTGAGCCCGCAAGATCCAGGACGAGAGCTGGAGGAGCTTCTCATTTCAAAGCTGCTCCTGTGCGAGAGCAGGCCTAAGATTGAGCGGCACGAGGTAAGTCGAAGCGTTGTAAAGAGTCTCGTAAGCATGGGCCTTGGCGTCACTTTGGCGCTGGAGTCTGACTTCGGTGCGACAACATTGCCTGGGTTGACCTACCGCGAACTGCGCGATGGCACCGGATCTTCTCGGATTGGGTTCTCGGCTCGTTGGAGAACTAACAATGAAAATCCAGCCCTGGCGAACTTCTTGAAATTATTGAGCGACAATCACACTCCGCCGGTTGGAGAAGGGCAGCGGTGATCTCGGACTTGTCGCTTTCGCGTTGATGTTGTCCCTGACGATTAATCCAGTCCGACCTGCGCTCACCACGTTTGCTCACCACGGCAGCCTGCCGAAGCAGGCGGGTCCGGGTCATTGGAAATCCGATTGCAGAAAGGCCAATGGTCGTCGACGGCAGCTATGGCCAACTCGACGATGGCCAGGCAGGGCGCGCACATGAATGTCATCAAGCGCCGCCAAGCCAAGCAGATGAAGGGAAAATTGAACACTTGCCAGAATGATAATGCGCGAAATGTCTGGATGAGAAGTTCTCTTTCCAACGGCCGCACTTTTTCCAATTGATACTCAGCCGCAGCGATCAGGCCTTCGAAAGAAATGCGAGAAAAGCAGAATGCACGCGGCGTGCTCAGCAGATCCGGGGCAATTGTTCGCCGGACAGCCAATCAACAATTCGTGCGCCGCCAAAGCTGGTCGACATCTGCACAAACTGATGATCGTCAACTACGGCCTTGCCGATATCAGCCGCATCGCACCCAAGCGGATGCGCCTTCATGGCTGCAAGCACGGCATCAGCCATATCAGGCGCCACGATGGCAACGAGCTTGCCCTCGTTGGCGACATGGAGCGGATCAAGCCCAAGAAGTTCGCAGGCGGCTGCAACCGCAGGCTTCACCGGAATAGCCTCTTCCTGCAGACGGAACCCAAGGCCCGATTGATGCGCAATCTCGTTGAGCGTCGCGGCAAGACCGCCGCGCGTGGGGTCGCGCATCACCCGAATGCCGCTCCCGCCGGCCGCGACCATGACGGCCACGAGATTATGGAGCGCTGCAGAATCCGAGACGATCTCGATCTGAAAAGCGAGGTTCTGGCGTCTCGACATGATCGCCACACCATGGTCGCCGAGGCTGCCGGAGACCAGCACACGGTCGCCGACGCTTGCCTTCTCGGCGGAAAGATCGAGCCCATCGGCCAGAACTCCGACCCCGGTTGTCGAGATGAACAGGCCATCCGCTTTACCGCGCTCGACAACCTTGGTGTCGCCCGTGATGATGTAAACACCGGCGCCCCGCGCCGCCTTCCCCATCGAGTCCGCAATCTCCTTCAGATCCGAGAAGCGGAAGCCCTCTTCAATGATAAAGCTTGCTGACAGATAGAGCGGACGCGCGCCGGCCATCGCGACATCGTTGATTGTGCCGTGCACCGCGAGCGACCCGATATTGCCGCCGGGAAAGAATAGCGGCGAAACCACATAGCCGTCGGTCGTCATCACCATCCTGCCCGCGCCGACATCGAAGGACGACTGATCGTTGCAGCGGGCCAGCCATTGATTGCCGAAAGCTTCGTGAAAGAGGCCGGAGATCAGCTGCGTCATGGCGCGCCCCCCGGAACCGTGAGACAGGTCGACGCATCCGTTCTTGAAATCGAGCTTGCGTTCACAGGCCTTCATTCTCACGACGCGCGCCCCAACTGATAATCGCGAAGGCGGCCATACGTCCAATGCGCGGCACAGGCGCCTTCCGTCGAGACCATACAGGACCCTACGGGGGTTTCCGGCGTGCAGACGGCTCCGAACAGTTTGCAGTCGACCGGCCTCTTGGCGCCGCGCAGGATGGCCCCGCACTCGCACGCCGGATCGTCCGCGACATGCAGGTCTTGCATCGCGAAACGCACCTCGGCGTCGAATTGAGCGTAAGCCCGCTTCAGCTTCAGTCCGCTATTTGGTACGAGCCCGAGCCCGCGCCATTCGAACTGGTCACGCAGTTCGAAAATGTCCGACACCTCCTTCTTGGCGCGCCGATTGCCTACACGCGTCACCGCGCGGCTGTATTGGTTCTCCACCTCATGGCGGCCTTCGTTCACCTGCCGCACCAGCATCAGGATCGCCTGCATCATGTCGAGCGGTTCAAATCCTGCGATTACGATCGGCTTGCCGTATTCTTCAGCCAGGCACTCGTAAGGCTCCGTACCGATGATGGTGCTGACATGCGCAGGCCCGACAAATCCGTCGATTTCAACCCGGCCGACATTGCCGATATCGGGGCCCGCGAGAATCCGGTGCATCGCCGACGGAGTAAGCACATGGTTGCAGAAAACGCTGAGGCTATTCAGCCGCTTCCTCTCGGCCAGCCGGATCATCACCCCCGTCGGGGGCGTCGTGGTCTCAAATCCTATGGCAAAGAAGACCACCTCTCGATTCGGCGCCTGTTCGGCGATCCGGATCGCGTCGAGCGTCGAATAGACCATCCGAATGTCAGCGCCAAGCGCCTTGGCTCGCAACAGGGATTGTCCTTGCGAGCCGGGCACGCGCATCAGATCGCCGTAGACACACAGAATGACCTCCGGCCGCTGGGCGAGCCCGATCGCCATGTCGATCCGGCTGGCGGGGAGAACACAGACGGGACAACCCGGCCCGTGGATCATGCGGACATTCGCAGGCAGCAACTCTTCCAGGCCATAGCGGGAGATCGCATACGTGTGCCCGCCGCAGAATTCCATGAACCGGTAGGCCCTTTGCAGATCGGCTTCGGTGCCAATCGCACCCGCGAGCCCCTGCGCGAGGGCTTTATCGCGAAATTCGTCGGCATACTTCATGACCGGATCTCCAGTCCCGCGCTGCCTAGCTCCTGCAGGAGCTCCAGCGTGCGTTTGGCTTCCGCCGGGTCGATTTTGGCCAGAGCGTAGCCAACGTGGACAAGGACGTAGTCCCCCACGGCGAGATCATCGATGAGCGCAATCGATATCTCCATGCTGACGCCATCGATGGACACGATGGCCATGTCATCGGGAAGTATTCTCGCGACTTCCGCCGGAACCGAGAGGCACATATCAGGCTGCCCCTTCCAGGGCTGACGCCCCCGCAGCAATCTGCAGAGCGGCGATCCAGGCTTGTCCAAGGCTCAAGCCTCCGTCATTGGGCGGAAGCTGCCGTGGCGCCAGAGGCGTGAGGCCGGCCGCAATACACCCGCGCTGGATTTCATCCGCGAGCACCGCGTTCTGGAAACAGCCGCCGCTTAGAACGACAGTGGCGACGCCGCTTGTCCGCGCAGAACGCGCGACCCAGTCAACACAGGCGGCGGCGAACGTGCCGTGAAACAGCCCGGCCCCCTCCGTAGCGCTAACGTTGTCTTCAATTAAACGCGCAAACAGTGGACGAAGCGACAACACGCCGCCATCGATCACCCAGCCGTCTTCGAGCACCGCAGTCCGCCGCACACGCGCCTCGAGTTTCATCGCGGCTTCGCCCTCATAGCTCTGCAAAGTTGCCACGCCCAGCAGCGCCGCCGCTGCGTCGAACAGCCGGCCCGCGCTGGTCGTGGTGAGCCCGCCGGGCCGGTCCAGCAATGCCGGCAGACGCTCGGCCTGTGGATGCGCTGCGAAACGACGTCTGATCTCGTTTTCCCGCCCCAGTAACTGAAATATTGCGCTCGCCATGCGCCAGGGTTCGCGGGCCGCGCGATCTCCGCCAGGCATTTGCAGGGGTGCGAGATGCCCGATGCGTCGAAACCTGGCGCCTTCACACAACAAGAGCTCGCCACCCCAGTTGCCGCCGTCGGAGCCATAGCCATGGCCGTCGAGCAGAAGAGCGAGCGCAGGTCCCTCAAGGCCATGCTCTGCAATGACGGCCGCCGCGTGCGCGTGGTGATGCTGGACAGCGACCAGCGCGCGGCCGCTTGCTTCTGCAAAGCGGGTAGACGCCATGTTGGGATGCAGATCATGGGCAACGACGACAGGCTCGACATCGAGGGTCGACGTGAGGTGCTGGATCGTCTCCTCGAAAAAGCGAATGCCTTCGGCTGTATCGAGATCGCCGATGTGCTGAGAGACGAACGCTTCGTTGCCCCGCGTGATCGTGATGGTTGATTTCAGCGCGCCGCCGACGGCAAGCACAGGCGGTACAGACCTCGGGAGCCGTACCGGGTCGGGAACATAGCCGCGGGCGCGACGAATGAATTGACGTCGTCCCGCCACTACCGACACCACGGAATCATCGACACGCGTCAGGATATCGCGATCATGGGTCACAATAAGATCGGCGATGCCCGCGAGCCGCCGCAGCGCCTCCGTGTTGTCGCTCGGGAGCGGTTCGCCGCCGAGATTGGCGCTGGTGCAGACGATGACTGGACCTTCACTCTCAAACCATGCACCTGTCGAACGAAGCGCATGCAAGATGAGGTGATGCAGCGGCGCCACGGGCAGCACGACGCCCACGCGCGCCAACCCAGGGGCTATCGCGGGCGCCAGATTGTCGCGCGACGGCAGAAGAACAATCGGGCGGGCTGCGGATTGGAGCAGCGCGAGCTCGGCAGCATTCGTTTGCGCGATCTCACTGACCTGCTCTACGGAACCGACCATGACCGCAAACGGCTTCTGTTCGCGCTGCTTCCTCCCCCGCAAACGCTGCACGGCTTCATGGTTGCGAGCGTCGCAAAGCAGCTGGTACCCTCCTAACCCCTTTATCGCCACGATTTGGCCGCCGGTGATCGCGGCGGCAATGGCATTGATCTCATGACTGAGCCGAGGGCCGCATGTCGGGCACGCGATCGCCTCCGCATGAAACCTGCGACTCACAGGGTCGGCATATTCGGCCGCGCAGGCGGCACACATCGCAAAGGCTTTCATAGCGGTGTTGCGGCGATCGTATGGAAGCTGTTCGGCGATGGTATAGCGCGGCCCGCAATGGGAGCAGTTGATGAAGGGATAGAGGTAATGTCGGCTTTTCGGGTCAAACAACTCATCAAGACATTGCTGGCAAGTCGCCGCATCGGCGACGATCCGCGTCGACGGCTTGCCCTGTGCGCTGGAGCCGATCGAAAACTCCACCGCCGCAAGCGCACCGATCTCCTGAACGGAGATGTGGTCGATGAGCGCCAATGGAGGTCTTTCGAGCGGCAAAGCGGCCACAAACTCGGACGTACGGTCGCCCTCGACCTCGATGGTGACGCCGTTGGGATCGTTGGCGACGAACCCGGCCAGACCATAACGGGTGGCAAGACGATAAACATATGGACGAAAGCCGACCCCCTGCACGACGCCACTTACGTGGACCCGAAGCCGGGTTCCATGATAGGTGGTGACGTCGCGGTTGGCGGTCATCGCGTTGCGTCCTCGAGGGGACACCTCTGATGCACAGCCTGCTTCTGGATCCAGGCGTAGAGTGCGGCAAAGCCCCCGCCGGTACGCGCCGAAACCGGTAGCACATCAATCTTCGGGTTGACCCGTCTCACATATTCGATGGTCTGGCCCAAATCGAAGTCAACCACCGGCGCCAGATCAATCTTGTTGATTAGCATGAGCGACGATGCCGCAAAAATATCCGGATATTTGAGCGACTTATCCTCACCCTCGGTGGTTGAGAACACCACGATCTTGCTAGCCTCGCCCAGATCGAATGCCGCGGGACAAACCAGATTGCCGACATTCTCGATGAAGAGAATACCGCGCTTGAGCGACGGCAAGCGGCGATAAGCCTCGCCGACCATTGCAGCATCGAGATGGCAGCCCTTGCCGGTATTGATTTGAATTGCGGGCACGCCGGTCGAGCGAATGCGCTCGGCATCGTTCGAGGTCTGCTGATCGCCCTCGATGACCCCAACGGGGTGTCTCCGCTTGAGCTCGGAGACGGCGCGGACGAGCAGCGAGGTTTTGCCCGCGCCGGGACTGGAAACAAGGTTGAATACGAGTACGTCATCGGCCAGGAAGCGCGCGCGGTTCTCGGCCGCGATCCGATTGTTCTTGTCGAGGATGTCGCGCCCGATCTGAATGACCCGTTCGCTGTTCATGCTCACGACCTTCAAGACGGCCGCGCCTGCGCCGCATTCCACAAGCGCCCGTCCGCCATGATGGCCATGATCATGATGGTCACGATGGTGATGATGGCGGCGGTGGTGCGGATGATGCTCATCCTGGCCGCCATGCACATGATCACGATGATGATCGTAATGATCCCGCGCATGATCATGGTGGCACTTGACTTCGTGCGCGTCGGCCCCCTCAGTGGAAAGCGTTCCTTCACTGCAGCCGCATACGACACACATCAGTCGACCTCCAGCTCTTTCACCCGCATCTCTTCGCCCGCGGTTACCTGCAACTGATAGCTGCCGCAGCAGGGACACGGCTCATACCGCTGCGCAATCTCGACGCTCCTCGAACAGGCCATGCACCAGGCGACGCCAGGCGATTCGACGATTTCAAGAATCGCGCCGTCGGCGATGGTCCGCGCGGCAACAGCCGCAAAGCAGAACTTTATCGCTTCTGGAGCGGCATGGCTCAGCGCCCCGATCTCCAGACACACGGTCCTCACCTTGGAAAACGAACGCCGGCGCGCTTCCTCCTCGACGATCTCCATTACGCTCTCACAAAGCGCCATTTCATGCATCGTCAACTTCGCGGAACTTGAGGGTGAACCCGACGCAAGGATCAAACGATGCGATCAAAGCGCGAACCGCATCCTGTTCGTGCTGTCGTCCTGTCAACACCGCCCCCTGCAGGCTGCGGACCAGCGGACCGCGCGCGTGGAAGTTCCATTCGGTCGGCGCACAAAATTCGAAGCGCGATATCTGCCCCTGACGATCAAGTTCAACCGCGTGATAGAGACGTCCTCTGGCGCATTCGACCGCGGCCGCACCACGGTCAGACTCCAGCCTGTAGCTTTCGACGATCCCATCCTCGGCCACCTCGACATGAGCACCGGCCTTGAGCCAAGCGCATAGTCGCGCGATTTCCGTAACCCTCGCCTTCAGTCGCTCGACCGGCCCTGACCGGCTTAGCGAGCGCCGAGCACGCATCATTTGGCGCGCCCACGGACCCGTCTCGGGAATAAGGTCCGCCAGGTCTGGGCAACGGCAAGCTCTCGCGTCACTCACAAGCAGCCGTCCAACGATATTGCGATCGTCACCAACTGACAGGAACGAGTGCTGCATCGGCATTGGCTTCCATACGATCTCCTCGAGCGCCGCGATGCGAAGAGCGAGTGGGCTGCCGGGCGTTGGCGCGCCATCCTCATTCGATATGCCGAGCGCGGCCAGCACCGGCGCAATCCGCGCTGTTGCCTCGCCTCGAGTGGGGCCGCACCCGGGCTTTCCGCTGCCGACCAGGACCGACAGTTCCTGCATCAGGGCGCGAATAGCTGAAGCACTGGTGATATTAAGCGCGAGATGCCCGACAAGGAGGCCACGCAGCAATTCCGTCAGCCGCTCGGCAACGACCAGGGCGATACGATGCCGCCTCGTGGCAAGGCTGACATCTTCGCCGCGCGCCGCCTCCATCGCGGACAGGAATGCCACCTGGTGCGCAGCAGCACACAAGGAGAAGAGTCGCGGCAGCACGTTGAGCAGCGAAGCGGCCGGTTTGCCGGCGAACAGCCGCGCCAGTGACGGCCGGGCCCTCGGCAGAATCTCGACGGCGGCAATTGCCGCGCCAGCAAGCGATACGGTGACATCGATCTGGTTGCCGACGGCGAGGCTCATGCGCGCCACTTGGCCAGCACGCCGCGCAAGAAATGCCGGCGGTCGATCGAACCGATATGCGGCGCATCGGGATACGACACCAAGTGGTTGGCCGGCGACATCAGCGCCGCGAGCGCCGCTTCGGCGGTGGCTCGGGCGGACGCCATGTCCTTGAACCCAAACATCGACGAAAGCAGAGAGCAACTCGCAATCGCACCCACAGCCGCGACCTCGCCGACGGTGAATTCGAAGTCGCCGGACGGAAATCGCAAGCGCAGGTTCGATCCCGGACCGGGAAACGATTGCGACGCCGCATTGGTCGCGGCGACAACCAAGTTCATGAACCATGGCGTGACCATCACCCCGACGATCCCGCCCTCGTGCGCGCGAAAACCGATCGCTTCGACGCTCAAGGCGTCGTTGAAGATTGGCAGTTCGCGCATAGTCCGATCGGAGATATCCCGATAAGCCGCCGCGAGCATCTCGCCCCACGCCGACGGATCAGCGTGCACGCTCCTGCAGGGAGGCTGTTCGCGGGCGCCATGTTCAATCGACATGAACTTCGATTTGGGGGCGTCGCAATTTGGACAACGCCAATCTTCGGGCAACGCGGCGAAAGCCGTTCCCGCAGCAATCCGCGCTGTCTCGTCTCCCTCAGCCGGATCGTAGACCATCCAGCAGATGCCGCACTCCATGCGCGCGCCGTCCGCGAGATCCTCCCGGACGCCAAAATTCTCAAAGCTCGTCATTTGAAGTAAGCCTCAATGATTTCCTGCAGGCGTTCTGCGGAATCCTCGAAATCCTCGTCGGCCGCCAACGCAGCCGTCGGTACGCCGCCGATCTCCACCGTATCCAGGATGATGGTGTCCATGGAATTGAAGAACTGCACCGACCAGACGTTTCGGATGCCCGTCGCCCGCACTCGGCAAGTGCCGTAGTCGCGCGAGATGAGCTTGATGGGCCCGCTTCCGACGCTTTGTTGCAGAAACGTCAGGTCGACCTGGCTCATTGGCAGCAGCGTGAAATTTATGATCTGCGTGCGCATCCCAGGCCTCCAGGCCAGCGCGCGTTCGCGGATTTCCGCGAGCACTGGCAGCACATTCATCGCGCCGTCCGGCGCTGCGTCGATCATGAGATTAGTCGACGTCAAGTCAGTTGCGGCGCGCCGCACGATCTCCGGAATCGCGCCGACCTCGATATAGTCGTGTGCGGTGTCGGTCTCGATGCACACGCGCCAGATTCCCGCAAGCACTGATTCCTGGATTTGCGCGACAGAGCCTTCCGGCAGGTCAACGACGCCGGCGACCTCGCCCTCCCCAAATACGTCGGCAATCAGCTCGCGCTCGAGATCGCTGAGATTCCCGAGCCGGAACAGCTGCGCCGGCGCGCTGCTCTTCTGACCGGACACGGCAGCGGCGACGTTCAATAAAAGCGCGATGGCCTTCGGACAGTTCCTTGCCAGCTCGGCGCCATCCAGCGAAGCGAACCTGGCGAGCGCACCCGCCGCTGTCGGCCAGCTATGGATTGCGTCGAGACTTGCCGCACCGATGGGAAACGCGCTCACCGGCGGATCGGTGCCTTCGTGCGCGGCCCGGAAACTTGGTTTCAGCGACGCCTGATCGGCGCGGCGACCGCGCGCGACGCGCACGTCGACGCCTGCGGTCCCCACCTCTAGCAGACCGAGCCGCATCAGATCATGCTTTCCCGGCTCGAAGTTCATCAGCCACCTTTCTGATAGTCTCTGTCCTGCCGGATCGGATGTTAGCAAGGCATGTGCCAATCCCGTGATTTGTATTCCCGTTAGATGAGCTGCGCTAAACCGTTGGAAATCTTCCGCGCGAAGCTTGCTCTCGGCTGGACGCTTGTTGTCCCGTGGACATTGGCAAGCGTGGGCAGCGCAGTGTCCGCAAGCGGCACCGGGTTAGCGTAGGTGCTCAGGCAGCTGCGGCTCTTGACCGATCAAGTCCGCGAAGAAGCGATCGCAGTCGTGGCCACTGAGGGCCGCATCGAGGCCGTCGAGCGCCTCCGCGATCAGGCGCGCTGTTTCGTCATCCAGGAGCCGCACCGCGGTATCGACATGGACTAGGACCTTGGCGCCGACCGGCGGCTCGGAGAGCAGCATGACCGAGACGCGCCGCCGTTCACTGCCATACTCGCACAGCGCACACATGCCGTCGGTCTCAATAATCGTCATTGGCAAGCCAAAGCACATGTTAACACACGAGCCGCTAGACCGGCCGCGTCCTCATCTCATAGTTTCGATGGTCAATATCATTGGCGAGCAGACGTTCTGATTCGGGCAGCGACGTGGTTCTCCGTTTTGCCGGCGAGCCCCACTGCGCCAGCAGTTCGCGCGCCAGTCCGATCGCAGGCGTAATCTGACCGCGCACCGGAGCGGTTAGCGGCCCGCCCCAATCCTCCAGATCCAGCGGCTGACAGCCGATGAGAGCGAGCTCTCGCGGGCAGCGGCCAAGCAGATCGGCCGCACTTAAGACCTCCTGAAAACCGGTCTGATGCAGGCTCATCTTCCTTGCGGCGGTGAATTTCGGCACCTCGTCGTCTCGCACGAGCCTCAACTGCCCGGGCGGGAGTCCAAAGTCCATGGCGTCGAACACGATCAGGCAATCGGCCTCCTCAAGAAACTTGACGAGGTAGAGCCCCTGCGTGCCGCCATCGAGGACGGTGACGTTGTCCGGGACGGCATAGCGGCGGTGAAGCTCCTCCACCGCCCGCACACCGAACCCCTCATCGGCCCACAGGATATTGCCGATGCCGAGCACCAAAATCCGTTTCGTATTTTCCGGAGTCAGCATCGGCATCCTCTATCAATCGCGGAACTCGCACACGCCCGAAATCATGGAGGAGATGATGCTTCGGCGCGACATGATCTCCTCGCGGAGCGCCGCATAGATGTGAACGAACGCGAACGTTACGATCACCCATAGGCCGAGGTGGTGCCAGGTATGAACGTCCTGACTGTTCGGCCAGATCGCAAAAACCCAACCGAACAGCTTGTAGTGCCAGCTGTCACTGCCGGGGCTCTGCGCATAAAGTGCGAAGCCGGTGACGATCATGAACACGATCGTCGGCGTAAACATGAAGAACATCGCGAGCTGAGCCACCGGATTGTGCCCGATATACTTCTCCGGCTTGACCGCAAGGAAAGCGTACGAGCGCATCTCGTGCCACACAGCGCCCCAAAAGCACCTGCTCCAGAGCGGCACGTAGAAGATCTGCTTGGCATGGGGATTTCCCATGAAGGCCCAATAGATACGTAGCAGGAAGCCGACGGTGAGCACATAGCCTGCGGAGAAATGCGCAAAGCGGATATGGCCGAACAGGAAATTGTCGCTTGCCTCGCCTGGCATGGCCGGTGTCCCAGTCCCGATGAAGTAGCCAGTTACGCCCAGCACCAGAATGGCTGTCGCATTGATCCAATGCCACAGTCGCACCGGCGCTTCATAGACGTAGATGACGTCACGATCGATGCTGCGATCACTCCGTGCCGTATCGACGGCAATAAGGGCTTGCGGTGTCTTGTCCGGCATGGCCGTATTCCTACCGAACCCTGATTGAAGCCATTTCTCGACCGTCCGGATTCATTACGTGGGTCGAGCACGCCAGGCACGGATCAAAGGAATGGATCGTGCGCAAAATCTCCAGCGGCCTTTCCGGATCGGCCATCGGCGTATCGATCAGGGCGGCTTCAAATGCACCAATATTGCCCTTGGGATCGCGCGGCGAGCCGTTCCACGTCGTCGGCATGACGCATTGGTAGTTGTCGATCTTGGTGTCCCTGATCTTGATCCAGTGCCCAAGCGCACCGCGCGGCGCCTCGGTGAAACCGTAGCCCTTGGCCTCTTTCGGCCAGCTCTCCGGCTTCCATTTGCTGACATTGGCAGTTGCGCTGTCACCCGCCTTGATGCTGGCCACCAGCTTGTCCTGGAAATAGCGCATCTGATGGGCCGCCCACTGGCATTCGAGCGCGCGCGCCGCGGTGCGACCGAGCGTCGAGAACAGCGCAGTCACGGGAAGATCGAGCGTCTTGAGCAGTCTGTCGGTCGGCTCCCTGAACTCCGTTTTGCCTTGCGCATAACCTATGATGTATCGCGCCAGCGGTCCTACCTCGACGGCGTTGCCGCGCCAGCGCGGCGCCTTGATCCAGGAATACTTGCCGCCTTCGTCGAGCTCCTTGATGTCGGTCCTGGTGCCCTTGAGGTTGGGCCCAAGCTGGAAATTCGGCTCGGTGACGCCATCCCAGGGATGCAGTCCGCTGAACTCGTCGGAGTATTTGTACCAAGAGTGCACGACGAATTCCTGGATCTGTTCGGGATCGCCGTGGTCGATAGGCAAGATCTCCTTGAGGTTGCCGTTAAGAATGACGCCGCGCGGCAGCTTGAGACTTTTCGCGGAATAGTCGTTGGCGTTTTCGGGAACGTCGCCATAGGACATGACGCTCTCGCCCGACAGCCCGCCGCCATAGAGCCAGCTCTTGTAGAACGAGCCGATAATTTCAATGTCGGGTAGATAGACCTGCTCGACGAACTCGATCGAACGATCGATGATCGAGGACACTAGGTTGAGTCGCTCCATATTGATCGCCCCCACCGCGCCAGTGCCGTCGACATTGATCGCGCAGGGCACGCCGCCGACCAGCCAGTTCGGATGCGGGTTCTTGCCCCCATAGATCGCGTGGATTTTGACGATCTCCTTCTGGAAATCGAGCGCTTCCAGATAATGCGCCACCGCCATCAGGTTCGCTTCCGACGGAAGCTTGTAGGCCGGATGACCCCAATAGGCATTCTTGAACGGACCGAGCTGCCCTGATTCGATGAACTTGGTGAGCCTGATTTGCAGATTCTTGAAATAGCCCGGTGATGACAACGGCCAGGACGAGACCGACTGCGCCAGGCTCGAAGTGGTCTTGGGATCGGCCTTAAGCGCGGAGACCACGTCGACCCAGTCCATCGCGTGCAGGTGATAGAAATGCACGAGGTGATCATGCACCTGGAGGCAGAGCTGCATGATGTTGCGGATCGAGTTAGCATTCTCTGGGATCTTGATGCCGAGCGCATTCTCAACCGCACGCACGGAGGTGAGCGCATGGGTGCCGGTGCAGACACCGCAAATCCGCTCGGTGAACGCCCAGGCGTCGCGCGGATCGCGCCCGCGCAGGATCGTTTCGATGCCACGCCACATTGTTCCGCTCGAGACGGCGTTGCGGATCACATTGTCGGAATCGAGATTGACCTCGACGCGAAGGTGACCCTCGATCCGGGTCAGCGGATCGACGACAACGCGCTTGCCGGAATTATCGAGCTTGAACCCATTGGGTGTTTGGCGCCCCACCGTTGTCCTCAAAAACTCGATCATTTTTCCTGAGCGGCGCCGGCCCGTTTACGGGTCAGCCGCTTCGCGGCCGTGACCGCTGCGTGCGCGGTGACGGCTAGACCGACTACGCCGGCAGCAGCCATACCGATCTGATCGGCGTTCTCCTCGATGCCGAACTGCTTAATTGTCGTGAGCCGGTCGTAAAACGAGCCCTTGTCCCAGAAGCCGTCTTCAGAGCAGCCGAAACAGCCGTGGCCGGATTGGATCGGGAAGGAAACGCCGCCGTTCCACCGAACGGCCGAGCAGGCGTTGTAGGTGGTCGGCCCCTTGCAGCCCATCTTGTACAGGCAATAGCCCTTGCGCGCGGACTCATCGTCCCACTCCTCGACAAATTGGCCAGCGTCGAAATGGGAACGTCGATAGCATTTGTCGTGGATGCGCTGGGAATAGAACATCTTTGGCCGCCCCAGACGGTCGAGCTCGGGAAGTTTTCCGAATGTGGTGATGAAGGTCACGACGCCGGTCATGACCTCTGCAATCGGCGGGCAGCCGGGCACCTTGATGATCGGCTTGTTCGTGATCACCTTATCGATCGGCGTCGCCTGAGTCGGGTTGGGCTTGGCCGCCTGCACGCAGCCCCAGGACGCACAAGAGCCCCAAGCGATGACCGCCATACAATCTTCCGCCGTCGACCTGAGCTTTTCGATGAACGGCTTGCCGCCATCAATGCAGAACATACCGTCTTCGTTCAGCGGCGGATTGCCTTCGACGGCAAGCACATACTGGCCTCTGTACTTGGCGCGGGTCTCCTCAAGGATGGCCTCGGCCTGGTGTCCTGCCGCCGCCATGATAGTATCGTCGTAATCGAGCGAAATCATCGACAGCATCGCGTCTTTCACCAACGGATGGGCCGAGCGGATAAAGCTTTCCGAGCAACAAGTGCATTCGAGCCCGTGCAGCCAGATCACGGGCACACGCGGCTTGGTCTCCAGCGCGCCGGCAATACAGCTTGCCGCGAGCGGGCCGAGCCCGAGGCTCGTTGCCATCAAACTGCAGAATTTGTGGAAACTGCGACGCGTGATACCCTGACGTCTGATCACGCTGTAGAACGTTTCCGTTGCCCCGTCCATGACCCCTTCCAATGGTCAGATATCAGCTGCGAGGAATTGCTGCGTTCGGTACAGCAAGAAGCAGGCCAATCAAACGTAGGACACCTGACAGATACCAAGCGGCTGCTACGCGATTTGCGGTAGGGATTCGCGAGCCCATCTTGGGTCGCGAACAATTCGCCCCCCGGAACCGGAGAGCTGGATCACGGTAATTGCGACATCCGCGAGCGCCTGCACGATGGGATCGCACGCCACAAAGCGCACAATGCACCGATTACGATCGCCCGGTCGTGAGGTCACAGCACGCACATCATACTCGAGCAGACATTCGGTTCGGCACGAGAGACGAGCGGCGCCCTTCACCTTCCATCCCTTGTACTATTCGTGTCCGTTTTAGAACGTCGATGTGAGGAACCCGACCAGCAGCGCTCTTAACTTCTTACGGCGAGCGCGGATTGTCCGAAGTGCCACCCGGCTTGCCTCCCTCGTTTATGCAGGAACGATACTGCCAAAGGTGCGAGCGCGTCCTGCGTATTATTCACGTTCCTCGCAGCAGTACCTCGCGGCCTGAATGCCGGACGAACGCCCCAATCGGCTAGGCCGCAAGATTGCGGAGCACGTCGGCTCTCTCGAGACTCGCCCTCAGCGCCTCATCCGATACGTGGGTATAGATCTCCGTAGTTGATATACTAGAATGACCAAGGAGCTTTTGGACGAAACGGATGTCTACGCCGCGCTCAATCAATAGAGTTGCTGCCGTGTGGCGAAGCATATGTGGCGTAATTCGACGCTTGCTTTCCGAATTGTCCGAGTAGCGACGAAGCGCTATCCGAACTGAATGAGGCCTCATGGGTCGCTGTCGTCGGTTCAAAAACAAGTGCCTATCCAGTGTCAGGTGCTTTGCACGCCTCTCCAGAAGCTTCACAAGATCTGATCGAAGATCAGGGTCAGAGACATACACGTGCCGATCTCTGGATCCTTTACCGCGAATCCTGACATCCCTTCCATCGGGAGCGACATCGGTGATGACGATCTTGCAGAGCTCTCCAACTCTTATCCCTGTTGCGATCATTAAGCGAACCGCTATCAGGATCGGCTCCGAGGAGATAGCCCTGACCTCGTACTTCGGGGTTAACCCAGACAATACACTCAACACCTCCGGCCGAGAAAGACATCGCGGGAGCCTCTTTCGCCGAGGAAGCTCTAGACGCCACCCCTGAAATGGATCCGCGGCCTGTCCCAACGATGTTGCGCGCCGAAAGAACGTGCGCAAGCAAGCAAAGCGCCGACGGACAGTTGAGATCGAGAGCTTTCGGCGCTCCAGCAGGTCGGCTAGGTATGCTCCGAGCTCAGAGTTGGTTACCGCAGCGAGGGACTGGGCGTCTCTTAAGAACTGACGAAAATCATTCAGATCCGCAGCGTACGCTTGAATACTATGTGTGGAGAGCTGCCGTTCAACCGCACAATACCGCAAATACTCGGCAACTGCTGAGCTAATCAGCATAACAACTCACTCCATACACGCAGCCCACTTGTCTCTATCGCAAGACCCGTCGAGTTGGGATGGCCCCAGATGGGTTCATGGTAAACGCGATGACAATCTCCGGCTAAGCAAAATAACTCGGAATTATGCGCACTCAGCCGGCCTATTTGGCTCGAATTCGTAAGAAGTATAACGAGATTGGCGAGATCTGGGACAAAGCAGATCGTTGGCACGCGTGGAGCAAACGCCAGATTGAACGGGAGATGCTCGCTGTAGCAGGGCAACTTGTCTCTTGCGATGATCGTTGCCTCATCGTCGACGTAGGATCGGGCGGCTATTCATACTTCGATTCATCGTGCGACCGGGTCGAGATAGATATAGCTGAAGCTCGGCTACGACGATCAGAGTGGTCAGTTTGCGCTAGCGCTGAGAGCTTGCCGCTCCCGCCCGGAATCGCAGATCTCACCATTTGCGTGGGTCCAGTCGTCAACTATTGTTCGTTGGAAGAAACGCTCAACGAGTTTGCTGCCGTGACGAAGGACCAGGGACTTCTGGTACTTCACGTTGAGCTCAGCAACAGCTTCGAATTTTTCGGATCAAAGGCCTATAGAGCGGATGCTGCCTTCGTTACGACTTTCTATAAGGGTACAGAACAGTATTGGGTATATTCCAACAACTTCGTAAGGCGAACACTCGCACTGCACGGATTCAAGATCGAGAGGGTCAGATACTTTCATATCCTCTCTAGTCTTGTTTATCGTCTGTCCCGATCTCCAAATCTCGCTTCCTTTTTTTCAGTCGCGGACGTGTTTGCTCGGCATCTTTGGAAGGTGGCCGAGTTTGCTGATAGTGCAATTTTTGTTTGCCGCCGCGTAGAGATTGAATAGCTGCCTCAAAGACCTCGAATGATCTTCCGCTGCTAATCGCGACTATGCCTGCGAATACGGCCACTAGGGCGACTAGCAACGGAATAGCCCAGTTTGGCGGAACGTTAAGTTCGTAGATCGCTGTGCACGCGATGGTTACGACGGCAGCAAACATCGCTATGTGTTGCCCAATGCGAAATTCGGTCGAGCGCACGGGGACGCTAGTAGGGCTAACGATTAAGGCGTCCGCTTCTGGACCATTGACCTTGATAGTCGGCTGGTTTCCAAGACGTTTCGCAAATTCCTGATGCAACTGCTCTAAGTATCGTTGATAAACCCCCGTTTGCTCGCCGAAAAAGTCACGGTACCAGGGAAGATAGTGTTCGAACAACATTCCTCGCGAAATTTGAAGTAAGTCCTCTCTCCTGATCCGATAGAGTTTCTGGCTTCCACGCAGCATCAATACTCCGGGATACTTCGCCTCGTAGTTGACGGGCTCGATATTGGCTAAGAAGTATTCGACGTGGACCTTGCCAAACCCCACTTGGCCGAGCAGGCGCACCAATTCGTTGCCGCCCGTTTGCTCAGATCCATACTCATTTCCGTCTTCGAGCTCGACGGCGGTAAAATCGATTTCAAGGTCGAGTCCTAGAATCGTGTCATGGAGGAGTTGGGCGAATATGAAGAACGCCGCATCACCACGATGATCGCGATCAATAACCATGTGATCGACCACCATAAGCTTGGAGTTGGGATAATAGCCGAACATCGCGAATCCGATCACGCTCTTGGATCGGCATAGCGCTGCAAAATAGAACGTGCCTTCCGGCGTGATCGGATTTGCGATCTTTTGTCTGATCTGATTGGTCTTTGTTCTCAGTAGCGGCGAAGTATTTTGAATGAAAATGGCGAGCGCCCTATCCACGTCCGAGCGATCAGCGGGCGTCGTGCCCAAGAGTCTGAGCTCAAAAGAAGCGTTAACTCTGCGCATAATTCCGAGTTATGTGCTTTAGAGAGCCGGATTGGCCCCCCGAAAGCCGTAGATACTAGTAACCCGGGAAGAAAAGGCAATAGAACAACCGCTGGTCACACGGATTGGGATTGTCTTTACTCGGCTGAGCGGCCGGCCGATGCACCTCCAGTCGGCGCGACAAGCTTCGGGCGGGGTTTCGGCCGGGGGTCAGCTATAGCGCAAACCCACTCTCCCGGAAGCAAGATTTGCTACAGGCAGCCTCGTTCGCTCGCTTAGCATTGCGTAATCGACCAAACGGCACCGTCCATACCGTACAAAGGTCGCTGAACAGGGGCCGACATTAGAAATGCTGATTCGACGCGTCGCAGAATAAGACGGGAGGCGCGGCGCGCAACACGTACGGCAACTTCAGTGGGTGCACTTACCCGGCATGATCCCGCGGTCGCAGCGGAGCGGGAGGATGCGACCGAAGAAGCCGGAGACGAAGCTGAGGGCGATCTGGTTCGCCGCCAGGCTCGATCAATTTGTTAAACTAAAGCACGAGTTGGTCCAACTTGGCGGCAGATCGACTGGGACTGAATCGATCGCGAGATCGCGCCTCCTATAGCGAAAATGGTGGGCCCGCGATTGAGACCCGCTTCATGACCGGGCTGTTGCTGCTCAAGCACATTTACGACGTGTAGCTGAGGTCCTGCGCCTTATCCCAAACGTCTTCTCCCAACTGTTCGCCGTCCCGACCGCACTCAAATGAGCTTCTTTGACGGACTGCAAAAAGCCCACTCGTTTCGCGGGCACGGCGAGCCCCGGCCGCATGCAAGACCTGCTGCCGCAGAACGAGTTAAAGCGAGCCTAAACCGCGTCCGGACGATGCAGCATATCGACCGTGATGGTGCCGCGGGCGCGCGAGACACATGTGCAGATCTTTTCGTTGGCGTGCTTCTGCTGATCGCTGAAGAAGACGTCGCGGTGGTCAACCTGACCGTCGATGTCGATGAGGTCGATGGCGCAGACGCCGCACTCCCCGCGCCGGCAATCCGAAATCACCTCGTAACCAGCCGCATTGAGCGCGTCCAACATCGAGCGATCGCGCGGAATCTCGATCTCAACGCCCCGGTCCGCAAGGCGCACCCGAAAGCATTCGGTCGGCAGCAAGCCACTTGAACCGAAGGTCTCGTAGCGCAGGTCGGATAACACACGGCCCGCCACGGTCCACGCCCGGCGTGCTGCATCGAGCATCCGGATCGGGCCGCAAAACAGGGTCATGGCATCAGACGGCAGCGACACGAACAACGTGTCGAGATCGAGCCGGCCTCCCTCGTTGCCTGCATGGACAACAAGGCGCTCGTTCAGCAAGGGGGCCAGAACATCCAGATAGACGGCATCCTCACGCGAACGCACCGCATAATGCAGAGTGAAATCGACATTGTGCCGGGCGAGCACCTGCGCTGCCCCAATCAGCGGCGTAATGCCAATGCCGCCGGCGATCAGGCAGTAATGCCGGCGCGCCCAGTCGATCGGCAGCAGCGAGGTTGGCAAAGTGACGGTCAGCCGCGCGCCCGGCGCGAGCGACCACATGTAGCGTGAGCCGCCGCGGGAGTCCTCCGCCCGCCGCACCGCGATACGGTAACCGGCACGGTCGGCTTCACCGATCAGCGAGTAGGACCGCGTCTCAGGCTGACCATCGACGTCGACGGCAACATCGATGTGGCTACCGACCGGGTAGGCCGCGCTGTCGAAATTTTCCGGACGGATCAGGAACTCGCGGATCGAAGGCGTCAGATCGCGCGTCGCGATGAGGGTTGCGGGAGTCCAGGTTTCGATGAAGCGCATGCGGTCCTCCTTTAATCGCCTGCCGTCCTGATGAGGGCCAGCCCCGGCAACAGGTCAAAACGCGTCTTATTCTTGAGCACCAAGCGCAAATTTCGCGCCGCGAGCCGCGCGTGCTCGCGCATGATTGCTTCGGCCCGCGCGCCCTCGCGGTTTTCGATCGCGTCGATCACGGTGCGGTGTTGATCTTGCGCAATCAACAGCGTCTGGTGCGCGTCCGGCAGTTCTGATTGGGTCATCACAAAACCGCTTGGCGAGGCGAATGGCAGCGCGGACGCACGATCGATCTGCCGGATCAGGGGCGGACTGCGCGACAATTCGGTCAACAGCGCATGAAAGCGCGCGTTCAGCGCGACGTAGGAGGAGAAGGCCTCGACCGAGATCGGATCCTGCCGCACCAAGCCGTCGATCTCGTCGAGACATGCTTTCAGGGGCTCGAGATCGCGCGACGAGACGCCGCGCTCGGCGGCAAAACGCGCGGCCAGCCCTTCCAGCGTGCCGCGCAGTTCGATCGAGTCCTGGACATCTCGCTCGGAGAACGCCTTCACCATGAAGCCGCCTGAAGGGATCGCCTCCAGCAGGCCTTCCTCCTCCAGCCGAACCAGCGCCATTCGCACCGGGGTGCGGGAGGCGCCGGTCGTCTCCACCGCCTGCAATTCAGAGATCCGCTCGCCCGGCCGCAAATCGCCCGACAGGATCAGATCGCGCAAGCTGAGTTGCGCGCGCACCGTCTGTGAGGCGGAGCGATCACTGTCACGCTCGGCCATGCCCTACTCCGCGGCCTGCCGATGTTGCGGCGGATTCTCCGCCTCGATCATGCGATCTATCAGGCGGCGCGCCCACATCGCGCCCGCATCGATATTGAGGTTGTAGAAGATCCGGTCGGGGTTTTCGTCGATCGCTCGCTGCTGCGCCTCGAGAATGACCTCGTCCTCACGGAAGATGCCGGAAACGCCTTGGCGGAGTTCGGTGGTCAGGCGCTGTTCGCCTAACCGATAATTGCGCACGAATGCCCAGAAATAGTGGCAGCTCGTTTCTGTCTCGGGTGTGATGGTGTTGAGGACCAAACCGTTGACGCCAGCCGAGCGATCGCCTTCGGGCGCGCCGGTTCCAGCGGGCGCAACGCCGACATCAATATTAATGGTGCACGGCGCCTCGAAACGAATGATTTGCCAGCGGTCCACCGGACCAGGCTTTTGCAATTGCCCGGCCCAGAACGGTGGTGCGGCAATCCCCTTCATCCAGCGCGTCACGGTGGCGGTCTTTTCGCCATGAGTGACGTCGAACGGCGCTTCCGCAATGGCATCATTGCCGATGCTGGCGCCGTGCACGAAAGTTTCGTGCGTCAGGTCCATAAGATTGTCTACCACCAAACGATAGTCGCATTTGAGGTGAATGGTCTGGCCATCGCCAGCCCAAGCAGGGTCGTCGTTCCAATGCATGTCCGGCACCAGTCCTGGGTCGGCCATCGCCGGATCGCCCATCCACAGCCAGATGAAGCGATGACGTTCGACGACAGGATAGGCACGGACGCAGGCGGAGGGGTTGATCGTCTCTTGCGAGGGCATGAAGGTGCAGCGGCCCTGCGCGTTGAATTTCAGCCCATGATAGCCGCAGACGACGGCGTCGCCCTCAAGCCGCCCTTTTGAGAGCGGCACCAGCCGATGCCAACAGGCATCTTCCAGCGCAGCCACCTCACCGCTGCTGCGGCGATACATCACGACGTGCCTGCCGCAGATCGTGCGTGGCAACAGCGCCTGCTTCACTTCCGCATCCCAGGCGGCGGCGTACCAGGCATTCATCGGAAAACATTGGCCCATTCGCTCCTCCTCGCTAGTCTGTATACTTACTGTATACGCATTTTCCAAGCACGCAACAACGAAGCTGCTTTTTTCAGTCATAACTAGCCACAATGACGACCAATACCAAAAGGAAGTCGGAATCATCCGATATAATGTATACATCATGCCGACAAATGTGATCGATCGCGGACCCGGCGCCATCGTTGCCGGCCTATGGAAGGCCTCGGATTGAGTTTGCAAAAAGCGGTGGTGAAGAACGGCCACGGAATCTGACTTCGGCCGTTAGGGGTAAGCGGGCCGCTGACCCACGTCGCTACAGCAGGTCGGCAAAGTCGGCTTGCAGGTCAACGCCGCCAAGTTTGCAGGCCCCGATTCACCCAGGTGGCGCAGACCCAAGTTCTCCGCACCATGATTGTACGGGCGAAGACTGGGTTCTTGCGAGTGACCACGATGGGAGCGGATGTCGCGTCGACAATGTTGGCGTCAAGCTCGATACGGCCATCGTCCAGGAAGCGGGTGACACGTCCCAGTGGTTCAGCCCGTAGCGGATCTCCCCGGCGATCTCCACCTTGGCGGAGACGAGCGCAAGCTGCTGTTCGAACCATCTCCTGAGTGACGCTACCAGCGGCTTATTCTTTGGCGTACCAAGCGCCGGTCCTCGCTCATCCCGCAAATCGTCCTTCGATCGCATAGAGCGCAGCGATCCGTTCGAGCGCTCGCTTAGCGATTGGTGCATCTTTGAACGTGCCGCGCGCTCTGCCCCCACTGCAAACTCTAGCTACCCACCTTTGATAGTGACTCGCTTTTTGCCTTCCAGGCACAACGCTCTGTTGGCCTGGGGATCCCTATCTTCGAGGCTGAACCGCTTTACTTGCGTTACGGCCCGCGCTTCGCTCTGCCTACCCTTAGCTCAGGTCGTTACCTCCAAAAGCCCAAGGCCCGATTCCCGGTGCGGGGGCCGTTCCCTTGACGGGGCGAGAATTTCACCAGTTGGAAGCGCCAGCGTTGGCCTGACACGCACCGTAGGGGACAAGCAGATGCATCAACGCGGGCGAAATGTCCTCCCCGCGGCCCTTCTCACGCCCGCTCGACAAGCATGCCGGCGCCCAACGTTGCCGGTGCCTGTAGCCAGTATTTCGACATTGAGCAGCACCAGGCGCATTTCGTTTGCTTAGGCAACCTCGACAACACCGGCCGCGGGCGTCACACTCTCCTCCACGGGAAGAGGCCAGCACAGCGGCCGGCGCAAGGCTGAGGTGTTTTCAGCCCTCGGGTCCAGTATTTGCCGTTTCGAGGCCCTTGGCGGCTCTCGCATCCGAGTGCCTGACGGTCTGGGAAGCGACCCAGATATCCACTCGTCCAGATGGCCGCCATGCCTGCCGTGCCTTGGATGGCCCTTAGAATCCTGGCATCGCGCTGCATCTCGCGCCACATTATCACTGCCCTCGCGCGGTGATCAGCGACGTTCCTGGCCCGCATAAGGGCGCAGCATAGGGCGCTTCTTGGCCGGCAGTACGGTCCCCCCTGCCTGGATCTGACGTCGACGTTTTGGCGCCGAGGTCAGCCCAGGCTCTCAAATCATCCAGAGCATAGACGACACGACCGCCGATCTTCCGATAGACCGGCCCGGTACCGTACGTGCGATGTTTCTCGAGCGTGCGACCAGAAAGGCCGAGATAACGCGCGGCCTCCTGTGTGCGCAGGAAGCGCGGGGGTAGGCCGGCCATCGGATCGGTCATTTGAGAGCTCCAGAGTGACAGGCGCGCTGCGAACGGCGGCATCTTCGTGCGTGTAGTCATCATGGAGAAGCCGTTCTTGGAGAGGGATACCGAATATTGGGGTGACGGTTTTCGTCCCCCACCGCTGAAGGTGCTATTGGTCCCTGCGCCGCGGTCGCAGAAGTTTGCGATAGCTTCCGCGCACCAGTGCGAGGCCGCTTTGTACGAGACGGATGGCTCGGCTACGCAGATCGTGGGTTTTCGAGGCCCGGTTTAGGACGAGCTTCTTGGCAAATAGCGCGTTTGCAATATTGCAATAGGTACCGCCGGCACTATGCCCATCGACTGCGCGAAGTGCCGAGCTCAAGCGCTCGCGGCGCTGTTTGGACAACTGATAAAAGGCTGGACCTGCCGCGCGTCCATTCATTGCGCGCCACAGCCGCCGGGCTGCATGCGCCCGCGGTTCGAAATCCCCATCAAGCGGCAATTCGGCTGAATAGTAAGCGCCTGCCGCCAGCGGCTCTTTCGACCATATGCGGTGCTCCACCGAACCGATATCCAGCACCCCATGCCAACCGTCGGCAGCGCGACGCACCTGACCGGCCGTGACATCAAGCAGAGGCTGAGATGCCGCCCCACCTTGAACTGCAGACGTCGTTACTGCAACCGGAACAACGGACGGCAGGACCTCAGGCGCCCAAAAGACTGTTTCTTCCCTCGAAGACCTCCGAGGATCATGGGCGAAAGCAGACGCCCCACCTCCTCCTGAATTCCGCGGTCACTTCGCCATCCGGGCTGTTGGCAATTATCGATCCGTAGTCGCGTCGATAGTCTGCATCGCGACGGAGACATTCCCAAGCGATACCGGTGATTTCGGCATCTTGTAGGCTCTTATACGAATCCGGCGACCGCCAGTCGAACTCGGGCATTGTCCGCCCCCATGGCACATAAAAACGATTGTGGCACAATAACCATGATCAAATGGGTTGCAGGAAGCCCCCAGTTTGGCACCACGCGGTGCCCAAAAACGACCACGCGTGAGCAAGGGAAGTATCTTTGTTGAATCAAACCGTTTCGACGATTTTGTTCTATTTAGGCCTGCCGCAGACGGACAGCCGTCCTTGCTCACTTACCACTTAGCGCGCGCGAGGTGCCTCTGGTATGCGTAGCACGCGATCCGGCTCACGTTGCGGATCGATATGCAAACACTCTTCGAGTGACTTCCCGCCAATCGCCTCCCCTCACCTTCCTCCTGAACAAGGCGCATGTAGGCCTGTCATGCTGCTCTTCAGAAGTCATCAGCGCCGACCCGTTCGGCGCAATATGCGCGACGTCAGGATCTGGCCGGGGTTTTGTCATGAGCAGCCAGACAAAAATAGCGAATGATTTCTCCTTCGAAGGCCGAGATTGGGATCGATATAGTGGTCCGCATCGACAGCGATCTGGAGCCCGCGGCTAGTCGCGATATTCGGCGCTTCGGCAGGCATGATTCCGGCAGGTGTTCATGTTTACGCGGTCGACTTGAGAACAACCGGCTTGATGGCGCTTGTTGCGAGAGGGGGGGACCGCCCCGTTCAGCGGGAGCGCAGTGCGTATTCCATTCGAAGAAAGGAGCGGATCAAAGCCACGATGTCCGGGACATTATGCCGAGAGCCGGGTTGCACCAGAGCCTCGCGATTGGGGCCCTTCCGCATGCGATGTCGGGACAAGCTCCCCGTTTATACACCTTCATCGTGTTGATGCATGCCATCCAAACAATGGATTTTACCAATGTCACGAAATGTTGCATCGACGGCACCGCCTAACTCGTAACGATCACGCCACTGACTATCGCGTGACGCCGCTCGGCTGAGCGATGGCGTCGCATCCGCGTCGGCTCACTTGATGGGACACGACAGGATAGAGGGTCAACTCGCGAAGGAACTCATTGCCACCATCAAGAACTACGCGTGGACGGCCGCGAGATAACGACGGCCACGGATCCGACATTGCTTGGCATCCAGTCGCTCGAGTTGACGGAACTCTGCGAGCTGGCGCAGGTGCGCGTGGCGCTGAGCAACACCTTTTTCGTCGGCACGAACGCGGTAGTGGCATTCAGGCAGCGCTAATCAGGAGACAGTCGGTTCATCGTCAGGCCAGCTGAACGGTTGTGGCTTCGGCGTACTTGGTGCGCATCTTGCTTGACGAGCGAAGATACGCAGAAACTAAAGCCTGCCTTGAAATGACGCTGCCGGCTGTCGGCATTCCGACATCCCCGTCTTCAATCGGACACGGCTGAAATGACAAGCTCGTACGATGCTGTCGCACCTCAACGCGCGGCGGCTCGGTATTCGAGATCGAATTCGGGAGGAGCGTCATGACCACCATCGCAACTGCGGCGCCCGCGCCGGCGTCGCAAACCTGGTACAAAATTCTCTACGTTCAGGTGCTGATCGCGATTCTGATCGGCGTCATGGTCGGTTGGCTGTGGCCGTCGCTTGCGACCAACGACTGGGTCAAGGCGCTCGGTGACGGCTTCATCAAGCTGATCAAGATGGTGATCGCGCCGATCATCTTCTGCACCGTGACATCCGGCATCGCGCATATTCAGGATGCAAAAAAGGTCGGGCGGGTCGGCGTCAAGGCGCTGGTCTATTTCGAAATCGTGTCAACCTTTGCCCTGGTGCTCGGCCTGGTGATCGGCAATCTGTTCCAGATCGGCCGTGGTCTTGCGGCGAGGCCAGATGCCGCAGCGGTCGCCAATTACGTGAAGCAGGCGGAAGGCTCGAAAGCCGTCGATTTCATCCTGAATATCATTCCCGAGAGCGTGGTTGGCGCCCTCGCCCGCGGCGATGTCCTGCAGGTGCTCCTGTTTTCGATCCTGTTCGGGTTTTCGCTGATGGCGCTGGGCGAGCGCGGAAAGAGGCTGCGCGGAATGATCGACGACACTGCGCACGCTGTGTTCGGAGTTATCGCCATCGTCATGAAGGCCGCCCCAATCGGCGCATTCGGCGCCATGGCCTTTACGATCGGCAAGTTCGGTCCCGCCGCGCTCGGCAATCTGATCGGTCTGGTCGCGCTATTTTATGCAACCGCGGCACTATTCGTGGTGGTCGTACTCGGTCTGATCGCGCGCTTCGTCGGGTTTTCGATTTTTAAGTTCATCGCCTATATCAAGGACGAGCTCTTGATCGTGCTCGGCACGTCGTCCTCGGAAAGTGCGCTACCACAATTGATGGAGAAGCTCGAGAGGCTGGGATGCTCCAAGCCCGTGGTCGGCCTCGTGGTGCCGACCGGCTACTCCTTCAACCTGGACGGCACCAACATCTACATGACGCTCGCAACATTGTTCATTGCGCAGGCGCTCGGGGTCGATCTCACCTTTGGCCAGCAGCTCACGATCCTGGTGGTGGCAATACTGACTTCGAAGGGCGCAAGCGGCGTCACCGGCGCGGGCTTTATTACGCTCGCCGCGACGCTTTCGGTGGTCAACCCGGCGCTGGTGCCGGGCATGGCGATCGTGTTCTCGATCGACAAGTTCATGAGCGAGGTGCGAGCGCTCACCAATATTACCGGTAACGGTATTGCTGCCGTGTTCGTGTCCTGGTGGGAAGGCGAGCTCGACCAGGCGACGCTTCATGCCCGTCTCAACCAGGATATCGATCCAAACGAAGCGGCGAACACGAAGCGGTAGGAGTTGCGTTCTGTGCGCGATTCCGGGACGCGTTGCACTCGGGCGCAGCCGAGTGCGCGCTTCTTGGTTATTCAACTCGGCAGCAGCCGACTTGTATTGCAAACTACAAAGCTTCGCGCCAACTTGATTGTCCGTTGTCCTGCGTCCGTTGCGGCATCAGGTCGCGATCGGTGCACAGCGTGAACAGGTCGAAACGAGCAACTCACAAAGAACCGTTTTCGCGCAGATCTAAATCAGCTTCCACAAAGATTAGCTTTTATGTGCAGGCTATTTTCCGTGTCAAAGACGCACAGGAGTGGAGCGACCGCGACAAGATTGAACGGATTAGCGCCCGCCGGGTAAATCAGTTTGGCTGGCAGCCCGCGCGGGAGATCGGAATAGCGGGATCGACGTCCATGTCTCACATCCGATACAGCGGACTTTCTCGTCATGAGCGTAACTGGAATGTGCTGCCAAGGCCCTGTGCCGGATCGCCCCCCGGTTGGGTTCGATCCTTCTGCCGGCCGTGGAGGCAATTTGCTTCCTGAAAGTGGCTTTTGCTGTCGAGAGGGCTAAGAGATTGAGATCGAAGGCTCCTACACATTCAAGCCTTCGATATCGAAATGTTTAAGGAAACTATACGAACGTTTGTAATGCGCCTCCGTTCGGCTCGTGCTGATTTCAGCGGCGCTCATCGATCTCGGAACCCGCTCACGGGCAGTTGGGGGTCGAAGGAATTGCCGCATTTTTGCCTAAGATGTTAATTTCTCCTGCCATAGAAAGGCCGGACGGTTTAAAAGCATGTCTAATCAGGTCACCAAATTCGGACGGTCAGCCACGCAGCTTGTTTTCGGTAGCATCACGCTGGCACTGGTGACGCTGATGTCCTTATGCCTTCATGCCCATTTCGCTGCGACGGCGTTTGCCTATCTGGTGGTGATATTGCTGTTTTCGCAGATGGACAGCTTCATTGCGTCGGCCACCCTTTCCATGGTTTCTGTCGCTGCTTTGGCCTACTTCTTTGCGCCGCCAACTTTCAGTCTCTGGATCGACGATCCGCAAGATCTTCAGGTTGTTGTTGCTTTCTTTACTGCTTCGATCGTCGGAACTTACTTGATCGGAAAGATCCGCCAGGAAAGGGAGGATGCGCTAGAGACCGCAGCGAGGCTCCAGCGCATCGCGGCCGATTTACGCGACCGCGAAAAACAGTGGCGCGAGATCTTTGAGCACAACCCAGTCATGTACTTCATGGTCGATGAAGCTGGAACGGTCCTGAACGTCAATACTTTCGGCGCGACACAGCTCGGCTATACGCCCACCGAACTGATCGGCCAATCCGTGCTGAAGGTTTTTCAGGACGAAGATCGTGCGTTCGTTCGCAAACGCGTCGCGGTGTCCCTTGAAATGGTCGGCCAATCGCACACCTGGGACGTCCGGAAGATCAGGAAGGACGGTTCGGTGCTGTGGGTGCGTGAAAACGCCAAAGCCATGCTGTGGGCTGATGACAAGCCCATCGTACTCATTGCCTGCGAAGATATCACCGAGCAGAAGCGGACCGAACTTGCGCTGCAGCGGAGCGAAGCACATTTGGCCCAGGCTCAGGAATTGAGCCACACGGGCAGCTTCGGCTGGGACGTCGCCTCCGACGAGCCGTTTTGGTCAAAGGAGACTTTTCGTATTTTCCAATACGATCCGGCGACGAAACCGCGACCGCAACTCGTCATTGATCGTACCCATCCAGAAGATAGAGCCTCCGTCCAGCAGATTATCGATCGAGCGATGCAACACCAGGAGGATTTCGAGCATGAATACCGACTACTGATGCCGGACGGCTCGATAAAGCACCTCCACGCGCGGGCACGAGCCACCCGAACCGCGTCTGGTGATATCGAATTTGTCGGGGCAGCGACAGACATCACGGCCGCAAAGCAGGCGGAACAGCAGTTGCGCCGTAGCGAGGCCTATCTGGCCGAGGCCCAGCATCTCACTCACACGGGCAGTTGGTCCTGGGACCCCCATCGCCGCAATTTTGTGTATCGCTCCGCCGAGGTCGACCGTCTATTTGGCTTCGATCCGGAAGAGGCCGTATCGATAGATGCGATCCGCTCGCGTATCCATCCAGACGACCTGCCGCGGCTTCAGGAAGTGCAGCGCCAGGCTATCGAAGACAAGGGGGGGAACTTCGAGTATGATTTCCGAGTCCTTCTTCCCGATGGCGCGATCAGGCGCATACATTCCGTTGCGCATGCTGTGGTCAGCAGCGATGGCTCTGCCACCGAGCTGATCGGAACGCATATGGACGTCACCGAGCAACACGCGGCCAGGGAACGATTGGAAAACACTCTTGCTGCGCTGCGCGAAAGCGAGCAGCGCTTTCGTGACTACGCCGAAACGGCTTCCGACTGGCTCTGGGAGACCGGGCCAGACCACCTGGTCACCCACTTATCGGAGCACACCAGCGCTGCGGGCATCTTGGCCACAGGGCTCATTGGCCAGCCTCGCTGGGAAATTGCGTGCGACGTCGAAGTAGAACCCGAGAAGTGGCAGCAACATCGGGCGACGCTAGACGCACGTCTCCCATTTCGCGATCTTATCTATCGCACCGTCAACCGGATGGGATCTCCGATCTACGTCCGGACCAGTGGCAAGCCATTTTTCGATGCAGGCGGCAATTTTCTCGGCTACCGCGGCGTCAGCACTGACATCACCGCAACTATTCGTGCAGATCAGGCCGAACAAGAGCTGCGAAAGGCACAGGCAGAGCTTGCGCATGTGACGCGCGTGACGACGCTAGGGGAACTGACAACCTCCATCGCCCACGAAATCAATCAGCCGCTCGCCGCCATTATCAGCAATGCCGACGCGTGCCTCGGTTGGATGGGCCGCGAGGCTCCTGACCTTTCTGCCGCGCGCTGCTCGGTGGAGTGGATCATCGAAGATGCAATTCGGGCAAGCGAGGTGATCCGGCGCGTCCGCGCGCTTGCGAAGAAAGGTGAGATCGAAATGGGGCCGCTCGATATCAATGACGTCGTTAAGGAGGTCATCGCGCTCGTGACACGAGAGCTGGTGAGCCAACAGGTGACGTTACGAACCGAGTTGGCGCCAGTCCTGCCCACGATCCTCGGTGATCGGGTTCAGCTGCAACAGGTGATCATCAATCTGGTAATGAACGGAATTGAGGCCATGCAAACGGTTGAGGACCGGACGCGCGAACTGGTGATTCGGTCATCCATGGACGACACGGGGCGCGTGCAGCTCGCCGTGACTGATTGCGGCGTCGGGATCGCCGAGGATGACACTGACCGCGTCTTAGACCCCTTCTTCACCACCAAATCAAGCGGCCTTGGAATGGGTCTTTCGATCTGCCGTTCGATCGTGGAAGCTCACGGAGGGCGCCTGTCGATTGTCCGCAAGCCGGAGCCGGGCGCGACCTTTCAATTTGCCCTGCCGTTGCATAAGGAGGTCGTGTCGTGAACGGACGCTCTGACTCGCCGCGCGAAGGCAGGAAGACCGAGGGGCCGACAGAACCGATCGTCTTCGTTGTCGAGGACGATGTCTCGATGCGTCGGTCGCTCACCAACCTTTTTCAACAGGTGGGCCTGGACGTCGTTACTTTCGGATCGGCCCGCGAAATGTTGCAGAGCAAGCTTCCGGATACCGTTAGCTGCCTGGTTCTTGACATCCGACTGCCAGGATTAAGTGGCCTCGATTTTCAGACCGAGCTGGCCAAGTCGAACATTCGCATTCCAATCATTTTCATCACAGGCCATGGCGATATTCCCATGAGCGTCAGGGCCATGAAGGGTGGAGCGGTCGATTTTCTCACCAAGCCGTTTCGCGATCAGGAGCTGCTTGATGCAGTGGTTGCGGCGACCGAACGGGATCGCAAGAGGCGGGAGGCCGAGAAGACGGTCGCGAATCTGCGGTCCTTATTTGAAACCTTAAGCCCGCGCGAGCAGGCGGTATTGAAACTGGTCGCTACCGGCCTGATGAACAAACAAGTAGCCGCCGAGCTCGGACTCGCCGAGATTACCGTCAAGATCTATCGGGGACACGTAATGAAGAAGATGCGCGCACGATCGCTCGCCGATTTGATCAGAATGGCTGAAACGTTGGGAATCAGTGCCAACCGCTCCGAACAAACCTAAGTATGATTTTACAATCTCGTCCCTCGAGCCCACTTGTTCGTCCAGGGTGGCTAATGCTTGGGCAAGCAATTGCCCGCGTCGGGAGGGCGTGTCTTGTCCACACCTTTGATTTCCGTCGTTGATGACGACGCGTCGGTCCGTGCGGCGATAGAGAACCTTTTGAAATCGCGCGGCCATATCGTCCACACATTTGCGTCAGCCGAGGAGTTCCTGCGGTCGCCTCAGTTGAACGAGACATCCTGTGTGATTACGGATGTGCAGATGCCGATTATGAGCGGCCTGGACCTGCTGGCGGAGATGCGGGCCCGCGGTTACGGTGCACCGTTGATTTTCATCACCGCCTTCCCCAATGACCGCATTCGCGCCTCCGCCCTGAACGCCGGAGCGGTTAGTTTCCTGGCGAAGCCCTTCGCCGGACAGACCTTGCTGAAGTTCCTGGATACCGCACTGGCGGATCACCGTGGCGGGGCCGGCACCTGAAACAATGCGCCATTCGCTCACCTTCATGCCTGATCTGAGCGCCCGCCTCGCACGGCGCCCGAACGAGCCCTGGGGCAGTTTGACCTTGCGATAAACCCACAAGCCTGATGACACCTGCCATGCAGTCGCCATCACGGCAGCCATAAAGCCGAAGTCATAACCCCGGTGCCGAGGGCTCCATTCATTGGAACCTCAAACTGACTCGATAAACGGGCGAGCGGATGTCGGACTTCCCCAGGACAATCGCATACGGTCGAACACTTCGAAGAGTGCCGCCAAGCCGCGGCCTTAAGACTGTCTCGGGATATTATACGGTTTGTCCATTGGACCGCGGCTTCGGTCCGCGACTTGTTCAGACCACTCTTGCGACGGCGTCCTTCGGTTTCACTAACCATCCGCCATTGGATTGGATCGCCGCAACGAAAGACCCTACCGCTTTGCCAGCCAGACCAGATCTCGCACGCCCGGTTCAAAAGCTGCGCATCGGTCGGAAACATCACGTTATTGGGCTGAACCGTGGTGCGGACGATGACGCGGTTGAGGTCGAACGGATTGATTGCCTTTTCGCGACCATCCCATAGACCCCAAGCTCACATAAAGTCATCCTCGTAGGGGTACGTGGGGTCAGTTGCACTCTCGGTAGCACTGCTCTCGCTTTCCTCGGCTTTGGAGAGATATAGTGGAGGTTTGTTTGCACGCTGCCATTCACCGGCGCTGTTCTTTGTCCATTTGTCAGGATGCTGGGTAGGATCAAGTACCATGTTGCAATCGTCCACTTCCACGAACCCCATCATCGCCGCGCGGGCTTTTGCTTCTTCATTGAGAGGATACCATTTGAGCAACGGACGTTCGCCGTCTAGTCGAAGTTGATGCTCAAGCAGGATATCGCCAGCGTTCTCAACAAGGGGATGAACAACCTGAAGATCGACAGTGGAGGTGATGTCAGTTCGTCCGGGAAACAGTTCCCGCCACTTTTCACCGTCGAACTCAGTCATGCTGAATCCCTCTTCCGTTCTCAGGAGTGCGACACTCTTGTTTCCTAATTGATAGCTGAAATATCGCGCATGCTCCGAATCTGTAGTGGTGCCGTATTCCGCCGCGGCCTCTGCGGCATTCTTGGCTCGTGTGGATACGAAATCCGAATACTCCTGCGGATTTTTGGCGATGCGGTTGATTTCATCGTCATGAAATGTCTTCGCTAGTCTCCTGAATGTTTCCTTATTGATCTCCACCACAGGAGGCTTGAAAAGGAGCGAATAAGCCGGCGCTATCGAAGATGAACTGGCGTTGGAATCCTCTGCGGCCAAGTGCATGTTGGCGAACATGTCTGCGAACCCTCTACCCTCGGCATCGGTTTGCTCGGCGTTTGCTCTTGAAGGATTCGCTTGATCAGCTTCGCCAACGGACGTGTACCGGACACTGGACGAGCCGCGAATACCGTCATGCATAATGAATCGCCCTCTACGAGGTATAGGTTTCATTGAGTTGAGGCCGGTTAGGCCCTTCAGCGCTCGATAGGCAGCTTAGCTGACGATAAGCTGACGTGGACGCTCTTTGGATGCAGAAAGACGATCCGACCTGTTCCAAGCGCTCTCAGCCTGAATAAATAGTCAGGCTGCGGCATACGTCGGATGCACCTTGTTACGGAGCAAGAGCCAGATCGTCGTCTGTGGCGGAGGTTGATTTCCCCATGGCATGACCGGACGGGGAAGAGTGCGGTTAGGACCACGCACAGCAAAGGGAGCGCGATCGGATGAGCCGGCGGAAGTTGTAGCTGGCGGCGGCAAGGAGGGAGGGCGTTCTCAGCATCGCCGTGCCGGAACCAGAGATCATTGCGGCCCATGCGGTGCTCGGCTTTGAGATGGCCGATGATGGAATCGACGGCCGACCTGCGGCGCATTCGCGCTTGATCCTCTGCGTCACCCTCGCTTCTGGCCGGAGATGAAGCTCAGAAATTGTAATCGGGTGGAGCGTCGTGGCTCGCGCTTCGCTCCCGCATTCGGGTTTGTTGCAAGCGTCCCGCTTGAATGAATGCCCGCAACTGAGAGAAGCGAGCGCTTGCCGCTGGAACTCTCATTGTTGCGGAGATGACGTGAGCGCTGCTTAGGATGCTCGTCAGTCAGGGATTGGATCGGTGCATAGTCGAACTGTTGATGCCATCGCTGGGATCCTGGTCCTTTTGGAGATCGGGTAGCGACCCAAGATCAAGTCCAGGTGTGCGCCTCTATTCAACGCGGAGTGCGTACGAGCCGCCACCAGCGGATTGACCGCAAAGGCACCCTAGATAGCCTAGCAACGGCAATCAATTCTGGATGGGAGCGAGCCTGAGGGTCTATCCCGTTTTTGGCATCCACAGACTAGGTGTAACCAATCGCAGGGCCTAACCGTTAGACGGCCGGAAACGGTTCAACCTTAGACGCTGCCGGCTATTCGACGGTGACCGATTTCGCGAGATTGCGTGGCTGATCGACGTCCGTGCCCATCACGACCGCGGTATGGTAGGCCAACAGCTGCACCGCAATGGCATAGACCATGGGCGCAAAGGTTGCGGCCATGTCCGGCAATACAATGGTCATGAGCGTGTCCACCGTCGCTTCCGAAGCTCCCTTTGCATCGGTTATCAGAATGATTTTGCCGCCACGAGCGGCGACTTCTTGCATATTCGACACGGTTTTCTCGAAAACGCCGTCGTAAGGTGCGATCACCACCACCGGCACGGTCTCGTCGACCAGCGCAATCGGACCGTGCTTGAGTTCGCCGGCGGCATATCCCTCTGAGTGGATATAGGAGATTTCCTTCAGCTTGAGCGCGCCTTCCAGCGCAAGCGGGACCGACGTGCCACGACCAAGATAGAGAACATCGCTCGACTTGGCGATGTCGAGCGCGAGTTTCTCGATCTGCGGCTCAATCGCGAGCGCCGTAGCAATCAGTCCTGGCACTTGGATCAGCTCGCGCACCAGCTTCGTTTCCTCGATGTCGGATAATTCGCCGCGCTCCTTACCTGCCGCGACCGCAAGCGCAGCCATCACCATCAGCTGGCAGGTGAAGGCTTTGGTCGAGGCGACGCCGATTTCCGGCCCCGCCAGCGTTGGCAGCACGGTTTCGCTCTCGCGCGCAATCGTTGATGTCGGCACGTTGACCACGGAAATCGTGTGCAGCCCTTGGGCCTTGGCGTAGCGCAACGCGGCCAGCGTGTCGGCAGTCTCCCCTGACTGCGAGATGAAGATTGCGAGATCCCCCTTGCGCAAAGGCGCCTCGCGGTAGCGGAATTCGGACGCTACATCGATCTCGACCGGCACACGTGCCAGCCGCTCGAACCAATATTTGGCAACGTGGCCGGCATAGCTTGCCGTGCCGCAAGCCGTGATCGAGATGCGTTGAATGACATTGAAATCGAATGGTAATTTGAACGGCAGCGCAATGCGCTCGGCGGCCATATCGACATAATGCGCCAGCGTCCGTTGGGCCACTTCCGGCTGCTCGTAGATTTCCTTCGCCATGAAGTGGCGATAATTCGCCTTATCAACCAGGTGCGACGACGCACCGGACTTCAGCGCCTCCCGGTGGGCTATAGCACCACTCGAATCATAGATGACGCCGATGGTGCGGGTAAGCACGGCCCAATCGCCGTCTTCAAGATAGGTGATGGTGTCGGTGAAAGGCGCAAGCGCAATAGCGTCCGATCCTAGATACATTTCACCGTCGCCATGCCCGACCACAAGTGGCGCCCCCTTGCGTGCGCCGATCATGAGGTCGTCGTGGCCTTTGAATAGGAATGCCAGCGCAAAGGCACCGCGCAGCCGCTGCAGCGACGCTTTCACTGCTTCCTGCGGCGAGTAGTCATTCTTTAAGTAAGATTCGACGAGATGCGCCACCACCTCGGTATCGGTCTCAGAGACAAAACTAGCGCCATTCTCTTCCAGCTCGGCACGCAGCTCGCGGAAATTTTCTATAATACCGTTGTGAACTACCGCGACATTTTCGGTCACATGCGGGTGGGCATTGCCTTCCGTTGGCTTGCCATGGGTGGCCCAGCGAGTATGACCGATGCCGATACGACCTGACAACGGATCGCCGCGCAGCCGCTCCTCAAGGTATTTCAGCTTCCCCTCGGCGCGCCGGCGTTGGAGATGAGAGCCTTCAAGCGTCGCAACGCCTGCAGAGTCGTAGCCGCGATACTCCAGTCGTTTAAGTGAACCGATCAACTGCTCGACGACCGGGCCACGCCCTACGATGCCGACAATTCCGCACATACCGATGGATGCCCCACGATTTAAGGAAAGTGATCTTCAAGACTCGAGGAACCTCTTCGCGAAATTGGCAAACGACGCAAGTCGCTCGAAGCATCTAGGCGCGATCTCCAGCGAGATCACGACCGCGAATCGCATCCGCGCCGAAATACTCTCGACTCATATGAACTTTTGGCCCCCGCAATAGCGCGCCTGGGTATCTCGCCTACGTTCGGTCATCTCGGTAATCAGGCAGATCGAGAAGTCTTGTTGAGCTTGACCTTTGAAGACTAATTACACGTGCGGCTCCCAATGCAATATAAATCAATGTATATAATGTGCACGCTCCTTTGATGTGTATGATTAGAGCAAAGATCGCTCTCTTCCATTTGCGCGTGGTAGCGAGCCTGCGTATCTAGATTATTTGAAACTCGCTCCGCAAATGACTTGCCAAGGGCGCCTTTCTTTCTGCGCGTCTGGAGAGACAATGACGGCTCAGGATTCGAAACGGCGCGTTGCGCTAATCACCGGCGTTACGGGGCAGGACGGCGCATATCTCGCCGAATATCTGCTCGGCCTCGGCTACACCGTGCACGGGATCAAACGGCGCTCGTCCTCGTTCAACACCGCGCGCATCGATCATCTCTACCAGGACCCCCACGAGGGCAACGTGCCGTTCCTGATGCACTACGGCGACATGACCGATTCCACCAATCTGATCCGCCTGATGCAGCAGATCCGCCCGACCGAGATCTACAATCTTGCCGCGCAGAGCCACGTCGCGGTTAGCTTCGAGAGCGCCGAATACACCGCCAATGCCGATGCCATCGGCGTGCTGCGCCTGCTGGAGGCAATTCGCATCCTTGGCATGGAGAAGGAGACGCGATTCTACCAGGCCTCGACGTCTGAGCTCTATGGCCTCGTCCAGGAAGTGCCGCAGAAGGAGACGACACCGTTCTATCCGCGCTCGCCCTATGGGGTGGCAAAGCTCTACGGCTACTGGATCACGGTGAACTACCGCGAGGCCTACGGAATCTTCGCCTGCAACGGCATCCTGTTCAACCACGAAAGCCCGATCCGTGGCGAGACCTTCGTGACCCGCAAGATCACGCGCGGCGTCGCGCGCATCGAGGTCGGGCTGGATGACAGGCTCTATCTCGGCAATCTCGAGGCCAAGCGCGACTGGGGTCATGCCCGCGACTATGTCG
>NZ_JBHMET010000224.1:112067-176443 GCF_042430365.1 Bradyrhizobium erythrophlei
GGGCATGCACAAGATCCTGCAGGCCGACGCGCCCGAGGATTACGTGCTGGCCACAGGTGAGACGCGGTCGGTGCGCGAATTCGTCGAGCTCGCGTTCGCTGAAGTCGGGCGGACCATTGAATGGCGCGGCAAGGGCGTGGACGAGATCGGCGTCGACAACGCATCCGGCAAGACCGTGGTGCAGATCGATCCGACCTATTTCCGCCCGACCGAAGTCGATCTCCTGATCGGCGACGGCAGCAAGGCGCGCGCCAAGCTCGGCTGGGCGCCGAAGACGCCGTTCGCCCAGCTGGTGAAGGAGATGGTCGCGAGCGATCTCGCCGAGGCCAGACAGGAGGTCTCCAATGGCAATCACGCCGTTTGAGCTGAAGGGCAAGACGGTCTTCGTCGCCGGCCATCGCGGCATGGTCGGCTCGGCGCTGGTGCGCCGGCTGGCGCGCGAGGATGCAAAGCTCCTGACGGCATCTCGCGGCGAGGTCGATCTGCGTGACCAGGCTGCGGTCAACGCCTGGTTCGCCGCGAAGCGGCCGCAGGCGGTGTTCCTTGCCGCCGCCAAGGTCGGCGGCATCGTAGCCAACAATACACTGCGCGCCGAGTTTCTCTACGACAATCTCGCGATTGCCACCAACGTGATCCAGGCGGCGCATGCACACGGCTGCGAGAAACTGATGTTCTTCGGCTCCTCCTGCATCTATCCACGGCTGGCACCGCAGCCGCTGCGTGAGGATTCGATGCTGACCGGGCCGCTGGAGCCGACCAACGAGCCCTATGCGATCGCCAAGATCGCCGGCATCAAGATGGCGGAGGCCTATCGCAACCAGTACGGCGCTGACTTCATCAGCGTGATGCCAACCAATCTCTACGGTCCCGGCGACAATTATCATCCCGAATACAGCCACGTCGTCGCCGCGCTGATCCACCGCTTCCACGAGGCCAAGGTGTCGGGCGCGACCAAGGTCGTGGTGTGGGGCACCGGCACGCCGCGGCGCGAATTCCTCTATGTCGACGATCTCGCCGACGCCTGCGTGCATCTGTTGAAGACCTATTCCGCGCCGGAACTGGTCAACATTGGCACTGGCGAGGACATCACCATCGCCGAGTTCGCACTTGCGGTCGCGGCGACGATCGGTTTTCGCGGCGAGATCAGCTTCGATACGTCGCGCCCCGACGGCACGCCGCGCAAGCTGCTCGACGTTAGCCGTCTGGCAAAGCTCGGCTGGCGTGCCCGCACCTCACTCGATGAAGGCATTGCGTTGGCGTACCGGGCATATCTCGACGAGAGCAACAGACGGCAGCGGAGTAATTTTGCTCGTCTCCGACCAGCGAGCGTGAAGGGCGAGCGATCCAGTGCCATCACCAGTCGAGCGTGAACTCCGCCCTTTGAGCGGAAGTCGATTCTGCGAGGCAGGATGGTGTTTGAGATTGCAAGCTTCTCGGGTTCGAAGCCAGCCAGTTTGAATGAGCTCGCGCCACTAGCGCATCGACGAAGAGCGGTGCAGGCCTACGTCACAAGGGCCCTTCAGTTGCTTCAAGCCGGCCGATCTCAATCGCGTCATCCTGGACAAATTCCAGAGCGATGCCAGAGTTTCGAACCGCGCGAATATCCTGATCGGGCTCATCAAGGGAGCGCATCAAGTTACGCCAGACTGTTGTGCGCGTAAGCAATTGGCCGCCATCAGACATCAGCGCCACTTTCTTGGCAAGCAATTCAAGCGCACCAACAAGGTCAGAGGACGCAAGACTCTATCGGTTCCCTTCGACCAGCCGTCCGCCACCAAGCCGACTTGCAGAGGGCGCGGGAGGTCATGATCGACGGTGTATTCTTCTGCTGCCATGAAGTTTGAAATTTAGTAGGATCGAGCCGGTCTCGATACCGCCCTGCGTGCCGCTCGTTTGGCCAAGACGCGCCCATGTCCCCCTCCAACCACGCTCAGCGAGGGTCCGTCGCCACCATCCGTGCCGACAGCGTGACGCTGCATATGAGCGCGCCTAACATGCCGAACGCAAAAGGCAGGCCAGCCATGTGTGCGACAAGCCCGATACCGGCGGGACCGACGAGGATACCCGCGTAGCCGGCCGTCGAGATGACTGCGATCGCAAGGCTTGCCGGCATCGCCTTCTGTTTGGCAGCACGGCGACACAGCACCGGCACAACATTGGAAATGCCCAATCCAATAAGCAGGAAGCCGCTTAGAGCAATCGCCGCAACCGGCGCGGCCAGGACAGCCGCAAAACCTGTCACGATCGGCAGGGTTCCGAACATCAATGTGGCACGGTCGCCGAATCGCGCCACGATGGCATCTCCGCCGAGACGGCCTGCTGTCATGGCAATGGAAAACAGCATGCAACCGAGGCCCCCATGCGCCTCGGCGAGAAGACCTCGACCAACGAGAAGCAAGGCACTCCAATCGAGCATCGCGCCTTCGACAAGAAAGGTGATGGTCGCAAACGCAGCTATGAGCAGCATGGTGCGCTGAGGCAAGACAAACCATGGCCCCCGCTGCGTACGACCCGTTGCGAGCAACCGCGGCCAAGCCCACGCAATCGCAGTCACCATTACCGCCGAACAGACCAACGTTGAAACAAACGGCTCAATCCGCAGCGAGAGGAAAGCGGTCATGGCGGCAGAGCCGGCAAATTCGCCGATGCTGTACTGGGCATGGAAGCCGGACATCAACGGACGGCCGGCGGCGCGCTCCACTTCAATCGCGTGGACGTTCGTAGCCACATCAATCGAGCCGAGTGAAGCGCCGAAAGCAAAGAGCATGGCTCCGAGTCTGAGAGGTGTGCTTGCCATAGGAAGCCACGGCAGGATGAGCGCGAGGCCAAGCCCACCCGCAATGATGAATGACTTGCTGCCGTACCGCGCATTCAACACGCCGGTCAAAAGCATGGCGACGACGGATCCAATGCCGAGGCAGAGCAGCATCAGACCAAGCATACGGTCATCAACCGCGAGCCGCTCCTTGGCAAGCGGCACCAGAGGCGCCCAGGCGGCGAGGCCGAATCCGGAGACAAAAAATGCGAGTCGCGTGGCGAGGCCGGCTGACCGATCGGCAGACGGTATCACAGGGCACTCCTGAGAGAACGGGATCGCGGGCGCGGCGCCTGTCAGTTTATACGCGCGCGCCTGCACGCAGTGCGTAGCTCGACGACGATAAAGTCATCGAGAGACACATTTCATTCGTTGCAAGCGCGATGCCATTGCGAAAACTCGCGCGACGTCCGGGAGCGCGCCTCAAGAGCGAGGAGCGAGCGCCGAACGCCCTCGACGGTGCACTGCGGTTGCTTTTTTCTCGGGTGAGCTCGCCCCACGCGACCGCGCTGCTTTTGCAGGTCGCGCATGACGGTCGGACGCACAACAAATCAGACAGTTTGGTCGCAAAGCGGACGAAGCCGACAGTCCGCTTCCTGCTCGGATGCGGCGTGGACACCAGAGAGAACCTGAGCGAGTACGTTTTCAATGCCCTGCCCTATGCCGAAAGCATCTGTCGTCGGTGGACAGGCGTGCTAGGCCGACGTCTGATGGCGCAGGAAACCACGAGCGAAGAACGCGGGGTTAAGACTTGGCCGCGGGCTTTCGCTTCTCCGCCGCGCGACGTTGCTGCTAGCTTACATGCCCTCGCCGACCTGCTTCGACCGATAGAGCGAGAGCAAGCATCCGAATGTCTTCCATTTGATCCTATCCCGGCCGGCTCTGCTCTCCTCAGTTCATTGTCGGTCAGATCCAAACAATTTCAGCGGTCTGGACACTATGTTAACAAACTTCGCGCATCTGGGAGAGAGTTGTCCTTTCGCGTGTCGATTGAGATGCCAAGAGCCTGGTCGAAGCCATCACGTCGGAGGATGGTCGTTTCAGGACCGAATACTTTGGCAATGCACCGCAAATCTGCAAGCTTTCCGTCCTCGCCTCTACGCATGTAGATGATCGGCAATCCCGATGTGAATAGGCCGATTAGGCGCCTTTTTCGCCTCGGTGAATATGATCCATCGTCCCGGCTCCAATACGCCCGCGTGAGGGACTGCCGTCAATGCGGAAGCCTGTCTGTGGTCAGGACACACCGGGCAGTGCATTACCACGCATAAGCTTGTACGGAGCCGGTCGGTCACCATGTTGCCAGCCCGAGGGGCGTCCCTGCTAGTTCTCGGTAGCGCGGGGGGAGAATGGGGGCGAGCGGGCCCCATGGTGGGGATTCCCCGCTACGAAAGGGTCCTGTCCTGAGGTGAGCGACAGAGGCCATAACGTTGTGCAGGGCCCAAGCTTGTCAGACTCACAGAAGTGGCGGCAATGTAGCAATAGAAGCTAGACTAGCGGTGCGGTTGCCTGGGGTCGGGAACCTAGTATTGAGACCTCTGAAGCCGTTCAGCGATCATGATGCGTCTACACGCTGCCTTCAATCGCAAGCGGCGCTCGCATCGCCAGCGTCGCCGAACGAGGTCAGGCCGCCATCGACGCAGGGGGCCGAGCCATTGATGTAGGATGCTTCGGGCGAAGCCAGGAAATAGGCCGCGTTCGCGACCTCCGCCGGCTCGCCGAAGCGGCCGAGCGGGATGCGGCGGCGGATCTTCGCGGCATCGATGCGGCCTGACGCCTGCAAGGCAACCATGCCCGGTGTGCGGATGCAGCCTTGCGCAATCGTGGCGGTGCGCACGCCGGCGCGGCCAAGTTCAGCCGCCATACATCGTGTCAAAATACCGATAGCCGCCCTCGAGGCGCCGTAGGCGTGGCCCGGCGCGAAAGGCAGAGACGTGTCGATCGATGCTACATTGAGGATAACGCCGTCGTCGCCCATCAGCTTGATAGCCTCACGGGCACAGAGAAACACGCCCACAACGTTTACCTCCAGAAATTTGTCAATATCCGCTGCAGACTGCTGGAGTGCCGGCGGACAGCTATCAGCCACCGCGGCATTGTTGACCAACACGTCGAGGCGGCCAAAGCGTTGCCTGATCGCGGTAAACAGCGCCAGCACGCCCTGCTCCGAGGAGGCGTCCAGGCCGAAGACCTTGTGTTTCGGGCCAAGCGTGTGCACCACCTCGGCGAGGCGATCGCTGTCTTTGTCCGCGACGACGACCATGTCACCGGCGGAGGCAAATTTCTGACCGATCGCTTCGCCAATGCAGTCGGCGCCTATCACCACCACGATGCGCTCCCTCAGCATCGCCCCAGACCTCGACAGTTCAGCGTCCGGTGTGCCAACGATCGGTGGGTACGCATCGCCTGGCTGATTGAAGGACTGCCAGCCGCCATCGACAGCGAGAACCGTCCCCGTCACATAGCCTGCCGCCGGCGACGCAAGAAAGCGTACAACAGCGGCGATCTCGTCCGGATGTCCCATACGCCCCAACGGAACACGCCGCCGAACAAACTCGAGATTAACCCTTCCGGAGCGCTCCAGTTCTGCCACCATCGGAGTGCGGATATAGCCTGGTGCAACCGCCACAACGCGAATGCCGTGCTTCGCCCATTCGTAGGCAAGCAACCGTGTCGCCGAAATCAATCCCGCCTTGGATGCCGCATAGGCATTGCGCTTTGGATTGCCGAGAACGCCCGCCAGCGACGCGACGTTCACGATAACTCCGCCCCGCCTCAACATGCGTCTCGCGGCCTCTCGCGCCAGCACGACCGGGCCGCGCAGATTGACGCTCAGCGTCCTACGAAATGAGGCGATATCCGTGTCGACGGTCGCCGCCATGGTCGGTCCGAGCGCGGCGTTGTTGACCAGGACGTCAATCCGACCAAACCGCCGCTCGATCGCGGCGACAAGACTCACGACCTCATCCTCCGAGGCCACATCACAGTGGAATCCCACATGCTCGGGACCCAACGCAGCCGTGATGTCGAGGAGATTGGTGCTCGGCAGATCGACGGCCGCAATGATGTCGCCGCCCCGATGAAAGGCATCGAGCAGAGCCCGGCCGATGCCACCGGCCGCTCCGGTGACGATAACAACGCGCCTCTTCTCTTCCATCCCTCCCTTCCCTCGCGCAACGTTTACGTCACATCGCCATTTACAGTAGCCACCGGCCAGCTTCCCGCACGAGCCATCGCGGGAGCAAAGCAACTCGATTGATTGAGGTCGCCGTCCCGATCAAGGACTCCAGATGGGATGCGTTGCAGAGGCGATCTTGTTCTCGAGACGGCAATCGAGATTGCAACCGCGCCATCCACCCCGGTGAGCCGGACCTGGACACGAGTGAGAACGCACGCCTTACATGCGGCGATCGTGCGCGTCCGCCAGAATTTGGTAGACCGGATCGTCGGGGCGCCTCGCTCCGATCGGCATGCGCGGACCAAAACGGACCTCCTCGCTCTCGGTCGGCGCCGACTGCTCGTCGACCCAGTCGAAGACCACAACGCGCCGTGCAACGCGCCACTCGCCGTCGCGCTTCTCGAACAGGTCGCAATAGCGTCCGGCGATCAGGAACTGCCGCACGACGCCGTCCTTGCCGGGACCACGCTGCAAGGCGAGGAAATAGGTCTCGACCGCCGCCCGCGTCGGATCGACGAACTCGATCAATACGTTGCCAACCTGATGGACGTTGCGCGCGCCGCTTTTGAGCACTTCGCGGGCCCAAAGGAAGAAGCCCTCAACAAGCCCGGAATAAGTGCCGTGCCGGTCGGTTGCGTCAGGCCAATAGCAGCTCCGTAGTGTGGCTTCATCGGCCCGGTCAATACCGCGGCAGTACTTATAGATGCAGTCGCGGATCGCCTCCCGGTCCATAAGTTCAATCAGCTTTGCTTCATCAATGGTCATCCTTCGCTCCGGAACGATACGGCTAACTGCTCGCCCGAGGCAGAGCTGTGTACTTTTCAGTTGCACCAATGCCCGCCGCCGAACGCGCGCGCCGTGGATTACGAGCGTGTCCCATCAATGACGCCAGCCCCTGAGCCTATCCGCGAACTCCGTTAAACAACTTAGCGCCAGCACAACAATGGTCACAGCGCCTCATAGGGCAAAACGCGGAACGCTTTTACTATGCTCCACACATAATCCCACGTTAGCGCTTTGGGCGCGGCCTGGGCGTGGAAAGCGCCTTCTATACACTGAATGAGATCAAGTGGAACGCGCGGGACGACGCCCCATCCTGTAGCTGAGATTGCGGTTTCCAATCTTACCCCTCGCGCTTCTCGGAAATGATGACTCCGCCGCGGGTGAAATAATGAGGCCCTGGAATATTGCAGTTCACCAAAGTAAGAACGCGCCACAGACTGCCTTTCGCGGTCTGCTTCTCATCCACCTTTGGTAGGTAACCTGCTCCAGCCGGATCGCCGATAGTGCAACGACCGCACCAGAGAAGATTGCCCAGTTCGCCCTGCGCGGTCGTCACGAAGCTGAAGTTGGCGGGATCATGCAGAAAGTGAAGGTTCACAGCTCTTTCCCCGTCTGTGACTTCACTGCCGGTCAGCGAGAGCGCGAACGCCTGCCAGCCCAATTCCATCGGCTTTGCATACGTCGGCTCAACCTTGATCGCCCCATCGAAACCCACTTCCCAGGTGATGGTGTACTTGTCGTCTGTTTCATCGTCCCGGTATTGGGCCCACGAAAAGAAAACAGATTCACCCATGTCGGGCTTTTGAGCGAGTCCCCATTCTATCGGAACGAGGTGAGCTACGTTCGAGACGTTGGAGATGATTTGCTCTACAGCCGCACCGTCCTGCGCCCGCCAAGTTGAGTTGACCTTGTCCACAAGGGCATTGTCGTCCGCGCGAACACCGTCGCTCGTGGCGGCCTGCCCACCCAAGGAAATCAGCACTGGACCGAGACAGAAGCAAAGCAGGCGCCTTACAGTCATTTTCCTTTGTCCCTCGCTGAGCCGCGTCAGTTCCAAAGCAGATCACCGTTTCGAGGGCGATCTTTGCTACGGCTCGATCCCCACCGAGGTGCAACGCGTTTGCGACAGAGAGAGGCGCGGTGCTGGCAGTGATCGGATCGATCAAACTCCCCCTGACCGACACATCCGAACTGTGAAAGTTTCATAGCGCAGGCGGCGCGCATCCTAGCTGCAAAAAGCTGCTCGGTAATGTCCATCGCCTTCGCGTTTCGTGCCGCGTTTCCAATCGGCCGCCATTGCTAGACCTTATGCTTGTGTCGGGTTGTATCCCCGAAAGTCCCGCGACACACCTACCAAGATTGGTGGGGCGCCTACACGACGGCGAGTCAGGAATCAGGTTAAGGACATGTCTGGGTCGATCGAACACCTGCTGGCGCAGCCTGTCGGCCGTTGCCAACGCGCGCGGCCGCCGCTCCCACGGCAGTTTCACCGCATTGACGGTCAATGCAATGCAATGCAATGCAATGCAATGCAATGCAATGCGCAAATAAGGCCATCCGGCTGTCATGGTCGAGTTCGGCCACGAAAGCCCAAAGGCCACTGATGTCCCGCGGCACCTGCCTTGCCCAATTGGCGTGACGATCCGCCCAGGCCTTCCCGGCCGGGCTGTCCTCGATCCCGTCCGCATGCGCAGCCAAGTCCGTCTTGACCGGTTGGATGCCGACGACATGCGCATCTGCGCCGAAGTAGAAGATTTGCGCAGCAAGCGCATGCGTGACGGCCAAGATGGCGGTTTCAGGCTGTTCGCTCAAATTGAGCCTCAGCCCCAAGGTGCGATGTGCGGTGAGGTCCCGAACGAGAACGTCAGACAACGGTCGGTCGTCGTCCTCTTCCTCGGCAACGCCTTCTTCTCCATCATCACCCTGCGCCGCTTGACCATCTGTCTCGCCGCCCTCGCTGGACGCCTGCGCGTCGCTCCCCTCCTCGGTTTCGGCTTGGGGCTTCTCGTCTGCCGGGCGGATGAACCCGCGCTCGATCCGAATAGTGCCGTCGTGATTGAGGATCACGAAAGCGCCAGCGCGCGCGATGTCGTCGGGATCATAGGCCTGCCGCATCGCTTCCAGCCGCTCGATGTTGGCCTCAAGCTCGCCAAACCGCGCGTCGACGTCATCAGCAAGTTCCTCGGCCGTCTGATGCTCTTCGGTCAGCCGGTCGAATTCCGTCTGCGCTGTTGTAAGAGCGGCCTGATCTTGCACCGAAAGCTCGACCGGATGCGGATAGGTCCGTCGCATACCGTGAGCGTGCGGGAAATCAAGATGGGCTTCCGTCCATTTCCAGCCCTCGGCTGCCCGCACGGCATCGGCCTCTCGGCCAAGCTTTGCGGTCACCAGCAGATCGAGCAGGGCCACGTCTTCCAGATACCCACCGCGAGCCAATCGATCCGTCGCCCACGATCGACCAGGCCCTCAACGGCGGCTTCCCGTGGCTGGAAATCCAGTGCGCGCGTTGCAAGACGCCGAGCGACGTCGATCTTGCGGCGATGAAGCATCCTCCGACCACGTTCGTGCACGATCTCGCCAGCCGGCTGCGCTGCCGGAAGTGCACCAAGGTAGGGCGGCGTCCATCGGCGACCTTGCTCCAGCTCGTCTCGCAGGCGCGCCATCCTCGAACTGAAGCCTGAACATGTGCAATCTCTACTCGATCACGACCAATCAGGCGGCCATCAGCGCGCTGTTTCGCGTGGTCAACCGCTACGTCGGCAATCTCGCGCCGATGCCGGGCGTCTTTCCGGATTACTCTGCGCCGATTGTGCGCAACGGCGCAGAAGGCCGCGAGCTTGCTACCGCGCGGTGGGGAATGCCGTCGTCCCAGCAAGGCCTCATGGAGGCGACCAAGAAGCGCGCCGCGAAACTTGAAGCCAAGGGCAAGCCGGTCGATTTCAAGCAGTTGCTCCGGATGGAGCCGGATGGTGGGACGACCAACATCCGCAACGTGAAAAGCAAACATTGGACGCGTTGGCTGGGAACCGAGAACCGCTGTGTGGTGCCGTTCAACTCCTTCAGCGAGTTCAACAAGACCGAAGGCGGCGACATCTGGTTCGCCCTCGACGAGTCCCGTCCCCTCGCCTGCTTCGCCGGCATTTGGACCAATTGGACGTCGGTCAGGAAGGTCAAGGAAGGCGAAACCACCAATGACATCTTCGCGTTCCTGACGACGGAGCCGAACGCCGAGGTCGGCGCCATTCACCCAAAGGCGATGCCGGTGATCCTGACCACGCCGGACGAAGTCGAGATCTGGATGACCGCAACTGGCGACGAGGCACTCAAGCTGCAGCGGCCGCTTCCGGATGGGTCGCTCCGGATCGTCGCCCGCGGCGTCAAGGAAGATGCGACCGGACCGGCGCCGTGACGGACGAAGACGACGATCAGGGGACAGCCCCGTCCCGCCAGCGCAAGATTATCCACGTCGACATGGATGCGTTCTACGCTTCGGTCGAGCAGCGCGATAATCCGGATCTTGGCGGCAAACCCGGTCGCCGTCGGCCATCCTTAATGCCCACTATGGTATTGTGATAATGCCTCAGCGGACGCCGCGCATCATCGAATGGCGGCAGAACTTGACCAAGATATCTTTTCAGTAGCGGTAAAACCTGCGAATCGCCGAGATTGGCTTATGAGCACGTTGCAGAAGACGATTGCAGACAAGTTCCTCGCCAAATTGGCCGAGGACGAGGACTTCGATTCAAAAAAGATCGAGCAGATTACCGATCTCTTGGCGGCCGATAAGAAGCCTAAGGCCGACGATTTCGCCAAGGTGTTCGCGTCTGATGACGCCGGCGACATCGAATGATAAAGCTCGAGAGCGCCCATATCGAAGAGGTACGTGGCATCCGCAAGCTGGATATCACGTTCGGCAAGGATACGTTCTCGGTATCCGGCCCGAATGGATCGGGTAAGAGCGGCGTGATCGATGCAATCGAGTTCGCGCTCACAGGCAAGATGAGTCGTCTGACCGGTGCGGGCACCAAGGGCCTGTCCGTGGCCGAGCATGGGCCCCATGTCGATAAGACCAAATTTCCGGACGCGGCCTTCGTCAGCCTGACCGTTCATTTCCAGGAACTTGGGAAGACGGCGACCATCACGCGCAAAGTTTCCGCTCCAAAAAAGCCGACGATCAATCCCAACGAACCTGATATCCGGGCGGCCTTCGACGAAATCGCCGGACATCCCGAAATTACATTGTCGCGCCGCGACATTCTGCGCTTCATCTTGATCGAACCCACCAAACGGTCAGAAGAGATTCAGGCGATCTTGAAGCTTGACGAGATCGGCCAGACGCGCGCGGCCCTGAACACCGCTGCCAACAGACTTCAATCCGCGCAAAAGCTCGCGTCGACACAGGTCGATACCAGTCGGGACACGCTGCAGCGGCACCTACAGATTGCGGAATTCCGCGCGCCTGACCTCCTCAGCGCGGTCAATGCGCGGCGAAAGGCTCTCGGGCTGCCGGAGATCGTGACGCTTGCAGCGGATACTAAGCTCGATGCGGGACTTTCCGGCGGCGATAAACTGCCAGAGTTCAACAAGGCGTCCCAATTGCGCGATCTTGAAGCCCTTTCCGGCGCCTTGGAGAAGATTGGGCCTGCCGGCGCAGAACCCGCCACAGTCATTCTGGCAGCAATCGCCCGGCTTGAAGCCAATCCCTCGCTCCTGGACGCATTTCAGCGCCGCGCTCTGATCGAGAAGGGGCTTGAACTGTTGGACGGCGCCGAGTGTCCACTCTGTGATCACTCCTGGGATAATGAAGATCACCTGCGCAAGCATCTGGAAACGAAGCTGTCGAAATCTGGAGAAGCCGCCAAGCTTCAGGCCGAGATGCTCGGCGCTGGTTCAACGCTCGCACAGTACAGCGCACGGCTGGGCGGGCTCATTGCGCCAGTTGTAAAAATCGCAGCCGAGCACAATGATGCCGCCCGCTTGCTGCTTGATGGCTGGGCGCAAGATATTGAGACCTTCAAAGGCGGTCTCTCCGACCTGCAGGGCCTTGTCGGCATGAAATCGCGGCTTGAACGCGGCTGGCATGGTCTACCGGGTCAGCTCGCAACAATGCTCGTTGCTATTAGGGCCGCCGTGGACGCGAAACCCGACCAGACAGCCCATGTAGACGCTCATACCTTTCTTACGACGGCACAGTTGCGCCTCAATGATTATCGCGAGGCGATGCGTAAAGGCACCGCAGCCCAAAAGGCAGCCAGACTCGGCAAAGCCGCTTATGACGCCTACTGCGATGTCATGGAGACCGAACTCAATGCGCTCTATGACAGCGTCGAAAAGGACTTCAGCACTTACTACAAGGCGGTCAACGAAGACGACGAAGTGAAATTCACGGCGAAGCTCAGCCCAAGCGAGGGCAAGCTGGATTTCAACGTCAATTTTTACGAGCGCGGCCTGTTTCCGCCGGGTGCCTATCACAGTGAAGGTCATCAGGACGGGATGGGCGTGTGCCTTTATCTGGCACTCATGAAGCGTCTTTTCGGCGATCGCTTCACGCTTGCATTGCTCGACGACGTGGTCATGTCCGTCGATTCCGGACATCGCTATCAATTCTGCAAGCTGCTAAAATCGTATTTCCCCAATACCCAGTTTATCATTACGACCCACGACCGCCTTTGGGCGGAGCAGATGCGCTCGGCTGGTCTGGTTACCACCAAGACATCGCTCGCATTTCACAGCTGGACTGTTGATACAGGTCCGCTTGTCGAATCAAATGAAGAAATCTGGGACGAAATCGCGGCCGCACTTTCGCGCGGCAAGGTCGAAACCGCCGCTCATGGATTGCGCCATCATCTTGAATATGCGTCTCGGCACCTGGCAGACCAGCTGGCGGCGCGGCCTGCGTTCCGCAGCGACGGAAATTACGAGCTTGGTGAACTACTGCCGAGCGTTCTGGTTCGCATGAAAGAACTCTGCGGCAAAGCTGCGGATGCCGCCCAATCCTGGGGCAATACCGCGGCAAAGGAGGAGGCTCTTAGCCGCAAGACGGCGCTATCCGAGTCAAACGGCGCACGCAGCGTTGAACAGTGGGCCGTCAACAAGGCGGTGCATTACAACGAATGGGCCAATTTCGGCAAAAAGGATTTTGAACCCGTTATCGCCGCGTTCAAGAGCCTGCTCGAATGCTTTCGCTGCGATGACTGCGGCTCGTGGCTTTACGCTTCGCCCAAACCAATCCCCGAGTCTCTGCGTTGCGCCTGCAACAAGGTGACCCTAAATCTCAAATCGAAACCCAAGTAGACGCGTATTTTTCGTAAATACATTATCACCCTCGCAATTCTCTATCTGGAACAATAACTTACGGACGCCAAACCTTCACTTGCTCAGCTGTTGATGTCTCCCTTCAATATCGGGATTAGGTGATGCTGCGGCGTGATTCGCAGGAGCATCCATGGGGTTCAAGATCACGGGACTAGATGACCTTCAGCGCGAGATGACGCTTCTCAGCCAGGTCGCCGAAGCGCTCGACGGCAAGCTCACGACCGTCAACTTTGATCCCCATGATCAAACAAGCGTCGAGCGCGCCATCGCCGACATGAAACTGGCGATTGACCAAAAGGTAAGCGGCTTTCGGAGCAGCACCATGGTCGATAACCTCGTGGCTGAGCTCAAGCAGAAATATGAAGAAGACATTCTGGCGCGTGCAGCAGCGGCGAGACTAACCGACGGAGACAAGACGGTGGGCGGAAATGTGGACCAAAGCATTCTCAGGCAGATCGAAAACACCGTGAACGACCTGCGCTCGGCCGAATTCAATACGTTCGACCGGCACATCAAGAAGCTGTCGCGCCTGCTTCATTCGGAGACGCTCGAACCGATTTCGAGTGCCCTGGTGACGGATCTCGATCTTGATGGCTGGATCAAGTCAGGAGAAGCGACACAAGGCGGCATGGTAGGCAGCGCCACGTTGGAATGGCCGAGCGATCCGCAGAAAGAGCTCGGTCTGGTCATTCTCCTGATCGACAGATTCGCCGAAACCCCTGATGCGGCCATGGATTTCTCACACACGTTTTACTATGCCGGGAACAAGCTGACGGCCAACGTGCAGAACATGGCCGCACAGATGATCGTTCCGTTTGCACGGGATTACATCGAGCACGTCAAGACGGTCACGGGTACGACAGAAGCCACTCTGCTACCGCTCCGTTCCGGTCCGGCAGCACGCAAGGTCTTCATCGTTCACGGCCACGATGAGGGCGCGCGCGAGTCCGTCGCCCGATTTCTTGAACAGCTCGGGTTCGAGGCGATCATTCTGCACGAACAGGCCAACCAAGGCCGCACCATTATTGAGAAGATTGAAGCACACGGCGAAGTCGGCTTTGCCGTCATTTTGCTGACGCCAGATGACATCGGCGGCATGAAGAACAGCGATGATCTTCAACCCCGCGCGCGTCAGAATGTCTTGCTCGAATTGGGGTATTTCATCGGCCGCCTCGGACGAGCACGCGTCTGCGCGCTCAAGCGCGGCGATATCGAAGTACCGTCCGACTTTGGAGGCGTTGTCTATGAACCATTCGATGCCGGCGGCGCGTGGAAACAGGCCCTGAGCCGTGAATTGCAGGCTGCAGGATTCGATATCGATTGGAATATCGCGATGAAGAGGTAGCTATTGCGGGCATCGAGAAGGCACAAGTATGGGTAGCAATGATCGAAAAATCCACATTTGAGCAATTGCACCTTCACCGAGCGAGCGCTTCATCGCGAGGAAATTTCTTCACTCTCGCTTCCGGGTTCGCTTCCGCATGCCGCGCCGACCATTGCCCGATAGTACAGAGCCTCACTCGTCGGTAGTCACGAAATGGACCTCGCACTGGATCGAACTCGCCCACGTAAATGTGCGGGCCTTCAAACCACTCATCGCCCTTGTCGTCGATGTCGATGACCGATTCGTATGGAAGCACCAGGTACTCCTCAAACCATGCCCTGTTTTTCTCCGGCAGCGCGCCCCAAATGGTCATAGCATTGGCACGTGCGGCCGCGACTTGATCCATAAGCTTCTCGTCGTCCTCCGTTCGCCACGGATTGTTGTGCGGGGCGGAGTCGTCCATGCATTCGGCAAAATCCCAGTCCACACCATCATCATCGATGAATGCGAGATGCCGGTGTCTTAGGACATGTAGTCCGTCATGGTGACAGCCTTCATACCGGTAGACGCACCATCGTCTTGCCCTGAGTTTCTCACGCTGTGTTTCATCGGCATATGGATAGCGATCATCACTGGCGTCTCTCACCAGAACATCCAAACCGAAACTCTGCAGCAATCGCTGCGCCTTACGTTTGACCACGAGCTTTCGGCGCACCTCCGCGCTTAATGATCGCTGGCGGATCCGCTTTGACACTCCAAAGAACGTGAACAATACGTCGTCATTCTTGGGTTGGTAGAGCATGTCTTCCAGCTCGCCCTTGCCCCAAAGATATGCTTCCTGGAATCCAAGCTCCCGCGTCCTGGTTCGGAAAGCGTCGCGTGCCGCTTTCGAGAAATCACATGCGGCGGCGAAGATGATTCCATAGAGCTGTTGGCCGCGAGGAAGCGCGTCCAGATATGCCGCCATCTTTTTCGGCGGAATAGATTTTTCGCGTTTACATTGAATTATCCAGACGCGGTCCTTTACGTCGCTATCGGTTCGGCTCTCGCTGCCATCATCATCGTCGTCGTCGCCATCAATTCCACCGCCGAAGTCACCTTGCACAGCTTCATAGCCGCGCGCGTCGAACCCTTCATCACTCCCGGTTCGCCCCGTAGCCTCAAGCTCACGCCATTGCCTGAAATCGTAGAGGAGACGGCGCACCAAGTCTTCAAACCGGTGGGGCTCCAGATCCTCGAAATGCAAAGGACCGGTCGTTTTCGTCGGAAACGACTTCGTCACCATCCCTTCACAACCTCACGAACTTCATAAGCGGAGCGATATCGTGATTGTCCGCTGCCTGGAGGGTGGCGACATAAGCGTCGCGCAATGCGCCAGTTTCGTGAATGGTGCCGCTGCCCCAAGTAAAGGCCTTGCCACCGAGCTTTTCGATCAACAAATCGGCCATCATGCGCGCATGCCGGCCATTTCCGTTCGGGAAGCCATGAATCTGCGTCAGGCGATGATGCAGCCGCACCGCGATTTCATCAGGCGGGAAGGTCTTATTTTCTACCCAGAAGCGCACGTTATCGAACATCACCGGCATTTCGGCGGCAACCAGATGCGGATCGATGCCGATGTTCAGTTCCTTCTGGCGATATTTTCCCGCCCACTTCCACACTTCGCCGAACATCTGCTTGTGCAGGTTCTTCGAGAAGCCTTCGTCGAGCAGCGCCTCGGCGCCGCCGCGGCGACGGCCTCCCCACACCGCTCCTTTAAGGATGTTTTCTTCCTCGGCTTCATTGAGGTCGGCGCGCGTTGTGACCCATGTCTGAATCAGGTCGCCGCGCAGCGCCGGATCGAGCGGTGTCGCGTCGTTCGGCTCCTGAAACAGATCAGTCTCGGTCATTCCAGAGATCCCGCTCCTTCACATTGTCACGGATATAGGCGTCAATCCGCTCGTCCGTGTTGCCGTCGGCCGTCTCCTGGGCTTCGAGCCTCATCGTGTGCGCAACCCGGCCGAGCTCGCGCTTTGCGATCTTGCGCGCCCGCCCGAGTACGGCGCCTTCAAGGGAGTCGTTTGGTACGAGCGCATAGACAAGCGTGCAGTCGAGGGCTTCTGCTGCGCGCCGCAGCGTCTTCAACTGAATGCTGCCACTCTCTTCCGATTGCTCCAACGTCTCGACGCTCTGCGGCCGGACAGCGAGCCTTCGTGCAAATTGCACGCCCGTCATGCCGAGGGCATCACGGATGGCGCGCACCCACCCTTTCGGCGGCGCGTGGAACCGCTCCACGGGCTTGAGCCCCTGGAGACGATCGTCGAGCCTTTCTCGGGCGCGGTGCCGTGTACCGGTTTTCATTGTGCAGCCTGATTTCAGAAGACAATTTTCAGGTTCTAGCCTTAGCTCATCGTCATAATATCAGGTCATAGACTGATAGTCTATGAATAAAATCAGGTCATAGCCTGACCACTAACCCTTTGAAATTCAAAAGGGTAGCTGGCTTCTGTCGATTCCAGCCGCGAACTTAAGGGCGTTCCTGGCCCAGACGTCTCCCTCACGCGCGGCCAGTTCCAATGCCACGGGGCCAGTCAGCAGCCAGGATGGCAGCCGCGGCTGACCACGCTGGGCCGCATACTTCGCGCGGCATCCGGCAACGAAGCGATCCTTCCGCGCCATCACGTCGGGAAAGGATTGCAGCTGTACGGCGGGATCGTAACGCATATGCGTGCGATACCGCAGATACACCGGTAGCCCATCAGAGAGCTGCCACGCCACCAGTGGCATGGCGGCCGCCGCGAAGGACGAGCCGTGCGGCAGATAATGCGGCCCCAGATCGACAATCGTATCCTGAACCTCGACCCAGAAATGCGAGGGCTGGTCGCTACCGTAGCCAAACCCCTGCAGACCGGCTCGCCCCCCCGAGCGGGCAACAACGAACGCTACGAAATCCCCGCCAGCAAGGCGGGTGTCGAAACCTTCATCCTGCAACAACGCAAACACGGCAAAAGCCGCATAGAGGCAACGCTTGTCAAAATCATCCGCGAACTCATTGCGGAGCGCATTGTCCACAATTGCCAGTGTTCGCACTATCGCGCTTTCGATTCGCATCCTTCGAGTATAGCGCCGTACGCGGGTATTGGTCCGTTTTGAACAAACTCTTTAATGATGATCGTGCTGCCGTGACGCTATATGCTGGTCCCGATGACCGAAGACAATGAGACGCCGCTATCGCAATGCGATGTGCCACCTGAGCGAAGACCGGCTCTGGAGTCTTATCGTGGCAAGCGCAGGGTATGGTTGAGCTGGATAGATACGGATGAACATCATGCGATCTGGCAGACCCTATCTGCAATGGTGTGGACGGATGTCTCATTCCGGACGCTGACGCAATTCGCCATCGACGATGAGGCCAGCTGCCTTGGCAATTCACTGGTTGCCGAGGCCATCATAAACGGCCATGTCGCAACGCAAGTGCTGGCCATACGCCGTCTCGTCGATAGCGGCTCCGATGTTATTTCCCTGCGGCGCCTCATCAGGGATGTGCGGCGAAATTTCAATCTATTCACGCGGGAAAACTACGTCTGCCACGACGGGCTGCCGTACGACTATGCAGCGGTCCAACACAACGAAATGCTGGAGCGCGTGGGCTCCGGCGCGTTTTGGGGGCATACATCGGGTCAAAAGGCGTGGGGCACCTCGCAAATGGCCCACGAACAATTCGACAGACTGTCAGGCATTGCGTCGACCAACCGCAACCGCGAGGATCGATTGCCGTTAGCCCTCATCGATACGGTTGAAGGCTGGCTGAACAATAGCGGCGCGGACGAACTCGCGAAATGGAGCCATGCGTATCTTGCCCACGCCGGCACACCGCAGAAACGTGAAGAAGTGGCTCATCTGCTGGTTACAACGAATAGGATAACCAACGCGATTAAGGCGCTGGCGCGCGTTACCGAAGCGGTGTCCGCTTATATTCTGTTCGCGAGCGGGCGGTTGAACGGCCTGATGCCAACCGCACAGTTCGATCAGTTTGAAAAACTCGATCAACCGGTCATGCGCGCCGATCGCGTAGACCAGGCCCACATCCTCTGGGACAAGCTCAGCTCAGAAAGCGATTCCTGCCTTGAGGATGTTGGCCGCGATCTGACCCGGACCTAAGCGGGTGCCTGACCCCGCAAGTCAGGGGCTAGGCACGGTTATGCTATGCGCGAACTGCGCCAGATCTGCGGGGCGCGCAAAGTTTTCGGTCAGGAACTTGAGTACCCTCACATTGAGCTTCAGCGCCCAGTTACGCACCGGATCGGTAAAGGCCTTGTCCTCGTCGCGCGGCACACCCTCCAGCTTCACATCGAGCTGGATATGCACTTTGTTGCGGTACTCACGCAATTTATCCAACTCGTCGTAAATGTCGGCACCGGCCTTATCGAGAATCTTGTATTTCTTCATCACGTCGATGATCGCTTTGAAGCGTTCGACCTTCTTGCCTTCGATTTCCGCCCGGTCCTCCTCGGAAATGTTGGGTACACCCTCGCGGTTGAAATTCTGCGCACGGTAAATGATCTCCCACAGCGCCGCTTCGGTAATTGCACCGGCCTGCAAGAGCATCAGCTTGTTGAACGTGCTGCCCGACTCTGCGAGCTTGCAGAGCAGGCCGGCGTTGTAGACCATATTGTCGCCGACCTTGAAGTCGCCGATAAAGCGGCAGCTGATTGTCTCGGTTTTCATGGATATCTGCCTATTGTCCCAAGGGTTGAAAATCACGCAACTCACTTATTCACGAAGGGATCGGGATCCGGCTTCTGGATTGACCCTGCAAGCTCCCGCAGAAACAAGACCTCGTCGAACGAAAAATGATGGAAGCGACCTATCTCCCCTTTTTCGTTCTCCTCGTAGATCATAGGGATTGCGCCGGACGGAATGCGCGTCTTTTCGAGCAGCAGCGCTTCGTACTCTTGCATTTGAACCAAGCGCGGCAGGTGTATCGAGACGATAAGATTCAACATTAACCCGTGGAGTTGCATGTATTGCTGCACCATTGGCATCAGCTCTAGCTGCTCAGTTAATTTAGACAGCTCCTTCTTTCGAAACGAATTCTGTATTAGGTCACTCTCCAGAATTTCGGTCGGGTCAATCAACAGATTTGCCGTCGCTGCAAATTTGCCGTCTGCTTTCCGCCGCGCACTGACTGGAACAAGTGAAAGCGGCATATCGTGGTGCTGGCCATAGTTGCGTAGATTGTAGAGCAGCCGATAGGCAAACCACCCGTCATACGCAGCCCTTTCCGTATCGATGAATCGCTGCTCTTCGGCGGAGGCCTTTCCAAAGGCCGCGCGGAGCCGAGTTTTTGCCCGATCCCTGAATGCCGATGCGCTGGATAGAAAATTTGATATGGCTCCTTGAGCCATCGCCATCGTTTTCAAGTGGTTGATGCCAATGTTCGCCAACGGATTCTCACGTTGGGCAACCTCGCTTTTAATTCTCGTTGTCACGCCGGAGACGACCTCAAAGTCGTCCTTCAGCGACAGATAATCAATCACGAACGGACGAACGTCGGTTGCGACAGCTACGTACTTGTTGAAGTCGTTCCAAGCGTCTTCCGAAAGCGGCTGGGACTCCCTCCCGATGTCCATCTTTTCATCATCGCGCACTATGTAGTAACCGAACCTTTGAGTCATCCCGGCGCGCCTTCAATCTTCGTCATATTCTTTGTCCGGAACTTCCTTATCAGGAAACTCCGTTACCCACCCATGCTTCTGGCCCGCTGCCCTTAATCGGAATCCTTCAGGAGTCATCGTATTGCGGTTTGCGCTTTCGGGATAGAAAGTCGCGGGCGGAACGATCTTCTGACCATGATGCTGGAATGCTAACCGCACCATTTCGTTGCCGATCCCCGCATTGTGAAACTTATTATCCAGGTCGATCACGTCAGCATGCACGGCAGCACCCAATAGATCGTCGTCAATGACACGAAGCGTAAATTCTCCAATTTTCTTCTTCTGGTGATACGCCAGCACGCCGCTGTCATCCACGTCGAAAGTGATTGTGCGCCCCTTCTTGTCCTGGAATACAAAATCTTCCGACATCCATCACCTCTTTCAGACAGCATCCTATCTTGCCCACGCTCCTTGCAACCAACCCCGGAACGCGAGAGGCCGCGCCCTGTTGGGCAGCTTACGTTCGAGAGGATTAGCTCTGCATCAGCGAGAACGAGTTGTGGCGATTCTTCCGTATCCGCGCTTAGTCGGCTTAGCGCCCACCTCGATGCGGCAGCTTTCCAAGCAACTGGCGAGCGACCAAAATCGCTTTCAAACCACAAAAGATTGGGAGCGAGTCGATTCGACTCTGAATAATAGGGTGAACGCAGCGTGCGTGGCCACGTTTGACAGCGGACCTTCCCGCCGAGCGGCTCCGCATCTTATTGATAAATATCAATTCTAGTTCGCGTCTTCTAGCGACCGGGTGGGGCAATCGTGCAGAAATGCCGTCTTGAAGGCTCTTCCGTCCACAGCGCTGGGACGGAATTTCCTTTCTCGGTCTGGTTCGAGGAACATCTTTGTTCTATTATTGTTCCCCATGACCACAGACATCGTAAGCGAAGGCGGAGAAGATCAAGGCGCGCCCGCGCGGGTGTCGCCCTCCGAGTTCATGCGCCAGCTTCGTCCTGAATATTACTCGGACACCGTTGAGCGTCCCACCCACGTTCTGAGTGCTGACCGGCTCGAATATCACCTGGACTCGTTAACGTCCCGAAACCAGACGCACGAGTTCGAGATCTTTTGCCGCAAACTTTGCGAGCGAACGATCTGCCCCAACCTGCGGCCTCAAACAGGTCCTGATGGTGGCGGCGACAGCAAGGCCGACACGGAAACCTATCCGGTGTCGGATGAAGTCTCCGGCCTCACTTATATCGGCGACGCGAACAGCGGTCGTGAAAGATGGGCCTTCGCCTTCAGCGCCAAGAAAGAGTGGAGCGTCAAGGTACGAGCGGACGTCAAGGGCATTGCAGAAACGGGCAGGGGCTACGACAAGATAATCTTTGTGACGAGCCGTTTTGCGAAAGCCAAGGATCGCGCTCGCATCGAAGATGAGTTGTCAAAGCAATACAGCATCCGCGTGACCATTCTTGATCGCTCTTGGATCGTGACTGAGATCATCGAAAAAGAACGCACCTACCTTGCGTTCAATTACCTAAAGGTCGGAGACGACGTCGGCGATCGGCGGCTTGGCCCAACGGATTACTCTCGCTCCCAGCAGCTCGCTGACATTGAACGGGCGATAGAAGATCCGGCGGCTTTTCAGGGCATGGAGCGGCAGCTTGTCACCGAGGCGCTCGTCGCGGCAAAACTCTCGCGCGGTTTAGAGAGGCCGCGCACTGAAATAGATGGCCGATTTGCGCGAGCCATCCGCCTTGCGGAGGCCTATGGCTCTTATCGGCAAAAACTAGAAGCTCGGTACGAGCAAATATGGACCGCATTCTGGTGGTATAACGACTTTAATCTCCTGAACGCGTCGTACGATGATTTCGAAGCGCGCGCGCTGGAATCAACTCACGCAAAAAATCTGGAGTTCCTGGGGAATCTAAACCAGCTCCTCGTCAATTCCATCGTTCATGACCATATGACACGCGAAGAGTGCCGGTACGACGAGCGCACTGCCAGATTAATACGGGCACTGGACGTGCAGGCACGGGATGCGAGCCGGCCGAACAATAGCCTGGAGGCGGAAACCGATCTCCAGAGAATAGCGGTCAATCGGGCGATACTGGCGCAGGATGAAACAGCACTTTCGTCTGTTTTCAGTGGCTACTCCGCAATACTCGACAAGGCCAAGGGACTTGGAGAATTCGATGCGGATGGAGTCATCCGCTTTATAGAGGTTATTGGCGGGGTCGCCGGCAATGATCCGGCGTACAATGAACTCGTCGAAAAGCTCGCCGATTTCGTTGGCACGAGAAAGAGCGAAGCCGAAGGCGCGCTGGTCCTGCTCAAACGAGCACAAAAGCTGGACTTGTCAGCGGACAAGTTCGACATGATCCGGTGGCTGGGTAAAGCGGCAATCGGCCTGACAAAGCGTGAGTACACTGCGGAGTTGATCGATGCGACACAGCTGCTGACGCTGGCTTACAGAAGCGCCGGCTTGCACTGGGCCGCCCGCGCGAGCTGTTGTATTGCTGCGGCATCCATCATCGTCGAAGGCGAGAAGGATGGAGACCTGCCTGCCAGCATCGTTCCCACGATGAAGATATGGACCTGGAACGCGTTGGAGCTTTGTCACCTGCCTGATGTTCTGTTCGCAATCCAGCTTTTGAACGGCTGCTTAGCTGGCCTTCCGTTGACAGAGGAGTCGAAGGCGAAGGTCCGCGAGGATCTCATAGAATTGGACATGGCTTTGGGTTGTCTATTCCTGAACCTGAAGGAAAATGATCTGCGCAGGCTGGAAGAAACGCCGGATATTTTGGCCAGCCTCAGTTTGTTTATGTCGCGCACGGCGCTGCTGTACTCACTCGGCTACCCGGAAGCCCTTCGCGAGGATGGCAGCCTGCCGAAGGAAGAAACCGACGAGGCGGTAAACCGCCTCCTCTCCACGCTTAAGAGCCAGCCCTTGGCGGAAAGCTTGCGCGGACCGTTGCTCCTGAACCAGGAGGGGCGTCAGGTACTCGTGACCACGATCATGGGCATGGAGGTCGAGGTTGAAGTCCTAGAAAGCCGGCATATTCCCTTAGCCGAATGCGTATTGGGTTCAATTGAGGCCTTTTTCGCCACGGCAATCGAGAAACGTGTCGCGCCACATACCGAGCTATTCCGCATTAGCATAATCGCAAGCGAGCAAGCGCAGGACCCGGCCATCGAAACCAATGAGCTGGATATGAAATCCACCGTCACCTGGCCGGCCAGTCTTCAGCTTGTGAGCATTGATCGTCAGGGCGATATAAATCAGTTTTACTGCGAAGTCGCGGCCCACATCCTGGGAGCCGCCTGTTCGGTTAAAGATGGGACCGCATTGCTGAAAGAGCTTTTTGCGGACGCTGCAGTTCAGCAGCGCATCGCTATGATTTCCTCCGCTCCCAACAGTTACTCCCGGACGGCATCGCAAAATTTCTCATCTTTGGCCGATTGGAAGGAAGCGGTAAGCCGCTCCTATCCGCTCCGCGAACAGCGGGCGGAGGTTCCTCGGATCGAGCTGGCTCACCTACGAGAATCCTGATTTTGGAGAAGATGACGGATCACTCGGGGTTAAAAACCACAAAGGCATTAGCATCCGCTCTGTGATTGATGTCCATGCGTGGGACAGGGCGCGGTGGCAAGGTTGCGGCTACATCCAGATAGGTCATTCGCTGCCCTACATGGCATTTCTCTTTGAGGACAAAGAGGGCGCGCGGAAGATTTTTGAACGGTGGCGCGAACGTTTCGGCGCGGAAGACGCAGGCGAAGAAATCGGCGTTTCGATCATAAGGCATTTGCCCGACACGAATCCCCATCACTATTGTGTTCAGATCGCCTCCGCCGACCCATTGTCGCGCGGCGCTGTCACGAAAGCGCCCGTTATGGTGGCAACTCGCTCAATGACCATGGAGCCAAACGACAGCCGGAACCTGGATATGTTCTTAGCCGGATACCAGCGTCACGGAGCATTCTATCTGTTGCCCGCTATAGGGCGGGTCAATCCCGAGGTCTTCTACGATCTGGCCATCATGAAACGCGATCTCACCGTGAAGTCGGCTGCTGACGTTCTTGATCGTGAGATCGAAGCTCTGGCACTCCGTATGCGCGGACTGAAGACCCCTGTATAGTTTAATGCGACCGCAAAAAAATAGAGCGATCCTAATTTGTGCCGCTGCTGATTGAATCTGTTCAACCTCAACTCGTGGGCGGCGTCGATTCGCTGCTGGCTCGACTGACTGCCGAAGGGCAGGCGCGAGGGTTATCCAAGGACCAGAGCGACGGCGTGATCGCAATGCTGCCTCCCAATCTTGCCGCCTGCGGATGCTTCCCGGATCGGCTCACTGATATATGGCGCTACGAATTTGGATCGCCGCATCGAGTTGGCAATGAACTCATCTACTCATCTGGGGCGTCCACATGTGGCCCCGCGTGCCCTTGCTATTCGATGTGCTCGAATGCGCCCAAAGGCGGCTATCGCCTGACAAGCTGCGCGCCTATTTAGCCCTGATCGACGACATTGGGCGGCATCTCATACATCTCACCGAGATGTTCCCGATACTGCGGGTGTCTCCTGTCATTCCTGCGGATCATGAGGTTAGAGGTCTCGGCGCCGGCAACCGAACCGTCGATTGGGTAATCGATCCTGGCGAACGGCGCGTTCTTGTCGATGTGAAGCGGAGATTTGCCGATTTCTTCAGTCAGATGGAAGGCGTGGCAGTCGATGGAGGGGCCGCGCCTCAACACGATGTTGGCCTCTTGTTTCGCCGCGTTGAGGGCGAGTTTCTGCCAAGGAATTCAGCCGAGCAGCTGCAAGGCGCATGGATTGTAACCGACATCAAGCAAGAAGAAATCGAACTCCAAACAGCATTTGATGCGTTAGATCCGGCGAAGGTCCATTTTGCGATACTCGGAGATGAGCGGGCCGATGTTTGTCTATTGACACGCGGAGCTGAACACCGTCGCTATTTGGTGTCCAGGAAAAGAACGAGCGCTTCCTATTCAGACGTGGCGAAGTGCGCACATAACTGCGTAGGCTACGAGCTTGCCAACAGCGCTTCCGGCCTGTCCGATTTGCACGCTACAGCGCGCAGGAGTTAGCCGCCGCATCAAAGAGAGTTTTGTTTGGCACCGTAGGCGATATAGATCAACGCATCCCGGGCAATTGAGCTACGCGCAGATGGCGTCGAAACAAGTCAGCAGAAACCTCGTCAGCTATCACAAAAGCAGCGCCTTCCTGGTAAGCCCGCGTCGACACCAAGGTCGCGCCATTGAAACGCCCATCTCGCTCAGCGGGGCTTGATCCGATTGTGGCGGAGATCATCGAAGCACATGCAGGAACCATGGTTGACAATGATAACAACAAGCGGCGCCGGCTCGTCGAGTTCAAGGATGGTTGCCGCTATGGCAAATTCGGAAAGACTAAGGCTTATGAGCTGATCGCTCACGACAGGATCAGGGCCTACAAGATGGGAGGCAAGACCATGATCGACCTCGACAGCGTGGACGAATATCACGCTTCGCTGCCGAGGGTCGAAACGAGAGCAAGCTAGGCCGTGGAGCTGCGCAGCGAGACGGCGGGCTCACCGTCGCAGGCTATCGAGGCGATCAGACCATTGCCGCATTAAATGCACGCGTTCCGACCAATAGGCCGCTTGGTTATAGATGCCGCGACCTTCTTTTTCTTGTGGCCCTTGCCAAGCTGGCGCTGCACCACCTCGTCGAGCCGCCGGCGCTTTTTTCTTCCGTGTCGTGGGCGAGTTGGGCTTCCACTACATCGCCGTCGAACGCGCCCTCCTCGTTGAGCAGGGCGCCGTCGAGCGGAAAGCGTGGGCGCAGTGGTCGCCGCCGGGGCCAGTATAGCAGCCCATGATCCGCAGCGCCTTCAGTGTGCTGTCGGACATTGGCACATCATCGTCATTGGCCGTCCAGTAGATTGCGGTCAGCGTCGCTCGATTCCGCCGGGATTTCGAGTCAAGAGCCTGGGTTCGATTCCGGTCCGGGCGGTTGCGGAGGCCGGAACGGCATTGGGGCATGCCCGCTGCCAGGGAGCCTGCTATTTTTATTTTGCTACTGATACCGCGCGCCAGCCTGTTGGTATTTCTGTTGGTATCGGCAGCAATCGCCGTAGAAAATTACTTTACATTCAGATGGTTATGGCATTAGTCGGTTATCGGCCAGGGGCACCAGATTGAAAATATAAGCAATAACAATAGCTTACAGGTCTAGTTCGATTCCTGATTTTTTCGCAGCCCATTGAAAACACGCGTAAGAATTCGCGGCAGCCGTCCGTCTTGTTGGTATTTTTGTTGGTATCGGGGGAACAAACGCTCACAACGAATTTTGCTATTTCCGAACGAGGGAATTGAGCAGGTGGCCCGCAAGAACGATGGCGCGAGCGCCAACCCGAACACGTCGACTGCCAAAGCTCATGAGATGGGGCTAAGAGCCTGGTCGTCTCGACGTTGCAGGAATGCGCTGCGTCTGCTCGTCGTCGCGCACCACGGCGTCACCCGCCGCATAGCCATAGACGATCGCGCCAACGGCCCTGGTGGAGCGCTCTACGAAGCGGATCAAAGAGCTGGCGCAGCGCCGTGCGAGCGCATGCGCCGTTCCAGCACCGCCAGCACCGGCGCCAGCATTGCCACCAGCAGCATCGGCGCCGCCGCAGTGCACATGGCGGCCTTCAGGCCCATCTGATGCGCCAGCAACGCCGCTCCGATGAGCGGTGCTGCGCTGCTGCCGGCGCGCGAGACGGCACCCTTCCAGCCGACCGCGGCGCTGCGCAGCGCAGCCGGATAGACGATCGGCGTCAGGATGTTGAGCGACTGGTAGGTGCCAAAGGTGAAGAAGCCGGCGCCAACTATCGCGACCACGAAGCCCGCGCTGCCGAAGGGAAAGAAGGCCAGCCCGACCAGCGACAGCACGTCCAGCAGCGCAAACACGACGATCACGCGGTAGCGCCCGAAGCGATCCATAATTAAGCCGGTCGACAGCCCGGCGACGATGGAAGTCGTGCCAGCGACCGAGGCGTAAACCGCGTAGCTGGCCAGCGGGATGCTTTCGAAATCATGGAAGAAGGCCGCGTTGAGGCCGAACAGATTCGCGCTGGCTTGGCCGCAAATGCAGGTGAACCAGAGCACGAGCGTGAAGGCGGCGCGGCGGCTACCGAAGATCTCGACGATCGAGATGCCGGTGCCGAGCCGCCGGGCCGGTTCACCGAATTGGGTGTCGAGCGGCAGCACGATACTTAGCTTGCGCAGCGCGCCGAGGATGGCGGTCGAAGGGGCGGCAGTGCGGGCCAGGTGCAGCGGCGACTCGGGTACCAGGAGCAGGACCGGCACGATCATCAGGAACGGTGCCAGTGCGCCGACCACGTACATGCCCTGCCAACCGATGCGATCGAGCAAAAGGGCCACGAGGGCACTGGCGACGACCACGCCCACGCCGATGCCGGCATAGACTATGCCGACTATGGTCGAGCGGCGCTTGAGGGACGAGATGTCGGCCACTAGGCTACCGACCGCGGGCAGCAGGCCGCCGCCGACCGTGCCGGCGATGAAGCGGGTCACGGCGAAGCCGGTCACCGAGGTGGCGAACACACTTTGCAGGGTAGCGACCGAGAACAGCGCCAGCAGCACGACAATCATGCGCTTGCGACCGAAGCGATCGGCCAGCGGCGACAGCAGCAGCCCGCCGAGTGCCTGACCGATGGGTTGCGCTGCGAAGGCACCGGTGAGGCTAGCGGTGGCCACGCCGAGCGTGGAGGCGATCGCGGGCAGCATCTGCCCGGTTACCAGCAGATCGTAGCTGTCGATCAGCATAACCAAAAACAGCAACGCCATGGTGACGACGTGGCCGCGCCGCACCGGCGATGCGTCGAGCAGGGCGCCGAGGTCGATCTTGTTGCTGCCCGTGCCGCCGTCCGGATCCGCAGCGACGGGGGCGGCCGCTGCCAGCGTCCCCGCGATAGAAGCCGCAGGCACATCGGTCACTTGTTCGTTCATCACGAGGCTCACTCAGCGTCCTCCCCTAGTTTTTTGACCCGTTCACCCACCCGCTAGCGCAAAGGGCAGACATGTTATTATGGATTTTTTTATTATGGATCTTTTCATCGTTGTTTCTTCCTTCGCCGCGCAGGGACTTCCAGCACGGTGATGGTTCAAGCACCCTCGGAAGGAATGATGGGCATGAGGATGAAGGGCTCATTGCCCTCGTCGAAATGTAGTGTGTTCTCCCCGCCAAAGATCTCCGGCGGCCGATCCCGCGGCTCCGCATGACGGAACGGACCGACGCCCCTCATGGGGTAAGGTTGATCAGTGAAGCCGGCGTCGCCCAGACCGTGGTCGTAGTCACAGCCACGAATGTTCAGTGCCAGCGTATAGCCCGGAGGCACCACGATGCAGGTCGGCAGGATCTCGATGTCCAGCACGACGGGCTCACCCGGCACAAGCGGCTGCAGCTCGTCGTGAGCGTGGTAGGGACGGTACGGGAGTGACTTGACCTTATCCAACTTGCGATGCGAGGCGCGCAGCCAGCCCAACGCGATCGGGACGCGCGGATCGTTGGAGCCGATGAACAAGACCTCTTTTCCGTCTGGCGCAAACAGCCGCAACGCCAGAAAGATGTCAGCATCGACAGTACGAGACGACACCACCAGCCTGGCAGCCACGGGGCCGGTGATCTCCAGCTCCGCGGCGGCGGGCGGCATGGTGAAGGTGATTCCGTCACCCGTGGTATCGTAGGTGATGCTGGCGCCGGTGCTCGGTGTGGTGCTCAGGGTGCGCGTAGAGGGAGCCAGAAAGTATTTGGTCCACTGCGTGCGTGCGAGTGGCCATTCCTGTTCGTTGCGGATCGTGAAATGCTCCCCCGGGCGACGAATCTGCAACTGCACCGGCGGCTGTCGATCCCACCCAGTGTCCTTGCCCTGCAAAAAGTGTCCAAGGAAGCGCTTCTGCAGCGCAACACCTTCGGCGCGGTAGAAAGGGCTGAAGTGACTGTCGCCATGGACTTCGAGCCACTTCTGGCTGGAGCCGGCCGCGAGATAGCCTTCGAAATTTCCGCGCGGGTGAACACCCATGCCGCCCCAGTTGGCGGCTGACAGCAACGGCACCTTAATGCGGCTGACGTCGGGTCTGCGCTTGGCATAGAATTCGTCGTCCAGCGGATGATCCAGCACCACATTTGACATTGGTTCGGCGCGATTAGCCGCGAGCTCCTCGTCCGATAGCGTTTCTGGCCCGCTGACTAGTTCGCCGTTATTCGGATTGCGCGCTCCACGATCGCCGTACCCGTGCTGAATCCGCAGCACTTGGCGACCGAACCAGTCGGCGCCAAACTGCGAATAGATGCCGCCATGCCGCGCGGCGTCCCGGTAGCGGTCCACGAAACCTTCCCAAACGCAGATGGCAGCAAGATGCGGAGGCTGCAGCGCGGCGACGTTCCACTGGTTGGTCGCGTAATACGAAATGCCGTTCATTCCGACCTTGCCGTTGCTCCAGCTCTGTGCCGCCGCCCATTCAACGCATTCGTACAAGTCCCGTGCTTCCTGCTCCGAAGTCGGGTCGAGCACCCCAGGCGAACGGCCTGCACCGCGACTATCGACTCGAATGCAGACAAAACCGTCCGGCACCCACTTCTCAGGGTCGACGACTTCCCAGTTCATGTATTTGTTCGACGAGCCTTCGGCGATGTCAGGATAGGCCCGGACCATGCGGTCATACGCACTCTTGTAGCCCACTTGCATTGGCACGCCCTTGCCATAAGCCCCGTAGGAAATCAGGGCGGCATAGCGGCCCGGCGCCTGCGGGAGAAAGATGTCCGCGCGCAGGACAACACCGTCGTTCATCGGAATCGGCGCATCCCAGAGGATGCGCATACCATCAGCGTATACGGCCCCCGGCGTGTCATCAGACAGCGCGGTGTTGGCGGCGGCGTGGTTCGACTTCACGTGACTCATTTCTATCGTTCCTTCGAACAGTTAACTTGTCTGGATTTCCATTGGCGGCACGACCTCTTGGGGTGACGACACTCAGGTCCAATCAGCGGCCACTTCGCGCATCAGGGCATGGAGCCGGCTCTGTCCCTCGAAGCCGATGCCAGGCCGCTGGGGAGCGGGCATCCATCCACCGGACACGTGACAATCGTCCGCGTAGCCGCCGAACGCGCCGAAAAACCCGGGATAGGCTTCACAACCGCCGAGCCCCAGACCGGCCACGAGAGCGAGAGACATTTGATTGCCGCCGTGCGGAAAGTGCCTGCTGTAGTCCCAGCCGTCCGTTGCAAGTTCTTTGACGAGGTCCGCATAGGTGCCGATGCCATAGATCTGCGGCGGATCCATCTGCAGATAGTCACGGTCCTTGCGCCACCCACCAAATCGCACTTGGTTCCAAACGTCCTGAGAGCTGAAAAGGTTTTCGCCGGTAGCGAGTGCTTCCGAGTAAGCCTCGGCAACCGCGGCCGAAGCTTCGAAGTCGTTCGGATGGCAAGGCTCCTCGAACCAACGCAGTTTGAAAGGAGCGAGGGCGTGGGCATAGTCCAACGCCTCTTTGGTGGAGAAACGTCCGTTGGCATCGACAGACAGTCGCTGTGGATCGCCGAGGAGCTTCAATGCCTCCTCGACGCGGCCGATGTCTTCCGCCAGGGATAGGCCGCCGACCTTGATCTTCATGTGCGTGTAGCCGGCGTCTACATGGCGTTGAAGCTCGTCGGTCACGTCACCAGGTTTGCTGTCCGGTCGATACCACCCACCACCGACGTAACAGGGCACCCGTGCTTCCATCGGGCGTTGCCGCCACGATTGCGAGACAAGTTCCGCCAGCGGAAGACGCCGAGCTTTGGCCACGGCGTCCCATAAGGCCGTCTCGATCGTGCCGACCGGCACCGACCGCGCAGCGTCGCCGCCCGGCTTCTCGCCGACGAGCATGCACTGCACTGCCTTAGCCGGATCGAGAAAGCCGTCTCGATCTAGCAGAGCTTCAGGGGACGATTGCATCAGCCTGGGTATGAATCGGGCCCGCATCGGCTCACCACATGCGTACCGACCGATGGAGTTGAAGGCGTATCCGATGACTGGCGCATCCTCGACGGTCCTGTCGGTCAGTACAGCCACGATCGAGACTGTCATCTCCGCGAAAGAGAAGACTGAATTTCGCAGGTCACTGCGCATTGGCAGCGCCGCCTCGCGTACGTCCAGGACGCGCATGTCTAGATCATCTCCAATGGGCTTTTTCGCGCCTCAAAGAGGCTTCGAAGCCGAGCGACTTCGGCTTCAAGATGCTGGCGAATTGTGTCGGGTTCATCGTTTCGCCAACCAGTCATCCGGCGGCTTCGAAGCGTGGCCAGTCCATCAGCCCTGCTGATCTGGGTGAGAGTCTTGTCCAGCCAGTCAAGGATGAGCGTCAGCGTGCCCGCGGGTGCGCAAATCATTGGTTTCCTCCTGTGGCGCGGCGTTGGGCGGCGCATATTCTTGTGTCGTTGGCCGCGCGGGGCCGGATCCCAGTTCAGTCCGACAAATCCGCCGCAACCACGTTCCGTAGGACGCCGAGGCGTTCTACCTCGCACTCGACGACATCTCCCGGCTTCAGCCAGACTCCGTCGCCGAGACCGCCGCCCGCGGGTGTTCCGGTAGCGATCACGTCGCCGGGCCATAAGGTCATGCCCTTCGACACTTCCGCAATAAGCGACGGTACCTTGTGGATCATGTCCGACGAGTTCGCATCCTGACGGACCTTGCCGTTGACGCGACACTGTTTGCGCAGTGGGTACGGCTCTCGCAACTCATCGGTGAGCACGAGCACGGGACCCATTGGGCAGGCGGCATCGAGGCCCTTAGCCTGGGTCCAGTTCTTTCCGTACGAGGTGTTGAGATCGGGATACCCGTCGTTCATCTGGAAGTCCCGATAGCTGACGTCGTTCAACACCATGTAGCCCGCCACATGGTCGAACGCGTCTTCGGCTTCAATGCTCCGGCCAACGCGACCGATCACGATGCCGATTTCGACCTCGTGATCGAGCTTATGCGACGCTCGGTGCGCGACGATCGTGTCGCCGGGGTTGGCCACGCTGCTGGACGGCTTCTGGAAGAAAAACGGTTTGGCCGGAACCTTGACCTTCGCTTCCTTGTCGTGACCGTAATAGTTGACGACGTGCGCCAAGATCTTGGACCCGGCTTCGAACGGTGCGAGCAGTCGCAACGATGCCATTTCCAGCGCTGGTAACTGGCTTCGGCGAGCGATGGTAGAAGCCATGTCACGGAGTGCGACCCCGCCGGCGAGGAAAAGGCGCAAATCCGTAGCCGCAGGAACGAACCAGTCGAGACGCCGCTCTTGTGCCGCAGCTACCAGATCAATCACCTGGCCATCGGCAACGACGAGTCCAAGGCGAGGGCCGAGGGGAGAGAAGAACCGGGCGATGCGCATGTTTGATATCAAATCTCAGGTTAGGAGAGTGATTGTGGGAACGCGCGCTGTATCTGAAAAGCACATATTTCAGATGCTGTTTATCTAAAAAAGGCATGGAGGTCTGGACCACTAGAAACTGGCGGGCTGTTGGCTGCTCTACTTCGTCTTCGATGTTACCGTTGCTCCTGCAAAGGGACACAACATCCACAGCGTCCCCGGCGGTGGTTGCGGGACGCGCGCAGCGTTGGTGCCGCCAGCAGTGCAAGGGCACTGCCGCGCAGGAGTGCACTTCTTCGGTTCAATGCATGGTCAGGGCAGGCTCTTCAGGCCTGGCCGGAAGGGAGGATGGGCAGTAGGAGGAAGGGTTCCCGACCTTCCTCGAAATGCAGAGTGTTCTCGCCGTTGAACACCGCTGGCGGCCGGTCCTGCGGATCCCTATGGGTGAAGGGCCCGACGCCGGTCATGCGGTAGGGGGCATCCTTGAGACCCGGATCGCCCAGACCGTCGTCGTAGTCACAGCCGCGAATGTTTGACTCGCACAGGCAAGAACAGCTTTTCCTCAATGCGTTCGCATACAATTTGCTCAACGGCGGCGCGAAGCGCGCGGGCTGCGAGACTGGCGGGGCGCCCCTTGCCCCAAGCTATCATTCGGGTTGTGTCGAGCCCACGCACGGGCACACCTTGCAAGCCGCGCCATATGTCGGACGTACTCAATGCCGACTTGGGAACAACCACATAGCCCACGCCGGAGCGGGTCAACTCGGCTGCGGGACTGCTGCTATGGATTTGGATGATAGGACGCAGCGCCCCGTAGCGTTCCTCGAAGATGCGCCGTAGGCCCGGCGAGATAATGATTGGCATCTGCTTTAAGTCGCGCGCGGCAATGCTCTTTCGCTTGCAGATCGGATTCCCAACGGCAGCCAGAAGCAGAGTTTCTTCGCGCCAAGCAGGTTTCACCACGACGTCTTCGCGCGCTTCAATTTCAGTGACGAGGCCGAGATCCAGCGTACCGGCGGCAAGGCTGCGCAACATGTCGTCTGTTGTACTATCCGAAAGCTCAAGCTGGACCAGCGGAAACTGAGCGTGGAACCGCTGAACCAAGGGTACGTAAAGTGCTCGTCCCGCGCTCGCAGGCGCGGCCATGCGTACGGTGCCGCGCATTCCGCGGCTGAAGGTTGAAACGTCGTTCGTAGCATTCTCGATCTCTCTCAGGATGAAGCGCGCCCGCTCCAACAGCACGTGGCCGCTCTCGGTCAGCTCTACACCGGCAATGCTGCGTTGAAACAGCACGCCGCCCACCTCTTCCTCCAAACGAAGCATCTGGCGGCTGACCGCTGACTGTGCGACGTGCAAAACGACCGCCGCCGCGCTGATACTGCCGCTGTCCGCGACACTGACGAAGTAGCGAAGTTGGCGTAAGTCCATCGGTCCCCCGTTTCGAGCGGTCCATGCCTATTTTAGATGAATAGCCTAAAATCTATGCTTTTCAAGTGTGGCGCGTGTTCTCACAACGCCGACGAGTCAAGCAAAGTGACCGCGGACAAAAAACAACCTGTCTCAGCAAACGGAAATCAACGAGTGCTTGCTCCACACTTAAAAAACTAGTTTGAGAGGAACTACGTGACCACCAATGTCGGCGATGTCGTCGCCTGCTGGAGACCGAAATGGTGCGGGGCGTGCCTGATGCCGGGGAACCTGCTGTTTTATTTTTGCGAGCTAATGTCGCGCGTCATCTTGTTGGTATTCCTGTTGGTATCGGCAGCAATCGATGACGAAAATACTTTGAAATTCAATTTGTTATGGTACTAGGCGATTGTCGGCCAGGGGCACTAAGCAGAAAAAGCAAATAAAAACAATAACTTAAGCCATTGGTTCGCTTCCATATCTTTGGGAAAATTTTCGCGACTCATTGAAAACACTGGTCAAAAGTAACCTCCAGCCGTCCAATTTGTTGGTATTTTTGTTGGCATCGTGAATTAAACGACCGCGGCGAATTTCGCTATTCCGAACGACGGAATCGAGCAGATGGCCCGCAAGAACGATGGCCGAAGGCAGGTGTCAAGCCGGTTGGTGCGAAAAGTGAGGAAGAAAGAGTATTATACTGCAATGGCTTGCGAGGGCTGCGCGTTGGGGTTCACTCATACGCGAAATCCGCGTAAGCAGTAAGCACCCGTAGCTCAGCTGGATAGAGCGTCGCCCTCCGAAGGCGAAGGCCACACGTTCGAATCGTGTCGGGTGCGCCATTTCAGTACAGAACTAAGAACGCCAAATCCCGCCGATTTCCCGCTTGAAGCGGCAACGAGCGTTCGCAGCAGTTCCGATTTTGATCCCATAATACGAACCTCGGTATCCGCGACTTCGACGCGCTGCGCCAGGGCGCACAGGTGATCCCGCCGATAGTCACCTCCCTCAAGCCTCAGTCCATCGCGAGCTGCGCTGGAGAAGGTCTCGACCATATCCGGCGTGATCGCTTGGTTGCCGATGCTGTCCAGCGCGGCTTGGGTGCGTTCAGCATCGGCCTTGGCTTGGTCCCGAATCGCCTTGAGGCCAGCCATCCGTTCTTTCAGGACTGAATCGTTCAGATCGGCGAGGCCATGAGGCCCCTCCGGCGAGACCGGAACGCACGTCACGACGAACTTCACCCAATGACCGCCTTCGGGATCGACGACGAGCACCTGGCCGTCGAGGTCGAGAAGCGCGTCGAGGCTCGGATCGCGACCCTCGCTTATGGCTTTTCGTTGTCAGATTGCGATAACAGTTTCAAGCCCCTTTCCGGCTCGTCGATCAGGCCAAACAGCCGGTCGAGCACATCGCCGAAATACCGCTTGAAGATGTCGAGCTCTTCCTCCGTGACCGGTACGCACTGGGGCCAGTCGTCGACAGCAGTCAGCGTCGCGACGTCGAAGGAACGGGGCGACGGCCCACGTCGCGAATAACAGGCGCGCGGCGCGGGATCATTGGCGTAGTCGAAAAGATCGTCGGGAAGCGCCTTGGGAATCGGTTGCCGGGGCCGCTCCTTCCGGGCGCACGGGCGTTGCGCGTGCATGGAATCCTCCGTGGTTCGCCGCTGGATTCCGGGTGTCTGGAAGCCCGGAATTGGCGAACCATGAAGGAGGATCAGCGGCGCGTAGCGTGCCGCATTTGGGCTCATGCGTTGGCGGCACCCTCAGCTCTCGGGTCGCAGTGAGGGACATCGCGGTTCCCATCCGGCCATGAACTCCTAGCCGATTGGACCCCCATTGAGGGAAATCCCTCATTCGCAGGCGCGCCCGTCGACGCCTATAATCATCGGCATGTCAATACCAACGATGGAGAAAACCATGGCGACCGAGCAATCCGAAGACAAGCGCCCGACCCCGGATCGTGCCGAGGACAATGCGTTCTTTCCCTCTCCTTATTCGCTCAGTCAGTTCACCTCGCCGAAGTCCGACCTCAGCGGAGCTGACTATCCCAATCCCTACAAGGGAGGGCGCTGGAAGATCCTAATGATTGGTGCCGACGAGCGCTATCTGCTGACCGATAACGGCACGATGTTCTCGACGGGGAACCATCCCGTGGAAACGCTGCTGCCGATGTACCATCTTGACAAAGCGGGGTTTTCGTTCGACGTCGCGACGTTGTCCGGCAACCCCGTCAAGTTCGAACTCTGGGCGATGCCGTCCGAGGATGCAGAGGTGAAGGGCCTGTTCGCGAAGTATCGCGACCAGTTCAAGAAGCCGCTGAAGCTCGCTGATGTGATCAAGAAGGACCTCGGTGACGACTCCGACTACATCGCCATCTTCATCCCCGGCGGCCATGGCGCCCTGATCGGCCTGCACGAGAGTGAAGAGGTGAAGGCGGTCCTCGAATGGGCCGCAGCCAAGGACAAGTTCATGATCTCGCTGTGCCACGGGCCGGCAGCCTTCCTCGCCGCAGGCATCGGAAAAACGAAGGACAGCTACATCTACAACGGCTACAAGATCTGCGCCTTTCCAGACAGTATCGACGCAAAGACGCCCGATATGGGCTACATGCCCGGTCATCTGACCTGGGCCTTCGGCGAGAAGCTGAAGGCGCTCGGCTTTGAGATCGTCAACACCGATATCTCCGGCATGACCCACCAAGATCGGAAGATGCTGACCGGCGACAGTCCGCTCGCGGGCAATGCGCTGGGCAAGCTTGCGGCCAAGGCTCTCCTTCAGGAAGTCGCTTCCGCTTGAATGACAGAAGCGGGACGGGTGTCATGGGTTTCCCAACATCCGTCCCGCATCCTGCCTCGCAGAGATTTGCCGCTCCGATTGATGGACGGAAGGTATGGATCCGATCGTCGACACTGTCGTCGCCATTGAGACCAGCGACGACCTCCTGTCGATCCAGCAAGCCGTGCGAGCCGTCTCGCAACCGCTCGGCTATGACCGCTTCGTCTTGTTCTCCGCCTCCCCGGCGCGAGATGAACTGGTCGAGAAAATCTATTGGGTGGAGGGCGACTGGTTCGGTGACGGCGAGACCGTCGATGCCCAAACCTATGTCCGCCGCTGCCCGGTGACGCGTCATGTGCTCGAGACGGACGAACCGTTCTTCTGGACCAAGACCGTCTCGGCGCGCGGCGAGAAGTATCGCGTGGTCAAGGGCCCCAGAGGCGCCGGGATCCATGGTTTGCAGGTTCCCATCTTTGGCCGCGCTGGTCTCGAAGGCGCGATGAGTTTCGGCGGGACGCACATCGATGGAGCGGTGCGAACCCGTCTCATGCTGACGATCGTCGGCGCGGCAGCGTTCCGTTCGGCCCGCCGCCTGATCGAAGCACGCGAGCAGAAGGGAACGGTGAACCTCTCTGCACGTGAGAAGGAAGTGTTGCGCTGGATCGCCGCCGGCCGTCGTCAAGCCGACATAGCGGCGACGCTCGGCCTGTCCGAGCGGACTGTGGAGAACCATCTGCGCCGCATACGGCTTCGCCTGGCGGTGGCGACGACGGCACAGGCCGTCAAAGTCGCGATCCAGGCCGGCGAGATCGAGGGCTGACGCAGGGCGCGGCGTTTTGTTGTGCAGGAGTGACGAAATGGGCAAGACCATCCTCATAACGGGCGCCGCAACCGGCTTCGGCCGCGGTGTCGCGCTAGGCCTCGCGGCGCGCGGCCACAATGTGATCGCGGGCTGCCAGATCTGGCCGCAGGTCTGGGAATTGCGCAATGCGGCCAGGGCTGATGGCGTCGAGATGCGGGTCATCAAGCTTGACGTGCTGAATGAGATCGACCGCGCCAATGCACTCGGCATGGAAATAGACGTCCTGTTCAACAATGCGGGCATCATGGAATCGGGACCGCTGGTCGAGATCCCGATGTCCGTCTTCCGATCGGTCTTCGAGACCAACGTGTTCGCTGCGCTCGAAATGGCGCAGGGCTTCGCGCGGGCCATGGTGAAACGCGGCTCCGGCCGGATCGTCTGGACCTCGTCGGTGGCGGGCCTGGTGAATGTGCCGTTCGACGGCGCCTATGCCGCATCCAAGCATGCGGTAGAGGGCATCTGCTCAGCCATGCACGAGGAGCTGAAGCCCTATGGCGTCGAGGTTGTAACGGTGAACCCCGGCGCTTTCCGCACCGGCTTCAACGACACCGGCATGGAGAGCATGGACCAGTGGTGGAACCAGGGCGAACGCGTCGTCGCCCACTGGCCGGTGCGCGCGCTTGATCGCCAGCACGACCCTGCCGAGATGATCGAGGCCATCGTCGAGGTGATCGAAGTCGACAAACCGCCTTACCGCACCGTGCGGCCCGCCAGCGCCGAGGACATGGTGCGACGGGAACAGGCCGAAGTATGGAACGTGCAGGTCTGATCGGGAGGCACGGAAAACATGAGCCAGCCATTGTTGCCCGAACGGATGACCGAAATCGTCATCACGAAGCCCGGTGGCCCGGAGGTCCTCGAGCCGCGCAGCGTATCCGTGCCTCGGCCGGGCACGGGTGAGTTGCTGGTCCGCGTCGCGGCGGCAGGGGTCAACCGACCGGACGTGATCCAACGCATGGGGCAATACCCGATGCCGCCCGGTGCAAATCCGACACCTGGTCTGGAAGTCGCCGGTGAAGTGGTCGTCATTGGCCATGGCGTCGCTGGCTTCGCGGTCGGCGACGCCGTCTGCGGGCTCGCCAATGGGGGCGGCTATGCCGAATACTGCCTGCTTCCGGCCGGACAAACGCTGCCGCGTCCGACGGGCGTCGATTCGATCCAGGCGGCCGCTGTTCCCGAGACTTTCTTCACCCAATCTGTTCGGGATCGGGCGCGCGACCAAAGGCGACGATGTGCTGATCCATGGCGGCACCAGCGGGATCGGCACGACCGCGCTGACGCTATGCCGAGAGTTTGGCATCCGCGCATTCGCGACAGCGGGTAGCGACCAGAAATGCACCGCGATCCGCGAACTGGGTGGAGAGGCGATCAACTATCGTGAGAGGGACTTCGCCGAGGAAGTGCTGAAGCGCACCGAGGGCCGCGGCGTCGATGTCATCCTCGACATCATGGGCGGCTCCTATTTCGATCGCAACATCGCTGCGCTCGCGCGCGACGGGCGCCTGGTGGTGATCGGCTTCCTCGGCGGAACCATAGCCGAGCAGCTCGATCTCCAGGCACTGGCCTTGAAGCGCGCGATCGTCACCGGTTCCACGATGCGGTCACGCACTGCCGCTGAGAAAGCCAAGATCGCCGACGAACTGCGCGCCCATGTCTGGCCGATCCTGTCAGCGGGGCGCTGCCTGCCCATCGTGCATGAGGTTTTTCCGCTCTCACGCGCCGCGGACGCTCACCGCATGATGGAGGCTGGCGACCATATCGGCAAGATCGTGCTCGCGGTGCCGGATTGAATGTGGCCAACCCATCGCCAAGCCGCTTCAGCAGGAGGATCCATGAATACGCTGGAAACCACGCAAGCATTCTTCGACCGCTATCGCCGGCACGACGTCGATGCGATGGTCGAGCTCTTCGCAGCCAACGGGACGATCGACTACATTCCCGCGGGCGTGGCCGGACCGGCCCCCGAAGCAGGGCGCGCGATTTGGAGTGCATTGATCGATGCCTTTCCGAATCTGACCAATGACGTCACTGCGATATATGTCGCTGATCACGGAAGGATCGTCACGGCCGAGGTGACCATCGGCGGGACCCAGGCGAAGGATGCTTTCGGGATCGAGAACCAGGGTTTGTCCTACTCGTTACCTCATGTTTTTATCGTACACGGCAATGAGGACGGCGAGATCATCTCGATGAAGGCGTATTGGGACAACGCGAGCTGGTATACCTCTCTGGGAAGAACGAATTTGAGCTAGGCGCCGGTGGCGGCGTTTCTGGGTATGGCAAGCGGCGCCTTGGCCGCGGCCGTCCCCCAGGGTTGGACCCAGGGCACGCGGCCTGCCTCCAGCTCGGCGATGATCTTGTTAGTGATTTCGTTGTAGCGACGAATCACCGATGTGGGCTCGACCTTCCGTGACCTCCTTGCCGACGTACGCCTCGGCTATCAGGACACCACGTCCTTCTATCGCGCCTTCCGCAAGTGCGAGGGCAGCCATCTGGACGGCCGTCCTGTCCTCAACGGCAGAGCATCATGGTGGGTGGACGCTTTGATGATGAATACGTCAGAGAGAACGGTCGTTGACTGTTTTCAAAGGTGGTCTTGACGACCTGGTACATGGTCCCGGTCGAGCCGGGCTGGGAAGCCGCTGCCGCCGGGAAGCCAGTGCAGACCTGAATCGCAAAGCTCGGGGTTTGCCGCCACTGGTCTCAACGAACTGTTGATGGCGCTGGTCCGTACGTTAGTGTCGATGGCAGCCCAACACTCTCTCGCGGCGGGCCCAGTTCGCAGAGAGAACCTGGCCGCTAGCTCACGAGTACAAAGCTGCACGAATACGCGTACGATCGCAGAGGGCCGTAGTTTGGCGCACAAGATCGTGTAAATGGCGGAGAGATTGTCGGTCAATCCCCATTGACGTACTAGCTATTTTTCATTCGAGCACGCGCAACCTACGGTCCTGGCTGCAGCAATGGCGCGTCCTTGCGCGCGTGCCGCCCAGTCCTCTGCGCCATCCAGACGTGGCAATCGACCACAGCTCTGACTGCGAACAGAATCAGCTCGTGCATCACGGGAAAGCCTTTCCCAGTTCAGGCCTGGTCTGGACAGGGCGAGGGGAGCACCGCATCCCGCCCGAGATAGCGGACCTATCTAGATCCTCGCCGGTTTCGATTGAGCCGGCCAAGCTTGCGGTATTCGCCGCGCGAAGACCAACGCCAGCCAAAGTATCCCTCCCTCAAGCAGCCGATTGCGTTGTCGGCATCCAGCTCTTGTCCTCCTGCACCACTGCTGCCGCGGCAATCTTCGATCCGGCTGCTGGTTCGGGAGCGTTACTCTGTCCCAGTTCACGGGCCAACACCTCACGGTCACAGGCGTTCTCCCACAGCGAAACGGTGATGGCCGCGACACAGTTGCTGATCATGCTGGTCAGTGCCCGCGCCTCTGACATGAAACGGTCGATGCCGACGAGCAGCGCCACGCCGGTCACGGGCAGGTCCGGCATGACGGAGAGGGTCGCGACAAGCGCCACGAAGCCGCTACCGGTGACGCCGGCCGCCCCTTTGGACGTCAGCAGCATCAGTCCGAGCATCGCCGCAATCTGCCCCCATGAAAGGTGAATGTCGCAGGCCTGGGCGATGAAGATGGACGCCAGGGTGAGATAAATGGCGCTGCCGTCCAGATTGAAAGAGTAGCTCATCGGCAGCACGAGCCCTGACACGCCTTTGCGGCACCCGAGCTGCTCCAGCTTGCGCAACGCGCCAGGCAGCGCCGGCTCCGACGATGACGTGCCGAGCACGATCAGCAGTTCTTCCTTGAAATAGCGGATGGTCTTCCACAGGCTGAAGCCGTTCAGCCGCGCCAGCGTGCCAAGCACGAGGACCACGAAGACGGAGCAGGCGATATAGAATGTCAGGATCAGCAGTCCGAGTGAGCCAATCGAACGGATGCCATAGCGGCCCACCGTGAACGCCATGGCGCCAAAGGCGCCGAGCGGGGCAAGCTTCATGACGAAACCGAAGGCCACAAACAGCACATGAGAGAACGAGGTGACGGCCTTGGTCACCACCACACCGTCGTCGCCGGCCCGGCTCAGCCCAAAGGCGATGAGGATGGAGACCAGCAGGACCGGCAGCACTTCGCCATCGGCAAACGCGCCAAAGAAGGAATGCGGGATGATGTGCAGCATGAAGTCGGCAAATCCGGTCGCAGCTGCCTGCTTGGTGAATTTCGCAGCCACCGACGGATCGAGCGTACTGACGGACACATGCATGCCCACGCCAGGCTGGATCAGCGAAACGGTGATCAGTCCAGCCAGCAATGCAAGCACGGTCAGCAAGTAGAACAGCGCCATCGATTTCACCAGCGTGCGGCCGACCTCGCGGGAATCGCTGATGCTGTTGATGCCGGTCACGATGGTGCAGAATACGATCGGCGCGATCATCATCTTGACGAGCTTGACGAAGCCGTCTCCCAAGGGCTTCAACGCGGCACCAAATTCAGGCCAGAGATGGCCGGTCAGGACACCCAGCACGAGACCAATCAGCACCTGGACGTAGAGAATCCGGTAGAATGGCTTTCGCGCCTCGATCCGTGCAGACCCAGCCAGCGCTTGCGTGTGCATTCTCGTTCCTCCCATAGCTCTGATTTTTCTTGATGGATGAAGGCGGACCGAGTTCAGGCCGCCAGGATTGAATGAGGCACGTGCGCTCGCCGGGCGAAGACGTGACCTTGGAAAATTCGGCGGGCGGTCCGCTGCACCCGGGCAACCGGGCCGGGCTCGAGCCGAACCACGAGCTGGCCGGAGGGATGGGCGAGCGTGATCGGCACCGGCGGCGCCAGTGGTCCGACCATCTCTGCCGCGATCGTGCCGGGTGTCACACAGGCCGTCGCGATCGCGACCGCGCCGGTCACCGCCAGAGCGCTATGGCAGTCGTGCGGCATGAAGTACCGCGTGTTCAACGTCGCCTCGATCGCGGATGCAATCAGAACCGGTTTCGGAATCACCATCGCCGCGGAATTCGGAAAGCCCATCCGGCGTCCGGCCTCGATGCGCAGGTTTTCGAGCCGGTCCCGGAAGCGGCTGTCGGCGAACTCCGAAGGTGCCTCACGGCCGGTCCATCCCAGATCCGCCGCGCGGACCAGCATGACTGGCATGGCTGCGTCGATGCAGGTCACATCGATCCCTTCGATGCGGTCGGCCGGCCGTCCTGTCGGCAGGAGGCTCCCGGTGCGTGCGCCGGCCGCGTTGGGGAACGACAGTTCGATGGGCGCGGCCGTTCCCGGCACGCCGTCGATCCGCGCCTCGCCTTCATAGGTCACCCGCCCGTCCGGGGTGGCAACCGTCGCATCGATCAGCTTGCCGGTGTTGACATTGTGGATGCGCACCTGGGTGCGATCTGCGGCAGCGGCGACCAGACCAGCTTCGATTGCGAACGGTCCCACCGCTGCCAGCATATTCCCGCAGTTCGGCGAGGTATCGACGATCCCTTCACGCACCCGCACCTGGGCGAACAGGTAGTCGACGTCGGCGCCGGGCACCGATGCCGGTCCGATGATCGCGACCTTGTTGATGACGGCATTGCCGCCGCCGATTCCATCGATGCCGAGATCGTGCCCGCCCCCCATCACCGACAACAGGACCGCATCGCGTGCCCTGGGATCGGCCGGGAGATCGCTGGCGAGGAAAAACGGCCCGCGCGAGGTCCCGCCGCGCATGACCACACAGGGAATGGCAATCTGATCGTTCATGGAGCTGTTCCGTTCGGCGACATCTTCGTGCGAACAGAGCATGGGCTCTTGCAACTCTTCTGTAAAATGCAAATATCTGAAATATTAATGCGTCATTCGGTATAATGGGAGCCAGTCATGAACGCAGAATTGCTCGACCTCAAGGCGTTCATTACCGTCGCGGAGACCGGAAGCTTTGTCCGCACCGCGAGGGCGCTAAACCTGTCGCAGCCGGCGCTCAGCCGACGCATTCAAAAGCTGGAAGAAAGCCTCGGTGCACCGTTGCTCGAACGCTCGACGCGTCACGTCAATCTCACCATGACCGGCCGCGACTTCCTGCCGAAGGTGCGCCGTCTCATCGACGAGTTCGAGACCTCGGTGCTCGCCATCCATGATATCGGCGCGCGAAGTTCAGGCCTGGTCTCGGTGGCTGCAGTGCCGACAGCGGTGTTTTATTTCCTGCCGCGTGCGATCGGCCGTTTTGCCGAGGCGTATCCGCGCATTCGCATCCGGATTCTGGACATCGGGGCCAATGAGGGATTGGAAGCGGTCGCGCGCGGAGAAGCCGACTTCGGCATCAATTTCATCGGTGCTTCGCATGCCGAAATCGAATTCGAGAAACTGGTTGAAGATCCTTTCGTCCTGGCCTGCCGCCACGACCATCCGTTGGCATCGCGCAAGCAGGTAAGCTGGTCGGAGATCGTGCCGCACCGGGTTATTACCGTCGGTCGCAACAGTGGCAACCGCGCGTTAATCGACAATGCGCTGGCGCGACACGGCCTGCAGCTGAACTGGTCCTATGAAGTTGCTCACCTCTCCGGTTCGCTCGGTCTCGTCGAAGCGGGACTGGGCATCGCCGTACTGCCGAGGCTCGCGACGCCGGCCGCCGACCATCCGATCATTCACACCATTCGGTTGATAGAGCCGGAGGTGTCGCGGACGATCGGAATCGTGCGCAGGCGCGGGTCGACGCTATCCCCTCATGCCAGCCAATTTCTCAAGATGCTCCTCGAAGCGTGGCGCTCGCCTTCACGGGCGACCGGTCGAGGCAGGCCGCGGCGCCGCTCCTAAGGCTTCAATCGTTCCAGGAAAGCCGCCTCGGGCAAGAAGGAGAGCGGAAAACCTTGTTGCAACAATCACGAGACCGTACAAAATCGTGCAAATGGCGGAGAGAGTGGGAGTCAAGCTCACGATTTTCAATCATTCCACTTCGATGAAGACCTGAAAGCTGCTGAATAAGCGCTCGCCCGCCTCCTCCAAAGATTTCGAGTCTGAGCCGGGTTCGATTCCGGTCGGGCGGTGTGGAGATAAGAACCGCATGGAGCGTGCCTGCTGCCGAGCGCTTGCTGATTTATTTTTGCTAGCTAATGCCGTCCGTCATCTTGTTGGTATTCCCGTTGGTATCCGCAGCAATCGGCGACTAAAACTATCGCAAATTCAATTCGTTATGCTACTAGGCGATTGTCGGCCAGGGGCACCATGGAAAAAATCATAATAATAACAATAACTTAAGCCACTGGTTCGATTCCGGATTTCCGAACAATTGTCGCGACGTATTGAAAATACAAGCACAAGCCCACTGCCAGCCATCCGCTTTGCTGGTATTTTTGCTGGTATCGCCAAGCCAAACGCGCCGCGGCGAATTTCGATATTCCCGACGAGGGAATTAAGCGCTGGCATGCCCCGTTCACCACTTTTCGCGCGACGTTCGGACGTCAATCTCAAATGACCAACCCCGAGTTGGCTGGCCATAGAGGAACGCGAACGCGTTCACGATTGCTTCGATGCTGATCAGGCTTTCTTCCCGGCTGGCTGCATCTAGAAAGCGAATTCCGTCCTCGGCGTATTCCTTCGCCATGGCCTGCGCGAGCTCTCGTGGCCCAGCCTTCGCTGAGTTCAACGTGCATAGTTCGGCCTGCCGCGAAGCGATGCGCCGGCGTGGCTCATCAAGTACTGGCCCACCTTTTCGATTTCCGTCGGGTGCTGGACAGCGGGGTTGTTGGCGTTTGCCCTCCGAAGGCAAAGGTCACACGTTCGAATCGTGTCGGGTGCGCCATTTATATCTTATTCTACAGCGCGATATGCGCCCGCGGCTGGAGCTCCCGGTCCGTCCGGCTCGGGCGAGTAAGCAATCGGGACGAAATTCGTCAGCTCCGCTGAGCGGTCCAATACCCCGAGCAACGCGCCCTCCTGTGACCGGAATCGCTCGAGACCGGACCTGAGCCAGACGCACATTTGTCCGGAAGGGCTACCGAGGTGTCAGTCGGCTTGCAAATTTTGCAGGCCGAATGACACTCCCGACCACCAAACCGAACAACGGGTCCGTAACCAGGGTTGGTGGGCAGCAAGCCGGAACTATCTCCGCCGTAGGCGGTAACGAGATCAGGAACGGAATGCCTAGGCACGACTTGGATTCGTGAGATCGTCGCTCGCCGTCAACTACACGGCGCATGTCGCGGATAGCCAAAGGGTCCTACAACTAGACCCGCTGTTCGCAAATACAAGCGCTCGCGCAGATAGCAAAAAGTTCCGGTCTCCGGATCCATTGATTGAGCAGCCGTGCTCGCCGGCGAAAAGCCAGCGGGAGGGGCAGGCGCTTTTCTCTGTGCCGAAAGGAGACTTCGCTATGCCCCACCGCATTGACATAGACCACAAGCACAGCCGAGCCATTCTTAAAGTCGTTGGCCAGCAACTGCGCGCGTCGTTGAAGCTTGAGCTGGAACAACCGGAAAGTCTCAGAGCGCAAATCGAACGGCTTCGGGCATTGGAGGAGCCTCACCAAATCCTTCCCGTTGACGAGCGTGGGGGAAAAGGCCGCTGAGATCTTTTTCAGTTGTCCCATCAAAATGAAAAGAGCGACCTCGGCCAGGAAAGTGACGCTCAAAAATTGCGACGGTCGCCTATGGGTCACGAGTGGCGATGTTCTGACTGATCGTCGATTTCGGTTGGCGGTCAGAAGCTAACGTCCGCCGTTATGGGTACACGTCTTTAGTTCAAGGAGCTGCCATCGGTCGGCACCAGGCCTGACTGCACGTCAGGCACGTTTCCACACCGTTTGCAAAGTCATTCCAATCGGCGCTCGCTGATTCGCTATCTTCATTCGCTGGCATCGAGAGACGTGCTGAGTCTCTTCTGAATAGGTCACCGCCAAGAAGATTGGGAAAGGTTGAACCTTCGAGAGAAACCGATGCGGCTTCGAACTGGGGCGGGAGCGCGATCGGTCTCTCAGTCACCGATAGATGCCACAGGACCGTGCGGCGATGGCGTAAGGTACTCGCCAGATTCGGAGTCGAGTTGGATCGGAAAGGATGCGTGGTCGCGGGCGCCGCATTGCAGCGCTGTGGATCCGGCCTAAGCCCTCCCAAAGCGGGGCGGCGATCCGCCACACCTCCAAGCTTGCAGTGCGATTACGTGCCGCCCAGCCCGGACATAGCGAGTTCAAGTTGGAACACCCGATTTCGGGCTTCCGCCAAGCCCAGTTCAGTTTGTGCCCGAAGCCCACGCTGAGGTCGATAGCGCGCCGAGCGCGGTCCACGGGACAAGCCTTGACCGGTGATGAGTAGCAAACTAATCCATGTCGCCTCGGTGGGAAAGGTTTTGGCGAACCGAAACCCGGCGTTTGGACGCAACGCCTGCACCCGGTGAACTCCAATTCATAGCGACGCTCCCGCTGATGAGTCCTCCCCTGCGTGTACACCAACTGCCTCGGCACATCGCGGGTCGTACCCGGGATTCTTGAGATGGTATCCGGCTTGTCGTGGGCCGACACACTCCTCCAGGCGGCGGCTCGATCAAAGCAACATCTCCCAGTCAGCGCCGGATGCTCGAGGCGGGCTCGCAGCTAGCCACAAGAGCCGCGTCATCGTGATCCAGCCGTCGCACGCTCCATGATACGGCGAACGAGTAGCGTTGTTCCGAGACATTTCAGCAGCCGCGGCAGATGTTCTTTATCTTGGCAGCTGTCCGAGCTTCTTCTGCTGCAAACGGGTCTTTGTATGGAGGCCGCCCTGCGTCGCTTTCAACGATTGCTGGTTTTTCCAATTTCGGAGGATAGGCCGCGTCGTAGCAGGCCAGGCGTGCGGTCGTGCCTCCGATGGCGCGACAGTCCGGCTCCCTAGCGATGGCGCTTTGCACACACGCAAACAAAGCCAACACTGCAATAATACTTCGCATCGAATTTCCCTTTTTTGCGCATATGGTCGATTGGCGCATGGTTACGAAATCAAAATCTACTTCCAGGAAGGCCACTCCCATCCGACACTTTCCGAGAAGAGCCAACGGGCATAAAATGTCACTTGTCCCGTCGCAGGCTCCTGCACTGATCGTTGCGCCACCATCTCGCTGAAATCGAGAGTTTGCTGCCATGGTCCGATCTTTCGGTTCGGCCGCCGCCGCAATTGTCTTGATCTTTCTCGATTCAAGCATAACGCACGCCAGTCTTCATTGCTGAAGAAGCAGTGACGCAAAATAGACATCAAGGCATCGAGTCGAATTCAGCCGGCACCCTACCTGCTCGAAAGAACACAGTCGGCTGATCGTCGTAGTCGTCCGTCTCGGTATCCGAGCTTGTCGAGAAGGCAACGACGCCCGCCTTGCTCATGGCAAGCCTTTCGGCAGTTCGACGTGCACTTTCCTCGCTCCGGCACGCAATTGGCGCATCGGCCTTTAGCTGATCGCCTTTCCCAGGGTCAAAGGATTGAACGTGAAAGTGCGTCTGGCGCGACATCGTGACCGCTCTTCAGGACCGTCGTCCATTTTCTACCGACTAGCTATGCATTTCCTGACGCGCAGTCTCGATCCGACCAATTGAGCTCAGATTGACGCACCTGCGATTCGTCACGTTTCGGCTTCATCGGCTGCCGTCGCGGGTGGCCCGCTTCGTTGGCGTACAGAATCGAGCCGGCGTCATCCGGACCTCATGAAGCACGAATGGCAATCTGGGGGCGCACAATCCTTGACCCGGCTTGCTTGTACGCTCGTCAACTCTTTCTCGCTGCGTTTGCGAGCTCCGTTTCGATCCCGGTGGCACAAGCCTTTGCGAACGAGTAATCCATGCTGGTGGATGCCACATTCTTCACGAATTCGCTGACGACGTTCTCTTTGGAGTAAGCGCTTGCCGCCTTGAATTTGGCGAGAGCGCCGTCCGCGGCTGTGAACTGAGCGACGCAAAGCGGTACCAGAACGGACATCCGGCCGCTGGTCTCCGCCGTGGTGCGCATGATTCTAGCGCTTTCCCCTGTGACCCAACCGCCCCAGATAAATCCAATCGCCATGGTCGCCACCGCGCCGAAGGCAATCCCCTGAAGGAAGCGGGTCCGTGCCTCGCCTCGCAAGATTGCAGGAAGTTTCATGAAGGTCGCCTTTCTTGAGCGCGCGCAGAGACGCACCTGCGACGCTGGCGCGCTGTGATAAACACAATGTTATGATTGCGCCTTCCGATGGCACGTGAGCTGCTGCTACGACGACTGGTGGCGACTTCGGAAGTCGCTACTTCATGGGCAGCTTCGAGGTGAGCATTTTGCTAACCTGTACACGGACGCTATATGGCTAGCTTGATGGTGTAAAGGGCGTTCTGCTCTGCGGCGGGCTGCGCACGCAGGTTGTCACTCGTGTCGTGAACGCTGCTGGAGAGGGATTGCGACCGTTGGCTACTGCCACTGCTTATCGGATAAAGTCCTCGACGATTGGCCCGCTTTGCGAAACACGATGTGGCATGCCCCGTCACCGCCGGTCAGCGCGACGACCATCCCGACGAAACACTCCTCCGCAGTGTGCAATTCGCGAAGAATAGCGATGGCCCGCTTGTCGCTCATTCGCGGCAGCAACATCACGGTATTAGCACCTGACATTTCGAGCACTGAAAGCTGCTGGTCTCCGGATCAATGCAGGCAAACCCGGCCGGCACATGATCGGCGCGTGTAGCAATGTCCCCCCTCACATAGGCGTAGCCATCCGCCTGTGAGAGACGTGCCACGTCGAGCCTCCCACAACGTGGACACTCAAGGTCTACGGTCCATTCGTCGCGCGTGGTCATTCGCTGCTTTTCGGGACGGAACCACGCAACCCCAGCTCATCGGCCTGGCCAGAATCAATGAATTCCTGGGCCTGCGCCTTGGTGGCGAAGGTGATGAGTCCATTGCCGACTACACCACCCTCAAGCAGTTCGGCCACTGCGTATTTGCCGCCAATGGAGGGGCAAGTCGTCCAGCCGATGCGGTTTTTCATTCGTCGAGTATGCGCCCTGGCCGGTCAACATACCAGCCCGAACCTCACCACAATCCGAACTGACCCATCGTCCAAGATTGAGGAATGCTTGGAAGTCGGCTAGCTTGGCAACCATCACCGATCCGACCTGGGCATTTTCCGGTGACAGAGAGACGCTACAGCGCTCCCGCCTTATTCGGGAGCAATTGCATGCGTAGGTACTTTTTCGATCAGCGCGAAGGTGACGAGATGATCCCCGACGAACAGGGGATCGATCTCGTTTCGCTGGAGGCTATGCATCACGAAGCAACCTTGGCGCTGGCACACTTGGCCAAGGATGAAGTTCGACGCTGCACTATCGATGCTCCTGCCCGCCGTCTTGCAATCAACGTTCGTGACGAAGATGGACCGGTCTTACGGGCGACGTTCACCTTCGAGATTAGACGTTTCCAGTGAGGCCCTATATCCGCCTCTCGCTCGGTGCGAGGGGTCGGCCAACGCCCGACGCGGGCAATAGAGCTATCACAGTAATCAAAAGCAGGAGAAACAGTGGGGCGACCACCGGCGGCACAATAAAGTGGACCTAGGCGAAGCTATGAAAATGGACGCTCCTCGTCTTTGGCGGGAGCAAACTTAACTCTCAGTGACCGATGGATGCCGACGAATTGGCGGTTATGGGACGTCATGACGCGTCCTCCGGCGGAACAACGAACGCTTGAGGCGTTCCGCGCCGCGACATCGGACGGTGAGAAAGCGGTAGCTAATGCGGCCGAAAGAGCGCATGGTTGCTTATGGGCGAGCCGACATCGGCGCCCGAGCATTGGCAAAAGGCGGGCGTACATGAAAACTCGCTCGCGACGGGAAGTCGTCACCTTCAAGCATTCGTTTCAGATCAGAGGCATCGATCACCCTCTCCCTGCCGGACGCTACGAGGTCATCACCGATGAGGAGATGATCGAAGGCCTTTCCTTCGCGTCTTATCGCCGCGTTGCGACCTTGATGATCGTGCCGGCAGCCTCGCACGGCGCCAGGATGGAGATGTTTTCCATCGGTCCGGTCGATCTGGCGGATGCACAACGGATCGACGCGAGCATGCCAGATGAGTGACGAACCGCTCGATCTCGACAAGCATCGCGGGATGGCGGCGCAGAAGGCGACGGAAATCCGCCGCGCAATGACGGATGTCGAAGGCCGTGCGCGGGAGCTGCGCGAACGGCAAAGCGTGCTGGAAAGCAGACTAATGTCGGTCGCCGCGACCTCTTGGCCGGAAGCCGCCGCCAAGGCACGGTACGTGCTGAATATCTACGCTGCGAGCCTGTCGCCTGACGACACAAGGCATCGCGATCTCGTCGCGGCGATTCTGGCGGATTTCGCCCGGCTCGATGGGCAGGGCTGAAGCTGTGCTGGCTTCGGCCAACGGCAACGGATTAGTCGCATGGCACTTGAACAAGCCTGTTTCACCAGTTTCGAGTATGACCGCATGATCGTCCAGTTCTCGATGCGCGACGGCGCGAAGGTCATCCCCTGCGCGATCTCGACCTCCGCAATGGATAAGCTGGAAGGCGCGGGACGCGCAGCATCGAGCGAGCGCGAAGCACAGTTCATGCGACTCCGAGCGCGCATTGAAGCCCGCGCCGCCGTCAAATACGTGGCGGGCGAGTTCGAAGGTGTGCCCGCCGGAATCATCCTGAGAAGCATCGACTTCAGGACGCCGTGATAGTCGCACGCCACTAAGGTAGTGCAAAACAAGGGAGGTCGCGCTTGAACGGCGACATAGTCAACAGTGATGGCGTGCACGTCGCCGTGGTGATCGATTCCGCTATTTTCGACCTTAAGGGCCGGAAGCTTTACGACCTGAAGGGCAGCAGGATTTATCGGCTCTCCGGTGAACTGGTCGGTCACCTCAACGAAAGCGGCGGCTCCTTAAGACGGCTCGACAAGGCGACGGACAGTTTGTTCTAGCAACTTCAGCACGGAAGCACTGTCGCTAGGAACCGGAATGACACCAGGACGTTCGACGAAGGCGGCGCGAGGTCATGACTCGTAAGGCCGCGGCCGGTGACGGGCGAACGCACCGAGGCCTAAGCCGAAGTCGCGTCTCCCGAGTCCCGTCTCATAACTCAGGAATGATGGAGTGCCAGGGATGATCAAAGATCGAGCCTTCGGCCGCCAGGATTCAACCGCCGCGGTGCGAGAGGCCAACAAGATGTTCCGAAAAGTGATGGCCGCGCCAAGCGAGCTTGCCAAGGCCGACCAAGCGTTCCAAGCTAACCGCGAGCGTCTCAAAGCCGAGCGATTGGCGCGAGAATCCAAGCGTCCCGTCAATACACCGCCAATAAGGCCCGCTAGATGACGTCGTATCATCGCGAAGCGAGGCAGGCGATCGTTCGCGAATGGGACCACTGGATCAAGACGCAGCCGCTTGATGGAGAGGCCCGCGCACGCGACGCGCGGCGATTTTTCCTCGAAATCAAAGCCAGACGCGAGCCAACATTACTGGATTTTCGGTCAGGCGCTGAGGACAAATGGGAGATCGTCCATCAATGGCTCATGGCGGAGCAGCGGATCTCAAGCTAGGCAATTGTGAGCAAGCCGAGCACCGAAAGCGCAACGCCGCCAGCTGCAGCGCCGTTACTGCTTCGTCTCGCTTCTGTCGAAAATGAGGGCGGCTTGGAATACGCGTCCAACAACGGTTCTCACCTCAACCGAGAGATCCGGTCGATCGTCCAGAGTGGCGAGGTCACGCGCTAGGCCTGCCAGCGATTCTGCTGCCTCGACTTCAGCTTCACGCTGCGTTGCAAACTCCATCCCTTCCTCATCGGGATAAATTCCGTTGTCGTCTCTGATGTCGAAGTAATAGCGGATCATCCGCGTTTCCTTTCGGCGGCAACAGATGGTATGCGGATTTCGTTCCTCGTATTGACACGGTCAGACTTCTCCTCCCTCGCAATGCCTTTTCAATGGATCTGGCGCGTTGGTTGGAGTCCTGGACGCTTAGCAGTCATTTGACGGGTCCCACAGAGAGCATGGCGAATAGAGCGTCATCCCCCTCGATTTGTGCCATTTCTCGGCTGGTCGCGTACCCGTAGGCCAGCTCAACGTTTGCTTCGGAAACGTGCCATTTCCAGCGCGTGGGCGCTTGAGGCGTCACGGTGACCTCTAGCAAGCGAGGGGTGAAATAGGTTTTCATTTCCTCAATAAGCGCCCTAACCCATCCGATTCCCAGACATATCCAGCTGCCACAATCCAACTGAACGAATTGAAGGTCATCCGGCTTCGATAAGTCTCACGTGCCATTCTGACCGGTCGTTTTACCTCAGCGGAGTCAACCCGGCCGATATCCTTGCTAGGTGACGGTGACCTGCGGCAAAGGCGGCTTGCGCTCTGGAAGCTTTTTCTTCGGAGGCGCCGGCAGCAATCCTTCGCGGATCGCCTGCTTCCGAGCGAGCTTGCGGGCCCGACGAATGGCCTCCGATCTTTCTCGCGTCTTTCTTTCCGAAGGCTTCTCATAGGCGCGGCGTTGCTTCATCTCCCGGAAGACGCCTTCGCGCTGCATCTTTTTCTTCAGGACTCGAAGTGCCTGGTCGATATTGTTGTCGCGAACAAGGACCTGCATCAAAACTCCTCGGTGGCTGCGAACTGGAACAGTCCTGCACGCAGCCTTCGCGCAGGGGACGTTCACGATTGTGAGGATGAGAGTAACGGCGTAATTCTACGCCAGCTTCGAACAAGCCGGTCTGCTCGCCGTGCCGATACGGTTGGTAGAATGACCGGATCACTACCGCACGGCCGTGTCAATCGATTAGGCTTCCCTTGGCGGGCCCGTTCGAAGCTCTCGATCAGCAGCCGAGGCCCCGAACTGAAACCAATCAGCCCTCTCCCTTGTAAGTCCTGCACTTAGTGTGTATATGGACACTATTCGATTAGCCGCTGTGCCTTGTTGAACGTGCCCGCGGGCTCCTTTTCCAAAGACATCGACGAAGTTGAAATTATCGCGTGACTGTCACGCGGTACGCGCTCGTGCGCTTTGGAGATCAAGATGACGACAGGTACTGTTAAGTGGTTCAATAGCCAAAAGGGCTTCGGGTTTATCCAGCCGGAAGACGGCAGCAGCGATGTGTTCGTTCACATCAGCGCGGTCGAACGAGCCGGTCTTTCGGGTCTCGCCGAGGGCCAAAAGGTCCACTACGAGGTCAAGACCGACAAGATGCGGGGCAAGGTCAGCGCCGAGAGCCTCTCGCTGGCGTGAGCTTCGTCGTGTCGTTTCACGGATGTACTGAAACGACCATGCTGCCCGCTCGATCTCCGGATTGAGCGGGTTTTGCCTGTAGAGCGGTGGTGAACATGAGCGTCAGGAAGCCGGCAGAATTATCACCGGAAAGCATCGCGCGTGCCAACCGAAAGCGATTGGCCGCTGAAGAAGGAGCGCGCGCGATGGTGGATGTCGGAAGGCAGGCCATCGAGGTTCGCAAGAACATGGCGCGACTTCGAGAGCTCCGCGAGACCAGGGACGCCGCCGCTGCAACGCGTCTGGCTCAGTTGCCGGCGCTTCCGCCAAAGAAGCGCACCAGGAAGTTGCCGCGATAGTCAAGTTCGGCAGTGGTCGATGATTGTGCCGAGGACCAAGCCTCACCAAGCCGGAGCATGCAGATCGTGCGTAGAGCCAAGTCACTCGGCGACGGAACAATAACGTTCTCTCTTGCGCTCGGCGCAGCTCGACAGATGTGCCGGCTCACAACGACATTTCAGACGGACAAGCAAGCCCTTAGTTATCTTCATAAGTACCGGACGGAACTGGAGCAGATGGCGCGGGCGCGCCTTGCCTCGGGGCAACTTGAAGACGGGATCGTCGTGCTCTCGATGCTCTAGCTTTGGCCGGGACCGCGATGCCACGCTATTTGCTCCCAGCGTCTTGCCTGAGAGGTCGTTCCTAACGAAGCCAAATGTGGCACCCAGCGGAACGGCCATCATCTGACGCCCGCTCGGCTGTGGGCCGGTTCCAGTTTAGGGTCGCCTCGGTTGGCGAGCCTCTCGTCGCTCTCTTCCAGAGAGCCGCGTAAGCTTCAAGCGGCTCAGCAGACGCTTTGGCATCTCCTCCCAATCACGGCCGAAAAGCGACTATTCGATCCTCATCCAATGCACCCCTCATTGCGTCCGGCTGGACTGGTCCTCATGTTTCTCACAGACCCAACGCGGGTCATCGCAGCGGATACAGTGAGCCATTATGACGACCCGGCGGGCACACGGAATAATTGCCAACCCGAATAGCTATAAGGGCTCGACCATTGGTGCACCAATCTAGCGCAATGAACGCAGTGAAACTGACCGCTTCGATTGTCGTGATCTTGTGAGGCGTTATATGTGGCGCCACAGCTCTGGCAGGAAAAAAATACCGAGATTTGAGGCAAACTGATCATTTGACCGTGCGCTACTCCCTGCGTGGGGCGAAAGCGCAATCGGCGTTCTCATCACCGATAGAAGCCACGGGCGGAGCGGTGATGTACAAAGCATACGCCGAACCTGCTGGCAGCGATAGGCCCACAATTGAAAACAAAGAAGTGGAACATCCGGTCCGAACTCCCGGTCAAACGCAAGACCCGCGAAGGTAAGGGCAAAGTAACGGACAACAACTGAGGGGCTTAGACAAAGCGACGCCGCCCGTTTGAAAATCTTACAGGCGGCGTAGCCTTCCAGCCCGAGAGGGAACTAACAAAATCCCGGATATTGATCCGTCCGGCCGGGACGAGAAAAGGTTCAGCCTTTTTCGAACTGGCCGCGATTGAGGCAGCCTTACTGCTTCAATCCGTGGAACACGAAGGCGGCCTGAAACAGCAGCCCCTTGCCTGTTCGAACTTCGATTGTCACGTCATGGTCGTCGCCAGAACGCCCCGCGTCTCGTGCGATGTCGGCCATTGTGTGTGCTGCCTCCATCTTGGCGTCTCGCAGATCATTCAACTCCAGGCCCTCTTCGTCAGGGTAGAGATGTCCATCGTCTCGGATGTCGAAGAAATAGCGGATCATGGCTGGCTCTCCCGTCCGTTCGAGGCGGGAGCGCATCGCGTCTCTCAGCCACCAGCGCCCAAGGACTTCGTGCCGGTGATGTCCTTACAACGAAACTCTCGCGGGTTCGTTTCTAGCAACCGATTGCTCGAAGTCCCGAAGTTGGGATGTCGGCCCATTCTTCCCATTTTCCGCCAACTGAGGCGGCCTTACTTCTGTTCGGGATGCAATTCGCGCTTCTGATCTTCGTAATGTTTGGTCAGAAGGGCCATCCCCGCTAAGGTCAGCTCATCGGTTACATTCGTGGACAGCGCTTTTAAATGCGCAATCTTGCCGTCCAGTTCGACACATTTTTCGCACATGACACGCTCCCAGTCCGTGAAAGGCGGGAGCGCAAACGGGTCTCTGCCACCGGCGCCCGGTGTAGTTGTCGGTGATACCGCGATAACAGGGGCCGCCATGGATGCGTTCCTGTAGAATTCGTCTGGCCAGCAAGGGTTTGACCGGAACTCCGTTCACCCATGGAGAACTCCCGGAGACATGCCTTGCTTCAATGGGTCATCGGCGGCGATATCGAACCGATCACGCGCATATCCTCACTGCGGACAGTGACGGCGCGCCCCGTCTCTCGTGCGATCTTCCGGGCGGCCCTCATGGCGGCATCTTCATCAGTGTATTCGAGCACGATGATGCTGCCTTTCCCCGAAAACGCTGCGGGGTTCGATACGTTGAGAATAATCAAAGGCGCCTTCCGGGTCATTGTAGTGACCTCGTATTTCATCCCAGCAGAAGCCAGGCCACGCTAGCGATCAGGGCCACAAACGACACTGCCGCAGCACAGACGAAGGCAATCTCGACGCTGTCGAATTGGTGTTGGTCCGCGTGCATCGTTGCCCCATGGTCTAGAGGGGAGCCCGTGGACCGGGGGACATGAGCCACTCGGTCAAATGAGCGGTGGTCTCGTCGTGCCGCGCCTTTCTCAGCAAAGCTTCCCGCTCTCGACACGGGGGAAGGTTTCTAGCTCGTCGGCGTAGCTCGCTCGCTTCCTGGGTGAGACGTTCTTCAAGGGGGATAATCTGAGCAACCCTGCGTCGTCGTTTCATGACACCAACCTCGTCTTGCTTACGGGTCCTAACCGTTGGGTTTGAGCTTCACGAACATAATATGCGGTTCCCCGGCGTTCAGTTCCGGAGTGAACAGTCATAGTCACATAAGCCGCTAGCACATTGCAGTGCAAAAGGCGCCTCCGGATGTCCGGATCGGGTCTTGGCCGTGTAAAAACGGGCTTGGAGGGCGTAGGAAGATAGGAGCCGAGCGTGTCTCAGGCCGCGATCGCGGCGATCAGTGGCTTGAGCCCGACGATATTCATCACCCGTGTCAGGTTATAGGCCAGGATCGAGAGCGCCATTTCAGCGGCTACCTTTGGAAGCGTTTTGGTGAGGAAGTGTGTCGCCCATGCGCGCCTTCATCGTCCCGAACGGATGCTCGACCGTCTCTCGACGCTGGCGCATGGCTTGTGGGTTGGCATCAAGGCGCTGCTGCACGGCTTCGAGCAGATGCTCATTCTCCCATCTTGGAATCCGCCGCTCTGGCCCCGTCGTACACTGCGATTTAAGTGAACAACCTCGGCAGGCTGTGGTCCAGTAGCCGCTTGCCGTCTTCCTCACTCGTAAAACGATATGACAGTTGCTCCCCGGCTGGACAGCGATAGGCGTCCTTCTCTGGCACATAGACAAAGTCCTGCTTGCCGAAGCGGCCATCCGACTTGGCGCTCGAAGTCATCGGCTTGGGCAGAGTTACTGTGATGCCGGCCTCGTGGCAGGCGAGGATCTCCGGGCTTCTGAAGTAGCCGCGATCGGCAACGGCCTCGAGCGTCCCAGTCTTCAGAACAGCCTTCGCCTGCCTGGCCATATTGGCAAGTTGTGCCCGATCTGAGCCGCTGTTCGTCACCTCATGCGCGATGATCAGGTGACGGTCGGTATCGACGGCGACTTGGACATTGTAACCGACAACGCCGGATCCGCGGCCACGGGTTGCCATCGAACGGCTATCCGGATCGGTCAGGGAGATTTGCTGATCCGGCGAAGCCAGCATCTGCTTCTCGTAGGCAGCAAGCTTGCCCATCTCCCCCTTCAGCTTCGTCAACTTCTCGGTAAGCCTCGTCACCTTCGCCGCCAGAACCTCGCTCGGCTCCTGTCGGTCGGCCGTGTCAAGTTGGCTCAGATAGCGCGCGACGCTCTCCTCCAACTGAGCACGCCGCCGCTCCACCTTCGCGCGCGTGAAGTTCCTGTCTCGGTTATTCACAGCCTTGAACTTGCTGCCATCGATGGCGACACTCGCCTTCGCCAGCAGACCCATCTCTCGGCAGAGTTCGACAAAGCGCGCACATAGCTTGCGCAGCGCCAGGCCGTTGTCCTTGCGAAAGTCCGCAATCGTCTTGTGATCGGGAGCGAGCCGGCCCAGCAGCCACATCACCTCGACATTACGCCCGGCCTCTCGTTCCAGCCGCCGGCTCGACTGCACCCAGTTCAGGTAGCCGTAAATGTAAAGCTTAAGGAGTGCCGAGGGATGGTACGACGGCCGACCGGTGGCCGCCGGCTCCACGCCCTCAAAGCCCATCCCAGCCAAACCGAGCGCATCGACAAATACGTCGATCACGCGAACTGGGTTGCTCTCGTCAATGAAGTCATCGAGGCATTCGGGCAACAGCGTTCGCTGCCCACGGTCCGCCTCTTCAACGAAGCGCCTCATCGATTTCCCAAAGAATCACAGGAGAATCATAACAGCAGCTCAGTGTTTTCACACAGCCAGGGTCAAAATTCGACTCGCATTCCCAGGCGCGCTTCGGCAATGAGGTGTCATCAATAACCAGCACCGCATCCCCGCCACCAACAAGTCGGTCCGCCTGGTTGAGCAGCTCTGTCTCCAGCGGCGTCGCATCAAAGACACCGTCCGCAATAAGATGGGGCAGCTGGTCGTAGTTGCTCGTGGCAAGGCGTTCCGCCATCGGCTGAACGCTCTTGCGATCGCCAGGACCGATCAGTGCCGCAACATACAGAGGACACATCCGCTGCCGAGTCTTATGACCCAACTGGTCCAAGAACGGCATCAGCCAGCGTTCGAGTTCGTTACCCAGTACAATGTCGAGCCGGGATGTTCATGCAGCGGCAAAACGCAATGGCCAGGTGGGCATAGTCGCGACAGACACCCTTACCCTCGTAGCACGCCTCAAACGCCGTCTTGCTGGAACTGGCATGCTAGCATCCGAACGAAATGTGGTGGTGCACGAACTCACAGATCGCCTGCACCCTCGCCCAGCCCGGCTGGCGTATTCTGAAACAAGGTCCAGGCGATATCGGAGAGCCGGTCCGTCTCGCAATAACGACTGCCGAGCAGATACAGCAAGGTGTCAGCAGGCAGGTCCTCCACAGCGTGCTGAACAGCTGATGGAAACACTGGTTCTGGCAGGCCGCAGTCACGTACACAGCCATCGGCTGCGAGCCGTATGCGGCCGGAAGGCGCGACAATGCGGCTGCACCAATTGCCGAATGAGTCGCGATACCTCACAATCGGTACCGCAGGCTCGGTTATTAAGAAATCCAGAATAATGTCTAAGGCACGAGGAGATGTGAGTGCCCAGGCACCATGAGCACGGGCGTCTGTTGCGGAAAATCATAAAGCATCTCGAATCCGACATTGATCTTCATTCGAAATGCTTTCTCGGCTGTGCTGTCGCTAGAGGTGGCGACGGAGCTACCCCGAATACAAGGCATTTACGGCGGGTAAGACAAACGAGATGAATGCGTACTGCGCGATCAGCACTATGACGCAGCGCCTGTTCCAAATCTTCGCTGCGCACTGACTTTGGTATCACGACCGGCATACGACGTTTTAGTGCTCGCTATTGGCCAGCCACAGGCGTAGGGTGGCTGGTATCACCGTATCATCAACGGCATCGACCGGTGACTGAGGGTCACGTGCGCTCCCGCCAACGAAGTAGCAGGAGCGTTCAATGTCGCGTTTTCGTGCCTCGGAGTGGATCGTCCCGCCGGTGATCGTGCCACTGTTTCTTCTGCTTCTCGTATGTGCGGCGGCCATCCTCAATGGTTAGCACGGCTCTCTTGGTCTGCTCGGTCACAGGGATAACTTATCGCGCAGACGCCACTTTCGGCGCAAAAGACCGTCATGATGCACCTTGCGCGAACTCGGCGCGAGGCAACATGGGCGACCGCATCGTGACGTCGCTCTCGACGCATATTGCAGCTGAATTGGCTGGAAGAGCTCAAACCCCAATTGGAGATAGACATCATGGCCAAGGGACAGCAACGCGGCAATCGCGAAGCCAAGAAACCGAAGAAGGAAAAGGCAAAGGTGATCGCGGCGGCGCCGAGCCGCAAAGAGGCCGCTTGGCAGCCGGACTTCGGTCCTGCAAAGAAGAAGTGAACAGAGGTTGAAGCTTTAGTTCGATGGCTTCCAAGATCCCGAGCGAGATGGCGCTCGGGGTGGCTCGTCAATTCCCTCTATCAGTCTTGGAAAGTCATTTTCATCGTCACGAGCGGCGCAACGCCGTCAAGCGTTGAAGCAATCGCTGATGGCACTGAGTTTTTCCTTGATGCATATCGACGGCGATACTGAGGACGACAGGCGCTCCGCCGCCCCCTAGCTGGAGACTCTCCATGTGCGAGAAGTGCATCGAACTCGACAGGAGAATTGAGCATTACCAAAAACTCTCTAGTTACGTAACCGACCAAACCGCGCAAGAGGGAATCCGCTTTCTTATTGCAAAGTACTGCGCGGACAAGAAAGCGATACATCCGGATCAGTGATGAAGTCGGCTTCAACTGCCGGCGGGGCCATGCCGGGCGTAGGCCTAAGCCGCCAGACGGCACTCCCCTTCGGCCTCCTCCTGGTCGCCACCTGAAGCCCTCTTCAGGAAGCGGGCCAAGGCGGCTTTTCGTGAACCGCGGTCCAGAGCGCAGGCGGTTTGCCTGAACTCGGTGCCGTCAAGAAGTCCTTGAATGTAACCCGAGATCGTATCCGCAGCCATGATGAGCGCCGTGTCGAGCGAATGGATGTATTTGCTGGTCACCGAGCCCTTGGCATGGCCGACCAGGGCCGCGATGGTCACCTCCGTAAAGCCGAGATCGTTGGCGATGCTGGCGAAGCTATGACGGAGAACGTGTGGGGTCACATCCGACAGCGGAGAGTCTTCGAAGATGTGCTTCCAATGGTTCGGGAAACTACCGAACGCGTTGTCCTCACCCTGCCCCGGAAAGACATATGTGCCGACGTCGTTGGTACGCCGGCGCTCGAGATATTCGACAACGGGCAAACCAATAGGACGGATGGATTCACCCTCTTTACTATCCTCCAACCGCAAACAGCTTGAGTCGGTGTCGGCCTCGATCCATCTCAAGCCGATCATTTCGCTGCGTCGGCAGCCAGTCAGCGCAAGCTGGCGAACGATGTCCACGATCGTGGTATATTTCTCCTGCTTGGCGGCGTCTCGTAGCATCCGGCCTAGGATTCGATATTCCGCCTCCGAAAGCCGACGCTTTCGTACATTATCCTTTGGCTTGCGGACGCCGTGGGCCGGGTTGCTTTCGATGATCCCCACGTCGACTGCGTAGGTGAGGATGCCGCCGAGAAGACCAACGGTCCGCGTGGCCGTTCCAGCTCCGCCTCGGACAACGGCCTTTCCACGCAGTTTCTTGGTCTTCACCGAAACGCGCGTCTTTCCAGCCATGATGTCCTTGAGGACCTTATTGATATCGGTCTTGGTGAGGTCCTTGACCCGCCGGGTCCCCATGAGCGGAATGATGTGGCGTTCAATACGACCGGTATCGGTGACGATCGTCGAGGCTTTCTTCGGTCGCCCGCCTTTCCCCAGGATGAGACCGGCCTGCAGGTCGGCGAGATAGCGGGTACACAGCTCCTTCACAGTGATCGCCTTGTGATCGAGCTGGCGATCTCCGACGGGATCATCACCTCCAGCGACCCGACCGAGTTGCACCTTTGCCTCTCGACGTGCAGTCTCTGACACCCAGGCTCCATGAAGCCCAATAGTATAGCGACGTGAGCGACCCTTTGTTCGATACTGGATGACGTAGCTGCGCTTGCCGGAACTAAAGACCCGGAGTCCGAAGCCCGGCAGTTCGTCGTCCCAGATCAGGTAGTCCTTTTCTTGGGCCTCGGCCGCCTCGACAACCCTCTTGGTAATCTTGACCATGACATTCCTTCGTTCCGGGCACGAGGGTCGTCAATCACGGCCGGTCCGTGGTCTTCCTTGAAGCCGAATTGTTCAATGTGAAAGGAAAACTGCTCGCGCGCGCGACTTCTTCCGCAGTCCCCATCGTTAAGGGGTGATCACAGCGGCATAGCCGGTCGTCTTTTTGAGATCCATGGTCTGAACGCGTTGTCTGCTACCGGCCCGGTCTCCGAGACTGTACAATCTCACATCCAGTCGCCGCTCGGGACGGCTGCACCAATGTCCCGCGGCGGGCGGAGGACGCGCTGGTCGATGTTCCCATCTATAGGACGGCGCCGCAGTCGGGGCTCTTCACGAATATGATGGCCTGGTTGGCGCGCGCGGCGTGAAGCCCAGCAGGGTCATCACATGCGACACGATCGCCATCATCGCGCCTTGCCAGCGCGCGAGGTGGAGCAGTGCTAGTGCCGCAGGCGATAGTCTCAACCTTCGGCGACGAACTTGCACTTCGCTCCGGAGGCGGATCCGCCTCTGCTCCAACTCAACATCTGCGCGATGTGGTGGGACGATGCCGGCGGCATCGAATGCGCGTACATGGCCAATGTGGCTCGGCAGTTGGGTGCGGCGTTGTCCGATGGCAAGCTTGGAGGTCCGATCGAGACCGAGGCCTGTTAGGAGACTAACTCCGGTCGTGCGCCTCGTAGATTGTCGCCCCACGACCGACGGCTTCACAGCAGAGGGGACCGTAGGATCTGCTATCCCGCTTCGCCCGAACAGTTTCAATTCGCTCTGTGAACGCGGACGCGCTCAAGCAACACTTTTGCATCGCGAACCGCCGATCCGCCATGCCCAGGCGCGCCCGAAGCCCCCGATTGCAAGGGATAGTGAGCTCCGAGAAGCCTCAACATCTCTTGACAACCCACGCGAGTCGCGCGGACAGCCTCCATCCACAACCGCCGAGAGCAAAGAATAGTAGAAGATCGTAGTTTGGCGCACAAAATCGTGCAAATGGCGGAGAGAGTGGGAGTCAAACCCACGATTTCCGATCGTTCCGCGTCGAACAGTTGAAACTACCTCGCGATCGATCCCTCCGGGGAGTTCGGTCAGAGCCGGGTTCGATCCCGGTCGGAGGAATTGTCGAGTCCGGAACGGCATCAGGCGCGCCCGCTGCCGGAGCCTGTTGTTTTATTTTTTTCGGCGAATACCGCGCGTCATCCTGCTGGTATTTGTGCTGGTATCGGCAGCAATCGACGACAAAAGTGATTTCAAATTCAAGAGGTTACGGCCCTAGGCAATTATCGGCCAGGGGCACCACGCTTCGCTGCTTCGCTTGGCAGAGCCAGCCACCGCGCTCTCATTGCGAAGGGTGCAGATCATCACGCTCAGTCTTTTGCCCCACCACGTCGCCTTAGCGCGCGGCAAGTTCAGTCTGAACGCTCCTGACCGGGAGGTGTCGCGGTTGGAAGTTGCGGAGCCTTGCGCGACTGGCTCGCGGCCGGCGCCGTCACCCAGGCTTCGCCGTCATCGACAAGGCACGACAGACCGTCAGGCCGTGAAAGCAGTATCGTCCAACTGCCTGTCGGTGCAACGAACACCTCCACCAGGTGGCCTCGGCGGGACAATCCCTGGCTGACTTCGACCTCGCCGAAGTAGTCTTTGAGGAGGACAATGAAATCGGACCGCTGAGCGCACATCTCGGCCGCGCTCGCCGCAGGCGCTATCAACGTGGCAATCAGGGCGATTGCCGCTAAGCGGATGTATCGCAGCATGGCTCCCTCCTTCCGGGAGGCCACGCACAACCATCGGCAAATCAGGTATGATCCGTGGCGACCTTGAGCAGCGTCGATGGTCGCGTGATGCACACGGTAGATGGTGATCAGGGATGAAAATATCAAGAGGAACGGCGGGGAATTGCGGAACGCTGCTCATCGACCTCGTACCGCTTCTCATCATCGGCGTGGCCGCACGGATTCCTGATGAACGGCACAGCATCGATCTCGGCGACGTTCAGCCACAGGCGGGCGCAAACCGTGCTCCGCGCAAGGTCTTTCTGCCAGGAAGCTGGCGCCGCAAAGACTGAGTTCGCATGCCTGCTCTTCCGCTCAAGCGGGAAAGCAGGCCATCGCCGTCAGCGTGAGCGGCGCCAGATTGAGGATCGGGGGAAACTCGAACTGATAGCTCGCGCTCACCTGATTGCCGCAGGCCGGAGCGGCGTAGCTGAATGTCGAGGACGGCAGGTTCAGGCCGAACGCCTGCTGGCTGGCATAGGCGGTGATCATGCTCGGGTTGCTGGTCGGACAAAGCGTGGCGCTCACGGTGGCGCAGCGCGCGGCGAGTTCGACGCCATGCTGCATGCCCGCCTGGGTCCACAGCAACATGCCGACCTCGATGATGCCGAACAGAAACGCGAAGAACAGCGGCGCGATCAGGCCAAATTCGAGCGCGGAGGCCCCGCGGCGGTCGCGCCATAATGCCGCGAGCGTCACTGCAGCCTCACCGTCGATTGGGTGCTGTACCCATAGTTGGTCGGAACCACCTGATAGTTGATGATGGTCCAGTAGGTCGCTTGCGCGGATACGGTGGTATACGTCCCCGCCGATCCGCCGCCCGGGCACGTCGCGCCGCAGGTCATGCTGCTCACCCCTGACGTCGTCGCGCAGCCGCAGTACTTGACCGGCGCGGGTGAAGCGCTGATCGCGTTTGAATTCGTCGCGCTGACCACGGCAGCCGAGATCGCATTGGTGTCG
>NZ_JBHMET010000224.1:176453-222518 GCF_042430365.1 Bradyrhizobium erythrophlei
GTATTCGACACCCGCCTGGGCTGCGTTCTCCACCTGCATCTTGCGATAGATCGCAAGGCCGATATCGGTCACCGACACCACCATCAGCGCCAGGACCGGCACCAGGACGCCGAACTCGATCGCCGCGGCGCCACGCGCGTCACGCCGGAAAATCCCGAAACCGCGCCGTGAAACGCCATGCCTTCGAGAACGGGACTCACCACCTGCAATGTCCGCTTTCATCGCATATCTCCAGCTTACTCGACGAGTTGCGCTGTCGTCGTGCCAATGGCGCTGCCGCCCATCGCCGCGCAATTGACCTTAAGATTCGAACTGCCGGTAAGGGTGATCGTATCGGCGATGACCTGCGTGCATGAGGTGGTCGTGCCGTTGCCACCGCTGAACTGCAGGTTCGCCTTCGGCAGGTAGATGGCGCCACCGAAATTCTGGGTGCCGCCGCCCTCCAGCGAAAAAGCCGCGCCTGTCGTCATGTTGCGGTCGCCATACATCACGATGCCCTTGGTCGGTCCGGAGGTCGGAGCCGTCAAGGTGACATTGGCGTTGCTGCCGATGTTGGCGGTCGCCCAACCATTGCTGGCCGAACCGGTGAAGACGAGGGTCACTCCCGCGGTGCTGGTGCAGGTGCTGCACGTGACCGTTGCGTTGCCTTGCACCGACAGGCCCCCGCCGGAGCCGTAAAAGTAGTAGATGCCGGGGGTCAGATCCAACGTGTATCCGGATTGGACCGAAACAAGACCGCTGTAACACACCCCCGGGGAGATCGACGTGGCTTTCCCGTTGCTGTTGATTTTTTGATTACTAGGGTCGCACGGGGTCGGCGTCGTGGGGGGAGAAACGGTCGCATAAGGATCGGCGATCGGCCTGATGCCGGTCCGAATGCCATTCGGCGCCGTGATGTTGCTCGCGCCGGAGATGGCACCGACCGCTCCGACCAGGTTGGCGGACACCCTTGCAGTGCCACCGACGTTCAGCGAGGGAGAGCCGCTGGAGTTGCTATAGAGATTGCAGTTGATCAGATTGAGATTGTTACTGCCGCTCACATTCACAGCCGAGCTGGCCGTGGGATCAAGCGCCAACACGCAGCCCGTTCCGATGTTAGCCAATGCGACGGCGCGGGCCGTGACGGGGACTGCCCCGGAGCCGAACAACGCCGACATGAGTCGCTGTTGCGGCTGGGTAATGATGACCTCGACGGCCAGAGAGCTCGAGGTGAAGCTGCCCGTCGACGGCGGCTGGTTCACCGTGACGATGACGCCATTGACCCCGTTCTTGTAGCCGTAGAACGTCGCGATGGCATTGGCCTCGGTCGTGAGGTTGGTGCCGGCGGTGGCGGCGCTCACGGCCGCGGAATCGGCGGCGCTCAGCATGTTCTTGTGCTTGTAGAACCACCACGCGACCTCGGTGCCGAGGCCCGCGGTCCCGACCAGGACCGGCATCACGACGGCGATGACGATGGCGTAGCTGCCGGTCTCGTCGCGTGCAAAACGCTTCAGGAAACTGTCCTGGTGGGATTGGCACCCGTCCGGTGCCGGCCTCATTTGCGAGGAAATTCCAACTTCCGCCTTCCAAGGGATGAAGGCTGCCATGTTGTCCTCGGTCGCTTGATAGTGGAACTTCCCGAGTCGTATCGCGTGACAATTTAATTTCAGCTCAGCGCGACCGACGAAAATCCGGGTTGGTGCGTAACGCTTCGTTATCCAACCAGGCCGGCCGATTGGGATGCCAGGGAGCTGCGGGAGGCGCTTGAACGGACCGGCCACCCAACGCCCGCAGGCCGGCTCAGGGCAGCGGCCCCCCATCCCCGCCGCCCCTCACCTAATCTTGTCTTTACTCCCTTAGGTTGTTTTAGTTACCTGACACCACTTCAGCCGATCGCCGCCGGCGGCCCTTCGGCACCAGCGCATGTTTGGATCATTTATTGTCGTGGAGCAGGATCATGGCCAACCAACTTGGCGCAATCAAACATATCGTTCAGCTGATGCTGGAGAACCGGTCGTTCGACCAGATGCTCGGCTTCCTCTACACAGCGAACGGCAACCGCTCGCCGACCAACCAGCCCTATGAGGGCCTGACCGGCAACGAGACCAATCCCGACGACACCGGCCGCGAGATCCAGGTGTTCCGGATCGACGCCAACGCGCAGCATCCCTATTTGATGCCGGGCGCCGATCCCGGCGAGGGATTCTTCAACACCAACTTTCAGCTGTTCCAGACCGACGATCCCGCGCCGGGCGCAGCGCCGACCAATCGCGGCTTCGTCGTCAACTTCATCGCCGCGATCCAGTCCGACCAGGCGAGGGGATTCAAGGACACGCTGCCGGGCACCGAGCCGTCCGAGATCATGGGGATGTATGCACCGGAGCTGCTGCCTGTGATGTCGGGGCTCGCCAGGGGGTTTGCGGTCTGCGACCAGTGGTTCGCCTCGGCGCCGACGCAGACGATACCGAACCGCACCTTCGCGGCCGCAGGCACCAGCCAGGGCCACCTCGACAATCACGTCAAGGTCTTCACCTGCCCGAGCATCTTCGGGCGGCTCTCTGACAAGAACATCGACTGGGCGATCTACGGCTACAACCGCGATCCGCTGACCCGGCTCGACTTCACCGACACCCAGCACGCCGACGAAAGCCATTTCGGCCATTTCCGCGATTTCCAGCACCGCTGTGCCAACGGCACGTTGCCCGCGTATACATTCCTGGAGCCGAGCTTCGGCGCCAGCGGCAACAGCCAGCATCCGAACTACGACGTGGCAGCCGGCGAGAAGCTGATCTACGACACCTATCAGGCGGTGCGGAGCGGACCCGGCTGGAACGACACGCTGCTGTTGATCACCTATGACGAGCACGGCGGCAATTACGACCATGTGGCGCCGCCCGCGGGTGCGACGCCGCCGGACAATTCGATCGGCGAATTCGGCTTCGACTTCACGCGGTTCGGGGTACGGATTCCCGCGCTCCTGATCTCGCCGCGGATCGCGGCCGGCACCGTCTTCCGCGCCAAGCGCGGCGTCATCGATCACACCTCGGTCTTGAAGACGATCGAGATGCGCTGGAACGTGCCGCCGCTCACCGAGCGCGACAAGGCGGCCGCCGATCTCGGCGACGTGCTGACCCTTGCCAATCCGCGCACCGACGATCCGCTGCAAAACGTGTTGCCGCCGGTGCCCAATGTCTCTCATCCCGAACAGGCGGAGCCATCCTTGATCGAGAGCATCCACGCCCACAAGGTGTCGCTGCTGCCGCTGCGCAACGACCAGGGCAGCTACGACCAGCATGTGCCGCCCGATCTCTCCACCAGTGCGAAGATCGGCGACTACATTCAGGGCCGCACGGCCGCCTGGATCAGGCACCTCGAGCGCAAACGCGAACGCCGCGCGGCGCACAAGCAACCGTCCCGCCCGCGCCGCGGCGGACCAACGATGCGCAAGGCGCCGGCAAGGAAGGCGAAAAAGGCCAGGCGGCGCTAGAGCCATTTCCGTTCCGATGGAATCGGAACGGGGCTCTAGATTTTTGTTTTGACGCGTTTTCTTTACGCGAACCGGTTTCCACTTCGCTCGAAAACGCTCTAGCGAGGGACTGGTGCTGGATGGCAGACGCCGCGGATCGGGCCACGCGGCCCGGTTCGCTCAAGACCTCGATTAAGCAAAATACGCCGCGACGATCAGATCATCGCGGCGACTTTTTCCAGTCCAATCAGGCGCGCGAGCGAGCGCACCTCGCTCTTCTGGTCTTCGCGCAACTGGAATAACAGCGGCATCGCCGCCGACTTTAGCTGCTGGACTTCCTCGGAGTCGGGATCGATCGGCATGGTGCCGGCGCCCGGATCAGCCTGGCGCTTGGCGTGGATCTTGCGCGCAACCGCACGCAGCGCGGACTCGACCGGCGGCCAGTAGGATTCCTGCGCCGACGACAGTTTCAGCCGATCCTTGATGCCGGCGATCTGGGCGTCGCTGAGCAGTGTATAGGTCTTCTGCGAAGCCGGCTTGGCGGCGGCCTTCGGCTTCGGCGGTGGCGCGGCGACCACCGGCGCTGTGGCGGGTTCGGTGACCTTGGGCAAGCCGACATCGACCGGGTCGGTGTAGGCATAGGCCTGACGCACCGGCTCCGGCAGCGCCGGGATCGCGGCCCGCGCCCTGAGCTGCAGGTCCGATGGCGGGGCCGCCTGCGGCGGCTCGAAGGCGGCAGCGGCAAGGGTCGCGACCGCGAGTTTGTCCTGCTTGCTGGCCTTGTTGGAGACCGGCGCTGCGTCGGAGGTCGCGGCGGCAACCTCCGAGGGCGCCGACGGAACGCTGTCGCGGCCGAGGATGGCGGTGGCCGCAGCGCCGGCAAGGAGGAGGCAAGCCAGCGCGGCAAGGGTTATTGTTTTGGTCAAAAACGTCTCCATCCCGACCGATGTGGCCGCAAGCTGAACGGCAAATGCGGCGTTAGCATGCCATTGCGATGGCCGGAGGCCGGTAAATGGCTGAAAATCGTGCGAAAGCGGCCTGGAATCAGGCCGCGGCAGCCAGTTCGTAAGCTTCCTGAATATCGGCCACGATCTCGTGGGCTTCCCACAGCCCGCCGGGCTGCACCGAGCGCATGCTGACGGTCCAGTTGGTGCGGCGGGTGCGCGGCGTAGAGACGATGTCGAATTCGACGCTGCGGCAGAGCGGATGCCGCTGCAGGGCATAGAACACCCGGGTCCTGAGCTCATCGAGGCTCACGGGGGTCTTGGCAAAGCGCGCCTCGAAATCCATGTCACATTCCCATATTCGCCGGTCGGCCCGGCCATGGCGGCGGACCGTCCTGTGGCGCTATTGTTGGGATGGTCGTGGTTAATGGCGCGTTAAGGCAGGCGGCCGACCCAGCTCGTGCGCTTCGGCAAGGATTGGTATTTCGTAGCGAATTAGGTGAGCCTGATCCGCGCGGTGGCCGCCTCGTACTCCGCTAACGTCCGCGCCACCAGTTCGTCGACCGACAGCACACCGGTCACGCCCGACGTCGAGTGGCCGCCGCTCCAGATGTCGCGCCAGCGCTTGGGGCGGCTTTCGCGGGCGCCGATGTCGATGTCCTTGCCGATGTCGATCGCGCCGCGCGCCGGCAGATTGTCGGGATCGAGGCCGGCGGCCGCGATCGAGGGCCGCAGCATGTTGGTCTGCAGGCCGGTGAAGGCGGTCGTGAGCAGGATGTCGTCGGCGCTCGCCTCGACCAGCATCTGCTTGTACCTCGCGTCCGCCATGCTCTCGCGCGTGGCGATGAACTTGGTGCCCATATAGGCGAGATCGCAGCCGAGCGCCTCGGCGGCGCGCAGCGCGTGGCCGTCGCTGATGCCGCCGGCAAGCACGATCGGCCCGTCGAAGAAGCCGCGCACCGCGCGGACGAACACGAACGGATTGAGCCAGCCGGTCTGCCCGCCCGCACCCGCCGTCAACAGCACGAGCCCGTCGGCGCCGGCCGCGACGGCGCGCTCGGCATGGCGGATCGAGGCGACATCGGCAAACACCAGCGCGCCGGCATCGTGCAGCGGCGCGAGCACCGGCGCCGGCGAACCCACCGATGTGATGACGATCTCCGGCCGGTGCTTGACAATCACCGCGAGATCCTGCGCCAGCCGCGTATTGGAGCGGTGCACGATCAGGTTCGGGCAGACCGGCGCGGCCGCACTGCCATTCGCGTCTGCATGCGCACGCAGGCGGTGTTCGATCTCGCCGAGCCAGGCGTCGAGCTGTTCCGTCTCACGGCAATTCACCGTCGGGAAGGAGCCGATTACACCATTGCGGCACGCCGTTACCACCAGCTCGACGCCGGAGACCAGGAACATCGGCGCCGCGATCAGCGGCAGCCGGAGACGATCGCGAAAGCGGGCAAGAGGATCGGCTTCTGGCAAGTTGTTTCTTCCCTCCGTCATTGTGCTAGCGTTGGCGCCAAGATTGGCACGTGAGAGGCCAAATACAAAGCAGGCGGGAGGATGAAAGACATGAGCAATCCGCTCTACGCATTTCCGGCGGTGTGCGAGCAGACGCTGCGGGCCTTGGCGCGCTATCCGTCGCGGACGGCCTTTAGCTGGCCGGGCGGATCGCTGAGCTACCAGGGCGCGACCGACCTGATCGGGCGGATGCAAAGCGTGTTCGCACGGCTCGGCTTTGCCCCCGGCACGCGCGTCGCCTTCCTCACCGCCAACCGCGCCGACACCTGGTGCGCCGGCGTCGCCGCGCAATTGTCGCAGCTTGCGATCACCTGGCTGCATCCGCTCGGTTCGCTCGACGACCAGCTGTTCCAGCTCGAGGATTCCGAGGCGCAGATGCTTGTCGTCGACGGCGTCACGTTTCGCGATCGCGGCGGCGAACTTGCATCGAAAGCGCCTGGCCTGAACACCGTGTTCACGCTGGGGCCTGCGAGCTACGGCGCCGATCTCCTGCAGGCGATCGAAGCCGCGGGCAGCGCAAGCCCAAAGAACTTCGCCGGCCCGGACGACATCGCAACCCTGAACTACACCGGCGGCACGACCGGCAAGTCCAAGGGCGCGCTGCGCTACCATCGTGAATATGGCGGCTTTGCCAACGCGATCCTCGCCGACTTCGAGATCCCCGACACGCCGAGTTACCTCACGGTCGCGCCGATCAGCCACGTCGCCGGCACCAAGGTGCTGCCGACGCTGATGCGCGGCGGCACCGTGCACATGCTGAAGGGATTCGATCCAGAGGCTGTGTTCAAGACCATCGAACGCGAGAAGATCAATTTCACGCTGTTCGTGCCGACCATGATCTACGTGATGCTGGATCATCCCGCACTCGACAAGACCGACCTCTCCTCGCTCGAGCTCCTGCTCTACGGGGCGTCGGCGATGTCGCCGAGCCGGCTCGTCGAAGGCATCGAGCGGATCGGGCCGGTGTTCTCGCAGCTCTACGGGCAGACCGAATGCTATCCGGTCTCGGTGCTGCGCAAGACGGACCACGATCCGAAGACACCGGACCTGTTCCTGTCCTGCGGCTTCCCGATCGCGGCCTGCCAGGTGAAAATTCTGGACAATGACGACCGCGAGGTCGCGACCGGCGAGGCCGGCGAGATCTGCGTGCGCGGCAGTCATGTGATGGCCGAATACTGGAAGCGGCCGGACATCACGGCCGAGACGCTGAAGAGCGGCTGGCTGCATACCGGCGACATCGCCCGCAAGGACGAGCGTGGCTACATGTTCATCCTCGACCGCAAGAAGGACATGATCGTCTCCGGCGGCTTCAACATCTTTCCGCGCGAGGTCGAGGACGTGCTGTCGCAGCACGCGGACGTGGCGATGGTCGCGGTCGTCGGCGTGCCCGACGAGAAATGGGGCGAGGCAGTCACCGCGGTCGTGGTCGCGCGCGACGGCGTGACGCCGAATGCGGAGGAGCTGATCAACCTTGTGAAGGCGAAGAAGGGCTCGGCACATGCGCCGAAGCAGATCCAGTTCGTCAAGGAGCTGCCGATGACTGGCGTCGGCAAGGTCGACAAGAAGATCTTGAAGGCGAGCTTCTGGGCCGGCCGCGACCGCATGGTGGGGTAGGTGCAGGCGCGACCAATCCTCGTCCCGTTATCCTGAGGAGCGCGGAACGCGCGTCTCGAAGGATGCACGGCCCCGATATCTCAGCGCAAATCTCTCCACTCGCGGCAGCAGCAGGGCCGTTCGCCCTTCGAGACGCCGCGCACGCGCGCGGCTCCTCAGGGTGACGGTGTGAGGACGGCGTCGGCTGCTAGGTCAGCCCCCTGCCCCAGCAACTGATCGAGCCGCTCGCGCAGTTGATCCTGGTGGTAAGGCTTCGCCAGCCGCGGCAGGTCGACCTGGACGCCGTCGGGCAATTCGGCATAGCCGGTGGCGAGCAGAACCGGAAGCTGCGGTCTGACCTTGAGCGCGGCGGCGGCGAGCTCGAGACCCGTCATGCCGGGCATCACGTGATCGGTCATCATCAGGTCGAGCGGCTGGTTGCTCCTGAGAATGTCGAGCGCCTGCGCGCCGGAACTCGCGCCGATCACGCGGTGGCCGAGATCTTCCAGCATCTCGATGGTCGACATTGCAATCAGCGGATCGTCGTCGACGAACAGGATCATCGCCGAGCGCTTCACCTTCTGGGTCGCGGGCGCGGGGCCGCCCGATTCCGCCGCCGCGGTCGCAACCGGCAACACCAGCGTGGCGGTGGTGCCGCTGCCGACCGCGCTCGCAAGCTGCAGCGCGCCGCCGAGCTGCACGGCAAGGCCATGCACCATCGACAGGCCGAGGCCGGTGCCCTTGCCGAGCGGTTTCGAGGAGAAGAACGGTTCGACCGCCCGCTTCAGGACATCGGGCGCCATGCCGGTGCCGGCATCGACCACGGACAGTTTCAGGTAGTCGCCGGGCTGCAGCGACGGGTCGTTCTTCGCCTGCAAGGCCGAGAGCGTGATCTCGATCACGCCACCGTCCGGCATCGCGTCGCGGGCGTTGATCGCGAGATTGAGGATCGCAAGCTCGAGCTGGTTGGTATCGACGCAGGCCGGCGGCAATCCGTCGGGAATCGCCAGCCGCAAGATGATGCGCGGCCCGAGCGAGCGCTCGAGCAGGTTGCTCATGTCGCGCACCAGCGCGCCGAGATCGACCGGCACGGCGCGCAAATCCTGCTGGCGCGCAAATGCCAGCAGCCGCTGGGTCAGCGACGCTCCGCGCTCAGCGCCCTGCAGCGCGCCTTCGACCAGGCGACGCAGGCGCGGATCATCCGGCAGGCGCTTGCGCAACAAATCGAGATTACCCACCACCGCCATCAGCAGGTTGTTGAAGTCGTGTGCGACGCCGCCGGTGAGCTGGCCGATCGCCTCCATCTTCTGGGCGTGGCGGAGCTGCTCCTGCGCCTTCTCGCGCGCCGCGACCTCCTTCATCAGGTCGGCGGTGCGCTGCTCGACCCGCTGCTCGAGCGTTGCCGTGAGCTCGGCGAGCGCGGTGCGCTCGGCGGCGAGCTGCGCCAGCAGCGCCTCGCGCTCGATCTCCGCGGTCTTGCGCGCGGTGATGTCGGAGCAGACGCCGACCAGCGACTTGATGCTGCCGTCCGGCCGGCGCACCGCGCGGGCGCGCACGTCGAGCCAATGCTGCGAGCCGTCGGGCCAGATGTTGCGATACTCGATCCTGTAGTCGGCACCGGTCTGCAGCGTATTCTCCACGACCTCGCTCCGCCGGGCGCGGTCGTCGGGATGAACGGCGTCCTGCAGCTCCTGGTAGGTGAACGGCTCGCTTGCGTTGCGCCCGAAGAAGCGCTTGCAGGTCGCGGAGGCCTCGAGCTCGAACTCGGGCACATGCAATTCGAGCGCACCGAGATGGCCGGCGTTGAGCGCGGTCTGCAGCAGCCCTTCGCTTTCGGTGAGATCTTCCAGGATCGCGCGGGTCTGGTACTGACGGCGGCGGCCGCGCACCGCCGACGCGACCAGGCTGACCAGCGTAGTCGGATGAAACGGACGTTCGATGAAGGTGACGTTGCCGAGTTCCCGGCCGAGCCGCGCCACCTCGGGATTGCGCTCCGACCCGCCGCCTTCGCTCATCAGCACGATCGGGAAATCCGACCATGAGGGCTGCGCGTTCAACCAGCGCCGGAGACGCTGCAGATCGGCGTTGATGATCGCCTCATCGGCAATGATTGCGAGGCCCGCCCCGCCCTCGATCTCGCGTTCGAGCTCGGTGAGATCGCTGCAGATGTTGGCGTGGTAGCCGGCGTCCTTGATCAGATGGGCGGTCTTCGCTGCGTCACGCGGGCCCACTGCGAGGATGACCGCGCGTTCCGAGGATGGTCCGGGTCTCACCGCGGCCGCCTTTCCGACCGCGCGGTTCCGGCGCGGACCGACGCGAGATCGCAGAGCCACCGGGCTGTGATGATCATGATTCCGGCGGCGACAACGACACGCGTCATGGAACCCCCTTACGGGAGCGAAACTCGTTCGAGCTATCAACCGTTCCCAGCGGGCGGGATTATTTTTGCCGGAAAGCGGCCGTGGCCCCCGCCCCGCTTGCTGGCCTAGCGCCGCTCGATCACCAGGCTCTGGATCGCGCGGCCGAAATAGCCCTGCCGGTCGGCAAGCCGCGACATCGCAAGCCCGGCCCCGTCGGGTCCGATCCAGGACTGGCCATCGAGCAGGATCCACTCGCCGACCGGCTCGCGCGCGAGGTTCACCGTGAGGTCGGCATTGATGAAGGTCCACCTCTTGAAATCCAGCACCGGCGAGACGCCGTTGGAGAAGTCCGAGGCGACCACCGCGCGCATCGCCTGCGAGACCGGCGAGCCTGCAATCAGCGGATGGTCGACGCGAAACCAGATCGCGCCCGGCCCGATCTGGCCAAAGCGGCCGCGCGCGGCCCGCATCGAGATGCATTTCACGAACGGGCTGTTCGCGAAGTTCGCGGGCTCGGCGGTGCATTGATCGGGGCCCGGCACCTCGACCGGGAGATCGGCGATGTCAGGCGGCAGCTCCGCCACCTGCTGCTTGATCTTCAGCACGCTCGCCGAGACCACGACGACGTCGTCCGCCTTTAGCCTGACACCGCAGAGCTGGATCTTGCGACCCTCGCGCAAGACCTCGCTCTCGATCAAGAGCGGCGCCACCGGAACGGGACGCATCAGGTCGATGGTCACCCGCGCGACCCGCATCGGCACCGGTGTGGCAATAGCTTCCGCGGCCCAGACCACGAGCGTCGCCGGCGCGGAGCCGTGCTGCATCCGCGGGTCCCACGGACCCGCGGCGTCGGGACTGGTGACGACGCGATTGCCGTCAGGACGAAAGATCGGCTCCATCACGCGAGCGGCGGATCGATCGCTTCGTCATATTCCTTCCTGAACCGCGCGATCAGCTCGGCCGCGGGCACCACCTTGGCGATGCTGCCGACGCCCTGACCCGAGCCCCAGATCTCCTTCCAGGCCTTCGGCTTGGCGCGCTCGCCGGAGGAATCCGTGCCGAAGCTCATCTTCGAGGGATCGGAGGTCGGCAGGTTCTCCGGGTCCATGCCGGCCGCGACGATCGACGGCTTGAGATAGTTGCCATGCACGCCGGTGAACAGGTTGGAATAGACGATGTCCTCGGCGCTCGAACTGGTGATCATGCTCTTGTAGCCCTCGACCGCGTTCGCCTCCTGCGTCGCGATGAAGGCCGAGCCGATATAGGCGAAGTCGGCGCCGATGATGCGGGCGGCGCGGATCGCGCGGCCGTTGGCGATGGTGCCCGACAGCGCGATCGGTCCGTCGAACCACTGCCGCGTCTCCGCCACAAACGGGAACGGCGAGATCGTACCGGCGTGCCCGCCGGCGCCGGCCGCAACCAGGATCAGACCGTCGGCGCCCTTCTCGATCGCCTTGTGGGCGAACTTCTGGTTGATCACGTCGTGGAAAACGATGCCGCCCCAGTTGTGGACGGCCTGATTGAGCTCCTCGCGCGCACCGAGCGACGAGATGATCATCGGCACCTTGTGCTTCTCACAAAGCGCCATGTCGTGATCGAGCCGGTTGTTCGACTTGTGCACGATCTGGTTCACGGCAAACGGCGCTGACGGCCGCTCCGGATGCGCCTTGTCGTAGGCGGCGAGCTCTTCCTTGATCCGGTACAGCCATTCGTCGAGCAGCTCCGGCGGGCGCGCGTTCAGCGCCGGAAACGAGCCGACGACGCCGGCCTTGCACTGCGCGATGACGAGGTCGGGCACGGAGATGATGAACAGCGGCGCCCCGATCACGGGTAGAGACAGACGGCCCTTGAACAGAGCAGGCATGGTCATTGGAAGCGGATCCTTCGGGTTATCTGACGGAACGGATTTTAGGCCAATCGATGCCAGGCATCATACCAACAAGGCAATCTTTCCAGTGTCAAGTATTGCGTTTTGGCGCTGCGGGATGGATGACAAAACCTCATCGTGAGCGGCATTTTTCTTGGGGCACCTGGTATCCCAGGCACGATCCGGCCTGCGCCTACTGGCAGAGCGCCCGCGTCACGAAATTCTCGGTCTTGCAGTCGTTGGGGCCGCGCTTGTGGCCCGGCAGATAGACGATCGGCGAGCATTTCTCGGAGGCATCGGTATCGAGGCTCTTGCCTTCCTTATAGCCCTTGCTCTGGCAAAGCCTGTCGGCGCCGGCCTTGCAATCCGGCCCGCCATTGGCGGCGACCACGCACGCCGCGCGCCCGGTCACCATCGTCGAAGGCCGCGCGATGTTCGAGAGATCGTTCATCGTCTCGCTCGGGCTCTTGAGCGGCGGCAGCATCGTCTTGGACTTCTCGAACAGCTTGCCGATTTCGTCGATCAGCCCGGGATTCTCACGCTCGACCGGCGCCGGATCGATCTGCTGCGGTTGCGGCGCCGGCGTCTGCACGCCGAGCGGCGGCGGCGCGGTCTGCGTCCAGCCCCGGTCGGTCACCGCGAAGACCATCGACAAGGCAAGGCCCGCCATCACAACGCGCGCTCTTGCGGGATTCTTGAGATCGTCGATTCCATCAGCCATCGCCGCGAGCGTAACCCGAAGACGGGCCGTCGGCCAACCCGACCACCCCTAAACCAGCTTGAACGCGACGACGAAGCCGAGCACCAGCACGATCGCGCCGATCGTGACCCACAGGCCGAGCCGCTTCTCGAGCTCCTTCCGGATCACGTCGCCGTAGCGGTTGAGCACCACCGCGACCACGAAGAAGCGGCCGCCGCGCGCAACGATCGAGCACAGCACGAACAGCCAGATGTTGTAGCCGGCAAAGCCGGAGGTGATGGTCACGAGCTTGTAAGGGATCGGGGTCAATCCCTTCAGCAGGATGATCACCGCTCCCCATTCGGCGTAGGAGGCGCGGAACGCATCGACCTTGTCGGCAAGGCCGTAGAGATGGATCAGCCATTGCCCGAGCGAGTCGTAGAGCAGCGCGCCGATCGCATAGCCGAGCACGCCGCCGGCAACCGAGGCGATCGTGCAAACGGTCGCGAACCACCACGCCCGCTTTGGCTGCGCCAGCGACATCGGCAGCAGCATGATGTCCGGAGGCACCGGGAAGAACGAGCTCTCAGCGAAGGAGACCGCCGCGAGAATCCAGAGCGCGTAAGGCTTGTCGGCGGCGTCGATGCACCAGTCGTAGATCCGTTTCAGCATAGGCGCGATGAACCATCATGGAGCGGATTTGTCCATGGCGGGAATCGACCGATTTTCGGGCTTTTTACGACTGCCGTTTGCGCAGACGGCTTTCCAGCGCGACAATTCGCCGCCGAACCACGGGAACGGGCGCGACCTTGGGCAATTTGACCGAGGCCTTCGGCAGCTTCTCGGCGATTCCGAGCAGACGCTCGCGCCGCTCCATCTCGCGCCAGACGTCCTCCGGCTTGACGCCGGCCGATGCCCACAGAACCGTCAGATTGTAGAGCAGATCGGCACTCTCGCGGATGACGGCGTCGGACTTGCCGTTGACGGCATCGATCACGACCTCGATCGCTTCCTCGGCGAGCTTCTTGGCCATCTTGGCCGAGCCGCGCTGAAACAGCCGTGCCGTGCGCGACGTTGCCGGATCAAGATCCTTGGCCGCGATCACCGCCTGGTAAAGCCGCTCGATCGAATCACCCATGCATCGAGCCTAGTCCAAACTCGTCGCCAGCGTGTTAACAGCCTGCTGGACAACCAAAAAATCCACCGGCCGCGGGCCGATGGATTTCTTCAATGTGACAGTTGCAAGAAACCGGGCCCGCGCTTCGCGCGTCCGCCTCAGTACGGTATGTAGGGCAGCTGCGACCGGCGCCAGCCACCGCCGTAATAATACGGGCCGCCGCCATAGTAGACCGGGCCCTCATAGTAGGCGGGACCACCGTAATAGCCCGGGCCGCCGTAGTAGCCATAGGAGTCGTAATAATAGTCACGGCGGTTCTGGGCGGCGGCAATCGCAAGGCCCGTGCCGACGATGCCGGCGAAGGCGGCCGCTGCTGCAGCACCTCCACCGCCACGATAGTAGCGGCGACGCGCACTGATATCGGTCGCGCTGCTGGTCCCCTGCGACGCGGTCACCGCGGCCTTGCCCGCCGATGCGGAGCCCGCGAACGCCATCGTCGGCTCAACAGCCGTGAGCGCCACCGCGGCAACGGTTGCCAGCGTGGCTGCGCGGCCAATCGACGAAAACACACCTTCTCGCGCAAACATCTCAGTCATCCCTTGTGGAAGCCAGCCCGACGGGCCTTCGAGAGCTAACCACTGAGCCGAGATTAGGTTCCGCAAACCCAACGCAAGCTGAACGATCCCTGGCGAAATCATGGCAGTCATCGACCATTCAGCTTGCATGGTGCAGAATGCCCCGCAAACTGCCGCTTGCCACGACGCATTCGGCGTCACGAAACAGTCACAGCCGGCGCGGCACTTTGTCTCGCCTCCCGGACCGCGCGGATGCTCATAAGTCGGACCGCTTTCCTCCGCATCATGCTGGGCCTCTCGATCGGCCTTCCGAGCGGAGTGTGGCCAGGTGCTGCGCCGCTTCACGCCGCAAGCGATCCGCCGCCGGTCGCGATCCAGTTCACGCTCGACCGTCCGCTCGACGCCGCCGCGGCGCCGTTCGTGCTGGCCGGGATCGGCGGCCTGTTCGGCGCCGAGGGCCTTAGCGTCGGCACCAATGTCGCCACCAGCTCGGCGGACGCGATCGCCCGCGTCGCCGACGGTTCGAGCGACTTCGCCCTGGTCGACATCAACGCGCTGATCCGGTTTCGCGACAAGCCGGGCGCAGCCCCCGTCAAGGCAGTGTTCGTGCTGTTCAACCAGGCGCCCTACGCGATCGTCGCGCGCAAGAGCCGCGGCATCAAGGCGCTGTCCGATATCGAGGGCAAGACCCTCGGCGTCGCCGAAGGCGACCTGTCGATCCGGGTGTGGCCCGCGGTCGCCCGGCAGAACGGCATCAAGCTCTCGAGCGTGAAGCAGAACAGCATCAGCGCCGCGGTGCGCGAGCCGATGCTCTCGGCAGGGCAGGTCGACGCCGTCACCGGCTTCTCCTATCTGTCGCCGATCAACTTGAAGGATCGCGGTGTGCCGGCCGATGATCTCGCGGTGCTGCGCTTTGCCGACTATGGCTGCGAGGCCTACGGCTTTGCCGTCATCGTCAGCCCGCGTCTCGCCGCGTCCAAGCCGGATGTGGTGAAGGGTTTTGTGCGCGCGCTGATCGGCGGCACCAATCTTGCGGTGAAGGATCCTGCCCGCGCCGCGACCGAGGTCGCAAGCCGCATGGACGGCGGCTCGCGCGAGCTGGAGCTCGAGCGGCTGCGCGCCATCATCCGCGACAACATCCTGACCGGCGAGGTGAAGCGCAACGGCATCGGCGACATCGATCCGGCGCGGTTCGAGCGATCGATCGACCAGCTCGCGGAGGACTTCAAATTCCAGAAGCGGCCGCATCTGACCGACGTCTTCGACGAGTCGTTCCTGCCGCCGCCCGACGGCCGCCTGATCAACTGAGCATAACGCGCGCGCGCCGCTGGCCCTCGGCGACGAACCCTGATTAGATCGTATCCCGCCTGATCGGCGTTCACCGCGAGAGTCCCGCCGGCATGTCCATGCTTCGCCTCTATACCCGCGTCCTGGAACTGCTTGGCAAGGAGGCGCGGCTCGGCTGGATCCTCGCTGCAGCGAATCTGCTGCTCGCCGGTGCGCAATTCGCCGAGCCGGTGTTGTTCGGCAGGATCGTCGACGTGCTGTCGGGCCGGCCGGTGACGGGCCTGTTCGCAACCTCCTCGCCATGGCCGCTGCTGGCGGCCTGGGTGGCGTTCGGGCTGTTCACGATCGGCTGCAGCGCAATCGTCGCGCTCCAGGCCGACAAGCTGGCGCACCGCCAGCGTCAGGCGGTGCTGACCGGTTATTTCGAGCATATCCTGCAACTGCCGCTGACCTTCCATTCCGGCACTCATTCGGGCCGGCTGATGAAGGTGATGCTGAACGGCACCGACGCGCTGTGGCGGCTCTGGCTCGGATTCTTCCGCGAGCATTTCGCCGCGATCATGTCGCTGGTCGTGCTGCTGCCGCTTTCGCTCTATCTCAACTGGCGCCTCGCCATCCTCTTGTTCGCGCTCTGCATCGTCTTCACGATCCTGACCACGATGGTGGTGCGCAAGACCTACGGCATGCAGAGCGAGGTCGAGGAGTATTACAGCGACCTCTCGGCCCGCGCCTCCGACGCGCTCGGCAATGTCGCGCTGGTGCAGAGCTTCGTGCGGATCGACTCCGAGGTGCAGGGCCTGCGCTTCGTCGCCGACAAGCTGCTCGCCGCGCAGATGCCGGTGCTGTCCTGGTGGGCGCTGGTCACCGTCATCACGCGCGCCTCGACCACGATCACGGTGCTCGCGATCTTCACCGTCGGCATCGCGCTGCACAGCCAGGGCCTCACCACGGTCGGCGAGATCGTGATGTTCGTCTCGTTCGCCACCATGCTGATCCAGAAGCTCGAGCAGGTGGTGAGCTTCATCAACAGTGTGTTCATGGAAGCGCCGCGCTTGAAGGAATTCTTCGATGTGCTCGACGCGGTGCCTGCGGTGCGCGACCGGCCCGGCGCGGTCGATCCCGGACGGCTGGCCGGCCTGATCGAGTTCAAGGACGTCTCGTTCTCCTATGACGGCAAGCGGCCCGCGATCGAGGATCTCTCGTTCACCGCGCTGCCGGGCCAGACCATCGCGCTGGTCGGCCCGACCGGCGCCGGCAAATCCACCGCGATCGCGCTGCTGCATCGCGCCTTCGATCCGCAATCCGGCATCATCGAGATCGACGGAATGGACATCCGCGCGCTGAAGCTGACGGCGCTCAGGCGGAACATCGGCGTGGTGTTCCAGGAGGCGCTCCTGTTCAACCGCTCGATCGCCGAGAACCTGCGCGTCGGCAAGCCCGACGCGACCGATGAGGAACTGCGTACCGCCGCGGCGCGCGCGCAGGCACTGGATTTCATCGAGCGCAGCGAGAAGAAATTCGATACCCATGCCGGCGAACGCGGCCGCATGCTGTCCGGCGGCGAGCGGCAGCGGCTGTCGATCGCGCGCGCACTGCTGAAGGATCCGCCGATCCTGATCCTCGACGAGGCGACCAGCGCGCTCGATGCCGTCACCGAGGCCAAGGTCAACGCCGCTCTCGATGAAGTGATGAAGGGGCGCACCACATTCGTGATCGCCCATCGGCTCTCGACCATCCGTCATGCCACACGGATCCTGATGTTCGACCAAGGACAGGTGATCGAAAGCGGAACTTTCGATGAACTGGTGGCGAAAGGCGGCCGTTTTGCCGATCTGGCGCGCGCCCAATTCATGGTCCACGAAGCCGAGCGCGCCGGTATCGAGGCGCCATAATTCTGGCTTTCCAATTGAGGCGGCTGCCGAAATTCAGCCGATTTCGTCCACGATTTAATTGGGCGCCCTCTGTTCTCCGCCGGCAAGCCGGTATAGGGTTTGCACTGCCGCAAAGCGGCCCCCGGACACGCTTGAAACCCGAACGCTCAATCGCAAGACCTCCTTTTTTGAAGGCGGGTCTCAAAGGACCGGAACCGGAATAGTGCATTTTCTTCGGCCGCTGCTGCGCAACCCGTCGTTGAAGTGGATTCTCGCCGTCGCGATGCTCGCCATCGCAACGCCGCGCTTGGCTGAGGCCGAGGCGCTGCTGGTGGTCGAGGCCGACACCGGAAAGGTGCTGCAGGCCGACAATGCGACGATGCCGTGGTATCCGGCCTCGGTCACCAAGATGATGACAGCCTATGTGACGTTGAAGGCGGTCAAGGAAGGCCGCATCTCGCTCGACACGCTGGTCACCGTGTCGCCGGTCGCCGCCTCGCAGTCGCCCTCCAAGATGGGCTTCCGTCCCGGCACCCAGGTCACCGTCGACAATGCGCTGAAGATGATGATGGTGAAGTCGGCCAACGACATGGCCGTGGTGCTCGCCGAGGGCGTCGGCGGTTCGATCGACGGCTTCTCGGCGATGATGAACCAGACCGCGCAGAAGCTCGGTATGACGCAGACGAGCTACGTCAATCCGAACGGATTGCCGGCCGACGGCCAGATCACCTCGGCGCGCGATCTCGCGATCCTCGCCCGCGCCATCATCCGCGACATGCCGGAATACGAATACTTCATGCACATTCCGTCGATCCGCTTCGGCCGCCGGATAACGCAGAACTTCAACAAGCTGATCGGCCGCTACCCGGGCGCCGACGGCTTCAAGACCGGCTTCATCTGCGCCTCCGGCTACAACCTCGTCGCCTCGGCGACGCGCGACGGCAAGCGGCTGATCGCGGTCGTGCTCGGCTCCTCCTCGGGCCGCATGCGCGCGATCCGCGCCGCGCAACTGCTCGATCGCGGCTTTGCCAATAACGGGCTCGGATGGTTGCGTCCCTCGCTCGGCACCGTCGACAATCTGGTGCCGATCGATGCAACGCCGCCGAACCTGCGTGAGGAGATGTGCGGTGGCAAGCACAAGCGGCCCGCCAGCGACGAGGACGAGGACACCGTCGCAAGCAGCTCCGGTCCGAGCTTCGGCGAGGGCGCCGCGACTTTCTTCGCCGCCGGCATGCAGGCGTCGATGCCGAAGCCGTCGGAGCTGATGGCGCAGGCGCCGGCCGCGTCCGAACCGGTCGTGGTTTATACCGGCCCGACCAAGACCGGCGCCGCGCTGATCGCCGCCGTTGCGGCCGACAGCGAGAAGCTGCAGCCGGCCAAGCGCGCCAAGCACACCCGTGTTGCCGCCAAGAAACCCGACGCGAAACCCGACGCGGCGGCCGACACCAAAGGTGACGCCAAGAAGGGCGACACCAAATCCGAATCCAAGCCGGCGGCGGCGAAGCCGGTGCGCCACACCCATGCCAAGCCGGATACCGCAGCTGCGAAGTCGGCTGACAAGCCCGCAGCCGCAAAGCCCGCCGCCACCAAGCCCGCGGACAAGCCGGCCGCCACCGCGAAGCCCGCATCCGCGAAGCCGAAGGCTGCCGCAAAGCCGAAGACCGAGGCCAAGCCGGCGGGCTAACGGTCGCGGACCAGACTTCCATCCAATGCGTCGAGAGCGCGCAGCGGCTTGCCATTGGCCGCGGCATTGCTCAATACTGCCTGAAATAACGCGGTCAGGCCCGGCAAACCCGGCGAAGAATCCGGGGCATCAGGCAAACTCATCAGAGGGGAATTACCATGGAGCGCATCTGGCTCAAGCAGTATCCGGCCGGCGTGCCCGCCGATATTGACATCACCCAATATTCGTCGCTGGTCGAGCTGCTCGAGGAAAGCTTCGCCAAGTTCGCCGATCGCAAGGCGTTCATCTGCATGGACAAGGCGATCACCTATCGCGACCTCGACGAGATGTCGACGGCGCTCGGCGCCTATCTGCAGAGCAAGGGCCTGCAGAAGGGCGCGCGGGTCGCGCTGATGATGCCGAACGTGCTGCAATACCCGGTCGCGACCGCGGCCGTGCTGCGCGCCGGCTTTGCCGTCGTCAACGTCAATCCGCTCTACACCCCGCGCGAGCTCGAGCACCAGCTCAAGGATTCCGGCGCCGAGGCGATCATCGTGCTGGAGAACTTCGCCACGACCGTGCAGAAGGTGCTGCCTAGCACCTCAGTCAAGCACGTCATCGTCGGCAGCATGGGCGACCTGCTCGGCTTCAAGGGCGTGATCGTCAACCTGGTTGTGCGGCGAGTGAAGAAGATGGTGCCGGCGTGGTCGATCCCCGGCGCGGTCGGCTTCAACGAGGCGCTGTCGGCCGGCCGCGGCCTGAAGCTCAACAAGCCCGTGCTGACGCGCCAGGATGTCGCCTTCCTGCAATATACCGGCGGCACGACCGGCGTTTCCAAGGGCGCCACGCTGATCCACCAGAACGTGCTCGCCAACGTGCTGCAGAACGACGCCTGGCTGCAGCCGGCGCTGAAGAAGCCGCCGCATGTCGAGCAGCTGTTCATCGTCTGCGCGCTGCCGCTCTACCACATCTTCGCGCTGACCGCCTGCTACCTGCTCGCGGTGCGCGCCGGCGGCGTCAATCTCCTGATCCCGAACCCGCGCGACATGGCGGGCTTCGTCAAGGAGCTCTCGAAATACCAGGTCAACAGCTTCCCGGCGGTCAACACGCTCTACAACGGCCTGCTGAACACGCCCGGCTTCGACAAGCTCGACTTCTCCAAGCTGAAGACCTCGTTCGGCGGCGGCATGGCGACCCAGAAGCCGGTCGCGGAGAAATGGCTTGCCGTCACCGGCTGCGCGCTGTCGGAGGGCTACGGCCTGTCGGAGACCTCGCCGACGCTGACCTGCAATCCCGCCGATACCGACAAGTTCTCCGGCTCAATCGGTCTCCCCGTGCCCTCGACCTATCTCTCGATCCGCGACGACGACGGCAACGAGCTGCCGATCGGTCAGGCCGGCGAGATCTGCGCCAAGGGCCCGCAGGTGATGGCGGGCTACTGGAACAGGCCGGACGAGACCGCGCGCGTGATGACCGCGGACGGCTATTTCCGCACCGGCGACATCGGCGTGATGGACGAGAACGGCTTCACCAAGATCGTCGACCGCAAGAAGGACATGATTCTGGTCTCCGGCTTCAACGTCTATCCGAACGAGATCGAGGAAGTGATCGCGAGCCATCCGGGCGTGCTCGAATGCGCTGTCATCGGCGTGCCCGACGCGAAGTCCGGCGAGGCGGTCAAGGCCTTCGTGGTCAGGAAGGACCCGAACATCACGGCCGAGGACATCATCAAGTTCAGCGCCACCCAACTCACCGCCTACAAGGTGCCGAAGCAGATCGAATTCAGGACCGACCTGCCGAAGACCAATGTCGGCAAGATCCTGCGTCGCGAGCTGCGCGACGAGAAGAAGGCCGCGGCCTGAAGACGAGTGGAATCGAGCGTTGAACCATGACTGGCGCTCGCGTCGCCACGCCTGCCGACGTCCTCGCGTTCTGGCGCGAGGCCGGTCGCGACCGCTGGTACGACCGCGACGCTGCGTTCGACGAGGAGATCCGCCGCGGCTTTCTCGCCACCTGGCAGAAGGCCGCCGCCGGCGAGTTGTCGTCATGGGAGGCGAGCGATGACGGCGCGCTGGCGCTCGTCATCGTGCTCGACCAGTTTCCCCGCAACATGTTTCGCGACGATGCCCTGACCTATTCCGGCGATCATCTGGCACGCGAGGTGGCACGGCGCGCCATCGACCGCGGCGTCGACGCGCGGATCGAGCCGATCTTGCGTGAATTCCTCTATCTGCCGTTCATGCATTCAGAGGAGCTGGCCGACCAGGAGCGCTGCGTCGCGCATTTCCGGAACGCCGGCGGCAACCCGGAGAACCTGAAATACGCCGAGGACCACGCCGACATCATCCGCCGGTTCGGGCGCTTCCCGCACCGTAACCGCATCCTCGGCCGGGCGACCACGGCGGAGGAGCAGGCCTTCCTGGACGCCGGCGGTTTTTCCGGCTGATGACGGAACAGTGAACGTTTTCCGGCATTGCCGTTTCCGTGCCACCTAATATTGTGCCGTTCGAACCGGGTTTAAGATACGCCCGCTCACTGAGGGAGAATTGACGATGACGATCAAGGTTGGCGACAAGCTGCCGGAAGCCAAGTTTCGGGTGATGACCGCCGAAGGGCCGCAGGTCAAAACCACCGACGACATTTTCAAGGGCAAGAAGGTCGCGCTGTTCGCGGTGCCCGGCGCCTACACCGGCACCTGCCACAAGATGCATCTGCCGAGCATCTTCCTCAACGCCTACGCCATGAAGGACAAGGGCGTCGACACCATCGCGATCGTCTCGGTCAACGACGCCTTCGTGATGAACGCCTGGAAGCGCGACACCGACCAGCGCGACGAAGCCACCTTCCTCGCCGACGGCAATGCCGATTTCACCAAGGCGATCGGCATGGAGCTCGACGCGTCCGGCAACGGCCTGGGCATCCGCTCCAAGCGCTACTCGATGCTGGTCGAGGACGGCGTGGTGAAGAAGTTCAACCTCGAGCCCGCCCCGGGCAAGGTCGAGGTCTCCGGCGGCGACACGCTGCTCGGGCAGCTGTAGTCCCCACCGTCATTGCGAGCGGAGCGAAGCAATCCATCGCACCGCGTACGCCGAAGCATGGATTGCTTCGTCGCTTCGCTCGCAATGACGACCCGTAGGACGGGTAGAGCGTAGCCAAGCCCATCGGCTTCGTTGCGCGGATCGGGATGGTGGGTTTCGCTCCGCTCGCTCGGGCAGCTGTAGTCCCCACCGTCATTGCGAGCGGAGCGAAGCAATCCATCGCACCGCGTACGCCGAAGCATGGATTGCTTCGTCGCTTCGCTCGCAATGACGACCCGTAGGACGGGTAGAGCGTAGCCAAGCCCATCGGCTTCGTTGCGCGGATCGGGATGGTGGGTTTCGCTCCGCTCTACCCACCCTACGCAGCCAGCGTCGTCGGCGCCCGCCCTACCCCTTCAGCTTCGCCATCGCCACGCCCTCGCGCGCCAACGCATCGGCGCGTTCGTTCTCGGCGTGGCCGGCGTGGCCCTTGATCCAGTGCCAGCGCACCTCGTGCGGCTTCAGCGCGGCGTCGAGCCGCTGCCACAGCTCGACATTCTTGACCGGCTTCTTGTCCGCGGTGCGCCAGCCGTTGCGCTTCCAGCCATGGATCCAGCCGGTGATGCCCTGGCGGACATACTGGCTGTCGGTGGTGAGGTCGACGACGCAGGGCTTCTTCAGCGCCTCCAGCGCGGAGATCGCCGCCATCAACTCCATGCGGTTGTTGGTGGTGTGCGCCTCGCCGCCCTTCAATTCCTTTTCGCGATCGCCGAATCTGAGGATCGCACCCCAGCCGCCCGGTCCGGGATTTCCGGAACAGGCACCGTCGGTGAAAACAATGACATGCGGCTTGTCGCTCACGCCACGCACCCGGCCGGCGTCACGCCATAGTCGCGCAGGCTTGCGACATTCTGATGGAAGCGCAGCTTACGCACATATTCCAGCGGGTCCTTCGGCTTCACCAGCGCGCCGGGCGGCACGTTGAGGAAATCGACCAGACGCGTGAGCAGGAAACGCATCGTGGCGCCGCGCGCGAGCAGCGGCAGCGCGGTCTCCTCAGCCGCCGACAACGGACGCTCGCGGCCGTAGCCATTGAGCAGCGCGCGCGCCTTGGTGACGTTGAAGGAGTGATCCGGCTCGAAGCACCAGGCGTTCAGGCAGATCGCGACGTCGTAGGCCAGGATGTCGTTGCAGGAGAACGGGAAGTCGATCAGGCCCGACACCCTGTCGCCGAGGAAGAACACGTTGTCGGGGAACAGGTCGGCATGGATGACGCCGACCGGCAGGTCGGTCGGCCAGTTCGCTTCGAGATGATCGAGCTCGCGTGCGATGAAGTCGGAGAGGCCCGCCTGCACGCTGTCGGCGCGCGCGGAGGCGAGATCGAACAGCGGCCGCCAGCCGCCGACCGACAGCGGGTTCTTCCGTACCAGCGGGAAGTCGCTGCCTGCGAGATGCATCTTGGCAAGCGCCGCGCCAACGCCACTGCAATGCGCCACGTTCGGCCGCCGCGGCCACATGCCCTCGAGGAAGTTGATGATCGCGGCCGGACGGCCGGCCAGCCGGCTATAGACCTCGCCCTTGCGGTTCCTGGCCGGCTGCGGACAGGAGACGCCGCGCTCGGCGAGATGCGCCATCAGCGACAGGAAATACGGCAGGTCGTCCTCCGCCACGCGCTTCTCGTAGAGCGTGAGGATGTAGGAGCCCTGGCTCGTATGCAGCAGGAAGTTCGAATTCTCGACGCCTTCGGCGATGCCCTTGTAGGAGAGCAGTTCGCCGATGTCGTAGCTCTTGAGGAATTCCGCGAGGTCTTCGGCGGCAACGTCGGTGTAGACCGCCATATGGCTTATTCCGCCGCGGCAGCGTCAGGCCGCAGCGAGCGCGGCAGCGGGAAGAACTCGTTCTCTTCCGCGGCCGAAACCGTCTCCACATGCAGTTCAAAGCGCTCGGCGAAGGCGCCCATGATCTCCTCGACGATCACTTCCGGCGCGGACGCGCCCGCGGTGATGCCGAGGCTCTTGATGCCTTCGAAGCGCTTCCAGTCGATGTCGCTGGCGCGCTGGGCCAGAACGGCAATCGGGCAGCCCTCGCGCTCGGCGACCTCGCGCAGGCGCTGTGAGTTCGACGAGTTCGGCGCGCCGACCACGATCAGGGCATCGACCACCGGCGCCACCTTCTTCACCGCGAGCTGGCGGTTGGTGGTGGCGTAGCAGATGTCTTCCTTGTGCGGCCCGTTGACGTTCGGGAAGCGCTCCTTGAGCAGCGCCACGATCTCGGCGGTGTCGTCGATCGACAGCGTGGTCTGGGTCACGAAGGCGAGGTTGTCCGGATCCTTCGGCATGAAGGTCTTGGCATCCTCGGCGGTCTCGATCAGGGTCACGGCCCCGGCCGGGAGCTGGCCCAGCGTGCCGACCACCTCGGGGTGGTGCGAATGCCCGATCAGGAGGATCTCGCGGCCGCGCTTGAAATGGATCGCCGCCTCGCGGTGGACCTTGGTCACCAGCGGGCAGGTCGCGTCCAGCGAGAAGAAATTGCGGGCCTTGGCCTCGGCCGGAACCGATTTGGGAACCCCGTGGGCAGAAAACACCACCGGCGCGTTGGTTTCATCAGGGATTTCGGCCAGTTCCTCGACGAAAATGGCGCCCTTGGTCTTCAGGCTGTCCACCACGTACTTGTTATGGACGATCTCGTGCCGGACATAGACCGGAGCGCCATAGATGGTGAGCGCGCGTTCCACCGTGTCGATGGCGCGGACCACCCCGGCGCAGAAGCCACGAGGGGAACAAAGCACGATTCTGAGGTCTGGTTTTTTCGCTGACATGGGGCAATCCCGGGACCGAATCACCCCTCGCCGGCGGGCGGGGAACGGCCAGTTCTGATAAGGACTTGGGACTGCTTTCGGGCGCTGTCAAGGCACATTTGCAGGCCCATTGCGCCAATACCCCCGGAAGGCTTATATAGGCCCCATATTCCCGTCATCACCGATGACCACCAGCTTCGCCTCAAAACAGGTGGGCGAAGCACAAAGGAGATTTGCCATGAGCAACGCACCGCTGATGCCGAAGGCGACTGCCGTGTGGTTGGTCGATAATACCGCCTTGACCTTCGATCAGGTGGCCGATTTCACCAAAATGCATCCGCTCGAGGTCCGCGCCATCGCCGACGGCGACGCCGCCCAGGGCATCAAGGGCATGGATCCGATCTCCAACGGCCAGTTGACCCGCGAGGAGATCGAACGGGGCGAAAGGGACCAGAACTACCGTCTCAAGCTCCAGGAGAGCAAGGTGGTGCTGCCGACCGCCGCCAAGAAGAAGGGCCCGCGCTACACACCGGTGTCGCGCCGCCACGAGCGGCCGAGCGCGATCCTCTGGCTGGTGCGCAACCACCCCGAGCTGAAGGACGCCCAGATCATGCGGCTCGTCGGCACCACCAAGACCACGATCGCGAGCGTGCGCGACCGCACCCACTGGAACGCCTCGACGCTGACGCCGATGGATCCGGTGACGCTCGGCCTGTGCTCCCAGATCGAACTCGATTTCGAGGTGCAGCGCGCGGCCAAGGAAAAGCCGACCACGACGGTCTATGGCGGCGCAACGCTGCTGCCGGCGTCCGAGACCACGCGCAAGGATCAGCCGGACTACGAGCCGGCCGAGGGCCAGCACGACGACCTCAATGTCGATGCCGTGTTCGCCAAGCTGAAGACGATCGGCGGCAAGAAGGCCGACGACGACGAAGAGTAAGCGATCCACGCGACCAGCTGGCGGAATGAAAAAACGCGGCGGGGTAACCCGCCGCGTTCTTGTTTGCGCGCAAGCGGCGCTGGAAACATCGCGAGACGATGCGCTGACCTATGTCAGCCGAGTTCGATCTCACCCGATATTTCATGGGTGAGGCTGACGCCGTCGATGGTGAGCACCATCTTTGCGCCAAGCTTCTCGTCGCCCTTGAGGCGGCCACTCGCGACAGCGTCGCGCACGGCCTTCTCGATTTCACGCTGCGAGGTGATGCCCACCTTCTTGAGGAAGCCACGAAGGCTGGCGTTGAAGATATCCTCGTTCATCGTCGTCTCCCGAAATTACGGCCGGTCCGGATGGTTCAGCATGTATTCGCCGAGATCGCGCTGCTTGCGATCGGCGCGGGCCTCGAGGCGCTGACGCTGGACGTCGCGGTCCTTGCGGCACGCGACATATTCGGGCGAACCGACCTTCACCGTACCATTGGCCTGGCAGAACTGATCGTCGTCGCCCATGCTTTCCGCAAGCGGTGCGCGTCCGCGCTCCAGGCAGCCCGCGAGCAGCGGCAGCGCGAGCAACAAAGCGAGAGGTGCGCGTGCAGAAATCGGTCGCATCCGTGGGTCCGTTCGTTGAGGCCAATGAAATTGAACCCGGGAATGGCCCGGTAATCCATCAAAATCAAGGCGCTTTTGCTTCCCTGTGTGATCGCGATGCGCCGCCAGTGACCTGCGCATGGCGCATGACCCTCGGTGGAACCGGTGTGACGTCGCGCGCGGCGTGTCACACCGATTTATTACCGAGGCCGCTCGCGCAGTGTGAACCACATCTCAATCAAAGCTAATGATTCTATATAGATTGCATTTCCAAGTTGCATTCGAGGGTGCAGCGAGTTTCATTTCCCAACGATGGAGATTTGCAATGGACGTCTTGGACGATTTCCAACTCACCTCCGTATCCGGACGTATCGAGCAGAATGCAGAAGCCGCATTCGAGGCGACGCCTGCGCGCATGCGCAGCCTGCTTGGCCCGCTGGCGCTGTTACCCGGGACCTGGAAGGGACGCGGCTTCAACCAGATCTGGCGGCCGTTTCACGGCTCGCAGGACCGCTTCCTGGAGTTGAACGAGACGATCGAGACGCTCGAGTTCGAGGAAATCCCTGGCGACATTCCAAACCGCGGCCTCCTGCAAGCCGACATCAATCTGCACGGCATCCGCTATCTGCAGCAGATCCAGGACGCCCATGTGCTCGGGCCAAACCACAAGCTGGCCGGCATCCATATCGAGCCCGGGATGTGGATCAGCACGCCGCCGACCACCGATCCGAAGGACCCGGCCACCGTCGCGCGGCTCGCCAACATTCCGCACGGCACCTCGCTGGTCGCGCAGGGCTCCGCCACGTCGCACAACGGCGCGCCGGAGATCCAGCCGGTGAGCATCACGCCGTTCGTGATCGGCGACCCCAACAACAAGGTGCACTTCCCGGAAAGCAATCTCGGCACGCCCAGCCAGTTCCGCACGCCCCCGGGCGACATCCCCCATGTCACGCAGGCGATGGTCGACAACCCCAACAGCGCGCTGACCAAGGCGATCGCGGGGCAAACCATCATCTCGACCACGACCTTGCGCGTGTCGACCAGGGTGCTCAACCCGCCGACCTCAGGCGGCGGCACCTCCAACATCGCATTCCTGAAAGGTACGAATGACGGCCCGAACGCGGACGCGGTCCAGGTCGACGCCATCTTCTGGATCGAGATCGTCCGCGAGCCGAACGGTGCGATCAAGCATCAGCTGCAATACAGCCAGTCCGTGCTGTTGAACTTCAACGGGCTGAGCTGGCCGCATGTCACGGTGGCGACGCTGGTGAAGCAGTAGGCCCGATCCACTATCCGACGTCATTGCGAGCGAAGCGAAGCAATCCATCTCTCCACTCGTGCGGTGAGATGGATTGCTTCGTCGCTTCGCTCCTCGCAATGACGAAGGATGTCTGGAGCTACACCTTCCCCTTCAGCGCGTCGCCGATCTCGTCGAGCGCCTTGGGTTCTTCGATCGTCGCCGGCATGGTCCAGCTTTCGCCGTCGGCGATCTTCTTGATCGTGCCGCGCAGGATCTTGCCGGAGCGCGTCTTCGGCAGGCGCGCCACCGTGATCGCGAGCTTGAAGGCGGCGACCGGGCCGAGCTTCTCGCGCACCAGCGCCACCACCTCCTTCTCGACCTCGGCGGGCGACTTGGCCACGCCGGCCTTCAGCACCAGGAAGCCGCAGGGCACCTCGCCCTTGATCGCATCCTTGACGCCGAGCACGGCGCATTCGGCGACGTCGGGATGCGAGGCGAGGATCTCCTCCATGCCGCCGGTGGAGAGCCGGTGACCGGCGACATTGATGATGTCGTCGGTGCGGCCCATCACCCAGACATAGCCGTCCTCGTCCTTGTAGCCGGCGTCCGAGGTCTTGTAGTAGCCGGGGAATTCCGAGAGATAGCCTTCCTTGAAGCGTTCGTCCTGCTGCCACAGCGTCGGCAGGCAGGCCGGCGGCATCGGCAGCTTGATCACGATCGAGCCCATGGTGCCTGAAGGCACCGGCCTCGCCGCCTCATCGACCACGTCGACCTGGTAGCCCGGCATTGGCACCGTCGGCGAGCCGTGCTTGACCGGCAGCATGCCGAGCCCCACCGGATTGCCGGCGATGCACCAGCCGGTCTCGGTCTGCCACCAATGGTCGATCACCGGCACCTTCAACTGCTGCTCCGCCCAATCCACGGTCGGCGGATCGGCGCGCTCGCCGGCGAGGAACAGGGTGCGGAAGGCCGAGAGATCGTATTTTCGGATGAACTTGCCTTCCGGGTCTTCCTTGCGGATGGCGCGGAATGCGGTCGGCGCCGTGAACAGCGCCACGGCCTTGTGCTCGGAAATCAGCCGCCAGAACGCACCGGCGTCGGGCGTGCCGACTGGCTTGCCTTCGTACATGATCGAGGTCGCGCCGTGGAACAGCGGACCGTAGACGATGTAGCTGTGCCCGACCACCCAGCCGATGTCGGAGCCGCACCACCAGACCTCGCCCGGCTTCACGCCATAGAGATTGAACATCGACCACTTCAGCGCCACGAGATGCCCGCCATTGTCGCGCACGACGCCCTTGGGAATGCCCGTGGTGCCTGAGGTGTAAAGGATGTAGAGCGGATCGGTCGCGAGCACCGGCACGCAGGGCGCGGCCTTGCCGGCATCGAGCGCCGCGCGGCGCAGGCTCGCCCAGTCATGGTCGCGGCCGGCGGTGAGCTCGCAGCCATGCTGCGGCCGCTGCAGGATGATGCAGGCCTCCGGCTTGGCGTTCGCGAGCTTGATCGCCTCGTCGAGCAGCGGCTTGTATTGCACGATGCGACCCGGCTCGAGGCCGCAGCTTGCGGAGAAGATCAGCTCCGGCTTGGCGTCGTCGATGCGGCTCGCCAATTCCTTCGCCGCGAAGCCGCCGAACACCACGCTGTGCACCGCGCCGATCCGCGCGCAGGCGAGCATCGCTACCACCGCCTCCGGCACCATCGGCATATAGAGGATGACGCGGTCGCCCTTGGTCACGCCGAAATCCTGCATGATCGCGGCGAGCGCCTTCACCTCCTTCAGGAGCTCGGCATAGGTGAGCTTGGTGACGGCGTTGGTGAGCGGAGAATCGTGGATCAGCGCGACCTGGTTGGCGCGGCCGCCCCCGACATGGCGATCGAGTGCGTTGTAGCAGGTGTTGACCACGGCGCCGGCGAACCAGTGGCCGTACGGCCCCATCGACGGATCGAAGATCTTCTTTGCGGGCTCGACCCAGTCGATCTCGCGGGCCGCCTCGGCCCAAAATCCCTCGGGGTCCCGAAGCGAGCGGGCGTGCACCTCATGATACCGGCTCTTCTGCTGCACGTTCATGGCATTTCTCCCTGCGCTGCCGCGCCTTGTTCCCCGCAATTGTCACGGGAAGCGGCAGCGTTTCAAGCCGAAATCACTCCGACCTTGGCACTAGTAACCGTCAACCCCGTTGATCTGCCGCAACCGCTCCAGCATCGCCTGCTTGAGATCGTAGCCCGCCTTGCCGAACTCGGCATTGCGGCGGGCGATGAATTGATCCTGCTTGCGCTGCAGCTCGCGCGCTTGGCGCGAGTCCTGCGCCTCATGGATCGCTCGCGTGCTCGATACGCTGATCTCGCGGTCGAGATCGGCGAGTTCGGGATTGGCACAGATCGCCTTCTCCACCGCGCGGCGGACCTTCCGACAATCGAAGCTCGGCTTGCCGGCGACCGCCTTCAACGCACCGAGCCGCTCGAGCTCCAGCGCCAGCGACTTGTAGTTGGTCTTGGCGGCGGCGTGGTCGCGATCGAGCTTGAGCGCGGCGCCGAAATCCATGATCGCCTTCGGCCGGTCGCCCTTCCTGCGCCAGAGCTCTCCGCGGGCGTTGTAGGCATCGGCGAGCGCCGGATCGAGCCCAAGCACCGTGTCGTAATCGGCAATGGCGCGGTCGATCATCTGCTTGTGGTCGAGCGCCTGCGCACGCGCCATCAGCGCCTTGATCCGATCGGGTTTCGCAGCCTTCTCATTGTCGATCAACGCGCCACAGGCCTCGATGATCCTGTCGTCGTCGGCGGCGGCTGAGGCCGCGACGCACGGCGCCGGGTCGGCCTGGACGTCCTTGGCCGGCTCGGCACCGGTCGCGCGCACAGCGGTCGCCGGCAGCACACAGGACAGCCACACCAGCACGAGTGCCAGAGCCAGGTGTAAGAAATTGAGTCGCATCCGAGATCGCCGGTTGAGTCTTCCGCCGTGCGGCATCGTAGCAATCGGCCTCCCGTTCGGACAGCGGCCAATTTGCGGCAAAACCACACGCTGGATTATACGTCGATCAGGAACGAACCGCTGCGCGAGGCTCCGGCTTGCTGACATTCGAATGGATCATCGGCCTTCTGCTCGGCGCGGTGGCGCTATCAGCGCTGGCGCGGCGGATCAAGGTGCCCTATCCGACCTTCCTTGCCATCGGCGGCATGCTGCTGGCGTTCCTGCCGTCGGGCCCGTCCTGGGCCCTCGAACCGGAGCTCGCACTCGCGCTGTTCGTGGCGCCGGTGCTGCTCGATGCCGCCTACGACACCTCGCTGCGCGACCTCCGCAACAACTGGCTGCCGGTCTCGACGCTCGTCCTCGTCGCGGTCGGCGTCACGACCATAGCGGTCGCGGTGGTCGCACACTGGCTTCGTCCGGACATGCCATGGGCGGTTGCAATCGCGCTCGGCGCCATCGTGGCGCCGCCGGACGCCGCGGCGGCCACCGCGATCTTGCGCCAGGTCAGCCTGCCCTATCGGATCCAGAAGATCCTCGAGGGCGAAAGCCTGCTCAACGACGCCAGCGCGCTGCTGATCTATCGCGTCGCGGTCGGCCTGGTTGCCGCCGAGCACATGAAGGTGCGGGAATTCGTGCCGTCTGTCACCGTGGCGCTGGTCGGAAGCCTTGCCGCCGGCTATCTGTTCGCGCAGGTCTGGACGCTGATCACCCGCCGCATCACCGAGGCGCCGAGCGCGATCATAACGCAGTTCGCCGGCACCTTCATGGTATGGATCGTCGCCGAGCATATCGGGCTGTCGGGCATCCTCACCATCGTCGCCTATGCGATCACGATCGCGCGCACCGCGCCCGAACGTACCCCGGCGCGGTTACGTGTGGCCTCCTACGCGGTGTGGGAGACGGTCGTCTTCGTGCTGAACGTGCTGGCGTTCATGCTGATCGGGATGCAGCTGCGTCCGATCTGGTCGGAGCTCGACGACGAGGTGCGGTTCAAATATTGCAGCTTTGCCGCCGCAATCCTCGCCGTCGTGATCCTCGCGCGCATCGCCTGGGTGATGCCCTATGGCGCCTTCTTGCGCGCGCTGGAGGCGCACGGCCTGCTTCCTCCGCGCGCGGCGACGGCGGTACCGACGTTGCGACGCGGCATCGTCGTATCCTGGTGCGGGATGCGCGGCATCGTCACGCTGGCGGCGGCGTTTGCCCTGCCCGAAAGCTTCCCCTATCGCGACCTCATTCTGTTGACGGCCTTTGCCGTGGTGCTGGGTTCGCTGGTGATCCAGGGGCTGACGTTGCGGCCGCTGATCATGGCGCTGAGATTCGAGGAAGACGATCCGGTCGCGCGCGAGGCCGCCCATGCCCGCTCCGTCGCCTTCCGCGCCGCGCTCGACGCCATCGACGCCGATCCGTCCGAGGAGGCCGAGATCCTGCGGCTCGAATATCGCGCCGTGCTGCTGCGCGCCGAAACCGAGCCCGACGGCGGCGTGGCGACCAGCGAACTGCCGGCCGATCCGCTGCGTCGCCGCGCCATCGGTGCGGCACGCCGCGCGCTGTTAAGGATGCGCCAGCTCGAGGAGATCGGCGACGATGCCTTCCATCAGGCCGAGGAAGAGCTAGATCGCGCCGAGCTCAGCGCGCAGGCATGAGCCCGTGCCGGCCTCCAGGCCGGTCGCAGCGCATTTTTCTTTGAACCGTCGTCGGATTTGTCAGACTTAACATCATGACAATCCTCATCGATCGCAATTCCTCGCGCGCCTCGGCGAAAGTCGAAGCACAAGTATTCTATTTCTACATGGCGCTGTCGTGCATGGCGGTCGCCTTTCTGGGCTTTGCGCCGACCTACTGGGTGCCGATGGCGAAGGGTTCGCTGTCGTCGGCACCGGTGGTGCACCTGCATGGCCTGTTGTTCTTCGCCTGGACGCTCTATTTCGTGTTCCAGAGCTGGCTCGCGGCCTCGGGGCGGATCGCACGGCATCGCAGCGTCGGCATGATCGGCGTGTCGCTGGCGACCGCGATGACGATCATGGGCTTCCTGGCTGCGGTCAACACCATGAAGCGTTCCGCGGCAGCCGGGCTCGCCGACGACGGCATCGCGTTTGCGATCGTTCCGCTTAGCGGCATCCTGTTCTTTGCCGTGGTGTTTGCGCTCGCGATCATCAATGTGCGCAATCGCGAGGCGCACAAGCGGCTGATGCTGCTGGCGTCGATTTCGATCCTCGATGCTGCCGTCGCACGCTGGTTCCTGACCTTCCTTGCGCCCCCCGGTCCGGCGGGCCCGCCGCCGGTCCCGGTGACGATCGCGCCGGCGCTGGTCGCGTATCTGCTCCTCGTTGCGGCGATCGTGTTCGACTGGCGCACGCGGGGACGGCCGCACCCGGTCTACCTCTACGGCGGGGCCGCGCTCGTTGCCGTGAAGCTCCTGAACTGGCCGATCAGCACGACGACGGCATGGCACTCATTGGCTGGCGGCATTCTCGCGCTGGCACAATAGCTCCTCAGGCGCCCGACTTGCAGGTGATGCCGCCATCGACCACGAGCTCGATGCCGGTGACGTATTTCGACTCGTCGGAGGCGAGGAACAGCGCCGCGTTGGCGACGTCCCAGGCGTCGCCCATGTGGCCCATCGGCACCTGTGCGTCGCGCGCGCGCCACATCGCCTCCACGTCGCCCTTGGCGTAGCTCTGCGCAAGGCCCGCCGAATGCGCGACCATCGGCGTTTTCATCAGCCCGGGCAGGATCGCGTTCACGCGCACATGCTTGGGCGCGAATTCAACCGCGGAGGAGCGCGTCATCTGGTTCATCGCGGCCTTGCTCGCGTTGTAGCTGACATAGGAAATGCCGACGTGGCGGATCGAGGCGATCGAGGAGATGTTGATGATCGAGCCGCCGCCCTGCTTCACCATCACCGGAATGACGTGCTTCATCGCGAGATAGGCGCTCTTGAGGTTGACCGCGAACACGCGGTCCCATTCGGCTTCCGCGACCTCGACGACGCTGCCGACCTCCGCGATGCCGACATTGTTGTCGAGCACGTCGATGCGGCCGTAGGCCTTGAGGCAGGCCGCGACCATCGCCTCGACCTCGGCGGCGCGCGAGACGTCGGCGGTGTAGGCGACAGCCTTGCCGCCCTCGCCGGTGATGATCTTGACGGTCTCTTCGGCCGCCGCGCCGTTGCGATCGACGCAGAACACGCTCGCGCCCTCGCGCGCGAAGGTCACGGCGGTCGCCTTGCCGTTGCCCCAGCCGGGCCCGATCGAGCCCGCGCCGACCACCATCGCAACCTTGCCCTTGAGCCGATCCATCGGTTGTTCTCCGTTGTTGTTTTTGTAGCCCGGATGGAGCGTAGCGTAATCCCGGGCCGCTGTTCCCGGATTGCGCTGCGCTCCATCCGGGCTACGGACTTTTGCAGATCTTCATCGTGATGACATTAGCACCGATCGGATGCCCGAAAATCTCCGATAGCGTCTGGCAGCGTCCCTCGTGGCACAGCCGCCATTCGCCGGCGGCGCCGGAATTGCCGAGCACGACCTCCGGTCTCGCTGTGGACGTTGTCGCCCATTGAAACCAGCCATCGACGAGGCGCGCCTCCGGCGGCGGCTCCATGCCGGCGCCAGAGCCCTTGATGCGGGCCTGCCTGAGCTCAAGCCCCGCCGGCGTGATCGTCCAATCTTCCTGCCATGCGGTCTTCTCGATCGAATGCGTCCAGGCGAGCGTGAACGCCGCAATCGACAGCGTCTTCACGACGCCGGCGGAAGCGAGGCAGAGGCTCAAGCCGCCGCCACCGCGTGGCGCGCGCGCTGCCGCCACTGCCAAAGCACGATCGCCGCGGCGAGCGTGAAGCCGGCGGTGTCGCTGAACGGGAAGTCGCCGAGCAGGCAGAGCGCGGCCGCGAAGGCGACGACGATCTCGATCAATGTCAGCCGCGTGAACAGAAAGCCGATTGCGACGATGCCGAACAGCCCGATCGCGACCAGCGCCTTGAAGGTGGCGAGTGCCACCGCGCCGTAGAAACCGAGCTGCGCTGCCATCGGATCATTCGCCTGCAGCATCAGCGCCGGCGAATAGACGAAGATGAAAGGAATGACGTAACCCGCGAGCGCGATCCGCATCGCCTCCCACCCGATCTTGTCGGGGTTCTCCCTGGCGATCGGCGCCGCCGCAAGCGCTGCGAGCGCGACCGGCGGCGAGAGGTCGGCCATGATGCCGTAATAGAACGCGAACATGTGGCTCGCGATCAGCGGCACGCCGAGCTTGGCCAGCGCTGGCGCCGCGAGCGCCGCCGTGATGATGTAGGTCGGGATCGTCGGGATGCCGGTGCCGAGCAGGATCGACAGCAGCATGGTCATGATCAGCGCCAGGAACAGGCTCTTGGCGCCAAGCCCGATGATCCAGCTGCCGAAGATGGTGCCGACGCCGGTCTGCGTCATCATGCCGATGATGGTGCCGACGATGGCGCAGGCCATGCCGACGGTCAGCGCCGACTTGGCGCTGTCGGCGAGCGAGTCGCGGCAGGCGGCAAGCGTGGCGCGGCCACCGCGGGTGATCGCGGCGATCACGATCAGGCCCCCGACAACGCTGATGACCGGGACGATCTCGAGCCCGTGGCGCGAGACCGCGGCAACGACCAGCGCCAGCCCGATCCAGAAGATGTAGCGCAGGATGGTGTTGGAGAAGCCGAGCGTGATGCTGGCGCCGAGGATCAGCGCGACCGTCAGCGCCAGCCCCATGCTGCCGGCGTAGAGCGGTGTGAACCCCTCGAACAGCATGTAGACCAGCGCCGCGAGCGGCAGCACGAGGTACCAGCGCGCCACCAGCGCCCTCCAGGCGCTCGGGATCTCCGAGCGCTTCATGCCGACGAGGCCGTGCTTGCCGGCTTCGAGATGCACCATCCAGAACGCGGAGGCGAAATAGAGGATTGCCGGGATCACCGCGGCCTTGACGATCTCCGAATAGGGAACGCCGAGCGTCTCGGCCATGATGAAGGCGACCGCGCCCATCACCGGCGGCATGATCTGTCCGCCCATCGAGGCGGTGGCCTCGACGCCGGCGGCAAAGGCGCGGCGATAGCCGAACTTGATCATCAAGGGAATCGTGAACTGGCCGACGGTGACGACGTTGGCGACGCCGGAGCCCGAGATCGTGCCCATCATGCCGGAGGCGAACACCGCGACCTTGGCCGGTCCGCCGCGGGTGCGGCCGAACAGGCCGAGCGAGACGTCGGTGAACAGCTGGATCATGCCAGCGCGTTCAAGAAACGAGCCGAACAGGATGAATAGGAAGATGTAGGTCGCCGAGACATAGATCGGCACGCCGTAGAAGCCCTCGGTGCCGAAGGAGAGATGGGTGACGATCTGGTCGAAGTCATAGCCGCGATGATTGAACGGCGACGGCAGGTACTGCCCGAAGAACCAGTACAGCAGGCAGGCACCGCACATCAAAGGCAGCGCCGCACCCATCAGCCGCCGCGTGCCCTCGAAGATCAGGATCGCAAGCAGCGTGCCGACCGCGAGGTCGGTCGTGGTCGGATCGCCGTCGCGCGCGATCAGGTCGGCGTAGAAGATCCACTGGTAGAGCCCGCACAGGAAGCCGGCGCCGCCGACGAGCCAGCTCATCGCGCGGCCGAAATCGGTCTTGGCGGTGAAGTTGCCGATCAGGCCGAACGTCAGCAGCAGCAGGAAGCCGACATGGACACCGCGCACCACCTGGCTGGGCAGGTAATTAAACGCCGCGACATAGAGCTGGAACAGCGCGAAGGCGAGCCCAATGAGATAGGCCAGATGGCCCCAGCCGCCGGGACCGAAGCCTTCCGGGAACCCGTGCTCGAAATTGTCGAACTCGACCTTGACGGGCTCCTGCGTGCCCTCGATCTGCTGCTGCATGTGATTGGTCCCCCCGCCGTGCCCGCGACGCTTATAGCATTTGGGCCGCGGCTGAATACGTCATGGCCGGGCTTGTCCCGGCCATCCACGTCTTAGTGCTGCGACGCCCAAGAACGTGGATGCCCGGGACATCTGCGCGAAGACGCGCTTGGCGCTTTTGCCCGGGCATGACGGCGAATGTCGGTATTGAGGTTACTTGATCAGGCCCTTTTCCTTGTAATAGCGGATCGCGCCGGGATGCAGCGGCACCGGACTGCCGGTCGCGGCGGCCTCGAGCTTGATCTCCTTGCCGGCGGCATGCGCGTTGGCGAGCTCCGGCAGCGATTCGTAGATCAGCTTGGTCATCTGATAGGCGAGATCGTCCGACACCGCGGAGCTGGTGACGAGGTAGTTGACGACGGCCGCCGTCGGGACGTCCTTGTCCTGGCCAGTATAGGTGTTGGCCGGGATAACCACCGAGACGAAGGGCGGGCCGATCTTGTCGACGGCCTCCTTCGGCACCGACACCACGTTGATCTCGCTCGAGGTCGAGAGGTCCTTCAGCGAGGCAACGCCGAGGCCGGCGGACTGCAGCGTGGCGTTGAGCTGGCGGTTCTTCATCAGGTCGACCGATTCGGCGAATGGCAGATACTCGACCTTGGCCATATCCTTGTAGCTCATGCCGGCGGCGGCGAGGATCGCACGCGAATTGAGCTCGGTGCCGGATTTCGGCGCGCCGACCGACAGGCTCTTGCCCTTGAGATCGGCGAGCGTCTTGATGCCGCTTTCGGCGGTCGCCACGATCTGGATGTAGTTCGGATAGATCGCGCCGATGGTGCGCAGCTTGTCGAGCTTGGTCTTGAAGCCGGCCTCCGCGTCGCCTTCCCATGCGGCCTTCAGCGAATCGCCGAGCGTGAACGCGATCTCGCCGCGGCCCTGCTGCAGCAGAACCAGGTTCTCGACCGATGCCTTGGTCGCCTGCACCTGGGTCTTCACACCAGGAATCTTGTCGCCGTAGATCTTTCCGATCGCGACGCCGAGCGGGTAATAGACACCGGACGTGCCGCCGGTCAGCACATTGATAAACTGTTGCGCCTGCGCGGCAGGCGCCGACAAAACACTGGCCGCCACGACCGCGGCGGCCATCCACTTCGAATTCATTGGCATTATTCTCCCCTAAGGTGCCGGGAAATTGGCCGGACACCCCTGCCGGGTCAACCCATCCAATCGACGCATGCGCGGGCAAGGTCCTCGCATCGCGAGCCCGAGGTTCGCCAGCTTTGGGTTCGCCAGCCTTGAGGTCACCAGCCCTGTGCTCACCAGCGCTGGGTTCGTCACGCGGAATTCCAGCGGTATCCATGGAGTGCTAGCCCCGGGCGACTCGACCGAATACGGTGCGCCGCTTTTTCCGAGAAAGGACCGATCCATGCACGCGAAGAACATTCATCCATCACGCCCAAGCCGTCGCGCGGTGCTCTCTGGCGCGGCCGCGCTCGGCGGGCTCGGGCTGCTGCCGCGCGGAGCGCGGGCGGCGGAATGGCCGACGCGGCCGGTCAAGATGCTGGTCCCGTTCGCGGCCGGCGGCACCACCGACATCCTCGCGCGCGTCGTCGCGGCGAAGCTGTCGAAGGAGTTCGGCCAGCAGTTCATCGTCGAGAACAAGACCGGCGCGGGCGGCAACATCGCCGCCGACGCGGTCGCCAAGGCCGACCCCGACGGATACACGCTGCTGGTCGGCACGCCGGGCACGCATGCGATCAACCCCTTCGTGTTCAAGAACATGCCGTTCGACCCGCTGAAGGATATCGCGCCCGTGATCATCATCGCACGGGTGCCGAATCTCTGCTCGGTCACTACCTCGCTGCCGGTCAAATCGGTCGCTGAGCTGATCGCCTATATCAAGTCGAAGCCGGGCGAGCTGTTCTACGGGACGCCCGGCCTCGGCAGCACCGCGCATGTCTCGACCGAGCTGTTCAGATCGATGACCGGCGTCGAGATCACCCATGTGCCCTACAAGGGCAGCGCGCCGGCGCTGACCGACCTGATCGCCGGCCGCGTCCATCTGATGATCGACAATCTTCCGGCGGCACAGCCCTTCGCCGAAGCGAGCCAGATCCGCCCGCTCGCAGTCTCCAGCGCGACGCGCTGGTCCGGATTGCCGGATCTCCCGACGATCGCCGAGGCCGGCGTACCCGGCTATGAAGCCGCGTCCTGGTTCACCATCGCCGCGCCCGCGAAGACGCCGAAGGAGATCGTCGGAAGGCTCAACGCCAGCGTCGACAAATTTCTCCGGACTGACGACGGCGTCGCGCGGTTGCGCAAGCTCGGCGCCGAGCCCGCCGGCGGAACGCCCGACGACATGCAGCGCTACGTCGTGGCCGAAACCGAGAAGTGGGGCAAGGTCGCAAAGTTCGCCGGCATCAAGCCGGAGTGACGCGAGCGAGCGACGTCACCTCGCTGCCGAACGAGCGGTCGTCGTCACACGCAAATCACACTCGAAGGGCACGCCACACAAGGTGACGCGCCCTCATTGCGCGCGAGTCGCTCACCGCGCGGCGCCACGCGGCGTTCGACATTGGTACAGGTCGGCGGGCCGGATCGACACATCACCACAGAGATTAACGCGGTCTCTCGATGAGACACGGCGCAGTCACGGTTGCGGTCTGGTGAACCTGGTCTACCGGCGCAATGAACGACAGATGACGCATTTATTACGGTCGCCTCGGCACCATCGCGCGTCGTTCGCCGGCAATTTGATTCGAAGTTTCAGCTTTAAGGTTATCGATGCAATCAAGGTATAATCCCTAAATTTCCATGATTACCGCCGCTGCGACGATGTACGACTCGGTCGGGGCAAATCCGGACACGGCGGGCATGAACCAAATCAGTCACATCGGATACGCACGAGCCGGATGGTTCGGGCATCGCAAGCTGGCGCCGCGCGCGTGCGTCGCAGACAGCAAAAAGCACCTTCGTACCTTCCTGGCCGATGCACTCGAGGACCTCGGCTTCGTCACCAGCGAATGCGGACAGGCCAGCGAACTCGACGCCGTGCTGGACGCGGAACGGCCTGACCTGCTGGTGCTCGGCGTGTCCGTCGACGGAATTGAAGTCAGTAAAATTCTCGAGACTTTGGTGAGAAAGGAGTTTGGCGGCAAGGTGCTCGTCATCGGCCAGCCGGACTCGATCATAGTAAAAGCCGTCCGGCAAATTGGCGACGAATACGGTATCGCGATGCTGCCGGCGTTGGCGACGCCGTTCAGCGCCGGAACCCTTCGCGACTGCCTCGCGTCGCTGCTGCCGCTCGAACCAGCGCCGAGTCCCGCGGTGGACGTTGCCGAAGCGTTGAAGGCCGGCTGGCTCGAACTTTGGTATCAGCAGAAGATCCATCTGCGCACGCTGGTTCCGAGCGGCGCGGAAGCGCTGGTGCGGATGCGCCATCCCGCATGGGGCGTTGTTCCTCCGGCCTACTTCATCCCCGACGCCGGCGATCCGCATTTCGAGGCACTGTCCGAATTCGTGATCGGCCGGACGATCGAGGACTGGCACTATCTCCTGGAGCAGAAGGGGCCGGTCGATCTCTCGATCAACCTGCCAGTCTCGTTTCTCGCCGATATCAGCGTGGTACGCGACCTCTGCCGACGGATGCCGGAGCATCCCGCGTTCTCCGGCCTCCTGATCGAACTCGACAGCGCCGAGGTGATCGACAATCTGGATCTCGTCATCGACGTCGCAAGACGGGTGCGTCTCTACAATATCGCGATCTCGGTCGACAATGTCGGCGCGAACTGGCCGTCGCTGATGGGGCTCGAGAATTTTCCCTTCGTCGAGCTGAAGGTCGACCATCAATTCGTCACCGGTTGCGCCGATCACCGGCTGAAGCAGACCGTGTGCCGCCGGATCGTCGAGCTCGCCCATGACAACGGCGCGCGCGTCGTGGCCCAGGGCGTCGAGACGCGCGCGGATTTTCTCGCCGCGCACGACATGGATTTCGACCTGGTTCAGGGCTACCTGTTCGGCAAGCCGATGGGCGTCAAGAAATTCGCAAGGTCACGCCTGCAGCTTGCGGCAGAGAAGGAGCCATCGCGCTGAGGCGCGACACGCGTCAGGTCCCGGCATCACGGTCAATCGCCCGCAGCGCCTCGCCGCGGGCGATCAGCCGTTTGGCGTTCGAATAGGTCGGGACTTCCAGCAGCGAACCGTCGAGCTCGACCCGTCCAAGGCCCTGCGCCCGCGCCGCCTCGAACGCCGCAACGATCCGCTTGGCCTGGCGGAGCTCCTCCTCGCTCGGGGTGAGGACGCCATTGACGATCGCCGCATGCGCGGGATCGACCAGGCTCTTTGCGGCATAACCCAGCCGCCGGGCCCAGACCGTGTCGCGCTCGACGCCTGCGGCATCGCTCCAGGTGTAGGGACAATCGACCGCGACGATGTTGGCGGCGCGGCACTCGACGATGAAGCGTTGCCGCGCGTAGGCGAGTTCGAGGCCATCGGTGCCGCGTTCAGCACCAAGATCGGCGGCGAGATCCTCGGACGCCAGCAGGCAACCGATCGTGCGCCGGCTCGCCGCGGCGATCGCCGGCATCTGGACCAGTCCGCGCGCGAATTCGATATTTGGCAGCAACGGCGTCGATCCCTCGGCGATGCCGTAGTTCCGCTCGAAGCGCGTCACCGCCGTGTCGAGGTCGGCCACGTGATGCGGCTCGGCGACCTTCGGCAGCGCGACGATATCCGGGCGGCCGCGCATGACGGCCGCAAGGTCATCCATGCCGTCCTGCGCCAGCGGATTGACGCGGACCGCAACGACGACGCCCTGGGCCCGCCAACCGGCATAGAGATCGACGGCAAGCGCCCGCGCCTTCGGGCGCAGCGATGGTGGCGTAAAATCCTCGAGCTCGTGGATCAGGACATCTGCGCCGCTTGCGGCCGCGCGTTGCAGCACGGCCTCGTTGGCACCCTCGAGGAACAGCCAGGAGCGACAGAGGTGAGCCGGGCGCTTGCTGCGCATCACGCCGCCCGCACCGCGTCACTGGAACGTCATGTCGATGCATTTCGAGATGTCGGAGCCGAGCCCGGACGAGATGATGATGCAGCCACGGATCTTCTGGTTGTTGTTGTCGCTCGCCCAGATCGCATAGCCACCGGGACCGAAGAACGAGTTGGTGTTCGGCGGCTCGGTCTCGGTCGCATCGAAGGAGTAGTTACCGTCGGTGTCGAAGATACGCGGCTTCTTGGCGCAGCCGCCATCGGCCTGCACGTTGATGACTTCCTTGTTGTCCCGCGTCAGCGCCAGCGAAACCTGGCAGCGGAAGTATTCCGAGGTCTTGGCGTTGAACAGATAGGCGTATGACTTGCAGGTCGCGGTGTTGAGCTTGCCGGCCGACAGGCCGCGGCTGCAGGAAATCCGCTGGTTGTTGGAGAGCTTGAATTCGTCCGCCTGCGCGAGCGAAGCCAGCGTCATGAGCGACAGCGCGGCACCGAATCCGATCTTCATGACGAGACTCATGCGAATCATCCCCCGGGGTGTTTTGCCAATCAAGTTCTTGTAGACGGAAATGGGAACATAGTCGCGGAGCTACAAGCGGGAAATGACAAAGTCGCCGACAGGCGCAAGCGGCGATACTCCTTTGTCGTATTGACGACGCGCTCGCGTTCGTGATTTGTTCAAATTGCTGGGACCGACGCCATTTTCGGCTGGGAGGATGGAGCATGCGGCATTTTTCAACCAAGACCTTTTTGATGGCGGCAGGCTTCGCCGCGCTGACGACGTCGGCATTCGCGCAAGGGGCGACGCCGTGGGAGCTCAAGGCGGACATGGGCTATGCCTATGACAAGGAGGGCAAGACCTTCTCCTACAAGATGGGCACCAACAACGCCGGTACGTTGCTGAAGGGGGCCAAGAAGGTGCCGAAGGGCACGCTGTTCTTCATCGGCCAGAACGGCCAGCTCTACATGCGCACCGGCCCCTATCTCGAGGGCGACGGCAAATTCATGTTCGGATCGAACTGAGAGACTGCAGCGCCGCGTGCTTCACCCTCCCCTGGAGGGTGAAGGTCAGAACGCCCCTGCAAGCTCCTTCGCCCCGGGCTTGTTGCTGTTGAAATCCATGCGCTCGTTGGTCACAGCCAGGAGCTTCGCCACCGTGTTGTTGCGGATCGCGACCGGGTTGCGCTCATAGCCGGAGCGCTGGAAGAAATTCGAGGTCGGCACCTGCTCGCGCATCGCCTGCGGCATGGTCACCATGTCGAGCCCGGTGCCGTCGCCGGTCAGGTTCATCATCTCGAGCTCGGCCGCGGTCAACGGACGGTTGTAGCCCTTGGCGCGGGCGAAGATCACCGAGGTCAGGAGCTTGTGGGTCTGCAGCATCGGGCCGACGTCGATGTCGAGCACCATGGCGTGGACCGCCCAGCCCTGCGGCGTGTCGGCGAGCCGCTCATGCGCCGACCAGTCGTCCGGCACCGTGCGCGTGAACGCGACCATCTTCTTCAGCACCGCAAGCTTGCGATCCATCGCTTGGCGCGCCGGCCCGGACAGCGAAGCGGCGCGCTCAGTGAGCGCCTTGACGATCTCGTGGCCCTGCTCGGCCAGCAACTCGACGCTGTTGGTCGTGAGCAGTTGGTTGTAGCCGACCGCGGTCGAGATCGCCCGCGTGCCGGGGCCGCGATAGCCCGACTGCATGTCGTGATTGCCGTTGCCGCCGGTCTCGAACGAATAGACCCGCACCGCCTGCTCCGGCGTCAGGCCGGCTGTGCGCGCGTAGCGGGCGTAGGCGCGCTTGAACTCCGTTTCGGTGGCGGGACGCTGCGGCGTGAACCCGAATTGCTCGGCCGCAGCGTGGACGAAGTCCGTCACCAGCGGGATCGTCTTGGGCGGCCGGCGCGGCTTCTCTTCTTCCTCTTCCGGCGCCGGATTGACCGGCCGCTTCGGTCCGTCATAGACCGGCGGCTGCGCCAGCACGTAATCATCGAGCGTGATCTGCACGCGCTCGCGCCGCTTGGCGTTGCGGCCGCGCCGCTTCTCGGAGATCGCGCTCCAATAGGCGCCGGCCTCTTCGTCGAAAGCGGCGCGCGCCTCCTGATATTCCTTCAGCTTGCGGCGGTATTCGGCGATCGCCTGGGGCGACACCGCCTGCGCCATCGCGTTGGCGGTCGACGGCGACAGCGTCCCGGCTTCGATGGCCAAAGCCTGCGGCGCGCCCGCGGTCAGCGCGAGCACGACAAATCCAAGGAAACATCCAAGACAGGAGCGAATCAATTGCGGGCGCATCTCCCCGTTGTAGCAAGCAGGGCTGCGAAGTCAGCCCGGAATTGCGCGGTCAATGCGCGCCGCGATGCCGCGGAGAGGCTCTGCGAATTCGACATTTTTGCCGGCACGTTCGTGGTTCCGCCCTACTTCCACGCGAACACCGGCTGCTCCAGATCGGCGACGCGGGTGTCGCGCCCGGCCAGCACCTCGCGAAACTGATAGATCAGCGCGGCCGTCGGCGCATGGATCTGCTGGCCCGCGAGGCGGAAACGGATCACGCGCCGCGAGCTCTCCGGAATCCAACCGAAGGTGAAGGCGTCGCTGGCCTCGATCGTATCGAGGACGATGCGATGGACCGACGCGACCTCGTCCGGGTTTGGGGTGATCCCGGCATTGTCGCCGGCCCAGACCACGACCGGCGTGATCAGGTAACCCGACCGCGTCGGGTAGTCGTCGAGCATGCCGAGCACGTCGCCCTCGTGAAGCCTCAGCCCGAGTTCCTCGTGCAACTCGCGCAGCGCCGCCTGGCCCGGCGTCTCGCCGGCATCGCAGCGGCCGCCCGGCAGCGCCCATTGCGCGCTGTGCGAGCGCAGGCGCGCGCTGCGGCGGGTCAGCAGGAACGCGGTGTCGTTGCCATCATCGCCTTGCGTCAGCGCGATCACGACCGCGGCGCGCTTCAGCGTCGGCGCGACGTCCGCCGGCACCAGGCGTGTGAAGGCGGCGCAGAGCTCTGCGATATTCCGCCGGGTGGCATCGTCAAATGAGCGGGCCATTGATCTTGACTACAACACTCCAGCGCCTGATGAAATGACCGCCAAGACATGCCGATCTGCGAACAATGGACCCCAGCACATGACGACGAAGGCCGCGGACAGACTGAAATCCGACGGCTGGAAGATCGTCGACACGTCCGGCTTCCTGCATCTGGTCGGCCCGCTGTGGCAGCGGATGGTCGATAACCTCCCTGAGTACGCGCTGATCACAGAGGACAAGCACCACAACCGCCGCGGACTGGTGCAAGGTGGCGTCATCATGACGTTCGCCGACCGCTCCTGCGGCATGACCGCGCGCTTCGTCTCCGGCAAGCCGACGCTTGCGACCGTGCAGCTCGACACCCATTTCGTCGAGGCCGGCAAGATCGGCGAGATCCTGATCACCCGCCCGCGCGTGGTACGCTCGACACGAAGTCTGATCTTCATCACCACCGAGGTGACGGTCGACAAGCGGTGCATCGCGATGGCCAACGGGGTGTTCAAGATTCTGAAGAGCGACAGCTAGGGAGCCTCCCCGATGCAATACCGCCAGCTCGGCCGCAGCGGCCTGAAAATCTCTCCGATCTGCTTGGGCACCATGATGTTCGGCGGGCCGACCGATGAAGCGACCTCGGCGCGGATCATCGCCAAGGCGCGCGAAGCGGGCATCAACTTCATCGACAGCGCCGACGCCTATAATGGCGGCAAGTCCGAGGAGGTTGTGGGCCGCGCGATCGCCAACAACCGCTCGAACTGGATCCTCGCCACCAAGCTTGCCAACCAAATCGCCGATGATCCCAATCACGGCGGGCTGTCGCGGCGCTGGGTGCTGCAGGCTTCCGACGAGAGCCTGAAGCGGCTCGGCACCGACTACATCGACATCTACTACCTGCACAAGGAAGACCATGCGACGCCGCTCGACGAGACGGTACGCGCGATCGGCGACCTGATCCGCGCCGGCAAGGTGCGCTATTTCGGCGTCTCCAACTACCGCGCCTGGCGTGTCGCCGAGATCTGCAACATCTGCGACCGGCTCGGCATCGACCGGCCGATCGCAAGCCAGCCCTATTACAACGCGATGAACCGCATGCCCGAGGTCGAGCATTTCCCGGCCTGCGGCTTCTACGGGCTCGGCATCGTGCCCTATAGCCCCTTGGCGCGCGGCGTGCTGACCGGCAAATACGCGCCCGACACAGCGCCGCCTGCGGACACCCGCGCCGGCCGTAACGACAAGCGGATGATGCAGACCGAGTGGCGGCCGGAATCGCTTCTGCTCGCGCAGGAGGTCAGGCGCCACGCCGAGAGCAGAGGCATCACCGCCGGGCAGTTCGCGGTGTCGTGGGTCCTGAACTCGTCGTTCGTGAGCGCTGTCATCGCCGGCCCGCGCACCGAGGCGCAATGGGACGACTACATCCGCGCGCTCGATTATCGCTTCACCGCCGAAGACGAGGCGCTGATCGACCGCCTCGTCGCGAGCGGTCATCCCTCGACTCCGGGGTTCAACGACCCGGCCTATCCGATCGAGGGCCGACGCGCCCGCACCGACCAGCCGCAGTAACCGCACCGGCGTCACCGTCATCTCGGAATTGCCGAAGCCTTGCTTCGCAGCTTCCGAATTGCGTGGAACGCGGGCAGGCGGCACCATCAGCGCCTGACAATGCCGGCACTGCCATGAACTCGTCCCACACGCTAAAGCATGATGAAGTTAGGTTCGTCCATATCCTGAGTTTGCGAAGTAGCTTGCGCAT
>NZ_JBHMET010000225.1:0-859 GCF_042430365.1 Bradyrhizobium erythrophlei
CTAGGACCAATCCACATTCAGGATTCCCATAGCTGAATGATGCTGAATCAATGCGTTCCGGACCTTTTGATTCGGAGCGTACTGATGGGCGTGAAGCGCTATGAACTAAGCGAGGCACAATGGGCTCGGATTGCACCTATGCTGCCGGGCAAGGTGGGTGATCCCGGCCGGAGCGGTGTCGACAACCGCCTGTTCGTGAACGGGGTTTTGTGGGTTCTGCGGTCCGGTGCCTACTGGCAGCACCTGCCGGAGCGCTATGGCAAGTGGAAGAGCGTACACGCGCGTTTCACCCGCTGGGCCAAGGCCGGCGTGTGGGAGAAGGTGTTTGCCGAACTGATCAAGGATCGCGACAACAAATACCTGATGCTCGACACCACTCTGGTTCGTGTCCACCAGCAGGCCGCGAGCGGAAAAGGGGGGCCAAAACTCAGGAGTTGGGGCGTTCCCGAGGTGGATTGACGACCAAGATCCACATGCTCTGCGACAGCCTCGGTCGGCCGCTGCGCTTCAGGCTCACCGCCGGCCAACGACACGACAACCTCACTGCAAAAGCCCTGCTCGAAGGCTTCACCGCCGAGGCCGTGCTGGCCGACAAGGCCTACGACAATAACGATCTGCGCACGACCATCGCAGACATGAACGCCGAAGCGGTAATCCCCTCAACCCGTTCTCGTAAGGTCCCCATCCCGCATGACGAGACGATCTACAAGCTACGCAACCGCATCGAGCGCTGCTTCAACAAGCTCAAACACTTCCGCCGCTTCGCCACCCGATATGACCGACGGGCAGACTACTTCCTCGCCTTCGTCCACCTCGCCGCAATCTGCATTTGGCTCCGTTGAATGTGGATTCGTCCTAG
>NZ_JBHMET010000226.1:0-14359 GCF_042430365.1 Bradyrhizobium erythrophlei
CCCGGCAGACGCTCCACTTATCGACGCGGAGATTCTGTTCAGACAATCGGGACCAGCTCACAGGGATCATTTTCCGGTGACTGCCCTTCGCAACACCCTTCGGTGTGATCAGCTTTGTTAAATCCGCATCAAGCCGTTCTTGTGCTGCTTTGAGTCGCTCAAGTTTGACCAATGATGGATTGGACCAAGAGTTTAGGTTTTTCAAATAGTTAGAAGGCGGCGTGTGCGCGACGTGTGCACCGGGAGATCCAGAAAAATCCATTGAGGGCAAATCTGAGCAAGCGTTCCAAGGTCCGTTGTGGACATCCGCGCATCCGCGCTCGACGCAATCCGAGTTGATAAGAGGAGAGCACCCACCTGCGAGGTCGTGTCCCAGCTGGTGGTGTAGCTGGAGCGAAGCCGCTCGCGAAGCGCGCCCCCCAATAGCGCCGTAGCGAGCGAGCGGCTTTGCGGGTGGTCACCGATGATTCGTCGGTAAGGTTCGGGTTGCGACACCAACCTGATTCGAGGAACCACCGATGACCGACGACATGATGAACCTGCGCGCGCTCGCTGGATTCTCAGCGCTCGCTGAGTTCACGTACGTTCAAATCCAGTCGCCGCAACCAAGTTGATGAAGAACCCCAGCATCGTACGCCTACGATGAAGGCCGCCTTGTTCTGAGAGGCGGATTGAGCACTCATAAGCACGTGCTTAAGAGCTAGCTTAAGAGCGATTGATGGGTCAGATTTCGGTGCTTACGGGGCCGGAACGGCGGCGGCGTTGGAGCGAGGATGAGCGGTGCCGGATTGTTGCGGAGGCCTTTGCGTCGGGATCGTGTGTGGCGTAGGTTGCGCGGGATCACGATATTTCGACGGGTCTGATTTACACTTGGCGTCGCCGGCTTCGCCAGGACCTTGCTGAACAGGGCTTTGTGGAAGCGGCGATGAAAGCGGAGCCGATCAAGGAAGCGGTAGCGACCGGTGAAGTGATTGTGGTGGAATTGACGGGGAGCGGGCGGATCGTCCAAGCGCTCAAGGAGAGCGCATCGTAACGCCGCATTTTGCCATCACTGGGACCATGAGTCGGAACGGAGGCCCGGTTCCGATTATGATCCAGATTTTGACATGACGGCTACCTCAGGAGCGGGAGATTGCCAGTCAATTTCTCGATTAGCTTCCGAGATCCGCAGAGCGCCAGAGCCCGGTACACGATGTCGTCGCCAGCCGTGCGGGCCATCAGCTCGCTATAGGTATCGTAGGTCTGGGGGCGTTGGGCCTGTTCGGTAAAATCGATTGCCACGACCTCTTCGAAATCCTTTTTTCGAACGGCATCACGTATCTGAAGCATTCGCTCGGGGGACGCCGCCAGAATAGGGAGGGGAATGCGAATGACGCCCCTGTACGCGTTGCCGCTGGCGTCCCTTATCTCGTCTCCGCAGAGCCGATGCACCGCTTGCCCCAGCGAAAACGAGACGACGGCGACGGCATTGGCCAAGAGGCCGAGCGGAATGCCCCGATCGACTACGATGACCGCCTTTTCGGACACTGCTTTTCCAATCCGGATATCCAGAAGACAGACCGGCCTCCGCCGTCCGTTCCCTTGACTGCGTCACCTATGCCCCATGGAAAACCAGGATGTCAACAAAAATGAAAATGATTTCATGTTTGTTGCTGATTTCGCTTCTGACATCGTGGTCATGAAGCTCCCGCGCCGAGGAGTTTGCGGGCTTGCGCGGCCGGGCCGATCTCGCCCTATCCCGAAGGTAGCCCTCAAGGAAGAAGAACGCGGCGCAGCAGATCCAGATAGATCGCGACGATCCGCTTGTCGATGTTTCCCTTCCGATCGATAGCGCTATTCAGACGCAAGCCGTAAAAGCTGCGCTGCGCCATCAACATGAGCGTGATCGCTTCTATTTCCAGCGCGTTGAGCCGCCTGATCTGACCGGCGGCGCCGGCCTGAACCAGCACGTTGCGATAGCCCTGGGTGATGGCTTCGAAGTAGGCCTCGAAAGCCTTGGGGCTGAAGATCTCGGCCTCGTTGAGCACCTTGAGAAAGAACGGATGCTGATGCAGGAAGCGGAACCACGCCGAGAAAGCGGCTTCCTCGCGCACGAAGAAGTCGTCGCTGTCCGGCAGAGCGGCCCGCACCGAGTCGCGTAGTCTTCGACCGTAGTCGACGACGAGCTCGGCGAAGATCACCTCAGGACTATCGAAGTAATTGTAGAAGGTGCCGAGCGCGATGCCGGCGCGATCGGTGATGCGGCTGATCGTGGCCGCCGAAAAGCCGCTTTCCGCGATGATGAGGGCGGTCGCCTCCATCAAGGCATCTCGGGTCCTTTCGCGGTTCTGCGCGCGCTTCGAAAGCGGCGGGGCGGGCGTAGCTGTCTTCACCTTCGTCTTCGGCATGTTCAGCATATAGCGGCGAAACCTGGCGTCGTCAGCAGAGAAAAATGAAAGTAGTTTCATTTTCTATTGACTCGCAAGACCGGCTGGGACAGGGTGCCGACGTGCGAGACCGAGATTTCGTCTCCGAACGCAAGCCTCGATCTCGAAGGGTCGAGGCGACCGCACCGCCCAAAGAAGGCGGTCGGGACGAACCGCGACACGCCACGGTTTCCGTAGCGCGACGCCCGTTCGTCGCATGAGATCGATCGGGGGAGGATGAAATGATGAAGAAGACGGAATAGCTCGAATTCATGTTGCGCGGCGCGCCTGCAGCGGAGCGCTACTTTCTCATTACTCGGATGCGAACAACAGCGCTGTCCGACGACAGCGCCACGGCACGCCTTTGTCCGTTATGCATCTAACGATTTTCTATGGTCGAAAGGACATCCCATGTCGGTTACGATCCGATGCTATCTATCAGCGTTTCTTACAGCACTTTCCGTTTCACTTGCTCCTATGTCGTCGCTTCGAGCAGCAGACGCGCCGGTCACCCTCGGCGTCCTGAACGATCAGTCCGGCGTGTTTTCGGACGTCACGGGTGAAGGCTCGGTCATCGCCGCTCAGATGGCCATCGACGATTTCGGCGGCAGCGTGCTCGGCCGGCCCATCAAGCTTCTGAGCGCCGATCACGGCAACAAGGCAGAACTTGCGAGCACGATTGCCCGCCGCTGGATCGATGTCGACGACGTGAGCGCCATCTTCGACGGTGGCTCCTCGGGAGCCGCCTTGGCCATCCAGGAAGTCGCGAGACAGAAAAAACGCATCGCGGTGTTTTCCGGACCCGCCAGCTCGGACCTGACTGGGAAGGCGTGCTCTCCTTTCGGCTTCCATTGGACCTACGACACCTATGCCCTTGCGAACACGCTCGCCAAAGCGCTGGTCGCGCAGGGTGCCGACACTTGGTTCTTCCTGACCAGCGATTACACCTTCGGCCACGCTCTCGAGCGCGACGCAACGGCATTCATCGAACGCGCCGGTGGAAAGGTCATCGGACACGTTCGCCATCCCCTGAATTCGCCGGACTTCTCGTCCTACATTCTGCAAGCGCAGTCTTCCGGCGCGAAGATCATCGGCCTCGCCAACTCCGGCGACGACGCCCTCAACGCCATCAAGCAAGCGGCGGAATTCGGCGTGGCCGACCGCGGGCAGCGGATCGGCGGCTTGCTCTTGCTGCTGAATCAGATCCACGGCCTCGGTCTGAAGGCGGCCGCGGGGACGTTGGTCGCGGAGTCCTTCTACTGGGACATGAATGACGCGACGCGGAACTTCTCGACCCGGTTCGAAGCGAGGGCCCGCAAGAAGCCGAACATGATCCAGGCGGGCGTCTATAGCGCCGTGACCCACTACCTCAAGTCGGTGGAGGCGGTCGGAACACTGGAAGCGATCGCAGTGGCGAAGGAAATGCGGTCGATGCCGATCAACGATTTCATGAGCGCCGACGTGAAGATCCGAGAGGACGGTCGCGTTCTCCGCGACATGTATCTCTTCCAAGTCAAGGCGCCGCAGGAGTCGAAGCGGCCGTGGGAGTACTACAAACTCCTGTCGACCGTCCGGGGCGAAGATGCGTTCCGCCCGCTCGCCGAGGGCGGCTGCAAGTTGGAGAGCAACTGATCCAACGAGGATCGGCGCGCCGCCAAGGATCCGGGGTCAAGTTCGCACATTGGAGGAAGTCGAATGCAGCGGGCAAACAGGGCGGAAGCCTCCGCCGACGATGCGTCCATTTTGCCCTACCTGCTGGCGCGCGCCGAGCGCGAGCGCGGGCACGAGACGTTCGCCGTCTTCGACGACGGCTTGATCTGGACGTATCGCGACACGGCCGATCAAGCCCGTCGCGTCGGCTCGGGCCTGCGCCGGGCAGGCGTCGAACGTCACGAAAGCGTGCTGGTGTGGGAGCCCAACGGGACCAGGTCGCTCGCGGCCTGGTTCGGTATCAACATGCTCGGGGCGGTCTTTGTCGGCATCAACACAGCATATCGCGGATCGCTGCTGCGGCATGTCGTGGAGAATTCAGACGCAAGCGTGATCCTCTGTCATCCGGAGCTGGCGCCGCTTCTCATTGACTGCGCGCCGTTCACCCGACTGACGACGGTCTTCACGGACTTGGACGATCTTAGGGATCCCGAAAGGTTCGCAGCCGCGGGCCTTCGCCTGCGTTCGAGGAGCGAGTTGCAGGACGACGCAGCGGCCGATCTTCCGGTGGAGGGGATCAAGCCATGGGACGTCCAGTCGATCTGCTACACGTCCGGCACGACCGGACCATCGAAAGGTGTGCTGTCGAGCTATCTTCATCTCTTCACGATGGGAATGGAATGCACCGAAAGCACGACCGGCAACGATCGCTGGGTGATCAACCTGCCCTTATTCCATGTGGGCGGCACCCTTTTCGTGACGGGCGCGATCGGACGCGGTGGATCGATCGCGGTCCTGCGCGAATTCCGCACCGGGACGTTCTTCGAATCCTGCAGGGCGCTCGAAGCCAGCGCCGCCTGTCTGCTGGGATCCATGGCGACGTTCCTGTTGCGCCAGCCCGAGACCGCCGCGGATCGCGATCACGGACTGCGCAGGGTGATGGTGGTGCCGCTCAGCGAGGACGCGCGCCTGCTGCGCGATCGCTTCGGTTTCTCCGTCTACACGGTCTTCAACATGAGTGAGGTCTCATGCCCGATCAGATCGGACGACAATCCGACGGCGCGCGGATCATGCGGGCGCGTGCGACCCGGCCTGGAAGTACGGATCGTCGACGAGAACGATTGCGAGGTGTCGACCGGTGAAGTCGGCGAACTGATCCTCCGTTCCGACCGGCCTTGGACGTTGTCGCACGGCTACCACAAGATGCCCGAGGCGACCGCGAAGGCGTGGCGCAACGGCTGGTTTCATACCGGCGACGCCTTCCGATGCGACGCGGAGGGCAACTACTTCTTCGTCGATCGGGTCAAGGACGCCATTCGCCGGCGCGGCGAAAACGTCTCGTCCTTCGAGGTCGAGGCTGAACTGCTGGCACATCCGGCGGTCCTGGAGGCGGCGGTCATCGGCGTGCCGAGCGAGCTCGGCGAAGAAGAGGTATTGGCGGTGTTGACGCCCAAACCCGGCGCGACGATAGCCAACGACGATCTGCTGTCCTTCCTGCAGGATCGTCTGCCTCATTTCATGGTGCCGCGCTACATCCGGCATACCGCAGGCCTGCCGAAGACACCGACCGGCAAGGTAGAGAAGCACCGCCTGCGTGAAGAGGGGGTGACTCCCGATGCCTGGGACCGCGAGGCGGCTGGCTTCCGAGTGCGGCGCGGCAAGCTCTCATGATCAAAGAGAACAAGGTCCTAGACGTGTCCCACGCCATCTTCCGGAAAATGTTGATCGCCAACCGGGGCGAGATAGCCATCAGAGTGGCGCGGGCCGCCGCGGAACTTGGGATCGCCACCGTCGCCATCTTCCCGGCGGACGATTTGAAGGCACTTCATGTGCGTCGTGCCGACGATTGCCGGCAGATCGCGGGCGAGGGTGCCGCCGCCTATCTCGACATTTCGGAGATCGTGCGCGCGGCGACCGAATCCGGCTGCGACGCGATCCATCCCGGTTACGGATTTCTGTCGGAAAGTGCCGAGCTGGCGCGTGCATGCGTGGCCGCCGGGATCGTCTTCATCGGTCCCAAGCCCGAAGCTCTCGATCTGTTCGGGGATAAGGGCGCGTCTCGTCGGCTGGCGCAGGAAGTGGGCATTCCTCTCGCGCGCGGCACCCAGCGGGCCACGACTCTCGAAGAGGCGCGCGATTTCCTGAAATCGCTGGGGGCCGGCGGCGCGGTCATGATCAAGGCCGTCGCCGGAGGCGGGGGCCGTGGCATGCGTCCGGTCCGCTGCGAAGCCGAACTGGCGGAGGCGTATGCGCGAGCTACCTCGGAGGCGATGGTGGCGTTCGGATCCGGAGGCGTCTACGTCGAGGAGCTGATCGTTCAGGGCCGTCACATCGAAGTGCAGATAGCTGCCGATGTCCGGGGAGATGTGATTCACCTCTATGAGCGCGAGTGTAGCCTACAACGTCGCTATCAGAAACTGGTGGAGGTCGCGCCTGCGCCCGGCCTCAATGCCGACATCCGCGGCCAGCTCACCAAAGCAGCCGTCGCGCTCGCGAAGGCGGGCAATCTCCACACGCTATGCACGTTCGAATTTCTGCTCGGCAGCCAAGCGGCTCAGCAAGGCCGCTTCGTATTCATGGAGGCCAATCCGCGCATCCAAGTCGAGCACACGGTGACCGAAGAGGTGCTCGGAATCGACCTGGTGAAGGCCCAGATTCAGTTGGCCGCCGGCGCGTCGTTGAGGTCCCTCGGCCTGGCACAGGAGAATATCCGCAAGCCCGCAGGTTACGCCGTCGAATTGCGCATCAACATGGAGCGCGTGAACCCGGACGGCGGCGCCATCCCGACCGGCGGCGTGCTGACGGCCTTCGAACCGCCCACCGGGCGAGGCGTACGCGTCGAAACGCTCGGCTATGCCGGCTATGCGACCAGCCCTCTCTACGACTCCCTTTTGACGAAGCTGATCGTCCACACGGATGCGGCAGATCTTCCGAGAGCCTTGGAGCGGACCTATCGCGCTTCCTGCGAATTCCGCATCGAGGGTGTCGAGACGAATCTGCCTTTCCTGCAGACCTTGATCGGCGACGAACGCATCCGCCGCGGCGAATTCGATACCGGCTTCATTGAAAGAAACGCGCAAGGCTTGATCGAAAGCGGACGGACGCATCCGAAGATGTTCGCGAGCGTCGCCAACGGCGCCTCCGCCGAAAGCGCGGCCAGCGTTCCGCAGCCGGCAGGGTCGCATTCGGTTCCGTCGCCGCTCACGGGCCGCCTGATCGCCTACATGGTTGAAGAGGGCGACGCCGTCCGGCCGAACACGACGGTCGCGATCGTGGAAGCGATGAAGATGGAGCACGCGGTCCACGCCGGCGTGGCCGGAACCGTGTTGCTCAAGACCGGCACGGTCGGAGGGACGGCGTTCGTCGATCAGCCGCTTCTGTTCATTGCCCCCGGAGACGGCGCCGAGGCCGATCTGGTCGAGGAGAAGAAGGCCGATCCGACGGCGATCCGTCCGGATCTCCTCGAAGTCATGGAGCGCCATGCCGAGATCAGCGATGAGCGACGTCCGGAAGCGGTCGCGCGGCGTCGGCGCACCGGGCAGCGCACAGCGCGCGAAAACATCGACGACCTCTGCGACGCGGGTAGCTTCATGGAGTACGGCGCGCTTGCCCTCGCGGCGCAGCGGCGACGCCGATCGGTGGAGGCATTGCGCGAAATCAGCCCGGCCGACGGCCTAGTCGCGGGAATCGGGACAATCAACGGAGACCTGTTCAAGACCGGGACTGGCTGCGCCGTCCTGGCGTACGACTACACCGTATTCGCCGGCACCCAGGGGTTCATGGGGCACAAGAAGACCGACCGGCTGCTGCACATATGCGACGACTGGAATCTGCCCATCGTCATCTTCGCCGAGGGCGGCGGCGGGCGGCCGGGCGAGACCGACTACATGGGCGTCGCCGGCCTGGACATGCCCTCGTTCAAGTTGCTGGCCGGCCTCAGCGGCAAGGCGCCCTCGGTCGCCATCGTGTCAGGACGTTGCTTCGCGGGGAACGCCGCATTCGCCGGATGCTGCGACGTCATCATCGGCACCAAGAACGCGAACATCGGCATGGGCGGCCCGGCGATGATCGAAGGAGGCGGCCTGGGCACCTTCGCTCCGGAGGAGGTCGGGCCAGCGCAGGTCCAGACGGCCAACGGCGTCTTCGATCTTCTGGTCGAAGACGAACGCGAGGCCGTTTTCGCGGCCAGGCGCTACATGTCCTACTTCCAAGGTCGGCTGTCCGAATGGTCGTGCAGGGATCAACGCCTGCTTCGTGCGACCGTGCCGGAAAACCGTGCCCGGGCCTACGACGTCAGACAAGTCATCGAACTTCTCGCGGATGACGGATCTGTGCTCGAACTGCGGTCGTCCTACGGCGTCGGCATCATCACGGCTCTTGTGCGTATCGAAGGTCGCGCAGTGGGCCTCTTCGCCAACAATCCGCGCCATCTGGGAGGCGCCATCGACGCCGAGGCGGCGGACAAGGCCGCGCGCTTCCTCGAATTGTGCGAAGCTTACGCGCTTCCGGTCGTCTCGCTTTGCGACACGCCGGGCTTCATGGTTGGGCCCGAGGCCGAGAAGACTGCGTTGGTCCGACGGGTGTCGAGGATGTTCGTCGGCGCCGCTAACATCAGCGTTCCTCTGCTGACGATCGTGCTGCGCAAGGGCTACGGCCTCGGCGGCCAGGCCATGGCGGGCGGCAGCACGTCGGCACCGTTCTTCATGGTTTCCTGGCCGACGGGCGAGTTCGGCGGCATGGGCATAGAGGGTGCCGTGAACCTCGCGTACCGGAAGGAACTGGCCGCGATCGGTGACGAGGCCGAGCGCCGACGGCAATTCGAGAGCCACGTCGCCGAGCTCTACGCGAAGGGCAAGGCGACCAACATGGCCTCTTTGCTGGAAATCGATGGAGTCATCGATCCGGGCGACTCGCGCCATTGGATAGTGCGCGCGCTCGATAGCTTGCCTCTGCCGAGCAAGGGATCCGAAAAGCGGCGGCCCTTCGTCAGTCCGAGATAGGAGAAGAACTTGGTGCATGCTCAGACCCTGCCTGGGTCAGCGAGGTATGTGACGCTGGATCTTGAGCGCGAGGACGGGGGCATTCTCGTCGTTCGTCTCAACCGCCCCGAATTTCTGAACGCCTTCACGGTGAAGATGGCGAGCGAGCTCATCGATCTATTCACCTTGGCGAACGATGACGACGCGACGCGCGCGATTGTCGTCACGGGAGCGGGAAACACGTTCTGCGCGGGGATGGACCTTCGTCGCGAGGGAAACGTCTTCGGCCTGGACGAGACGCTGCGCCCCGGACTCGAGGATATGCGCGTTCGCCTGGACGATCCGGCCGTCAGAGACGGCGTGCGCGATACCGGCGGGCGTGTGACGTTGGCCATCTATGCCTGCCGCAAGCCGGTGATCGCGGCGATCGATGGCGCCGCCGTCGGGATCGGCGCGACTATGACCCTCGCGATGGATTTCCGTCTGGCCACCCCCCGAGCCCGCATCGGCTTCGTCTTCAGCCGCCTCGGCATCGTGCCGGAGGCCTGTTCGTCCTGGTTTTTGCCGCGCCTTGTCGGGTTGCAGCGCGCCCTCGAGTGGACCTACAGCGGCCAGATCCTGTCGGGCCAGGAAGCGTTGGAGGGCGGTCTTCTGCACTCGTTGCACGAACCCGAGGCACTGCGTGCCGCGGCCCTCGAGCTCGCGCGTCAGATAACCACCGACAGGTCGCCGGTGTCGGTCGCCCTCATAAGGCAGATGATGATGCGCAACATGGCGGCCGATCAACCGCTGAAGGCCCACCAGGTCGAGTCTCTCGCGATGTTCTACACAAGCATCGGGGACGGCAAACGCGGCATTCGGGCGTTCCTCGACAAGGCGCAGCCGAGCTTTTCCTCCAATGCGTCGACGATGCCGGACTTCTACGACGAATGGATATCGGGACGGTGATCGGAGCCCCGTGTCCGGGCGTAGGGACAGACAGCCGCTACCCAATTCATTCCAGGAGCCGTAGATGAAGACGCGCATCACCGAACTTCTCGGTATCGAACATCCTATCATCCAGGGAGGAATGCACTATGTCGGTCTGGCCGAATTGGCGAGTGCAGTGTCGAACGCCGGCGGTCTTGGCGTCATCACGGGACTGACGCAGCGGAGCCCCGAACTTCTCGCGAAGGAAATCGCCCGCTGCAAGGACATGACAGACAAGCCGTTCGGCGTGAACCTGACGTTTCTTCCCATGTTCAACGCTCCTCCCTATCCCGAATACATCGCGGCGATCATCGAAGGAGGGGTCAAAATCGTCGAGACCGCCGGACGGAGCCCGGAAGCCTACCTGCCAGCGCTCAAGCAGGCGAGCATCAAGGTCATTCACAAATGCACCTCGGTGCGGCACGCCCTAAAGGCGGAACGCATCGGTTGCGACGCGGTCAGCGTCGACGGCTTCGAATGCGGCGGGCATCCCGGCGAGGATGACGTGCCAAACATGATCCTCCTACCGCGGGCGGCCGAGGAGTTGAGGATTCCGTTCGTGGCGTCCGGCGGAATGGCCGACGCGCGCAGCCTGGTCGCGGCCCTTTCGCTAGGGGCCGACGCCATCAATCTTGGGACCCGTTTCGTCGCCACGCGGGAAGCGCCTGTGCATGAGAACGTGAAGCGGGCGATCGTCGAGGCGACCGAGCTCGATACGCGCCTGATCATGCGTTCCCTGAGGAACACCGAGCGTGTTCTGAACAACGCGAGCGTCGCGGAACTGACGGAGATCGAGCGATCCAAAGGCGCAATGCTGATTATCGAGGATATCCACGATCACGTCGCCGGGGTCTATCCGAAAGGGATGATCGACGGCGACATGGACGCCGGTGCGTGGAGCTGCGGCATGGTCGCCGGTTTGATCCACGACATTCCCTCGGTCAGGGAGCTCGTCGACCGGATCATGACGGGCGCCCAGAGCATCATACGCGACCGGCTGACCGCGATGCTCGACGCAGCAAACTGACGGCATCCCGGCTCTATTCGCTGGCCCGGCCGCGACGCAACGCGGAACCTTGCCGTAACTTTCAAGACGCACGGAGACCATCATGAGCAGCAGTGCGCCGTTCCCAGCCAAGACAGTCCGCGCCATCGGGATCATCGGAGGGAGCCCACGCCTGCGATACATCAGATCCAACAATCCGAGCCGGATTTTCTTCCCATGCTTACTCGCGCAGATATCACAGCGTCTAAGTTTCCGTGGAAGCCCGCACTATCGAATTGTTAGATAAGGCAAAAATTGGCGCACCCGACACGATTCGAACGTGTGACCTTTGCCTTCGGAGGGCACAGCTCGACCTATGCCGCCAATCGCGGACCTGTTCTGGGTGTTGCGTGCTTCCACAACCACCAGGCCGTCGGAGCTCCTCACTGAGCTTCATCGTATCGGATTCCATCGCACGGTTTCCAGCTCGGCAATGATGCGTGCCGAGACTTCCGCGTACAGATCGCGGTTTTTCATACTTCCCTCGCTGGCTGTAGCTGACGCGACCAAGGTCGGTCGCGTTGCTCTAGCCGCGTCGGGTACTCACCGCCGGCGCGCGATCGAATTTGACCCACCGGGATGCATGGACAGGCCGGGGGTCGTCGCGCGCGCGAGACGTGTGCCGCGCAGATGGGGCTCCCCCAAAAGGAAATCGTTAACAGATCGTTAAGGGGAGGTGTCAGCGGCCCGCCAACAGTGTTGCGGCGAGGGCGCTCTATCGCGTTAGTCGCTGCCGGAGCTCCGCCAGCGAGGCCAAGCCAGGTTTGCCGTGCCGACTTCGATGGCGCTCACCGGCGCCTGCCGTGTGCTGGCTGCCGCAGCGAAATCCACTTGCGACAATCCGCGTTCAAGCACCGCCGTAGATTTCCCACAAGGATGCGGTGCGCCGACTTAGGATCTCGCCCCCCGAGCCGCCCACTTCTCCTTGGCCTCAGCCCAGTAATTAAAGGTACAACCGACTCAGGTTGCTGCGATTGTCAGTTCGGCTTCGGCCGCTTCCGAATCAGTCTCCACTTCGTCTTCCTGCTCTTCAGCTGTTGCGCCGCGGAGGGCGGCCTGTCCGGTTGCCTTCTCGATAAGGGTTAGCAGATGCTCCTGCCTATCCGTCATGAAAGCATCGAACTGATCGGCTCTGAGTAGCGCTGGATTGATCAGGTGAGAGTGCAAATACCCGTCCAGGTTTTGCGCCGGAATCGGCGGGGTGTCGTTATCGCCGCGCTCCAATTTGGCGAGATAAAGAGAGGGCGCTGCTCCGCCAATTATACGATTAGTCCTGTATGCAAGCGGTGTCTTATTGATGATTGAATCGTATACGGCCGGCTTGATCCTTCGATCTTCGCACCATTTCTTTGGGAAGATGTGATGGATACGCGCCACGTTGACGAAACGAGAACCGTCTTGATCGATCGTTCCGATAGCTAAACGCTCGGTTCAGCGCCACCCTCGTGACCCGACTGAGACATCGAGGTCCGGCAATACTTTCAGCGCCGATAACGGCGTTAGCGGGTCTTGCCGCGCATCGCATCCCACCACGGACAGGTGCCAGCCATGCGTTCGTAGTTGCCTTCCATCACCTGAACAGGGGCGCGGCGCGTCTCAGCACGTGGGGTGGGCGCGCCGATGTCCTCGAACAGGCCCTTGTGGCCCCAGAAGCTGCCGAGGTTGGTCATCTCCACGGGCGGCGTTACGTCGTCGACCTCCCTGCCGCCCCAGCCGCATTCCACGTAGATATCCGACGGGGTGCGCATGTAATACGACGTCATGAGGTCGTTGGGATGGCGGCCGAGTGTGGCGACGATTTGCTGCGGGGTGCTCTGCAGCAGATCGTAGCCCTGGCCGACATCGTCGAGCTGATAGTACTCGACGAGCAGGTGATGCATGCTGCGCACTGGCGCGGCCACGAGAGCCACGCTGTGGTGGCGTGCGTTGACATGCATGAAGTAGGCCTTCAGCGGGGCAACCATGAAGTCGCTGATGCGAAACCCCAGCAGGTCCTTGTAGAAGGCCAGGGCGGCATCGATGTCGGGGAATGTCAGAAGGGTGTGGCCCATGCCTTGTGGGCCGGTACGGAAGCCGGAGACGTCGCGGCCAGGCTTAAAGACCGTGTCAGCGACCTGGGCGCCGTGGAAGGCTTCCAAACGATTGCCGGCGGGATCAGCAAAGGAGATCAGGTCCGTCACACAGCGCTGGTCGGCCAGCGCTGCGGGTTCGCGCTTCACGGCAACGCCGGCGGCTTCGAGGCGGGCAGCGAGCGAGTCAAGAGTCGCGGCATTGGCGACTTCCCAGCCGAAGACCTGAGCGCCCGGCTCAATGGCCCGGTCGATGAACAGGCGCTGTTTGCGGTCGTCCATACGGAAGGCACGCATCGAGCTGGCGCGGTCCACGGCCTGCATGCCAACGTTTGATGTGGCGAACGCGGCCCAATCATCGAGGTTCGACGCGCCGACGCCGAGATAGCCGAAGGCCTGGATTTCCATGCTCTATCCTCCCCCGTTGTTTTCTCGACAAGGCTAAGAGGCCGCGAGCGCCATTGCAATCGGTGTTGGGGCGTTCACTCGTCAACCGACAGCAAAATACCGGTGTGGTCGCGACAGCCGGAATAGCGGACATCACAAATTCACGCTGCCAAGTCGGCTGATGCCCATCGCGACATATTGCGCCGCCGCGCGATCTCGGTCGCTAACGGGGTGAAGCGGAAGTGGAGGGGTGGATAGGACCGGCGGGACAGGTCGCGTTTGACCCATGTTGTGTAAAAACGCGGACGCCTATGGTTGGGCCGGTCGCGCTGCTTGCCGGCGACCGCCTCCTCCAGGCCTATGAAGTGGGGCTCGACTGCGACACCGGCACTGCTCAGACGTGAGGAGCGCGATACGCTTGAAGCCGTGCTGTGAGGCATTAGCTAAAGGGAATCAAGCAAAGGACCCACACAATGAGCGAATGGCGGGACATCAGCACCGCACCTAGAGACGGGGTGTTCGTTCTGCTGCACAATGACAACTGGGCGAGCGATGTCGAAGGATTTTGGCACAAGAGCAGTCAGTCCTGGTCTGCCAACACGCGCATCCCGGGCATCGAAAACCGCGTAATCAGTGCGGAGCCACCGACGCACTGGAAACCACTGACGGTCGAAGAAGAGAAATACTGAAACCGCGGCCCTTAGGGCATCAAGCCGGGCATGTCGATTCGACAACGTCTGATAGGGTCTCCCCGCAGAACGGACTCTACTCAAAACCGGGGGTGTTTTAGGGGAGTAGATCACAATATATGCTGAATTGGCTCCTTACGCTGGAGGAAGCGGTCATGCTCCAGAC
>NZ_JBHMET010000227.1:0-1217 GCF_042430365.1 Bradyrhizobium erythrophlei
AAACTACGCTTTTGTGCGCTAGGCTGCGATTTTGTGCGATGGCATTGGGCGAGCCGCTGGACTGCGGGTCCACCACGTCGCCGCGTCGCCGTCTCGTTCGTCTTGTCGTGGACGCATCAAAAGGTTCTATCGCTTTGCCGGACAGAGGGTGACGCATGCGATGCGTTTCCGAACGACATCGCCACGTGAGCACCGTGCTGGACCTGCAGGACAGCAGCCCTTAAGTAACCTCCATGGACGCAGCAATCGACGCGCCGCAATCGCGCTATTACCACTCCCAGGGGCTAAGGCTTCATTTCACCGATTGGGGTAACCCGCAGGCCCCGCCGTTGCTCCTGGTTCATGGCGGTCTCGATCATTCCCGCAGTTGGGATCATCTGGCGCACGCGTTGCGGCGCAACTTTCATGTCGTGGCGCCCGACCTTCGCGGGCATGGCGAGTCTGAATGGGCGACCGGCAGCAGCTACAGCCTGGCCGACCATGTCTACGATCTGACGGGCCTGGTGAACGCTGCAGGCTTCGAGAAGGTGTCGGTCGTCGGCCATTCGATGGGCGGCATGGTCAGCCTGACCTATGCCGGTGTGTTTCCGGGAAAGGTATCCCGGCTGGTCGCGCTCGACGGCGTGACCAATTATCCGGCGAGAAGAGTCAAGCCCGCTGACGTCAGAATCGCCGAGTGGATCAGTGATCTCGACAAACTGGCGCAACGGAAAATCCGCCGCTATGCGTCGGTCGCCGATGGCGCCGAGCGAATGCTTCATCGCAACCGGCATCTGACGCGCGAGCAGGCCATGCATCTGGCGACCCACGGCCTGAAGCAAAGTCCCGACGGCACTTATGGCTGGAAGTTCGATCCGTACTTGCGCGCCCGCGCGCCCTATCGGTTGTCGCTCGAAGACCATATCGGGCTGTGGTCGCGCATCGCGTGTCCGACGCTCCTCGTCAGCGGCAGCGAAAGTTTTCTGCCCGACCCTGCGACGGCCGGCGTGATGAAGCATTTTGAGAACGCCGAACTGGCAAGGATCGAGGGCGCGGGTCACTGGCTTCAACACGACAAGCCGGATGAAGTCCTCGACCTTCTCAAGAAATTCTTCGAGCAGGCAGAATCGAAATAGGCGGCCGTCAAAATTCGCCGCTGGCTATTCGCGACTCCTGCCCAATCGCGTGCCGGTATCCCTCGTCGCGACAAAAACCGTCGATAGCTCTTCCCGGCAAAC
>NZ_JBHMET010000228.1:0-1475 GCF_042430365.1 Bradyrhizobium erythrophlei
CTAGTAGCTCGTCACAGTGATTTTGACGGTTTGATACCGAGCCAGCTTAGAATCGGCAAGTTTTCTGGCGGCACGAGGATTTCGATGCTTCTGGGGATATCGGCTTGACGGCGAATGAGGCCGTTACGTTCGAGCGTGACGATCATCTGATGGACTGAGGGCGGACTAACACCGAAGTGACGCTGCATGTCGGCTTCGGCGGGTGGCCGTCCGAACATGTGCGAGTAGGTATAGATGAAAGCCAGATAATGGCCCTGCTTCTCAGTGAAGCGTGCGCCTGATTTTTGACTCATGGATCGATTCGTCCGGAGCCTCCGACAGGGAGGCGAACGATGAATGTACGGTACCGGGTCGAATTGAGCCAAGCCGAGCGAGAGGAACTGACGGCGATGCTGAGCGGCGGCAAGCATGCCGCTCGCAAACTCAAGCGGGCCCAGATTTTGCTGGCGGCCGACATCGGCAGCCGCGACGAGGAGATTGCCCGGACCGTCAGAGCAAGCGCCTCCACCGTCTATCGGACCAAACGCCGCTTCGTGGAAGGCAATCTCGAGCGGGCCTTGAGTGAGGAGCCGCGTCCCGGTGCGGAGCGCAAGCTGACCGGCAAGGAGGAAGCCCTGCTGGTGGCGACCGCATGCGCCAAGCCGCCCGTCGGCCGGAGGCGCTGGACGCTGGCGCTGCTGGCCGACGTGATGGTCAAGCTCACCGATCATGACAGCCTGTCAGGTGAGACCGTGCGCCGCCGGCTGGCCGATAATGACCTCAAGCCGTGGCGCAGGGACATGTGGTGCATTCCCCATGTCGATGGCGAATACGTCGCCCGCATGGAAGATGTGCTCGATCTCTACGCTGAAGCGCCTGATCCCGAGCGGCCGCTGGTCTGCTTCGACGAAACCCCCGTCCAGCTCATCGGCGAGGTGCGCCAGCCGATCCCACCCGAGCCGGGAAAGCGCGAGCGTTACGATTACGAGTACTGCCGCAACGGCACCGTCAATCTCTTCGTCGCCTTCGATCCGCATCGGGCCTGGCGCAAGGTCAAAGTCACCGAGCGGCGCACCGCCGTGGACTATGCTCACTGCATGCGCGAACTCGTCGATGTCCATTACCCCAAGGCCGCCCGCATCCGTGTCGTGCAGGACAATCTGTCGATCCATGCCCCCGGCGCCCTCTACCAGGCCTTTGCCCCCGCCGAGGCCCGCCGCATCCTGCGCCGCCTCGAGTTCCACTACACCCCGAAACACGCCAGTTGGCTCAACATGGTCGAGATCGAAATCGGCGTCCTCCAAGGGCAATGTCTCGGCCGCCGGATCGACGATCCAAAACGCCTTAGAAACGAGATCGCAGCATGGGAGCGGCAGCGAAACAAAGCTCGCGCCCGTATCAACTGGATGTTCACAACAGACAAAGCTCGCGCCAAACTTGGGCGCGCCTATCCAGGCACGCCCAAAGAGTCAAAATCACAGTGACAAGCTACTAGT
>NZ_JBHMET010000229.1:0-135048 GCF_042430365.1 Bradyrhizobium erythrophlei
TGACATATGGCCCGTTACAGAAGCGGAAGTTGACGGACAGCCGGGTGTTGCAGAGGGCGATGCGAATGACCCAAGTAGGTCGGTCGTAAGTCTCCAGGATCGACCCAACGAAATACCCTGCCAAGCGATCGGCGTCACGTTGCTCCATCGGAAATAGGATGGGACCTATTACTGTCGCGGTTTTACCCCACTTCCAAGAATGGCAGGCATGGGGACCTGGAAGCGGTCCCCCTTTCGGAATAGCTGATCCATTCCTTCAGCGACGGCGACGTTGAAGCCAGCTTCGTAACCCTCGGACACCGCGTTCCATCCGCTTCGCTCAAACTCTCGAAAGGCGTCCGGCTGGTTCGACACCTGAATTGGCATATCCCGCCCCCTATCAGGGTTTCATTGTCGCGTTTCGAAGATATCACCAACCTCTAGCGGACAGAAGCCGGGAGGTATCGGTGACTTCGGAAGGGCGAATGACCGTTCCTGGCCCTTCGCGTCGTTTGCTGCGCCAGCACAAAGGTGGTCGCTATCGGAGCGAAGCGGACATGATCGGAATTTATGAGCATGCGTCCCAGAGTGTCATCCGGCTTTGAACGTCGGTTGTTGGCTCCAGAAGCCGAACTCTTGCCGATCAATGCTTCTGACTCAAAGACGGATTTCGATATCCAAGTATCGCTTCAATCGTAGCTGGTCACCAAAAGGCCGGAAACCTCCTCCAGGTGAACGGCCGGATGCAAGGTTCCGAGCAGCCCGACAATGACGATGATACCCAGTCCGAGTGTTGTCTCGATCGCACTGTTGCGGATCAGCTGACGAAGCGCGACGGACGATTGTTCGTTTCCAGTGGAGGCAAGCTGCGGCGTCAAGCGAAAGCGGTTGATCGCAGCGAAGGCGAGCATCACGGCGAAGAGCGCCAGTTTGAGCATCAGCACGCGCCCATATTCGGTGGCGACGAGCCCATGCAGCGAGCCGACCAGAATGGCGGCGTTGACAACGCCGCTGAGCAGGATGGTTGCCACGCTGATGATCCCGAGCGTCGAAAACCGTTCGGTGGCATCGCGGACGAGCGGCATGTTTTCGCGGACCTGGGGAATAGCCAGGAAAGTGATCAGTGACACCAGGCCGCCGATCCAGGCTGCCGCAGCAACCGCGTGCAACGCATCGGCTGCGAGATGCAGATAGCCGGTGAGGCCAACGGTCGAGCCGGCATGGCCGGTCCAGGCAAGGCTGCCGGCAAGCGCGATCGCCGCCGCGACCCCCAGCCATTGGGCGGCCACCGCGCGGTCTGAGATGAGGCAGGTCGCCAGGCAGATCGCAAGACCCGCGCGGATGGTCGTCACCTCACCGAACTGGGTTTCGTTGACGACCTTCGATAGCACGTCTGCGGTCAGGGCCTCGTTGAGCGGCATTCCGCTCATCGACGCTGCCTGCAGCAGCAGCCAAATCGCGCCCGAGATCACCGAGAGGACGAGACAGGCCCAGATCTGCCGCCGCGTCCGGCTCCGGAACGGAAGTGCCGCCGCGGTGTGGTCCTGCAAGACCGGCATGGCGATGAAGCGGCCGAAAATGACGCTTCCGACCGTTATCGCCGTTGCCGCGAAGTGCACGGCGCGCGTCGCGATCAGCGGCGCTGCTGCTGCGGACCAATCCATCGCGATTCGGCCCTATGGGCCGACCTGGAAGGTGAAGCTCCCATCGGTCGTGTGGGTGTCTGCGGAAAGCACGTGCCAATTGACGTGATAGGTCCCGACACCGCCGCCTTTCAGTGAGACCGATATCTGGTTGCCGTTCACGCGTGCCTTTCCGGCATCGACCCGCTGCCCGGACGGACCGGTGACCGTTATCGTACTGAATGCGGCCTCCAGCTTCTGGGTGAAGGTGAGCGTCACCTCGCGCGGCGGCGTAGCCACCTTGTTGCCGACGCGCGGCTCGGCACGATCGAGAAAGGCGTGGGCGTCTGCCTTGCCGGCGGCAAGCAACAGCAAAACCGCGATGATCAGGGATGAGCGTCGCATGATCAATTCCTCGCAAAGGGGCTAGCGGGCTGCACCGGCCCGCCGAAGATCGGTTTGCCGATGCCGCGGGGATCGATGTCGTCGAGATAAAGATGAAGCTGGGCGATCACGCCGATATGCGTGCCGCTCTGCCGATTGATCGGGATCAGCGCCTCGACGCCGAGCTGATAGGTGTTTCCAACCCAGAGAACGCCGGGGTTGATGGTCCCGGTCGTCAGCGTGCCCGACGTCAGCGTGTTCGCGACCGGGGTCTGCAGCGTGGCCTCAACCAGGGGGATCAGATGATTGAAGACGTCAGGGAGACCGAGATCGACGACCGCGGATTTCAGATAGGGCATGCTGTACTGGATGGTGCCACCCCAGTTCAGCACCCTCGGGTGAAATTCGGTATCTACGGTCAAGTCACCAGTATCGGGATCGACACCGAGGGTCGTGGTGGATCGCCTTCCGGGTATGGCGTAGCCAACCTGTCCGGTGACCGCGATGGGGCGCAGCCATGACAACGTGTCGGGCAGGTCGCCAAAGCCTTTGCCGAAGAAGACGGTCGGCGTGTAGGTGTTGAACGGATCGGCTCCGACGCTGGCGGCGCCGGTGCCGCCCCATTCGATGCTCAGCCCGACCGACATGACGAATTCGTGCACGGGGTCCTTGAAGAGCCGATACTTGAAGGTGGTGTCGAGGTTCTGAAACCCGTGGGCGCCGATGCCGTTGGGGCCGCCCGGTGGGCTGAAGACACTGTAGGTCGAGCCGATCGAGATCGCGAACGCCTCGGTGATCCGCTTGGTAAATTCGCCGGAGAAGTCGCGCTGCCGGAATGACGGATCGTCGCCGGTGTTGAAGCTCGACACTGTCGGCAGTGAAAGCTCGTCATTCACACCGGGATCGTCGATGCTGAGGGTCGCCGGAAAGAAGCGGTTGCCGACGATCTCGTGGGCGCTGCTGCCAGAGAGAGGAACGAGCGCGACGGCGAGCCCCGATAAGGCTGCGCGCGCGTGACGGATGAGCATGGGAAGCTCCGCGGGCGTTGATGTGTAAAGGTCTCACCGGCCGGTGGCCGCGCGGCTTTACGACAGAAACGGCGGAGCGCGCGCCTGAGCCTCGGAAGCGGCTCCCGGACCGGACAGGCACGGCGCAAAATCCTGCCAGGCGACCTGGCGCGTCACGCGATCGACCGCGATCGCGGCTGATGTCTGTGGGGGATCGATCGGGGCGCCGGTCTGCAGCACGCTGCAGGCGGCGCAGCAGCCACCGTGCGCGCGGTGGCCGATCTGATCGTCCTGGCCGGTCCCTTGTGCCGCACCGCCGTGGCAGATGACCGCGCCTGCAAGCGGATCGGAGGCCGCAAGGCTTGCCGCCCAGCATGCGCCGATCGGTGCAAAGATCTGCACCAGAAGGGCAACCAGGACTACAGGTAGAAAACTCTTCAGCTGTCGGCGCATCGGTCCATCCTGCGACAATCTATCGCGAGGGAGAGCCGCCGTCGAGCCAAGTGACAATGCCGAGGCGCCGGAGGGAGGGGGACTGACGATTTCATGGAGTGTGTTGTGCGTCGGCAACGGTGCGCATTCGCGCGCCATGGTAGGCCTGAGGCGGGAATCCAGATGGCGCGGTTCGTTCTCAAACGACGGGTGGGCAGGGTGGCCGCATTCATTGCGGCCTATGCCCTCGTGTTCAATGTGGTCCTCACCAGCCTGCTCGCCGCCAGCATTTCCCCCACGCTCGCGGATGCGGGCCATGTGCTGTGCTTCAGCAGTGTGAGCGCCGATGCGGCGCAAGGTGATGCGGGCAAGAGCGGACAGAAGGCCGCGATCCATTGTCCGCTCTGTGTCGGACATCACGTCACCGGCACGCTTCCTCCGCCGCAGCCGGTCCTCGGCGATCGTGCCTACGTCCAGCTTCGCACCGTGCGCGCGTTCGAAGCACGGTTTGTCGCGCGCTACCGGTCGTACGACCACCAATCTCGCGGACCTCCCGTTCTGACCTGACCACCTGCGCAAGCCATTCGTCAGTTCAATCGGGAATTCCATCATGTCATCCGCTATCCGGCGGCTGCGCGGCTATGTGCTCGCCAGCTCCGCCATCATTCTGGTTTCACCTGCCAACGCGCAGTCAAATTCGCAACAAGGGCTGCCGCCCGTCACGGTCGAAGCGCCGCAACAGACCCGCGCGACGACCGCGCGTCCGCCGCAAAATGCCACGCGTTCGGCGCGCGCGGTTCGCCCGGCTCGGGCACCGGCCGCGCCCGTTCAGCCCGTGGCAGACCAGGGCAACGGCTCACGCGCCGCCTTGGCGGTGCTGTCAGCGCAGCAGGCGCTCAAAGAGATCAACAACACCCCGGGCGGCGTCGCGCTCGTCCCGGCCGAGGCCTATCGGAACTCGACGGTCGCCAACACCATTAAGGACATCCTGGACTATGTGCCCGGCGTATTCGCGCAGCCGAAATGGGGCGACGATACGCGGCTGTCGATCCGCGGCTCCGGCCTGTCGCGCAATTTCCATCTGCGCGGCATCCAGCTCTACATGGACGGCATTCCGATCAACACCTCGGACGGCTACGGCGATTTCCAGGAGATCGACCCGACGGCGTACAAATATGTCGAGGTCTACAAGGGCGGCAACGCGCTGCAGTTCGGCGCGAACTCGCTCGGTGGTGCGGTCAACTTCGTCACGCCCACGGGGCGCGATCCATATCCCAACGGCGTCTCGGTGGATTTCGGCGCGTTCAACACCCGTCGGCTGCAAGCCAATGTCGGTGGCGCGAACGGGCCCTGGGACGGCTTCGTCACGGCATCCACGCAAGCCTCCGACGGCTTTCGCGATCACAGTTTTGGGTCGAGCAACCGCGTCAGCGCCAATGTCGGCTACCAGATCTCGCCCGACGTCGAGACCCGGTTCTATCTGAACGCCAACGAGGTGCGGCAGCGCATCCCCGGCAGCGTCGATCGGACGACCGCGCTGACGTCACCGACCGCGGCCGCGCCCTTCAACGTCATCAATGATTGGCAGCGCAACATCGACACGGTGCGGGTCGCGAACAAGACGACGATCCGTTTCGAAGACACAAAGCTCGAATTCGGCGCGTTCGGGGTCGACCGGCATCTGATGCATCCGATCTTCCAATGGCTCGATTACCGCTACAAGGACTATGGCGGCTTCGCCAAGGTGACCGACGACCGGGTGATCGGCGGCTTCCGCAACCGTTTCGTCGCCGGCTTCAACATCCTCAACGGCAGCATCGACGCGCAGCAATTCGTGAATATCGGCGGCTTCAAGGGGACGCCGACGTCATCATTGCTGCAGAAGCCGGAGAACTATTCGGCGTTTGCGGAGAACTCGTTCTACTTCGTGCCCAACGTCGCCTTCATCGCCGGCACGCAATATCTGTTCGCGGCGCGCGACCAGCAGGTCAATTTCTCGACCAATGGCGACGTCAATGGTCGCAGCACGTTCAGTCTGTGGAGCCCCAAGGTCGGCTTGCTGTGGCAGGTCGATCCGACCTGGCAGGTGTTCGGCAACGTCTCGCGCAGCGCGGAGGTGCCGAGCTTCGGCGAGAGCGTCAGCCCCAACTTCCTCAATCCAACCCTGCCGAACATCCCGTTCTTCCTGATCAAGCCGCAGGTCGCCACGACCTACGAGATCAGCACGCGGATGAAGCGGCCCGATTACGCCTGGGAGATCGCGCTCTATCGCTCTGATATCACCGACGAGCTCTTGTGCCTGTACAGCGCGTTCGGCAATTGCAACGTCACCAACGCCAACAAAACCGTCCATCAGGGCATCGAAGCTGGTGCCGGTGCCGCGATCTTCCGCGATATCTTCGTGAGCGGAGCCGCGCCGGACCATATCTGGCTCAACCTGGCCTATACGCTGAACGATTTCCGCTTCGACAATGATCCGGTGTTCCACAACAACGTCCTGCCGGGCGCGCCGCGCCACTTTGTCCGCGCGGAGCTGTTGTACAAGCATCCGAACGGGATCTATTTCGGGCCCAATCTCGAGTGGGTGCCGCAGGCCTATTTCGTCGACAGCGCCAACACGCTGATGACCTCGGCCTATGCGATCTGGGGCCTCAAGGCCGGCTTCGACAATGGCGGTCCGTTCTCGGGCTACATCGAAGCGCGCAACATCGCCAACAAGGCCTATATCGCAAGCGCAAGCATCATCGACCGGGCGACCGCGACGTCGCCGCTGTTCGAGCCCGGCACGGGCAGGGCGATCTACGCCGGTGTGAGGTACCGATGGTGAGGACGATCATGATTGCCGCACCAATTGCCCGCATCGACTTCGGCCTGACGATCGCGGCCAGGTTGGCCGGCGAGGACGTCGCCAAGCGCATCCAGCTTCTGATCGAATACGACCCGAAGCCGCCATTCGACGCCGGTTCGCCGGAACAGGCCGGTGCGGGCCTCGCCAATGACGTCGTGATGCGGCGGAAGACGCTGATCGATGAGGCAGCGGAGGTCGCGCGATCGGCCGGAGCGGCTTTCCGGCGGCCGTAAGGGGCTCCCCGAGGGGGTGGGGCAGGCCGCCGGCACCCCCTCGCAACATCAGGCCATCCCCACCATATCTGGCATAATTGCGCTGCGCCGACCGCAATCGCTTGGCCTTGAGGGGGCGATGTGGTAACGCTCGGGGACCGCTTCGACCGCCACTCGTGACCGCCCGCATCCTCACCTAAAGGCTTGCGGCGGTGGAGATATTTCGACGATGACCACTTCGCCCAAGAACGCCGCGACTACCGCTTCCGCGCCCGACTCCTTCTTCACGGCGAGCCTTGCTGAGGCCGATCCGGAGATCGCCGCCGCGATCAAGGGCGAACTTGGCCGTCAACGCCACGAGATCGAGCTGATCGCCTCCGAGAACATCGTCAGCCGCGCCGTGCTGGAGGCGCAGGGCTCGGTGATGACCAACAAATACGCGGAAGGCTATCCGGGCGCGCGCTACTATGGCGGTTGCGAGTGGGTCGACGTCGCCGAGAACCTCGCGATCGACCGCGCCAAGAAGCTGTTCGGCGCCGGCTTTGCCAACGTCCAGCCGAACTCCGGCAGCCAGATGAACCAGGCGGTGTTCCTGGCGCTGCTGCAGCCCGGCGACACCTTCATGGGCCTCGACCTCGCCGCCGGCGGCCATCTCACCCATGGCTCGCCGGTCAACATGTCCGGCAAGTGGTTCAAGGCCGTGCACTACACCGTGCGCCGCGAGGACCAGATCATCGACATGGACGCGGTGGCGAAGCAGGCCGAGCAGGTGAAGCCGAAGCTGATCGTCGCCGGCGGCTCGGCCTATTCGCGCGCCTGGGACTTCAAGCGCTTCCGCGAGATCGCCGACTCGGTCGGCGCCTACCTGCTGGTCGACATGGCGCATTTCGCCGGCCTCGTCGCCGGCGGCGTGCACGCCTCGCCGGTGCCCTATGCCCACGTCACCACGACCACCACGCACAAGTCGCTGCGCGGTCCGCGCGGCGGGTTGATGCTGTGGAATGACGAGACGCTGACCAAGAAGCTGAACTCGGCGATCTTCCCCGGCCTGCAGGGCGGCCCGCTGATGCATGTGATCGCCGCCAAGGCGGTGGCATTTGGCGAAGCGCTGCGGCCGGACTTCAAGATCTACGCCAAGAACGTCGTCGAGAACGCCAAGGCGCTCGCCGAGACGCTGCGCGGCCACGGCTTCGACATCGTTTCCGGCGGCACCGACAACCATCTGATGCTGGTCGACCTGCGTCCGAAGGGGCTGAAGGGCAACGTCTCTGAGAAGGCGCTGGTGCGCGCCGCCATCACCTGCAACAAGAACGGCATTCCGTTCGACCCCGAAACCCCGTTCGTCACCTCGGGTCTGCGTCTCGGCACCCCGGCGGCGACCACGCGCGGCTTCGGTGTTGCCGAATTCAAGCAGGTCGGCGGCATGATCGCCGAGGTGCTGAACGCGCTCGCGCAATCGCCGGACGGCAAGGCGCCGCTGGTGGAGGCCGCGATCAAGGAGCGCGTGAAGGCCCTGACCGATCGCTTCCCGATCTATCAATAGGGTTTGCTGTAGAGGTCCCGTTGGATGCGTTGTCCGAGCTGCAACAGTCTTGATACGCAGGTGAAGGACTCGCGTCCGACCGAGGATTCCGCCGTGATCCGCAGGCGGCGCGTCTGCATCGCCTGCAACTTCCGCTTCACCACGTTCGAGCGGGTGCAGCTGCGCGAACTCACCGTCATCAAGCGCAACGGCCGCCGCGTGCCGTTCGACCGCGACAAGCTGGTGCGCTCGCTGCAGATCTCGCTGCGCAAGCGCCCGGTTGATTCCGAGCGGCTGGAGAAGATGGTGTCCGCGATCGTGCGCGAGCTCGAAAGCGGCGGCGAGGCCGAGGTGTCCTCGGAGGCGATCGGCGAGATCGTGATGGAGCATCTGCGCCAGCTCGACGACGTTGCCTATGTCCGCTTCGCCTCGGTCTACCGCAATTTCCGCGAGGCCAAGGACTTCGAGGCGGTGCTCGATGAGCTGACCGGCGAAGAAGATCCGCGGCTCGCGACGCTACGCAAATGATCTTCCGCATCCTGGAAGACCAGTTCGCGCAAAAATCCAAAGCGACGAAGGCGGCGGATCTGCGCTTCATGCAGCTTGCGCTCGCGCTCGGCCGGCGCGGGCCCGGGCGTACCTGCCCCAATCCGGCGGTCGGCGCCGTGATCGTCAAGGACGGCGTGATCGTCGGCCGCGGCTGGACGCAACCGGGCGGCCGGCCGCATGCCGAGGTCGAGGCACTCAGGCGCGCCGGCGAGGCCGCCCGCGGCGCCACGCTCTATGTCACCCTGGAACCCTGTTCGCATTTCGGCCGCTCGCCGCCCTGCGCCGATGCGGTGGTCGCCGCGGGTCTTGCGCGCGTGGTGTCGGCGATCGAGGACCCCAATCCGGAGGTCGCCGGGCAGGGGCACGCCAGGCTGCGCGCCGCCGGGATCGCGGTCGATGTCGGACTGTGTGCGGCGGAAGCTGCGCATGACCATGCCGGTCACTTCCGCCGGATCCGCGACAAGCGCCCGCATGTGATCCTGAAGCTCGCGGTGTCCGCCGACGACAGGATCGCTGCCGCCGGCTACCGGCCGGTCGCGATCACGGGCGATGCCGCCCGGACCCGCGTGCATCTGCTGCGCGCGCAGTGCGATGCGATCCTGGTCGGGATCGGTACCGTCAAGGCGGACGATCCGCTCCTGACCTGTCGCCTGCCGGGCATGGCGGGGCGATCGCCGGTGCGGGTGGTGCTGGACCGCGCGCTGCGGATGCCGGGGAACAGCCGGCTGGTGCGTTCCGCGCGCCAGACGCCGCTGTGGGTGATGACCTCTGATGTCGCCGAGGCGCCTGCGGCGATGAAGCTCGGGGCCGCCGGTGCCGAGGTGATCCGCGTCGCCTCGACCTCGACGCCGCCGGGCCTGGAGCTGCCGGCCGTGCTGCATGCGCTGGCCGACAGGGGCATCACGCGGCTGATGGTCGAGGGCGGGGCGCGGGTCGCAGGATCTTTCATCGCATCCGACCTGGTCGACGAAATCTGGCTGTTGCGCGGACCTGATACGGTCGGTGCCGACGGTGTTCCCGCGCTGGACGCATTGCCGCTGACCGCAATCACGCAGTCGCAGGCCTTCAGGCTTCGTGCTAGCGAGACGCTCGGAAAAGATATTTTGACCGTCTACGATCGTTCGTAGGTCGTCATGGCCGGGCTTGTCCCGGCCATCCACGACTTGCTTTGTCGTTCGTGGCCAAGACGTGGATGCCCGGGGCATAGGCGAGCGGAAGCGACGCCGTCCTTCGGACGGCTATGCCCGGGCATGACGAAGTGAGAGGTTTGTTGTGTTTACCGGAATAGTCACCGACGTCGGTGAGATCACCAGCCTGAAGCCGGTCGCGCAGGGGCAATTGCACCGGATGCGGATTGCCTGCGACTACGACCAGACCACGATCGCCGATGGCGCCTCGATCGCCTGCAACGGCGTCTGCCTCACGGTGGTCGCCTCGGGCACGTCAGACGGCAAGACCTGGTTCGATGTCGACGCCGCGGCGGAGACGCTCGGCATGACCACGGCGAAGCACTGGGTCGCTGGAACCCGCCTCAACCTCGAGCGCGCGCTCAAGATCGGTGACGAGCTCGGCGGCCACATCGTGGCAGGCCATGCCGACGGGATTGTGACCATTTCGAAGCGCGATGACCTGCCTGACATGGCGCGCTTCGAGCTCAAGACCACCCGCGAGCTTGCACGTTTCATCGCCGCCAAAGGCTCGATCACGCTGGACGGCGTGTCCTTGACCGTGAATACGGTCGATGACGTCATCTTTTCGGTGCTGATCATCCCGCATACGCTTCAAGTGACGACCCTGAGCGGCTGGAAGGCGGGCAGTGAGGTCAATATCGAGGTCGATCTGATGGCCCGCTACGCGGCGCGGCTCTCGGAAATGAAATAGCGACAACGACAAATGTGTCATACGCGGGCTTGACCCGCGTATCCATCCTCTTAACACAATGGGCCCCCGGCACGATGGACTGCCGGGGCAAGCCCGGCAATGACGACGAAGGTAGACTATGGCTGACGCGCGGCGCGCACCCCTGAAGGACCAGACCGACGTAACAGGCGCGCGCGCGCTGATCGTCGAGGCACGGTTCTATGACGACATCCAGGACGCGCTGTTGGAAGGCGCAGTTGCCGAGTTGAAGGCCGCCGGCGTCTCCCATGACGTGATCACGGTGACCGGCGCACTCGAGATCCCGGCGGCGATCGCGATCGCGATCGATGCGGCGGAAGCGAACGGCAGGCCGTATGATGCGGCGATTGCGCTCGGCTGCGTCGTGCGCGGCGACACCATCCATTTCGAGATCGTCTCGATGGAGTCCTCGCGCGGTCTGATGGATCTGGCGGTGAGCCGGAAATTCCCGCTCGGTAATGGCATCATCACCGTCAACACCGAGGAGCAGGCGTGGGCGCGGGCGCGCGCCAGCGAGTTGAACAAGGGCGGCGACGCCGCGCGCGCCGCGCTTGCGGTGCTGCGCATCAAGCGCCGGCTGACAAAGGCCTGACCATGGCTGAGAACAAGAAACCCCTGAAAGGCCCCGACCGCAAAGCCAACCGGCGCGGCGCAGCAAGGCTCGCGGCCGTGCAGGCGCTCTACCAGATGGATATCGCCGGCGCCGGGTTGAACGACATCTTCGCCGAGTTCGAGAGCTACTGGCTCGGCAACGAGGTCGAGGGCGAGAAATACCTGCCGGCCGAGGCCGCGTTCTTCCGCGACGTCGTCTCCGGCGTGGTGCGCGACCAGGCCAAGCTCGATCCCTTGATCGACGAGGCGCTCTCGAAGGGCTGGCCGCTGAAGCGGATCGACGCGATCCTGCGCGCCGTGCTGCGTGCCGGCTCCTACGAGCTCGAGCATCGCAAGGACGTGCCCGGCCGCGTCGTCGTGTCGGAATATGTCGACGTCGCGCACGCTTTCGTCGAGCAGGACGAGACCGGCATGGTCAACGCCGTGCTCGACCAGATCGCGCGCCAGTTCCGCGGCGACGAGTTCGTGCGGGGTAGTTAGAGCGATGCCACTCTCCGTAGCCGTCACCCCAGCGATGAGCGCAAAGCGCTCACGCTCGAGGTGCCGTAGCGCAGCGGAGGCCTCGAAGGGCGGCGGCGTGGCTCAGTGGTTGCGCCTCGGCCGCGCATCCTTCGAGGCTCGCAAGGGCTCGCACCTCAGGATGACGGGTCGATGACCGCGGCCAACAAACCGCTTTCCGCCGAAGACTCCCTTATCGCGCGCTATTTCAAGCCGCTTGCGACCGATCCGGGCGCGTTCAATCTCGATGACGACGCCGCCGCCCTGAAGGGGGCGGGCGAGGACATCGTGGTCACGACGGATGCGATCGTCGAGGGTGTGCATTTCCTCCCCAATGATCCGCCCGACACGCTGGCGCGCAAGGCGCTGCGGGTGAACCTCTCCGACATCGCGGCGAAGGGCGCGACACCCGCGGGCTTCGTGCTGACGCTGGCGCTGCGCGGCGCGGACGAGGCCTGGCTGAAGCCATTCGCCGAGGCGCTCGGCGCGGATGCCGCCCACTATGGCTGTCCGCTGCTCGGCGGCGATACCGTCTCGACGCCGGGGCCGCTGATGATCTCGATCACCGCGTTCGGGCGGGTGCCGCAGGGCAAGATGATCCACCGCTCCGGCGCCAAGGCGGGGGACCGGGTGGTGGTCACCGGGACCATCGGCGATGCCGCGCTCGGGCTCGACGTGCTCAAGGGGGGAGTTGCCGCCGGTGCGCTGGTCGCGGACGCCGGCGCCCGCGACGCGCTCGCCGCCCGTTACCGCGTGCCGCAGCCGCGCAATGCGCTGGCGCTCGCGGTGCGCGAGCATGCCAGCGCGGCCATGGACGTGTCGGATGGGCTTGCCGGCGATCTGGCAAAGCTCTGCGCAGCCTCCGGCGTGTCTGCTATCATCGATGTCCCGAGCGTCCCGCTTTCGCAGCCGGCGTCGGCCTTGGTGGCACGCAAGGTGGTCGGCTTCGATGCGCTGATCACCGGCGGCGACGATTACGAGCTGCTGTGTGCGATTCCCGACAACCGCCTGGCGTCCTTCACCTCGGCCGCCCGCCGCGCAGGGATTGCCGTGACTGCGATCGGCGGCATCATCGCCGGCTCGTCGCCGCCGAGCTTCCTCGACGGGCAGGGCAGGGAACTGACGCTTCAGCGGCTGTCCTACAGCCATTTCTAGGATTCGGTCCAAAAGCCCCGATTCGCTTGCCAAATTCCTGCCGAAATCGCCGCTTTCGGCCGTTGGTGCCGTTGCGCAGGGGTAACGATTTTGGCAAGGTCGCGCCCGATTTGAGGCCATCCCTTTTTGGGGAGGGATGATCCTCATGAAAAAAAGCGCCTGCCGCATCGAGCGGCACAAAAAGGCGCGGGGGTTACATCAAGGATCTGAGGCAACATTCAATGACAGCATTATGGGTGATTGTGCTCTGCGGGGCGCTTTCCATCGTTTACGCAATCTGGGCGACCTCGTCGGTCTTGAACGCGGATGCGGGCAATCCGCGCATGCAGGAGATCGCCGCCGCCGTGCGCGAAGGCGCGCAGGCCTATCTGCGCCGCCAGTACACCACGATCGGCATGGTCGGCGTCGTGATCTTCATCCTGCTCGCCTATTTCCTCGGCATGCAGGTCGCGATCGGCTTTGCGATCGGCGCCGTGCTGTCGGGCGCGGCCGGCTTCATCGGCATGAACGTCTCGGTGCGCGCCAACGTCCGCACCGCGCAGGCGGCGACCACCTCGCTCGCTGGCGGCCTCGAACTCGCCTTCAAGGCGGGCGCGATCACCGGCCTGCTGGTCGCCGGCCTCGCGCTGCTCGGCGTCACCATCTACTTCATGATCCTGGTCAAGTTCATGGGGCTCGCGGCGGATAGCCGCACGGTCGTCGACGCGATGGTGGCGCTCGGCTTCGGCGCCTCGCTGATCTCGATCTTCGCCCGTCTCGGCGGCGGTATCTTCACCAAGGGTGCGGACGTCGGCGGCGATCTCGTCGGCAAGGTCGAGGCCGGCATCCCCGAGGACGATCCGCGCAACCCGGCCACCATCGCCGACAACGTCGGCGACAATGTCGGCGACTGCGCCGGCATGGCGGCCGACCTGTTCGAGACCTATGCGGTGACCGCGGTCGCCACCATGGTGCTCGCGGCGATCTTCTTCGCCAAAACTCCGATCCTGGTGAACATGATGACGCTGCCGCTCGCGATCGGCGGTATCTGCATCATCACATCGATCATCGGCACCTTCTTCGTCAAGCTCGGCGCCAACCAGTCGATCATGGGCGCGCTGTACAAGGGCCTGATCGCCACCGGCGTGCTGTCGCTGGTCGGCGTCGCCGGCGCCATCAACTGGCTGATCGGCTTCGGCAAGCTCGACGGCGTCGAGTACACTGGCATGGCGCTGTTCTGGTGCGGCGTGGTCGGCCTGGTCGTCACCGGCCTGATCATCTGGATCACCGAGTACTACACCGGCACCGACTTCCGCCCGGTGAAGTCGATCGCCTCCGCCTCCGTCACCGGTCACGGCACCAACGTGATCCAGGGCCTCGCGGTCTCGATGGAAGCGACCGCGCTGCCCGCGATCGTCATCATCGCCGGCATCCTCGTCACCTACAGCCTTGCCGGCCTGTTCGGCATCGCGATCGCGACCGCCACCATGCTGGCGCTGGCCGGCATGATCGTGGCGCTCGACGCCTTCGGCCCGGTCACCGACAACGCCGGCGGCATCGCCGAAATGGCGGGACTGCCCAAGGAGGTGCGTAAGTCGACCGACGCGCTGGATGCGGTCGGCAACACCACCAAGGCGGTGACCAAGGGCTACGCGATCGGCTCGGCCGGTCTCGGCGCGCTGGTGCTGTTTGCGGCCTATAATCAGGACCTCAAATTCTTCATCGCCGACTCCAACGCCCACGCGTACTTCAAGGGCGTCAACCCGGACTTCTCGCTCAATAACCCCTACGTCGTGGTGGGCCTGCTGTTCGGCGGTCTGCTGCCGTATCTGTTCGGCGCGATGGGTATGACGGCGGTGGGACGTGCCGCCGGTGCGATCGTCGAGGAGGTCCGTCGCCAGTTCCGCGAGAAGCCCGGCATCATGCAGGGCACCGACAAGCCGGACTACGGTAAGGCGGTCGATCTGCTGACCAAGGCGGCGATCAAGGAGATGATCATCCCGTCGCTGCTGCCGGTGCTGTCGCCGATCGTGGTCTACTTCCTGATCTACGCGATCGCGGGCGGCGGCGCGGCCGGCAAGTCGGCGGCATTCTCCGCCGTCGGCGCCATGCTGCTCGGCGTGATCGTCACCGGCCTGTTCGTCGCGATCTCGATGACCTCGGGCGGCGGTGCTTGGGACAACGCCAAGAAGTACATCGAGGACGGCCACTACGGCGGCAAGGGGTCTGACGCCCACAAGTCCGCGGTGACCGGCGACACCGTCGGCGATCCCTACAAGGACACGGCGGGCCCGGCGGTGAACCCGATGATCAAGATCACCAACATCGTGGCGCTGCTGCTGCTGGCGATCCTCGCGCACTGAGCGGCGCGACAAGGCCAAGAACAGAAACCCCGCGGTGCGAGCCGCGGGGTTTTCTATTTTGGGCGGCGCGAGAATCTTACCGCGTCATTGCGAGGAGCTCGCGACAAAATTGCGAAGCTATTTTGCGCTGAAGCGACGAAGCAATCCATCGCGCCGCAAGTGGAGAAATGGATTGCTTCGGTTCGCTCGCAATGACGGTGGAAGCTATTTCACCTCCATCTGCAAGCCTTCCTTCTCGATAATGGCGGCGAATTTCCTAGTTTCCGCCTCGACGAAATCGGAGAACTGCTGCGGCGTGCCGTAGTCGGCGCGGGCGCCCATGCCACTGATGTTCTTCTTGATGTCGTCGCGCTCCAGGAGTGCCTTGACCTGCCGGTTGAGCTCGTCGAGCACGGGTGCCGGCGCCGTCTTCGGCAGGAACACGCCGAACCAGCTCGACACGTCGAATTTGGCAAGCTCGGCCGCGCCGTCGCGCATGGTCGGCAAATTGGGCGCGGAATCGCTGCGCTCCGGCGTGGTGACGCAGAGGCCGTTGAGCTTGCCGTCCAAGACCTGCGGCAGCGAGGGATAGAGGTTGTCGAACAGGATCTGGATGTCGCCGGCAAGCCCCGCCTGCAGCGCCGGGCCGGCGCCGCGGAACGGCACATGCGTCATCTTCAGCCCGGTCAGTTGCAGGAACCAGGCGCCGGTGAGGTGGGGGCTCTGTCCGGTGCCGGACGAGCCATAAGTCAGCTTGTCGGGGTTCTTCTGCAGGAACGCGATCAACTCGGGGATCGACTTGAGGCCGGTGGAGGGATGCGCCGAAACGATGTTCGGAATCCGGATCATGTTGGAGACCGGCTGCAGCTGGTCGGCCTTGTAGGTCAGGTTCCTGAAGATGCTGTAGGCGATCGCATTCGGTCCGGGATTGCCGATCAGGATGGTGTGGCCGTCGCCCTTGCTACGGGCGACCTCGGCGGTGCCGATGGTGCCACCTGCGCCGGAGCGGTTTTCCACGATCACCGACTGGCCCCAGATTGGCTGCAGGTGTGCCGCCAACAGGCGTCCCATCACGTCGGTCGAACCGCCCGCTGCCGCCGGCACGATGAGCCGCACGGTTTCGGTCGGCCGCCAGTCGCCGGCCCCGAGGCTTGCGCGCGGCAGGATGGCTGCGGCGGAGAGCGCCGTCGCGCCCGACAATACCGTACGGCGGGAAAATCGTTTACTGCTCATGCGCTTACCCCCTGCTCATGTGTCGTTTTGCGAGCAAGCGTAGAAAGCGCTTGCGACGCGGGCAAGCGGCGACTTGGCGCAGGCGAACCGCCTTTAGTTGAAGCTGAGCAGCTTGAACAGCGGCGTCAGGTAGGACATTTCCTGACCCGAGGTTGGCGTGGTGCGGCTGATGAAGTCGAAGATCTTGCCGTCCTGCAGGCCGTAATTGGCGAGGCGCCGCACCTGGCGGTTCTTGTCGAAATAGATCGCGATCACGCGCTGGTCGACCACCCGCTGGTTCATGAAGGCGACCGGCCGCTCGGAACGCTGCGAGATGTAATAGAACACCTCGCCGTCCAGCGTGGCGACGGTGGAGGGCGTGCCCATCACGATCAGCACCTGGTCCTGGCTGGCGCCGATCGGAATCTGCTCGAGCGCACCCTGCGGCAGGATGTAGCCCTTCTGGAATTGCTCGCCGGTGCAGGCGCCGAGCAGGGCGCAGACGAGGCCGATGGCTGCGACAGCGCGGAAGCGCGAGAGCGGACGGCGCGAAATGGCCGCGCGCAGGCGTCTTGGACTGAAGTCGGTCATCGGCGGAACTGATCCGTCCCCTTGCATCGCGCGAGGCGTTGACGTACCGGGCAGCTCAATGGATTGCAATACAGGCGAGCCTCCAACGGGCGACCGCTCCGGGCTCGCACGCGGAACCCACCATGCTTTGGCCGTTCAATCACTTCAGAAAACCCCGGATACCGCCGCACGGCACCATTGAGTCCATCTATGGCATGATCGTGACGCAGGCGCGAGAACCGTTATTTTACCGTGACTTGGGCGTTCCCGACACGGTTAACGGCCGTTTCGACCTGCTGTTGATGCATCTGTGGCTGGTGTTGCAGCGCTTCAAATCCGCCGAGGCCGGTTCGGACCTGTCCCAGGCCCTGTTCGACCATTTCTGCACCGACATGGACGACAATCTGCGCGAGATGGGGGTGGGAGATCTCACGGTGCCGAAGCGCATGCAGGCCTTCGGGGAGGCGTTTTACGGCCGCACCGCGGCCTACGACCTCGCGCTGACCGACAGCGACGAGGCGTTGGCGCAGGCGTTCTGCAAGAACATCCTCAACGGCGAGAACATCGAGAAGGCGCGCGCGCTCGCCGCCTATGCGCGGCGCGCGCTCGCCGAGCTGGCGCGGGTCGACCTGGCCGTGCTCAGGAGCGGGGCGTGGCGTTTTCCCGTCCCCCTGACCGCGGGGGCAAGCTGATGACAGACACATCGCGTACCCCTTTGCGTGATCCTTGGCGCGTCCCGGTCAACGTGGCGCAGATTCCGGAAACCGGGCTGCACCGCGAGATCGAGGCCGACGCCGCCGTGCGCAAGGCGATGGCCGAGATCGCGGAATTGCGCGAGGTGATCTCCGCGCGGGCATCCTTCGACCTGACGCCAAAGCGCGATGGCCGCTACCGTGTCACGGGCCATGTGCATGCACGGATCGGGCAGACCTGCGTGGTGACGCTCGATCCGATCGAGAACGACATCGACGAGCCGATCGACCTGATCTTCGCTCCGCCGGACCAGATTCCAGAGATGGCCGATCTGGTCGACGACGCCGAGGAGAGCAGCGAGGAGACGCCGGACCCGCCGGAGCCGATCGTGAATGGCTTCATCGACATCGGCCGGCTCGCCACCGACGCGCTGTTCCTCGCGATCGACCCGTATCCGCGCAAGCCGGACGCGGTTTTTGAGTCTCCGGTTGAAGCGCCTGATCCGGAAGATCATCCCTTTGCGGCGCTGAGAGCGCTGCAGGAAAAGCCCGCCGGCAAGAAGCCGAAAGGCAAATAGGCCGACATTGAAGTGGACGACGGGCCTGTAGCCCCGCGCGAGCTGCATCCGTCGTTGCCTCAAGTATCTTGAATAAGATATTGATAAGTATATATTTTGTCGCCAGGCGGGGTCGCGCTGGAGCGAAGTTCCAGGGCGCGACAGCATGCGGTCAAGAGGTTGTGTCGGATCAAGGACACGCTATTGTCGCGGCCCGGCCGGGACGCGCGTTGGCGTTTCGCCGCGCGCCGTTGACAGCGGCGGCATCAAGCGCGCGGCCCGTGTCGTAAGGGGCCGCTGGAGAGCAGGTTTCCGGGACGTTCATGCCTAAAAAGGTTCGAATCGCGCTTGACGCCATGGGTGGCGATGTCGGCGCATCGGTCGTCATTCCCGGCGCCGCAATCTCGTTGAGCCGTCATCCCGAGAGCGAATTCCTGCTGTTCGGGGACCAGGCGCGGATCGAGCCCGAGCTCGCCAAGCATCCGGCGCTGAAGGCGGCGTCGAAGGTGATCCACACCGACGTCGCCGTCAGCGGGGACGACAAGCCGAGCCAGGCGTTACGTCGCGGCCGCAAGACCTCCTCGATGTGGCTTGCGATCGACGCGGTGAAGAAGGGCGAGGCCGATGTGGCGGTCTCAGCCGGCAACACGGGTGCCTTGATGGCGATGGCGCGGTTCAACTTAAGGACCTTGCCCGGCGTCGATCGTCCGGCGCTCGCAGCGCTGTGGCCGACGACCCGCGGCGATTCCGTCGTGCTCGACCTCGGCGCCACCATCGGCGGCGACGCCCATCACCTCGCGACACTGGCGGTGATGGGCAGCGCCATGGCCAGTGTGCTGTTCAACCTCGAACGGCCCACCGTCGGCCTCCTCAACATCGGAGAGGAGGAGATCAAGGGCCATGAGGAAATCCGCGAGGCCGCCGAAATGCTGCGCGCCCTGCCTGACATCAACTATATCGGCTTCGTCGAAGGGGACGGCATCGGCCAGGGGCGTGCCGACGTGATCGTCTCCGAGGGATTCAGCGGCAATATCGCGCTAAAGGCCGCCGAAGGCACCGCCCGCCAGATGTTCGAGCTGTTGCGCGAGGCGATCGGTTCGAGCTGGATCTCGCGCATCGGCTATCTCCTGGCCCGTGGCGCCTTCAGGAAGCTGCGCGACAAGCTCGACCCCAACAAGGGGAACGGCGGGGTGCTGCTCGGCCTCAAGGGCGTGGTGGTCAAGAGCCATGGCGGGGCCAGCGTGGAAGGCTTTGCCTATGCGGTCGATGTTGGCTATGAGATGGCCCACTTCGATCTCCTCACCAAGATCAATCAGATGTTAAATCGCGACGGCAGCGTGCTGGTGCAGGCTCAGACCGCGCAGGAGGCTGTCTCGTGACTGCGATACGATCGGTCGTACTCGGCTGCGGCTCTTATTTGCCGGAGCGGGTTATGACCAATGCCGAACTGGCGTCCAGGATAGACACGTCGGATGAGTGGATCGTGCAGCGCACGGGCATCCGCGAGCGTCACATCGCGGCCGACGACGAATTCACCTCGCACCTTGCGATCAAGGCGGCGCGCGCCGCGCTCGCCCATGCGCGGATCGACGCGCAGGCGATCGACCTGATCGTGCTGGCGACCTCGACGCCCGACAACACCTTCCCGGCCACCGCGGTTGCGGTCCAGCACGGCCTCGGTATCAATCACGGCGCTGCCTTCGACCTGCAGGCGGTGTGCTCCGGCTTCGTGTTCGCGCTCGCGACCGCCGACAATTTCCTGCGCGGCGGCGCCTACAAGCGGGCGCTGGTGATCGGCGCCGAGACGTTCTCGCGCATCCTCGACTGGGAAGACCGCGGCACCTGCGTGCTGTTCGGCGACGGCGCCGGCGCCATCGTGCTCGAGGCGCAGACGCAGAAGGCGGGCGACGTCAGCGACCACGGCGTGCTGACCACGCATCTGCGCTCCGACGGCCGTCACAAGGCAAAACTGTTCGTGGACGGCGGACCGGGCTCGACCAGGACGGTCGGGTATCTGCGCATGGAAGGCAAAGAGGTGTTCAAGCACGCGGTCGGCATGATCACCGACGTGATCGTCGACGCCTTCAACGCCACCGGCGTCACCGCCGAGGACATCGACTGGTTCATTCCCCACCAGGCCAACAAGCGAATCATCGACGCGTCGGCGCACAAGCTTCATATTGCGCCGCAGAAGGTGGTGCTGACCGTCGACAAGCACGGCAACACCTCGGCGGCTTCGATCCCGCTCGCGCTGGCGGTCGCGGTGAAGGACGGACGCGTCAAGAAGGGCGACCTGCTGCTTCTGGAAGCCATGGGCGGCGGCTTCACCTGGGGTTCAGCGCTCGTGCGCTGGTAGGCGGATCGCTACAAAGCGCCAGCGTTTTGTCGGCTTCTTTCATGCGTCTGCATGATGGTGGCTGTTGACCATTGCGCGCTAAGCTTTTAATTTCAGTCAAGAAATTGTTCGCCGAGAGTGCGGGGCAGGCGATGACCACGGGAACCGGGAAAACAGTTACACGCGTCGATCTGTGCGAGGCGGTCTATCAGAAGGTAGGCCTGTCGCGCACCGAGTCGTCGGCGTTCGTCGAGCTAGTGCTGAAGGAAATCACCGATTGCCTGGAGAAGGGTGAGACGGTGAAGCTGTCGTCGTTCGGTTCGTTCATGGTGCGCAAAAAGGGACAGCGGATCGGACGCAATCCGAAGACCGGCACCGAGGTGCCGATCTCGCCGCGCCGCGTGATGGTGTTCAAGCCGTCAGCGATCCTGAAGCAGCGCATCAACGGTCACGTGCCGACCAATGGCGACGGCAGCAAGGCTGACTGATCCCATCAGATCATGACGCGATTACAGCGAATCGCACCATGATCTAATGTATTCAATCGAGCATGACCTCTCCGGAAGACCGGTTTTTGCGTTTCCGGATCATGCGCTGACACCAGAGGAGCGGGCGTTTGGACAAGGCGCCGGATGCGTTCCGTACCATCAGCGAGGTCGCTGATGAGCTCGACATTCCCCAGCACGTCCTGAGATTCTGGGAGACGCGCTTCGCGCAGATCAAGCCGATGAAGCGCAGCGGCGGCCGCCGCTACTACCGCCCCGACGACGTCGACCTGCTCAAGGGCATCCGCCGGCTGCTCTACGGCGAGGGCTATACGATCCGTGGCGTGCAGCGGATCCTGAAAGAGCATGGCATCAAGTCGGTGCAGGGTATCGCCGACCAGACCGCGGCCGTCTCGTTCGGCGCGGTCGAGGAAGCGGTCGGCCACAGCATGGCCGAGCCCGACGATGTCGAACTGGCGGACGGCGCCGGCGCCGATCTCGACGGCGACGACGAGGAGGGGAGCGGCATCGATTATCGATTCGTCGACCCCGACGAGGACGCCATCCTGTCGACCTACAAGGCGCGTGCCCAGCCGGCCAAGGCAGCCGCCGCGGCCGCTCCGGTGCGGGCCGGCGTGCCCGCCGTCGACCGCGAGCGGCTGGAACGCGCGCTGCAGGAGCTCGTCGCCTGCCGGCAGATGCTGGATGCAGCGATGAAGGACGGCTGAAGAATTGGGGGTAAAATGGTCGGAGCGAGAGGATTTGAACCTCCGACCCCTAGTCTCCCAGACTAGTGCGCTAACCGGGCTGCGCCACGCTCCGATGCCGTTCCATTAGCTGTGATCCTGCGTTCGCGCAAGGCGTCCGCCGAGGGTTCCAGGACGCTTATCGCGATCTCCGGAATTCGCGTCGCGGTCGAACTGGCGGCGACCAAAATGCACGTCAATCGGGGGGCGCGCATGGGCCCGGTTGGCCGAACGCCCTCTGTTTGGCCGCGAACCGCGCTTGGAGGAAACGGTCCCCGTCCTGCCGAGTTCGATGCCGTGGGACATGCCGGCTCTTTGGTGGAGCTAGCTGCGGCCGCGGAGGGCGCGGTCCCGGCCTAGGGTCAACCTGGGGATGGCCGAGACCGCGCTGACCTCGCGCTGGTGTGGACAATGTCACCACGGCGGAGCGGTCGTGGCAGGTGCCAAAAGTCATGTCAGGGGCGGGCTCCCCCGACGCAGCGCGACGCAGTGACCTGCCGACCGGGTCGCCAGAATGGCAAAAGGCCCGCCAACGTGGGCCTTCGCCATCTCGAGCGGGTGACGGAGTTCGCCCGCTCGCGCGTTGAACCAATATCCGCCCAGCCCATCTAGTCGTCGTCATCCCAACCAGAAACGCTGCGATAGTCATCGTTCCGGTACCGATATCGAGGCGCGTAATAGCCGTCGTCATAGCCGCTGTCGTAGCGGCGGTATGTCGGATATTCGCTGTAGCCCTGGTACGACGGATAGGAATGGTTGTCCTGCGCGGACGATGCGAGCGCGCCGCCGATCAGGCCGCCGATGATCAGGCCGCCGATCAGCGCGGCGTTCTGGCCGTCTCGCGCCTCGGCCGGCGCAGAGCCGGCGAACAGCGTGGCGACCACGGCGAGTGCGGCAAAGCCGCTTGCAAGGGATTTCTTCAGCGCAGACATTTGCCGCCTCCATTGGGATTGCGAGCTCGTTCTGCATTGCGGGCTTTGAACCCGTGCTGAATGTGTTGTTGTCGCTCGTTCATCTCCGGGAGCTGCGACGGAATGCGTGCCTGACGTTGGCGGCGTCGCGGAGGCCGCGCACCAAGGTGAACTCACTCAAACTCCCATCGCCTCAAAAATCAAAATCCGACGCGACCTTCAGGCATACCTTCTCAAGACGATTGTTGAGCGTGACGAGCTTCGCCGTGAACGCGGTCAGTTCCTTCTCGTCGAATTCCTCGAAGACGAATTTCCGGATCGCGCTGTATTGTTCGGCGAGGCTCGCCATGTGCTTGCGCGTCTTGTCCGTCAGCGACATCTGGACCACCCGCGCGTCGACAGGCGAGGACGCGCGGCGCAACAGGCCTTTCTGCTCGAGCAGCTTGGACTGGGTGGTCACGAACGACGGATCGACATGGAGCAGCTTCGACACGACATTGACCGGCACGCCGCCGTCCTTGTCGAGATCGGAGATGGCGATCAGGATCATCCATTGCGGGCCGCTGATGCCGAGTGTCTTGCCCCAGATCTGGCGAACCTCTTCCAGATGGCAGTTGATGGAGGAAATCTCCAACGTGAAGCGCTTGATGATATCAAGGCTTTCGATCGCGCGTTGGCGCGACGGGGCCTTCCTTGTTGCCGACACAGCTTCCCTTCCTCTTGCAGCCGATCAGCTTCACGCTGATTTGATTCTCGTTGCCCCTTGCGGTGGGCGTGATTGTTCACGGTACCCCGCCCTGACGCAAGTGCGGGCAGATTAATTGTAATACTTATGTGACAAGCTCTATCGTCTGACGGCGGCAAATATTCCCGCCCGGCCAATGGGGTGGACCGGGGTGCGTTGCTGCCGAGACACAGTGTGGCCCAATTCGTATAGCTGACTTTATAAACTATTTTGATTAGCAAAAACGCCCATGCATATTGAACCCCGGCGGTAGGGGAATCTCGATCGTCCCGTTGCGTTGTTCGCTGAAGTCCCTCGCGCGTCTCGTGGGTGTATCCGAGGGCGCGAAGCGGCTCGGCGGTTCCGATTAGGCGGGAGATCTCGGGGCGCTCGCGGCCCGGACTCTCCGCATATGAGCAACTTGGAGGTTTAATATGAAATTGGTGAAGAGCCTTATCCTGGGCTCGGCGGCTGCTCTAATGGCGGTCGGCGGGGCTCAGGCGGCCGATCTTCCCGTCAAGGCCAAAGCGGTCGAATACGTGAAGGTTTGCTCCCTGTATGGTCCGGGCTTCTACTACATCCCGGGCACCGACACCTGTATCAAGCTCGGCGGCTATCTGCGCGCTGACGTTGTCGTGAACGGCAACAGCGTCTACGGCCCGAACTACAACGGCGCTGGCGGTGCCAACAACCGCTTCACCAACGGCTACACTTGGCGTTCGCGTGAAGACCTGAACATCGACACCCGTACCGCGACCGAATACGGCGTGGTCCGCACCTACTTCGACGCGGTGTTCACCTGGACGTCGGACACCTACGCCGCGAACGGCGCCGGCGGCAGCGTTTACTCGTCGATCGGCGGCGTTCAGGCGCCGAACAATGCCAACGCTGGCGCTGTTGCCGGCGGCACGGTCGGCGTCTACTACGCCTTCATCCAGTTCGCCGGCTTCACCATCGGTAAGGCGGTCTCACAGTTCGCTGCTCCCTGGACCGGCTATCCGGGCAACAACTTCGACGCGCTCGTCGGTGGCGTCAACACGACCACCGGTGTGAACCAGTTCACCTACACCGCCCAGTTCGGCAACGGCGTGTCGCTGGCTCTGTCGGCTCAGGACCAGGTCCAGTACTCCCAGGCTGGCGTGAACAACCTCAGCGCTGGTGGTGCATACGGCACGAGCGACTACGCCGGCACGATCGCGCCGGACCTGATCGCTTCGCTCAAGGTCGAGCAGGCTTGGGGTCTGTTCCAGGCGTCGTTCGCGGCGCATGACAACCACGCGGCTTACTACGGTGCCCTCGGCGAGCTGAGCGGTCATCCGGATGACAAGTGGGGCTGGGCTGGTGCGCTGGCCTTGTCGATCAAGAACATCCCGACCGGACCTGGCGACACGATCAACGTCCAGGGCGTCTACACGGATGGTGCGACCCGCTACAACATCCAGGATCTGGCCAGCCAGGCCGGCGCGATCGCCATCTTCGGCGGTTCGAGCCTGCCGGGCGTGTATCAGAGCGTTGGCTTCGGCACTGCGCCTGACACGGTGTTCGTCGCTGGCGGTCAGCAGCAGACGATCAAGACCTGGGGTATGCGCGGCGCGTACACCCACAACTGGGATCCCTACTGGAACTCCAGCATCTACGGCGCCTATGCCGCGATCATGTACAACGACACGTCCAAGACGCTCATCTGCGGCGTTGGTGGCGTGGGTGGCACGTTCCGTACCGCCTTCGGTGGCGGCGCTGGCGTGACGTCCTGCAACCCCGACTACAACATCGCGCAGCTCGGCTTCATCACCCGGTGGACCCCGGTCAAGAACCTGACCTTCTCGGCAGACGTGACCTACACCCACCTCGATCAGAAGTATGCGGGCACGATCACCACGTCCTCCGCTGCGATCGGCAAGCCGACCGCGACCTACGAGCTGAAGGATCAGGACACGGTGATGCTGCTCCTCCGCGCTCAGCGCAACTGGTAAGACCGGTTGATCTGATCACGATCCAACAGAACCCCGGCAGGCGACTGCCGGGGTTTTTGTTTGCCAAGGCTTGAACGGTAAATTCGGCCGCTGCGGTTGTGGTCTACGCGCATGACGAAGGTTAGCCATGCGATTCATCCGTCGCCAAACTTATTTACTTACCTGATTTACTAAACTATATCTGTCGCGGCCAACAAAATGCGTAGTGGCTCTTGGCTTGATGCTAAGCCTCCCAAACCTCCGGCAATGCCCTGCCGGAGGTTTTTGATTCAGCGATCATCCGCCTCGCATCGCGATCATCGCGCCGGGGTGTTTCGATCGGTAGCGTCAGTGCGTGCAATCGATTCGGTGCCGTCAAGATTTGACGGAATCGATCCGCAATGCATTCTCAGCCCATATGGGGCGCTTCAAGAACAGCCGGCTAGCGCGCATGAGCAGCGGCCACTATTGCCTGATCCGGGATCTCGGCCTGGTCAAGGGCGGCAAGGGGCTGCGGCACCACGAGGTCATCCTCGATTTCTCGTGGCGCGGCCTGCTCAGGTTGTTCATTCCGTAGCATGGGCATCCGTCGGCGAGGCGGCCGTGTCGTCAGCACGGCGGCGATCATCCTGTTGAGGGTTGTCATGGGCATCATCTCCGATTGCTGGATACCGGTTTGTTCGTGAGACGGAATGAATTCGTTACGCCGGCAGCGGTCTCGATGTGCAGCAAGCGGCTCAGTTGCGCGTGAGGATCGCGCGCCGCCGGCGCGGCGTTGATGGGCACGGATTCCGTGATGTAGAGTGCAGCCGACGAGCGGCTGGAGCTGCGATCTGCGCGCCGGCCGACAGGAAAAAAAGAAGCAGGGAAGAAACGGAACTCACATGAAGGATTTTGCTGGAAAGATTGCCGTGATCACCGGGGGCGGCACCGGGATGGGGCGCGAGCTTGCGCGCCAGCTCGTCGCGGAAGGCTGCAACGTCGCGATGTGCGACGTCTCGGCCGAGGCGATGGCCGAGACCAAGCGGCTGTGCGAGGTCGAGAAGCTGCCGCAGGGCTTGCGTATCACCACCCACATCGCCGACGTCTCGATCGAGGATCACTACAAGCGGTTTCGCGATGAGCTGATCGAGCAGCAGGCAACCGACAAGATCCATCTGTTGTTCAACAATGCCGGCATCGGCGGCGGCGGCAGCCTGTTCACCAACACGCGCGAGCAGTGGGAGTGCACCTTCAACATCTGCTGGGGCGGCGTCTATCTCGGCGTCCGCACCTTCCTGCCGCTGCTCGTGAAGGCCGACGAGGCGCACATCGTCAACACCTCGAGCGTCAACGGCTTCTGGGCTTCGGTCGGCATGGGCGTCTCGCACACCGCCTACAGCGCGGCGAAGTTCGCGGTGAAGGGGTTTACCGAGGCGCTGATCAACGACCTTCGGCTCAATGCGCCGCACGTCAAATGCTCGGTCGTGATGCCCGGCCATATCGGCACCGCGATCGTGTCGAACTCGCGCAAGGTGCAGAATGGCTCCGACCAGCTCAACGCCGACGAGCTCAAGCAGGCCCGCCAGCGCCTACACGGGCAGGGCGTCGACGTCGCAGCGCTGTCGGATGACGCCATCCAGCAGATCGCACTCGACCGCGCGCGCATCTTCCATGATGAGGCGCCGACCACGGCCGCCGCCGCCGCCAAGATCATCCTCGACGGCGTGAAGGCCGACCGCTGGCGCATCCTGGTGGGCGACGACGCGCAAAAGCTCGACGCGCGTGTCCGCCAGGCGCCGGAGCAAGCGTATACGGAGCAGTTCTACAAGAGCTTCGTCGAGGAGGCCGGCTGGCGGATCGGCTGATTATCTGTAAGCGGCGCGCTGGCGCGAGCCCACTTGATAGGCGAGGCGGTAATGCCCTGAGCAATAGGGCATGCCGCCGAGCGGCGTGTTGCCGCAGAAACAGAAGTCGGCGGCGCCGGGCGTGCTGATCGGCCAGCGGCAGCGCTGTTCGCTGAGCTCGAACAGGGAGCAATTGTTGGTGCTGACGACGGGCGCGTCGTCGGCCGGTTGCTCGTAGGTCTCCTGCAGCATCAGGAGCTGTTGCTTCGCCGCCGGCTTCCGCGCTGGCTCGGAGGATTTTTTGCGCGGCCGGCGCTCGCCGCGCGTGAGATTGAGCCGCGACAGCTTGCCGATCACGGCATTGCGGCTGATGCCGATATTGAGCGCGATATCGCGGCAGGAGAGACCGGCTTCAAAGTAGCTCTTGAGCTGTTCGACGCGCTCCGGCGTCCAGGTCGGTTGGATGGCGATCATCTGACGGTTCCACGTTCTGTTGAACCGCCGCGCGCCGGTCGTGCGCCCTGAGATAAGGGTGCGATTACAAGAATCGCATCATGATCTCATTCGTCTTGAGCATGATCTATTCGGAAAACCGGTTTCCACTTTTCCGGATCATGATCTAGGGCGTGCGGCCGTTGTCGCGGATCGCAAGCAGCCCGTCCTTGATGGCGAGCCGAATGCCTTCCTCGATCAGGGTCCGTGCAACGCCGGGAACGCTCGTGCCGTGGGTGCCCTGTCGCACCAGCTTCTCGAGATACCCGATGGTCGAGAGCGCCAGGGTGACCGGTACGCGGTCGGTTTCGGCCTTTTCCGTAGCCATGGGGAACGCTAACTCTGAACTCGTGTACTGAAAAGTATCTATTTAGAGTCTATTTAGGAATGAGGCAGCAAGTCAAGCCGGGTCGGGCCGGGATCCAAACGGCCAAGCGCAGGCTGCGGCTCCGCTGTGGGGCGGAGCCGTCGACATCCCGAAATGTCGAGTGGACGTAAGGTCTTAGGCTTCGAGCTCGACCTTGACCGGAAACTTCTTGAGCAGCCGCTCGGCGGTCACGGCCTTATCGGGTGCGGCCTTGACCCGCAGGTACAGGCCGCGGGAGGGATCCGTGATCGCCTCCACGCTGACCTCCTTCGACAGCCCCTCGGCCGCCAGCAGCTCACGCGCGGCTTCGCCAGCGGCGATCTCGCGCAGCTTCGGCTTGAAGATCTTGCCGACGGGGGTGACCGGCATCTCCGCGATTACTGAGACCGAGCGCGGCCGCGCCGGCGGCTCGGGGATGTTGTCCTGCACGAAGGCGGCGAGCGCCAGCGGATCGATCTGCGTGCCCGGCTGTGCGGAGACGAACAGCATCGGGACTTCACCCGCATAGGCATCCGGACGGCCGACCGCGGCCGCGAGCGCAACGCCGGGGAATTGCAGCGCGGCGTCCTCGATCGCGCGCGGATCGATGTTGTGGCCGCCGCGGATGATAACGTCCTTGGCGCGGCCCATGATGTAGACGAAGCCGTCGGCATCGATGCGGCAGATATCGCCGGTGCGCAGCCAGCCGTCGAGGAACGCCTCCTCGGTCTGCTTCTTGTCTGCATAGCCGGCAAACACCTGCGGTCCCCGCGTCAGCAATTCGCCGACCGGCGAGGGCCAGGGGCCAGTGTTGAGTTTGCCGCCGTCGAGGATCGCAAGCTCGACCAGCGGATTGCGCGTGCCGACGCTTTCGGCGCGCGGCTTGACGCCGTGGACATCGTGGGTGATCGCGCCTGCAAGCTCGGTCATGCCGTAGAGCTGCTGGATGCAGGGACCGCCCCAGGTCGCAAGGTAGCGGCGCTCGATTTCCGGCGGGCAGATCGAGGCGCCTGTGGCGGTGACGCGCAGGCTGGATATATCGCTCTCGCCGACGGGAATGTCGGCGATGGCACCGAGCGCGGTCGGCACGTTGCCGGCGATGTTGATCCGGTACGTCTCGATGATCTTCCAGAAGTTCACGATCAGCGCCGGGTCGCGTGCGCCGGCGGGGCCGGGAACGAACATCGTGGTGCCCGACGCCATGCAGTTGGCCGAGGTGCAGAACAGGCCGCCGACATGAAACAGCGGCAGCGTGATCATGGCGCGCTCGCCGCGGCGGAAGTCGAGCGCCATCCGCGAGGAGACGGTGGACGCGACCATCGCGCGGTTGGTGAGACGGGCAACCTTGGGATGGCCTGTGGTGCCGCCGGTCGGCAGCAGCACCGCGACGCGGTCGGCCTCGCTCATATCCTTCGACTTGCCGTAGTCGTCGCGCCAGGCAGGATCGGGCCGCAGGACTTCGCCGTCGAAGGCGATGCTGCCGTCGAGCGGGACGGTCACGATGCGCTTGAGCGTGGGGACGTCGCGCTCAAGGCCCTCGACCCGCTCATAGAGCCCACCCGGCATGCCCGGCAGCGGTGCCAGCAACAGCTTCGCGTTGATGGCGTTGAGCTGGGCGATGATCGCCTCGCGCGTGAACAGGAGGTTGAGCGGTTCGGCGACGCCGCACGCTGCCGCGCCGAAAATCGCGGCGACGGTGGCGGGACCGGTCGGCAGCAGGATGGCGACCGCATCGTCCTTGCCGATGCCCTGGCGGCGGAAGTAGGTCTCGGCGGCCTTGACGTAACCCATCAGGTGATCGTTCGAGATCACGACCTGGTTCGGATCGAGCGGTGAGCGCAGATAGATGATGCCCTCCGCATCGGGCGCGCCCAGGGGACCGCGGGCAATGAGGTCAAGGATGCGCGGGCAGGCCGCTAGAGTCTCCTGCATCTCCTTGTCGCGCAGCGCCTCATCGGCCGGTGATAGCCTGTCCTTCAGCATGTTCTTCCCCGTGGCTTTTTTGGTCATTGGTCGGGGATTGTATCGAGCCGCACTTGCGAAACACAAGTGCGGCGTATCGACCGTGCGTTACCCGTGCACGACCGATTTGGCGATCATGCAGTGAATGCCCTTCGAGCCGTTCACCGTTTGCGTCACGCGCAGGTCGGCGGCGAGGCTGCACAGCGTGTAGGCGTCCTCGCGCGACAGATTCCGTTTCTCGCCGAGCAGCGCAATCATGTCGCGCAGCGCGCGCACCACGCACTGGTCGAGGTCGGGATCCATCGCCATCGTGATGTAGTGACTGGCCGTCTCCGCGCGCGGATAGGTGAATTTGAGATCCTTGCGCAGCGTCAGGCAGAAGCGGCCGGTCAGCGCGGTTTCGATCGCGGTGACACAGACCTCGCCATCGCCCTGCACGCCATGGCCGTCGCCGCAGGAGAACAGCGCGCCCGGCACGAACACCGGCAGATAAAGCTTGGCGCCGGCGCCGAGCTCCTTGTTGTCGAGATTGCCGCCCATCGCACGCGGGATCAGCGAGGAGATGCGGCCCCAGGCCGGCGGCGGCGCAACGCCCATCACGCCGAAGAACGGCTTCAGCGGCAAATCGAGGCCCCAGGGCATGCGCCCGACCATGCGGTCGCGGTCGAGCGGGATGTTGAGGATGCGCATCTCGTGGAAATCGTCGGGCAGGGTGCCCGACAAAGGCTTGATCAAATTGTAGCCCCAGTCCTGCCGGAGCTGGACGTCGAGGATGTCGACCTCCAGCACGTCGCCGGGCGCAGCTCCTTCGACGGCGACCGGGCCGGTCAGGATGTGCCCGGGCACCATCCGTTCGGATCTCGCATGGATGTCGGCCAATTCCAGCGGAACGTAAAACCGGCTGCGGTCCGGCACCACGTCGGGACCGCCGCTGACCGTCTCGATCGTCACCTCGTCGCCGCTCGCAATGGTCAGGACCGGCTTCAGCTTCGCTTCAAAGAAGCCCCAATGGCAGGTTTCGGGGCTCGACTTGAGGAGATGGTGGGGCATGTGACGTCTTTTGATTGCTGCCGTTGCAGCGTATGACGTAGCAGAACTTCGCAGAGGCTTCCCCTTGTTTTTTGTACTCTCCAAGACGCTCGGCATCGTGCTGATGCCGGTCAACCTCCTGATCGGCATTGGCCTCGTTGGCGCCATCCTGCTGCTGACGCGGTTTGCGACGCTGGGTCGCAGGCTGATGGTGCTGTCGCTGGTCGTGCTCGCGATCTGTGCCTTTTCGCCGCTCGGCAACACCTTGCTCTATCCGCTGGAGCAGCGTTTTCCACCCTGGGACGCCTCGCGCGGCGCGCCTGACGGCATCATCGTCCTCGGCGGGTCGATCGATGCCGACCAGTCGGTTGCACATGGGACGCCCGTGGTTCGCAGCGCACCCGACCGCGTCATCGCGGCGGCGGCGCTCGCGCTGCGCTATCCGAATGCGCGCCTCGTGTTCTCGGGCGGCAGCGCGAACCTAATCTCGAACGACGCGCGCGAGGCCGACTATGCCGGCGAGATCTACGAGAGCCTCGGCATTCCCAAGTCGCGCCTGATCATGGAGCGCCGCTCGCGCAACACGGTGGAGAACGCCGAATTCTCCAAGGCGCTGCTCGATCCGAAGCCCGGCGAGCGCTGGCTGCTCGTCACCTCGGCCTATCACATGCCGCGCGCGGTCGGGCTGTTCCGCAAGATCGGTTTCGACGTCGAGGCCTATCCGGTCGACTGGCGCACCGGAGACGCCGGCCGTCCATTCGGCTTCAGCAACATGGCGATCGAGGGCCTGTGGCGAACCGATGTCAGCGTGCGGGAGTGGATGGGCATCCTGGCCTATCATCTCGCCGGCAAGACCGATGAGCTATTGCCCGGACCGGCCAAGCGCTAGACAATCGCCTCCGCCGGGCAATCCGGCTAACCTCGCAGCAACAGGCGGGATGAGCCGCCGATCACGGGAGTTCACGCCATGCAACAGCAGACGCCGCCGGAACAATTCGACCTCGCCGCGATGGTGGCCGATTTGAACAGCCTGTTGCGGCTGAAGACCACGGTCACCGGCATCAAGATGTTCGCGCGTGTCGAGGACATGGAGGCGATCCCGAAGATCCGCCGCCCGTCGGCGATCCACACCACCGACCAGATCATCAGCATGGCGTCGCGTCTCGGCTGGACCGTCGGCATCACCGCCGACGATCTCGTCGGTGCGCAGTGCCGCGCCGTGATCGGGCTCGCGCCGCAGGACGAGAAATGGCTCGCCGGTGAGAACTACGTCGGCGTCTGGCACGGCACCGCCGAGGACGCGCGCAAGCGCCAGGAGGCGCTCGACGTCGTGCCCTATGGCCGCTACCAGGCGATGGCGGTGAGCCCGCTGACCAGCGGTAGGCTCAATCCGCCGGACATCTGCCTGGTCTATGCGACGCCGGGACAGATGGTGATCCTGATCAACGGCCTGCAATATACCGGCTACAAGAAGTTCGAATGGGGCGTGGTCGGCGAAACCGCCTGCGCCGACTCCTGGGGCAGGGCGCTGAAGACCGGCGAGCCGAGCCTGTCGCTGCCGTGCTTTGCCGAGCGGCGTTACGGCGGCGTGCCCGACGAGGAAATGCTGATGGCGCTGCCGCCGGCCTATCTCGCCAAGGCGATCGCCGGCATGAAGCAGCTTGCCAAGAACGGCCTGCGCTACCCGATCGCGCCGTATGGCATTCAGGCCGACGTGCGCGCCGGGATGGGGGTCTCGTACGCAAAGAAATAGCGTCGAAACGGCGATTGCGAACGCGGTTTTATGGATTGCTTCGCTTTGCTCGCAATGACAAAAGGGGCCAAATCCGCTCTGTAGGAACCCACGATCATGGCCTCGTCGAAATTCGACATCGTCGTCTATGGCGCGACCGGCTTCACCGGCCAGCTCGTCGCCGAATATCTCGCCGCGCATTACAAGGGCGACCGTGCGCTCAAATGGGCGATGGCCGGACGCAGCAAGGAGAAGCTCGCCTCCGTCCGCGACGCGATCGGCGCGCCGGCCGACACGCCGTTGATCGTCGCCGATGCCAGCGACGTCGCGTCGCTGAAGGCGATGGTCGCGCAGACCAAGTCGGTGATCTCGACGGTCGGCCCGTATCAGCTCTACGGCAACGACCTGATCGCGGCCTGCGTCGAGGCCGGGACGGATTATCTCGATCTCTGCGGCGAGCCGGTCTGGATGCGGCAGATGATCGACAGGCACGAGGCGGCGGCGAAAGCGAGCGGCGCGCGCATCGTGTTCTCTTGCGGTTTCGACTCGGTGCCGTTCGAGCTCGGCACGTTCTTCGTGCAGGAGGAGGCCAAGCGCGTGTTCGGCGCGCCGGCATCCCGCGTCAAGGGCCGCGTGCGCGACATGCGGGGCACGCTGTCGGGCGGCACGGCGGCGAGCGCCAAGGCCACCTTCGATGCGGTCGCGCAGGACCTCAGCCTCGTCGCGATCCTCAACAATCCGTTTGCGCTGACGCCGGGATTTGAAGGCGTGAAGCAGCCGCGCGGCAACAAGCCGGCCTTCGAGGAGGACCTGCAGTCCTGGACCGCGCCGTTCATGATGGCGCTGATCAACACGCGCAACGTCCATCGCTCCAACATGCTGATGGGATTCCCCTACGGGAAGGAATTCGTCTACGACGAAATGGTGCTCACCGGCCCCGGCGAGAAGGGCGAGGCCAACGCCAAACGCGTAATGGCCGCGAACTCCGAGAAGACCGGCCCGAACGCGCCGAAGCCGGGCGAGGGACCGTCAAAGGAAGAGCGCGAGAACGGGCTCTATGACCTGCTGTATGTCGCGGTCGCGCCCGACGGCCGCCACGTCCGCGCCGGCATCACGGGCGACCGCGATCCAGGTTACGGCTCGACCTCGAAGATGATCTCGGAATGCGCGATCTGCCTGTTGCGCGATACGCCCGACGTGCCGGCCGGCTTCTGGACGCCGGGCGCGGCGATGCAGCACAAGCTGATCAAGCGGTTGGTCGACAACGCCGGTTTGACGTTTGAGGTGGAGAAGTAGAATCGTAGGGTGGGCAAAGGCGCTCTTGCGCCGTGCCCACCTTCCGCGCCGTGCTCGTGATGGTGGGCACGCTTCGCTTTGCCCACCCTACGCGATTGTTGTCGACTTTCGCCTCACGCCGCGCGCGCGTCGTATGCATACATGAAGTCCATGCCCTTGGACGTCAGCGGCAGCAATAGCTTCAGTATGTGATCGCGGATCCAGGCGCCGGTCGGGCCGAACTCGCGCTTGCTGTTGCCGTTGCGGCGGGCGATGGCCACGATCTTCTCCGCGCGCGGCCGCCGTTCCTGTTCGAAGGCCTGGAAGGTGACGCCGAGCTCCTGGCGTTCCAGCATCAGACGGCCGAGCCGCATCGCATCCTCCAGCGCGAGCGAAGCGCCCATGCCGGCATGCGGGGTCGTCGCGTGCGCGGCGTCGCCGATCAGAAGCGTGCGCTTGCGCGACCAGGTCGGCAGCGTCGCGACGTCGAGCGTGTCCGTCACCACGATGTTCCGGGCCGCCTCGATGATCGCGGGGATCGGATCGTGCCAGCCGGCGTGGAAGTCGCGCAGATGCTGCTTGATCGCGTCCTGGCTCTGCAGGCGGTAGGCCGCGGCCGTCATGCCGTGCGACGGCTGCGTGCTCCACCACATCGCGCCGTCGTCGGGATTGGAGCTGCAGAAGCCGTAGCCGAAGAAGCCGCTCTGCCCAAAGGTGGTCTCGATCCGCTGGCCGATCGGCAGATTCTCGATCACCGCGCGCGGCACGAAGCCACCGAAGCCGATCAGCCCGGTATCGAACGGCACGGGTCCGTCGGGGATCACGTGCCGCCGCACCGCCGAATGCACGCCGTCGGCGCCGATCACGAAATCGCCCTCGGCCTCCGATCCGTCGGCGAAATGCGCGATCACGGGCTGGTCGGCGCGATCCTCGATCTTCACCAGCCGCTTCTCGAAATGCACCGAAACGTTCGACGACCAGGCCTTGTCGACCAGCGTCTCGTTCAGGGTCGCGCGGCACATGTTCACCGCGGGCAGGCCAAACCGTTTCGCCATGTCGCGATTGATCGAGCCGAGCTTCTTGCCGCCTTGCGAATAGAAGTCGAAGGATTCCGCGATCGAGCCAAGGCCGATCAACTCGTCGGCGAGGCCGAGCTCGGCCAGCACCCGCATGCCGTTCGGCGCGATCTGCAGGCCGCCGCCGATGCCGTTGGAATAGGGCCAGGCCTCATAGATGTCGGCCTCGATGCCGGCGCGCTTCATGAACATTGCAGCCACTGGGCCTGCGATACCGGCGCCGATGATCAGGGCTTTACGGGGACGTCGCGTCATGCCTTGCTCCATGCATCCGTGTGGGTTAGGAAAGGTTAGTGACTAATTCTCTTAGTTACTAAGATGTCAGTTCGGTAAGATATAGGATTGGCTTTGTCAAGAGCGAAATCGCGCGCGGCGCTGCTGCAGGAACTCGAGGAAGCGATGCGGCGGTCGTCGGCGCAGGGGGTGATGTTCGGCCAAGCCGTTGCGAACGTGGCCGGAATTTCCAACTCGGACCTCGAATGCATGGACATCCTCTTTCTCGAGGGCCGCGTGACCGCCGGCCGTCTCGCAGAAGTGACCGGGCTGACGACGGGGGCCATCACCGGGGTCGTCGATCGGATGGAAAAGGCGGGCTATGTCCGCCGCGAGCGCGACGCGGTCGACCGCCGCAAGGTCTTCATCTCGGTCGTGGAGGAGAAGGCCGCCGAGATCGGCAAGCTCTACGTGCCGATGCAGCAGGCGATGCAGAAGGTCTGGAGCGGCTACACCGACGACGAACTGCGGCTGCTGCTGCGCTTCGCCAATGACGGCTACAGGGGCGTGCTGGAAGCGACCGAGGCGCTGAAGGGTGTGATCGCCACGCCGCCGGAGCAGCGCGCGAGCCTCAAGATGCCGCCGCCCCGTCGCTGATCGATGCCGTCCGGCGGTAGCGCTCGGCCGCGGCATACATACCCCACATCGTGCCGAGCATCATCCAGAAATGCCGCCAATGGTCGGTATCGATGATGAAGCTCTCGCCGACGGTGCCGAGGAACGCCGTGAACACAGCCAGATAGGTACGCTGCCAGGGCACCCGCGTGAACATGTAGCGGAAGCCTGTGATTGCGCTGGTGAACACCAGCGCCGGATAGCAGATGCCGGAGATCCAGCCGCCCGACATGAAGGCGTTGAGGTAGGAATTGTGGGTGTCCTCGGGGAAGTAGCTGCGGAACTGCAGCGGGCCGATGCCGAAGGGCACGTCGAGCGCCATCTGGGCGCCGAGGATGTGCCGGCCGAAGCGTCCGAAGCGACCTTCGTCGTAGCTCTGGTCAAAGCTCGCGCGCTGCTTGAACATCTGTGCAACGGAGTCGAGTGACAGCAGCACGGCGACCAGCGCCACGGCGATGACAACAGCGATCAGCGCCATCACGATGATCCGCGTGCGCTGCGTCTGCGACCGGCTGGTGAGCACCATCAGGAGCAGCGTGACGGCGGAGGTGATGATCAGCGCGCCCCAGGCCGCGCGCGAGAACGCCAGCAGGATCGCAAGCGCCATGATGCCGAAGGCGATCGCATTGCGAAACGCCTTGCCGAGGGGATCGGAGACGACGCTCTGCAGCGCGAACAGCGCCGGCAGAATCAGGAACGCGCCGAGCACGTTCGGATCCTTGAAGGTGCCGCGGGCGCGATCATACAGCGTGAGCAGGTCGTAGCCGCCGGGCACCAGGTGGAAATAGCCGGCGACGCCGGCGATCGAGGCGATCATTCCGCCGACCACGAGGCCGCGGCGGAGCATGTCGAGCCGGGCTTCGGTGTCTTCCGAGATCACCATCGCGAAGAAGATCACCGTCACGGCCATGTACCAGGAGGTGAATATCCAGTTCATCACCTCCGGCTTATCGATGAACGGGATGGCGCCGATGCTGTAGCCGACGTTGAGCACGATCAGCGCGAACAACAGCGGCACGAAGACGAGCCGCATCCGCAGGCCCGTGGCAAAGAACACGACGGACGCGATCAGCGTGACGATTTCATAAGGGCTCGGCTCGATGAAGACGATGGCGCCGGACGCACCTGCCAGCCACACCAGCGCCCGCTGCAGCGCCAGCACGCCAGGCGCCGCCGGGATCGACGGATGGGAAGTCCCGGCTGTCGCCGCATAGGCCATGACGCACTCACGCAACTCGACGGATCAGAAGGCCTGCCGGCGGTCCCGGCGAAACGGACTAGTACGCGTTCTCATTCTTGGTCAGCAGCGAGAACGGCGTCTTGAGCAGAATGTAGAGGTCGAACAGCACCGACCAGTTCTCGATGTAGTAGAGGTCGAATTCGACGCGCTTCTGGATCTTCTCGTCGGTGTCGACCTCGCCGCGCCAGCCGTTGATCTGGGCCCAGCCGGTGATGCCGGGCTTGACGCGGTGACGGGCGAAATAGCCGTCGACGGCCTCGTCGAACAGCCGGTTCTCCAGCTTGCTCTGTACCGCGTGCGGGCGCGGGCCGACCAGCGAGAGGTTGCCCTCGAGCACCACATTGAAGAGCTGCGGCAGTTCGTCGAGCGAGGTCTTGCGGATGAAGCGGCCGACGCGGGTGACGCGCGGATCGTTCTTGGTCACCACCTTGGAGGCGGTGGGATCGGCCTGGTGGTGATACAGCGAGCGGAACTTGTAGACGTCGATGCGCTCATTGTTGAAGCCGAAGCGCTTCTGGCGGAACAGCACCGGGCCCGGACTGTCGAGCTTCACCGCCAGCGCCACCAGCCCCATCACTGGAAGCGCTGCGAGCAGGATCAGGCCGCCGACCACGCGGTCGAACAGCCATTTCATCACCAGATCCCAGTCGGTGATCGGCGCCTCGAACACATCAAGCGTCGGGACGCTGCCGAGATAGGAGTAGGAGCGGGGGCGGAAGCGCAGCTTGTTGGTGTGCGCCGACAGGCGGATGTCGACCGGCAGCACCCACAGCTTCTTCAGCATCTCCAGGATGCGCGTCTCCGCCGAGATCGGCAGTGCGAACAGCACGAGATCGACGCGGGTGCGGCGGGCGAATTCGACGATGTCGTCGACCTTGCCGAGCTTCGGACTGCCGGCGCAGGTGTCCATGGCGCGGCTGTCGTTGCGGTCGTCGAACACGCCGAGCACGTGGATATCCGAGTCCTCCTCGGCCTTCAGCGCCTCGACGAGCTGCTCGCCGTTCTGGTCGGCGCCGACGATGACGGTGCGGCGGTCGAGGCGGCCGTCATGCGCCCAGCGACGCACCAGCGTGCGCAGCGTGAGACGTTCGACGATCAGCGCCGCGAGGCCGACGAAGAAGAACGACGACAGCCAGACGCGCGACACTTCGCCGCCGAGCTTGGCCAGGAAGGAGACGCCGATGAACAGCAGAAACACGAACGCCCATGACGAGATCATCAGCGTCATCTGGCGCAGTTGGCCGCGGAAGACCTGCACCTGGTAGATATCGGCGGCCTGGAAGCAGACCACGGCTGCGACCGTCATGCCGAGGATCGCCGCGACATATTCCCAATGGAAGCCGGAGAGCGGCATCACGTAGCCGAGATAGAGACCGACGCCGACCAGGCTGAGCAGGATGAAATCGGCGAGGCGGACCGCGCCCGCGATCACGATCGGCGAGTAGGCGCCGCCAACTTTCTGGTTGGTGACGGCGAGCGCAGCCGGCGACAGGCGCCGGCGTCGTTCGCCTTGCGGGCGGGCGGCCGTTGTGGTTGCCGTAGCGGCATCCAGCATCGAGCGTGCGTTGAGCGGTTCCACGTGTCCACGTCCATTCCTGCGCATGCAGATAGGCATGCGGGCGCAGGGCCAAAATTCCCCAGGGCGCGACTTAACGGGAGAAATCGGAAGAAACGGTTACGCGGGTAAGGAATGGTTAATGTTTGGCAAATGCGTCGCGGTAGCCGGCCAGCACGCCCTCGACCATCGCCTGCTGCGAAAAATGTTCGGAAATGCGTTCGCGCAAGCGCTGCGCGCGCGCCGCGGTCGCCGCCGGATTGTCGAGTGCGGCCTTGATGGCGTCGGCCATCGCCGCGACGTTGCTCGGCGCGAACAGCGCATCGGTGTGGGTATCGAAGATCTCGGGGATGCCGCCGACATTGGCGGCGACCATCGGGACGCCGGCGGCAGCCGCCTCGATCACCACATAGGGCATGGAATCGCCGCGCGAGGGGACGACCAGCAGGCTGCCCTTGGAGAAGCCGTAGCGCGCCTTGACGTGGCCGATGAAGCGCACCGCATCGCCGAGCGCAAGCCGCTTGGCCTGGGCCTTGAGCGTCTCGGTTTCCTCGCCGTCGCCGCCGAGCGTCAGCGTCACCGACGTGCCTTCGGCGCGCAGCTTGGCCACCGCGTCGATCAGGAGGTCGGCGCCCTTGATGTGCCGGAACTCGCCGACATAGACCACGTCGGTGGCATCGTCGGCCTTGGTCACGGGCTCGAATTCCTCCGACGTGACGCCGTTGAACACGCATCGCACGAGGCCGCTCGGCACGCCGACCGTGCGCTGGTAGGTGTCGCGGGCAAATGCGCTCTCGAACAGGAACAGGTCGGTGCTGTTCATCAGCGCGCGCTCGAGATAGCTGTAGAAATTGCCCTTGAAGGTATCGAGCGGGTAGTGCAGCGAGCCGCCATGCGGCGTGTAGACCCGGATCGTCCTCTTCGAGCGCGGCCGCAGCCGGATATAGGCGCCGGCCTTGGCGCCGTGGCCGTGCACCACGTCTGGCTTGAGCTTCCAGATCAGGCCCGCAATCCTTGCGGCGACGGCGACGTCGACGATGCGCGGCTCGCGGCGGATCGCCACGCGGCGGACCCCGAGCTTGAGGCGCGGCGCGATCTCGGCGAGCGCGGCCTGCGCGCGTTCGCCGCCGGTGAGGCTGTCGGCGATGATGCCGACGTGATGGCCGCGCACGATCTGGCCGTTGGCGACGTCGAGGATGTGGCGGAAGATGCCGCCCACGGGCGCGCGGACGACGTGCAGGATGCGAAGCGGTTGGTCCTGGTTCCGATCTTCGGTCATGGAACTAGAACCAGCGCTCGTTGACGAACACCGTGTCGCCCGGGCCGATCGGCGTGCCCAGCGGCACCACGAAGCGGCCGGAGCCGGACGCGTCCGTATGGGTCAGCGTGACGCTGTCGCGCTTCGCGCGTGGCGAGAACCCGCCGGCGATCGCAATCGCGCTCTCCACCGTCATGTTCGGCACGTAGGGATACTGGCCGGGGGCGGCGACTTCGCCGAGGATGAAGAACGGGCGATAGGCCTCGATCTCGACCGCGACCGAGGGCTCGCGGATAAATCCGTTGCGGAGTTTCGCTGATATCTCGCTGGCGAGCCCCGCAGGCGTGCGGCCGCGCGCCGGCACCGTGCCGATCAGCGGCATCGTGATCGCGCCGGCGGCGTCGATCGCATAGGTGTTGGTGAGGCCTTCCTGGCCGTAGACCACGACGCGGAGCCGGTCGCCGGCGTCGAGATGGTAGGCACTGTCGTAGCGCGCTGGCGCGGGGGCGGCATAGGCGACGGCGTCGAGGACGGGCTGCGGCGCCGTGGCGACGGGCGCAGTGCGTCCCATGCAGCCCGACAGAGCGAGCGCAGCGACCAGACAAGCAATGGGGGTGCGCGCGCGGCGCATTTGAAGAATCCTGCAGAATATCGGTCTCGATTAAGGGGGGCTCATGGTTAACAAAACATGACCGTGTGCGCGGGATGCCGGATGCCGTCGCCCCCACAAAGATGGCCAATTAACCCGGCAGCAACCTTAATGGAGTGTAATCGCAGCAGGTTCAGGTGGAGTCGCGGCGTCCGCGGGAGTGTGTGATGCGTTCAGCGTTCTGGCGTTCAGGCACGGCCGTGGTGCAGCGGGCGCTGTCGAAGTCTGCGCCTGCTGTCGCCGCATCCGGCTCTGCCAAGCCCGTCCCGGCAACGGCCATTGCAGCGGGCTCCGCTCCCGACACGCCCGTGCCTGCATCGGAGGCGGGCGATCTCGATCTGCATGCGCTCGGTCAGGCCCTGGTGCGCAAGCGGACGTGGATCATCGTTCCGACGGTGCTGGCGCTGACGTTGTCGCTCGCCGCCGTCAACATGGTCACGCCGCGCTACAAGTCCGAGGCCCGCATTCTGGTCGATGGCCGCGAGAGCGTCTTCCTTCGTCCCAACGGCGAGCGCGATCTGGAGCGCACCGGACCCGATCCGGAGGCGGTGACGAGCCAGGTTCAGCTGTTGCTGTCGCGCGATCTCGCCCGCGAGATCATCAAGAAGAACAAGCTCGCCGAGCGTCCGGAGTTCGATCCGGTGCTGCAGGGCTTCTCGCCGTTGAAATCGCTGCTTGCGCTGGTCGGCATCGGCCGCGACCCGTTCACGCTGACGCCGGAAGAGCGCGTGCTCGAGGCCTATTACGACCGCTTCACCGCCTACGCGGTCGACAAGTCGCGCGTCATCGTCATCGAATTCCAGTCGCGCGATCCGGAGCTTGCCGCGCGGGTCGCCAATTCGATCGCCGAAGGCTATCTCGTGCTGCAGCAGTCGGCGCGGCAGGACCAGGCCAAGTCGGCCTCGACCTGGCTCTCCGGCGAGATCGACAATCTGCGCAAGAAGGTCGCCGACGCCGACTCCCGGGTCGAGGATTTTCGCTCGAAATCGGGCCTGTTCATCGGCACCAACAACACCACGCTGTCGAACCAGCAGATGGGCGAGCTCAACACGCAGCTCAACAATGCCCGTGCGCTGAAGGCGGATACCGAGACCAAGGCGCGGCTGGTCCGCGAAATGCTCCAGAGCGGCAAGCCGATCGAAGCATCGGAAGTGCTCAATTCCGAGCTGATCCGCCGGCTCTCCGAGCAGCGCGTGACGCTGCGGGCGCAACTCGCCGAGCAGTCGTCGACATTGCTCGACAACCATCCGCGCATCAAGGAATTGAAGGCGCAGCTTGCCGATCTCGACCGTCAGCTGCGCGAGGAAGCGAGCAAGGTCTCGCGTTCGCTGGACAACGATGCCCGCGTCGCCGGCGCTCGCGTCGAGGCGCTCTCCGCAAGCCTCGAGCAGTTGAAGAAGCAGGCGTCCTCCTCGAACGGCCAGGACGTGCAGCTCCGCGCGCTGGAGCGCGAGGCCAAGGCGCAGCGCGACCTGCTCGAGACCTATCTCGCAAAATACCGCGAGGCGACCGCCCGCGAGAATATCGAGACCGCGCCGGCCGATGGGCGGATCATTTCGCGCGCCACCGTCTCCAACACGCCGGCCTATCCGAAGAAGCTGCCGATCGTGCTGATCGCGACCTTGGCCGCGCTCCTGCTCTCGTCCGGCCTCATCATCACCGGCGAGCTGCTGCGCATGTCGGCGCCGCGCGCGGTCGCCCGGGCCTTCGCGCCGGTCGCTGCCACCGTCCGCCGCCGCGAGCCGGTCATGGAGACCGCGGTCGAGGATGAGCCGGAGCCCGAACTGGCGCCGGAACCCGTGGTCGCGCCAGCATCTCCACCAGCTCCCGCGCGTGCGATCAGCGAGCCGCAGCCGGAAACTGCTCCCTCGGTCAGCGAAATCGACGAACTCGCAACGCGGCTTTGTGCCGCCGGCGCCGCCGCCCACAAGGTCACGATCCTCGGCACGGCCACCGGCGAGAGCGTTACGCTGACGGCATTGACCCTGGCCCGCCTGATGGCGCGGCATGCCAAGGTCGTGGTGGTCGATCTCGTTGGGACCTCGCCTGCGATGACCGCGGCCTCGGTCGATCCGGGCGCGGCCGGCCTTGCCGAACTGATGCAGGGCGAGGCGCCGTTCGCGCAGATCATCACCAAGGACCGGTTGTCGCGTGTGCAACTCGTCAGCGCTGGTCGCCCGGGCTTCGACCGCGCGCAGCTGCAGTCGCCACGGCTGACGCTCGCGATCGACGCGCTGCTCAGGGTCTATGACCACGTGCTGCTTGACGCCGGCTCGGCGGTCGACCTGCCGGCGGAGCTCTTGACTGCGCAGGCCCGGGCTGTCGTCGTGCCCGACGCGTCGATGGCGCAGGACGCACGGAGGCAGATGGTCGATCAGCTCAAGGCCGTCGGCTTCTCCGAGGTGACGATGCTGAATAGGCCGTGCGAACCTCCGCATCCGATCGAGCGCGGCCCGCGGGTGGTGGCGGCCTGAGAAGGTTGTCACCTTAACCCATTGCCGTCATTGCGAGGAGCGATAGCGACGAAGCAATCCATCTCTCCGCTTGCGGTAAGATGGATTGCTTCGCTTCGCTCGCAATGACGGAGAGATAGGAGTTTGCGTTAGCGGAACATGCTGCGCAGGTTCTGCGCGATCTCGAAGAGCGCCGGGTTGTGCTTCACGGTCCGCTTGGCGCGGTTGAGGGCTGACAGGGCGTTCGCCGCCAGCCTGCCGCGCAGGCTGAGCGGGACGAAGCTGTCGAAGATCGCCTCGTCGCTCTTGCAGAACAGCCGCTTGTACTCGTCCGATCCGATGCCGAGATCGAGCGCCCGGTAGTTCTGGGCGGCATGCCGGTCGATGATGTCGCGCATCAGGATCAGGCCGGGGCTGAATTTGGCGTTGCCGGACATCGTGTAGGTGTTGAACATCATCGAGAAGCGATGACCGTCGGCGACACCGGCATAGATCGCGATGACTTCGTCGTCGCATTCCAGCGCGTGGATATCGATGACGTGGCCGTTGCCGTCGGCCAGCGGCGTCAGGCAGGCGGTGCGGATGAACTGCTCGATGCCGGGCTCGGCGAAGACATCAGGCAGCTTTTGCTCCGCCATGCGCTGCGGCTTGACGCGGAAGAACCAGTCGAGCAGGCGGCTGATATCCGCGCTCTCGGTCGCGACGTAGTAGCGGTAGCCGGAGAGCGCCTGCAGCTTGCGTTCCTTGCCCTTGAGCCGGCGGCGGAACGAGTTGCTGATCAGCGCGGTGGGCGCAGCGCCTGCCTCCAACACCAGCAGCGGGCAATCGTTGACCGAGGGCTGACGCGGCAGCAGCGCCATCGGGTTCGGCAGCTCCTGCCAGTTCAGCGGCTGCTGATGCAGCGCCAAAGCGTCGACGCGCGAGCGCTCGGCGATCGAACCGAGCAACGTCGCAAGATCGGCCTCGGTTGCGTTCGCGGCGAAATCCCGGTCGTACAGCGCCATGTTGAAGGTCGAATGCTTGCCGCCCATGAAGCTCGCGCAACGCGCGCCGAGCCTCGACTCGATGGCTAGCGGCAACAGCATCAGCGGCCGGCGTTCGCTGTCGTGGCCGACAACGATGAAAGGGCGCAGGCCCTCGCGCTCGCCGACCTGCCGCTGCCAGGCGGCGACGAAGTCGAAGCGCTGATAGGGCGTGTAGAACTGCTTCGACGTCTCGAAGCCGCGCCAGACGGTTTCGGCTGCGGCGAGGTCATGGAAAATATCGACGCCGGCAATGCGGCTTGCCTTCGACCACGCCCGTGCATCCGCCGTCTGGCTTTCGATTGCCGCCGCCATGGTCATTTCAGAACCCGTTTTTGTAGCTATTTATTAATAGTTCTCGGCTCGGCCGACCTTCGCAGGGAAATGTCAACAAAGAGTAATAACAATGCCGCAGCGGCGCGTGGGAACCCGCCGTTCGGGGGCGGGGGCCTTGGCATCAGACAACAGGTTTTGGCGGCGGGCGCGGATGGAGCTCGCCTACTTCAGCGGGGCTTTCCGGCTGAAGCAGCGCCAGTCCGGCGGCGCCGGCGCCATCCTGCGTTTCGAGCGGGTGCGTCCGCGCCGCTCCGCGCGATTCCAGCCGTTGCGCACGCGAGAGATCACGCCAAAATTCCTGGATCGGACGATCCGTGCGCTGAAGCGCTGGCGCTACGACATCGTCGGGATCGACGAAGCCTGTCGGCGTGCGGTCACGCTGCCCGAGCGCAGGCGCTTTGTCTGTCTGACGTTCGACGGCGGTTACAAGGATCTCGTCACGCACGCGTATCCGGTGCTCGCGAAGCACGGCATTCCCTTCACCGTCTATCTGCCGACGGCATTTCCGGACGGTCTGGGCGAAGCCTGGTGGCTGGCGCTGGAGGACATCATCGCGCGCGAGCGCCGGGTCAGCCTGGTGATCGACGGCAGGGAGCAGCATTTCACGGTCGCGGAGCTGTCAGACAAATACGCGTTGTTCGCATTCCTGTCCGGCTGGATGCGTACGCTGGCGCCGCCGGAGTTGTCGCTGGCCATCAACGATCTGTGCCGGCGCTATTCGGTCGACCTCGCGCAGATGTCGCGCAGCGCGGCGATGGACTGGAACGATCTGGCGAGGCTTGCGGCCGATCCGAACGTGACATTCGGCAGCGCCACCGTGAACTATCCGGTGCTGTCGAACCTGAAGGACGCTGACGCGCGGCGCGAGATGGCGATGGGGCAGGCGGTTGCGCAGGCAGCGTTTCGCCGCGACGTCAGGCATTTCGCATTTCCCTTTGGCGACCGGGATTCATTCCGTCGCCGGCACGTCGTGCTGGCGGAGGAGGCCGGCTTTGCCAGCGCGGTCTCGACCATCTCCGGGATCGTCGAGGCTGAGGGACGCACCAACCTCCATGCGCTGCCGCGGATCGCCTGGGACGGGCGCGAGCGGTCGCTGCGGATGATGCGCGTGCTGCTGTCAGGGATCATGTTCGCGCCGGTGCAGCCGACGCGGGCGTCGCGAAACTAGATACGGTCGGGCCGCGACATCCAGGCGACGATCGGCATCGCCGGCAAGACCCAGCCGAGGCCGGCGACGACATAGAAGATCGCTTGCAGCCATCCCGAATTGGCAAGCCACGGCGTCTGCGCCACCGTCATGCCGAGCAGCGACCAGACCAGGACCAGGACGAGCAGGGCGATGGTTCCAAGCAGTTTGCGGGTACGTATGGCCATGGCTGTTATGTGCGACTCGTAATCTCTGCGGCGCTTGCGCGGCTAATTGGGCGGACTATAAGGGGCGCGAAAATCCAATCAAGTCAGGGCGAAATGGCCGGTATTTCCGCAAAGACATCGCAGCTCCGCGCCGTCAGGGTGTGGCTGTTTTCGGTCGCCGCCCTGATCGTGCTGATGGTGCTGGTCGGCGGCGCCACGCGGCTGACCGAATCCGGACTGTCGATCGTGGAATGGAAGCCCGTCACCGGCGCGCTGCCGCCCCTGACGGAGGTGCAATGGGCCCAAGCGTTCGAGGGCTACAAGGCCATTCCGCAATATCGCGAGCTCAATGCCGGAATGACGCTTGAGGAGTTCAAGACCATCTTCTGGTGGGAGTGGAGCCATCGGCTGCTCGGCCGCGTGATCGGCGCCGCCTATCTGCTGCCGTTCCTGTACTTCCTGTGGCGCGGCGCGGTGAGTGGCGAACTGGGGCGACGGCTGTGGCTGATCTTCGCCCTCGGCGCGCTGCAGGGCGGCGTCGGCTGGTGGATGGTCGCCTCGGGCCTGTCGCAGCGCGTCGAGGTGTCGCAATATCGGCTGGCGACGCACCTCGTGCTGGCGCTTTTGATCTTCGCCGCGATCGTCTGGACACTGCGGCGGCTGACGGAGCGTCCGCCCGTGGTCGCGTTGGCGCGGTTGAAGATCACGAGCGTGGTGCTCTTGGTGCTTACCTTCGTGCAGCTCTATTTCGGTGCGCTGGTCGCGGGCCTGCGCGCGGGCAGGGTCTACAACACCTGGCCCGGAATTGACGGCGCGTTGATTCCTTCGATCGATCGGCTGCTGTTCGAGACGCCGTGGTGGCGCAATTTGTGCGACAATACGCTGACCGTGCAGTTCGAGCATCGCATGACCGCCTATCTGCTGTTTGCGCTCGCGGTCGTGCACGCACTCGGCGCCCTCCGTTCACGCGCCGGCCGCGCCGTAATCTCCGGCGCGTGGTGGCTGGCCGCGGCGATCACGGTGCAGGCGACGCTCGGCATCCTGACGCTGCTGCACCAGGTGCCGATCGATCTGGCGCTGACGCACCAGGCGGTGGCGATCGTCGTGCTGACGCTCGCCGTCCTGCAGGTCGAGCGGTTGGCCGCGCGGCGGACCGAGCGGGATCAGCCGACGCTCGTGCCCGTCGGCCAGCACGGCTGACCGGCTAGGACAGATAGTCCAACCCGATATCGAGCGCCGCCGAGCTGTGCGTTACCCACCCGACCGAGATCAGGTCAACGCCGGTGGCAGCGATGGCCGGCGCAGTCGCCGCGGTGATGCGGCCGGAGGCTTCGGTGATCACCTTGCCATCGGCCATCTTCACCGCCTGCGCAAGCTGCTCGATCGTCATGTTGTCGAGCAGCACGGCGTCGACCCCGAGCGACAACGCCTCGTCGAGTTGCGCCAGCGTATCGACCTCGATCTCGATCTTGACCATGTGACCCGCGTTCGCCTTCGCGCGTTGAATGGCCGTTGCGATGCTGCCCGCGATCGCGATGTGGTTGTCCTTGATCAGCACCGCATCGTCGAGCCCGAAGCGGTGATTGCCGCCGCCGCCGGCGCGAACCGCATATTTTTCAAGGGCACGCAAGCCGGGCGTCGTCTTGCGGGTGCAGACGATCTGCGCGCTTGTGCCCTTGACGGCTCTGACGAGCGTCGCGGTCGCGCTCGCAACACCGCTGAGATGGCAGAGGAAGTTGAGCGCGGTCCGCTCGCCGGTCAGCAGGCCGCGGGCCGGGCCGTCGATGGTCGCGATGACCTGCCCGGGCTCGACCGCGCTGCCGTCTGGCCGCTCGGCGCGAAGGTTGATGTGCGGCGATACCGTCTGAAAGGCGCAGCGCGCGACGTCGAGCCCGGCGACGACGCCGGTCTGGCGTGCTCGCATCTCGAGCCTCGCCTGCTGGTTGGCAGGCACGATGGCGTCAGCGGTGATGTCGCCGGCGCGGCCGAGGTCTTCGAGCAGGGCGGTTCGCACCAGCGGCTCGTACATCAGCGGCAGCAATGGATTGAGGGTCATGACCGGGCACTCCTGACTGACATCGTGGATTCGATGATCTCGCGCGCCGCGCCAAGCGCCTCGGCGAGCGAGAGCGAGGATGGGACAGCCTGGGGCAGGCTGTCCGGAAAATCGCTGCGGAAGTGGCCGCCGCGGCTTTCCTCGCGCCGGTAGGCTCCAACCGCAATCATCAGGCCGACCTGCGCCGGATCCGATGCGGCGCCGTGGCTGCGCGCAAGTGGGTAGAGGTTATGGATCGCGCCTTCGATCCCGTCGCGGTCGCGCAACACGCCGAGCCCTTGCGTCAGGATCGGACGAACGGCCGAGGGATCGGCAGCCGGCGCAATGGCCTCGGCTTGCAGCATGACTCGCGGACCTGCCGTGACGCCGCCGACATCGGCGGCGACCCAGCGCGCACAGACGATCGCTTCCATCAGCGAATTGCTGGCGAGCCGGTTTGCGCCGTGCAGCCCGGTGCGGGCCGCTTCGCCGCAGGCCCACAGGCCGTTCACCGTGCTGCGTCCTTCGCCGTCAACGGCGATGCCGCCCATGTGGTAGTGGACCGCCGGCCGAATCGGAATCGGATCGCTGATGGGATCGATGCCCGCCATTTTGCAGAAGGCGCTGATCACGGGATAGCGCTGTGCGAAATCGGCGCCAGGATGTTTGCGCGCATCGAGGAATGTGCGGTGCCCCGCGGCGCGGTGGTGCCAGACGGCACGCGCGACGATATCGCGCGGCGCAAGCTCGGCGCCGGGCTGATCGGCCATGAAGCGCCGGCCCGCCTCGTCGATCAGCACGGCGCCGTCGCCGCGGATCGCCTCGGTCAACAGCGGCATCGGCCGCGACGGTCCGTCGAAGGCGGTCGGATGGAACTGGACGAATTCGAGATCGGAGAGTTCTGCGCCGGCATGCGCGGCAAGCGCAAGCCCCTGGCCGAAACATCCGCCCGGATTGGTGCTGTCGGCGAACAGCCCACCGATCCCGCCGGTTGCGATCACGACGCGATTGGTGATGATGGTCAGCGCGCCGCGGTCGCTTGCCGCCAGCACGCCCCTGATGGCGTGATCCTCGACAAGCAGCCGGCGCGCCTCGACGCCTTCCAGCAACGTGATCGACGGTGTGCGCCGGACGGCCGCGATCAGGGCGCGCATGATCTCGCGCCCGGTGCCGTCGCCGGTGGCGTGCAGGATTCGATTACGGCCATGCGCGGCCTCGAGCCCGAGACAATAGCGTCCGTCGGTGCGCCGATCGAACGCGACGCCGAGCTCGACAAGGCGCTCGACCGCCGCCGGCGCGTCATGGACGATCCTGCTTGCTGCGGTTTCGTCGCTCAGTCCGGCGCCGGCTGCGATCGTGTCGGAGAGATGCAGGGCAGGGGTGTCGTCCTCGCCGACGGCGGCGGCAAGCCCGCCCTGCGCCCACATGCTGGAGGCTTCGGCGCCCAACGGCGACTTCGACACCAGTACCACCGGCTCCGGTGCCAGTTCAAGCGCGGTCATCAGCCCGGCAGCGCCGCCGCCGATGATGACGGGGCGGCCGTTCAGATTGGAAACGTTGGTGCTCATACCGCCAGCATCCTTTCGACAGCCTGCCGTGCGCGGCCGGCGACGGCGGGATCGATCGTCACCTCGTGCCGGTTCGTCTCCAGCGCGTGGCGGATGTTCTTCAGCGTGATCCGCTTCATGTGCGGGCAGAGATTGCAGGGGCGCACGAACTCGATATCGGGATGCTGGGCGGACACGTTGTCGCTCATCGAGCATTCCGTCAGCAGCACGACGTGCGCCGGACGTTTCGTCTCGACGAAGTCAGACATCGCGGCCGTGGAGCCGGCGAAATCGGCCTCGGCGACCACCTCGGGCGGGCATTCCGGATGTGCTAGGATGGTGATGCCGGGATGATCCTCGCGGATCTGCCTGACGTCAGCGGCGGTGAACAGCTCGTGCACCTCGCAGTGGCCCTTCCAGGCGATGATCTTCGTCTTGGTCTGGGCCGCGATGTTCTGCGCCAGATATTCGTCCGGCAGCATGATGACGCGCTCGGCGCCGAGAGACTCGACGACCTTCAGTGCGTTGCCGGAGGTGCAGCAGATGTCAGATTCGGCCTTCACTGCGGCCGATGTGTTGACGTAGGTCACGACAGGCGCGTCCGGATAGCGCGCACGCATCAGCCGCACGTCCTCGGCGGTGATGGAATCCGCGAGCGAACAGCCGGCCGCAAGATTGGGGATCAGCACGGTCTTGGCGGGGTTCAGGAGCTTTGCCGTCTCGGCCATGAAGTGCACGCCGGCGAGCACGATGATGTCGGCATCGACCTTGGTCGCTTCGCGCGCGAGCAGAAGGCTGTCACCGACAATGTCGGCGACGCCGTGGAAGATTTCCGGCGTCTGGTAGTTGTGCGCCAGCACCACGGCGTTGCGCTGGCGTTTCAACGCGAGGATCGTGTCGACGTCCTCGGCGAAGGTGGCCCATTCGAACGGCGGGATGACGCGTTTGACCCGCTCATAGAGCGGTGCGGTGCGGGCGAGAAGCTCGGCGTTGGCGGCGGCCATTTATACTCTCCTTGAGCATAAGATGGCTTATACTTATCCTGAGCATAAAGCCTGTCAAGTGCGGGAGAGCGGGAGCTTGGTACCGGCGACGGCCCGTTCGGCCAGGACGGCATGGCGGAAGCGGAACAGCTTGGCCGGCCGCCCGACCGCCTCGGTGGCGATTGCGCCAGTCTCTTCAACGAGTTCCTGCTGCTCGATGAGCCGGCGGAAGTTCTGCTTGTGGACCAGCCGGCCTGCGAGCGCCTCAACACTGCGTTGCAGCTGCAGCAGGGTGAACTCGGCCGGCATCAGCTCGAACACCACGGGGCGGTATTTGATCTTGGCGCGCAACCGCGCAATCCCGGTGGCGAGGATGCGCCGATGATCCGAGGTCATCGGCTTGCCCGGTACGATCGCCGCCTCGCGGCCGTTGTCGCGGACGGCCTCCGGAATGAGCGCGGCTTCGTAAAGCGTCTCATAACGCTGCAGGACCAGTTCCTCGTTCCAGTCGCGGCCGTCGAGGCCGAAATTGATGGCGCAGCGCTGCCAGCGCTCGCGCTGCAACGTCGGCGAGGACGCCGATTTCGCCCACGCCTTGAGCCGCGGCGTCAGCACCTTTGTGAGCATGGGGGGCGGACCTGCACGATGATCTTCCCACGGGAAGTAGTCGTACCAGCCGGACCAGTGTGCCTCGAAACCCTCGCCGACGCGGTCCTCGCGGGTGAGGCCGAGATAGCTGATGGAGATGCTCGGCGGCGCCTTGACATCGCCGGCGCGGCCGCGATCGGCGAAGGTGTAGAGCTGCTCGACATAGCCGAGCGGGTGACCGGTCTGAGCCTCGACCCAGGCCCGCAAGCCCGTCTGCAGCGAGCGGTGGGCGAATTCGAACGGGCCGCTTGGCAGCGCGCTGCCGCCGGCGATGGTCATGATCTTCGGTTCGCCCTCGGTGACGGCGACCAGCACCGCGACGAGGTCGGCGGTGATCGCGTTTCCCGCACGCGGAGCGCTGATTGTTTGCGGCGACCGTGCCAACCGTCTCGTCCGCGCTAGCAGTAGCCGTAGACGCCGCAGGCATACGGTAGGCGATCCCAGTAATGCACATAGGCGCCGCCGTAATAGGGGCCGTCATAGCTGTAGGAATGGGTCGTGCCGTAATAGCCGGGAAGCGTCGACGATCCCGGCAGCAACGGCGTGCCGCGGACCCACGGAATGTACGGCACCGCGTTGAGCGGGATCACCTCGGGTTCGACGACGAGCTGGCGTCCGTGCCTGACATAGGCGGGAGTGATCGTCGTGCGGTAGGCGTAGTGCTTGTGCGGCAGGCCTGGCGGGAGCTGGCGGGCGGCGCGATGCGCAGCGCGCTTGGTGGCCGTCGGGCCGTCGGCGGCGTCGGCCGGCGGAATCGCTGATAGCGCGACCGCAAGCGGCAATATCCAGCGCAGCATCAATGCCCTCCCGAATCGTCCGGAGCCAATCAATGCCATTTTATGCCGGAATGAGCGTTAACGAGAGGCTTGTTCTATCAGCCAAATGTCCGGGGCGACGCGGCGCGCCGCCCCGGACAGGGATCAGGCGCTGAGCGCCTGCTCGAGATCCGCGATCAGGTCTTCCTTGTCCTCGATGCCGATCGAGAGGCGGACTACGTCGGGCGCCGCCCCCGACTTCACCTTGGCGGCATCGTCGAGCTGGCTGTGGGTGGTGGAGGCCGGGTGGATCACCAGCGAGCGGGTGTCGCCGACATTGGCGAGATGCGAGAACAGCTTCAGGTTCGACACCAGGTTGACGCCGGCGTCGTAGCCGCCCTTGAGGCTGAAGGTGAACACCGCGCCCGCGCCCTTCGGAGAATATTTGCGCTGGAGTTGGTTGTACCGGTCGCCGGGCAGGCCGGCGTAGTTCACCGCCGAGACCGCCGGGTGGCCGGCGAGAAATTCGGCGACCGCCTTGGCATTGTCGCAGTGCTTCTGCATGCGCAGCGGCAGCGTCTCGATGCCGGTCAGGATCATGAAGGCGTTGAACGGCGACAGCGCCGGGCCGAGGTCGCGCAGGCCGAGCACGCGGCAGGCGATCGCGAAGGCGAAGTTGCCGAACGTCTCCTGGATCTTGATGCCGTGATATTCCGGGCGCGGCTCGCTCAGCATCGGATATTTGTTGTCCTTCGACCAGTCGAAGGTGCCGGCATCGACGATGATGCCGCCGAGCGAGTTGCCGTGGCCGCCGAGGAATTTCGTGAGCGAGTGCACGACAATGTCGGCGCCGTGATCGATCGGCTTGATCAGGTAGGGCGTCGCCAGCGTGTTGTCGACGATCAGCGGCACGCCGGCCTTGCGCGCGACCGCTGCGATCGCCTCGATATCGGTGATGCTGCCGGCGGGGTTTGCGATCGACTCGATGAAGATCGCCTTGGTATGCGGCGTCACCGCGCGCTCGAAGGTCGAGATCTCGTCGGGATCGGCCCACGCGACGTTCCAGCCAAACGCCTTGAAGGCGTGGGTGAACTGGTTGATCGACCCGCCATAGAGCTTGCGCGCCGCGATGATTTCGTCGCCGGGCCGGAGCAGCTGCTGCAGCACCACGAGCTGCGCGGCATGGCCGGAGGCAACCGCAAGCGCCGCCGTGCCGCCTTCGAGAGCTGCGACGCGCTCTTCCAGCACCGCATTGGTCGGGTTGCCGATCCGCGTGTAGATGTTGCCGAACGCCTGCAGGCCGAACAGCGAGGCGGCATGGTCGGCGTCGTTGAACACGAATGACGTGGTCTGATAGATCGGCGTCGCCCGCGCGCCGGTGGTGGGATCGGGCTGCGCACCGGCGTGCACGGCGAGGGTGGCAAATCCCGGAAGACGATCAGTCATTCGTTAAGTCCTGTCTGGCTTGGTCAAAAACGCGCGGCATGCTGATGGCAGTGCGCTCCGTCGTCAAGGCAGGTCGGAAAGCCATCGGCGGGTTTGAAACCGCGTGCTTCGTTAGAGTACGTGATCGAAACAATTATTCCGCAATTGCGTCAGTTCGTCTCGGTTCTGTTTTTCGCGGCGCGGTCGGAGGCTGCGGTCTGGCCGCCGCCGAAGCTCGTGCGATTGAGCGACAGCCGCATACCCTGCGTCGGAATCGGCGCGCGCTTGGAGGAGAGCGTTCGCGAATTGACGCCCATCCAGGAAATCTCCGATGACAGCCGGCCATATTCGATCTTCGGACATCGGTTCATCACGACCTTGAGGCCGGCGGCTTCCGCCTTCTCGGCGGCCGCATCGTCGCGCGCGCCAAGCTGCATCCAGATCACCTTGGGCGGCGGCGACAGCTGCAGCGCCTCGTCCACGACAGGCATGATGTGGCTCGAATTGCGGAAGATGTCGACCATGTCGATCGGGCGGCCGATGTCGGCGAGTGAGGCCACGAACGGCTTGCCCATCAGTGTCTTGCCGACATGGCCGGGATTGACCGGGATCATGTCGTAGCCGCGTTGCGCGAGATATTTGAACGCGAAGTAGCTCGGCCGCACATTGACAGGCGACGCGCCGACCATCGCGATCGATTTCACGTTGTTGAGGATGCTGCGGATGTAATTGTCGTCGTAGGCGTCGTGGTTCATCACTCGTCTTTTCCAATTGCGTCATTGCGAGGAGCGAAGCGACGAAGCAATCCAGACTTTCTTGTTGCCCGATGGATTGCTTCGCTTCGCTCGCAGTGACGGGAGACTATTTATCCTGCCACTTCGGCTCGCGCTTCTCGATGAAGGCGCCGATGCCTTCCTCGGCGTCGCGCGCCATCATGTTCTCGGTCATTACCTCGGCCGCGTAGCGATAGGCCTCGGCGAGGCTCATTTCGGCCTGGCGGTAGAAGGCTTCCTTGCCGAGCTTGATGGTGTAGGCGGATTTCAATGCGACCTTTTGCGCGAGCGCAATCGCGGCGTCGCGCTCGGTGCCCGCAGGCACCACGCGGTTGATCAGGCCGATATCTTTCGCGGTTGCCGCCGCGATCGGCTCGCCGGTGAGCAGCATCTCCATGGCCTGCTTGCGCGGCACGTTGCGCGACAGCGCCACCATCGGTGTCGAGCAGAACAGGCCGATGTCGACGCCTGGTGTCGCGAAGGTCGCTGCCTCGGACGCGACCGCCAGGTCGCAGCTTGCGACGAGCTGGCAGCCGGCCGCGGTCGCGATGCCCTGGACGGCCGCGACCACCGGCTTCGGCAGATGCACCACGGCCTGCATCATCGCGCTGCAGGCGTTCATGATCTGCGCGAAATAGGCGCGGCCGCGATCGGGATCGCTGCGGCGCGCCGTGAGTTCCTTCATGTCATGGCCGGCCGAGAAGGCCGGGCCGTTCGCCGCGATCACGACGCCGCGGATGCCCTTGTCGCCGGCGATCTCTTTCAGAGCACCGTGCAGTTCCGCGATCAGGCCTTCGGAGAGACTATTGCGTGCCGCGGGGCGATTGAGAGTCAGGACCGCGATACTGCCCACGGTCTCGCGCAGCAGGATCGGGGATTGCGGCGCTTGCACGCGGGCGGCTTGGGCAGACATGTCGAAATTCCATTTTGGCGTCTGTGACAACTTAATGTAACAGGCAGGCTGAAGCGAGGGCAGGGACGGCATGGCAATTGCGAAAATGAGCGTGGCTGATCTGGAGGAGTTCCTGCGCCGGGAATTCCCGCAGGCGTTCACCTATGACGACATCAAGATCGAAAGTGCCGACGGCCAAACCAGCCTTTTGCGGCAGCGCTTCAGCGAGCGCATGCTGCGTCCCGGGGGCACCGTATCGGGGCCGACGCTGATGGCGCTGGCCGATTTCGCGATGTATGTGGTGCTGCTGTCGGCGATCGGCCCCATCGGCCTTGCCGTGACGACCAATCTCAACATCAATTTCCTGCGCAAGGGCCAGCCGGGCCAGGACGTGCTCGCGGTGGCGAAACTGCTCAAGCTCGGCAAGCGGCTTGCGGTCGGCGAGGTCAACCTGCTGTCCGGCACGTCGCCCGATCCGATCGCCCATGTCACGTCGACCTATTCCATTCCAAATCAATAGGCTTTTTTCTGGTATCTTTATACCATATTTACAAGCCATTGTTTTTATTGATATAATTTGCGCGCACGGGCGTTGACGCGCGCCGCGGGCTTCTTTAGAAAACCGCCCAGTTCGGCGCACGCGGCGCCGATTTCCTTTTTTCACGGATTCCACACATGAGCACGTTCTCGGCCAAGCCCGCCGAAGTGACGAAGAAGTGGGTGCTGATCGACGCCAAGGGTCTGGTCGTCGGCCGTCTCGCCACCCTCGTCGCGATGCGTCTGCGCGGCAAACACCTGCCCACCTACACCCCGCATGTCGATTGCGGTGACAACGTCATCATCGTCAATGCCGCGCATGTGGTGCTGACCGGTCGCAAGCGCGACAACAAGGTCTACTACAAGCACACCGGCTTCATCGGCGGCATCAAGGAGCGCACCGCGAAGCAGATCCTCGAGGGTCGCTTCCCCGAGCGCGTCGTCGAGAAGGCGATCGAACGCATGATCCCCCGCGGCCCGCTCGGCCGCATGCAGATGGGCAATCTGCGCGTTTATGCCGGTGCCGATCATCCGCATGAAGCCCAGAATCCCGAGAAGGTCGATATCGCTGCGATGAACCGCAAGAACACGAGGGCCGCATAATGTCCGACACCATGCAGTCCCTCGACCAGCTCTCGCAGCTGAAGACGGCCGCGCCCGACGCGCCGAAATACGTCAAGAAGGTCGACAAGTACGGCCGCGCCTATGCCACCGGCAAGCGCAAGGACGCGGTCGCCCGCGTCTGGGTCAAGCCAGGCTCCGGCAAGATCTCGGTCAACACCCGCGAGTTCGAAGTTTACTTCGCCCGCCCGGTGCTGCGCATGATGATCCAGCAGCCGCTGGTCGCAGCCGCGCGCAACGGCCAGTATGACGTGATCTGCACCGTCGCCGGCGGCGGCCTCTCGGGCCAGGCCGGTGCGGTCCGCCACGGCATCTCGAAGGCGCTGACCAACTTCGAGCCCGAACTGCGCAGCGTCCTCAAGAAGGGCGGCTTCCTGACCCGCGACTCGCGTTCGGTCGAGCGCAAGAAGTACGGCAAGGCGAAGGCGCGCAAGTCGTTCCAGTTCTCGAAGCGCTAATTCGCGCGATAAACTTCGCGGCAATTGCCGTAAAAATGGAACTAAAAAGGGCGCTGAGAAGCGCCCTTTTTGCTGCCTGTTTGGAACTGAATTAGCGCAGTTTTTCCCGAAAACTTGGCAATGCGCGCAAACGAAATTGGAACTCGCACCCCCTAGCGTGAGAATTCGCAGTAGCGCTGCATCACACTTTAACAATTGCGCCTGCGAACGTCGCATCACACAGGCTGGGGTGAGCTCATGTCGTTCGATACGTCGACACTTTATTTGTTCGCTACCATGGTCGCGGGCATGCTCGGCGCCATGCTGTTTTATTTCGGCAAGCAGGAGAACATTCCTGCCTTGAAGTGGTGGGGCACCGCCTATCTGCTTGGCGCATCGTCGGTCGCGCTGTGGACGGTCGGCGGCGCGGCGCTCGGCGCGCCCATAATGCTTGCGCTCAACGCGGTCGGCTACGCCGCCTGCGGCCTGGTCTGGAACGCCTCGCGCGTGTTCCACGGCCGCAAGCCCAACCTGCCGGGCATCACGCTCGGCCCGATCGTCTGGGTCGCCGCGGCGACGATGGTGCCGGACCCCGCGATCCGCCTGACCATGGGCGCCGCGATCGTCGCGGTCTATGCCGCGCTGACCGCCGCCGAATTGTGGAACGAGCGCCGCCGCGCGATGCAGCGGCGCTGGCCCGCGATCGTTGTGCCGGTCGCGCATGGCTGCGTGCTGATGCTGCCGATCCTGCTCGGCGCCGCCCTGCGGCCGCATGACGAGCATTTCGCCACCAGCTTCTGGGTCACGATGTTCTCGGTCGAGCTCGTGCTGTACGCCATCGGCACCGTGTTCGTGATCTTCATGATGGTGTCGGACCGCGCGGTGGCCGTGCACAAGACCGCCGCCTCGGTCGACCCGCTGAGCGGCATGCTCAACCGCCGCGGCTTCTCCGAGGCCTGCACGCGGGTGATCGAGCGCGAGGCCACGGCCGGCCGCCCGGTCACCGTGATGATCTTCGACATCGACCATTTCAAGTCGATCAACGACCGCTTCGGTCATCCCGCCGGTGACGAGATCCTGAAACTGTTCGCCACCGTCGTGGTCAACAATCTCCGCATCAGCGACCTCTCGGGTCGCATCGGCGGCGAGGAATTCGCAGCACTTTTGCCGTGTTCGCTGGAAGAGGGCGTTCTCGTCGCCGAGCGGGTGCGCGAAGCGTTCGAAGCCTCCGGCATCACCTGCGAGGAGGGGCCGGTCGACACCACCGTCAGCATCGGCGTGGCGGGCGGCCCCGCCGGCACCGAGCTCGAGGTGCTGCTGGCATCGGCCGACACCGCGCTCTATCAGGCCAAGCGCAGCGGCCGTAACCGTGTCGAGGCTGCCGAGGAGCTGCCGCTGTCGCTGGAGCACTGGCGGCGCAAGACCGCCGGCCTGCCGGCGTCGGCGCGGCACAAGCCGGCGATGGTGCAGTAATCGACGGTAACCATTGATTAACCATTCGGCTCCATCGTCTTTTCCATGGAGTCGATCAGCACACGTAACCCGCAAGCCGCCTTGATGTCGCTCGAAGCTGCCGCTGCTTCGGCGCGCGGCGGCTTTGCCTGCATGTTTTCCACATCGGACGAGTATGAGACCGCGCTGATCGCCGAGCGGCGCGCGCAGGGCCGCTACCGCTACGCCCAGCCGAAGAGCCGCTGGCCGACCGTGATGCTGCTCGGTTGCGTGCTGATGGTGATCGGCACGATCCTGTTGTTCCGCTAAGCGTCGGTGGGGTTTGGCCGGTGAGGGCGCCCGCGCGGGCGCCTTTTTCTTTTGGGCCGGCTGGGCTAGAGACGGTTGGTTCCAAGGAGAGACCAAAGCCCCATGATCACCGAAATCGCAATGATCGACGTCAAGCCCGGCACCGAGAAGGATTTTGAAGCGGCGGTGGCCAAGGCGCGTCCGCTGTTTCTGCGCGCCAAGGGCGGCAAGGGATTCGAGCTGCACAAATCGATCGAAAAGCCGCAGCGCTACCGCCTGGTGGCGAAGTGGGAGACGTTGGAAAACCACACCGTCGACTTCCGCGGCTCGGAGGACTTTACAGCGTGGCGTGCGCTGGTCGGCCCGTATTTCGCCGCGCCGCCCGACGTCGAGCACACCGAGACGGTGCTCACCACCTGAGGTAATCCTACGCGACTTGGGCAGCTGCTCCGTCCTCCGCCTTGAAGTGATCGATCATCACCTTGGCGATCGCCATCAGCGGCAGCGCCAGCGCCAGACCCCAGACGCCGAACACGACGCCGAGCAGGATCTGGAACGCAAACAGCGTCGCCGGCGGGATGTCGAGCGCCTGCCGCTGGATGATCGGCGTCAGGATGTAGCTCTCGAGCGCGTGCACGCCGAGGAACAGAATGAAGGCCGACAGCGCCGCGATCCATCCTGAGGCGAGGCTGGCCAGCACGACGATCAGTCCGCCGAGCAGGGCGCCCACGGTCGGGATAAAGGCGAGCAGGCCGGCCTGGATGCCCAGGATGAACGAACTTGGAATGCCGATGATCGCCAGGCCGATCCAGGTCACGAAGAACACCGCCGCCATGGTGATCATCTGCGCGATCAGCCAGCGCTCCAGCGTTTCGCCGATGCGGTCGACGATGACGGTTGCTTGCGCGCGATGCTTGGCCGGCATCATGAACAACAGTCCGGCACGGTAGAGGCTTGGCTGCGCGGCGAACGCCAGACCGAGAAACAGCACGATGAAGAAGTTGCCGACCGCGCTGACGGTCCCGAGCACGACCTTCAGCGTCTGGCCGAGGATCGCCCCGCCGCTGGAGGCGAGCGCGCCGGCGCCGGGCAGGTTGTGGGGCACGGTCGCGCCCGGCGTTGCCGGCTGTTCCGGCGTCGCGGAGTCCTGCTGGCCGGACAGGTTGCCGAAATCGAGATAGCTCGGATCGACGCCGTTGCGTTCGAGGAAGGCTTTGACGTTCACGAGCTGCGATTTGATCGTGTCGCTCAACACCGTCGCCTGCTGCGCGATGGTGGTGCCGCCGAGGAAGAGGATGCCCGACAGCATGCCGGCGAGCGCGAGGCAGACGATGGCGAGCCGCAGCGCATGCGGCAGCTTGGTGAGACGCCCGAGCAGCGAGGTCATGGCGTTGAGCGCGACGCCCAGCAGCATGCCGGCGAACAGCAGGAACAGCGTCGCGTTGAAATGCCAGGCGAATGTCAACAGCGCGGCGAACAGCACGATGCCGATGCCTCCGACGGCGATCGCCCATGCCAAGTCGTTGCGGGCCCGCAGGCGATTGTCTGCCGAATCGATCACGGTGATTCCCCTCTCGCGCCGGTGTCCGGGCCACACTGTCGTGAAAACGCCGCCGGGATCAAGCCGCGGCGTCGCGCCGGTTTGACGCTGGCGCGCCGCTCGTGCCAAGCGAGACGACACAAAAAGTGGGACCGGGACGGCGAGGGCGCGGCATGATCTTGAAGTGGTTCGGGCCGTTGGCGCTGCTCGCTGCGCTCGTGATCGGCGACCAGATCCGGATCAACCGTCCCGGCCATAAATATCGCCTGTCGGTTGAGGTCGAGACGCCGGAAGGCATCAAGTCGGCAGCGAGCGTTCTCGCCGTCCATCCCGACCGCGGCTATAGCCGCGGTGGCCATACCCGCACCGCGGGCGATGCGGTCTATGTCGATCTCGGCGCCGGCAAGAACCTGGTCGCGCTGCTTGCCCATGTCGACAAGGCGATCGACCTCGACGACATCAACTACGTGGCGCTGCGCGCCTATTCCGCTGCTGGCGGCAAGCGGGTGTCGTTCAACGAGATGAGCAAGCTCTCCGGCGTGGTCCCCGTGACCGGCAAGCTGATCCCGGTGCTGGTGACGTTTGCCGATCCGGCCAATCCGGGCAGCGCCCGGACCGTGTCGCCCGACGACAGCGAGGCGGCGCTGGGCACTGGCTATCGGCTGCGCGCGCTCGCCGCCGAGGTCGTGCCGAACGGATACTGGCCGCTCGATTTTGGCGGTGCGCTGGGCGAGCCAGTGACGCGCGGGATCGCGGCAAGGCTGCCCTGGCTCGGCGGGAGCGGCGAGGGTGCCGGGGCGGCGCTGAAGGCCGCCGGTGTTCCCGGTGAGGAGACAATCGACGCCAGGGAGGCGTTTGCGCGCAAATAGCCGCTTTTCGCGCCATCGCGGCGCCCGGCGGCGGGGCGGCCCCGCCGTCCTGCAGGGCTGCATGCCCCCAGGCGCAGACATAAAATGTTGATCCCCGGGGAACTCGCAGGCATGATTATCTCGGAATCGTTCCCAACTGAGAAAATTCATTGCGCGAGACGTGAATAATGAGACGGCCCGTGGTCGGCGTGATCGGAAACGCCCATCGCATTGAAAATCGTTTCGCGGTTCAGATGGTCGGAGAGCGCAACCTTCGCGCAGTGGCCGAGGTGTCCGGCGCCGTGCCGCTGATGTTCGCGGGTAGCCCCGAGATCACCGATGTCGCGGCATTGCTCGACGTGGTCGACGGCGTGGTCCTGACCGGCGCGCGCGCCAATGTCCATCCGACACGTTTCAACACCGAGCCTTGCGCTGCGCATGAGCCTTACGATCTCCATCGCGACGACGTCGCGCTCGCGCTGTCGGAAGCCTGCGTCGCGCGCGGCGTGCCGATCTTCGGCATCTGCCGCGGCCTGCAGGAGATGAACGTCGCGTTCGGCGGCTCGCTGCATCCTGAAATCCGCGAGATTCCCGGCCGCATGAACCACCGCATGCCTAGGCTCGAGAACGGCGAGATCCATCCCGACCCGAGGGTGGTGTTCGCCGACCGGCATGACGTGACGCTCATCCCGGGCGGCGCGTTTGCAAGAATCCTCGGCCGCGAAACCATCCGCGTCAACTCACTGCACGGGCAGGGCATCCTCGAGCCGGGCAAGCGCGTCGTGATCGAGGGCGTCGCCGAGGACGGCACCATCGAGGCGATCCGCATCGCGGACGCGCCCACCTTTGCGCTCGGCGTGCAGTGGCATGCCGAATACGATCCGCAGCGCAACCCGATTAACCGCGCGCTGTTCGAAGCCTTCGGCGACGCGCTGCGCGAACGGCAGCGCGCGGCGTAGGCGCGCTTCACCTATCTCAGCACCGTCATCGCGACGGGCGGGTCGCGTGGACGGCCCCGCCGGTGGCCGTCGTGCTTCGAGACGGCCGCTTTGCGGCCTCCTCCAGCGACAAAGGCAAGGCCTTTGCGCGGGCATGACGGTGATGGAGGTACAAGCGCGGCCTCTCCAATCGTCGTCCTGGCGAAAGCCAGGACCCATAGCCACCGAAATTGGTTGGAGAGGGAATGTGGCCCCATCGTCGCGCAGCAATTGGCATTCGGGGTAATGGGTCCTGGCTTTCGCCAGGACGACATAGAAAGTGAGGCGCGATCGAATTTGAACTCCTCGCACGTCCGCGTTCTCGCGACATGATTTGTCCGAGCTTTGCAACTTCGTTGTCCCTCCTGGAGTACAGAGGGCGCAGGGAAAGCCGGGTGCCGATTGCACCCATGGGCCCTGTGCAACAAAAAGCACAGGGGTAGGACCACAGGTGAAACCGGAAAACACGCCGGCTTTCCCTGCGCGATGGTTTTACTAACCGGAAACTCCGGCTTTCCCTGCGCGATGGTTTTACGGCTTCCTTCGTGCTCTCCCCGGCGAGACGGGCTTGTTTGTCACCGTCTTCGCAAGGACGCTTCGCGTCTTGCGAGGAGACACCTGCCACTGGGGCGTCAGGACCACACGACTTCGCCGTCCGCTATCCACGCGCACTCGTCAGTTGCGCGCTCAGCGTCCACCGCATCTCGACCCAACACTCGTGACGATCGCGAAGCGCCCCTCAAGCGGGTGAGACGGACGATTTCATACACTGATTTATCCTTATGGAAAACAGAAATATTTCTTTCGCAGGGGCTTGCGCCGTCGGGCAAATCAGTGATTGTCCCTCATGACCCTCCACGTCATTCCGGGCGCGCCGCTTGGCGCGAGCCCCGGAATGAGGACAGGAGCGGCGGACTGCCTCACAGAAAAATGAGCTCGCCAGCTTGATCATGTCGGAATGAAACGCAGGGAGGGCCCGTCATGGCTGCGAGATGACGTCATGAATTCGCCGAAGGAGCCTTGAGCTGCGTCATCCTGGTGGAGAACGTTCGATGATGACAATCAAATGCCTGTCGGCCGGATTGATCGCGACACTCGTCCTCACGCTATCCGCCAGCGCTCACGAGAACGCCGTGGCTCGGCCGAACGTCGCAATGAAGGGCAGCGTGAACGTGTCCTCCCCCGTCCGTTGGGGGCACCTCAATGCCCGCATTCCCGCGCTGCACACCGGGGAATATGTCATACCGCCCCACGATGCGTCCGGCGGCGTCTGTGACCATGGCGACAAGGCGATGGTGTGCTGACCAGCGCAGACGCAAGCGAGCAGGTTGACGACGTGGGCGACCGCAGTCTTGAAGCCCGACGGCGCGGAGGCGACGCTGGGGTCGTAAATGACGTTGATCTGCACCGATGCCTCCCGGGGATGGCGAGCGACTTTGCGGGGCGCGCGGGCGACCCGGGGGGCGCCGACGACTGCACCAGGATACGCTAAGCTGGCGTCGGCGGCTTGGACTCCCCGGCGCCGGGGGCGGATCAATCGGCGTCGTCCCCGGGGCCGGGCAATCAGGCTCCGTAATTCTACGGAGGCGAAAATGGGGGATCGCCGGGCCGGATTCGGCTAAGTAACGGGCCGTGAAGCGCCGGATATTGCCCGGCGCTTGCGCTTCTCGCCGATACCTTCCTCCATCCGCTTCCGGTGCCGCTGATCACGATGAGTTGGTCGGGATGAATTTGTCGGGTCGCCTCGCGCTCGGGATGATGTTCCCTGTCGTCGCGACCCTGATCGCGCTCGGCTTCATCCATGGCTTCGCCTCGCCCGGCCTTCCGCTCGCCGCGGGCGCGATCGCCGTGCTCCTGGCGCTGATGGTTGCCATCATGATCGGCAGGTCGCTGTCGGTGCCGCTCGCGCGGATGACGCTGGCGGTGCAGGGCCTGTCGCGCGGCGAGCACGTCTCGATGCCGGTGAAGGGCGGCCGCGAGATCGCAGGCCTTGGCGCCGCGCTTGCCGAACTGTCGGCCCAGCTCGGCACCAAACAGAACCTCCTGGAGAAGACCGTCGAGAGCATTCGCGACCCCGTGGTCGTGGCCGACGAGACCGGGGCGACCGTCATCGTCAACGCGGCAGCGCGGAACCTGTTCGGCATCGCGCCCGGCTTCAACAGCCTGACCGGGGTTCGCAGCTTCCAGTGCTATTTCCCCGACGGCGAGACGCGGCTGCCGATTGCTGACTCGCCGCTGGCGCGTGCGCTGCGCGGCGAGAACGTCGACGATTTTGAGCTCATCGTGCGGCCACAGCCGCCGGGCAAGCAGGTCTTTCTTTTGGCCAATGCGCGGCCGCTGCGCGACGAGGCCGGTCATCTTCGCGGCGGCGTCTCGGTCCTGCGTGACATCACCGCGCGCAAGCTCGCGCATCAGGCGCTGGTCGAAAGCGAGCTGATGGCGCAAACCATCGTCAAGACGGCGCTCGACGCGTTTGTCCAGACCGACGAGAACGGATGCGTGCTCGACTGGAGCCCGCAGGCCGAGGCCATGAGCGGGTGGACCAAGTCCGAAACGGTCGGCTGCCGGGTGGTGGACCTGGTGTTTCCGGAGCCGCTTCGCGTGGCGCATCGCGAGCGGATCGGTCGCTTCCTGCAGGACGTCGCGGGCGGCGCGATGGGGATGCGCTACGAGTCCGCGGCGCTGCACCGGGACGGTCACGAGTTCTTCGTCGAGGTGTCGCTCACCGCGTTGCGGCGCGGCGACGGCTTCATCATCAACGCCTTCGTCCGCGACATCACCCAGCGGCGCCTCGCCGAGGAGCAACTGCTCCAGGCGCAGAAGATGGAGTCGGTCGGGCAGTTGACCGGCGGCATCGCGCATGACTTCAACAATATGCTGACCGTGATCACCGGCACGATCGAGACCCTCGCCGAGGGCGTCAAGGACACCCCGCATCTGGCCTCGATCGCCAAGCTGATCAGCGACGCCGCCGATCGCGGCGCGCAGCTGACGGCGAGCCTCTTGGCATTCGCCCGCAAGCAGCCGCTGCGGCCGGCCGAGACCGACGTCAACGGCCTGATCCGCGAAATCGTTCGACTGCTGTCGCAGACGCTGGGCTCGCAGATCGAGATCAGGACCGAGCTCGGCCGCGACGCATGGCTCGCGCTGGTCGACCGCAGCCAGCTCAGCGCGGCGCTGGTCAACCTCGCGATCAACGCGCGCGACGCGATGCCGGAGGGCGGGACGCTGACATTTGCGACCCGCAACGTCCAGCTCGGCATTCCCGACGCGGTGGCGCGCGGCGTCGAGCGGGCCGGCGACCACCTCGTCATCGACGTCGGCGATACCGGCACAGGAATTTCGCCGTCGCATCTGGAGCGGATCTTCGATCCGTTCTTCTCTACCAAGGAGGTCGGGCAGGGCACCGGGCTCGGCCTGAGCATGGTGTTCGGCTTCGTCAAGCAGTCCGGCGGCGGCATCGAGGTGAACAGCGAGATCGGGCAGGGCACGACGTTTCGGATCTACCTGCCGAAAGCCGACAGCGCCGGGCCGTATCTGCCGGCGCAGGACGACCTGCCGATCCGGGGTGGTCACGAGACCATCCTCTGCGTCGAGGACGACGCCCGGATTCGCGACTACGTCACGAACCAGCTCGAGCGCCTCGGCTACAAGGTGCTCGTCGCGGCCAATGCCGACGAGGCGCTGACGATCGCCAACCGCGGCACGGCGTTCGATCTCCTGTTCACCGATATCGTGATGCCCGGAAGCATGAACGGCCGGCAGCTGGCCGAAACGCTCATGGCTGGGCGCCCGACGCTTCGGGTGCTGTTCACGTCGGGCTACAGCGGCGGCGCGCTGCCGCTGCCGGGACGCACCGGGCACGGCATTCCGCTGCTGACCAAGCCCTACCGGCCCTCGGAGCTCGCCCGGATGCTGCGCCGCTGCCTCGACGTTGCCGTCGACCTCGACGGCGATCCTGTCCCGCTGCCTTACTCCGTGCAGCCGGATCTGGAGCGCTTCCTGCGCGACAACCCGCCGGCAGACAAATGAAGGGCGCCGCCGGCGCGATGCGGCGCGGCGCTTCTGCTATCATCCCGCGACAACAAGGCATGGCCGGGCCAACGGCCGGACCAGGGAGTTAAGCGATGCGGGGCCGCAAATGGTCGAGACGCGATCTGCTCAAGGCAACGGCTGCGTCGGCGGCCGGACTGGTGTTCGCCGCGCCGCTGCGGGCGGCCGCACCGCCGCCATCGACGTTGACGCCGGAGCTGATCGCGGCGGCGACGAAGGAAGGCAAGGTCTCGTTCTACTCCGCGCTCGAGCTCAACACTGCCGAGCGCCTCGCGCGGAGTTTCGAGCAGAAATATCCCGGGATCAGCGTCCGCGTTGAACGCTCGGGTGCCGAGCGGATCTTCCAGCGTATCGCGCAGGAGCAGGGCAGCGGCATCAACGCGGTCGACGTCGCCAACTCCACCGATCCCGCCCATTACCTCGACTGGAAAAAGAACGACTGGCTCGCGGCTTACGTCCCCGAGGACGTCGCGAAACATTTTCCCGCCGACCAGGTCGATCCCGACGGCATGCACGCAACCGCCTGCGCGTGGCTCGAGGTGATCGGCTACAACACCGACCAGGTGAAGCGCGAGGACGCGCCGAAGAGCTATGCCGACCTGCTCGATCCGAAATGGCTGGGCAAGATCGTCAAGGCCCATCCCGGCTACAGCGGTGCGATCCTGACCACGACGTTCGTGCTCGCGCGCGATCTTGGCTGGCCGTATCTCGAGAAGCTCGCGCAGCAGAGGGTGATGCAGGTGCAGTCGGCGGCAGACCCGCCGAAGAAGATCCTGCTCGGCGAGCGCGCGATCATGGCCGACGGCAACGACTACAATCTCGTGCTGCTCAAGGACCAGGGCAAGCCGGTGGAGGTGGTCTACCCTGCGGAAGGTTCGCCCCTGATCATCGTGCCGAGCGGCATCTTCAGGAGCGCGCCGAACCCGAACGCGGCAAGACTGTTCCAAAGCTTTTTGTTCAGCGCGGAGACCCAGCAGATGCTGGTCGACGTGTTCGCGCACCGCTCGTTCCACGCACAGGTGAAGGAGAAGGGCGAGCATGTGCCGCTGGCGAAGCTGAAGCTCTTGAAGGCCGATCCCGCCGAGGTGCAGGCGCAGAGCGAGGCGATCAAGGCGCGGTATTCGAAGCTGTTCCGGGTGTGAGGCCGCTGGGGGCGGCGACGGGGCTCATGTAGGATAGGTAGAGCGAAGCGAAACCCATCGTCATAGGTGCGAGGTGGCGTGATGGGTTTCGCTTCGCTCTACCCATCCTACGGGTTCTGATTCAATCTTGCTACGCCGCGCGCGTCGACCGCTGGGCGCGGTAGGCCTGCGGCGACAGCAAAGTGAGCTTGCGGAAGGCTTTGCGAAAACTGCTCTCGTCCTCATAGCCGGTGGCGCGGGCGATCGTCTTGATCGGCTGCGTCGTCGTCTCGAGCAGCGTGCGGGCGTGCTCGACGCGGCGGCGCATGATGAAGGCCTGCGGCGGCTCATGGGTCAGCTCGCGGAAGCGGCGGTTCAGCGTGCGTTCGCTCAGGCCCAGCGCATGCGCGAGGCGGCGGACCGTGATCGGCGTTCGGCCGGTGCGGCGCACCAGCATGTCCGCCTTCATCAGCATCGGATCCTGTCCGAGCATGTAGCCGAGTGGCATGAAGATCGCCTGCGTGCGCTGAGCGGTGTCGATCACGGCATAGTCGGCGCAGATTTTCGCGACCTCCGGGCCCTCGACCAGTTCGATCAGCCGCAGCAGGAGATCGACCCACGACATCGGGCCGGCCGCGCAGACCAGGCGGTCGGCCTGCGTGATCACGGCATCGGCAGCGAGATCGATCCTGGGATGGCGGCGGCGGAGCTCGCTTTGCAGCCACCAGGTGATGGTAGCGCGGCGATCGTCGAGCAGGCCGGCATTGGCGAGCAGGAGCACGCCGCTGCAAAAGGCACCGATCAGCCGCCCGTTCGCATGCTGCCGACGCAGCCAGGCGCCAACGCGATCATATTGCGGCTGCAGGCGCTGCGCGGTGAGATGATCGACGAGGCTGCCCGGCACGATGATCGCGTCGCAAGCCGTCCGCGTGCTGATGGCGCCGTCGACGGCAAGCAGCTTTCCGCCGCCCGCGCGCACCGCCTTGCCGTCGAGCGAGAGCGTTTGCCAGGAGAAGCGCGCCTTAACGCCGCGCAGCTGCATCACATGGTTGGCGAGGGTGAGGATGTCGGCGATGCCGACCACCGCCGACTGCATGCAACCTTCCAATGCGAGGATCGCGATCTTCATGGGACCTCCAGGGGCGGCATCCTAGCCGACCGGTGTAGCCTGACGGTGGCGGATATTGCCCGATCTCTGTCTGATCGGCCACTGCCTGATTGCGCCTTGCCGGTCCATCTTCGTTGCGTCGTTACAACCTCAGCAACGGAGAGAGAGACCATGCCTTACGTCACCATTTCCACCGTCCGCGGCATCTTCGATGTCGCGCAGAAGAAAGCGCTGCTCGAGCGCGTCACCGACCTCATGGTCGAGATCGAGGGGCAGGGCAACCCTGACTTCCGCCGCAACGTCTGGGTCAAGATCGAGGAAGGCGAGCCGGCGAGCTGGTCGCTCGGCGGCATGATCCCGACGTCAGAGATGATCGCCGGCGCCTTCGGCGCGATCGGCGAGGGCGGCCGGCGGGTTGCGAAGGCGAAGGCCTAAAGCGCCGGTACAAAAACAAAAGGCGCTTCCATCGGAAGCGCCTTTTGCATCTCTGAAGCCGTTTCGGCCTACAGCGAGTAGTACATCTCGAACTCGACCGGGTGCGGGGTCATTTCGAAGCGTTCGACCTCGGTCATCTTCAGCTCGATGAAGGAGTCGATGAAGTCGTCGTCGAACACGCCGCCGGCCTTGAGGAACGCGCGGTCCTTGTCGAGGTTCTCGAGCGCCTCGCGGAGCGAGCCGCACACCGTCGGGATCTGCTTCAGCTCCTCCTTCGGCAGATCGTAGAGGTCCTTGTCCATCGCCGGACCCGGATCGATCTTGTTCTTGATGCCGTCGAGGCCGGCCATCAGCATCGCGGCGAAGCCGAGATAGGGGTTGGCCATCGGATCGGGGAAGCGCACCTCGACGCGCTTGGCCTTCGGGTTCGCCGTATACGGGATGCGGCAGGAGGCCGAGCGGTTGCGCGCGGAGTAGGCGAGCAGCACCGGGGCTTCATAGCCCGGGACCAGACGCTTGTAGGAGTTGGTCGACGGGTTGGTGAAGGCGTTGATCGCCTTGGCGTGCTTGATGATGCCGCCGATGTAGTGCAGGCAGGTCTCCGACAGGTCGGCGTATTTGTTGCCGGCGAAGGTCGGCTTGCCATCCTTCCAAATCGACTGGTGGACGTGCATGCCCGAGCCATTGTCGCCATAGACCGGCTTCGGCATGAAGGTGGCGGTCTTGCCGTAGATATGCGCGACCTGATGGATGCAGTACTTGTAGATCTGCATCTGGTCGGCCATCAGCGTCAGGGTGTCGAACTTCATGCCGAGCTCGTGCTGGGCCGACGCCACCTCATGGTGATGCTTCTCGACCTTGACGCCCATCTTGGCCATCGCGCCGAGCATCTCCGAGCGCATGTCCTGCACCGAGTCCTGCGGCGGCACCGGGAAGTAGCCGGCCTTGGTGCGGATGCGGTGGCCGAGATTGCCGCCCTCATATTCGGTGGCCGAGTTGATCGGCAGCTCCGAGGAGTCGAGCTTGAAGCCGGTGTTGTAGGGCTCGGCCGCATAGCGCACGTCGTCGAACACGAAGAACTCGGCCTCGGGGCCGACGAACACGGTGTCGCCCACGCCCATCGACTTCACCATCGCTTCCGCCTTCTTGGCGATGCCGCGCGGGTCGCGGTTGTAGGGCTCGCCGGTGGTCGGCTCGAGCACGTCGCAGACGATGACCATGGTGGTCTCGGCAAAGAACGGATCGATCGTCGCGGTAACCGGGTCGGGCATCAGGCACATGTCGGATTCATTGATCGCCTTCCAGCCGGCGATCGAAGACCCGTCGAACATCTGACCTTCGGCAAAGGTGTCCTCTTCGATCATGCTGACATCGAAGGTCACGTGCTGCCACTTGCCGCGCGGATCGGTGAAGCGCAGGTCGACGTATTTGACGTCGTTGTCCTTGATCGATTTCAGGACGTCTTTGGCGGTCTTCATGAATACCCCTTTTGGCTTGACGGGACGGTTTCCAGCGGTCGGCGACTTTATTCCCGCTTTCGGCGAGTTCGTGTGACCGCTCAAACGAAATCAGGCTGCCGAAGCAGCCTTTTTTCTCTCAGCGTGTCGGAAAATGCGGGATAGCACCCGGCTCAAATAGCGTCCAGCCCGGATTCGCCGGTCCGGATGCGGATCGCTTCCTCGATGTTGGAGACGAAAATCTTGCCGTCGCCGATGCGCCCCGTTTGGGCTGCGCGGCGGATCGCGTCGATCGCTTTCTCGACCAATTCGTCGCCGATCACGATCTCGATTTTCACCTTGGGGAGGAAGTCGACGATGTATTCCGCACCGCGATACAGTTCGGCATGACCCTTCTGCCGTCCGAAGCCCTTGGCCTCGGTCACGGTGATGCCTTGCAGTCCGACCTCCTGGAGCGCCTCTTTCACCTCGTCGAGCTTGAAGGGCTTGATGATGGCTTCGATCTTCTTCACTGAGCGCCTCCCGGGCATTTCAGATTGCAGGGTCGTGTTCGATGCGCGTGGGGCGCAGTCTGGTCGGTTTTATGGCTTCCGGTCCGGGACCGGAAACACGCACAATGGTCGCATAGGGCGCCATTGCGAGCGGCTTCCTCAAAAGCAGGGTCTATGCCAAGTTGCTGATGACCCCGATTTGGGAATGTTATCAGCCTTTTAACAGGCAGTCGGCTGATATCGAACCGCAACGTGCATGATATCCAAGCCTATTGAATAGGCAAATAGATCAATCCTTATGCAATCGGTCACGGGAAACTCGGCGAACGCCACAGGAATTGCCTTTCGAAAAGGCGGACAGATTGAGGATTCGGCATGGACGTTCTGACCACCACCGAGATGGAGCGCGCCGACAGGCTGACGATCGCCGCCGGCACGCCGGGCTTTGCGCTGATGATGAGTGCAGGACAGGCGGTAGCCAAAGCCGCGATGGACTTGGTCGAGGAGGGGCCGATCGTTGTCGTTGCCGGCCGCGGCAACAATGGCGGTGACGGGTTCGTTGCGGCCGCCGAGCTTGCCGCGCGCGGCCGAGAGGTGTCCGTGGTGCTCTTGTGCGAGCGCGACAGTCTGCAGGGCGACGCCGCGCTCGCCGCGAAGGGGTGGAAATATCCGGTGCTGCCGTTCAACCCGCAGGCGCTCGGCAAGCCTGCGCTGATCGTTGACGCGCTGTTCGGCGCCGGGCTGAACCGTCCGGTGAAGGGCGATCCGCTCGAGATGATCGCGGCCATCAACGCCAACGGCGCGCCGGTGCTCGCCGTCGATCTGCCGAGCGGGATCAACGGCACGACCGGTGCGGTGATGGGCGCCGCCGTGCAGGCGATCGAGACGGTGACCTTCTTCCGCAAGAAGCCGGCGCATCTCTTGCTGCCCGGCCGGATGTATTGCGGGCGGGTGCGCGTCGCCGATATCGGCATCGATCCGCAGGTGCTCGACGAGATCAAGCCGCTGACTGCGGAGAACGTGCCGCAGGCCTGGCGCTGGTCGTTTCCTGTGCCGCGGATCGACGGGCATAAATATGCACGCGGACATGCAGTCGTCGTGTCCGGCGACATCGCCTCGACCGGTGCGGCGCGACTTGCCGCGCGCGGCGCGTTGCGCGCCGGCGCCGGGCTTGTGACGCTGGCCTCGCCGCGCGAGGCGCTCGCGGTCAATGCGGCGGCGCTGACGGCGGTGATGGTGCGCGCGGTCGACAACCCGATCCAGTTCGCCGAACTCTTGGACGACAGGCGGCTCAATGCCTGCGTGATCGGTCCCGGCGCAGGCGTCAGCGCCCGCACGCGTGATTTCGTCCACACCGCGCTTTCGGTGAAGCGCCATCTCGTGCTCGATGCCGATGCGCTGACGAGCTTTGCCGACGCACCGGACCGGCTGTTCGAGCAGGTCAAGGCGTCCGACGACCAGCATGTCGTGTTGACGCCGCATGAGGGCGAGTTCCCGCGCCTGTTCAGCGACATCTCGAACAAGCATCCCGGCCGCTCGAAGCTCGAACGCGTGCGCGCCGCGGCCGAACGCTCCGGCGCGGTGGTGCTGCTCAAGGGCGCCGATACGGTGGTGGCGTCCCCCGACGGCCGCGCCACCATCGCCGCCAACGCGCCGCCATGGTTGGCGACCGCCGGCGCCGGCGACGTGCTCGCCGGCATCGTCGCGGGCATGCTGGCGCAGGGCGTTCCGGCGTTCGAGGCCGCCAGCATTGGGGTTTGGATGCACGGCGAGGGCGCAAGCGAAGCGGGGCCGGGGCTGATCGCGGAGGATCTGACCGAGGTGTTGCCCGCCGTGTTCCGTCGTCTCTACGACGAGTTCGGGATTGAGTATTAGGGCAACACGTTGCCAGTCTCGGCTTGAATATTAAACACATGTAGTTTATAAACTACATGTGTTTGAGCTGAAGCAGACAGAAGCGTTTCGAAAGTGGCGCTTGCGGCTCAAAGACCACCGCGCTCGCGCGATCATTGCCGCACGACTCGATCGATTGGCTCACGGGCACGCTGGCGACGCCGAGCCGGTTGGCGACGGCGTCAGCGAACTCCGCATCCACCATGGACCGGTTACCGGGTCTATTTTCAGCGGCGGGGAGAAGCGATCATTGTTTTGCTTTGCGGTGGCGACAAGAGCACGCAGGCAAAAGACATCAAGACGGCGAAGCGTCTTGCCGCGGAAACGGAGTGAACGAGATGGGCGAGAAGCTGACCACCTATGATCCCGCTGAGGACCTGCTGTCCGACGAAGCGATTGCAGTATTTATGGAGGAAGCGTTCAAGACAGAGGATGCGGGTTACATCGCTCATGCGCTTGGCGTGGTTGCCCGTGCAAAGGGGATGACGCGGATTGCGAAAGAGACGGGCCTCTCACGTGAACAGCTCTACCGCTCATTCAGTGCGGACGGCAATCCGACCCTGAAGACTACAATTGCCGTGATGAAAGCGCTGGGCATCGAGCTTACGGCGAAGCCTCATATATAATGACCACGCGGCGGCTCCAGCTTTCCGAGATGGACGCCGCTGCGCGCGTGCATCGCGCGGCTTTCGATCATGCGCTGCCGTGGCTCGCCGGGTTGCATTCGCCGGACGAGGACCGCTGGTTCTACCGCGAGCGAATGTTTGCGACCTCGACGCTGTGGGGCGCGTTCGACGGGGAGGCGATGACCGGCGTCATCGCCTTTCACGACGGCTGGATCGAGCAGCTCTACGTCGTGCCCGGTGCGCAGCGCCGCGGGATCGGCAGTGCGCTGCTTGCGATCGCAAGGAAGGACGCCGCGCGCCTTGAGCTGTGGACCTTCCAGCGCAACACGCAAGCGCGCCGCTTCTACGAGGCACGCGGCTTCGTGCTGGTCGAACAGACCGATGGCAGCCGCAACGAGGAAAGGGAGCCGGACGCCCGCTATCTCTGGACGCGCGCCCGCGGCGTTTAGGTCGCCTTCGCCGTTCTTCTTGGCCCCAACGTTCCGGCTTGACACATTCATAGCTCTGCAGTTATGGATCGACCCATAACCAATGGGTTATGGATCTGATGCCGACCGCGCACGATGTGCTGTTCCGAACGCTCGCCGACCCGACCCGGCGGGCGATTTTCGAGCGGCTGTGTCGCGACGGCGAGCAGACGGTCGCTGCCCTGACCTCGCGGGCCGGGGTCTCGCAACCGGCGGTCTCGAAGCATCTCGGGGTGCTGAAGCAGGCCGGACTGGTGCGCGACCGCCACGAGGGGCGGCAGACCCATTACAGCGCGCAGCTCGGCGCCCTTGCCCCGCTGATCGACTGGACCAGCCAGATGGCCGGCTTCTGGGAAAGCCGGTTCGACGACCTCGAAGATCTCCTCAAAAGGATGGACCAATGAACGCAACTGCCGCCGAAACGCTCTCCGTCGTCGTCGAACGGGAGTTTTCTCATCCACCGGAAAAGCTCTGGCGCGCGTTGACGCAACCACATCTGATCGAGGAGTGGCTCATGAAGAACGACTTCAAGCCGAACGTAGGTCACCACTTCAATCTGCGCGGCGACTGGGGCGGCGTGCTGGACTGCGAGGTGCTCGCCATCGAGCCGCACAAGGCGCTGTCCTACACCTGGAATTTCAAGCACGACGACGCGGCATTCAACCTGACCAGCGTGGTGACGTTCACGCTGACGCCAACGAGTACGGGGACGCATCTGCGGATGGAGCAGGCCGGCTTCCGGCCGGATCAGAAGCAGGCGTTCGGCGGGGCCAGGGTCGGGTGGCAGCAGTTCCTTGCCAACCTGGATCAGGTCCTGGCGCGGGCTGATTGACGTCTGCCGGAACAATTCAAGGGAGGTCCCATTGAACTGGAATACATGGATTCGACAAACTCACCGGTGGCTGTCGATTGCATTCACGTTGACGGTCATCGCCAACTTCGTCGCCATGGGGCTGGGAGAGCCTCCCGCCTGGGTGGTCTATTCGCCGCTGCTCCCGCTCTTCCTGCTGCTGTTCAGCGGTTTGTATATGTTCGTACTGCCGTATGCCGCGAGGTCGCGCGCTGGCGGATAGGACGGAACACAATGGGGAGCAAGACGCGCAGGACGTCGATCAAGGTTGCCGAGAAAGGCTTAAAGAAGGCCACCGCCAAGCGGGGGGCGGCCAAGCCGCGCCTGCTTGCCGGCGGCAACCCGCAAATCGCGAAAGCCGATGGCGACGCTCCTGTCCAGGCCTACATCGCGGCGATGCCGGGCTGGAAAAGCACCGTCGGGCGCCGCCTCGACACGCTCATCGTGCGCGCCGTTCCCGGCGTGCACAAGGCGGTCAAATGGAATTCGCCGCTTTACGGAGTTGAGGGGCAAGGCTGGTTCCTCGGCATCCACACCTTCACGAACTACGTCAAGGTGGCGTTCTTCCGCGGCATGTCGCTGCGTCCTGTGCCCCCCGGCGCGTCCAGAAGCAAGGACACGCGTTACCTCGACATCCGTGAGCATGATGAACTCGACGAAGCGCAATTCGCGGCCTGGGTGAAGCAAGCGAGCCAACTACCGGGCGAGCGAATGTGATCGGCGAGCGCAAATGAAGGGCGAGCCACTGCAACCATGAAGAAAGCGACCACCACCATGAAGAAGACGACGAGCGGCGCGAAGGCTGCGAATGAAGAAGCCTCTGCGTCCCGGCTGATCGATGCGAGGATCGTGGAACTCGGTGATTGGCGCGGCGAGATGCTCGCCCGCGTCCGGCACCTCATCAAGCAGGCCGAGCCCGAGGTGATCGAGGAATGGAAGTGGCGCGGCGTTCCGGTGTGGTCGCATGGCGGGATCATCTGCACCGGCGAGACCTACAAGGCGGCCGTGAAACTGACCTTCGCCAAGGGCGCATCGCTTGACGATCCCACCGGTCTCTTCAACTCCAGCCTCGAGGGCAACACACGGCGTGCGATCGATATCCACGAGGGCGACAAGATCGATGAAAAGGCGTTGAAGGCGCTCATCCGTGCCGCCGTGGCCCTGAACATGACGGCGAAGGCGCCGAAGAAGGCCAAGAGAGCTTGAGGCCGGCGCTTCGCAGTGATGAGGACCGAGAATGACCGTCTATGTGATCGCGCTGGTGAAGTTCACGCGGGAGGAATACTACCGCCGCTATCAATCCCGCTTTGCCGAGGTCTTCAAAGCCTTCAGGGGCCGCTTGCTGGCTGCCGACGAGAGGCCGAAGGTTCTCGACGGTGAGTGGACGCGCGACAAGGTCGTGATCGTGGAATTTCCGGATGAGGCGGAAGCGACGCGCTTTCTCGACTCACCGTCCTATCAGGAGAGATCTCCAAGGACCGCATCGCCGGTGCGACGGTAATGTCGCTGCTCGTGAAGGGGCTACCGTCACCGCTGTGAGTAATGGCTGCGCAGCCCGGGCAGCGTCACGAAACCAGGTATTTCGCGATTGCCGGCTCGTTCCATTCGATGCCGAGGCCGGGACCGCGGGCGGTGACCGTGCCGTCGACGATCTCGGCGGGCCTCGCCAGGATCGCGCCAGCGAAATCGAGGAATTCGAGCCAGTGCGCGGTCGGCGTCACCGCGAGCAGATGCGCGCTGACCTCCGCGAACAGATGGCTCGACACCGGGATCGAGGCGGCGTCGGCCTGGCCTGCGACCTGCAGCCAGCCGGTGACGCCACCGACCTTCATCACGTCGGGCATGATGAAGTCGGACGCGCCGGCGGCGATCGCTTCGGCGAAGCCGCGCGGGAACCACCAGTTCTCGCCGGCCTGGATCGGCGTCGGCGAGGTCTCGCGGACTTTTGCGAGGCCCGTGAGGTTCTCCTGCGGCACCGGCTCCTCGATCCAGGTGAGGTCGTAGGGCGCAAGCCGCGCGATGCGGCGCGTCGCCTCAGTCGGATCGAGCGATTGGTTGAAATCGATCATCAGCGCGATGTCGGAGCCGAGCAGGGCGCGTACTCCCTTCACGACACGCTCGTCGTTGGCGGCATCGCCGTCGCCGCCCTTGATCTTGATGCCCTTGAAGCCCTGGTCGAGCGAACGACGCAGCGCGCGTTCGTCTGCGACCGGATCAACGACGCCATAGCTGTCATAGGCCTTGATCGGTTTGACCGCGCCGCCGAGCAGTTCGGCCAGCGGCCGACCGGCGAGCTGTCCGACAACGTCCCAATACGCCATGTCGAGGCCCGACACGGCCATGCCGACCAGGCCCTGCCAGCCGAGCAGGCGAAACTTGGCGTCCATCGCCTGCATCAGGTCGAACGGCACGATCGGCTTGCCGACGAGCTCGCGGCCGATCTCCTCGATCAGATAAACCAGAGGTTCAAGGGTGAGCTTGCTGTAGGCGAAGATATAAGTGCGACCGGTAACATCCTGATCGGTCTCGACATCGATCAGGACGAGCGGCCCGGAATCGATTGTCGCGAAGGCGGTCTTCACAGGACGCTTGAGCGGCACCATCACAGCTCGCGCTCTGACGCCACGGATCGCTGCAACGGTCTGGCTCATCGGCGTTTCCCCGGTTGTCGGCCCTTGTTGTTATTGGACACCGTACCACCGCACGAGGCGCGGCGCCGCCCAATCGGTCGCGACCTGTTCAATCAGGTAGCGACCCGGGTATTCGGCGAGGAAGGCGATGCGCTGGGTTTGGCCGGGCTCGATCGCAAGCGTGTCGAGCCAGAACGGTTTCCAGCCGTCGTCGAGCCGGTCGAGCACGCGGAAGGGATGACCGTGCAGGTGGAAGACGGTCGCGGCCGCTGCGCGATTCGTCAGGACGAGCACCACCGGGCGGCCGGCCTTGGCCTGGAAGGCCGGCGCGATCGACGGCTTGAAGTCGACCGGCCGCACCCAGTCGGTCGGCGTGCCGAGCGGCAGGTCGACGCGGATGGCGGCCCGGAGATCGAGCTGGGCCGGCAGGTCATTGGCCGGCAGCGGCGGCGCGGGCGCAAACGGCGCAGGCCGGATCGGCGGGTCCGCCGCGACCGTCAACTTGCCGATGTTGCGGGCCTGCGTGCCGTCGTGGAGGAGGATCGAAAGGCTGGTTCCGGCCGGACCGGTCGCATCGACAAAGACATCGCTCCGGTTGCCCGGCGCAAGCACCACGGCGCCATTCCGCGCCAGGAATGGCTCGGCGGGCTGGCCGTCGATCGCCATCACCCTGACGTCGATGTTTTCCAGTTTGACCGCCAGCACGCTGCGCGGGCTTGCGTTGATAAAGCGGAGTCTGAGGCGGGCGTTGGCGGGGGCCGAGATGTCGAATGAAGATTTGCCGTTAACTGTATGAATTGGCGTGGTATCTTTGGGATCGGCGCCGGCTGGGATCGCGGTCCCGTCGGCGCGCAGGCGCCACTCCTCGAGCAGCAGCACCTCGTCGCGATCGACCGACATTGGCGAGGTCCCCGTGACGATGACGGCGCGGGGGCGCACCGGTCGCTCGCCGCCATCGCCGAGCAGGCTGGCGTCGCAGAGCAGGGTCCCGGCGTGGCGGAGCGGGATCTGGAAGGTGTCCTTTGCGCCTGCGGCGAGCGGCATGCGGGAGGTGAGCGGTTCGGCCGCCGGGACACCGGCCAGCCCACGGAAGCCGAGCGCGGTCGGGACCGGCAGCTCGCTGGTAAAGGTGACGTCGAGGATGTCGCCGCGCTTGAAGCGGAGGTCTCCGCTGCCGAGTGACCAGACCGGTGTCTCAGCTGTGCCGGAACGGAGCGACACCCGTTCCGCCTGGCCTTGCAGCGCCAGCGCGGTGTGACCCTGGGCGGTCGCCGCGGCTGGTAGCGCGGGGCCGAGTGCCATCGCGCCCAGCCCGGCCATCAGCTTGCGTCGATTGAGGGGAAATCGGGGGCTTGCCATCGGCCCGATGCGGACCATTTTCCAACTCATCTGTCCAGCTGCGATGGGTCGCAGGGCGGCATGCCAAAGCAGCCATTTTTTTGCTGCGAACCGATGGGCGCATGTTATAAGCCCGGCCGCCCGCGGCATCGCGGCCGGATTGGATGCTTTTCACGCGGGCGTGGCGGAACTGGTAGACGCGCTGGATTTAGGTTCCAGTGACGAAAGTTGTGGGGGTTCGAGTCCCTCCGCCCGCACCAAGCGCTTACCGCGTTTGCATGACGATTTCTGGGGGACTTTAAGGCCGCAAGGCCCGCGGGTTCGCCGAACCACCGGCGTCAGGCCATCAAGGCTGCGCGTCGACTTGATTTGAACACCGCCACGGCCGAAAGGCCGCCGGCAAAAGCGGAAGAAGATTGAGCCCATGCAGGTCACCGAAACCCTCAACGAGGGACTGAAGCACGAATTCAAGGTCAGCGTTCCGGTATCCGATCTCGATGCCAAGGCCGACGCCAAGCTGGTCGACCTCAAGGACAAGGTCCGTCTCAACGGCTTCCGTCCCGGCAAGGTGCCGGTGTCGCATTTGAAGAAGGTCTACGGCCGTTCGGTGATGGCCGAGACCATCGACCAGACCATCCGCGACACCAACACGCAGATCTTCACCGACCGCGGCTTCCGTCTCGCGACCGAGCCGAAGATCACGATGCCGACCGAGCAGAAAGAGGTCGAGGAATTGCTCTCGGGCAAGACCGACCTGACCTACACGGTCGCGATCGAGGTCGTGCCGCAGATTCAGCTCGCCGACTTCAAGACCTTCGCGGTCGAGAAGCCGGTGGTCGACGTGTCCGACGCCGACGTCCACGACTCCCTCAAGCGCATTGCCGATGGCAGCCGTCCGTACAACGCCAAGGACGAGGGCGCGAAAGCCGAGAAGGGCGACCGCGTCACCATCAACTTCAAGGGCACCATCAACGGCGAAGCCTTCGACGGCGGCACCGGCGAGGGCATCCAGGTCGTGATCGGCGCCGGCCAGTTCATCCCGGGCTTCGAAGACCAGCTGATCGGCATCGGCGCGAACGAGACCCGGACGCTGAAGGTGGGCTTCCCGACCAACTATCTCAACGCGAATCTCGCAGGCAAGCCGGCTGAATTCGAGACCACCGCGACCCAGATCGAGGCGCCGGGCGAGGTCAAGATCGACGACGACTTCGCCAAGACGCTCGGCCTGGAATCGCTCGACAAGCTCAAGGAGCTCGCGCGCGAGCGCCTCGTGGCCGAGTTCGCCGGCGCCACCCGCCAGCGCGTCAAGCGTGCGCTGCTCGACCGCCTCGACGAGAACCACAAGTTCGAGGCGCCGCCGTCGCTGGTCGCCGAAGAGTTCAACCTGATGTGGAATTCGATCAAGGCCGAGATGGATTCGTCGGGCAAGACCTTCGCCGACGAGAACACCACCGAAGAGGCGGCCAAGGCCGAGTACCACACGATCGCCGACCGCCGCGTCCGCCTCGGCCTCGTGCTGTCGGAGATCGGCGAGAAGAACAAGATCACCGTGACCGACGACGAGGTCTCGCGCGCCGTGATCGATCGCGCCCGCCAGATGCCGGGCCGCGAGAAGGAAGTCTGGGACTACTACCGCAACAATGCTCAGGCGCTGGCCCAGCTGCGCGCCCCGATCTACGAGGACAAGGTGGTCGACTTCATCCTCGAGCTCGCCAACGTGACCGAGAAGAAGGTCACCAAGGAAGAGCTGTTCAAGGATGAAGACGGCGAGAAAACTGCCGCTTGATTGCGGCACCTCGCGTTAATGATGAACTGAGAAAGCCCGCCTGCGACGGTCGTCCGTCGCTAGGCGGGCGCTGTCGAATCAGCTTGAACTTCGACCTGCCCAAGTGGCTAGTCCCGGTCTTGTCGGCCGGAAATTGGCCTATATCTTGGTTAAGCCAAGGTCTTGAACCGAGACGTTCTGCACCACCCCTAACCCCTGGGTTTTCTCATGCGCGATCCCGTTGAAACCTACATGCAGCTCGTGCCGATGGTGGTCGAGCAGACCAATCGCGGCGAGCGCGCCTACGACATTTTCTCGCGCCTCCTGAAGGAGCGCATCATCTTCGTCACCGGTCCGGTCGAAGACGCCATGTCCACGCTGATCGTCGCGCAGCTCCTGTTCCTCGAGGCCGAGAATCCGAAGAAGGAAATCTCGATGTACATCAACTCGCCGGGCGGCGTGGTGACGTCGGGGCTTGCGATCTACGACACCATGCAGTTCATCCGTCCGCCGGTCTCGACGCTGTGCACCGGGCAGGCGGCCTCGATGGGTTCGCTGTTGCTGGCGGCCGGCGAGAAGGACATGCGCTTCACGCTGCCGAATTCGCGCATCATGGTCCACCAGCCGTCGGGCGGCTTCCAGGGCCAGGCCACCGACATCATGCTGCACGCGCAGGAGATCCTGAATCTCAAGAAGCGGCTGAACGAAATCTACGTGAAGCACACCGGCCAGACCTACAAGGCGATCGAGGATGCGCTGGAGCGCGACAAGTTCCTCACCGCCGACGACGCCAAGGCGTTCGGCCTCGTCGACAAGGTCATCGACAAGCGCCCCGAGGATCCGGCCGCGGCGAAAGCGGCGTAATCCTTAAGGGCAGGGTCCCGGCGGCGTCGGCGTGATCTCCACGCCGCTGCCCCACTTGTCAGGCAAGCAGGGCCGCGGGACGGCTGCCTGTGCCCGTGCGCAGGCAGAGAGTTCCGCTTTCGTGCTCATCGGCCGCGTGGCAAAGGCGCAACGATTCGAGGATTTCGGCGCGTATTCCACGTGCGATCGTGGGAAATCACGGTATTGTCACGGTGTTGAGCTTCCCGCCCGATTAGCGAATTCTTGATAGTCGGGTGCCAGCATGGTTGGCTGTGACGTATCGGCTATGATCGCGGGGGATTCGAATAAACCGTGATTCGCACGGTCTGTATTGCGTAGGGTCTTTTTTGGTACGGAATTTGCTCTATCTACCCATGAGCACTGGTCGAGTGCCGGGATGGGTCGATCGAGCAAGGGATCGAACGGCGGACGGAGATAATGAATGAGTAAGGTCGGCACGAGCGACTCCAAGAACACACTGTATTGCTCGTTCTGCGGCAAGAGCCAGCATGAAGTCCGCAAACTGATTGCAGGACCGACCGTCTTCATCTGCGACGAATGCGTTGAACTCTGCATGGACATCATCCGCGAGGAGAACAAGTCCTCGCTGGTGAAGTCGCGCGACGGCATTCCGACGCCGAAGGAAATCTGCAAGGTGCTGGACGACTACGTGATCGGCCAGAGCCATGCCAAGAAGGTGCTGTCTGTCGCTGTCCACAATCACTACAAGCGGCTCAACCACCAGACCAAGCACAACGACGTCGAGCTCGCGAAGTCGAACATCCTGCTGATCGGTCCGACCGGCTCGGGCAAGACGCTGCTCGCGCAGACGCTCGCCCGCATCCTGGACGTGCCCTTCACCATGGCCGACGCGACGACGCTGACCGAGGCCGGCTATGTCGGCGAGGACGTCGAGAACATCATTCTGAAGCTCTTGCAGTCCGCCGACTACAACGTCGAGCGCGCCCAGCGCGGCATCGTCTACATCGACGAAATCGACAAGATCAGCCGCAAGTCGGACAATCCCTCGATCACCCGCGACGTGTCGGGCGAGGGCGTCCAGCAGGCGCTGTTGAAGATCATGGAAGGCACGGTGGCGTCGGTTCCCCCGCAGGGCGGCCGCAAGCACCCGCAGCAGGAGTTCCTGCAGGTCGACACAACGAACATCCTGTTCATCTGCGGTGGTGCCTTCTCCGGCCTCGAGAAGATCATCTCGGCCCGCGGCCGGTCGACCTCGATCGGCTTCGCGGCGCAGGTGCTCGCGCCGGAGGATCGGCGTACCGGCGAGATATTCCGCCACGTCGAGCCCGAGGATCTCTTGAAGTACGGCCTGATCCCGGAATTCGTCGGCCGTCTGCCTGTGGTCGCGACCCTGGAAGACCTCGACGAGACCTCGCTGAAGAAGATCCTGACCGATCCGAAGAACGCGCTGGTGAAGCAATACCAGCGGCTGTTCGAGATGGAGAATATCGAGCTGACCTTCGCCGACGAGGCGCTTGGCGCGGTCGCCCGCAAGGCGATCGAGCGCAAGACCGGCGCGCGCGGCCTGCGCTCGATCCTGGAGAGCATCCTGCTTGAGACCATGTTCGATCTCCCGGGCCTCGAAGGCGTCGAGGAAGTCGTGATCTCGCGCGAAGTGGTCGAGGGAACGGCCCGTCCGCTCTACATCTACGCGGATCGTTCCGACCGCGCGGTGGAGAACGCGAGCGCCTGAGGCGCGCGCCTTCTGACCTGCCAAAAATGCACGGCTGCCGGACGTTCCGGCGGCCGTTGCGGCATAGCAGCAACGCACTGTTTAGCCTGAATTTACGGGCATTTCTCCGTACTTGACTCCCATGTGCACGATAGCCACCTAATGCTATCGGTGACGGGGCTCATACGTTGAGATTCGTCGCTTCACGATGCGGAATAAGCGGCTGCTGACGGCAATCTGAGATTCCGGATCACCAAGGCACCTTGTGGCGGTTGCGCAAGCAGGCGGGCTGCGAGCAAGGGGGCAAAACAAGAGGAATAGGCCATGACGACTACCAAACCCCGGCCAACTATCATTCACGGCGAAAGCCACTCCTATCCGGTGCTGCCGCTCCGCGACATCGTCGTCTTCCCGCACATGATCGTGCCTCTGTTCGTCGGCCGCGAGAAATCGATCCGCGCGCTCGAAGAGGTCATGAAGAACGACGCGCTGATCATGCTCGCGACGCAGAAGAACGCGTCCGATGACGATCCGGCGCCCGAAGCGATTTACGAGACCGGGACGCTGGCGAGCGTGTTGCAGCTCCTGAAGCTGCCCGACGGCACCGTGAAGGTGCTGGTCGAAGGCCTCGAGCGCGCGCGCGTCCAGAAGTATTCCGACCGCAGCGAGTATTACGAGGCGACCGCGGTCGCGCTCGCCGATACCGACGCCGACTCAGTCGAGGCCGAGGCGCTGGCGCGTTCGGTCGTGTCCGACTTCGAAAGCTATGTGAAGCTGAACAAGAAGATCTCCGCCGAAGTCGTCGGCGTGGTTCAGGCGATCACCGATTTCGCCAAGCTCGGCGATACCGTTGCCTCGCACCTCGCGGTGAAGATCGCGGATCGGCAGAGCATCCTGGAGACGTTGTCCGTCACGCAGCGCCTGGAGAAGGTGCTGGGCCTGATGGAGAGCGAGATCTCGGTGCTGCAGGTCGAGAAGCGCATCCGCTCGCGCGTCAAGCGCCAGATGGAGAAGACCCAGCGCGAGTATTACCTGAACGAGCAGATGAAGGCGATCCAGAAGGAGCTCGGCGACGACGAAGGTCGTGACGAGCTCGCCGATCTGGAAGAGAAAATCTCCAAGACCAAGCTTTCCAAGGAAGCGCGCGAGAAGGCGCAGCACGAGCTGAAGAAGCTGCGCCAGATGTCGCCGATGTCCGCGGAAGCGACCGTCGTGCGCAACTATCTGGATTGGCTGCTGTCGATCCCGTGGGGCAAGAAGTCCAAGGTCAAGAAGGACCTCGAGGCCGCGCAGGCGGTGCTGGACTCCGACCACTACGGGCTCGAGAAGGTCAAGGACCGCATCGTCGAGTATCTGGCGGTGCAGTCGCGCGCCAACAAGCTGACCGGACCGATCCTGTGCCTCGTCGGGCCTCCCGGCGTCGGCAAGACCTCGCTCGGCAAGTCGATCGCCAAGGCGACGGGGCGCGAATTCGTGCGCGTCTCGCTCGGCGGCGTGCGTGACGAGGCCGAGATCCGCGGTCACCGCCGCACCTATATCGGCTCGATGCCCGGCAAGATCATCCAGTCGATGCGGAAGGCGAAGACCTCGAATCCACTGTTCCTGCTGGACGAGATCGACAAGATGGGTGCCGATTTCCGCGGCGATCCGTCGTCGGCGCTGCTTGAGGTGCTGGACCCCGAGCAGAACTCGACTTTCAACGACCACTATCTGGAGGTCGATTACGACCTGTCGAACGTGATGTTCATCACGACCGCGAATACGCTGAATATTCCGGGCCCGCTGATGGACCGCATGGAGATCATCCGGATCGCCGGCTACACCGAGAACGAGAAGGTCGAGATCGCGCGCAAGCATCTGATCCCGAGCGCACTCTCCAAGCACGGCCTGGATTCCAAGGAATGGTCGATCGACGACGATGCGCTTCTGCTGATGATCCGCCGCTACACCCGCGAGGCGGGCGTGCGTAACCTGGAGCGTGAGCTCTCGACACTCGCCCGCAAGGCGGTGAAGGAGCTGATGATCTCCAAGAAGAAGTCGGTCAAGGTCACCGAGAAGAACATCGAAGAGTTCCTCGGCGTTCCGAAGTACCGCTTCGGCGAGATCGACGACGAGGACCAGGTCGGTATCGTCACAGGCTTGGCCTGGACCGACGTTGGCGGCGAGCTGCTGACCATCGAAGGCGTCATGATGCCCGGCAAGGGCAAGATGACGGTCACGGGCAATCTGCGCGACGTGATGAAGGAATCGATCTCGGCGGCGGCGTCCTACGTCCGCTCGCGCGCGATCGTCTACGGCATCGAACCGCCGCTTTTCGACCGCCGCGACATCCACGTGCACGTGCCGGAGGGCGCAACCCCGAAGGACGGTCCGTCGGCTGGCGTCGCCATGGCCACCGCGATCATCTCGACCATGACCGGCATCCCGGTCCGGCATGATGTCGCAATGACCGGCGAGATCACGCTGCGCGGTCGCGTGCTGCCGATCGGCGGTCTGAAGGAGAAGCTCTTGGCTGCCGCGCGCGGCGGAATCAAGACGGTGCTGATCCCCGAGGACAACGCCAAGGATCTCACGGAGATTTCCGATGCGATCAAGGGCGGCATGGACATCATCCCGGTCTCGCGGCTGGATGAGGTCGTCGCCAAGGCGCTGACCCGCGTGCCGACGCCGATCGTCTGGGAAGAGGAGACCAAGGTCGACGTCAAACCCGATGCTTCGGACGAAGCTTCCAGCGGCCTGACGGCACACTGAGCGGTTTCCGATCGAACATGATAAAACGGCGCCTTCGGGCGCCGTTTTTGTTTTGCATGACGGGATCGAGGAGCGCGCAATGCAGATCGACGGGCGATGTCATTGCGGGGCCGTGAGCTATCAGGCCGAGATCGATCCCGAGCGCGTGTCGATCTGTCACTGCACGGATTGCCAGATGCTGACCGGATCGCCGTACCGCGTGACCGTGATCTGCGCCGCCGAGCAGGTGCGGCTGACCGGGCAGGCGCCAAGGATCTACGGAAAGCGGGGCGACAATGGCCGGACCCGTTTCCAGCATTTCTGCGGCGAGTGCGGTTCCCCGCTGTTCACGAGCGGCGAGGGGGACGGCTTCGACGACTTTGGCATCCGCTGGGGCAGCATCCGCCAGCGCGGCCAATTGACGCCGCGACGCCAGATCTGGTGCCGCTCGGCCGCGCCCTGGATCAACGATCTCAAGGGTTTGCCGGGCCGTCCGATGGATTAGGCCTGCGACCTTGCACCAAAGGGGCATGCGAGGCTAAAGAGGCGCAGGTCAAGGGCGGCTAGCTCAGCTGGTTAGAGCATCTCGTTTACACCGAGAGGGTCGGGAGTTCGAATCTCTCGCCGCCCACCAGCCTTCGCCCTGCGGGCTACGGCTGGGCAAGCCAGCCATCGCGGCGCAACAGCCGCTTGCTCGCGATCGCGCAGCGCGAAGGCTGCCTCGCCGGTGAAACACGCCGCACTCAAGGTCGACGTAGCCGCGTCCGATTGCCTGCGCGACCAAGACAAACCGCGCCAGATGCTTGCTCGTATACGGACCTTCGCCGCCGCCACGATTGCGCTTGCGAGCCCGCCATGCAGTCCAGATCAGATGCGCGGCCTCCTTTCTCGTCAGCCATCGGTCACGCGCTTCAGGCACGTCGGGCAACACCGGGCGGAATTGCTGGATCGCGCCCCCAACCTTGTCCCTCAAGGTGTGGTTGATTGCCGCCGCAAGGTCTTCAACCTCTCGTCGGGCAGCAGAAAGAGAATCCCGTTGCTCGGCATACTCGCGCTGCAATGAACCGTTCAATTCGCCGACGACCTTGAGGCCCGAAGAAGTCGAGCAGAGTCTCGAGGCGTTTTTTGATTGCCTTCGGTCGCGAGAGCCTGCCCGGCTGTGTTGACGTAGACGAAGACTGTCATTGGTCTCTCTTCAGCTGTGCCCGCCCCAATGGGGGTCTTTGCGGTTCGGATTAAACTCGCGAACCTTGTGCTGGTTCAGCGCCCGATTTCGGCGGGCCTGTCGTTTCGCCTTCAGCCAACGAATCGTCCTCGAAAGTGATTGAATCCATTCACGGACAAAACGAGGAAGTAGCATCAACCAGATAGCGGCCGCGGCCGCCCACAACAGTATTTCGGCAAATGCAAACAATCGAGCGATCATCTCTCGCCCCAAAAAATGAACGTCTGAAATAAGCGTGCAGTGTTGCTGAGCGGTGGGGCAGTCTGCAATGGGCTATTTCACAATCTCGATCGATTGCCCGTCCGGCAACTCTATCGGGTCATCAAACTGCCGGTGCCAGCCCGTGCCCGCCATTTCCTCGCCCCTGCATCCAAGCCGAGGAGGGACACCACAGCACGAACACGCCGCCCGGGCGATCACCGGACGGCCCATTCCGCAACTGCTGGCGCGAGCCAGTTCCATCGCACTCTCGTCTGGGCGGGATCGTCGCTCGGGGCTGGAGCGGCGATCCCTGATCGCGCGATGCCTGGTCGGGCTTGATGTGGCATCGGCCAATCCGCACGACTATCGATATAGTAAAATTGAGAATGCCCGTGACAATTGCAATTCCGAACTAGCCCTAAAGGGCGCAAACGCGGTGAACAGGACGACGGATAACGCATTGATTTTTCGGGCTATGGAACCTTTGGCGCTCGTTTACACCGAGAGCGTCGGGAGTTCGAACCTCTCGCCGCCCACCAGCCTTCGCCCTGCGGGCTACGGCTGGGCAAGCCAGCCTTCGCGGCACCCGTGCCACACGTGCAGTGCGCAGGGCGAAGGCTGTCTCGCCGAAGCTCGAACGCGGACTGATCATGTCCTGTCCCCCCGTCATGTTTTCGTCACGGCGCACAGCCTTGGTACCGCCGCAGGTGCGATGCTATTCTCGCCGCAGAACCGGGAGCCTCTCAATGCGCAAAGTCGCCGTCGCCTTCATGTGTGCCGTGGTCGCTGGATCCACCCTGATCGCCCGTCCTGTCCTGGCGCAGGACCATGTCAAAGGGTATCGCGAAGAGGACAAGGAGAAGACGGAAACGCAGAAGGCCGAGGACAGGCGTGCCGAGCGCGCCTACCAGCGTTCGCTCAGCAACGTTCCGGACCAGAAGCCGGCTGATCCCTGGGGCATCGCCCGCGGCGACGACGCGAAGAAATCGGCTGCGCCGGCCAAGCCGGCGGTGAAGCAGTCGTCCAAGGCCAAGACCGGCGGCACCACGAATTAGCAAGGACGAACGCTCGATGGACGCCTCGCAGGGCCACGCGCAAAACGCCGACCAGATTGCCTATTGGAACGGACCGGGCGGCCAGCGCTGGGCCGATCGTCAGGCGGTGCAGGACATCCTGCTCAGGCCGATCCTGGACATCCTGCTCGACCGCGCACTGCCGAAGCCCGCCGAGCGCATCCTCGACGTCGGTTGCGGCAGCGGAGCGAGCACGATCGCTTTCGCGCAAAAGGTCGGGCCGTCAGGCCATGTGTTCGGCATCGACGTCTCCGGCCCGATGCTGGAGCGGGCGCGGCAGGCCACGCCGAAGGACGTGCCGGTCGACTATGCGCTGGCGGACGCGACTGTTTATCCGTTCGACCCGGCAAGCTTCGATCTGCTCGCCTCGCGCTTTGGCGTGATGTTCTTTGCCGAGCCCGCGCTGTCGTTTGCCAACATGCACAAGGCGCTGAAGCCGTCCGGACGGCTCGCCTTCGCCTGCTGGCAGGAGCCGCGTGAAAATCCCTTCTTCGTCGCGCCGCTGCAGGCGGTCTACAAGCACGTGCCGAAGCTGCCGCAGCTCGGCCCGGAGGACCCCGGTCCGTTTTCTTTCGCATCCGAAGCGCGCGTGAAGCGGATCCTGGGCGAAGCCGGCTTTTCCGGCATCGCGATGGAGCCGCACCGGCTCGAACTCGACCTCGCGATCGGGCGCGGCATGGACGCCGCGATCCAGGCCGCGCTCGAGATCGGCCCGGCCAGCCGCGCGCTGGAAGGACATCCCGACGACGTGCGCGCCGCCGCGGCCATCTCGATTCGTGAGGCGCTGGCGCAGTTCGCGAAAGGCGATTCCGTGCTGCTGCCGGCCGCGATCTGGATCGTGACGGCGCGGGCTTAGCGGATAGCGCGCCCAACCCATCGTCATTGCGAGGAGCGAAGCGACGACTTGTCCGCCGAAGCCTCGGCGAAGGCGGAAGCAATCCATCTATCCCCGAGTCGAGGTATGGATTGCTTCGCGGAGCCTGTCATCGGGCGCGCATTCGCGCGACCCGTTGGCTCGCAATGACAGGGAGAGAGTTGCGGCGACGCTACGCCCGCTCTTCCCAAATCATCGCGAGATGCACGATGGTCTGCACCGCCTTTTCCATATCCTGGCGGCTGACCCATTCGAGCCGCGAGTGGAAGGCGTGCTCGCCGGCGAAAATGTTGGGGCAGGGCAGGCCCATGAAGGAGAGGCGCGAGCCGTCGGTGCCGCCGCGGATCGAGGTCTTCACCGGCGTCAGCCCCGCGCGCTTGATCGCCTCGATCGCGTAAGCGACGGTTTCCGGGTGGCGGTCGATCACCTGCTTCATGTTGCGGTATTGCGGCTTGACGTCCATGCGCAAGGTCGAGCGCGGATAGCCCTTCATGACGTCGTTCACGATGCCTTCGAGCAGGGCTTCCTTCTGCTTCAACCCGTCGTCGGTGAAGTCGCGCACGATGAAGTCGATCCGCGCCTTCTCCAGCGTGCCCGAGATCGCGACCGGGTGCAGGAAGCCTTCCTTGCCTTCGGTGGTCTCCGGCGAACAGGTATCCTTCGGCAGGCGGTCGACGATTGCGGCGGCGATCTTGATCGCGTGCTCCATCTTGCCCTTGGCAAAGCCCGGATGGGTGGCGACGCCTTCGATGATGATGCTGGCACCGTCGGCGGAGAAGGTCTCGTCCTCGATATGGCCCGCGCTCTCGCCGTCCATCGTGTAGCCGAACTCGGCGCCGAGCTTCTTGATGTCGACTTTGTCGACGCCGCGGCCGATCTCCTCGTCCGGCGTGAACAGGATCCTGATCGCGCCGTGCTTCAGCTGCGGATTGCTGATCAGGAAATGCGCGGCATCCATGATCTCGGCGAGCCCCGCCTTGTTGTCGGCCCCGAGCAGCGTCGTGCCGTCGGTCGTGATGATGTCATGGCCGATCTGCCCGGCGAGAGCCTCGTGCTCGGCTGCGCGGATCACCTGCGCGGAATCGCCCGGCAGCACGATGTCGCCGCCGCGATAGTCTTTCACGATCTGCGGCTTGACGTCCTTGCCGGTGCAATCGGGCGAGGTGTCCATGTGCGAGCAGAAGCAGATCACCGGCACCTTCTTGTCGGTGTTGGCCGGGATCGTCGCGTAGACGTAGCCGTGCTCGTCGAGATGGGCGTCCGCAATGCCCATCTCCTGCAGCTCGGCGACCAGCAGGCGGCCGAGGTTCTTCTGCTTCTCGGTCGAGGGGCAGGTCGGAGAATCGGGATCGGACTGGGTGTCGATCACGACATAGCGCAGGAAGCGCTCGGTGACGGTGTGCTTGAAGTCGAGAGCCGGTGCCAGCATGAAAACCGCGCAGGATGGAGAACGGGATCAGGCAGGCTCTATAACAGAAAAGCGCCATTCCGGGGCCGCGCTGCGCGGGCCGGAATGGCGCTTCAATCGCGAGAGAGCGTCGGGCTAGACGGCTTCCTTGAGCTCCTTGGCGGCGCGGAAGGCGACCTTCTTGCTGGCCTTGATATGGATCTGTTCGCCGGTGGCGGGGTTACGGCCCATGCGGGCGGCGCGCTTGCGGACCTGGAGGATGCCAAGCCCGACGATGCGGATGCGCTCGCCCTTCTTCAGGTGCTTGGTGATCCGGGTGACCATGTCGGTCAGGATCGCCTCGGCCTGCTTCTTGGAGAGTTCCTGGTCCTCGGCGATGGCTGCCGCCAGGTGCTTCAGCGTGATCGTCGCCGGGGTCGCTGCTTTCTTCGCCATAGGGGCACTCCTCGTTGCAAAATGGCGGGGAAGGCGTTTTCGCGCGAAGGGCGTGCCGGTTCGCGTCGGGAAAACGCGTCCAGAAGAGTCCTGAACCCGCCGGTCTTGACAGGCTCGGCGCCGAGCGGGCGTCAGGAAACCAAGACGTATCAGGGCTTATTTGATTCGGGGCTTTGCTGACTACGCTGTTTCGCCTGAAAACAGGCCATAATTTGCATCGGGAGCGCAAAAACGCCCGTCCTGTGCGGATTTCTGCAACGTCCTTGACTAACCGGATGCAGGCCTTTATGCCCTCGGTCCTGCGCGGATCAGTCCTGATCGGCATCCGCGGGAGTAGCTCAGTTGGTTAGAGCGCCGCCCTGTCACGGCGGAGGCCGCGGGTTCGAGTCCCGTCTCTCGCGCCATTCATTTCAATGGCTTAGCTGGCCTTGTCGCGCCGCTTCCGGCGCCGACCGCATCCTCACGCAAAGAATGCCGCGATCGCGTTCAGATCGGCCTGGCTTGGAGTTCCACCGAGCAAATTTGCGTCGATGACGCGGCGGCAGGCCTCGACCGTCTGGGCGTCGCCCAGCTCGTTGGCAGCCTCGAGGATCGACCAGACGGTATCCATCGGAACGTCGGTGGGCATGGCGGCTTTCGGGTCTGACAGCATCGGATCTGGCGGGTTAGAATTCGAAGAGGTCGCGGCCGCGGCGGGCCAGGGTCTGCAGATCGGCCATCGTGCCGCGCACTGCGCTGCAGCGGCGGCATTCGATGATCGTGTCGTCGGATGCATGCATGGGATCGGTGGCCTTGATCGACAGGCTGCCGCAATCGGTGCAGATGATCTTGAAGCCCGACGTCACTGTTTGCTGTTGCAAATTCATTGTGGCCTGCGCCCCCGTTGACGTCGACCCTAGGGAACAATTTTTAAAACTGGGGTCGCGGAGTTGCTTGCAATCGAACGGCCGCGTTAGTCGTTCATTAAGCTTGCAGCTCAGCCGGCGCGGCCCGGCAGGTGCAAGATCGGCTTTCCGAGCGCCCGCGCCGCGTTGCGCACGGCGACATCGGCATTGACGGTCATGACGCCGGCGGCGTGCGTCCAGACGGCGAGGTCGGACTTTCTGTCGCCGGCATAGATGAAGCCTTGCGGGAAGGTCCGGCGCAACAGTGCGGCCTTGTTCGAACCCTTGAGATTGTGTTCGCCGTCGGAGGCGAACACTTGCTCGATCGAGGGCACCAGTGCCGCGACCTGGCCCGCGAGCACGGCGTCGGCCGCGGTCGCCAGCACCACGCGGCGGCCCGCGGCCCGTTCCCGCTCCGCCAGCGCCACGACGTCGCGGTGGAATTCCAATCCGTCCCAGTCGATGCGATGGCGCAGCGCGAGCTGGCGCTTCAGCGCGGCGCGGCCGCGCAGCAGCCAGGCAGCGCAGGAGAACACGATCAGCGGATTGCGGCGCAGAATCGAGAAGAAGCTCTTGTAGAGCATGTCGCCGCGGATCAGCGTGCCGTCGAGGTCGAGCACCAACGGCACTGTCATGGGCAAGTTGAATACGGAGGCTGCCTTGCTCAGGCGGCGATAGGAATCGGTGTCGATGTCGAGCTCAGTCATCGGCCGCACTCAGCTGGGTCGAAACCTTGCACACGTTGATCGCGCGGGCGCCGGTCTCGGTCGTCCTGCAATCGCCATAGCCGAACCTGCTCGCGAATGCGCTGCCGTCCTCATCGGACGCCGAGACGATCAGAACCTGTGGGGCGCCACGGTTGCGCGCGCGGAATTTGGCGACCGACGCCACGTCGGGCGCGTCCTGCCAATCCGGCGTGGCGCGCATGAAATCGCGTGCCTCGACATATTGCAGCGGGAAGTAACCGAAATAGCGCGTCGATGGCAGCGGCGAGGACAGGCCGACGCCATGGCTTGCGAGCGCCGCGGTCTGCGCGGCGTGTAGCGTCGGGCGGATGCGCCAGGCGAACAGGTGGCTGTCGCGCTGCGCGATCAAATCGGCACTGGCAAAGGTCTGGCCGGGATTGTCGTGGCCGGCGGCGAGTTCGCACTCGAGCGTCGGCGCCCAGCTCAGATAGGCGATGGCGCGGACCGCGGTCTGCCCGATGAGGCCGGAGAGCGCAGCGACGCACAGCAAGCGAGTGACCGCCCGGGCCGGCTGCCGGCTTGCGATCGCGAGCACGATCGCAATACCGCTATAGGGGGCCAGCCGCTCCGACAGCAGCGCCGCGCCGGTCTTGAGGTTGAGCAGCGAGAGCGCCACCACGAGCACGAAGAAGGCCGGCCACAGCAGGTCGCCGGAGCGGAAGCGGCGCAGTGCGGCAAGGCCCGCCACCACCAGCGCACCGAACAGCGGCACGAGCGCCATCACCTCCCACCAGGAGAAGGTGAAGAGATAGGTTGCTGCCACGATGCGGCGGATGATCTGGGTGAGGCCGCCTTCGTCGCTGGTCGTCTCGCCGGGGATGTTCTGGTAGGCGAGCAGGAAGCTTGCGATCAGAAGCAGGATCGGCAACGCCGCGAACGCCGCCCATGCCCCGTCGACCAGAAGCCGGCGCGCGGCCGCTTTGGTGCCCGTGCGCTCGAACGTGTCGACGGCGCGCGCGATGCCGTCGGCGGCGAGCAGGAGGCAGGCGGCGACGACCGAGGTGATGTGGGTGAGATAGAGCGCGCCGAGGCACAGCGCGGTCGCGACGAAGGCGAGCGCGTCGCGCCGTCCGTTCAGGCCGCGCCAGAAGCTTGCGAACAGCAGGAAGAGCGGCACGCCGAGCGCGAAGTTGTAGAAGCCCCAATGGATGAAGACGCCGAAGGCGATCGGCAGCAGCATAAGCATTGGCAGCAGCGGTCGTTCGGTCTCGGCGCGGCTGATCGCATAGGCCGCCGCGACCCAGAGCAAGCCGTAGAAGCTGAGGAACAGGTTATTGGCGAACAGCGCGTCGCCGGTGAGGCGGATCAGTCCGGCAAGCAGGAGATAGATCGCCGAGTTCGGCTCGATCCGCGAATTCCACTGGTAGAACGAGGCCGCCGGCTCCTGCAGCGCGCCGCCCCAGCCGAAGCGGGCGATCAGATCGGCCTGCGCGAGATGCACCGGACCGTCCTGGGTCGGCACCAGCTTCACCAGCCAGATCGGGCCATCCAGAAGCACGACAAGCCCTGCGAACAGCAGGGCCGCGGCGACGACGCCGAGATTGGCTTTCGGGGTTTCGAACGGCGCGGCGATCGACATCGTCAGCTGATCCCGCTGAGATGGATCAGGTCGGAACTGGTCAGGCCGTTGAGCCAGGGCAGGTCGACGAAGGTGAGCACGCCGAACAGCGCCATGGTGACGCCGGCGGCGATCAGCATCGCCGGCTGCCGCATCAGCTCCTCCGGCCGTGCCGCGGCGGAGTCGGGTGTCAGCGCAAGCCGCATGTAGGAGGCGAACAGCGCGATCAGCAGCGGTATGACGACGAGATATTCGATCCGGTACTTCAACAGGAAGATCGCCATCATGAAGGCAAAGCCCTGGGCGTAAACGAGGCAGCTCGTGACCAGGCTCGAATGGGTGTAGACGGCGAAGGAGGGGCGGTAGGCGGCAAGGTTGGCGGTGCCCCCGGCCTCGACGATGGCGCGATGCTCGGAGACGCGCTTGGCCGCCATCAGGAAGGCGCCGCCGAACCAGTAGGCGAGCAGGATCGACACCGGCGGGGCGATGCCCGGCACCACGGCGAACCAGCCGAACAGGAAGCGCAGCGGATTGTTGAGGGACTCGACGATGACGTCGAGGAAGGCGCGGTCCTTGGCGCGGATCGGGCGCACATTGTAGATCACGCCGAACACGGCAAACACGGTCGCGGTGGTGGCGAAGGCGTAGCCGAGCCGGTTCGCCGCCCAGATGCCGATCGTGGTCAGCAGAACGTATTGCGCGAAGACGATGGTCGGCGACATCGCGGTCTGCACCGCCGGGCGCGCGCGCTTGGTCGGATGCATGGCGTCGAACGGCGCGTCGAGCCATTCATTGATGGTGTAGTTGGCCGATGACAGCGCCATCGCCACGAACAGGCAGATTATCAGCCGCTCCGCGAGCGTCGTGACATCGATCGGCCCGGTCTGCGACATGATCATCGCGAAGGCTGTGCCCGGGATGATCAGCACGTGCTTGATCCAGTGGTCGGGTCGGGCGATTGCGATGTAGTCGGCGACGCCTGCGGCCGGCGGCGCGTGATGGGTGACGGACATGGCGATCCTCCAAAACTCGACCTGTGCCGCATCGGGGCGGATGCGGGGAAAGATGCTTTGGAAGGGCAGCGATCGTGCCGCGACGCAGACTTGGTGGCCGGCTCCGGCAAGGCGCGCGCAACGCGGTTAATGCCGGTAACGGGAGCAGGATTTTGGGAGGCTTCCGGTTTTGGTGACGGGCCTGATGGCTCGGCCGAGACCTCCACAGCAGGCGGCTTTCCCGGCGGGCGTTCGGCGCATGCGCCGGAATGGGACAGCTGTTTCAATCCGGCGGCCCAAGGAGGGCTTCGAAGGCGGCTCCGGATTCAGGCAACAAAAAAGCCGCCAAGCGGCGGCCGTTTTGTCTGCGCAACCTCTGACAACGCTTAACGGACCGTCGAGGTCTCCGAACTGGTGATCACGACCGGCTTGCCGGCCTTCACCACGTGATTGGTCTGGGCGGTCTGGGTGAAGTCCGCATTGTTCCGGGCCGAAATGCCGAAAGCTGCAACCGCGATGCCGGCCACGAGGGCGACGACCACGATCTTGAGGTGGGTCGCGCGGTCCGCTGAATGGATCGAGTGGTTCATTGATCGCCTCCGGGCGTCTATGCGCCGTCTGTTGGCGATACTGGTAAGGCCCATCTGTTTCCGGATCGTTTCGTGGGTTCCGCAAAATGGTTTCATTCAGCGACCGCTTTGGTTTCGCCGCGCCTTGCGAAACAAGCAGGCCGGGCTGAAAAACTGGGCCAAGGTGCCGGAATGCGCTGGGAGAAAAACAACAATCAAAACAATGCTTTTGACCTCCAGACTCGCGGCCTGGCGCGAGCTCTCTCGCCCGCACTGGCGCGTGTCTTGGTAAACCAGTTCGCACCGCCGCCGGGTTCGATTTCAAGCCCGGGTCAACGCCTCGGAAACCTACCCCACGGGTTCTCCGTTTAACCGAACCGCCGAGGCCGCTGCCCCTCAATCTGTCGGGCGCCGAGCTGCGGCTTCGCCTCCCGGGGCTTTGACCAGGGGTGGGCTATGCGCCGACCAAGAGCTGCGACATCGCGGAGACGTTGTAGCGGAAGCCTGCGCCGGCCTGGATCACCGGATCGTGGGCTGCGACCGCCCACGCGGCATCCTGATCGGCAACGCGAATGATGGCGACGCCCCAGGTGCCCTTGGGGTCGTTGACCGGCCCATAGATGACGGCGGTCCTCGCTTCCAGCAGCTCGGCCCAGTAGGGGAAGTGCTTCTGCATCAGCTCGGCTTCCGTGGCCGACATGTCGCCCGGAAAAGTGGCCCGCGGCGGATTCAAGCGGAGCAGGAAGGCGGCCTGTGATGGTGCGGACGGTTGGATCGGTTGCTCGGTCATTTCGGTCTCCTCATTGCTGCGCCGCCAGCCGCGTAAATCCGTCGTCGCTCCAGCCGTCGCTGCCGACGCCGTGCCGCACGAAGAACAGGCCAGCTGGATCGTACTTCCGTTTGGTCTCCAGAAGCCGTGGGTAGTTCGCGCCCCAATAGGCCTGCTGCCAATTCGGTTCGAAGAAGCTGCTTTCGGCGAGATAGGCGCCGCCATCCGGCGCCACCTTTCTGAGTTCACCGACTGCTTTCGCGATCGTCGCGGCATTCTTGCGCGCATCGGCCATATCAGGCTCGTGGCCGCTCAGGCCGGAATAGGCCGGCGGGCCTTCGCTTGCGATGATTGCAAGCACGAAAGCGTCGATGACGGCGGGGTTCGTGGCGGTCGTCTTCACGGCGGTGATCGCGGCCTCCGATCCACCGGCCAGTCCTTTCTGAAAGTGCAGCTCGACAGTCGAATGCCGGGCCGCCGCGAGCAGGGCGTCGACAAGCTGCGGGCGCTCGACCTCCCGCAGCAGGGAGGCCGGAAGCCAGAGCGATTCAAACCCGTGGATGAAATGTCCGGCTTCGCTCAGATTGGCGGCCCAGAACACGTTCTCTGCCGGCGCGCCGGGACGATCGTCGGACAGGATCGCCTGCGGCGCGCGCTGCCTGATGTAGGCGGCGTCCCAGCGGCGCGCCGCCGGACCGGTGCGGATCGATGGCGGACGGGTGAAGGTGAACTCGCCCGTCGCCTCGGTGATAAAGCGAATGAAGGGTTGCCAGAGCTCGTAGGCCTGCTGTTTGGCGAGGCCCTGGAATGAGAGCTGGATGTCGAGCACGTGGCCCGGCTTGATGTTAACGATCTCGCCCCAATGGCGGTTATGCAGGCGGTCGGCGTAGAGATCCACGAACGCGCCGACGAGCTTGCGGAATGAAGCGCTTGAGGCGGCCTGGATCGTCATCGAGGCGAAGCCGAACACGCCGGGCAGGTCGTGAGTGCGCAACGTCAGGCGGGTGACGACGCCAAAGGTGCCGCCGCCGCCGCCGCGCAACGCCCAGAACAGATCGGCATTGCTGCGGGCATTCGCGATCCGCACGACGCCGTCTGCGGTGACGATTTCGGCTTCCAGCAGGCTCGCCGCGGCGGTGCCGTAGTTCTTCGAATAGCTGCCGAAGCCGCCACCCTGCACCAGCCCCGCGACACCGACGGTTCCGCAGCCGCCGCCCTGGACATAGCGGCCACCTCGGGTCGTCACCTCATTGTAGACGCGCATCTAGATCGCGCCGGCGCCGACGGTGACGGCAGGCTGTGGCGGATCTTCGCAGCCTTCCGCGACGAAGCGGTCATGCAGCGTGATGTCGTTCATCGCGCGCGTCCAGATCATCAGCGAGTCCGGTGCACTCGACGTGCCGAGATAAGAGTGCCGCCGCCCCTGACGACCAGCCGCAGATTGTTGTCGCAGGCGAAATTGACGGCGGCAACGACGTCGGCGGTCTTTCGCGCCGCGACGGCGTAGACGCTTGGCTCGGACGTCCAGGCGTCGAGATAACCCGTGGTCTGGGTCAGCGCTGCGTCGTCGCCGACGTAGTAGGGGTTCTTGAGCCCCTTGAACACATCGCGGCAGGCCGCACCGGAAGGATTGTCCCGACACGCCACGAGCGGCGACTCCACCGCGATGAGGCGGCCCTCGGTTTGATCGTTCAGCCGGTTCCAGCTGGCAGCCGACGGCCATTCGGGATCCGAGGGGCGTGTTCGCCGCAACAGTTGCGAGGAGCTGCTCGCGCCTTGCGCTGCGGCAACCGGTCTCGGCGTGATCCAGTGCGCCATCGGGATTAGCGCTGCGCCGATCAGGAGGTCGCGACGATTCATCAGCGGGTCACCTGTCCGTGAGCACGTCGATTATCGCGCAATGCGGACGGCTCACCATGCTGTCCCGCGGGACGACGTTCGCTGGCCTGTGATAAAGGTTGGGTTGCGTGACGGACCGCAATTGGGCTCCCGACCTGACCACAGGGGCAGGTGACCTGACGAGTTGCAGCATCTATTCCATCCCGACATGTCGACGACGCAGCCAGAGAATTCCAGTGAACCCGTCATCGCCAGTCGCGTCGAGCGGGGTTGGGACGAGCAACCCGATTCCGGGGACGAAAATCGGCGCGGTGTGACGGCGATCCGATCCCGCGGGGCCGAGCGCGGCTCGATGCTCGCCTATGGCTGGGTGGCGCTGCTGATCGTGGCGAGCGGCGTGGTCAACGTCTTCTCCTCGGTGAATGAGTTCAAGCTGTCCGCAGGCTTCGCGCCACTTCGCATGCCGGTGCTGCTTGAGGTGACGAGCGCCGTCGCGTGGATCCTGTTCCTGCCGCTGCTGCAAAGCGGCATTGCACAATTGCGTGTTGGCCGCAGCCGTGTGATCGCCGTCACGCTGGCGGTGGCGGCGACGCTGCTTTACGCATTCGCGCATCTCGTCACCATGGTCGGGTTGCGCAAGCTGCTGCTGGCCGACAGCTATTCCTTTCACTGGGTGACGGCGTTTCCGCACGAGTTCCAGAAGGACGTTGTCTCGTCCGTGATGGTGGCCGTGGTGATCTGGTTGATGGACCGCAAGGTGTTGCTGATGCCTACAGCGCCGGCGCTGCCGGAACACGTACTCGCACCGCCCGCGGCCGAGCCGCCTGTCGACCCCGCCAATCCCAGTCTCTGGCTGCGCGACGGCGCCACCAGCTTTCGGGTCGATCCGCGCGACATCGTGGCCGTGACGTCGGCCGGCAATTATGTCGAGTTCAGCCTTCCCAACGGGCGTCGCCTGATCCGCGGCACGCTGGCGCGCGAGGAGGATCGCCTCAAGCCGTTCGGCCTTGTCCGCGTGCATCGGGCGCGACTGGTGAACCTGGCGCTGGTCGTGGCCGTCGAGCACCGTCCGGCAGGGGACTTTGTCGTTCGCATGGACAATGGCGAAACACTCGCCGGCAGCAAGCGCTACAGGGATGTGGTGGCGCCGTTCACCGAAAGGTAGCTTACCTTCCGCGTAATCGCCTGCGCGATGTCGCTTTGCGATGATCGATCTGTTGGCAGCGAGCACGTTGCCCGATCGATCTGCAGGGAGATGCGCGATGAATCGTAGAACCGTTCTCGAAGCGACGTTGCTTGGCACCGCGTTGGCAGCAACCGCGCCGGCGGGAGCGCAAACGCCGGCGCCGCAGCCGACGGGGCGGGCGCCGTTTGCGACCGCCAGGGATGGGACCAGGCTGTTCGTTCAGGACTGGGGCTCCGGCCGGCCGGTGTTGTTCCTGTCGGCGTGGACGTTCAATTCCATCGCCTGGGGCAGCCATATAGCTGCGCTCAACGCCAAGGGCTTCCGGTGCATCGCGCCCGACCGGCGTGGGCATGGCCGATCCGACATGCCGGCGACGGGATACGACCTGAACACGCTGACCGACGATGTCGCATCGGTGATTGAACAGCGCGACCTCCGCGACGTGATACTCGTCGCTTATTCGATGGGGGCGATCGAGGCGGTCGACTATCTCGCGCGTCACGGCTCGGAGCGTATTGCGAAGCTGGTGCTGGTCGCGCCGACCACGCCGTTCCTGGTCAAGACCGAAGACAATCCCGACGCGGTTCCGGCGGCCACGATCGATGCGCAGAATGCGGCCATCGCGCAAGACTTTCCGAAATGGATGGCGGCGAACGAGGCGCCATTCTTCATGCCCGACACGCCGGAGATCACGCGGGCCTGGGTCAGGGAGATGATGCTGAATGTGCCGGTGCCGGTGGCGTTGGCGTGCCGCAAGACCATCTCGTTCGCCGATCTCCGCGCCGCATGCGCCGGGATTGACCGTCCGACGCTGATCGTGCAGGGCGACAAGGACGCCAGCGCGCCGCTCGCGCTCAGCGGCGCGAAGACCGCCAAGCTGATCAAGGGCAGCAGGCTGATTGTCTATGAGGGCGCGCCGCACGCGCTCCCGCTAACCCACAGCGAGCGCCTCGTGTCCGACCTGCTCGCTTTCATGGCCGGCTGAGCCGGGGAGGCGGCTCAGCTCGCCCGCTCGATATCCGATCGGATCGAGCGCGCCGCCCAGACGAACAGCAGTGCGCCGAGCGTGGTGGTGACCGCCGCTGACAGCAGCGAGTAACGCACTGCGTCGGCGCCGTAGCCGGCCTTCAACGCATCGTTGATCATGCCGACCGCGAGCGGGCCGACACCCTGGCCGAAGCAGGTGGCGGTCAGGAGTACGATCGCCGAGGCGAGCGCGCGCATGCTGGGCTTGGCGACCGTCTGCGCGATGGCGAAGATCGGGCCGAGATGGAAGCCGACCAGGAACGAGGTCAGCGCCAGCGTTGCGACCATCAGCGGGAAGCTCGGCGCCAGCATACACAGCGCAAACACCGGGCCGGCGAGGCCGGACATGATCGCGGGCGCCCACAATTTCCAGCGGTCGTCGCGGCGGCTGATCCGCGCCACCACAAGCCCGCCGATCAGGGTGCCGGCCATCCCGGCAAGGCCCTTGAAGGTGCCGGCATAGGTGCCGATCTCGGCGCTGGTCAGATGATGGATGCGTGCGAGGAACGGCGGGATCCACACTGCGGTCGCGTAGTTCGTGTAGGTGGTCAGGCAAAAGCCGATCAGCACGATGATGAAGCTCGGCTGCGCGGCGAGGAAGCGCAGCGTCGGCCCGATCGGCTCCGGCGTGAAGGTCTCGGCCATCGCGCCGCGCTTCGGCTCTGATACCGTCAGCCACAGCACCGCGGCGAGCGCGATGCCAGGAAGGCCGGCGCTGAAGAAGGCCATGCGCCAGCCATAGTGCTGGTTGACATAGCCGCCGATGAAATAGCCGAGGAAGACGCCGAGATAGGTGCCGATCGCGTAGATGCCGAGCGCGCGCGGCCGCTCGTTCTTGTCGAACAGGTCGGCGATCAGCGATTGCGAGGCCGGCGTGCCGGCGGATTCGCCGATGCCGACGCCGATGCGCGCCAGCGCCAGCGTGGTGACGCTCGAAGCCATGCCGCAGAGATAGGTCATCGCGCTCCAGAACGCGAAGGCGGTGGCGATGATGTTGCGACGGTTGAGGCGGTCGGCGATCCGCGCGATCGGGATGCCGAGCACCGAATAGAACAGCACGAAGCCAAAGCCCGCGAGCAGGCCCATCGTGGTGTCGCTGAGCGTGAACTCCTTCTTGATCGGCTCGATCAGCACATTGAAGATGGTGCGGTCGAGGAAGTTCAGCGCATAGACGACCGTGAGCAGGCCGAGCACGTAATACCGGCGGGTCGAAGGCTTCGCGGCGGCATCGGCTTGCACGGCCACCTCAGGCGCGACGTCGACCATGGCTTCCCCCATGTTTTGCTTTGACCTGCGACGTTGGCGTCAGGCCTCGCGGATGTAGTTCCCCGCTTCGAATTCGACCGGCTTGGCGTCGGCCTCGAACGAGACGCCAATCGGGTCGCGCCCGGCGGCGAGCGCCTCGAGCTGGTCGCTCAGCATGCGGCGGATCATCAGGATGCCGCGGTCGCTCTGGCCGAAATGCTCTTCGGAATGAACCGTCACCGACCCCTGGCCGACCTGGGCCTCGTAATCGCCGGGGAATTGCTGGTGCTCTTCCTCCGTCATGTCCCACCAGAACTTGCCGTTGAACTTCGAGCGCATGCGCCCGATGTCGCCCGCGTTCCTGACGCGGCCGGCGACATAGATGCGGAACGATGTGTCGTCGATCGGCAAGGTCCAACCGATCGATTCGACGCGGGCAAACTGCGCGACCCGCGGATTGGGCACGACGCGGAGCGTGGGGAGGGCGGCCTCGGTGACGCGGTAAAACACCTTGCCGTCGTCCTGCTTGCGGATCGAGCGCACCGCGACGCCGCGCGGCGTCATCTCGAACTTCACCTCGGGCATCGAGGCCATCATGGTGGTGAATTGCGGCCCGCTGAACGAGCCGTGCAGCACCGGCACGTGGTAGGGATCGACCACGTTCTCGAAATGCTGCAGCCAGTTGCACGGGATCACCGCGGGTCCGCCGCCGCCGATCGAGGAATCGTCGGCCTCGACGAACTCGCCGTCGTCCATGGTCTCCAGGCATTCGTAGTGCGGCAGCACCGGCCGCTTCTCGGCCGGGCCCATATAGGCGAAGATCAGGCCGTAGCGCTCCTGCACCGGATACCAGGGCTGGCGCACCTTGTCCTTGAATAACCCGCCCTCGGGCTCGCAGGGCTGCTCGAGGCAGTGGCCCTCGGTGTCGAATTTCCATCCGTGGTAGCAGCAGCGGATGCCGTCATCCTCGACCTTGCCATAGTAGAGCGTGGTGCCGCGGTGGCAGCAGCGGGCATGCAGCAGGCCGACCCGGCCATGCTTGTCGCGGAACAGGATCAGGTCTTCGCCGAGCGCGCGTACTTTTCTGGGGATATCGGTGGCGTCGCTGACCAGTCCGATCGGGTGCCAGTAACGGCGCAGCAGCTCGCCCATCGGCGTGCCGCGGACCACCGAGGTGAGCTCGGTCCGCCCGGCGGGCGGCTTCATGGCGTAGGCCGTGCCGAGATCGCGATCCCGCTGGGTGATCGTCATGCTGTTCCCTCCCGCCGCGGCGTCTTGGGGCCGCGGTCGCGCCTTGTATTGCCGGAGTCAACGATAGATCGATGACAATGTCAACGATATCGAATAGCTTGGCAGGGACGGCCTTTGTTGGCAGAGGTTGGCCGATGACCGAGAAGCCGAAGACCGCGAAGGCCGCGCAGCCCGACACCGTTCTGGATGCCGAACTGGCCCCGATCACCGCGATGATGTCGTCGCGGCTGATGGTGCTGGCGAACCTGCTCAAGCGCGGCGCGATCCTGCGCTACAAGCGCCTCGCCGGACTGTCCTCGGTCGAGTTCGGGCTGGTCGCCTCGCTCGGCCGCCGACCGCCGATGAGCGTGGTGCGGCTCGCCGAGGCGGTCGGCATGGACAAGGGCCAGATCAGCCGGGCGCTCGCCGAACTCGTCGCGCGCAAGCTGGTCGCCAAGGCGGTCAACCCGCGCGACAACCGCGAGACGCTGGTGTCCCTGACCAAGACCGGGCTCGCCGCACACGACGCCATCGTGGCGGGCGCGCAGGAGCGCAACCGGCGGCTCCTGGAACAATTGAGCCCGCAGGATCTGGAACTGCTGCTGGGGCACATCGACCGCCTGACCGTGGTCGCGGCCGAGATGCTCGCAGCGGAGAAAGAATTGAACTGACCGGAGACCGTCCTCGGGGCACCAATCCGGGATGGCCGCGTTGGCCGGACAAGGCCGGAGCGGACCGCCGAGCCCGGCATAGACCTCGCAGGGGGGAGGCGCAAACCGTCAATATTGCTTGTCTTGCGCCCTCTGTTGCGCTGCGCTAAAGCCTCAGAACAATTCCAATTAACGAATCTGCGGCACGTCCGAAACCGCAGCAAGAAGGCTTCGCCGATGAGCGGCATCCTGCAGAATTATCTCCCACTTGTGGTCTTTATCGGGGTCGCGAGCCTGATCGGTCTGGCGCTCCTGATCGCGCCGTTCCTGGTCGCGTTCCAGCAGCCGGATCCGGAAAAGCTCTCCGCGTATGAATGCGGATTCAACGCTTTTGACGACGCCCGCATGAAGTTCGACGTCCGCTTCTATCTGGTGTCGCTCCTCTTCATCATCTTCGACCTCGAAGTCGCGTTCCTGTTCCCCTGGGCCGTGGCGTTCGGAAAGCTCGGCGCCACCGGGTTCTGGTCGATGATGGTGTTCCTGGCCGTGCTGACGGTCGGGTTTGCATATGAATGGAAGAAAGGCGCGCTCGAATGGGATTGAGCCAGGCACCCTCGCAGCCGGCGATCGCGCAGGCTCCGAAAGGCATCCTCGATCCGTCGACCGGCAAGCCGGTCGGGGCGAACGATCCGTTCTTCCTCGAGGTCAATCACGAGCTGTCCGACAAAGGCTTCTTCGTCGCCGCGGCCGACGACCTCATCACCTGGGCGCGGACCGGCTCGTTGATGTGGATGACCTTCGGTCTCGCCTGCTGCGCGGTCGAGATGATGCAGGTGTCGATGCCGCGCTACGACGTCGAGCGCTTCGGCTTTGCGCCGCGTGCCTCGCCGCGGCAGTCCGACGTGATGATCGTTGCCGGCACGCTGACCAACAAGATGGCGCCGGCGCTGCGCAAGGTCTACGACCAGATGCCGGAGCCGCGCTACGTCATCTCGATGGGCTCCTGCGCCAATGGCGGCGGCTACTACCACTATTCCTACTCGGTGGTGCGCGGTTGCGACCGCATCGTGCCGATCGACATCTACGTGCCGGGCTGCCCGCCCACCGCGGAAGCGCTGCTGTACGGCGTGTTGCTGTTGCAGAAGAAGATCCGCCGCATCGGCACCATCGAACGCTAAGGTTTTACGTCATGGACGACGGCAAGCTCGACGCCCTTGGGCAGACGATTGTGAGCGCGCTTCCGGGCGCCGCCATCGCGCACTCGGTTGCGTTCAACCAACTGACGGTCGATGTCGACGCGACGAGGATCGTGGACGTGGTCACGTTCCTGCGTGACGACCCCAACTGCCGGTTCGTCAACTTCACCGACGTCACCGCGGTCGACTATCCCGGCCGCGAGAAGCGCTTCGACGTGGTCTATCATTTGCTGTCGCCGACGCTGAACACGCGCATTCGCCTGCGCGCCGAGGCCGACGAAACCACGCAGGTGCCGTCGATCATCGGCGTGTTCCCGGGCGCCGACTGGTTCGAGCGCGAGACCTACGACCTCTACGGCGTGATCTTCATCGGCCATCCGGACATGCGCCGGCTGTTGACCGATTACGGCTTCGACGGCCATCCGCTGCGCAAGGATTTCCCGCTCACCGGCTTCGTCGAGGTCCGCTACGACGACCAGGAGAAGCGGGTGCTGTACGAGCCGGTGCGGCTCAACCAGGAATTCCGCAAGTTCGATTTCCTCTCGCCCTGGGAAGGCGCGGACTATCCGCTGCCGGGCGATGAAAAGGCAAAGGCGGAGCCGAAGGCCTGACCATGAACGAGCAGAATCTTCGCAATTTCACAATCAACTTTGGACCGCAGCACCCGGCCGCCCACGGTGTTTTGCGTCTCGTGCTCGAATTGGACGGCGAGGTGGTCGAGCGCGTCGACCCGCATATCGGCCTGCTTCACCGCGGCACCGAGAAGCTGATCGAGCACAAGACCTATCTGCAGGCGATCCCGTATTTCGACCGGCTCGACTACGTCGCGCCGATGAACCAGGAGCATGCGTTCTGCCTCGCGGCCGAGAAGCTGCTCGGCATCGAAGTGCCGCGCCGCGGGCAGTTGATCCGCGTGCTCTATTGCGAGATCGGCCGCATCCTGTCGCATCTGCTCAACGTCACCACGCAGGCGATGGACGTCGGCGCGCTGACCCCGCCGCTGTGGGGCTTCGAAGAGCGCGAGAAGCTGATGGTGTTCTACGAGCGCGCCTCCGGCTCGCGCATGCACGCGGCCTATTTCCGCATCGGCGGCGTGCATCAGGACCTGCCGCCGAAGCTGATCGACGATATCGAGGCCTGGTGTGACCCGTTCCTGCAGGTGGTCGCCGACCTCGACACGCTCCTGACCGGCAACCGCATCTTCAAGCAGCGCAACGTCGATATCGGCGTGGTGCCGCTCAAGGAGGCCTGGGAGTGGGGCTTCTCGGGCGTCATGGTGCGCGGCTCGGGCGCGGCCTGGGACCTGCGCAAGGCGCAGCCCTATGAGTGCTACGCCGAGATGGAGTTCGACATCCCGATCGGCAAGAACGGCGACTGCTACGACCGCTACCTGATCCGCATGGAAGAGATGCGCCAGTCCGTGCGCATCATGAAGCAGTGCATCCAGAAGCTGAAGGCGCCCGACGGGCAGGGGCCCGTCGTGGTCGAGGACAACAAGATCTCGCCGCCGCGCCGCGGCGAGATGAAGCGTTCGATGGAAGCGCTGATCCATCACTTCAAGCTTTACACCGAAGGCGTGCACGTGCCGGCCGGCGAGGTCTATGCCGCGGTCGAGGCGCCGAAGGGCGAGTTCGGCGTCTATCTTGTCGCCGACGGCTCCAACAAGCCCTACAAATGCAAGATCCGCGCGCCGGGCTTCGCTCATCTGCAGGCGATGGACCACATCTGCAAGGGCCATCTCTTGGCCGACGTCTCGGCAATTCTCGGCTCGCTCGACATCGTGTTCGGAGAGGTCGATCGGTGATGGCGCAGCCGCCCATCCAGTTTGACCGCGCCTCGGGGGCCCTTGAAGGGGCCAACGCCTGGGAGCGGACCGCTGCGCTGGCGCTGTCGGTCGGAGCGAGGATTTCCTCGCATTTTTCGCACAAGGGCTACATCGCCTGCGCGAACCTGCTGCGCAGGACGCTGCCGGAGCGCGACATCGCGGTGAAGCTCAACGACGACGCCGTGTTCGAATTCCCGTACGGCGACGGCTACTGGAGCAAGTTGCTCGACTGCGACTACACCTATGAGGACGAGCTCGAGCTGCTGTTCGAGGATTCCGCCGACGTCGACTACACGCTGCTCGATTGCGGCGCGAACTACGGCTATTGGTCGGTCTTGGTCTCGAGCCGGCCGTTCGGCGCCCACAAGGCGATCGCCATCGAGCCGTCGGCGCAGAACTATCCGAAGCTCGCCAACAACGCCCGCGTCAACGGCAACCGCTTCGAGACCATGAAGTGCGCGATCGGCGCCGCCCGCGGCACCGCGCGGCTGTCGGGCACCAAGCACGAGGCCTTCAGCATCGCCGGCGACCAGGCGACGGGCGAGCAAGTGCCTGTCGTCGCGCTCGACGACCTGATCGCGGACGGCAAGGTTGCGCCGACGGGCAAGTACCTGGTCAAGCTCGACGTCGAGGGTGTCGAGATCGACGCCATGAAGGGCGGCCGGCGGCTGATGGAAGCCGACAGCGTGTTGTTGTGCGAGGAGCACGGCAGCGATCGCGCCCATACCGTGTCGCGCTACATCCTCGAACAGACGCCGCTGACGCTGATCGTCTACGACCCCAGCACCAATCGCCTTGAGACCGTGAACGAGCTCTCGATCCTCGATCGCATCAAGGTTTCCACCAACACCGGCTACAACGTGTTCGGCACCGCAAGCGCCTTCTGGCAAGACCGGATCGATGCACTGAACGCCAAGGCCGCACGCCGCGTGCAATGAGAGACTGAACGATGTCCGTCCGCCGTCTTGCCCCGAAGGAATTGCAGCCCGCGAGCTTCACGTTCACGGACGAGAATCTCGCCTGGGCGAAGAAGGAGATCACGAAATATCCGCCGGGCCGCCAGGCCTCGGCCGTGATCGCGATCCTGTGGCGCGTGCAGGAGCAGCACGAGGGCTGGGTCTCGGAAGCGGCGATCCGCGCCGTCGCCGACCTGCTCGAGATGCCCCACATCCGCGTGCTCGAGATCGCGACCTTCTACACGATGTTCCAGCTCGCCCCGGTCGGCAAGAAGGCGCATGTGCAGGTCTGCGGCACGACTCCGTGCCGGCTGCGCGGCGCCGCCGACCTGATCGAGGTGTGCCAGCACCGCATCCATCACGATCCCTTCCATCTGTCGAAGGACGGCAACTTCTCCTGGGAGGAGGTCGAGTGCCTCGGCGCCTGCGTGAATGCTCCGATGGTGCAGATCTGGAAGGACACCTATGAGGACCTGACCAAGGAGAGCTTCGGCAAGGTGCTCGACGGCTTTGCCGCCGGCAATCCGCCTAAGCCCGGTCCGCAGATCGACCGTCAGCTCTCGGCGCCGGTGGGCGGTCCGACCACGCTGAAGGAGATCACCTGATGCGCGGTCTTACGATCCAGGCAACCGGGACGGGGAGGGTCGGTGCGATGAAGAACTGGCGCTACATCGCCCTGCACACCGTGGTTGCCGCGGGCTTCATCTTCCTGCTGCAGCGCTACGGATTGAACGCATCGCTTGAATCCAGCCTGTTGTGGGCCGTGGTGTTCGGCGGCTGCGCCGCCGGGCTCGCTTACTCCCAAGCCAACCGTTGATGTTCGGAAAGTTTTGAGAATGCTCGCCGACAAGGATCGCATCTTCAAGAACCTCTACGGCCTCCACGACTGGGGCCTCGAGGGCGCACGCCGTCGCGGTGCCTGGGACGGCACCAAGGGTATCATCGACAAGGGCCGCGACTGGATCATCAACGAGATGAAGGCGTCGGGCCTGCGCGGCCGCGGCGGTGCGGGCTTCCCGACCGGCCTGAAATGGTCGTTCATGCCGAAGGAATCGACCGACGGTCGGCCGAGCTACCTCGTCGTCAACGCCGACGAGTCCGAGCCCGGCACCTGCAAGGATCGCGAGATCATGCGGCACGATCCGCATCTCCTGATCGAAGGCTGCCTGCTCGCGAGCTTCGCGATGAACGCGCATGCCTGCTACATCTATGTCCGCGGCGAGTTCATCCGCGAGCGCGAGCGCCTGCAGGCCGCGATCGACCAGGCCTATGACGCCAAGCTGATCGGCAAGGACAATGTCAACGGCTGGCCGTTCGACCTTTACGTCGCGCACGGCGCCGGCGCCTATATCTGCGGCGAGGAGACCGCGCTGCTCGAGAGCCTCGAGGGCAAGAAGGGCCAGCCGCGGCTGAAGCCGCCGTTCCCGGCCAATGTCGGTCTCTATGGCTGCCCGACCACCGTGAACAACGTCGAGTCGATCGCGGTCGCGCCCGACATCCTGCGCCGCGGCGCCGCCTGGTTCGCCGCCATCGGCCGGCCGAACAATGTCGGCACCAAGCTGTTCTGCATCTCCGGCCATGTCGAGCGTCCCTGCAACGTCGAAGAGGCGATGGGGATCCCGTTCCGCGAGCTGATCGAAAAGCACTGCGGCGGCATCCGCGGCGGCTGGAGCAATCTGAAGGCGGTGATCCCCGGCGGTTCGTCGGTGCGCATGGTGCCGGCTGAGCAGATCATCGACACGCCGATGGATTTCGACAGCTTGAGCAAGCTGCGCTCCGGCCTCGGCACCGCGGCCGTGATCGTGATGGACAAGTCGACCGACCTGATCCGCGCCATCGCCCGCATTTCCTACTTCTACAAGCACGAGAGCTGCGGCCAGTGCACGCCGTGCCGCGAAGGCACCGGCTGGATGTGGCGCGTGCTGACGCGCATGGCCGAGGGCCGCGCCCACAAGCGCGAGATCGACATGCTGCTGGAAGTGACCAAGCAGGTCGAGGGCCACACCATCTGCGCGCTCGGCGACGCCGCAGCCTGGCCGATCCAGGGCCTGATCGCGCATTTCCGGCACGAGATCGAAGAGCGCATCGACCAGTATTCACACAAGGCCGATATCGACGATATCGGCGTCCGCGATCCCGTGAACATGGTCGCGGCGGAGTAGAGCAATGACCAAGATCATCATCGACGGCAAAGAGATCGATGTGCCGCCGGAGTACACGCTGCTGCAGGCGTGCGAGGCGGCCGGCGCCGAGATCCCGCGCTTTTGCTACCATGAGCGGCTGTCGATCGCCGGCAATTGCCGGATGTGCCTCGTCGAGGTGAAGGGCGGCCCGAAGCCGGTAGCAAGCTGCGCATGGGGCGTGCGCGACTGCCGTCCGGGCCCGAAGGGCGAGCCGCCGGAGATCTCCACCCGTTCGCCGATGGTGAAGAAGGCGCGCGAAGGCGTGATGGAGTTCTTGCTGATCAACCATCCGCTGGACTGCCCGATCTGCGACCAGGGCGGCGAGTGCGACCTGCAGGACCAGGCGATGGGCTACGGCGTCGACACCAGCCGCTTCGCCGAGAACAAGCGCGCGGTCGAGGACAAGTATCTCGGCGCGCTGGTCAAGACCTCGATGAACCGCTGCATTCAGTGCACGCGCTGCGTCCGCTTCTCCGCCGAAGTCTGCGGCGCGCCGGAAATGGGCGCGACCGGCCGCGGCGAGGACATGGAGATCACGACCTATCTGGAGTCCGCGCTGACCTCGGAGCTGCAGGGCAACCTCGTCGACATCTGCCCGGTGGGCGCGCTGACCTCGAAGCCCTATGCCTTCGCGGCGCGGCCCTGGGAGCTCGGCAAGACCCAGTCGGTCGACGTCATGGACGGCGTGGGTTCCGCGATCCGCGTCGATACCCGCGGTCGCGAGGTGATGCGCATCCTGCCGCGTATCAACGAGGCCGTGAACGAGGAATGGATCTCCGACAAGACCCGCCACATCGTCGATGGCCTGCGCACCCAGCGCCTCGACCGGCCCTATGTCCGCGAGAACGGCCAGCTCAAGCCGGCGACATGGCAGGAAGCGTTCGCCGCGATATCAGCGAAGGTCGGCAAGAGCGACGGCAAGCGGATCGGCGCCATCGCCGGCGACCTCGCCGCGGTCGAGGAGATGTTCGCGCTGAAGGAGCTGTTGGCGAAGTTCGGTTCGGCCAATCTGGCGGTGCAGGGCGGCGACGCGTTCGACGCCAAGGCCGGCCGCGGCTCCTACATCTTCAACCCGACCATTGCCGGCATCGATCAGGCCGACGCGCTTTTGATCATCGGCTCGCATCCGCGCAAGGAAGCCGCGGTGCTCAACGCGCGCATCCGCAAGCGCTGGCGCACCGGCGGCCTCAAGGTCGGCATGATCGGCGCCAAGGCCGACTTCACCTATGATCACGACTATCTCGGCGCGGGCACCGACACGCTGGCCGATCTCGTTGCCGGCAAGCACTCCTTCGCCGACGTGCTGAAGAACGCCAAGCACCCGATCATTCTGGTCGGCGCCGGCGCCTACACCCGTCACGACGGCGCGGCGGTGCTGGCGCAGGCAGCGAAGCTCGCCGTCGATGTCGGCGCGCTGAAGGACGGCTGGAACGGCTTTGCGGTGCTGCAGGACACGGCATCGCGCGCCGGCGCGCTCGATATCGGCTTTGCGCCGGCGGGCGGCGACCTCAACGCGGCGCAGATGACGACCTTCGGCACGCTCGACGTGCTGTTCCTGCTCGGCGCCGACGAGATCAAGCCGGCTGACGGCACCTTCGTCGTCTATATCGGCACCCATGGCGATCGCGGCGCGCACCGCGCCGACGTCATCCTGCCGGGCGCCGCCTACACCGAAAAGGCCGGCATCTACGTCAATACCGAAGGCCGGGTGCAGATGGCCAACCGCGCCGCGTTCCCGCCGGGCGAGGCCCGCGAGGACTGGGCGATCCTGCGCGCGCTGTCCGACGTGCTCGGCAAGAGGCTGCCCTTCGACTCGATGCAGGCGCTGCGCCAGGCGATGTTCAAGGCCTATCCGCATCTGATGCGGCTCGACCAGATCGAGGCCGGCAAGAGCGATGATATCAAGGCGCTCGCGGCCAAGGGCGGCAGCGTCGAGAAGGCGGCGTTCAAGCCGACGGTCGAGGACTTCTATTTGACCAACCCGATCGCGCGGGCGTCTGCCGTGATGGCGGAGTGCTCGCGGCTGGCATCGGGCCGAATGCTGACGGCAGCGGAGTGAGCGTGACCTGATGGCTGAATTCTTCGCAAGCTCGTTGTGGACCGGCTTCCTCTGGCCGCTGATCATCATGGTCGCGCAGAGCGTGTTGCTGCTCGTCGTCCTCCTGATCGCGATCGCCTACATCCTGCTCGCCGACCGCAAGATCTGGGCGGCGGTGCAGATCCGCCGCGGCCCCAACGTGGTGGGCCCGTGGGGGCTGCTGCAATCCTTCGCCGACCTCCTGAAGTTCGTGCTGAAGGAGCCGATCATCCCGGCGAGCTCCAACAAGGGCGTGTTCCTGCTCGCGCCGCTGGTCTCCTGTGTCCTCGCGCTCGCCGCCTGGGCGGTGATCCCGATGGATTTGGGCTGGGTGATCTCCGACATCAATGTCGGCGTGCTCTACATCTTCGCGATCTCATCGCTGTCGATCTACGGCATCATCATGGCCGGCTGGTCGTCGAACTCGAAATACCCGTTCCTGGCCGCGCTGCGCTCGGCGGCGCAGATGGTGTCCTACGAAGTCTCGATCGGCTTCGTCATCATCACCGTGCTGCTTTGCTGCGGTTCGCTGAACCTCTCGGCCGTGGTGGAGGCGCAGAACGCCCGCGGGCTCGCCAGCCTGATCGGCCTGCCGCAGCTCACCATCCTGAACTGGTATGTGTGGCCGCTGTTCCCGATGTTCGTGGTGTTCTACGTCTCGGCGCTGGCCGAGACCAACCGCCCGCCGTTCGACCTGGTCGAAGCGGAATCCGAACTGGTCGCCGGCTTCATGGTCGAATACGGCTCGACCCCGTATCTGCTGTTCATGCTTGGCGAGTATGTCGCGATTACCACGATGTGCGCGATGGCGACGATCCTGTTCTTAGGGGGATGGCTGCCGCCGGTGAACCTGCCGCCGTTCACCTGGATTCCCGGCATCGTCTGGTTCGCGCTGAAGCTGTTCTTCATGTTCTTCCTGTTCGCGATGGCGAAGGCGATCGTGCCGCGCTACCGCTACGATCAACTCATGCGGCTCGGCTGGAAGGTGTTCCTGCCGCTGTCGCTGGCGATGGTGGTGATCGTGGCCGGCGTGCTGCAATTCGCCGGCATCGCGCCGAAGTGAGGTTCGCCATGGGTATCAATGTCAACGCAACGGCGCGCTCGCTTCTCTTGTCGGAATTCGTATCGGCGTTCGTTCTCGCCATGCGCTATTTCTTCAAGCCGAAGCCGACGCTGAACTATCCCTTCGAGAAGGGCCCGATCTCGCCGCGCTTCCGTGGCGAGCACGCCCTGCGCCGCTATCCGAACGGCGAAGAGCGCTGCATCGCCTGCAAGCTGTGCGAGGCGATCTGCCCGGCGCAGGCGATTACGATCGAGGCCGGCCCGCGCCGCAACGACGGCACCCGCCGTACCGTGCGCTACGACATCGACATGGTGAAGTGCATCTATTGCGGGCTGTGCCAGGAGGCCTGTCCGGTCGATGCCATCGTCGAGGGACCGAACTTCGAGTTCGCGACCGAGACCCGCGAGGAACTCTATTATGACAAGGCGAAACTGCTCGCCAATGGTGACCGCTGGGAGCGCGAGATTGCGAAGTCGATCGAACTCGACGCGCCGTACCGGTGAGGTGAGGGCATGATCCTTCCGGCGCTGTTCTTCTATCTGTTTGCCGCTGCCTGCGTGGCGTCGGCGGTCATGGTGATTGTCTCGCGCAATCCCGTGCACTCCGTGCTGTACCTGATCCTGGCGTTCGTCAACGCCTCGGGCCTGTTCATCCTGATGGGTGCCGAGTTCCTCGGCATGATGCTGATCGTGGTCTATGTCGGCGCGGTCGCGGTGCTGTTCCTGTTCGTGATCATGATGCTCGACGTCGACTTCGTCGAGCTGCGCGAGGGCTTCATCCAGTACCTGCCGATCGGCATCGTGATCGGCGGCATCTTCATGTTCGAGCTGTTGCTGGTGGTCGGCGCCTGGGTGATCAACCCGCAGGTCGCCAAGACGATCACGGCGGCGATCCCGGCGAATGTGAGCAACACCGAGGCGCTCGGCCTCGTGCTCTACACCAAGTACATCCATTACTTCCAGATGGCGGGCCTCGTGCTGCTGGTCGCCATGATCGGCGCCATCGTGCTGACGCTGCGCCACAAGGCGAAGGTCAAGCGGCAGGACATCAATGTGCAGAACGCGCGGACGCCCGAAATTGCGATGGTGTTGCGCAAGGTGGCGTCGGGGCAGGGGCTCCAGGATGCCGACGCGGCGGAGTGGGTGAAATGACGATCGGGCTCGGGCACTATCTGGCGGTCGGCGCGATCCTGTTCACGCTCGGGATCCTCGGCATCTTCCTCAACCGCAAGAACATCATCGTCATCCTGATGTCGATCGAGCTGATCCTGCTCTCGGTCAACATCAACTTGGTGGCGTTCTCGACCTTCCTCGGCGATATCGTCGGCCAGGTGTTCGCGCTCCTGGTGCTGACGGTGGCCGCGGCCGAGGCTGCGATCGGCCTTGCGGTGCTGGTGGTGTATTTCCGCAACCGCGGCTCGATCGCGGTTGAAGACGTCAATCTGATGAAGGGCTAGCGCGCCGATGTACCAGGCAATCGTATTCCTGCCTCTGCTGGGCGCCATACTCGCGGGGATTATCTCGCTGGTCGGTGCGCATGCGCGCTGCCCGAGCGGCGACACCGTCGACCATCACGACGACGCGCATGGCGATGCTCATGCCTCACATGCCCATGACGATCACGCTCATGACGACCATGCTCATGACGATCACCACGTCTCCGAGCCGGCAGCGGCGGGCTCGCGTGCGGCCGAGCTGATCACCACGGGCTTGCTGTTCGTCTCGGCGGCGCTGTCCTGGTTTGCCCTGGTCGACGTCGGCTTCATGCATCACGACGCTAGCATTCAGCTGTTGCCGTTCATCACCTCCGGCGACCTGCAGGTGTCGTGGTCGCTGCGGATCGACACCCTGACTGCGGTGATGCTGGTCGTGGTCAACACGGTGTCCTCGCTGGTCCACCTCTATTCCATCGGCTACATGGACGAGGACCCGTACCGGCCGCGCTTCTTCGGCTATCTCTCGCTGTTCACCTTTGCTATGCTGATGCTGGTGACGTCGGACAACCTCGTGCAGCTGTTCTTCGGCTGGGAGGGCGTCGGTCTGGCGAGCTACCTGCTGATCGGGTTCTGGTACCAGAAGCCGTCGGCCAACGCGGCGGCGATCAAGGCCTTCATCGTCAACCGGGTCGGCGACTTCGGCTTCGCGCTCGGCATCTTCGCCATCTTCATGCTGGTCGGCTCGACCGATTTCGAGACCATCTTCCACGCCGCGCCGGGCCTGACGGGCAAGACCATCAACTTCTTCGGCTGGCAGGCCGACGCGCTGACGCTGACCTGCTGCCTGCTGTTCATGGGCGCGATGGGCAAGTCGGCGCAGTTCCTGCTGCACACCTGGTTGCCGGACGCGATGGAAGGTCCGACCCCGGTGTCGGCGCTGATCCACGCCGCGACCATGGTCACCGCCGGCGTCTTCATGGTGGCGCGGCTGTCGCCGCTGTTCGAGCTGTCACCGACCGCGCAGGCGGTGGTGATGTTCTTCGGCGCGACGACGGCGTTCTTTGCCGCGACCGTCGGCCTCGTGCAGAACGACATCAAGCGCATCGTCGCCTATTCGACCTGTTCGCAGCTCGGCTACATGTTCGTGGCGATGGGGGCAGGGGCCTATTCGGTCGGCATGTTCCATCTGTTCACGCACGCCTTCTTCAAGGCGCTGCTGTTCTTGGGCTCCGGCTCGGTGATCTACGCGATGCATCACGAGCAGGACATCCGCAACATGGGCGGACTCTGGCGCAAGATCCCCTACACCTTCGCGGTGATGACCATCGGCACGCTGGCGCTGACCGGCTTCCCGCTGTTCGCCGGCTACTTCTCCAAGGACGCGATCATCGAGGCGGCCTATGCAGCCCATAACCCGTTCTCGACCTATGCCTATGGGCTGACGATCGCGGCCGCCGGCCTGACCTCGTTCTATTCCTGGCGTCTGATCTTCAAGACCTTCTTCGGCGAGCCGCACGACCAGCATCACTACGAGGCCGCGCATGAGAGCCCGATGTGGATGCTGGTGCCGATCGGCGTGCTGGCGGCGGGCTCGATCCTGTCCGGTTTCCCGTTCAAGGAGGTGTTCGTCGGCCATCACGGCGTGGAGGAGTTCTTCCGCGAGTCCGTGAAGATGAACCCGCATATCCTCGAGAACATGGAGCACATGCCGGCATGGCTCGTGCCGCTGCCCACCATCATGATGGCGCTCGGCCTGTTCGTCTCGTACATGTTCTACATCCGCCGGCCGTATCTGCCGGTGGAGCTCGCGAACACCCAGCCGATGCTGTACCAGTTCCTGCTCAACAAATGGTACTTCGACGAGCTGTACGACTTCATCTTCGTGCGGCCGGCCAAGTGGCTCGGCTACCAGCTCTGGAAGAAGGGCGACGGCTTCGTCATCGACGGCCTCGGTCCCGACGGCGTGTCGGCCCGCGTGCTCGACGTCACCCGCAACGTCGTGAAGTTGCAGACCGGTTACCTCTATCACTACGCGTTCGCGATGCTGATCGGGGCCGCCGGATTGATCACCTGGTTCATGTTCGGCTTGGGAGGCCAGTAATGACAACCTGGCCTATCCTTTCGGTCACCACCTTCCTGCCGGCCGTCGGCGCGATCCTAGTTTACCTGCTGGCGCGGGGCGGCGACGAGACGGCGAACCGCACGGCGCGCTGGATCGCGCTGTGGACCACGCTGATCACGCTCGCGGTGTCGCTGATCCTGGTCGCGCGCTTCGATCCGGCGCAGACCGAGTTCCAGTTCGTCGAGAAGGCGTCCTGGCTCGCCACCGGCATCACCTACCACATGGGCGTCGACGGAATTTCGCTGCCGCTTCTGATCCTCACCACCGCGATCATGCCGCTCTGCATCATCGCAAGCTGGCGGGCGATCACGAGCCGGGTCGGCGAATACATGATGGCGTTCCTGATCCTGGAAACGCTGATGGTCGGCACCTTCTCGGCGCTCGACCTCGTGCTGTTCTATTTGTTCTTCGAGGGCGGCCTGATCCCGATGTTCCTGATCATCGGCGTCTGGGGCGGTCCGCGCCGGGTCTATGCGTCGTTCAAGTTCTTCCTCTACACGCTGCTCGGCTCGGTGCTGATGCTGCTCGCCATCATGGCGCTGTACTGGAACGCCGGCACGACCGATATCCCGACCCTGATGCACACCGCCGTACCGCGCTCGCTGCAGACCTGGGCGTGGCTCGCCTTCTTCGCCTCCTTTGCGGTGAAGATGCCGATGTGGCCGGTGCACACCTGGCTGCCGGACGCGCACGTCGAGGCGCCGACCGCGGGCTCGGTGATCCTGGCCGCGATCCTGCTGAAGATGGGCGGCTACGGCTTCCTGCGCTTCTCGCTGCCGATGTTCCCGCTGGCCTCGCACGACTTCGCGCCGTTCGTGTTCACGCTCTCGGTCATCGCCATCATCTACACTTCGCTGGTGGCGATGATGCAGGAGGACATGAAGAAGCTGATCGCGTACTCCTCGGTCGCGCATATGGGCTTCGTCACCATGGGCATCTTCGCGGTGACGACGCAGGGCGTCGCCGGCGGCATGTTCCAGATGGTCTCGCACGGCATCGTCTCCGGCGCGCTGTTCCTCTGCGTCGGCATCGTCTACGACCGGATGCATTCGCGCGAGATCGCCACCTATGGCGGCCTGGTCAACCGGATGCCGCTCTACGCGATGACGTTCATGATCTTCACCATGGCCAATGTCGGCCTGCCCGGCACATCCGGATTCGTCGGCGAGTTCATGACGCTGCTCGGCACCTTCAAAGTGTCGCTGCCGACCGCGTTCTTCGCCACCACGGGCGTGATCCTGTCGGCCGCTTATGCGCTGTGGCTCTACCGCAAGGTGGTGTTCGGCGCGCTGGTCAAGCCGTCGCTGATGTCGATCAAGGATCTCACCTTCGGTGAATGCCTGACGCTGTTTCCGCTGATCGCGCTGACCATCCTGTTCGGCGTCTATCCGAAGCCGGTGCTCGATATGTCGGCCGCCTCGGTCCAGCAGCTCGTCAACAATTACAATACCGCCGTGACTGCCGTGAAGGCAGCCGCGCTGGTCGTCCAATAAGGCCTTAGCCCATGAGCTTTTCCAGTGCAGGTTATCAGTTGCAGCCGGTGCTGCCGGAGCTGGTGCTCGCGGTCGGCGCCATGGTGCTGTTGATGATCGGAGCCTATCGCGGGCAGGGGACGACGCGGCTCGTCACCACGCTTTCGATACTGCTCCTGGTCCTGACCGGCGTGCTTGAGCTGTGGCTGCCGCACGGCAAGCTTGTTACCTTCGGCGGCAGCTTCATCGTCGACGATTTCGCCCGCTTCCTGAAGATCCTGGCGCTGATCGGCTCGGCGGCGACCCTGATCCTCGCGACCGAATTCCTGTCCGAGCCGTCGAACCGCACCTTCGAGTTCTCGATCCTGGTGCTGCTGTCGACGCTCGGCATGCTGGCGCTGATCTCGGCCGGCGACCTGATCACGCTCTATCTCGGCCTCGAACTGATGAGCCTTGCGCTCTATGTCGTCGCCGCGAGCCAGCGCGACAACGCCAAGTCCAGCGAGGCCGGCCTGAAGTATTTCGTGCTCGGCGCGCTGTCGTCGGGCATGCTGCTCTACGGCGCCTCGCTGATCTACGGCTTCACCGGCACCGTGAGCTTCGCCGGCATAGCAGCCGCCGCCACCACCGGCAGTGTCGGCCTCGTGTTCGGCCTCGTGTTCCTGCTCGCCGGCCTTTGCTTCAAGATCTCGACGGTGCCGTTCCACATGTGGACGCCCGACGTCTATGAGGGGGCGCCGACGCCGGTCACCGCCTTCTTCGCCTCCGCGCCGAAGGTCGCCGCACTTGCCGTGTTCACCCGCGCGACGCTGACCGCCTTCCCGGGCATCGTCACGCAGTGGCAGCAGATACTGGTGTTCGTGGCAATCGCCTCGATGGCGCTCGGCGCGTTCGCGGCGATCGGCCAGACCAACATCAAGCGGCTGATGGCCTATTCCTCGATCGGCCATATGGGCTTCGCCCTGGTCGGGCTTGCCTCCGGCACCGTCGAGGGCGCGCAGGGCGTGCTGGTCTATATCGCGATCTATGTCGCGATGACGCTCGGCTCGTTTGCCTTCATCGTGGCGATGAAGCGCAACGGCCAGGCGGTCGAGCAGATCAGCGATTTGGCCGGCCTGTCGCGCACCAACCCGCTGCTCGCCTTCTTCTTCGCAATGCTGCTGTTCTCGCTCGCCGGCGTTCCGCCGCTCGCCGGCTTCTTCGCCAAGTGGTACGTGTTCGTCGCCGCGATCAAGGCGAACCTGTTCACGCTCGCCGTCATCGGCGTGCTGACCAGCGTGGTGGGCGCGTTCTATTATTTGTCGATCGTCAAGGTGATGTATTTCGACCAGCCGCACGGCAAGCTCGATCCGGCGCGCATCGAGCTGCGCACCGTTCTCGCGGTCGCCGGCATCTTCAACATCTTCTTCTTCGCCTATCCGGGGCCGCTGGTCAGCGTGGCCACCGCCGCGGCGAAGTCGTTATTCTGACGCGCATGATCCCGAGAGGTGGAGACCGGTCGGAGATGATCATGCGCAAGACCTCAAGATGACGTTCGCGCTCGGGCCCCGAGCCGCATCGGCGGGCTACAGGCTCGCTGCATTCGACCAGATCGGCTCGACCAATGCGGAGGCCATGCTGCGCGCCCGCGACGGTGAACAGGGGCCGATGTGGTTCGTCACCCCGGAGCAGACCGCAGGCCGCGGCCGGCGCCAGCGCGCCTGGGTCGCGCCGCGCGGCAATCTCGCCAGCAGCATCCTCGAGGTCCTGGACGTCCAGCCCGCGGTTGCCGCGACGCTCGGCTTTGCCGCCGGCCTGTCGCTCGAGGCTGCCCTGCAGAAGGTCAGCACGGAGGCCGCGCTGCGGATGGGCCAGGGCCCGAAATACACTCTGAAATGGCCGAACGACGTGCTGGCTGACGGCAAGAAGCTGTCCGGCATCCTGCTCGAAGCCGAGGCGGTCGGACATCGTCTGGCCGTGGTGGTCGGGATCGGCACCAATGTGGTGGCAGCGCCCGAGGGCACGCCGACGCCGGCCGTGTCGCTCGCGGCGCTCGGCGTCCAGATCGGCGCGGAAGAGCTGTTCGCCGCGGTGTCGGACGCCTGGGTCGAATTCCGCGGCGTCTGGGACAATGGCCGCGGCTTTGGCGAAATCCGCCGCCTCTGGCTGGAGCGCGCCGCTGGTCTCGGCGAGAAGGTCGCGATCCAGACCGGCAGCGCGCCGCTCGAGGGCATCTTCGACACCATAGACGAGGCTGGCTGCCTGATCGTCCGCACCGCCGACGGCCGCAGTGTGCCGGTCACCGCCGGCGAGGTCTATTTCGGCACCGCAGCCTCGATGGGAGCAAAGTGATGGCGCGGCCGGACGAACTGACCTTTGCGCCGCTCGGCGGCGTCGGCGAGATCGGCATGAACCTGTCGGTCTACGGCCTCGGCAATCGCCACCAGCGGTCCTTCCTCGCGGTCGATCTCGGCGTCTCCTTCGGCGACGAGGAGCACCTGCCGGGCATCGACCTGATCATGCCGGACATTCGCTTCCTGGAGAAGGAGCGCGACAATCTGATGGGCCTCGTGCTGACGCACGCCCATGAGGACCATTTCGGCGCCATCATCGACCTCTGGCCGAAACTCGGCTGCAAGATCTACGCGACCCAGTTCAGCGCGGCGTTGTTCGAGGCCAAATGCGCCGCCGAGCGCAATCCGCCGAAGATCCCGGTCACCGTGATCCCGTCGGGCGGCCGCGTCGATATCGGGCCGTTCAACGTCGAGTTCATTCCGGTCGCGCATTCGATTCCGGAATCGCACGCGCTGGCGATCAGGACCGAGGTCGGCACTGTCCTGCACACCGGTGACTGGAAGATCGATCCGACCCCGATCGTCGGCCTGCCGACCGATGAGCGGCGGCTGCGCGAGCTCGGCGATGAAGGCGTGCTGGCGCTGGTCGGCGATTCCACCAACGCGGTGCGTGATGGACGCTCGCCTTCGGAGACCGAGGTTGCCGCCACCATCAAGAAGCTGGTCGGGGCGGCCAAGGGGCGCGTCGCGGTCACGACCTTTGCCTCCAACGTTGGCCGGGTCAGGGCGGTTGCCGAGGCCGCTAGGGCCGCCGACCGCGAGCTCGTGGTGGTCGGCCGTGCCATGGAGCGCGTGGTGCAGGTGGCGCGCGAATGCGGCTATCTCGACGGTTCGCACAGGTTCCGCAGCATCGACGTCTACGGCCATTTCCCCGCCGACAAGGTGCTGGCGCTGTGCACCGGCAGCCAGGGCGAGCCGCGCGCGGCGCTGGCGCGGATCGCCAATGACGACCATCCGCAGGTGACGCTGAACAAGGGCGACACCGTGATCTTCTCCTCGCGCACCATTCCCGGCAACGAGAAGGCGGTCGGCTCGATCATCAACAACCTCGTGATGCAGGGCGTCGAGATCATCACTGACCGCGACCACCTCGTGCACGTCTCCGGTCATCCGCGCCGCGACGAGCTGCGCGACATGATCTCCTGGGTGCGGCCGCAGCTCCTGATCCCCGTCCACGGCGAGGCGCTGCATCTTGCCGAGCACGCCAAGCTCGCGCGCGCCGCCGGCGTGCCGAAGGTCTTGACCTGCCGCAACGGCGACCTGGTCAAGCTCGGGCCCGGCGAGCCCGGCATCATCGACGAACTGCCTTCGGGCCGGCTCTACAAGGATGGAACCATCCTGGAGGATTCCAAGTCGCGCGCCGTGGTCGAGCGGCGGCGGATGGGCTTTGCCGGCTGCGCCTTCGTCGCCATCGCCATGACCGCGCAGGGCGAGCTTGCCGACGATCCGGAGGTTGATCTCGTCGGCATGCCGGAGAAGAATGCCGCGGGCGAAGTGCTCGACGACATCGTGTTCGATGTTGTGGTATCGACGGTCGAAGGCCTGCCGCGGGCGCGGCGGCGCGATCCGGATGCGGTTTCGGAATCGGTGCGCCGCGCCGTGCGCGCGGTGCTGAACGAGCAATGGGGCAAGAAGCCGATCTGCCTCGTGCACGTTCTGACGGTCTGACGCGCGCCCGACGGGTGCGCGCAATTTCGAGGGAGAGAGAGATGCTGGGCCGGCTTAATCACGTCGCGATCGCGGTCAAGGACGCCAAGAAGGCCGCGAAGATCTACGGCAGTGCCTTCAATGCCGAGATTTCCGACGCGGTGCCGCTGCCCGAGCACGGCGTCATCACCGTGTTCGTGACGCTTCCCAACACCAAGATCGAGTTCATCGAGCCGCTCGGCGACGCCTCGCCGATCGCCAAATTCGTCGAGCGCAACGCCGACGGCGGCATCCACCATGTCTGCTACGACGTGCCCGACATCATCGCGGCCCGCGACCGCCTGATCGCCGACGGCGCCCGCGTCCTTGGCGACGGCCAGCCCAAGATCGGCGCCCATGGCAAGCCGGTGCTGTTCTTCCACCCGAAGGATTTCTCGGGCGCGCTGGTCGAGATCGAGCAGGCCTGAGGTCATGGCGTACCAGATCTCCACCGCGGTCGCGATCTACTTCGTGTTGTGGTGGGTCGTGCTGTTCCTGACACTGCCGTTCGGCGTGCGCAGCCAGCACGAGGAGGGCGGCGGGCCTCCCGGTACCGATCCCGGCGCGCCGATCATGGCGCGGATGGGACGCAAGCTGATCTGGACCACGCTGATCTCGGCCGTGATCTTTGCGATCGGGATGTGGGCCTACCAGGCCGGCTATCTCTCGATCGAGCGGCTGTCGAAAATGATGGGCATGCCGTTCTAGAAAAGCAGTTCCGGGACAATTCGCGAAATGCCGTCCAATCGCCATAATAGTAAAGCGTGCCTTACGGCACTCTTCGCGCGGTGCCACAGAGTTCGCAGCGCAATTTTTTCGCAGAGCATTTTCTAATCGTAGAGCTTTTCTGAACGTCGTGGTCCCGTTCACGCAACAGGAGATCACGAAGGTGGTTTTTGCTGCTGCCCTAACATTGTCCATCATAGTGTCTATCAACGTGTGATGCCTGTTGAGATGCGGCGACAGGGAGAGCGCGGAGCCTGAGCGACGGAGACTCGGGTTGAGCCGATAGACGAGTGTGGGAGTGGAACAATCCAGAGGACAGTGGTGCCGCGATGCCGGGCTCTTTCGATGGAGCCGGCAAGGCGAAGATATTTTGTCGCCGCGGTGCGGCGGGTCCTGCGTGCGGGTTGTGCCACTGTCGCTGTCGTCAGTTGGCCGCTGTGCGAGCAGGCTCACGCCTTCGACTTCTTCGGCTTGTTTGGTTCCGACGACCCGCCGCCGGTCAGCGCCACGACGCTGTCCTATCGCATCGAGATCGAAGCCAAGACGGCAGATGGCAAGAAGGACGGCGACGCCGAACAGGCATTGCGCGATGCATCCGCTACCTATCGCCTAAGGCAGGAGCCGCCACCGGACGGCGAAGGCCTCGTGCGCCGCTTGCAGGCTGATCTCAACCCGCTGCTCGATACGCTTTGGGGCCTCGGCAATTACAACGCCCAGATCGATGTAACGGTTGACGGAGTTGCCGTCTCCCCCGACGAGACCGGGCTCGCCGTCGCGGTGCGGCGGGCCGATACCTTTCGCAACCGGACGGTGGTTCCTGTCAAGATCACCGCGCGGCTCGGCCCGTTGTTCAAGCTGCGCACCGTTGATGTCGACTATCCGCGCGACCAGGCGCCGCATGGGCTGCCGCGCCGCGCCTTTGCGTTGAAGCCCGGCGATCCCGCGATATCGGCCGATCTGCGCACCGCACAGGTCAAGCTCGTCGACTGGTTCCGCAGCAACGGACATCCGCTCGCGAAGATCGCGGACGTCAAGGCGACCGTGGATCATGCAGCGGCCGCGATGGACCTTCGGCTGCGGGTCGACGCCGGCCCCAAGGCCGGCATCGGCGCCGTCACGATCTCGGGCGGAGATGTCGACCCACGGGTGGTGGCCACCCATGTCCATCTGAGGGAAGGCGAGCCTTATTCTCCCGAGCGGCTCGCTTTGACAAAAACCTCGATCGCCAAGATTCCGGCCATTGGCGGCATTCGCATCCGCGAGGCCGACAAGCTCGATGCCAACGGCAACCTGCCGATCTTCATCGACCTTGCGGAAAGGCCGAGGCACGCAGTGGGCCTCTCGGCGAAATATTCGACGGTCGATGGCCCCGGCATTGCGGGCTATTACGAGGATCGAAACCTGTTCGGCGGCGGCGAGCGCCTGCGGCTCGATGCGTCCGCCTCCCTGTTGCAGCGGATCGATGGCACCTCCTTCAAGGGCTTCAGCAATGTCCATGCCTCCGATTTCGGCGCGCGGTTCACCGGTACCTTCATCAAGCCGGGCCTGTTCGGTGCGCCCAACGATCTCTTGATCGAGGCCACCGCCTTCCGTGAGCGCGTCGGCAACAACGACCTCGGCGGCTATGCCGACGATACGGTACGCGGCACGCTGGGCGTGATCCATCGCTTCTCGGAGACAGCCTCGGTGCAGGCCGGTCTTCAGGTCGAGCAATCGAAATCGCAAGATGTGCTCGGGCGGGTCGATGCAACGCTCGTCGGCTTCACCGCGACCGGTCGCTACGACACGACAGACAATCTGCTCGACCCCACACGCGGCGTGCGCCTCTCCGCAACCGTCAATGCCTACCCGAAGCTGATGGGCTCGACGATCGATCTCTTCGAGGGCCGGGTCTCGGGTTCGGCGTATTACGCGCTCGACGAACAGGCCGACTACGTACTCGCAGGTCGGCTAGCGGCGGGCTCGCTCACCGGAGCACCGCTGGCCGACATTCCGGATTCGCATCGCTTCTTCGCCGGCGGCGGCGGAACCGTGCGCGGTTACGGCTTCAACACCATCTCGCCGATGATGTTCGGTCAGATCACGGGTGGTCGCAGCCTGTTCGAAGGCTCCGCCGAGGTGCGGGTAAGGATCACGCCCACCATCGGCATCGTGCCGTTCCTGGATTTTGGCACCGCCTCGCGCTCCTCTTTGCCGAACTTCAGCGATTATGTCGGCTACGGGGCAGGGCTTGGCCTGCGGTATCTCACGCCGGTCGGCCCGATTCGTCTCGATGTCGCGACGCCGCTGAACCCTCGTCCCGGCGACAGCCGCTATGCGATCTATGTCAGCATTGGGCAGGCGTTCTGATGCGCATGCGGTGGCCCATCATCGTTGGTCTCGCCGTCGTAGCGCTGGGACTCGTCGCTGTCGCGACGGCCGGCATCATTCTCTACGGGATGGCGGGCAGGACCGGCGAGAACCAGCAGGACATGCTCGCCGCGCTGGTGTCGCGGACGCTCTCGACTGCGGCGACCCAGGTCCATATCGGCGCGGTTGACGGGGTCTTGTCCTCCGACGCCACGGTCCGCGACGTCAGCATCACCGACAGGGATGGCGTTTGGCTGACGCTCGATCGGGCGCGCCTCGTCTGGCGGCGCGGTGCACTGCTGATGGGTCGACTTGAGATCGATCGCCTCGAGATCGGCGCGCTCGACATCAGGCGCAAGCCGCTGCCGTCCGAGCAGCCCGTGGCGGGGGCCGATCAGCCGATCTTGCCTGACCTCCCGGTGAAAGTGCAGGTGAAGGACTTCAACCTGCACTCCCTGACGCTCGGCCAGTCCATTCTTGGCGAGGCCCTGACTGTCGCGGCAACCGGCAATACCGAGCTGGGCTCGCCGTCCGAAGGTCTCGTTTTCAATCTCGACGCCACGCGCAAGGATTTCCCGGGCCGCTTCAAGGCCGCTCTTGCCTTTGTGCCGCAGGGAAATGCTCTCACCCTTGACGTTACGCTCGACGAGCCCGCCCATGGATTGATGTCGAAGGTCGGGCACTTGCCCGGCGAACCGCCCGTCAGTTTCGCGCTTCGCGGCCAAGGCACGCTCGACAGCTTTCGCGGCGCGCTGAAGTTCCAGGCCGGCCCGGCAATCGATGCGACCGGCTCCATCACCCTTGACCGGAACGGGGCTGGCCGGATTCTCGCAAGCCGCCTCTCCAGCCATCTCGGGCCGCTGCTGCCGGCGCTTGCCGCTCCGATCTTTGCAGGCGAAACCAATCTCGACAGTACGACACGTATCGGTGACGACGGCAGCGTCGCGCTGAACGCGTTGACGCTCACGAGCCGCCTTGCCCGACTCGACGTGAAGGGCCTGCTCGGTGCCGACAAGGTGATGGATTTCTCGGCCTCGATCCGAGCACTTCCGAGCAACGGCGAGGTGACGGAAACGGATCAAGGCTCGATCCGCAGCCTCGTGTTCGACACCCGCGTCAGCGGCCCCATCAAGGCCCCCAATGTCACGGCCAAGCTCGCGCTGTCGGGAGCCCGTTTGCCGGATGGAAACCTCGACGCGCTCGACGCCTCGATCACCGCAGTCCCTCGCGCCGAAGCCACTGACCTCGCCACTCGCATCATGCTGGAGGCGAACCTGCGAGCCTCCGGAATTGCGCCGCGCGACCCAGGTCTTGCATCGGCGATTGGCAGCAGCGCATCGCTGGTGCTCCGCGGCAGCACGGATCTGGGTGGCCACGCCAGGATCGAGCGGTTGGACGTCGACACATCGGCGGCTCAAGCCAGCTATACAGGCGATGTCGGCCCCGATCGGGTGCACGGCCGCGCGACCGGAACCGTGCCTGACCTCGCTCGCTTCAGCGACATTGCCGGGTTGAAGCTCGCGGGCGCGTTGGCGCTTGGTCTCGATCTCGACGGTGACCTCCAGCGCAACCGCTTCGACGCCAAACTGTCGGGCACCGGCGATAACCCCGCGACGGGATTTTCGGCACTGGACGGGCTGGCGGGGCGGCGTGTCGCATTCGCAGCAGATCTCGGCGCCGATGGTGAAGCCTCCTACACGGTCCGCGAGGCTTCGTTCGACGGAGCCCATGTCTCTCTTCGCGCCAAGGGCAGCGTCAGTAACGAGGCGAGCGATCTGTCGGTTCATGTCGATCTGCCCGATCTCGCGGCGGCCGATGCGCGTCTGACGGGTGTGGGGGCGTTCGACCTCCGCTTGACCGGCGGGCTCGCTCACCCGGGCCTCTCGCTCGTTGCCTCCGTCGATCGCGCGACAGCGATGCGACGTCCGATTCCACATCTCGAGCTCGCAGCGACGGTCAATGATATCAACGGGCCTTGTGTCATCGACGCCAGGCTCTACGGCTCGGTCGACGGCAAGCGGGCGCGCGGGATTGTCCAGCTCAGCCGCCAATCGTTGGATCGCGATGCTCGCGATACGCGCCGGCCCGAAATCGCAAACAGCCGTGCTGCGGATCAGGCGGCAGGCAAACCCGCGCCCCCTTTTGCCGGCTGGGACGCAAAGACCCTCGACATCACGATCGGCTCGGTCTCCCTGAAAGGGACGGGGACAGTCGATGCGCAAAGCCTCGCGCGCGGGCAAGTTCGCTTCTTCGCCGGTTCGCTCGCCGACCTGTCACCGCTCGCCCTTACTGACCTCGTCGGCTCGGCTTCGCTCGACGTTGCCCTTTCGGCCGATGGCGGCCAGCAGTCCATCCGTCTTGCCGGAAAGGGCGCGGGAGTCCGGGCCGCCGGATCTGCCGTTCGCAGTTTCGACCTGCGCGCCGATGGCGCCGATCTCTACAGCCATCCGGTGCTCAACGCTTATGTCCAGGTCAACGGCGCCGAGGTCGGCGGCCAGGCCGTCTCGAACATCACACTCACCGCGAGGGGTAATGCCAATGTGAGCACGATCGGCCTGTCCGCCAAGGCGGCGGGCTTCGATTTCGATGCTGCGGGCGCGCTGATGGCCAGGGACCGGACGCGGTTCGACCTCAGCCGCTTCACGGCGCGGCGCGGCGCCAAGACGATCGCTTTGCAGGGACCCGCGAGCTTCACGCTCGACGATGGTACGGTGCTGATCGAACATCTGGCGCTCGGGGTTGGCGGCGGTCGCTTCACGGTTGACGGCAAGGCCGGCAAATTGCTCGACCTCAAAGCCACCGCAAACGCAATCCCGCTCGGCGAAGCCGATGTCGCAATGCCGGGGCTGGGCCTTGCCGGGACCCTCGACGCCTCCGCCGCGGTCAGCGGCTCCGCGAGCGCCCCGGTGGGCCAGTTCAAGGTGGCCGTCAAGCAGTTGACCGCGCCGCAGACCAGAACCACCGGCCTGCCGCCGATCGACATCGCGGCGGATGGGCGACTCGAGGGGAGCCGCACGAGCCTCAATGCCACCGTCACAGCAGGCAAGGCCGGCACGATCACGGCTTCGGGGACGGTGCCGCGCGCCGCCGCGGGTGCGATTGCGCTGACGGCGAAGGGCCGTCTCGATGCCGCCGTCGCCAATGTCACGCTCGCCGCCTCCGGCCGCACCGTTTCTGGCTCCGTCCTGATCGATGCCCGTGTCGGCGGCACGCGTGCCAAGCCCCAGATCGGCGGGGTCGCCACCGTGAGCGGAGGCACCTTCCGCGACAGTCTGCTCGGCACACGGCTCGATGCCATCGAGGCGAAAGTCACCGCCGCGGGAGAGCGCATCGCGGTGGAGCGTCTGAGCGCGGTGACGCCCAATGGCGGCACGTTGTCCGGCTCTGGCGAGGTGAGAGTGGCTCCGGATGCAGGCTTCCCAGGTACGATCTCGATCCGTGGGCAACAGGCCACGCTTGCCGCCAGCGCGCTCGCGACCGCTCAGGCGAATCTCGCCATCGACGTCACAGGCGCTCTGGCACGCGATCCGCGGATCACCGGCCGCGTCGACCTGACCCGCGTCAGCGTTGACATTCCGGACCGCCTGCCATCGACGCTGAAGCCGATCGACGGCATTGACCATGTCAACGCCTCGGGCCAGGCCGCCGCGCGGCTCGCGGCTGCGCGCAAGGCCGAGGCGCTGAAAGGCAACAAGGGGCGGCCCGCACTCTTCAATGCCACGCTCGACGTGACGATCTCGGCGCCGAACCACGTCTTCATCCACGGCCGGGGGGTGAATGCGGAGCTCGGCGGCTCGGTTCATGTGGGCGGCACGGCCAACGGTCCCGTGCCCAAGGGCGCCTTCTCGCTTTATCAGGGCAAGTTGGTCGTGCTCGGAAAGACGTTGACCTTCACCAAAGGCAACCTCTCTTTCAACGGAGATCTCGCGCCTGAGCTTGATTTCACGGCTGAGATACAGGCCTCCGATATCACTGCGCAGATCGGAATCTCGGGACCTGCGGCCGGGCCGGTCTTCGCCTTCCGGTCACAACCTGAGTTGCCGCAGGACGAGATTCTGTCGCGCATCCTGTTCCAGAAGGCTTCGGGTAGCCTCACGACCTCACAGGCCCTGCAGCTCGCAGAGGCGGCGGCTCAGTTCGCAAGTGGTGGGGAAGGGACTCTCGACCGCATGCGCCGCTCGCTCGGCGTCGACAGCCTGGATGTGGGCACTGGGGCGGGTGGCCCGATGGTCGGCGCCTCGCGCGCGATCGGCGACAGGTTGAGCGTTGGTGTTCGGACGGGCGCGAGCCCCAGCCAGTCGGGACTGTCGGCCAATGTGGACGTGACGCGCCACATCCGCGTGGAGTCGGATGTCGACGCGAAAGGCTCGACGTCCGTCGGAATAGGCACCCGCTTCGAATGGTGAGGCGAGAGTGGTTCTTGACAGCCCGACCGGCATAACGTCGGTGAGTGATGCTTTCGCTTGTTACCGGCGAGACGCGCGTGGCAGCCTGCGCGATCCTGGTGTGCATTGCATACTGTGGTTGCAAAGGCACAGCCGATGCTATCTGTGATCCGGGTTGCTTGATACCGCTTGTCGCGCTGATCGCGCTGTGAAACCCTTGCCTCAATAACAAACACATTGGGGGGATGGGGCCATGAAGGCGGGGGCCAGGTTGGCGCTGCTCGCACTCGTGTCGGCGGGAGCCACGGTTGCGTGGTCCGGCGATACGGTCGTTGCGCAGACGACATTTTCGACAATCCAGGCGTTCGGTGACAGCTACGCGGACACCGGCAATCTGTTCAGGATTCTGGGGGTCCCCAATCCCGTCACCTATCCGACCGGGCGATTCAGCGGCGGCACCAATTTCGTCGATACCACCTCGCAGCTATTGGGAATTCCCCAAAACAACTTCGCCATCGGCGGCGCGAAGACGGGCTTCACCAATACGGTCGCCCCGGGTATTCCCGGCTTTGCTCAGGAGTGGCAGGGCTTCGTTGCCTCGGGGAGAACGATTGCGCCCTCCGACCTCGTGGAAATCAGCATCGGTGGCAACGATGCGCGGCAATACTATCAAACCGGGGGTACGCTGGCCGGTGTGCCCGCCGCCGCGACGCTGAGCGCCAATCAGGCAATCGCCGGCATCAATGCGCTGGTCGGGGCGGGCGCCCGCAACATCGTCTTTACGACCGGAGATGTCAGCCAATTGCCGGAAGCCGCTGGTAACCCCAATGCGGCGATCGGGTCGGCGTATAGCCAGGCCTATAACTCCCAGATGCAGGTAGCGCTCGCCGGCTTCGCCCGCGCAGGCGTGCGCGTGGAGCTTTTGGATATCGCGCTGCTCGGAAATCTGATCAAGGCGAACCCGGCCGCCTACGGCGTCGCTAACGTCGGCGCGTGTCCGCTGACCTGCATCGGCAATCCGGCGCTGCAAAATCAGTTCCTGTTCTATTTCGACAAGGTCCATCTGACCTCGCTGGGCTTCACGATTCTCGGCCAATACATCGTCAACCGTCTCAATGCGCCGCTGACGCTGCCGGCGCAGGGTGATCTCGGCATGTCGTCGGCGATGGGCTTTGCATCGACCCTGTTCGGCAGGCTCGACACCTTCCGCGAGACGTCGCTGATGGCCTCGGCGATGAACTCCTACGCCCAGGTCACCAAGGCTCCGTACCTCAAGGCGCCGCCGCTGGCAGCCGTCAGTCCGTGGTCGTTCTACATGCTGGGCAACGGTGCCGTCAGCGATCGCCAGGCCACCGTCGCCTCCAACGGCTTCAACCTCGACAGCGTCGGCGGCACCATCGGCGTCGAGTATCGCCTCAACAGCAACGCGTTCATCGGCGGTGCGTTCGACTATTCCAACCCGAAGGCGCGCTTCTTCAACAATGGCGGCACCAGCGAGGCTAACGCCTACCAGATCGGCGGCTACGGCGCCTGGACCAGCGCGCATTTCTTTGCGCAGGCGCTCGCCACCTTCGGCTGGCAGAACTATCGCAACAGCCGGCCGGGCGTCGTCGACACGATCACCTCGAGCTCTGACGGAACGAGCTTTGTTGCCGCGGGCAAGGTGGGTTACCTGTTCGACGCCGGCCGCACGCAGATCGGTCCGATCGGCGGCCTGACCTACGCGCGCGCGAAGGTCAATGGCTACACCGAGTCCGGCGATCCGGTGTTGACGCTTGCCGTCGGCCAGCAGACCGCGGAAACGTTGATCGGAAGCGTCGGCGCGCAATTCCGCTTTCCGTTCATGGTCAACGGCCGGATGATCAATCCTTACGTCAACCTGACGATGGACGACGACCTGATCGGCAACGGGCGCATCATCCAGTTCGGCGCAACATCGGCGCCGCTGATCGTCAACAACTGGAATGTGCCGAACACGACGTCGCAGCATGTCTATGGCCGCGTTGCCGCGGGCGTGGCGGCCCCGGTCTCCGACACCGTGGCCTTGACGGCCAACATATCGCAGACCTTCGCGCGCCAGGGTGGCAACGATTTTTACGGCAATGGCGGCCTGAAGATCTCGTTCTGAGCACGCCGGGTCATGCGCCGCCTCCGAAATCGGAGGCGGCCTCTAGTTGAATTTGATCCCGATCCGCTTGTCCGTGCGCCAGGCGACCTGGCATTGCCGTTTGGTGTGATCGCCCAAGATCAGCAGGTTGAATATCTCGGGGATGCCGACCGGGCTGGTGACTTCCAGTGCTGCGCCCGTTTCCGAGATGTTTCGGACCACGCAGTCGATGGCGCCGCCGTTGAACTCGATGGTGCCGGCCTTCAGCACGCGCTGCCGGAGCGCTGCGCGGTTGTTTTCCAGGATCTGAACCGCGTCCTGGCCGGCCTGCTGAGCCTCCGGGGTCGTCTGCCGCTCCAGTCCTTCCGCATGCCGTGTTGCGACCGCGATCTCCTCGGTGGTCAAGGTCGGCCTGACCCGCGCCCAAGCAAGCTTGAAGCGGACCTGGCCGTCCTTGAAATCGATCGCAGGACCTCGGTCGCCGGTTGTCGGCGGCCGGCCATAGACATTGCAGCCCCACCACCATTGCCGGCTATCGTATTGCCGCATAATCCGCCCAACCGGGATGCCGCGCCAAACAACGTCATAGTCGTCGTCCTGTCGGACGCCATCGACAATGGTCGGACGCAACGAAATGGTCTCCGTATCGTCGGCCATCGCCCGACCTGCCTCGCTTCGATCGATCCAGTGAAATCCATGTGCCGGCACGCCACGTCTGGACCGGCGACTCTGGATACCTGCAAATTATATCGAGCTTCATTGCATGCAAGCCTCATCATCCGGCAAGCAGACCGCAGTGATCGGGCTGAATTCGGTCAAGCTCAACAAGGACACCATCATCGCAAGCTACACGCTGGTCGCCGACAGCGTTTACTGCGATTATGATCCGATCAGGAAGAAGGCCGACATCGGCTCGAACTTCCTGGAACGGGAGTGAGGATCAACCTCGCCTGTCAATGTGGGAGGCGACCAAGATGAACCTGCAGGCGCAACCAGGCTCCTCCGGGACCAGCCAATATCGAATCCTCCGGGAAGCCGATCTGCGGGATTATCTGGCCGGGCTGCCCGCCATCGCCGCCGAACTCGGCGGCGCGCCCGCCGACTGGTCGATCAGCGAGGTCGGCGACGGCAATCTCAATCTCGTCTTCATCGTCAAGGGAAAGCGCGGCGGCATCGCGGTCAAGCAGGCGCTGCCCTATGTGCGCCTCGTCGGCGAGAGCTGGCCGCTGCCGCTCTCGCGGGCCCATTACGAGCACCTGGCGCTGGTACATCAGGCGCGGCTGGCGCCGAAGCTGGTGCCAACGGTGCTGCATCATGACGGCCCGCTCGCGCTCACCGCGATGGAGTTGCTCGAGCCGCACATCATCATGCGCAAGGGACTGATCGAGGCTATCAGTTATCCGCGCTTCGTCGAGGAGATCTCGACCTTCCTGGCGCAGACGCTGTTCTTCTCATCCGACCTCGCGCTGTCGGCCGCGGAGAAGAAGCTGGGGATCGCGGCATTCGCCGGCAACCATGCGCTGTGCAAGATCACCGAGGACCTGATCTTCACCGATCCCTACCGCATCGCCGAGCAGAACCGCTGGACCACGCCGCACCTCGATGCCACAGCCGCCGCCTTCCGCGACGACCTCGACCTGCATGTCGCGATCTCAAGGCTGAAGCTGAAATTCCTGGCGAGCCCGGAGGCGCTGATCCACGGCGATTTGCATACCGGCTCGATCATGGTCACCGAGCGTGAGACGCGGGTGATCGATCCCGAATTCGCCTTCTACGGCCCAATGGGATTCGATATCGGCGCCGTCATCGGCAATCTCATCATGGCCTATCTGGCCTCCGCCGGGCACGAACGTTCGGCTGGCGAGCGGGCGTCGTTCGAGGCCTGGGTGCTGGAGACCGTCGAGGGCGTCTGGAACGAGTTCGCGCGAAAATTCGTGGCACTATGGCGGAGCGAGGCGAGGGGCGACGGTTATCCGGTGTCGCTGTTCGCGGGCGAGACCGGCGCGGTGCGGCTGGAAGCCGAACGGCAGGCGTATATGGCGCGGCTGTTCCAGGACACCGTCGGCTTCGCGGCGGCGAAGACCATCCGCCGCATCCTCGGGCTCGCCCACAACATCGATTTCGAATGGATCGCCGACGAGAAGCAGCGCGCGATCTGCGAAGCACGCAGCCTCAAGCTCGCACGCCGCATGATGCTGGAGACGCCGTCGTTCACGACCATCGGCGCAGTCACGAGGGCCGTACGCGAACTGCGCGACTGGCAGCCGGACTTTGCCCGCTAACATCCGTCGGGCAGACCGCGTCGCCAGCTATTTCGACAAGGCTTCGTAGACCCTGACGCTCGTGATCGAGGGATTGCCTTCGGCCATCCTCTGGGCCTCATCCAGGCTGTCGGCCTTGACGATCATGAATCCTGTGATCGAGTGAGGTCCCAGTGGCAAGTCGGCGATTCCCGTTCGCGAGATTTCCCGACCTTGGGCCAGCCGGCCCATGTCGACGATGTCGTCCTTGATCGATTCGAACCATTTGCCCCAGGCTGCCATGATCTCCGGCGTCGGGGACTCGTAGCCATAAGTCAGGATTACGAACCTTTTCATTCCGCCCCTCCGTGCGGTCTGGCGTGCGGTTGCTGGCGCACGACACCTTACATGGCGCGGACAAGCGCGCCAACGGTGTACCTTTGCATTGACTCTAGTTTTTGTTGTATATACTATAAAAAATGTAGTTGGTGGCCGTGCCGGCGTCTGTTCGCGGCCGATCCGCCGGGAGGGAGCTGTCGATGTCGATTGTTTCCGCAGCTGAAGGTTCGAAGGCCGGCCGTAACTTCTGGCTCGGGGTTGCCGCTTATCTCGTTCCGACATTTCCGCTCGGCTTCTTCTGGCATCTGGCTTGGTTTGAGGACAGGTACCGCACTCTCGCCATCTACCGGGCCGACCCGATCATTTCGCTCGGCCTGGCCTCGATGGCGGTCCAGGCCTTGATCTTCTCCTGGGCGTATCCTCGGCTGTTCCCCGTCTATCGCGGGTCCACGCTGAAGGCGGGCCTGCTGTATGGCCTTGTGATGGGGCTATTGTCGTGGTCGTTCACGACGCTGGCGGTTGCCGCCAAGCATCCGGTTGGTTCAATCGTCGACTACATGATGCTCGAGACCGGCTTTACCTTTGTGCAATTCCTGATCGTCGGCCCCCTGATGGCCTTGGCGCACCGAAATTGACCTCAGACGCCGGCGCAGTCATCATTGCTTGATGAGTGGCACCACCTACCGTCAATTTTGCGCGCTCGCCCGCGCGGCCGAGATCGTCGGCGAGCGATGGACGTTGTTGATCATCCGAGAGCTGTTGATCGGTCCAAGGCGGTTCAGCGATCTCCTCAATCACCTCAATGGCATGAGCCCGAGCTTGCTCGCGTCGCGGCTCGCCGCGTTGATCGAGAGCGGCGTGGTGAGGAAGATCGACTGGCCGGGGCCGGTGACGGCGCAACTCTACGAATTGACGGAGTCGGGGCGAGAGGTCCAGCCGGCGATCCGTGAGTTGATCCGATGGGGCGGGCGCTATCTGTTTCCGCCGCGCGCTGACGACGAATTCGAGCCGGATTGGGTGCTGCTCGGCCTGGACGCGATTGCCAGGCGCACGCCGGTGCCGGCGGTCAAGGTTGGGCTGGTGGTCACCCACGGAAAGAAATCGGCGGGCTTTACGGTCGCAGGCGGCGACCTCGGCACAACGATCACGCGGGGGGAGGCCGGTTGCAAGGCGACCCTGCAGGCGCCCTTCGATGCGCTGTTGCAGATCGTCGGCAAGCGCCTGTCGCTTGACAAGGCGCTTGCCGAGAAGCGCGCAGCGTTACGAGGGCCTGCCGCACCGGTGCGAAAGCTGCCACTGCTGTTCGATCTCGCCGATCGCTTGTCCTGAGTCCTGGCCGGTTAGGGCGGAGGGCTACGCGGAGTTTATCATCGGGCCGCGCTTCGCGCGGACCGCGTGTCTAGCAACGACAATCGGTAGCTGGGGTGCGACAAATCAACCCGACGGGCAAATCCGCGCTTCCGTCGTCGGGCAAATCAGTGGCACGAATCCGCCCGTCTCACCCGACACGAGGGGCGGATCGCGATCGTCACGAACGCGGGTCGAGATGCGGTGGACGCCGAGCGCGCAACTGACGAGTGCGCGCAGATGGCGGACGGCGAAGTCGTGTGGTCCTGACGCCCCAGTGGCAGGTGTCTCCTCGCAAGACG
>NZ_JBHMET010000229.1:135058-185163 GCF_042430365.1 Bradyrhizobium erythrophlei
ACGGTCTCGCCGGGGAGAGCACGAAGGAAACCGTAAAACCATCGCGCAGGGAAAGCCGGAGGATTCCGGTTACACCTGTGGTCCTACCCCCGTGCTTTTTGTTGCACGGGACCCATGGGTGCGATCGGCGCCTGTGCTTTTTGTTGCACAGGGCCCATGGGTGCAATCGGCACCCGGCTTTCCCTCCGCCCTCTGTTTTCAGAGGAGGGCGGAATGAGATGCAAAGCTCGGGCAGTTCATGTCGCGAGAACGAGGACTCATATCTGCAAGTTGCTAAAGGGAGATCGGTGCACACACTCGGTGTCGTCCCGGCGAAGGCCGGGACCCATAACCACTAAATTAATGGTTATTGCTTTGCGATGCTGGGTCGACGAGTCCCGTTCACAACATCGGCCGCGGAGTATGGGTCCCGGCCCCCGTGCGCAATTGCGCACTAGGCCGGGACGACGGAAGGTGGAGGCAGCCGGCGCAGCAACGCTACTCCGCCGTCCGCTCCCGCAGCCGCTGCGCGTAGACGTTGATGATCAGCGCGGCGAGCAGGATCAGGCCGCGGATCAGGATCTTCAGGAAGCTGTCGATATTGACATGGTCGAGCCCGTTGTTGAGCACGCCGAGCACGAACAGGCCGACGATGGTGTTGCCGATGCCGCCGCGGCCGCCGAACAGGCTGGTGCCGCCGACCACGACAGCGGCGATCGAATCCAGCAGATAGGTGTCGAACTCGTTCTGCTGCGCGCTGCCGAAATGCGCCACCCCGAGCATGCCGCCGATCCCGGAGCAGACCGCCGAGATCACCATCACGCTGCCGAGGATCAGCTTGACGTTGAGGCCGGAGAATTCCGCGGCCTCGCGATTGCCGCCGACCATGTAGACGTAGCGGCCGAACCGCGTGTAGGTCAGCACCAGATGGCCGCCGAGCAGCATCACCGCGGCCACGATCACGATCCAGGGGATTCCGCCGATCGAGCCGGAGCCGAGCGTCGTGATCAAAGGCGGGACCTTGTAGGCGATCTGGCCGCGCACCAGCAGCGCCGAGATGCCGGCGGCGATCTGCATCATCGCGAGCGTCATGATGAAGGAGGGGATGCCGATCGCGGTCAGCCCGAGCGCGTTGACGAGGCCGAGCAGCGCGCACAGCGCCAGCGCCAAAAGGATCGCGGCAAATCCCGGCATCGGGACGTTGGCGATGTTGACGTAGGAGTCCTGCAGCGTGAAATAAGCGACCGCGATCCCGGTGACATTGGCGATGCTGGCGATCGACAGGTCGATCTCGGCGCACAGGATCACGAAGGTGAGGCCGACGGCGATGATGCCGGTCACCGAGACCTGCGTGAGGATGTTGCCGACATTGTCGAGCGTCGCAAAGGAGGGGCTTGCGACGGCGAAGAAGCCGCTGAGGAAGATCAACGTCAGGAACGGCGCGATGTTGCGCATCTGCGAGCGCAGGAAGCTGCCGAGCCCGCGTGGCTGCCGGTGATCCGCCCGCGCGGTTGCGCTGTCACTGCTTGCCATCATGCCACTCCATCAAGCCGCCTCCAGCAGGCGGTCCTTGCTCACAGCCTCGCCCGCGAATTCCCGCACCACCGCGCCGCGCTTCAGGACCAGGATCCGGTCGGCCAGCGACAGCACCGTCTCCGGTTCCGTCGACAGCACGATGATCGCCAGTCCCTTGGCGCGGAGGTCGCGGACGATGTTGATCACGTCGTTCTTGGCACCAACGTCCATGCCGCGGGTCGGTTCGCACAGCACCAGCAGCCGCGGCGGGTAGGTCAGCCATTTCGCCAGCGCGACCTTCTGCTGGTTGCCGCCGGAGAGCATGCCGAGGTCGAGGCCGACGACCGGCGGGCGGATCTGCAACTGCTCGACCTGCTGCTGCGCGATCGCGCGCTCGCGCGCCGGTTTCAGCAGCAGGGCGGAGATGCGATCGAGGATGCTGATCGAGACGTTCTTGTAGACCGGCTCCTGGTGGAACAGCATGTCGCGCCGGCTCTCGGGGACCAGCGCAATGCCGGCGCGCCGCGCGGCCGCGGTGCTGCGGAAGGTTCTCGGCCGGCCGTCCACAGCGAGCGTTCCGCCATCGGGCTTCAGCTTGCCGAACAGGATGCGCGACAGCTCGAGCTGCCCGCAGCCCATGAAGCCGTAGACGCCGAGCACCTCGCCGGATCGCGCCTCGAACGAGACGTCCTTGAGGCTGCGGCCGAGCGAGAGCTCGTCGACCTTGAGGACAACAGCGCCGCCGTTGGATTGCGGAAGCATCAGGTCATCGGTGTAGCTGTGCTCCAGCGCCTCGCCGCCGCGGCCGATCATGGCCTCGATCAGCGCGCCCTTGGTGGTGCCGGCGGATGCGGTCTCGGCGACCTTCCGCCCGTTGCGGAACACGGTCACGGTGTCGGAGACGCGCAGGATGTCCTCGATGAAATGCGAGATGAAGACGATGCCGGTGCCTTCCTCGCGCAGCCTGCGCAGCGTCGCAAACAGGCGCTCGACCTCTGGCGGGGAGAGGGCGGATGTCGGCTCGTCCAGGATGATGATGCGCGCGCCGGAGAACAGCACGCGGGCGATCTCGATCAATTGCTGCAGGCCGATCGGCAGGTCGCCGAGCCGGGTCATCGGATCGACGTCGATGCCGAACCGCGCCAGCTGCTCGCCGGCCTCGCGCGCCATGCGCCGCCATTGCACGAGGCCGAGGCGGTTGGTCGGCTGGTTGCCGAGGAAGACGTTCTCGGCGACCGTGAGATCGGGTGCGACGCTGAGCTCCTGATGCACCATGGCAATGCCGGCCGCATGCGCGTCGCGGGTCGAGCGGAAGCGCGTCTCCCTGCCGTCGAGCACGAAGCGGCCGGAGAATTCCGGGTGCACGCCGGCGATGATCTTCATCAGCGTGCTTTTTCCCGCGCCGTTCTCGCCGACGAGACCGTGGATCTCGCCGGCGTAGAGCGCGAAGTCGACCCCACGAAGGGCTTCGACACCGCCGAAGGCCTTCGTGATCTGGTTCAACTCAAGGATCGGGGAACGTCCCTGCGACATGAGGGCCGCTCAGATCAGGAAGTGATCTTCCATCCATTGCATGCCGGCGGCGTTGGCCTTGGTCACGACGGGACCGTCGGTCACCACGCTCTTCGGGATGCCCTTGCCGCTCTTCTCGCCGGCGACCACGGCCGCGACACCGGCGATGATCGCGCCGCCATGGATCCGGCACGACGGATTGCGGACGGTCGCGAACATGCGGCCTTCGCTCACCGCCTGGATCGCCGGCGGCATGGCGTCGACGCCGCCGATCAGGATGTTGGTGCGGTTGCGCGCCCTCATGATGTTGTAGGCGGCGAGCGCCATGTCGTCATTGTGGAAGAAAGCGGCGTCGATCTGCGGGTATTTGGTCAGATAGGTTTCCCAAAGACGCGCGGTCTTCGAAACGTCCCAGTCGGCCGGCTGGGTGTCGAGCACCTCGATATTCGGGAACTGCTTGACGACCGAGTTGAAGCCCTTGGCGCGGCCCTGCGCACCGGTGTGGCCGAGCGCGCCTTGCGTCATGATGATCTTGCCCTTGCCGCCCATCGCGTTGCACAGGGCCTGGGTCACCGAGGCGCCCATGAACTCGTTGTCGGGCGCGAGGAAGGAATGGACGTTGATCTGGTCGAGCGGCGCGATCAGCGTGTCCATGTCGATGACCGGCGTGCCGGCATCGATCATCTTCTGCACCGGCTGGGTCAGGGTGCCGATGCCGAAGGCCTGGATCGCGACGAAGTCCCATTTCTGCGAAGCCATGTTGTCGATCGCGGCGCGCTGCTTGACGGCGTCAAGCTGGCCGTCGAACCAGGTGACCTCGACATTGAACAACTTGCCCCAGAACTCGGCGGCCTGCTTGCCTTGCGCGCACCAGGTCGCCTGCAATCCGGCGTTGGAGAATGCGGCCTTCAGCGGCTTCTCCGAGCGGCCCATCTCGGCCGCAAGCGCGGGGTTCACGCCCATCCCGCCGAACAGCGCGGCCGCTGCTCCGCCGGCCGCAGCCACTTGCAGAAGATCGCGCCTTGTCGTCGACGACTTGTCCGTCCCTGGCATCGTTGCTTGCTCCCTCATCCATTTTTGCCGTCGGCGTCAGTTGCACGCGCCGCGGATAAAGGGAGTGTGTCACAATCGGAACGACAGCGCTACGGGCTCTCATGCGCGAGATGTTTCTGTTGCAGCACGACAGCCTCAACGTCGCGCAACAGCTTGTGCCACGCAGCATCGATCTCATCGGACCATAGCTCGTCGAGGATGTCGCGCAGCGTGTCGGCGATTACGGCGAAGAACGCGACGAACAGGTCGCGTGGTGTGCCATATGCGTCGTGCGACGACACCTCGCATTCGATCAACCGGAAATGCCCGGTGCGCTCACCGGCGAAATCGAGCAGGGCTTCGATCGTCATCGACAGCATCGAACCCTTCACCGGCGCGCTACCTTCGGTGCGAAACATCGCCTGCGATTCGGGATGCTTAAGGAACAGGCGTCGATAGACGTGCGGCGTCAGATCATCGCAACGCTGTGCGGCCAATTCAAAACTGCGCTCGATCGGAGTAGATGATGACGTCATTGCGGTTGCGATCATCACATAAAAAAAGAGCAGGGCGCCGAGCCCTGCTCCAAAAATTGTGTCGACCCTATTTGCCCCAAAAATTCGATTTGATCTTGATTGATGGGGTGACGCTGCTTGTGCGCGTCGGGCTCCTCCCGAGACTTGGACCACCAGGACTAACCTTGCGGCTGGCCTGAGCCCGAATTGGTAGACCATCTTTTTCGTCTTGTCACCAATTTCGGCAACGATTGTTCAAATTTCGAGCAATTTGCGAAATGATTGGGATCATGCCACCGCCGGTTGCGAGATGCCTTCGAAAACCAGTGACCGGATAAGGAGATACGATCGCCTTGCCACGACGCGACGATGTACCCGGATGCACCGGCGCGTGCAGGTTATTTCCCGTCTCCCGGAACAAAGAGTTCGCCGGCCCGATCTCGACTTCCGACCCCCATAGTGGTTAGGTCCCCACCGGATGGATTTTGCGATGCGCCGGCGGCTGGAGAATTTTCTGCCCATCGTCCTGGTTGCCCTGTTGGTGCAGATCTTCGCACCGATCGGCGCATGCTGGGCCGCGAGCCTCGCGGCCACCGATCCGCTTGCCGCCGCCACCATTTGCCATAGCAATGGGGCGCAAGGAGCCGGGCAGGATGATCAGACCGGCCATCGCGCGCATGACGGCTGCTGCTCCGCCTGCTCAGTGCTGCAGACCGGCGCACCGGTCGACACACCGCAGGCATCGTCGGCGAACGCCGTCGACCGCCTGAGCAGCCAGATTGCCTGGCACGATCTCGCATCCGACCTCGATCGCATCCGCGCCGGCTCGCACGCGCAAGCGCGCGCTCCCCCATCGCTGTCCTGACGACGTTGCCGCGGCCGGTGCGTGACCCGCGCCGGTGAATGCCATTCAACAAGCCGGCCGAAGAGCCGGAGTCAGGACATCTTAATGCTTCACTCTCATCCGCGGGGCGGTGCCGGTGTGCTTGCGCTGGGCGCGGCGCTCAGCGATTCCATCCGCCGTCTACGCCAAGCCGGCCCGGACGATCCGCTACTCGTTTCCGACGGCAGACGGACCTATCTGCCCTGGATATGAAGGCCGACGGCTATCATTTTCAGACGATCGAAAGCGAACCATGAAACGCCAACTGCTTGCTGCGCTCATTCTACTGGCCACGCTGCCCTCGGGGCTGGCGTCGGAGGATGGCGCACTGAGACCGTTCGAGCGTGGCAGCTGGCGGCAATTGCTGCGCGCCCATGCGGGCCATCCCACCCTGGTGCATTTTTGGGGCGTGACCTGCGGGCCGTGCAAGGTCGAGCTGCCGCAGCTCGGGCAGTTCATGAAGGATCATCCGGGGATCGACATGGTCACAGTCAGTGCCGATCTCGTGCCGGATCTGCCGGCTGCAACGCGATCGATGCTCGATCGGGCCGGGCTCTCATCGGCCGAGAACTGGATCTTCGGTGACGGTTTTGCCGACCGCCTGAGACTCGAGATCGATCCGGCTTGGCAGGGCGACATTCCGCGAACCATGCTGATCGCCCGCGACGGGACGATCACGACGATCGAGGGATCGACCGAGATGACCGATCTGCAAAAATGGTCTGATGCGCAGGCCGCGACACAATAACGAAGCAACTTCAAACTGGACGACGGAACATATCGACATGAACATGCTCTCCCGCTTCATCACTCTCGCGGCGTTCGCCGCAGCACTCGTCTCCGCGCCGGTGCGCGCCGAAGACGTCAAGGCCGGCGATCTCGTGATCACGCAGGCCTGGAGCCGCGCCACACCCAACGGCGCCAAGATCGCCGGCGGCTATCTCACGATCGAGAACAAGGGCGCTGCGCCGGACCGGCTGGTCGGCGGCAGCGGCGAAATCGCAGGCAAGTTCGAGATCCACGAGATGGCTGTTGACAACGGCGTGATGAAGATGCGCCCGCTGGACAAGGGCCTTGCCATCGAACCCGGCAAGACGGTGAAGCTCGCGCCGGGCGGCTTCCATCTGATGATGTTCGACCTCAAGGGGCCGCTCAAGCAGGGCGACAAGGTGCCGGTGACGCTCGAATTCGAGAAGGCCGGCAAGGTCACGGTTTCGCTGGACGTGCAAGGCGTCGGCGCCCAGGCGCCTGTCGGCGGCGATCATTCCGGCCATATGAACATGAAGAAGATGTGAGGTCGGACATGAAGAGGCATACGCTGCCGCTCGTCGCCGTCGCGGCGCTGGCATTCTCGCCGGCCAGCGCGCACGTCACGGTTGAGAACAAGCAGGCTGCGGTCGGCACCTATTACAAGGCGGTGTTCGCCGTGCCGCATGGCTGCGCGGGCTCGCCCACGATCAAGGTTCGCGTGCAGATTCCCGAAGGCGTGATCGGGGTGAAGCCGATGCCGAAGCCCGGCTGGAACGTTGACACGGTCACTGGCAAATACGCCACCGAATACGATTTCCACGGAGCGAAGGTCACTGAAGGCGTCAAGGAAGTGGCCTGGAGCGGCGGCAAGCTTGCCGACCACAATTACGATGAGTTCGTGATCAGCACCTATCTCACACCTGGCCTGAAGCCGAACACCACGCTGTATTTCCCGGTCGTCCAGGAATGCGAGCAGGGCGTCAGCCGTTGGATCGACCTTCCGGTCGAGGGGCAGGGTGAGGGGCATGATCGCGGCAGCAAGGCGCCGGCGCCGGGCGTCAAGCTGTTGCCGAAGCCGTAACTGCCGTGCGGCTGCTCGCATGCCTCGCCGCGCTGCTCGCGGCGCTATGTCTTGCGACGCCAGCCCATGCGCATGCGGTCTTGATCGGTGCCGAGCCGGGCGACGGCAGCGTGCTCAAGGAGGCACCAAAAACGGTCGTTCTCCACTTCAACGAAGCGGTGGCGCCAACCGCGGTCAGCCTGCTCGATGCCTCGGGCAAGCCGCACGATGTCGCGTTCCGTGCCGTCGATCAGTCGGTGACGGTGACGATGCCGGGCGATCTGCCGCAGGGCACGCAGGTGGTCAACTATCGGGTCGTCTCGCAGGACGGCCATCCGGTCGCCGGCTCGTCGCTGTTCTCGATCGGCGTCATCACCGGCGCGGCGGTGACGCCGGGCGGTGGCGACGCACTGGTGACCGATTTCAAGAAAGTCACGCTGGAAGACGACTTCGACGTCAGGTAAAGGCGGGGTGTGCAAGCGCGTCTCCGCGGGCTGCTTCGCGCTCAAATGGCCGAAATTCGCCTGATTTGGCGGGTTTTTCGCCGCAAGCGGCCTTGTGTTTTCGCACCCGATCCGGTTTCACTGCAACTCTTCCCAGGCTCTCCTGATTCCCGAGTAACACCATGCGATTGTCGCGGTTTTTTCTGCCCATCCTGAAAGAGAACCCGAAAGAGGCGGAGATCGTCTCGCATCGGCTGATGCTGCGCGCGGGCATGATGCGGCAGGAGGCCGCCGGCATCTATGCCTGGCTGCCGCTCGGCTTCCGCGTGCTGAAGAAGATCGAGCAGATCGTGCGCGAGGAACAGGATCGCGCCGGTGCGCTGGAACTCTTGATGCCGACGCTGCAGCTCGCCGATCTCTGGCGCGAGAGCGGCCGTTACGACGCCTACGGCCCGGAAATGCTGCGCATCACCGATCGCCACAAGCGCGAGCTGCTGTACGGACCGACCAATGAGGAGATGATCACGGAGATCTTCCGCTCCTACGTGAAGTCCTACAAGAGCCTGCCGCTCAATCTGTACCACATCCAGTGGAAGTTCCGTGACGAGCAGCGTCCGCGGTTCGGCGTGATGCGCGGTCGCGAATTCCTGATGAAGGACGCCTATTCGTTCGACCTCGACGAGGCCGGCGCGCGCCGCGCCTACAACAAGATGTTCGTCGCCTACCTGCGCACCTTCGCAAGGATGGGCTTGAAGGCGATCCCGATGCGTGCCGAGACCGGCCCGATCGGCGGCGATCTCAGCCACGAATTCATCGTGCTGGCGGAGACCGGCGAGTCCGGCGTCTATATCAATCGCGATGTTCTGGACCTGCCAGTACCGGGCGAGGACGTCGATTATGACGGTGATCTGACGCCGATCATCAAGCAATGGACCTCGGTCTATGCCGCGACGGAAGATGTCCACGACGCTGCGCGCTTCGAACAGGAGGTCCCCGAAGCCAAGCGACTGAACACGCGCGGCATCGAGGTCGGCCAGATCTTCTATTTCGGCACCAAATATTCCGACACCATGAAGGCGCTGGTGGCGGGACCCGACGGCGTCGATGTGCCGATCCATGGCGGCTCCTACGGCGTCGGCGTCTCGCGTCTGGTCGGCGCGATCATCGAAGCCTGTCACGACGACGCCGGCATCAAGTGGCCCGAGGCGGTCGCCCCGTTCCGCGCGGCGATCCTCAACCTCAAGCAGGGCGATGGCGCCGTCGACGGCGCCTGCGAGCAGCTCTATCGCGAACTCTCGGCAAAGGGCGTCGACGTGCTCTATGACGACACCGACCAGCGCGCAGGCGCCAAGTTCGCCGCGGCCGACCTGATCGGCATTCCCTGGCAGATCCTCGTCGGGCCCAAGGGGCTTGCGGAGGGCAAGGTCGAGGTCAAGTGTCGCAGCGACGGCTCGCGTGAGAACATGAGCCCGGCCGACGTGGTCGCAAAGCTCGCGGGTTAAAGTTTATTCACCACGCGCTTTACGGCCGGGTAATCCGGCCACATTTGGCCCGAATCATGGGATTATCGAAAGGTGGATGAGACCATGAGCGAGCCAGTCCGTACCCCGCCGTTTGCGCCATTCGAATGGCTGCTGTCCGGACGCTACTTGCGCGCGCGCCGCAAGGAAGGATTCATTTCCGTCATCGCCGGTTTTTCGTTCCTCGGCATCATGCTTGGCGTCGCCACGCTGATCGTCGTGATGGCCGTCATGAATGGCTTCCGCAAGGAGCTCCTGGACAAGATCCTCGGCCTCAACGGGCACCTTCTGGTGCAGCCGCTGGAATCGCCGTTGACCGACTGGAAGGACGTCGCGGACCGGATCAGCCAGGTGCCCGGCATTCGCCTCGCCGCGCCGGTCGTGGACGGGCAGGGGCTCGGCTCGTCGCCCTTCAACGCGGCCGGCGTGTTCATCCGCGGCATCCGCTCCGACGACCTCAACAACCTCACCTCGATCGCCAAGAACGTCAAGCAGGGCTCGCTCGAGGGCTTTGACGAGGGGCAGGGCGTCGCGATCGGCCGCCGGCTTGCCGACCAGTTGTCGCTGCATGCCGGCGACAGCATCACGCTGGTCTCGCCGAAGGGCGCGGTGACCCCGATGGGCACCACGCCGCGCATCAAGCCCTACAAGATATCAGCGGTGTTCGAGATCGGCATGTCGGAATACGACTCGACCTTCGTGTTCATGCCGCTGACCGAGGCGCAGGCCTATTTCAACCGTAACAACGACGTATCCTCGATCGAGGTGTTCACCATCAACCCCGACCGGATCGACACCTATCGCAAGCTGGTGACCGAGGCGGCCGGGCGGCCGGTGTTCCTGGTCGACTGGCGGCAACGCAATTCGACCTTCTTCAACGCGCTGCAGGTCGAGCGCAACGTGATGTTCCTGATCCTGACCATGATCGTGCTGGTCGCAGCCCTCAACATCGTGTCCGGGTTGATCATGTTGGTGAAGGACAAAGGCCAGGACATCGCGATCCTGCGCACCATGGGCGCCTCGCAAGGCTCGATCATGCGCATTTTCCTGATCACCGGCGCCTCGATCGGCGTGGTGGGCACGCTGACCGGCTTCTTCGTCGGCATGCTGATCTGCCTGAACATCGAATCGATCCGGCAGTTCCTGTCATGGCTGACCAACACGGAGTTGTTCTCGCCTGAGCTCTATTTCCTCTCCAAGCTGCCGGCCGAAGTCGATTTCGGCGAGACGCTGGCGGTCGTGATCATGGCATTGACATTGTCTTTCCTGGCGACGCTCTACCCGTCGTGGCGCGCCGCGCGCCTCGATCCCGTCGACGCGCTTCGGTACGAGTGAGGGCGCACATGGCCGACGGGGCGGAAGATGTGCCGGTCATCTATCTCCACGACATCAAGCGGGAGTACAGGCAGGGCGAAGCGACGCTGACGATCCTGAACGGCGCCAAGCTTGCGCTGTGGCCGGGACAGTCGGTGGCGCTGGTGGCGCCGTCAGGCTCGGGCAAGTCGACATTGCTGCACATCGCCGGATTGCTGGAGAGCCCCGACGACGGCGAGGTCTATGTGGCGGGAACGCCGACCTCGCAATTGCCCGATATCGATCGCACCCAGATCCGCCGCTCCGATATCGGCTTCGTCTACCAGTCGCACCGGCTGCTGCCGGAATTCTCGGCGCTCGAAAACGTGATGCTGCCGCAGATGATCCGCGGCCTCAAACGTTCGGAGACGATCAAGCGGTCGACCGAAATCCTGGCTTATCTCGGGCTTGGCGACCGCATCACCCACCGTCCGGCGGAGCTCTCCGGCGGCGAGCAGCAGCGCGTGGCGATCGCCCGCGCGGTCGCGAACGCACCGCGGGCGCTGCTTGCGGACGAGCCGACGGGAAACCTCGATCCGAGCACCGCCGACCACGTGTTCAATGCGTTGATGCAGCTCGTGAAGGCGACGCGGGTGGCGATGCTGATCGCAACCCACAATATGGACCTCGCCGCGCGAATGGACCGCCGGGTATCGCTGTCGAACGGGCAGGTCGTCGAGCTGGACTAGGGCAATTTCGGTTCTGATTGAATCAGAACCGAAGCTCTGGATTTTCATTCTGACGCGTTTTCTTCACGCGAACCGGCGTCCACCGCGCTCGAAAGCGCTATCAGTAGGCCGGGCGAGTTCGCCTGGCAGGCCCCCGCGGCCGATCGGCGTAGGCACCGGCGTAATAGGGGTTGTTGACACATATCGCCCCGAGGCCGGACGCCGCCGCCTGGCACTGCGCCAGCGATGTGTAGCCGCAGTCGACATCCTCGCCGCCCCATCGGTAGTTGTGCTTGCAGAACGGCGAGGTCGTATCAAAGGTTTGGGCGGCCGCCGGCGCGCTTGCGACGGTGCCCAGGGCCAACAGCGCCAGAACCAGAATACGCATCAAATCTTCCCCGAACGGGCCGTGATTCTCCGCTGCCGACCCCACCCGGCAACAGGGCTTCCATCGTACGCTTGTGTCAAGTCACGTTCCCGAACGGTTCCGGCCGCGCGCCACGGTCAGTGGAAGAACAGCTCGAAGAAATTGCCTTCGCGACGTTCGCGCGGGGGAATATTGAGATAGGACCGCGGGTCACGGTCGCCGGCATAGTAGGGATTGGCGACGCAATTCTGTCCGATCCCCGAAGCCGAAGCCAGGCACTGCTGGTAGGTCTCGTACGAGCAGTTGCTGAGGCCGGGATATCGGTCGCCTTGCATGCAGAACGGATATCGGACGCCGACGGCGTGCGCAGGCGCTGCGGCGAGAAATGCGAGCGCGCTCGCTGACGCTGCCGCGAGAATCAGTCTGCGCATATGCATTCCTTTGTTCCGATGACTCGAGCTGTTGCAACGATCCAAACCGGACAAGCAGGTTCCCGTCAACTCAATCCCACACGCGAGAGCGCGCACATGATCGAATTGTGAAAACATTGCGGCGCGCGAGCGGCAAAATTGCAAGAAATGCCTGTAACACACCGTTAATTCACGATTTCGGGAGCGTCGTTTCGCGTCGCCTGTTGCAGCGAAGTTACAGCAATTCTGACTAGGACTGCTATGACGCTGCAACACGGCCTTGGGGGCCAGTAGAAAAGTTGGAACGGGAATAAAAATGAAGAAGGTTTTGCTTGTTACGGCCAGCCTGATCGCGCTCGGCGCGACTGCGCCGGCTCTCGCGGCGGATCTCGCGGCTCGCCCTTACACCAAGGCGCCGCCGATGATTCAGGCCGCTTATGATTGGAGCGGTTTCTACATCGGCATCAACGGTGGTTGGGGTTCGAGCCGCAACAGCTGGGATTCGGTTGCGCCGTTCTTGGTCGGCCCGGAAGGCAGCCATGACGCGACCGGCGGCACGATCGGTGGCCAGGTCGGCTATCGCTGGCAGGCCGGCACCTGGGTGTTCGGCCTCGAAGCGCAGGGCAACTGGGCTGACCTGAAGGGCAGCAACACGAGCACGCTGTTCCCCGGCTTCGTCAACACCTCGCAGATCGATGCGTTCGGCCTGTTCACCGGCCAGATCGGCTACGCCGCCAACAACGCGCTGTTCTACCTCAAGGGCGGTGCGGCTGTGACCTCGAACAAGAACCGCATCAACGCCGTCGCCACCAATGCGCTGTTCGCCCGCGCGAACGACGACACGGTTTGGGGCGGCACGGTTGGCGTCGGTCTCGAATACGCCTTCGCTCCGAACTGGTCGGTTGGCGTCGAGTACGATCACCTGTTCATGCAGGACCGTACCGTCAACTTCACCTCGCCGGCCGGCGTCACCGTTGCCAGCGATCGCATCCGCCAGGACGTCGACCTCGTCACCGTCCGCTTGAACTACAAGTTCGGCGGCCCGATCGTCGCGAAGTACTGATCGCTCGCTTAACTCAAGCGGCATCGAAAGCCCCGGGCCTTGGCCCGGGGCTTTTTTCGTTGGCCGGCCGTTTGCGGGTTAACCATCGCCTGCAATCCCCGGGATCAGCCCTTCTGGGTGCGCTTGACTCCTAGAACAAAAAAGGAACAATGTTCTTCATACGTTCCGGTTCGAGGAGACGGCCATGTTGAAGATTTTCGTTGAGGAAGCGGCGGCACTGGCATCGATCACGCTGTTCGTCGGGATGATCGCAGTCTGGGCCCAGTTGATTCCGCAGTTCTAGAAATGTGCGAGCGGGAGCAGGGGCATAGGCTGCCCTTGGGGATAAGCGGGAGGACCGGCCGCGATGCTGCGTTCCGCGTGGACACCGCAAGTCCGAAGCTTCACGATAGCGGGGCGAGTCGGGCCTGAAGTGTTCCTGCTTTCGGAGTTGGTGCTCGCTCCATCCCTGATGCAACGATCCTTCGAGCAGCCATGTCGAATGCCGGCTTCGTCCACCTTCACGTTCATTCGGCCTATTCGCTGCTGAAGGGCTCGATCAAGATCGCCAAGCTTGGCGAGCTTGCGAAAGCCGACCGCCAGCCGGCGCTGGCGCTCACCGACACCGACAACATGTTCGGTGCGCTGGAATTCTCCGACAAGATGGCGGGCTACGGCATCCAGCCGATCGTCGGCTGCGAGCTCGCCGTGGATTTCGGCGATGTCGATCCGAATTCCCGCAGCGTCCTCGCAGCGGGGCCCGCGCGCGTAGTGCTGCTCGCGGCGCGCGAGCGCGGCTATCGCAGCCTTATGCGGCTGAACTCGCGGGCGTTCCTGGAGACGCCCGTCAATCAGACCCCGCATATCAAGTTCGAATGGCTCACCGACGACGCCGAGGATCTGATCGCTCTGACCGGCGGTCCGGATGGACCGATTGCGCTGGCGCTCGGCGCCGACCAGGCCGCGCTTGCGGCGATCAGGTGCGATCGCCTCGCCAGCGTGTTCGGCGACCGCCTCTATATCGAGCTGCAGCGCCACGGCGCGGAGAAGGAACGTCGCACCGAAGGTGGCCTGATCGATCTCGCCTATGCCAAGGGCCTGCCGCTGGTCGCGACCAACGAGCCGTATTTCGCAACCAACGACGACTACGAATCGCACGACGCGCTCTTGTGCATCGCCGGCGGTCACCTGATCGCCGAGACCGATCGGGTGCAGCTCACTCCGGATCACCGCTTCAAGACACGCGCCGAGATGGCAGTGCTGTTCGCCGACATTCCCGAAGCGCTGGCGTCGACGGTGGAGATCGCCGAGCGTTGCTCGTTCCGGCCGAAGACCCGCAAGCCGATCCTGCCGTTCTTCACCGTCGGTGCCGCATCGAGCTCGGATGCCGCCGCCGACGAAGCCGCCGAACTGAAGCGTCAGGCGGAGGAGGGGCTCGCAAACCGCTTGCGTGTGCACGGTCTCTCGCCGGGAACGACCGACGAGGATTACAAGAAGCGGCTCGCCTTCGAGCTCGACGTCATCACCCGCATGAAATATGCGGGCTACTTCCTGATCGTCTCCGACTTCATCAAATGGGCCAAGGCGCAGGGCATTCCGGTCGGGCCAGGCCGTGGCTCCGGCGCAGGTTCGCTGGTCGCATGGGCGCTCACCATCACCGACCTCGATCCGATCCGGTTCGGCCTGCTGTTCGAGCGCTTCCTCAATCCCGAGCGCGTATCGATGCCGGACTTCGACATCGACTTTTGCCAGGATCGCCGCGGCGAGGTGATCCAGTATGTCCAGCAACGCTACGGCCGCGACCAGGTGGCGCAGATCATCACCTTCGGAACGCTGCAGGCGCGCGGCGTGCTGCGCGACGTCGGTCGCGTGCTGCAGATGCCCTACGGGCAGGTCGACAAGCTCACCAAGCTGGTTCCGCAGAATCCGGCCGCGCCGGTGACGCTGGCGCAGGCGATCGAAGGCGAACCCAAGCTGCAGGCGTTCCGTGACGAGGACCCGGTGGTGGCGCGCGCCTTCGACATCGCGCAGCGCCTCGAGGGACTGACCCGGCACGCGTCGACCCATGCGGCCGGCATCGTGATCGGCGACCGTCCCCTGAGCGAGCTGGTCCCGCTCTATCGCGATCCGAAATCGGACATGCCGGTGACCCAGTTCAACATGAAGTGGGTCGAACCGGCGGGCCTCGTCAAATTCGACTTCCTCGGCCTGAAGACGCTGACCGTGCTCGACGTCGCGGTGAAGCTGCTCAAGCCGCGCGACATCCACATCGATCTCGCAACGCTGCCGATCGACGACGCGCCGAGTTACCAGATGCTGGCGCGGGGCGACGTGGTCGGCGTGTTCCAGGTGGAAAGCCAGGGCATGCGCCGCGCGCTGATCGACATGCGCCCCGACCGTTTCGAAGACATCATCGCGCTGGTGGCGCTGTATCGCCCGGGGCCGATGGCCAACATCCCGACCTACTGCGCGCGCAAGCACGGCGACGAGGAGCCGGAATACCTGCATCCGATCTTGGAGCCGATCCTCAAGGAAACGTTCGGCGTCATCATCTACCAGGAACAGGTGATGCAGATCGCGCAGGTGATGGCCGGCTATTCGCTCGGCGACGCCGACCTCTTGCGCCGCGCGATGGGCAAGAAGATCCGCGCCGAGATGGACAAGCAGCGCGACATCTTCGTCGCCGGTGCGGTCAAGAACAACGTTCCGAAGGGGCAGGCGGAGACGATCTTCGAGCTGCTGGCGAAATTCGCCGACTACGGCTTCAACAAGAGCCACGCGGCGGCCTATGCGCTGGTGTCCTACCACACCGCCTACATGAAGGCGCATTATCCGGTGGAGTTCCTCGCGGCGTCGATGACGCTCGAACTGAACAACACCGACAAGCTGTCCGAATTTCGTTCCGAGGCGCAGCGGCTCGGCATCAAGGTCGAGGCGCCCAACATCAACCGGTCGGGCGCGACCTTCGAGGTCAGCGACAACACCATCTATTACGCGCTGGCCGCGCTGAAGGGCGTCGGCCTGCAGGCCGTCGAGCAGATCATCGAGGAGCGCAAGAAGGGCGCCTTCACCTCGCTCGCCGATTTTGCCGCCCGGGTGAGCCCGCGTGCGGTCAACAAGCGCATCATCGAAAGCCTTGCGGCGGCCGGCGCCTTCGACACGCTCGAGCCGAACCGCGCGCGGGTGTTTGCCGGTGCCGATGCGATCCTCGCCGCCTGCCAGCGCAGCCATGAAGCCGCGACCTCGGGACAGAACGACATGTTCGGTGGCGCGGCCGACGCCCCGAGCATCATGCTGCCGCAGGTCGAGCCGTGGCTGCCGGCGGACCGGTTGCGGCGCGAATATGATGCGATCGGCTTCTTCCTGTCCGGCCATCCGCTCGACGATTACGCGACCGCCCTGAAGCGGCTGCGTGTGCAAACCTGGGCGGAGTTCTCGCGCGCCGTTAAGACCGGCGCGACCGCAGGCAAGGTCGCGGCAACCGTGGTGTCGCGCATGGAGCGCCGCACCAAGACCGGCAACAAGATGGGCATCATGGGCCTGTCAGATCCGACCGGCCATTTCGAGGCGGTGCTGTTCTCGGAGGGACTTGCGCAGTATCGCGACGTGCTGGAGCCGGGAGCGGCCGTGCTGTTGCAACTCGGCGCCGAGCTGCAGGGCGACGACGTGCGGGCGAGGGTGCTGCACGCCGAACCGCTCGATCACGCCGCAGCGAAGACCCAGAAGGGCCTGCGGATCTTCGTGCGCGACACCAAGCCGCTCGATTCGATCGCCCGCCGCCTCAACATGCCGGAAGCCGCGCCGGCAGCCGGGAGTGCGGCGAAGGCACCGGCCGCAAGGCCTGCGCAAGCGCCACAGGCCGCGCCGCCGGGTGCCGCCGACGCCGACGTCTCGCTGGTGATGATGCTCGACCTCGAGACCGAGGTCGAAATGAAACTGCCCGGCCGCTACAAGGTCTCGCCGCAGATCGCGGGTGCGATCAAGGCGGTCGCCGGCGTCGTCGACGTCCAGACCCTGTAGGCGCCCTCGATTGGCCGAATAGGGGCCGTTTTGGCCGGAATCGGGCCCTCCCGGCCGCCAAGGCCGGCCGTATTTCCTTGCTTCTGCCGGAAATCGCGCTATATAGCGCGCCATCTCACACGGAAACATGGCTCTCAAAGGCCGTCCGGTGGCAACCGGGCCAATCAGGCCCGTTTGCTCACACGTTTCCGGAGGAACCAACCGGAGAATTAAAACCTATGTCGCTGCCGGAATTCAATATGCGTCAGCTCCTCGAAGCTGGCGTTCACTTTGGCCACCAGGCCCACCGCTGGAACCCGAAGATGGCGGACTACATCTTCGGCGCCCGCAACAACATCCACATCATCGACCTCGCGCAGACCGTGCCGATGCTGCACCGCGCGCTTCAGGCGGTCAGCGATACCGTTGCCAAGGGCGGCCGTATCCTGTTCGTCGGCACCAAGCGTTCCGCGCAGGATGGCGTCGCCGAGGCGGCCAAGCGTTCCGCGCAGTACTTCGTCAATTCGCGCTGGCTCGGCGGCACGCTGACCAACTGGAAGACGATTTCCGGCTCGATCAAGCGGCTGCGTCACCTCGACGACGTGCTCTCGTCGGGCGAAGCCAACTCCTACACCAAGAAGGAGCGGCTGACGCTGCAGCGCGAGCGCGACAAGCTCGACCGTTCGCTCGGCGGCATCAAGGACATGGGCGGTCTGCCCGACATGATCTTCGTCATCGACACGAACAAGGAAGACATCGCGATCCAGGAAGCGCAGCGGCTCAACATTCCCGTTGCCGCGATCGTCGATACCAACTCGGATCCGAAGGGCATCACCTATGTGGTGCCGGGCAATGACGACGCCGGTCGCGCGATCTCGCTGTATTGCGACCTCGTCGCGCGCGCAGCCATCGACGGCATCTCGCGCGCCCAGGGCGACGCCGGGATCGATATCGGTGCCTCCGCCTCGCCGGTGCAGGAAGACCTGCCCGCGGCTTCGGGATTCCAGGGCCTGGCCGGTCCGCGCGGCACCGCAGACAATCTCAAGAAGCTCACCGGCGTGTCGGGAGCGATCGAGAAGAAGCTCAACGACCTCGGCATCTTCCACTACTGGCAGCTCGCCGAGCTCGACCACGACACCGCGCACAAGATCGGCGAAGAAGTCGGTCTCCCGAGCCGTGCCGACGCCTGGGTCGCCCAGGCCAAGACGCTCGCGGAAGCGGAATAACGGTTACGCGGCGTGGCCGGGCCAGCCCCGGCCGACCGCTTCTAATCCACGAACAACGATTCCCTGTTGCTGACGGCGGCGCCTCCCGGCGCCGCGGTTTCCGTACAGGCAAGAAGGACATTGAACGATGGCAACGATCACAGCAGCGATGGTCAAGGATCTCCGCGAGTCGACCGGCGCGGGCATGATGGATTGCAAGGCGGCGCTGACCGAGAACAACGGCGACATGCAGGCTGCGCAGGATTGGCTGCGCAAGAAGGGCCTCTCGAAGGCCGCCAAGAAGGCCGGCCGCGTCGCAGCGGAAGGTCTGATCGGCGCGCTGACGTCAGGCACCAAGGGCGTGCTGGTCGAGGTCAACTCCGAGACCGACTTCGTCGCGCGCAACGAGCAGTTCCAGGGCCTGGTCAAGATGATCGCCCAGGTTGCGCTGCATAGCGGCGCCGACGTCGAGAAGATCAAGGCCGCCAAGGTCGGCGACGTCACGGTCGAGACTGCGATCTCGGACGCGATTGCGACCATCGGCGAGAACATGACGCTGCGCCGCGCGGCCTCGCTCGAGGTGAGCAAGGGCGTGGTGTCGAGCTATGTCCACAACGCCGTGATCGACGGCGCCGGCAAGATCGGCGTGATCGTGGCGCTCGAATCCGCCGGCAAGGCCGACGAGCTCGCCGTCCTCGGCCGTCAGCTCGCCATGCACGTGGCCGCGGCAAAACCGCTGGCGCTCGATCCGGCCGGCCTCGATCCGGAGACCGTCAAGCGCGAGAAGGACGTGCTGGCCGACAAATACCGTCAGCAGGGCAAGCCGGAGAACGTCATCGAGAAGATCGTCGATTCCGGCCTGAAGACCTACTACAAGGAAGTTTGCCTGCTGGATCAGGCCTTTATCCACGACAACGGCAAGTCCGTTGCCCAGGCGGTGAAGGAAGCTGAGGGTAAAGTCGGCGGGCCGATCAAAATCGCCGGCTTTGTGAACTATGCTCTCGGTGAGGGAATCGAGAAGCAGGAAAGCGATTTCGCCGCTGAAGTCGCGGCCGCCAGCGGCAAGAAGTAACTGCTGACGACGGCTTCCGGTGCGGTCGCACCGGAAGTTTGCCTGCGCGGGATAAGGAATCGATCGCATCATGGCTGAGCCGGTTTATCGTCGCGTGGTGATCAAGCTGTCCGGCGAATATCTCGCCGGTCCTCACGCCTTCGGTATCGATCAGCCGACTGTCGATCGTATCGCCGACGACCTGATCGCGGCGCGCCAGCTCGGCATCGAGGTCGCCGTTGTGATCGGCGGCGGCAACATCGTCCGCGGCGTGGAGGTCTCGTCGCGCGGCGTGTCGCGGCCGACCGGCGACACCATGGGCATGCTCGCCACCATGATGAACTGCCTTGCGCTGGAGGCCGCCATCGAGCGGAAGGGAACCCCGGCGCGGACGCTGTCTGCGTTCGTGATGCCGGAGATCTCCGAGCTGTTCACCCGCAGTGCAACGCACAAATATCTCGCCGAAGGACGTATCGTCCTGCTCGGCGGTGGAACCGGCAATCCGTTCTTCACCACCGACACGACCGCGGTCTTGCGCGCGGCCGAGATCGGGGCAGAGGCGGTGCTGAAGGCCACCAATGTCGACGGCGTCTATAGCGCCGATCCGAAGAAGGACCCGAAAGCCAAGCGTTTCGATCGCCTGACCCATTCGCAGGCAATCGAGGGCGGCTACAAGGTCATGGATGCGACTGCTTTCGCGCTTGCCCGCGAGACGTCGCTGCCTATCATCGTGTTCTCGATCGCAGAGCCCGGTTCGATCGGTGCGATCTTGCGCGGGACCGGACACGGTACGGTCGTCGCCGGCTGACGCGACTGCCTCGCGGCGTCGACGGCCGGTTTTCTTGAGAAGGGAGAGCGTCATGGCCACGCCTGGTTTTGACATCAATGAATTGAAGCGCCGCATGCAAGGCGCCACGCAGTCGCTCAAGCACGAGCTTGGCGGTCTGCGAACCGGCCGTGCCGCAGCCTCTATGCTGGAGCCGGTGCAGGTCGAGGCTTACGGCTCGCATATGCCGCTCAACCAGGTCGCGACCATCAGCGTCCCGGAGCCGCGTTTGCTCTCGGTGCAGGTCTGGGACAAGTCGATGGTCAAGGCCGTCGAGAAGGCGATCGTCGATTCCAATCTCGGCCTGTCGCCTGCGACCGAGGGGCAGGTGCTGCGTCTGCGCATTCCCGAGCTCAACCAGGAGCGCCGCAAGGAGCTCGTGAAGGTCGCGCACAAATACGCCGAAGCCGCGAAGGTCGCCGTGCGCCACGTCCGCCGCGACGGGCTCGATATCATCAAGAAGCTCGAGAAGAATCACGAGATCTCCGAGGACGATCAGGAACGCCTGTCCAACGACGTGCAGAAGGCGACCGACGGCATGATCTCGGAAATCGACCAGCTGCTTGCCGCCAAGGAAAAGGAAATCCTGACGGTCTGACGCCGGGAATCATCCGATGTCGAACGCAACTGCCCCTGCAACCAATGGCCCGGATCGCTCCGGCGGTCCGTTGCATGTGGCTGTTATCATGGACGGGAACGGGCGTTGGGCGGCCGCGCGCGGCCTGCCGCGTGCCGAAGGCCACCGCCGCGGCGTCGAGGCGTTGCGCCGCGTGGTGCGCGCGGCCCACGAGCTCGGCGTGCGCTATCTGACGATCTTTTCGTTCAGCTCGGAGAATTGGTCGCGGCCCGCCACTGAAATCGGCGACCTGTTCGGCCTGCTGCGCCGCTTCATCCGCAACGACCTCGCGACGTTGCATCGGGACGGGGTGAGGGTGCGCGTGATCGGCGAGCGTGAGGGGCTTGAGCCGGATATCTGCGCGCTGCTCAACGAGGCCGAGGAACTGACCAAGGCCAACACCAAGCTCAACCTGGTCGTCGCTTTCAACTACGGCTCGCGGGCCGAGATCGCGGCCGCGGCGCGGCGTCTTGCGCGCGAGGTCGCCGAAGGCAAGCGCGACGCCGAGTCCATCGACGCCGATACGCTCGGGCAATATCTCGACGCGCCCGACATTCCCGATCCCGATCTGATCATCCGCACCAGCGGCGAACAGCGCCTGTCGAACTTCCTGATGTGGCAGGCTGCCTACAGCGAGCTGGTATTCGTGCCGATCCATTGGCCCGATTTCGACAAGGCGGCGCTGGAAAGCGCGATCGCAGAATATGGCAGGCGCGAGCGCCGGTTCGGCGGACTCGCCGCGAAAACCGGATCGTGACCGAGGGCGAGGCCGCACCCGCGGCAGCGGGCGAGCAGGGATCGCGCAATCTCGTGCTGCGTATCGTCGCCGCATTGGTGCTGGTACCGCTCGCGGTCGCCAGCGCATATGCGGGCGGGTTGTTCTGGATCGCGCTCGTTACGCTTACCGTGGTCGGCCTTTACGTCGAATGGCTGACGATCGTCGGTACGGCGAGCCGCAAACTTGCGGCCTTCGCGGGCGCCACTGCGCTCGCGATCACGGGCGTTCTTCTGGCGCTCGGACGTCTAGATATCGCGCTGCCGGTTCTTTGTGTCGGCCTTGTTGCGGCGTTCCTCGATCGGAGCGGGCACCGCCTGTGGACGGCGACGGGCTTCGCTTACGCGGCGGCTGCCGAGGTGGCATCGGTGCTGGTGCGCGCCGACGCGGCAAAGGGTTTTGCCGCGCTGATGCTGGTCTTCACGGTGGTGTGGGCGACCGACACCGGCGGCTATTTCGCCGGACGCGGCATTGGTGGTCCAAAGCTCTGGCCGCAGGTCAGTCCGAAAAAGACCTGGGCTGGCGCGATCGGCGGTTTTGCGGCCAGCCTCGCCGTGGCCGCTTGCTTTGCCGCGCTTGATCTTGGCAAAAGCGGCCCGCTTCTCGTGCTGGCGGCGCTGCTGTCGGTGGTGTCGCAGCTCGGCGACCTCTTCGAATCCGCCCTGAAGCGGCGGTTCGGCGTGAAGGATTCGAGCCATATCATTCCCGGCCATGGCGGCCTGTTGGACCGCCTGGACGGATTTGTCGCGGCCGTCATTGTGGCGGCGATTTTCGGTTTTCTCCGCGGCGGCGCCGATGGCGTCGGACGCGGTCTTATGGTTTGGTGATGAGATGAGCGCAGTTCCATTGCGTAACAATAAAGCCGCGGTCTCCGACATGCGGAGCGTGACCGTCCTTGGAGCCACCGGCTCGATCGGCGACAGCACCATGGACCTGCTGCGTGGCGCCCGTGATCGCTACCGCGTCGAGGCGCTCACTGCGAACAGCAATGTCGAAGGGCTCGTCAAGCTCGCGAAGGAGTTTGGCGCGCGGTTTGCGGCTATTGCCGATCCGGCACGGCTCTCCGAGCTGAAGGATGCGCTGGCCGGCACGCGGATCGAATGCGGGGCCGGCGAGGGCGCGATCATTGAAGCGGCGGCGCGCCCGGCGGATTGGGTGATGGCGGCGGTAAGCGGCGCGGCGGGGCTGAAGCCCGCCCTTGCGGCAGTCGATCGCGGCGCCTCGGTTGCGCTCGCCAACAAGGAGTGCCTGGTCTGCGCCGGCGATTTCTTCATGGAACGCGCCGCGAAGGCGGGCGCCTGCATCCTGCCGGCCGACTCCGAGCATAACGCGCTGTTCCAGGCGCTCGGGTCCGGCAACCGCGAGGAACTGGTGCGGGTGATCATTACCGCCTCCGGCGGTCCGTTCCGCACCTGGTCGGCCGCCGATATCGAACAGGCGACGCTGGAACAGGCGCTGAAACACCCCAACTGGAGCATGGGCCAGAAGATCACCATCGATTCTGCATCGATGATGAACAAGGGCCTCGAGGTGATCGAGGCGTCCTATCTGTTTGCCCTGGCGCCCGACGAGATCGATGTTCTCGTGCATCCGCAATCGATCATCCATGGTATGGTCGAATTCTCGGACCGGTCGGTGGTCGCGCAATTGGGAGCGCCCGACATGCGGATTCCGATTGCGCATTGTCTCGGCTGGCCCGATCGTATCGTCGGACCGTCGGCGAGGCTCGACCTCGCCAAGATCGGGCAACTCACCTTCGAGGCGCCCGACTTCGAGCGCTTTCCGGGATTGCGGCTCGCCTACGAGGCTCTGCGGACCGGGAACGGCGCGACGACGGTTTACAATGCGGCCAATGAAGTGGCGGTCGCCGCCTTCATCGCCGGCAAGATCCGGTTCGGCGCGATCGCACGCCTCGTCGAGGCGACCATGAATGATTGGATCCGGTCCGGGAATCTGGCACCGCTGGAGTCGGCGGATGATGCGATTTCCGTTGACCATAACGCGCGAAATAAGGCTGCCGCCCTATTGCCTCAAATTGCCTTAAAGGCAACCTAGAGCGTTGGGGACGGAGCCTTTGGCTCTCGAGGGGAATCCGATGCCCGAATTTTTTCTCCATAGTTTCAATACGTTGAGCCATGGGCTCATCGGTTACATCATCCCCTTCTTGTTCGTCCTGACGATCGTGGTTTTCTTCCACGAGCTCGGCCATTTCCTCGTCGCACGCTGGAACGGTGTGAAGGTGTTGACCTTCTCGCTCGGTTTCGGTCCTGAACTCGCGGGCTTCAACGACCGCCATGGCACGCGCTGGAAGATTTCGGCGATCCCGCTCGGCGGTTACGTGAAGTTCTTTGGCGACGACACCGAAGCCTCCACCCCGTCGGTCGAGGCGCTCGCGGCGATGACGTCGGAGGAGCGCAAGGGCAGCTTCCATCATAAGACGGTCGGCCAGCGCGCCGCGATCGTGGCCGCTGGTCCGGTCGCGAATTTCATTCTGGCGATCGTGATCTTCACCTGTCTGTTCACCTTCTTCGGCAAGCCGAGCACCACGGCGCGCGTCGACAAGGTCGAGGCCAACAGCGCCGCCGCGGCCGCCGGGTTCCAGGTCGGCGACATCGTGACGGCGATCGACGGCAAGGCGATCGGCAGCTTCTCGGACATGCAGCGGGTCGTCAGCATCCATGCCGGCGATACGCTGACCTTCACGGTCAAGCGCGGCGATTCGTCCGTGCAGCTTCGCGGAACGCCGGAACTGCGCGAGGTGAAGGACCCATTCGGCAATGCCCATCGGCTCGGCGTGCTCGGCATCACCCGGGCGACCGCGCCCGGCGACGCCGTCACCGAGCGGGTCGATCCGGCCACCGCGCTGTGGCTCGGGGTCAAGGAAACCTGGTTCGTGATCGATCGGACCCTGGCCTATATCGGCGGCATCTTCACCGGCCGGGAGGCGGCCGACCAAGTCGGTGGTCCGCTCCGGATCGCGCAGATTTCCGGGCAGGTCGCCACCATCGGCGTGGCGGCCCTGATTCACTTGGCGGCGGTGCTCTCGATCTCGATCGGCCTGCTAAACCTGTTCCCGGTTCCGCTGCTCGATGGCGGCCACCTTTTGTTCTATGCGGTGGAAGCTATCCGTGGCCGTCCGCTGTCGGAGCGGGCGCAAGAAATGGGGTTCCGAATCGGGCTGGGTTTGGTGCTGATGTTGATGGTGTTTGCGACCTACAACGACATCCTGCATTTGGCGGCATCCTGATGCGGGCTTTTTTGTGGCGTTGCTAATGGGCAACGTCTTGGACTGAAAATGGAATCGCGCGGCCGTAGAACGTTTGCCCAAGTGGCAAATTTGGCTACAAGCTGGGCGGAAGGTTGGGATTCTGTCGGGCCGTAGGGGTACGGTCCGGCATTGGAAGGATAAGGGCGCGTTGCGCATGATGCTTGGAATGCGAGTGAGGGGGGGCTTGTTCGCCGCCTTGGTCATGTTCGCCGTGCCGGTGGCTGCCACCTTGGCGGCCGTTGCTGTGTCTTTGCCGGCGGTCGCTCAGACCGTCGATTCGATCACCGTCGAGGGGAACCGGCGCGTCGAGGTCGAGACCATTCGCTCCTATTTCCGGGCCGGACCGGGCGGTCGGCTAAGCCAGGCCCAGATCGACGACGGTCTGAAGGCGCTGATCGAAACCGGCCTGTTCCAGGACGTCCGCATCGATCAGCGGGGTGGCCGGCTGGTCGTGGTCGTTGTCGAAAACCCGGTGATCGGCCGCATCGCCTTCGAGGGCAACAAGAAGGTCAAGGACGAGCAGCTGACGGCGGAAATCCAGTCCAAGCCGCGCGGCACCTTCTCGCGTCCGATGGTTCAGTCCGATGCCCAGCGTATCACTGAAATCTACCGCCGCTCGGGTCGCTACGATGTGCGGGTGAACCCGCAGATCATCGAGCAGCCGAACAACCGCGTCGACCTGGTCTTTGAGATTTCCGAGGGCGTGAAGACCGGTGTCCGCTCAATCGAATTCGTCGGTAACCAGGCCTATTCGGGCTATCGCCTGCGCGACGTCATCAAGACGCGCGAATCGAACCTGTTGAGCTTCCTCGGCGGCAACGACGTCTACGATCCGGACCGCGTCGAGGCCGATCGCGACCTGCTGCGCCGGTTCTATCTCAAGAATGGCTACGCCGACGTCCAGGTGGTGGCCGCGCTCACCGAATACGATCCGGAGAAGAAGGGCTTCCTGGTCACGTTCAAGATCGAGGAGGGCCAGCAGTATCGCGTCGCCTCGGTGAACTACCAGTCGTCGATCGGCACGCTTGATCCGAATTCGCTGAGCTCGTTCTCGCGCGTCCGGGTCGGCTCGCTCTACAACGCCGAGGCACTGGAGAAGTCGGTCGAGGAAATGCAGATCGAGGCGTCGCGCCGCGGCTATGCGTTCGCGATCGTGCGGCCGCGCGGCGACCGCAATTTCGAGAATCACACGGTGTCGATCACCTTCGCCGTGGACGAGGGGCCGCGCACCTATATCGAGCGCATCAATATCCGCGGCAACAGCCGCACGCGCGACTACGTCATTCGCCGTGAGTTCGATATTTCCGAGGGCGACGCCTATAACCGCGCGCTGGTCGACCGAGCCGAGCGGCGCCTGAAGAACCTCGACTTCTTCAAGACCGTGAAGATCGTCACCGAGCCCGGCTCGTCTAGCGATCGCGTCATCCTGATCGTCGATCTCGAAGAGAAGTCGACCGGCGACTTCTCGATCTCGGGCGGCTATTCGACCACCGACGGCGCGCTCGCCGAAGTCAGCGTCTCCGAGCGCAACCTGCTCGGGCGGGGCCTGTTCGCGAAGGCGTCGGTGACCTACGGCCAGTTTGCGCGCGGCTATTCGCTGTCGTTCGTCGAGCCCTATCTGCTTGACTACCGCATCGCGCTAGGTCTCGACCTCTACCAGCGCCAGCAACTGTCCAACAGCTTCATCTCGTATGGCACCAAGACGCTGGGCTTCAGCCCGCGGCTCGGCTTCAGCCTGCGTGAAGACCTCTCGCTGCAGCTGCGCTACTCGATCTATCAGCAGAAGATCACGCTGCCCTCGACGCTGAATAACTGTAACAACGTGCAGACCTTGCCGGATGGAACGCCCAATCCCGCGTTCAATCCGAGCCCTGCATTCGCGAACCTTACCGGCCTTAGCTTGGTATCGACCAACGGGCTGGGTTGCTTCAGCGACGGCGAAGCCTCGCTGCCGGTCCGCAGGGAGCTGGCGAATGGCAAGACGCTGACGTCGGCGCTCGGTTATACCCTGAGCTACAACACGCTCGACAACAACAAGAACCCGACCGACGGCCTTCTGGTCGACTTCAAGCAGGATTTTGCCGGCGTTGGTGGCGACGTCAGCTACATCAAGAGCGCGATCGACGCGAAGTACTACACGCCGCTGGTCTCGGACATCGTCGGCGTGATCCACGCCCAGGGCGGCATCCTGAACAAGTTGGGTAGCCAAGACCTGCGCATGCTCGATCACTTCCAGATGGGCCCGAACCTGGTCCGCGGCTTCGCGCCGAACGGCATCGGCCCGCGCGACATCAATCCGTTCAGCTCGCAGGACGCGCTCGGCGGCACCAAGTACTGGGGCGTGTCGGCGGAATTGCAGATGCCGTTCTGGTTCCTGCCGAAGGAAGTCGGGCTGAAGGGCGCTGTCTATGCCGACGCCGGCGGTCTCTACGACTACCAGGGACCGACGGGCTGGACTTTGACTAACGAGGTCAATGGCTTCAACAACGGGGTCCCAACGCCGTGTCGCGCCGCGAGGACAAACGGTCCGACCGACTCGGGAACCTGCCTTGGCTTGCAGTTTGACGACAGCAAGGTCGTCCGCAGCTCGGTCGGTGTCGGCCTGATCTGGCAGTCACCGTTCGGTCCGCTGCGCTTCGACTATGCGGTGCCGCTGACCAAGGGTCGGTTTGACCGCGTCCAGGAGTTCAGGTTTGGCGGCGGAACGACGTTCTAAGAACGTTCGTACTCCGGACTGCGACGGGTGGAATGGCGCAGCCGATATTCTACAAGAGACCTCCTTCGTCGACGCTGGCTGAGATCGCCGCGCTGACGAAGGCGCAATTGGTCGACCCTTCAAGGGGATCACTGGAGATCAGGGGGCTGGCTTCGCTTGACGAGGCCGGTCCGATGCATCTCGCCTTCTTCGACAATCTCAAATACGCCGACCAGCTTGCCGCCACCAAGGCCGGCGCCTGCCTGGTCAGCCCGCGCTTCGAGGCGCAGGTGCCCAAGGGCGTCGCCGTGCTGCGGGCGACCAAGCCGTTCCACGCCTTCGTCCAGATTGCCCGCGAATGGCACGCCGACGCGCTGCGGCCGCAGTCCTGGTTCGACACCGAGGGGATCGCACCGTCAGCGATCATCGATCTCACCGCGCAGCTTGAGGACGGCGTGATCGTCGATCCGTTGGCCGTGATCGGCCCCCGGGTCGAGATCGGCGCGGGCACCATCATCGGCGCCGGCGCGGTGATCGGTGCCGACGTCAAGATCGGGCGGGACTGCAACGTCGGCGCCAAGACCACGATCCAGTTCGCCCTGATCGGCAACAACGTCCTGATCCATCCCGGCTGCAACATCGGGCAGGACGGTTATGGCTTCATCTTCTTCGGGCCGGCGGGCCATGTGAAGGTGCCGCAGACCGGCCGCGTGCTGATCCAGAACAACGTCGAGGTGGGGGCGGCATCCACCATCGATCGCGGTTCCCTGCGCGATACCGTGATCGGCGAGGGCACCAAAATCGACAATCAGGTCCAGATCGGCCACAATGTGACCATCGGCAGGCACTGCCTGCTCGCCGCCCAGATCGGGCTCGCGGGCAGCCTGACGATCGGCGACAATGTCGCGCTCGGCGCCAAGGTGGGCATCAACAACCACCTCACGATCGGCGACGGCGCCCAGGTCACGGCCATGAGCGCGGTCAAGGATGACATCCCGCCGAACGGCCGCTGGGGCGGGCACTTCGCCAAGCCGACCAAGCAGTGGTTCAGGGAGATCATCGCGGTCGAGCGCCTGGTGCGCGACAGCGCCGCCGAAGCGAAGGGTGAGGGGCAGGAGTGATGGAGGAGGCACCGGTCAGGTTCGAGCTCGTGGATATCAACGATATCCTGAAGACGCTGCCGCACCGCTACCCGATGCTGCTGATCGACCGGGTCGTCAAGATCCGCACCGATTACAGCGGTATCGGCATCAAGAACGTCACCTACAACGAGCCGCCGTTTCTCGGGCATTTCCCGGAGCGGCCGGTCTATCCCGGCGTGATGATGATCGAGGCGATGGCGCAGACCGCGGGCGTGATCGGAATCAAATCGGTCGAGGGCACCGAGAAGCCGCGTGCGGTGTACTTCCTCACCATCGACAAATGCAAATTCCGCAAGCCGGTGCTGCCCGGCGACACCATCGAGTACCACATGCGTTCAATCGGCCGCCGCAAGGCGATGTGGTGGTTTCACGGCGATGCCAAGGTCAACGGACAGACCGTGGCCGAGGCGGATGTCGGCGCGATGCTGACGGACTGACCCGCGGTTGGCGCAATCGCTACGTACGGCAGGCGTAGCGGCCGTCGGCACCCGCAATCCGCAGCACACGATTGAGAAACAGACCCATCGACGGCGCGTGCATCAGAGCATCATAGGTCTCCGCGGGCACGCCGCAGTAATGTTGGTAGGTGCCGCGGACGGCGACCAGGAGCGCCCGTTGCGCGGCGTCATAGCAGACGCGTTGGACCATTGTGCTGCGATTGATGTCGCGGCAATCGAACGTCGCGAGATCGACGCTGTCGCTGCGCCCGATATCGACCGTTTCCAAGCCGATCGGCGCAGCAAGCAGGGTGAAGATCAGCGCGGCGGCCCGGACCATGGCTAATGCGGCACCATCGCTTGCAACATCAGGTCATGATACGTCACTGGACAGATCAGGCAAGGTCGGGCTAACCACCGGAAAAGGCGACACTTTAGCGCATCGTGCGCCGTTAACGAATTCCGGACCGAGTTTCCATGAGCATGATCGATTCCTCCGCGCGGATTGCCGAGGGCGCTGTGATCGGCGCCGGCGTCGAGATCGGTCCGTATTGCATCATCGGTCCGAATGCCGTGATCGGCGACGAGTGCAAGCTGCTCGCGCATGTCACGGTCTCCGGCCATACCAGGATCGGCGCCGGTTGTGTGATCTCGCCGTTTGCCGCGCTCGGCGGGCCGCCGCAGGACCTCAGCTATCGCGGCGAGCCGACGCGGCTCGAGATCGGCGAGGCCTGCACGATCCGCGAAGGCGTCACGATGAATATCGGCACCGTCAAGGGCGGTGGCCTGACGCGCGTCGGCGATCGCGGCTTCTTCATGAACAACAGCCATGTCGGTCACGACTGCACGGTCGGCAACAACGTTATCTTCGCCACCTCGGCGACGCTCGGCGGGCACTGCGAGATCGGCGACTTCGTCTATATCGGCGGCCTGTCTGCGGTGCATCAGTTCACGCGGATCGGCCCCCAGGTCATGATCGGCGGCGTCTGCGGCGTGCGCGGTGACGTGATCCCGTTCGGGCTCGCCAATGGTCAATATGCCGTCCTCGAAGGCCTGAACATCATCGGCATGAAGCGCCGCCAGTTCACCAAGCAGCGGCTCGCGACCGTGCGCGCATTCTACCAGAAGCTGTTCCACGGCCCCGGCATCTTTGCCGAGCGGCTCGCCGCCGCGCAGCCGCTCGCCGGCGAAGACCCGGCGATCGCGGAAATCCTCGCCTTCATCGACGGCGGCAAGCACCGCGCGCTCTGCCTTCCCGCCGGCGCGAACTGACCAGGGGATGGCCGCCAGCATGACGTCAGCGGTGCCTTCGATCTCCTCGCCGGTCGGCGTGATCGCCGGTGGCGGTGCGATGCCCTTCGCGGTCGCGGACTCGCTCGTCGCCCGCGGCATCACTCCGGTGCTGTTCGCCTTGCGCGGGGCCTGCGATGCCGCACGCGCGGAGCGGTTTCGCCATCGCTGGATCTCGGTCGGCCAGCTTGGCCGCGCGACGCGGCTGTTCCGCGAGGAAGGCTGTCGCGACTTGATCTTCATCGGCACGCTGGTGCGCCCGGCGCTGTCCGAAATCCGGCTCGACTGGGGCACGCTGCGCGTTCTCGGAACGGTCATCCGTGCGTTTCGCGGCGGTGACGATCACCTGCTATCCGGCGTCGGCCGCATTCTCGAGCAGCAGGGATTTCGCATGGTCGGCATCAAGGACGTTGCGCCTGATCTCTTGATGCCGGAGGGCGCCATCACCCGTACAACGCCCGACGGCAGTGCGATCGTCGACATCGCGCGAGGGCGCGCGGTGCTGGGCGCGCTCGGTCCGTTCGACATCGGCCAGGCCGCCGTGGTGATCGACGGCCATGTGGTGGCGGTCGAGGACATCGAGGGCACCGACGGGCTGCTCGCGCGCGTGGCGCGATTGCGCACCGAGGGCCGCATCCGCGCCAAGGCCGGCCGCGGCGTGCTGGTGAAGGCGCCGAAGAGCGGGCAGGACCTGCGTTTCGATCTGCCGACGATCGGGCCGCGGACGGTCGAGGGCGCAGCCAAGGCAGGTATCGCGGGGATCGCAGTGATCGCCGGCAACACCATTGCAGCCGAGGCGCAGGCGATGATCGAGTCCGCCGACAGGGCCGGCCTCTTCATCCAAGGGCTGCCGGCGTGATGCCGCCGCGTCCAGTCGCCGCGGCGGAGCGGAAAATCTGTTTGATTGCGACCGAGGAGTCCGGCGATCGGCTCGGAGCCGCGCTGATGAAGGTGCTCCGCCAGCGGCTCGGCGACGCCGTGCAGTTTTCCGGTGTCGGCGGCCGCGGGATGGCCCGCGAGGGTATCTCGTCGCTGTTTCCGATCGAAGAGCTGTCGATCATCGGCCTGGCTGCGGTCGTGACGCAATTGCCGAAGATCCTGCGATTGATCCGGCTCACTGCGGATGCGGTGCTCGACGAGGCGCCCGACATGCTCGTCATCATCGACAGCCCCGACTTCACGCACCGCGTCGCCCGTCGCGTCCGCGCGCGCAATCCGAAGATCCCGATCGTCGACTACGTGTCGCCGTCGGTCTGGGCGTGGCGGCCGGGCCGGGCACGGACGATGCGAAGCTATGTCGACCATGTGCTCGCGCTGTTGCCGTTCGAGCCGGAGGAATATCGCAAGCTGCAGGGGCCACCCTGCAGCTATGTCGGTCACCCCCTGACCGAGCAGCTTGCTTCGCTCCGGCCGAACGCGCAGGAACAGGCGTGGCGCGATGCCGAACTGCCTGTCGTGCTGGTGCTGCCGGGAAGTCGCCGCAGCGAGATCAGGCATCACCTTGCCCTGTTCGGCGCGGCACTCGGCCAGCTCAGCGATCGGACCAAGTTCGAGCTCGTGTTGCCGACCATGTCGCATCTCGAAGCGATCGTCCGCGAGGGCGTCAAAACCTGGCCGATCGCGCCACGGATTGCGGTCGGCGAAGCCGAAAAGCGCGCGGCGTTCCGCCTGGCCCGTGCCGCGCTCGCGAAGTCAGGCACCGTGACGCTGGAGCTCGCGCTGGCAGGTGTCCCGATGGTGACGGCCTATCGGGTCGGTGCCGCGGAGGCCTTCATCCTGCGCCGCGCCATCAGGGTATCGTCGGTGATCCTCGCCAATCTCGTGATCGGCAGCGAGGTCATTCCGGAGTTCCTGCAGGAGGACTGCACGCCCGAGAATCTCGCTCAGGCGCTCGGCGAGGTGCTTGCGGATTCGTCCGCGCGCCAGCGGCAGCTCGAGGCGTTCGCGACGCTGGATGCGAAGATGTCCACCGGCAACCAGCCGCCGAGCGTGCGTGCCGCCGACATCGTGCTGGCGACCATGGGCCGGCGGTCGGGTTAGTCGATCGATGACGACGTCGTGGGCGGCGACACCGGGCCGCAGCGGTCCCGCTTGCGTCATGGGATTAGGCTGCGCTAATATTAGCTGCATCTAATATAAATGCCGGAGCCGCCGATGAAGATCGATCCCGTTGCCTATGTCGGAGCCGTCGTTCGCGAAGTCGCCGTCAGGGAGCGCGACGGCAAACCGGCTCGGGCGGTGATCGCGACCCGCCGCTACGACACCGACATCGCGGACCTCTGGGATGCGCTGACCAATCCCGAGCGGATTCCGCGCTGGTTCCTGCCCATTTCGGGCGAGCTGAGACCAGGCGGCCGCTACCAGTTCGAGGGGCAGGCCGGCGGCGAAATCACGATCTGCGAGCCGCCGCGCCGGCTCGCCGTGACTTGGGAAGCGCGCGACACCGTCAGCTGGGTCACCGTGACGCTGACGGATGATGGCACTGGCGGGGCGCGCCTCGAGGTCGAGCATCTCTCGCTTGTCGAGGGCGACTTCTGGGATCGCTACGGGCCTGGCGCCGTCGGCGTCGGCTGGGATCTCGCCCTGATCGGGCTAGCCCTCTACATTGCCGCGCGTCCGGCTGGGCAATTCGACCGCGCCGCGGCGGAGGCGTGGCCTGCCTCTGATGACGGCAAGGATTTCATGCGCCGGAGCGGCGCGGACTGGTGCAGGGCGTCGATCGCGGCGGGCACAGACGAGGCTGCAGCACAGAGGGCCGCCGCCAACACGACGGCATTCTATTGCGGCGAGCCGGAGCCAGGCGGCGGGAGCTAGCGGTCGATGCACGCTTTCGACATTCTGGGCGATCCCGTCCGCCGGCGCATCCTGGAGCTGCTCGCGACCGGCGAGCACAGTTCGGGCGACATCGTCGTCGTCGTGCAGCGCGAATTCGGCATTACCCAGTCGGCGGTGTCGCAACAGCTACGGATTTTGCGGGATGCCGGTTTCGCGTCGGTGCGTGCCGACGGGACGCGGCGCATCTACGCGGTCGAGCCGGGACGGCTGCGCGAGGTCGACGACTGGCTCGACCGCTTCCGCGCATTCTGGCTGCCGCGCCTTGATGCACTCGCCACCGAAGTCGCGCGCGGCAAACGAAAACGGCGTCAGCCCGACTGATGGCGCCGTGAGGGAATTCTGCCTGCGCCCTAGGTCTTCGGCGGCGCGCCTTCCGGCCACTCGGGCAACTCGTCCTTTGGGTCGAACCATGACGCGCACTCCGAGCGCCAGATATGCATCTTGGGTCGATCGGTGATCGGCGTTTCGAGGCAGCCCATCCGCAGCAGGATTGTATCTCGGCCATCGCGCGCGGCGACGATATGCGATCCACATTGCGTGCAGAAATAGCGGGTCTTGCCGGGCGACGATTCAAAGCCCTTCCTGTCAGCATGAGGCCTCCCGCGTGCATCAGATTGTGCAGTCTTCCATAAAAAAATCTCGCCCAAGGATATCCGATCCTTGGGCGAGATCATTTGGTTCGCAGGCTAAATTCCGCCTGTTACCTTCGCTTCTCGATCGGAACGTAATCGCGGCGCGCGACGCCGGTGTAGAGCTGGCGCGGACGGCCGATCTTCTGCTGAGGATCCTCGATCATCTCGCTCCACTGGCTGATCCAGCCGACGGTGCGGGCGACCGCGAACAGCACGGTGAACATCGAGGTCGGGAAGCCCATCGCCTTCAGCGTGATGCCCGAATAGAAGTCGACGTTCGGGTAGAGCTTGCGGTCGATGAAGTACTGGTCGTTGAGCGCGATCTTCTCCAGCTCCAGTGCGACCTTCAGCATCGGGTCATCGCCATGGCCGGTCTCGGCCAGCACAGCGTGACACATCTTCTGCATGATCTTGGCGCGCGGATCATAGTTCTTGTAGACGCGGTGACCGAAGCCCATCAGGCGGACTTCGCTGTTCTTGTCCTTCACCTTGGCGATGAACTCGGGAATCTTGTCGACCGTGCCGATCGACGACAGCATGGCCAGGGCCGCTTCGTTGGCGCCGCCATGGGCCGGGCCCCACAGGCAGGCGATGCCGGCCGCGATGCAGGCGAACGGGTTGGCGCCGGACGAGCCGGCGATACGCACCGTGGAGGTTGACGCGTTCTGCTCGTGGTCGGCATGCAGGATGAAGATCTTGTCCAGTGCATCCGCCAGCACCGGATTGATCCTGTACTCCTCGCAGGGCACCGCGAAGCACATGTTGAGGAAGTTCTCGGCGAAGGACAGCGAGTTCTTCGGATACACGAAGGGCTGGCCGACGGTGTATTTGAAGGCCATCGCCGCCAGCGTCGGGATCTTCGCGATCATCCGCATCGAGGCGATCATGCGCTGCCGCGGGTCGTTGATGTCGGTCGAGTCATGATAGAACGCGGCCAGCGCGCCGACGGCGGCGACCATGATCGCCATCGGGTGGGCGTCGCGGCGGAAGCCCTGGAAGAACCGGGCCATCTGCTCGTGCACCATGGTGTGGTGCGTGACGCGGTAGTCGAAATCCTTCTTCTGCGCCGGGGTCGGAAGCTCCCCGTACAGCAGCAGATAGCAGGTCTCGAGGAAGTCGCCGTGCTCGGCGAGCTGCTCGATCGGGTAGCCGCGGTATTCGAGCACACCGGCGTCGCCGTCGATATAGGTGATCTTGGACTGGCAGCTGCCCGTCGAGGTGAACCCGGGGTCGTAGGTGAACACCCCAGCCTGGCTGTAGAGCTTGGCGATGTCGATGACATCAGGCCCAACCGTGCCGCTCAGGATCGGGAAATCATAGGTCTTGTTGCCAATGGTGAGTGTGGCTGTCTTGCTGGATTTTGCGTCCATCGTGATATCCCCGATGAATTCGTTGCGAAAACCGACCTTGCCCGGTCGCCGTTTTGCGGCGCATGGCGGGGTGGGACGGCTTGTGTAGAAGGCGTCCGAAGATGCGTAGCTTATTGCAATGTGCGCTGCAAGATGGACCCTGGGAGGGGTCCATGCAGGGTCAGCCGCCCGCCTGATCGGCGAGCCGGGCGAGGCATTCCTGGCGTCCCAGGACCGCCAGAACGTCGAAAATACCCGGCGATGTCGTGCGTCCCGTCAGCGCCACCCGTAGCGGCTGGGCCACGGCGCCGAGCTTCAGATTGTTCTGCTCGGCAAAATTCCGCATCGCGGTTTCGGTGGTTTCCGCGGACCAGTCGTTCACGGTTTCGAGCGCTGCGCGGAGCCTGCCGATCAGCGCGCGCGTCTCCGGCGTCAGCAGCGCGGCCGCCTTCGGGTCGAGTTCGAGCGGGCGGTCGGCGAAGATGAAATAGGCACCGCTGATCAGCTCGATCAGCGTCTTGGCGCGCTCCTTCAGGCTCGGCATTGCCCGCAGCAATTGGGCGCGCGTGGTGTCGTTGAGCTTGGCCTTGAGTGCCGCCCCCTCGGGGACGTAGTCGAGCACGCTCTCGAACTGGGTCACGAGGGCCTGATCGTCGCTCTGACGGATATAGTGGCCGTTGAGGTTCTCCAGCTTGGCGAAATCGAACCGTGCCGCGGAGCGGCCGATGCCCGACAGGTCGAAGGCATCGATCATCTCCTGCGTCGAGAAGATTTCCTGATCGCCGTGGCTCCAGCCGAGCCTGACGAGATAGTTGCGCAACGCGGTGGGCAGATAGCCCAAGGCGCGATAGGCGTCGACGCCGAGCGCGCCATGGCGCTTCGACAGCTTCGAGCCGTCGGGGCCGTGGATCAGCGGGATATGGGACATGCTGGGGATGGCCCAGTCCAGCGCGTCGTAAATCTGCTTCTGGCGCGCGGCATTGATCAGATGATCGTCGCCGCGGATGACATGCGTGACGCCCATGTCGTGGTCGTCGACCACGACCGCGAGCATGTAGGTTGGCGTGCCGTCGCCACGCAGCAGCACGAGATCGTCGAGGTTCTCGTTCTGCCACACCACGCGGCCCTGGACTTGGTCCTCGATCACGGTCTCGCCGGTCTGAGGCGCCTTGAGGCGGATGGTCGGCTTGACGCCGGCCGGAGCTGTGGAGGGATCGCGATCGCGCCACATTCCGTCATAGAGGCGGGTGCGACCCTCAGCGCGCGCCTTCTCGCGCATCGCCGCCAGTTCCTCCGGCGTCGCGTAACAGCGATAGGCCCGCCCTGCGGCGAGCAGGCTCTCGGCCACCTCGCGATGGCGGGCGGCGCGGCTGAACTGGTAGATGACGTCGCCGTCCCAATCGAGCTCGAGCCACCTCAGCCCGTCCAGGATGGCGTCGATCGCCTCCTTGGTCGAGCGCTCGCGGTCGGTGTCCTCGATCCGGAGCAGCATCTTGCCGCCGTGTTTCTTGGCGTAGAGCCAGTTGAACAGCGCGGTGCGGGCTCCCCCGATATGGAGGAAGCCGGTCGGTGAGGGGGCGAAGCGGGTGACGATGGAATCGGTCATGATTGGGCGAGGCGTATGCGGGAACGGCGGTGGTGTATAGCAGGAACCAGGCATAACTAAAGCCTCGGTTACTCGGCCGGCCTGCCAAAGCGGGCTTGGCTCAATCCGGCGAATTTGGCAGAAGGTCCGCTTGAACCCTCCAGGGAACCCTTTGATGACGACTGACACGGCGACGGCAGAGGCAGGGCGCGACTTCATTCGCGACATCGTCCAGGCCGATCTCTCCTCCCACAGGCACAGCCAGATCGTGACGCGCTTCCCGCCGGAGCCGAACGGTTACCTGCACATCGGCCATGCCAAGTCGATTGCCCTGAATTTCGGCATCGCGCAGGAGTTCGCCGGGCGCTGTCATCTGCGCTTCGATGACACCAACCCGACCAAGGAGGAGCAGGAATATATCGACTCGATCCAGGCCGACGTCCGCTGGCTCGGCTATGACTGGGGAACCAACCTCTATTTCGCTTCGGATTACTTCGAGCGCCTGTACGAGTGGGCCGAGGGCCTGATCAAGGCCGGCTACGCCTATGTCGACGACCAGTCGCAGGAGGAGATTCGCGTCTCGCGCGGCACGCTGACCGAGCCGGGCAAGAACTCGCCGTTCCGCGACCGCTCGGTCGAGGAGAACCTCGACCTGTTCCGCCGCATGAAGGCCGGCGAATTCGGGAACGGCGCCCGCGTGCTGCGGGCCAAGATCGACATGGCCGCCGGCAACATCAACCTGCGCGATCCCGTGCTGTATCGGATCCTGCATGCCCATCACCCGCGCACCGGCGACAAATGGTCGATCTATCCGAGCTACGACTACGCCCACGGCCAGTCGGATGCGATCGAAGGCATCACGCACTCGATCTGCACGCTCGAGTTCGAGGATCACCGGCCGCTTTACGATTGGCTGCTCGACAAGCTGCCGGTGCCGTCGAAGCCGCACCAGTATGAGTTCGCGCGGCTGAACCTGACCTACACACTGCTGTCCAAGCGCGTGCTGACCCAGCTTGTGCGCGACGGTCATGTCTCGGGGTGGGACGATCCGCGCATGCCAACGATCGCCGGCCTGAAGCGCCGCGGCGTACCGCCGGCGGCCGTGCGCGAATTCGTCAAGCGCATCGGCGTGGCCAAGGCCAACAGCGTGGTCGATGTCGGAATGCTCGAGTTCTGCATCCGCGAGGAGCTGAACCGCACCGCGCTCCGCCGCATGGCGGTGCTGCGGCCGCTCAAGGTCGTGATCGAGAACTATCCGGAAGGGCAGGTCGAGGAGATCGAGGCGATCAACCATCCCGACAATCCCGAGGCCGGCACCCGCAAGATCGCCTTCGGCCGCGAGCTCTATATCGAGCGCGACGACTTCATGGAGAACCCGCCGAAGAAGTTCTTCCGCCTTTCGCCCGGCAACGAGGTGCGGCTGCGCTACGCCTATTTCATCAAGTGCACTGATGTGGTGAAGGACGCATCCGGCGAGATCGTCGAGCTCCGCTGCACCTACGATCCGCTGACCAGGGGCGGCAACGCGCCCGATGGCCGCAAGGTGAAGGCGACCATGCACTGGCTGCCGGCGGCGCAGTCGAAGCCCGCGGAGATCCGCATCTACAATCAGCTGTTCTCCAATCCGAACCCGAGCGCCACCTACTTTGCCGCCGACCTCAATCCGCAGTCGCTGGAAGTGCTGACGGACGCGCGGGTCGAGCCGGCGATCGCCGAGAGCAACGCGACCGAAGCGATGCAGTTCGAGCGGCAGGGCTATTTCGTTCGCGATCCGGATTCGACGGCAGACAAGCTCGTGTTCAACCGCACCATCGGCTTGCGCGACACCTTCGCCAAGGAAGTCGGCGGAAAAGCCTAGGCCGCATCAGCGCGGGCAATGAATGGGGGCGATCGATGCCAAGCGAAGCCGAGGAGATCGCCTCAGGCATCATCGGCAAGTGGTCCGCGCGCTTCAAGACGCTCGACGCGGATGCGCTTGCCGCGCTGTATTCGAAGAGCGCGTTCTTCTTCGGCTCGAACCCGACCCTCTACCGTGGCCGCGACGGTGTGAAGGCCTACTTCAGTGCGCTGCCGCGCTGGAGCGCGCCGCGTGTCCAGTTCAGCGAGGTGAGGGCGGAGCAAGTGAACGCCGATCTCGTCAACATGGCCGCCATCGCGTCGTTCTTCCTCGACGGCGAAGCGTCGACGCTTGCCGTGAAGATCACCTGGGTGATCGTGCGCGAGGACGGTGACTGGAGGATCGGCTGCCATCATGTCTCCTCGCAAACGCCGCTGATCTAGCGGGCACCACGCGCACGCGACGGCATCAGGCAACAAAAATGCGAGGACCGACGGTCCCCGCAGTCAGGGAGAGCTGCTATGAGGGGTGCGGCCAGGTCGCCCTCGATCTGCCTGGTCCGCATGTGGAGCATCGTATCCACAGCGCCACATATCGGGAGGAGGGACCAAGGTAGTACGACTGCGGCATTCCCGGAGATGCCCACCGCCTCCGATCGTCGCCCGGCGGCATCACGCCTTGGCGGACGCGTTCGCCGCTAGATGTCGTAGTACAGGTGGAACTCGTAGGGATGAGGCCGCAGCCGGATTGGATCCACCTCCTTCTTCCGCTTGTAGTCGAGCCAGGTCTCGATCACGTCGCCGGTGAACACGTCGCCGCGGAGCAGAAAGGCGTGATCGCGCTCGAGCGCATCGAGCGCCTGATCGAGCGATCCCGGTGTCGACTTCACGTCCTTCGCCTCCGCGGGCGGCAGGTCATAGAGGTTCTTGTCGATCGGGCTGCCCGGATCGATCCGGTTGTTGATTCCGTCCAGGCCGGCCATCAGCATCGCGGCAAAAGCCAGGTAGGGATTGCAGGAGGGGTCTGGCGAGCGAAACTCAACGCGCTTCGCCTTCGGATTTGGCGAATACATCGGAATCCGACAGCAGGCCGAGCGGTTGCGCTGGGAATAGACCAGATTGATGGGAGCCTCGTAGCCTGGCACCAGGCGCCGATAGGAGTTCGTGGTAGGGGCGCAAAGCGCACACAATGCCCAGGCGTGGGTTAGGAGGCCGCCGATGTAGTAGCGGCCGAGCTGGCTCAACTCGGCGTAGTCGCCCCTGTCGTAGAACAGATTGGTCTCACCCTTCCATAGCGACTGGTGAACGTGCATCCCCGAGGCGTTGTCCTCGAACAGCGGCTTCGGCATGAACGTTGCGGTCATGCCGCGCTGGCGGGCGGTGTTCTTCACCACGTATTTGTACATCATCAGATTGTCCGCCATGCGCGTGAGCGTGGTGAAGCGCATGTCGATTTCGTTCTGGCCGCCGGTCGCGACTTCATGGTGATGGGCTTCGATTGGGATGCCCAGCTGTTCCATGGTCAGCACCATTTCGGTGCGGAGAGCCTGCATGCTGTCGGTTGGAGGAACGGGAAAGTATCCCTCCTTCGGGCGCGGCTTGTGGGCCAGATTGGGCTCTTCCTCCTTGCCCGTGTTCCAGCTGCCTTCGCTGGAATCGATTTCGTGGAAGGCGAAATTGATGCCCTGTCCGTAGCGCACGTCGTCGAACACGAAGAACTCCGCTTCCGGGCCGAAATAGCTCGTATCGGCGCTGCCGGTTCCCTTCAGGTAGGTTTCAGCTTTTTGGGCGATGTAGCGGGCGTCGCGGCTGTAGGATTGACCGGTCACAGGGTCCCGAATGTTGCAGATCAGGACCAGGGTCGATGCCGGGGAGTACGGGTCGAGGAACGCTGTGCTCGGATCCGGGACGACCAGCATGTCGCTTTCCTGGATCTCCTGGAAACCGCGGATCGATGAACCGTCAAAGCCTATGCCTTCGCTCAAAGCATCGGCGCTCGCTGCACTCGGCGGGACGGAAAAGTGTTGCCACACCCCGGGCAAGTCGGTGAAGCGCAGATCGATCATCTGCACCTTCTCGTCCTTGATCGCCTTCACGAGATCTTGGGCCGTCGCACAATTCGGAAACATGGCTTCACTCCTGTCATGGAGAGCCGCATCCTGGAGGTCGTGCTACCGTTCAGCCGCGACCAAGCGGCTTCGACCGATCCTGCTCCACGTTCTGCGCTGCGGCGCCGGTGGCCTCAGCTTTGGTGCGGCCCGCGCATGAGCTTCATCGCGTCTTCGATGTGCCGCCAGGTTTTGGCCAGTTCGGCCTCGCCTTTGGCCTCGAGCTCGATGGCGTTCTGGGCAGCTTCCGCAATGGCCTTGGCACCATGTGCTTCCAGCAGCTGCCGCGCATAATTGTGGATTTCGGTTTCCCGCATGGCGTCATCCTCCTCTCGTTCTCACCGCAACCGCGAATTCCAGTTGGGCCGAGGGCCGTAGACGTTGACACCTTGTCAGCGCGCGTAGTGTGCATCCTGCCGTGCCTTACTTGCAAGAGCGCTTCCGGGGTAGCCGGCCGGGGGGGGGGCAGCTCTGCTCGTCGCAAGAGCGGCAACACATCGCAGGCCCGAGGTATCCCTTTCCTGCGGCGGCTCACCATATGCAGGACAGAGGGAGGTGAGCATCATGCGCATTCAACACTGGCAGGACGCTGTCAGTCTGTTGGTAGGCGTGTGGCTGGTCGTGTCGCCGCTGATCCTGGGATTTTCCGGGGCGGCCCTCTGGCTGACCATCGCGCTCGGGCTGGGCGTCATACTGTTTGCGGTCGAAGCATTCGTCATTCCATCCTATCTGGAGGAATGGGGAGAGATGCTGGTCGGCTTGGCTCTCGTGCTGGTCCCCTGGACGGTCGGCTACGAGCAGGCCTCCGCCACGGCAAACAGTGTTGCGTCGGGTATACTGGTGATCCTGCTTGCTTGCTGGGAGCTGACGACGGATCGTGACTTCACGACGTGGTGGCACGACCGCTGGCATCACCGAGCCGGCTGAAGGATTTGGGCCGCGCACTCGGTCTGACCGCCGTCTACAGCGGCCGGAATACTGCTGCAGGGGCTGATGGCCCCTGCAGCAGTATGATCGCCTTACGATGCGGTTCTCGGTTCGATCGGCTGCCAGATGCTGATCTTGCGCGTCTCCGGCATCAGGAACATGGCGAGCACGAAGCAGACCGCAGGCACCGCAATCGGGTAAATCAGCGCGTAGCCGATGCTACCGGTCGCCGCGAAAGCGGCCGACGTGACGAACGGCACCAGTCCGCCGCCCCAGCCATTGCCGATGTGATACGGCACCGACACTGACGTGTATCTGATCCTGCCGGGAAAGAACTCCGCCAGGAATGCACCGACCGGCCCGTAGACCATCCCGACGTAGCAAACCAGGATGAAGATGATGAAGACGGCGACCGGATAATTGATGCTCCCGGGCTGAGTGACCGTTCCCAGCCACAGATACAGCGGATAGTACGTGATTGCGGCAAGCAGCATGCCGCCAAGGATCACCGGCTTGCGGCCGATCTGGTCCGACAGCCAGCCAAAGAAGATCAGGCTCGGCGTTGCAATCAGCAATGCCGTTCCCACGATGTAGGCCGAGGTCACGGGCTCGACCTTGGACACCTGTTGCAGGAAGTACAGCGCCCAGAACTGCCCGCTGTACCAGACCACGCCCTGTCCGATCAGGACCACGATCGCGATCAGGATGAATTTCACGTTCGAGCTTAGGAATGCCTCCTTCCAAGGGTTCCTGGTCATCTGACCGCGCGCCTTGATCTCCTGGAAAATCGGCGTCTCCTGGAGTTGCAGGCGGATGTAGATGGCGATAGCCACCAGCAGGAACGACACCAGGAATGGTACCCGCCAGGCCCATTCGTCGAAGGCCTTGTTGCCGGCCCAGGTCCGGGTCAGGACGATCACGCCGAGCGAGACCACGATTCCCAGTGTCGGCGAGGTCTGCAGCCAGCCGGTGTAGTAGCCGCGCCTGTCGTCTGGCACGTGCTCGGCAACATAGGTGATGGCGCCGCCATATTCACCGCCCAGGCACAGTCCCTGGATCATGCGCAGGCCGAACAGGACGAAAGCGGCGGTGAGGCCGATCGACTGGTAGGTCGGAATCAATCCAATTGCTCCCGTCCCCAATCCCATTCCACTGAGCGTGATGAGGAACGTGTATTTGCGGCCAACCCGATCGCCCATCCATCCGAACAGGAATGCTCCCAACGGACGGATCAGGAAGCCCGCGGTGAACAGCGCGATCGTGCTCAACAGGGCGGCGACGGGGTGGGATTGCTCGAAAAATTTGACCGACAGAACTGCGGCCAGGCTGCCAAAGATATAGAAATCATACCATTCGATAACGTTTCCTACCGACGCAGCCACAATCACGCGGCGAAAATCACGCGGTATTTGAATTGCCATGTGCTGCTCCTATCAATTTAAGCTGTTTCCTCGCGTTTCAGCGATCCATTCGCTCGCGAAGGGGCCTGCTGCGCGACGCTACGGGCGTGAGTGCGAGTTGCGTGCGCAACACCTGGTCTCAGGGATGCTCGAGGATGCTCCGAGCCGCCTGAGAAGAGCTCCAGCGGATTTCCCACCGCGAGCCACAAATTGCGTCGGTCACCCTCTCCCGGGGAACCGACGCGCAGCCGCAGTCTAATCCTCAACGGAGTGCCGCCTTATGCGACTTTCGGCGCAATCGGGCCCGCAGCGGCCGGCGCACCGTTTCCTCCACATTCCGCATCTGTTCCGCTAGCGGCCCCATAACACGTTCCGGTAGCTTCGCGTCCCGACAGGGATCGCAAGGCGAGGAATGGCGGAGCAGGGCGCGACGCCGGGCGGCAAACGCGGCTACGCCGGGACGTGGCCGCCGCGCGCCGCCGTCCCCGCCGGCGGCTACCTGCCGGCATGGATCAGTGTCCTGCCGCCGTTCGTCGAGACGCTGCAGCAATGGGCCCGCGCAGAGGCCGGCGCCGGGCGGCTGTTGCCGTGGGTGCCGGTCGCGTTCGGCACCGGCGTCGCGCTTTACTTCGCCGCTGACCATGAGCCCGTGCTGTCGGTCGCGGCCACGGTCGCGATCGCACTATGTGCGCTGGCGGTCCTGCTGCGGCGGCAGAAGGTCCTTCCGGCCATCCTCCTGGTGGCGGCGGTCGCGGCCGGCTTTGCGATTGCGACCTGGAAGACGGCGCGCATGGCCCATGGCGTGCTGGCGCGGCCGATGTTCTCGGTGGCGTTGACCGGCTTTGTCGAGACGCGCGACATCCGCGAGAAGACCGACCGCTTCGTGTTGCGCGTGGTCACGATGGAAAGCCAGCGCGACACGATCAGGCTCGAGCGCGTCCGGCTCTCGGTCAAGAAGGGGACTGCGCCCGAGGTCGGCAGCTTCGTCGAACTGAAGGCCCGGCTGCTGCCGCCGCTCACCCCGCAGCGTCCGGGCTCCTACGACTTCAGCCGCGATCTCTACTTCCAGGGCATCGGCGCCTCCGGCTTCGTGATGGGGGCAATCAAGGCGAAGGAGCCGCCGGCGAGCGGCGGCTTTGGCTTGCGCTACGCTGCCTTCATGCAGGGCCTGCGCGACGCCATCGACGCGCGCATCCGCGCCACGCTCGACGGCGATCAACGGGCGATCGCGACCGCGCTCTTGACCGGACGGCGCGACGCGATCTCCACGCCCGTCAACGACGCGATGTTCATCTCCGGGCTTGGCCATGTGCTGTCGATCTCCGGCTACCATATGGCGGACGTGGCGGGTGCGGTGTTCTTCGCGGTGCGTGCGCTGCTCGCGTTGTTCCCGGCGCTGACCGTCGGCCATCCGATCAAGAAATGGTCGGCTGCGGCAGCGCTTGTCGCCGCCGCATTCTATCTGCTGCTGTCGGGCGCCGAGGTTGCGACCCAGCGGTCGTTTTTCATGACGGCGGTGGTGCTGATCGCCGTCATCGTCGACCGCCGCGCGATCACCTTCCGCGCGCTCGCGGTGGCCGCGCTTATCGTGCTCGCGGTCGCGCCGGAAGCGCTGGTGCACCCGAGCTTCCAGATGTCGTTCGCGGCGACGCTCGGGCTGGTGGCGCTGGTGCAGATCGGGATGCCGAACCTGTTGGCGTCGCCCGATCATTCCACGACCGCACGCATCGCGCTGTGGGGCGGGCGCGAGATCTCGATGTTGGTGCTGGCCTCGCTGGTGGCGGGGCTTGCGACGACGCCCTATGCCGCGTTCCACTTCCACCGCGTCACGCCCTATGGGCTGCTTGCCAACCTTGCGGCGATGCCGGTGGTCTCGGCGCTGGTGATGCCGGCGGGCATGTTCGGGCTGCTTGCGATGCCGTTCGGCTTCGACAGCGTGTTCTGGGTCATGATGGGGTTCGGCATCGACTGGATGATCGCTGTCACCCAATGGGTCGCAGCCCTGCCGGGCGCGGTCGGCCGCATGGCGGCGTTCGGCACCGGCCCGCTGATCGTGGCGAGCGCGGGCATCATCCTGCTCGGGCTGTTGCGGACGCCGCTGCGCTGGTCGGGGGCTGCGGTGCTGGTGGTGGCGACGGTCTGGGCGGTGAGGGCGCCGCAGCCGGATATTCTGATCTCCGCCGACGGCCGCGACGTCGCCGTGCGCGGCGGCGACGGGCGGCTGCATCTGATGCGGGGCGGCAAGGACGCGTTCCTCGTCAAGGAGTGGCTGGCGGCGGATGCCGATGCGCGGACGGCAACCGATGCCTCGCTCGCGGATGGGGTCTCCTGCGACGGCAGCGGCTGCGTCACCCAGGGCGTCGGCGGCGGCTTCGTTGCCCTGGCGCTGCGGCCCGAGGCGCTGGCGGACGATTGCGAACGAGCGGCGCTGATCGTGACCGCGCGGCCGGTGCCGCAGGGTTGCGCGGCCGGCGTGGTCGATGCCGACCGGCTGCGCCGCCACGGCGCGCTGACGCTGCGGCGCGGCCGCGACGGGTTCGTCGTGGATGCGGTCAAGCCGGGCGGGATTGATCGGCCGTGGTCGCCGGCGGTTCCCGGCGACGGCGAGGCCGAGTCCGTGCTGCGCACACCCGCCGTCACGGCCCGGCCCGCGGTCGACGCGACTCCGGCTGAGGTCGATCTTCAGAGCGACGACCAATGCTGGTCGGGTGAGGGGGCGGTCGGCAACTCGAAGGCGCCGAGATGGTACTCGTCGGAGTCGGGCCCGCCGCCCGGCAGTTTGACGAGGGTGAAGGCGGCATCCGGATATTGCTGCCAGATCTTCAGATCGTCAGGCGTGATCGTGAGCCAGCCGAACCGGAACATGTAGCGGCCCGGCTCCGTGACGCGTCCAGCCCTTTGCCATGTGACCTTGTCGACCACCGATCACGTCCTCAGTCGGACTTGTCGGGAGCAATGATGCGCCAAGGCGTCGTCGGACGCAAATACCCCATCAGCCCCGGAACAGGGTTCCGGGGCCCTTGAAATCGTTCAAGTCACGCGCCGCAGGACCGCGCGCGGGGCTCGGGCTGCAGCTACGATGCTCTCAACCCAAAAACAGCGATGCGAATACGGAAGGCCTGGCTTCCGCGACCTTGGGCTTTTGCTCGACGGGCGGATGCAGCGCGGGTAGCTGCAGGATCGTCACCCGCTGCCCTTCGCAAAGCTGGGTCACGAGCACGTGGCTGCCATCGGGGAATTCGACCGCGTCATGATGGCGGTCGGGTACGTCGGGCTCGACCTCGTTGAACACGCCGACCCGGTAGCCGATCGTCTTGGTCCAGATCCACCGGCTGTCGTAGCGAACGTTGTCGGCGAAGGCGAGCTCGGTGCCCGGCAGCATGCAGACCGCGACGGCGGGATCTTTCTCCGAAGCGAAGCCGCGGGTCGAGGTGCCGCGGAATGTCGTGGTGATCAGCGTCTCTCCAACCACGGCGGGACGCGATTGCACCGCGTGCAGACTATAGTCACACATCGGATAGCTCCTCGGTTCGAGATAGCGACCCGTGCCTCTCCTCGAGGCGCTGGCCTCTATCAGAGTGGACGATGACGAACGAGTTTCTTCCCGTTTCTGGGCGATTGTACGACTGGCTGCGCCGGCCTCCGATCACAAACACGCTACAGCACGCCGGGAGGTATCGGGGCGCGCTGACGGGAGCAACGCAGCGCAGTCCACTATTGATGTTTGTGCGCGCCGCGTTTTCGCAAGGACTGCGCGCCCGCATTTCGTGCGCGTACGAAAAAAAGCTGGAGCCTGGTCCGGCGAGGATCAGGGCCAGGCCTCAGCCATCAGACCGCGCCGCCGTCAGTACTTGCGATACAGCCCGATCAGCTTGCCCTGGATCCGCACCCGGTTCGGCGGCAGGATGCGCACTTCATAGGCCGTATTGGCTGGCTCGAGCGCGATCGATGCGCCGCGGCGGCGGAAACGCTTCAGGGTCGCTTCCTCCTCGTCGATCAGCGCCACCACGATATCGCCGGTGTTGGCGGTGTCGTTGCGCTGGATCAAGGCCATATCGCCGTCGAGGATGCCGGCATCGACCATGGAATCGCCGCGCACTTCCAGCGCGTAGTGCTCGCCCGCGCCGAGCATGTCGGGCGGCACGCTGATGGTGTGGCTGCGGGTCTGCAGCGCCTCGATCGGCGTACCGGCCGCGATCCGGCCCATCACGGGCACGGCGACCGGACGGTTGCCGTCGTCCTCGGCTGATATCGACGGGCTCGAGGACCGCTTGCCGAGCGTGCCCTCGATGACGCTCGGCGTGAAGCCGCGGCGGCCATTGCCAGCGCCGGCCGCGAGCTCGGGCAGCTTGATGACCTCGATGGCGCGGGCGCGGTTGGGCAGGCGGCGGATGAAGCCGCGTTCTTCCAGCGCGGTGATGAGGCGGTGGATACCGGATTTCGAGCGCAGGTCGAGCGCATCCTTCATCTCGTCGAAGGAGGGCGGCACGCCGGCCTCTTTCAGACGTTCATTGATGAAACGCAGAAGTTCGTACTGTTTGCGCGTGAGCATCTCGAGTATTCCCCCGGTTGATAGCGTCGTTCGATTCCGAGACTTCAGGAAGCCTGACCTCGGGAGGGCGTGGCTCCCCGGTGGACTCCCGATTGTAGACACCAGTACTCGAAACAAATCATGAACGGACACTATATGTTCGATATGTGTTCCGCAACCACTTAATTTCAGGTGAACGCGACAAGCTTCGCCGCTGCAACGCGGCCGCGGCGCGTCATTCCGGCAGCATCAGGATCTCGCATGCGGCGCCTTCGGCGGCCGCGGGCGCGAACGGCGGACGGATCACAAGTGCCCGCGCCGCAGCGAGATTCCCGAGCAACGAGCTGTCCTGCTGGGTAACCGGGGTCGCAATCAGCGTGCCGTCCTCGCGCTCCTCCAGCCGCGCGCGCAGATAGTCCTCGCGCTGGTCGTTGGCGGCCAGCGCGCGGCCGAGCAGGGCGCTCTCGCGGACATGCTGCGTAGCCTTGCGGCCGCTCAGCGCGCGAATCAACGGCACCAGGAACAGGAAGGCGCAGACATAGGACGACACCGGATTGCCGGGCAGGCCGATCACCCGCATCGCACCCAGCCGCCCGTGCATCATCGGCTTGCCCGGCCGCATCGCGATCTGCCAGAACGCCATCTGGACGCCCTCGGCTTCCAGTGACCGCTTGACGAGATCGTGGTCGCCGACTGACGCGCCGCCGATGGTGACCAGGATGTCCGCGCCGCTGTCGCGTGCCTGGCGGATGCCGGCCGAGGTTGCAGCGACCGTGTCGCCGGCGATCCCGAGGTCGACCGTCTCGGCACCTTCCGCGCGGGCGAGCGCCCGCAGCGCGTAGCCGTTGGAGTAGACGATCTGGCCGGGACCGGGGCTCGATCCCGGCGTCACCAACTCGTCGCCGGTCGCGAGCACCGCGACCCGCGGCCGGCGACGCACCGGCAGCTCGGGATAGTTCATGGCCGCCGCGAGCGAGAGCGCACGGTCGGAGAGGCGGTCGCCCGCGGCCAGCAGCACGTCGCCCTCGCGGAAGTCGACCCCGGCGGGGCGGATATGCCGTCCCGTGGCGGCCGCCTCGGTGATCGAGATATGGTCGCCGTCGACCCTGGTGTCTTCCTGGATGATGACGGCGTCGGCGCCGGCGGGGATCACGCCGCCGGTGAAGATACGCACGGCCTCGCCGGCACCGACCGTCCGCTCGAACGGCCGGCCGGCTGCGACCTCGCCGATCACCTTCAGCCGCGCCGACAAATCGGACGCGTCTTCGGCGCGCACCGCGTAGCCGTCCATGGCCGACATCGCCAGCGGCGGCTGGGTGCGCCGTGCCGCGATGTCGCGCGACAGCGTACGATGATAGGCGGCATCGAGCGCCACCATTTCCTCGGGCAGCGGCTTGGCGCCCGCAAGGACGGCAGACAACGCATCGGCAACCGGCATCAAGGCCACGGGCAACTCCTAGCCTGGTGAAATCTCGAGTGCAGTGAGTGCCATCGCCACGTCATCCGTCGATGTCACGTGGATGGCACGAAGGCCGCGCGCCCGCGCGCCCTCGATATTGGCGGTCAGGTCGTCGAAGAACAGGATCCGCGACGCCGGCACGCCAATCGCTTGGACCACGTGATCATAGGCCGCGGCGTCGGGCTTTCTCAAGCCGATCGTCGAGGACAGGAAGACCTTTTTGAAGTGGCAGAGCAGATCGGCATATTCAGCGGTGAAGTGTGCGACATGGGCGGGGTTGGTGTTGGAGAAGGCATAGAGCGGCAGCCGCGCCGCGGCGCCTGCGAGCAGCGGCGCGATGCCGGGCATTTCGCCGGTGAACAGCGCATTCCAGCCTTCGAGTAGCTGCGCGTCGCTGAGGCCGATGCCGAGCGACCGGCGCAGGTTCGCAAAGAAGGTCGCGTCGTCGATCCTGCCGGTCTCGTGATGCCTAAAACTGTCGTCGACGACGAAGCGCCTGGCGAGCTCGTCCGGCGCGCAGCCGGCATCGCCGGCCCACTTCGCCATCACCTTGTCGAAACGGATGTCGAGCACGACGCGGCCGATATCGAACAGCAGCACGTCGACGGAATCGGGAGAGAGGGAGGAGGTCATTGTGTCCACGGTGTACGAAAATCCGGGGCGGGCGGCAATGTGTTCCGGTTTCGCGATGGGCGATGCCGTCGCGCGGGCGACGGGTGGAGCAACGAATGCGCGGCTCTGTCCGCGTCATTGCGAGGAGCGATAGCGACGAAGCAATCCATGTCTCCGCAAGCGGACATATGGATTGCTTCGCTCCGCTCGCAATGAAGCAAGACATATATCCACCTTCTCGCGGCACAATCTGCCCGAGTCTTGCAGGTCGTTCCGCCCTCTCATTGAACAGAGGACGCAGGGAAAGCCGGGTGCCGATTGCACCCATGGGTCCCGAGCAAAGGAAAGCTCGGGAGGTAGGACCACAGGTGTAACCGGATCAATCCCGGCTTTCCCTGCGCGATGGTTTTACGGCTTATTTCGTGCTCTCCCCGGCGAGACCGCTATCCGATTCACACATTTTCGAGCCTTAGAGTGG
>NZ_JBHMET010000229.1:185173-298538 GCF_042430365.1 Bradyrhizobium erythrophlei
TACTTCAAGGAGGGCGGAACGAGATGCAAGACTCGGGCGCAGCGCGCCGCGAGATCGCGGCCCCGTATCACCGTGGCTGTTTGACATCATGAATCTGAATATCGCAGCACGCGGCTCGCCATCCGCGGCGGGCCGCAGCGCGTCTGCGCCCGCTTCCGGCAGCGCCCCCGCAGAAGACATAGCTGCGCCCTCGGGCGGGCAATCACCGGACTGTCCGGAAAAACGCGCGAATCTCCTCCGCCAGTGCTTCGGGCTGCTCCAGCGCCGGGAAGTGCCCGCCGCGCTCCATCGTCGTCCAGCGCGTGATGTTGCCGTACATGCGTTCCGCCAACGAACGCGGCGGACGCAGGAACTCCTTCGGAAAGTCGGCGTAGCCGCACGGCACCTGGACGCGCTCTCCGGCCGGCACCATCCAGGGACCATGCAGCCTTGCGTAATACGGCCAAAAGCTCGATCCGATCGCCCCCGTCGCCCAGTAGAGCATGATGTTGGTAGCCAGCACGTCGCGGCCGAGCCAGGCGTCGAGATCGCCGTTGCAATCCGTCCAGGACCGCAGCTTCTCCAAAATCCACGCTGCGAGACCGACCGGGGAATCTGAAAGTGCATAAGCCAGGGTCTGCGGCTTGGTGCCCATGATCTGGATATAGCCGGTCTCTTCCTTGAGCCAGTCGGCAAGCTGCGCGAAGAACGCGTCTTCCTCCGCCGTCGGATGGTCGACCGCGGGGCGTTCGCGCGGGATCGTCAGCAACGAAATCTGGATGCCGGCGACGTTCTCGGGATAGGCGTAGCCAAGCCGCGAGCTCACGAAGGCGCCCCAGTCGCCGCCCTGCGAGCCGAACCGCTTATAGCCGAGAACGTCGATCATCAGCTTCGCCAGGGTATCGCTGATCTCGAGAATGCTGAAGCGCCGCTGGTTCGGCCGGAACGAAAAGCCGTGCCCGGGCATCGACGGCGCGACGACCGTAAAGGCATCCCTCACATCGCCACCGAAGCGGGCAGGATCCGTCAGCATCGGGATGATCCGGCGGAAATCCGCAAACGAGCTTGGCCAGCCATGCGTCATCAACAAGGGCATCGGGTTCGGCCCCTTGCCCTCGACATGGATGTAATGGAGGTCGATCGAGTCGAGCGCGACGGTATACTGGCTGAGCTCGTTGAGCTCGGCCTCATGCTTGCGCCAATCATACTGGTCGCGCCAGTAGTCGACGAACGAGCGAAGATAGCGAAGGTCGGTGCCGTAATCCCATCCGGCACTGATCTGGTCCGGCCAACGAACTTGCTGCAGCCGACGTTTCAGGTCGGAGAGCGTCTCATCCGTGATCGCGATCCTGAATGGCTTCGGCCTGTGGCGATGCGTGTCCAACAGCATCTTCGTTTATGTTCCCTGGATCGTGGGCCGCTTGTCCTTGAGCATCGAGATCGTCGATATGATCAGCAAGCACCGTCGGCAATGGCATTGTTGTTAAAGGTCATTCCGACTTCTGATGAGGCATGCCGGGCGCTCCGACGTGCATCGCGCCTGCGGCTGCTCGAAGCGGCCGCAGCAGTATTGGCGGCAAGCATGAGAACGCGGCCTAGCTTGCGACGTTCAGGACCGGCTGCTCCATGCCAAGCACGATATGATCTGCAAGCAGTGAGGCCGGCCTTGAGATGTTCGGCGCGCGATGGAGGCAGATGTCCGCAGCCGGCAGTCGCGGCATGCCGTCGCGCTCGGTCAGCGCGCGCAACTTCTTCGGAAACGTGCTTGCCTTGAAGACGGTCACAGCCAATCCTTGCGCCGCAATGGACTCGACCGCGGCCATGCTGTGGCTGACGAACGCCAGGCGCCAGCGGCGGTGGTTTCTGTCCAGCGCCTCCGTTGCCCACTTCCGGAACAGACAGCCGTGCGGATAGAGTGCGACCGGCAAGGGATCGAGCTGCTCGACGGGCTCGGCCGCGCTGCTGGCCCAGACCGCCTGCTCACGACGCAGGACTTCGCCGCCGCCTTCGCCGACCGGATGCATCGCAATGACCAGATCGAAGGCTTCACCCAGTCGCTGAGGCATGTGCGCGGTCAGTCCGGTTTCCATTTCGACATGGATTCCGGGATAGTTGCTCGCAAAGTTCGACAGCATCGGCGGCAGCACCAGGCTTCCATAATCGTCCATCACGCCAAGCCGCACCAAGCCTTCGACCTTCTGTTCGCGCAGGCGATCAACCGCTTCCTGGTTCAGCAAAAGGATCCGTCGAGCGTAGCCGAGCAAGGCTTCGCCAGATGCGCTGAGATCCACATGCGATTTGGTGCGAACGAACAACGCGACACCCAGCCGCTCCTCGAGCCGCTTGATCTGCATGCTCACCGCCGACTGGGTGCGATGAAGCACCGTCGCTGCGCGGGTGAAAGATCGGTAGTCGGCAACCGCGACGAAAGCTTTCAGCAGATCGGGATCAAGATCGGGAGCGGCCATAACGAAGTTTGATTGAACGATGGTCAGGAATTCCAACCATTGATGCATAAGGGCAGAAACCGCGCAATCGCCGTTTTCGGAATGGCATACGTGATGAATCCGCGACCGAATTCGGTGTTAAATTACCTCAATCTGAAGCCGACCGCGGCGCTGGGCGCTCCTTCGAACAGCTTCACTGGAGCGGAGCGTCACTTGCACGATCTATGATCTTGAGTGAGGCCCGATCAAAATCGAGAATAATTGTGGCAGCTGTCTTGCGCACCGGACGCGGCTGCCCCGCCGTTGGAATCGCGCACACGGCAAATTCACCGCCCACGCGATCGGTCATGGCCGCAAGGATGTCCTCGACCGTCGGTCGCTCCAGCCGCGCAAAGCTTCGCATCAAGATGTCGCGACGCAGCAGCGTATCCGGAAACGTCGTCGGGACCAGATCACCCTTCGCGCCCTCCGTCGAAAGAAAGTGATTGGTGCGAACCAGGAGACCTTTGCCATCCGGAAACACGAATCCAGGCCCACCCGGAAAAAGTTCGACGCTCACGGCGGTTCGTTTTCCCGCTTCGACGCTGACCAGATTAATTGAACTCGACGCGGATACCTTCGCGGCCACCAACAGCCGCATCGCCCGCGCGATATTCGTCGCCTCGTCGAGCACGTGACGCGCCGCGACGTGGACCGGGAAGCCGACGCCCTTGCCGTCATGCGCGTGCCGCAGGATAGTGAAAAGAACACCGATCCCATGATTGTTGATTCCGATCTTGCCCACCATGCCGAATTCGGTGAACGTGGTCGTCAACGACCCGTCCTGGTGGGGGATCTCCCACACCAACCAGTTGTCAGCGGCCGGCTCAAACCAGTCCCAGTTCTGCAACGCGATCGGCGTATCGCCTGACGGCTCAACGTGAACGACGGCCGAGCACTCTCCGGGGTAAGCGGCGCGAAGCTTCGCGAGGATTTCAGTTCTGGCGTTGAGCGCGCCAACAACCGTGGAATCCAGCCCCGCGCCAGCGGCCATGCCTTCTATTTCGTCGCAAAGGCTCGGGGAAACATCCCGGATCGCCTTGAGCGCTTCGAGACCGAACGCCGAGAAATCCCGCTTGAAATCCAGCTTCCGGCCGACCAGCTCGGAGTAGATGTAGGAATAGGCGCGGATGCTCTCGTTGATGCGATCAGCATGCACGGCGCCGAACTCCTCGCCGCGCTTGTGCGGAACAAGCTCCGTCGATCGGAAAACATGAACCATGGTGTCTCCTGTCCCTTTTGCCCTGCGCGACATGTCGCGTTCGATTGGCAGTGTGCCGACCCGGAGCATGCTCCGGACGGCGTGAACCCTCGAGCCCTGATGAATGCTTACCGCCTGCCCGCCTGGAGCCATGCGTAGGTTTCGTCCAGCGCGAGCTTCGCGCGCGCGAACATGTCGGCTATCTCCGCCTTGTTGATGATCAGCGGCGGGCAGAAGTTGACGGTATCGCCGAGTGCGCGGGTGATCAGGCCGTGCTTCAACGCTCGCTTGCCGACCTCCAGCGCGACACCCCAGGCCGGATCGAAAAGCTCCTTCGTTGTCTTGTCCTTCACCAGCTCGAGAGCTCCGATCAGGCCCATGCCGCGGGCGTCGCCCACCAGGGGATGATCGGCGAACGCGCGCAAGCCCGCCTGAAAATCGGCCGTCAAAGACCTGACGTGGCCGAGAATGTCGCGCTCCCGGTAGATGTTCAGCGTCTCAAGTGCGACGGCCGTGGCGACCGGATGCGCACCATAGGTGAACCCATGGCCGAACGTGCCGATCTTCTCGCTCTCGCTGCGAATGGCGCCATAGATCCTCTCATTGATCATCAACGCCGAAATCGGCTGATAGGACGCGGAAAGCTGCTTGGCCATGGAGATCATGTCGGGCTTCATGCCGAAGCTCTCGCAGCCGAACATATTTCCGGTTCGGCCAAAACCGCAGATCACCTCGTCGGCGATCAACAGGATGCCATATCGCCTGAGAACCGCCTGGATCTTCTCGTAATAGGTTGGTGGCGGAACAATGCAGCCCCCCGACGCCATCAACGGCTCGGCAAAGAAAGCGCCAATGGTCTCCGGCCCCTCCTTCTGAATCAACTGCTCCAGCGCCTCCACGCAGCGCGCGACAAACGCGTCCTCGCTTTCGCCTGTCTGGGCATAGCGGTAATACAGCGGGCAGTCGGTGTGCAGGATCCGGCCAATTGGAAGGTCGAAATCCCGATGGTTGACGGGCAGACCGGTCAGGCTCGCCGCCGCCACCGTCACGCCGTGATAAGCCCGCAACCGCGAGATGATCTTCTTCTTCTCAGGCTTGCCGATCGCATTGTGGTAGTACCAGACCAGCTTGACCGCCGTGTCGTTCGCCTCCGAACCGGAATTCGCAAAGAACACCTTGCTCATCGGAACCGGTGCCAGCTCGATGAGCCGCTCGGCGAGTTCAACGGCAGCCTCATGCGATTTGCCGCTGAAACTGTGATAGAATGGCAGCCTGCTCATTTGACGCGTTGCGGCGTCGACCAGACGACGCTCGCTGAAACCGAGCGAGGCGGAGAACAGCCCGGCCAATCCCTCAAGATATCTGTTGCCGTCGCTGTCGACGACGTAGATGCCGTCTCCGCCCTCGATCAAGAGCGGCCCTTCCTTCTCATGAACGACCGCATTCGTGTAAGGGTGCAGCACGTGTGCGACGTCACGGGCCTCAATGGAATTTGGCCGAATGCTCATCGTTTCTTCTCCGGTTGTCTCGTGCGGATGCAGGCGGCATCGCCTGCAACATGCGGTCTGGATTGCTGGGCGGGTGCGTCGGGCTGGTGACGGAAGCGAGAGGAAGCGCTTGCGCCTAGCCGTTGAGGCGGCGCGGGAACGATCGTCACGCCGTAACTCCTTTGGATCTTGCTGTCGCCTGCACGTCGTCAAGCAAGCCCGGAACTGATGCCAGCAATGTTCGCGTGTAGGAATGCTTGGGATCGCGCAGCAGGTCCTGCGCCGCGGCCTCCTCGACGATCGCGCCGTGCTTCATCACCGCGATCCGATCGCATATCTGCGCAGCGACGCGCATGTCGTGGGTGATGAACAGCATGGTCAGGCCGAGTTGATCGCGAAGGCGCTCGAGAAGCGTCAATATCTGGGCCTGAACGGAAACGTCGAGCGCCGAAACCGGCTCATCCGCAATCAGCAGCTCGGCATTCATGGCGAGCGCACGGGCTATGCCAATTCGCTGGCGCTGGCCGCCGCTGAACTCATGCGGCCACCTGTCAATCGCCGACGGTTCCAGGCTGACCAGCTTCAGCTTCTCGCGTGCAATCGCTGTCGCTTCAGCCCGGCTCGCGCCGTGGGCCCTCGGGCCGTCCGAAATGATATCGCCGACGCGCCGGCGTGGATCGAGAGACGCATAGGGATCCTGGAACAGGAACTGGATTCGCCTACGCAGCCGCTTCCAATCGCCTCTCGAGAGATTCCGCAGGCTTTCGCCTTCGAACTTGACGTCGCCTGCACCGGGCGCCACCAGATTGACGATGGACCGCGCAAGGGTGGATTTCCCAGATCCGCTCTCTCCGACCAGCCCCATGGTCTCTCCGCGTCGGACGACGAGATTGACGTCATTGAGGGCCGCGACTTCCACCCGGTCGCGCCAGAACGTCTTCCGCAGACCGGTGATCTCCAGGACGGTACCGGAGGGACGTGGCTGCGCCTTTCCGGCGCGCGGTTTCGGGACCGCCGCCAGCAGCTTCCTTGTATAGTCGTGCGACGGGCGGTTCAGAACGTCTCGGGCATTGCCCTGTTCGACAACCCGCCCGTCTTGCATGACGACCACGCGATCGGCGATTTCGCCGACGACGCCGAAGTCGTGCGTGATGAACAATACGCCGGTGTTCCTGCGACGCTGAATGTCCTGGATGAGTTTTAGGACCTGAGCCTGCGTCGTGACGTCGAGCGCAGTGGTCGGCTCGTCGGCGATCAACAGGGCCGGCTCAAGGGCGACAGCCATCGCGATGACCACGCGTTGTCGCTGCCCGCCCGACAGCATATGCGGATAAACGCGCGCCAGTGAGGCCGGGTCCGGCAGATTCACCGAACCCAACAACTCCTCGATGCGGTCCCGCGTCGCCGCCTGCCCGTGGACCGCGAAAACCTCCGCGATCTGGTCGCCGATCCGCATCAGGGGATTGAGGGCGGCCATCGGCTCCTGGAACACCATACCCGCGCGCGCACCGCGCACCTTGCGCATCGCGTCCCGCGAGAGGTCACGCAGGTTCGTCCCGTTCAAATGAATTTCGCCGCCGAGCACAGTTAGCGCCGTCGGCAATAATCCCATGATCGAATTCGCGATCATTGACTTGCCGGAGCCACTTTCGCCGACGACGCAGACGATTTCGCCGGCGCCGACGCTCAGGGAAACGTCAGACACCGCGAATGGTCGATCGGCCCGAGGCGGGAGCCCGATCGTCAGGTCCTTGATTTGAAGCAGCGGGGCGGTCACGGCCGATCACTCCCCGCCAGGCGCGGATTGAGCACGACCTGCAAACCTTCTCCGATCAGGTTCAAGGCGAGCACCGTGATGAATATTGCAAGTCCCGGCAGCACACTTATCCACCAACCGATACGGATCACACTACGACCGGCCCCGACCATGAACCCCCACGACATCCAGTTGGCATCGCCAAGGCCGAGGAAGGAAAGCGCCGACTCGGCAAGAATCGCGTTTGCCACCATCAGGCTCGCCAGCACGATCACCGGCGGCAGGGCATTCGGCAGCAGGGTCTGGAACATGATCCGGAGGTGAGACACCCCCAACACGTCCGCTGCCTGAACGAACTCGCGCTGCCGCAGCGTCATGAACTCCGCCCTTACGACGCGCGCAATCGGCGGCCACGATACCAATGCGATCGCGACGATGATCGAGATGATGCTCGGACTGAAGATCGCCACCAGGAGAATCGCGAAGAGGAACGTCGGAATGGTCTGAAAGAACTCGGTGAACCTCATGACCGCATCGTCCACGTGTCCGCCGACATAGCCGGCGGTCCCGCCGAAGCCGATTCCGATCCCGAGCGCCACCACGGTCGATACGGCGCCGATCAACAGCGATACGACCGCACCGTGAGCAATCGCAGCCGCGATGTCGCGCCCCAACGCGTCGGTCCCGAGAGGGAATTCAACACTGCCTGGCGGAATGAACGGGGCGCCGCGCATGTCCCACGGCGAGAACGGAAACACGAAAGGGGCGACCATCGCGACCAGCATCACGGCGGCGAGAATGGCTAGCCCGGCGGCCAGACGTGGGTAACGAACAGGGAAACGCATCATCACAAGGCCTGCACGCGCGGATCGACCGCAAGATAGAGAAGATCGGTGAGGAGATTGACCACGAGGACCAGAACCGAAGTGCAGAGGAAGATGCCGAGCAAAAGCTCGTAATCTCGCGACAGCAGGGCGTCGAAGGCCAGGCTTCCGATGCCCGGCCAGGCGAAGACGGTTTCCACCAGCACGGATCCGCCGACGAGATGTCCGACTTGAATTCCGGCAATGGTGATCACCGGCAGCAGCGCATTGCGGAGGACATGAACCCAGGTCACACGCGCATCGCTGGCACCCTTGGCGAGCGCGGTTCGAACGAACGGCTGTGTCGCGACCTCCATCATCGAGGACCGCGTCAGGCGAACGTAGACAGCCGAATAGTACAAGGCGAGCGTAACCACCGGCAGAATGGCATGTCTGATCACGTCGATCGCGAGATCGATGCCTTGCAGCCGGACACCCACCGTCATCAAGCCGAACGTCGGGAGCCATTCGAGCCACATCCCGAACACGATCACGAGGAGAATAGCGACCCAGAACAGAGGCGTTGCGTAGAACACCAGCGAGACCGCAGCGATCAGGCTGTCGACAATGCCGCCCGGACGCCGCGATGCGCAAACGCCGAGGGCTATTCCACCGAGCAGCGCGAACGTGAATGCCGATCCGGTCAGAAGCAGGGTCGCGGGCAGGCGCTCCAGGATCAACGCCAGCACCGGGCGCTGCAGGCGGTGGGAAATGCCCAGATCCAGCGTCAGGACATGCTTGAGGTAGATCCACAACTGCACCGGCAACGGCTTGTCGAGCCCGAACTGGGACCGAAGTTGCTCCATGAACTGCTCGTCGGCCTGTCCGGATTGCCCGGCCAGCGCGCTTGCCGGATCACCGGGGGCTGCATGGATGAGCAGGAAGTTGACCACGACGATCGCAAGGACCATCGCCGCTATCTTGGCGACCCGGCGAGCCAGCACGGGGGCCAGCGAAAGCGTGCCTCTGGGGTTCATGTGAAGAAGACGTCGTCGAAATTGTCCGAGATCCCCATTCCGCTGGCGATCGGATTGCTTAGTTTGCTCGAGTAGTAGGTCGGAAACGACATCTGGGTGAGGAACAGATAGGGCATGTCCTCGATCACGATGCGCTGCAGCTCGGACAGCAGCTTCTGCCGTTCAGCAAGATCGGTCAGCGTGCGGGTCGTCGCCAGGATCTGATCAACCCGGTCGTTGCGATAGCCACCGACATTGTTGAATGGAACGCGCTTGATATTCGCCGACGAAAGATACTGTTCGAGACCGATATTGGCGTCGCCAGCCTGGTAGATGTAGGAGACGCTGGTCTCGAACTCCCAATTTCCCATGCGCGCCGAATGCGTGCCACCATCGACCGAGTCGACAACGACATTGATTCCGACCTTCTGCATGGCCGCGCGGAAATACTCGGACAACCTGGTCCACACCTCCCCATAGGGGAGCGACAGATGCCGGATCGTGAAACGCAGCCCGCGCGAGTCTGCCTTGTAGCCGGCCTCGTCGAGCAGCTTGTTGGCTGCAGCGATGTCGAAGGGTAGCATTTTCACGTCAGGATCATAGTTCCGTGTCGTTGCACAGAACGGACCGGTGGCCGGCTTGCCGATGCCGAACCAGAGCTTCTGAACCACGAAATCGCGATCGATCGCCATGCTCATCGCGCGCCGCACGCGGACATCATCGAGCGGCTTCACCCGCTTGTTCATCTCGATCCAGGACATGGGTCCGTAATATTCCCATCCCTTGGTCGTGACGTTCAGCCCGGGTTGCTGGCGGAAGCGGGGAAGATCGAACGGCTCGATGTCGCTGCCGCCGGCGAGCAGTACCTGTCCGGATTGCAGCGCCAGCGCCCGGCTTTGGCTATCGGGAACGATCCGATAAATGATCTCGTCGAGGTACGGCTGTCCCGGCTTCCAGTATTCATCGTGTCGCGTCAGGCGGATGAAGGAGCCCCGGCTCCACTCCGCGAACTTGAACGGACCCGTGCCGATCGGCTTTGCGTTGTTGGGATTGTTGCGGTAGTCGGCGACGTCGTTGAGGTGCTTCGGGACGATCGGCAATGCGGTGCCGCCGATTCCCATCATGAAGGCCGCGAGCGGCTCCTTGAGCGTGAAGACGGCGGTATGCTCGTCAAGGGTCTCCACCTTCTCGATCGGTTCGAAGACGACCCGCGAGCGCAACGAAAGCGCCCTCATGAACTTCATCGCCGAGAATGCGACGTCCTCCGACGTCATGGGTGTGCCGTCGTGGAATTTCACACCCTTTTGGAGATTGAACTTGTAGACCCGCTTGTCGTCGGAGATCTCCCAGCTCCTCGCAAGGACCGGCTTGAAGTCGAGCGTGTCCGTGTAGGTGAACAACGACTGGAACATCTTGCTCGCCACGACGAGCGTCGGACCGGTCGCGTTGACGCCGATCATCAGGATGACCGGCTCCGGCGTAAGCAGACTTGTCAGCGTGCCGCCGCGCTTGGGCACGATGCTCTGCGCGCGCGCCTCATCGAGTGTCATCAACGCCGGCGCGACCGCCAGCGCAGCTCCCGCCTTCAGGAGGCTGCGACGCGTCGTCCCGCCGACCAGGTGCTTATTGAACTCCATGTCGTCCTCCAGTTTGCTCGCAAGACTTGCCGCGCACCGCACGCCTATGATGTCTGCCGCCCCTCGACCGACGCCGTCCCGGTGGCTATTCATCCGCGATTGCGTCGAGCTGTTGCGCCTGGCCCAGCAGCATGTGAGCGAGAACATTGGCGCCGGCTGTTGCGTGCTCGGGCTCACACCATTCGAGCTCACTGTGCGAAATGCCGCCGCAACATGGAATGAACACGAGCGCCGTCGGACACACCCGATGCATGTTCAGCGCGTCATGCGCGGTCCATGTCGGAAGTCGCATCGACGAGTAACCCAGACGGCCGGCGGCCCGCTCGGTCATTTCGACCAATTCCGGCGCAAACTCGAACCTGTGCCGCTGTGGTGACCGCGAAAACGAGACGCCCAATTTGCACTCCTGCGCAATTGACGCAGAGAGCTGCTCGATCGCATTGAGGATCCGGTCACGCCCGGCAGCATCCGCGTGGACCACCAGAAACCCGACCTGCGCCTTGTGCGGGATGTTGACGCGGTTGTTCGGCCAGACGTCGATCACCGTCGCGCTGACCATGCCATCCGGCTCTTGAGCCATGCCAAGCTCTTCGATCGCGGCTATCACCCGTGCGGCCCCCACCAGGGCGTTCCGGCGTTGCGACATCGCGGTCGTCTGCAAGTGGCCGTTCTCGCCGATGAACTCAATCATGCCTCCTCCCTGATTGGAGGTGTGCGTCACGGCTCCGATCTGGACGCCGGCCGCCTCGAGCACCGGCCCCTGCTCGATGTGCAGTTCGACATAGCTATGCACGGGTCTCCGGCCGACCTCGATTCTCCCCGCATAGCCGATCCGAACCAGCTCATCGCCCATCGGCGTTCCGGATCGATCACGCGTATTGAGCAAGACATCGAGCGTGGTCTGCCCCGCGAACAGATTCGACCCCATCACGCCCGGCGGAAAGCGCGCGCCTTCCTCATTCGTCCAGTTCACGACCTCGATTGCGCGCTTGGTCTGGACACCCGCTCTGTTCAAGGTCCGAACGACTTCAAGCGCGGCGAGAACGCCCAGGACACCGTCGAACTTGCCGCCGGGCGCCTGCGTGTCCAGATGACTGCCGGTCATGACCGGCGGCAGACTGTCGTCGGCTCCGCGGCGGCGAGCGAAGATGTTGCCGATCCTGTCGACGGTGACCGTCAGGCCGGCCTCCTTGGCCCAATGAACGAACAGGTTTCGCGCGTCCCGATCGGCGTCTGACAGTGCCGTACGATAGGAGCCGCCGCGGGAGGTCGCCCCGATCGCTCCCATCGTCATCAGATCAGACCAGAGCCGCTCCCCATCGACTCTCAGCATTTGGCCGACTCCCAGTTGCGCCCGCGCAATGTCGACAGACCGTGCCGTCGCGACCGCGCGTGCGTCCAAGGCGATTGTTCTCGGCAACGATAGTCACAATCCAGAAATTGGTCAATCGACCAAAACAGGTCAATCGACCAAATTTTAAGCCGCGATTTGACAAAGGAACCGCCAGCGGCAAAACAATGCCCCGCATGAACAAGCCGACGACGAAAAGTGACCTTACCCGAGCCCAGATCATCGAGGGCGCCCTGCGGGCCCTGTCTAAGACTGGCGTCATTGGAACAACGACGCGGAAGATCGCCGCCGAGGCCGGGGTTCGGCTCGCAACGCTGCACTATCACTTCGACAGCAAGAGCGCCCTGCTGGTCGCCGTCCTGGAAAAGCTGATCGAGCAGATTGCCGAGAGAATGCACCAGGATCGCGTGGCTGAAGACGCCGACATGGATCAGTGCATCGAACAGTTGCTACGGGGATCCTGGCGCGCCATCGCCCAAACGAAGGCGATTCAGATCGTTCATTATGAGCTGACGCTCTACGCTCTGCGTGAGGGCATTCAGTGGCTGGCCGAACGTCAATATGAAGCTTACCTTCGCCTGTATCGCGATCGCCTGGCGGTCGCCAATCGCGGGTCAAACCAGCTTTCGGCGGCAGCCTGCACCGCGCTCGCGCGCTTCATTCTAGCCGGCATAGACGGCCTCATCCTGCAGGAATTGGCCAAGCCAAGCGCAGAACGCTCCAGGCGCGGCATCGACGCCCTGGTCACGGCGGCGCAAGCCTATGCCCGGCAGCTGGCACAATAGAGGGGACGCCAGCCGCATCGTTCCCGTCCGCTGCGAGCGAGCGAGCGTCGCAGAGGACCGATCTCCGATCCAAGCGGAAGCGATCAAACTCTAGCGCGCCGGCAGCACCCGGCGGATCGCGAAGCTCGAGTGTATCCGCGCGACACCTGGGAGGCGCGACAGAACCTCCTTGTGAAGGGTCTCGTAGGCGCTCGCATTCTCAGCCTCGAGATGGATCAGATAGTCGGCGTCGCCCGTCATCAGGTAACACTCTCGGATCTCGGGATGCTTGCGAACGGCCGCTTCGAAGCGGTGCAGAAACTGTTCGGTCTGCCTCTCCAACGTGATCTGAACGATAATGATGATGCCCGCCCCGGTATCAGGCCCTTCGACAATCGCGGTATAGCCGCGGATCGTGCCCTGCTGCTCCAGGAGCTGCACACGCCGCAGGCACGCCGACGGCGACAGGCCGACTTTGGCTGCAAGCTGAACGTTGCTGATCCGCCCATCCGCTCTCAGGTGTCGTAGAATCTGTCGGTCGATGGAATCCAGCGGATGCATTTTATTGCTCTGTATCGAATGTTATTGCGTCAAGGCCCTATACTAGACACGAAATTTCACTCGAACAATCAACATTCGAACAATACTTCGGTAGCGTCTGGCCGATCCGTTTTTCAGTGCGCACCATGCCCCCTTCTCTCCTCCCTCACGATGTTTCCGCTGGAGCGGTGCTGACCGTCGACCTGGCGGCGCTCCGGTCGAACTATCGGTTGATCCGCGATCGCGTCGGGCCAGCCGATGTAGCCGCGGTCGTCAAGGCCAATGCGTACGGGCTGGGCGCGGTCCATGTTGCGACCGCGTTGCTGAAGGAAGGCTGCCGCGACTTCTTTGTTGCGCACCTGTCCGAAGCTCGCGAACTGCGCAGCCATCTGCCGCCGGCAGCGGCGCTATACGTTCTCAACGGGTTACAGCCGGAAGCCGAGGCCGAAGCCGTTGCGCTGGGCGTAAGGCCGGTCCTCAACTCGCTGGCGCAGCTCGACGCATGGGCGTCCGCCGGAGCCCGGCTCGGGCGCCGCCTTCCGGCAGCGCTCCAGGTGGACACCGGCATGTCGCGGCTCGGACTTTCGGCTGGTGACATTGAAGAACTGCTGCAACGGCAATCAACCCTGGATCAAATCGAACTCGTCCTGTTGATGAGCCACCTGGCCTGCGCCGATGAACCCGATCATCCGGCAAACGCGGATCAGCTCACCACCTTCGACAAGTTCGCCGCGCTGTTTCCGGCAACCCGCCTCTGCTTCGCCAACTCCGGCGGCGCGTTCCTCGGCCACCCGTTCCATGGCGACCTGGTCCGCCCCGGTATCGCGCTTTACGGCGTGAACCCGGTGTCGGGCTCGACACGGCCATTGCGCCCCGTGGTTCGCCTGGATGCACGAGTCATTCAGGTCCGCGAGATCGCCGAGGGCGCCGGTGTCGGTTATGGGCTGACCTTCAGGGCCAGCGCGCGGACGCGCCTTGCGACCATCGGCATCGGTTACGCAGATGGCTGGCCACGCTGCCTCAGCGGGCGCGGCGCCGCCTACGCGCGCGGCATCCGCCTTCCCATCGTTGGACGAATCTCGATGGACAGCACGGTCGTCGACATCAGCGCGCTTCCCCAGGACACGTTGTGCCCGGGCGACCTGATCGAAATGATCGGGCCCACGCAGAGCCTGGGCGACGTCGCGCGCGATGCGGGCACAATCGCCTACGAAATCCTCACATCGATCGGGCAGCGCTACGAGCGCGTCTATCTCGATGACGAGGCCGAACAACCGAGTTGCCTCACGAGGATTGCATGAAGGTCGCTGTACTGGGCGGTGGCGTGATCGGCGTCACCACGGCTTACTATCTGGCGCAAGCTGGCCACAACGTAACGCTCCTGGAGCGGCAGCACGGCGCCGCCCTTGAAACGAGCTTCGCCAATGCGGGGCAGGTGTCACCAGGATACGCCTCGCCGTGGGCGGCTCCGGGAATTCCCGTGAAGGCGATGAAGTGGCTGTTCATGGAACATGCTCCGCTCATTCTGCGGCCACGCCTGGACTTCGCAATGATCAGCTGGCTCGTCGGCATGTTGCGCAATTGTACCGCGACGCGCTATGCCGTGAACAAGAGCCGCATGGTGCGGCTCGCCGAGTACAGCCGCGATTGTCTCATTGCCCTGCGGAAAGAGACCGGGATCCAGTACGACGGACGCACGCGAGGTACGCTCCAGCTCTTTCGCACCCAGGCGCAACTCGACGGGACTGCAAAGGACATCGAAGTGCTGCGGGCGGACGGCGTGCCGTTCGAACTCCTCGATCCGGATGGATGCATTGCCGCCGAACCGGCACTTGCCCATGCACGAAGCAAGATCGTCGGCGGGCTCTGCTTGCCGAATGACGAGACTGGCGACTGTTTCAAGTTCACGGCGGAACTTGCGAAGCTCGCCGCCGCGGCGGGAGTGTCCTTTGAGTACGGACGCACCATCCTCGGCTTCCGGACCGAGCGGGGAAACATCACACAAGTGGAAACCTCGGCAGGTCCGCTGTCTGCGGACGCCTATGTCCTCGCCCTCGGCAGCTTCTCGCCCAGGCTTGCCCGCCAGATCGGGCTGCGCATTCCGGTTTATCCCGTCAAGGGCTACTCCCTGACGATCCCGATCTCGGACCCGACGCGTGCACCGGAATCGACGATCATGGACGAGACGTTCAAGATCGCGATCACTCGGCTCGGCGATCGAATCCGGGTGGGAGGCATGGCGGAGATCTCGGGTTACACCAACGATCTGCCGCAGCGGCGCCGCGCGACCCTGGAGCACTCGGTAACCGATCTTTTCGAGGGCAGCGGTGACGCAAAGGCCGCAAGCTTCTGGTCGGGCTTGCGCCCGATGACGCCGGACGGAACGCCGGTCGTCGGGCGGACCTCCTACGCAAATCTGTTTCTCAACAGCGGCCACGGCACGTTGGGATGGACCATGGCCTGTGGCTCAGCTCGCGTGGTTGCGGACCTGGTCGGAGAGCGTTCGCCCGAGATCGACGCGTCGGATCTCGGGCTCGCGAGATATGGCAACTAGAGCTTGATCTGGGCCGATTGAATCCGAATCGAAGCTCCCGATTCCAGTTTTTTCGTAGCAGAATCCAGGATCCAGTTCGCTCGAATCCGCGATCATGCGCGATCGCGGGATTGCGCGACGGGAGCCGCGCTTTCCGTGACGTCCGGCTAGCCCTCATCCCGCACCATTGCGCGACAAAGAAGGCGATCGCCTTCGTCGTTTCGCGCAGCGACGCGAGGTTCACACGTTCGTTGAAGCCATGGATGCGCTCTCCCACCGGTCCATAGCAGAAGGCAGGAATGCCGAAATAGCGGTCGTAGAACCGTGCATCGTTCAGTGCCGTTGCCAGACGACGCCCGAACGGCTTGTCGGTCGACGCCTTGTGGGCTTCCTCGAGGACGGCACGAATGTCGGGTCGATCCCTCATCACATAGCCGTGGGAGAGATATCCCGACCAAACGATCTCCGGGGGATGATCGGCAAGAAACGGAATCCCCGAAGCGGCCGACCGTATGCAATCCACGATCTCTTGCTGGCATTCCTCGACGCTCCATTCCGGCAGCAGGCCGATCCGACAATCGAGATCGCACCAGGCCGGTACGCTTGAGGCCCAATCCCCGCCGTGAATGATGCCGGGATTGAAATTGAGTGGATGAGCAACCGCACCGTAGATCGGATGGCTTTCGGCACGCCGGTTCCATTCCCGCTCGAGCCCCTCCAGGGCACGGATCATCTCGGCCGCAGCCTTGATGGCGTTGAAGCCCTCGCCCGCATGGGACACGTGGGTGGGCTCGCCGCTGACCTTGAGCCGGAACCAAATGACTCCCAGACACACATCGCTGAGGGTCTGCCCGCTTGGCTCTGGCAACAGCGCGCAGTCGGCGCGATAGCCGCGCTGCAAGGCCGACAAGGCACCGACGCCGGTGCTCTCCTCCTCGATGACGGACTGGAAATGAATACGTCCGCGCGGGGAATATCCCGCGTTGCGGACCGCATCGACTGCGAACAGCGCGCCAATGGTTCCGGCTTTCATATCCGCCGCGCCGCGCCCGTGCAGCCAGCCGTCCTTGAGCTCAGGCTGAAACGGCGGGGTCTTCCACATGCGGTTCGGCCCCGCAGGAACGACGTCGCAATGCCCCTGCAGGATCAATGAGCGGCCCTGTTCGAGCTTTGGTTTCAAGGTACCGACGACGGTTCGGGCACGGGAAAAGTCATGAGTGATGACGCCGACATCGGGAAGTCCCCTGAGATCGTCCAGCGAGATCAGCCAATCGTCCAGGAGGTATCCGCGCGAGCGAAGCTGTTCAGACATGAAATCCTGGGCCGGCCATTCCGCACCCCGTGTGCTGGGAATGGCGACAAGCTGCTTGGTCGCTTCGATCTGCCTATCGAACGACTCGTCAACCGCATCGGCAATCCTGCGGCGTTCGGCCTGGCTAAGCGTCATTTGATCTCTCCCGAATTTCGCGCGCGACCCGTATCAATCCACCTTCCGGAGCCACCGCGCCCGGCACGCGACATGCCTCATTGGTGAGCTTCTTCGTTGCGTCGTCGCGACGTTCGGAAACGCAATCGCCGCCGACATTCAGGATTGCCCCCGGGTCGGCGGACCGACAATAGCCAGGATTTATAGATTTGGTCAAACGACCAATTTCGATGATCAAGAATGCTTTTCAGCGCCCCTGCGCAAGGCCCTCCGCGCGCGGGCCGCATCTGGGTGAATTCGGGACATTCGGTTTGGATCGAACTCCGGAAAGCGTGTTTGATTGTCGTCCGCCAAAGCTCTAGTGAGCCGCAAGGGTGTCATCGAACTGCTCAGAACGCGCATCGGCCGTAAGAGAACGTCTGACGTTAGCACAGAGGAGGTAGGCTCCGGCGCAGTCTCCGGCGAGAGGACTGCCGACATGTGTTAATGCGCCCTTCTAAGCTTGTTGCCACGAAGCGCGGGCCGCATCTCAAAGGCACAAATCAGTTGCCGAAGCTCATCGCAGGTGTCAGATTCAACGGCAGCGTTAACGTCATCCAATTTACCGGAAAACACTCCGTCCGATCATCCCCCCAACGTCCCGCCAACGGATGCGTCGGCATCGATGTTGCCCCGCCGTGAAGGAAGCCAACGCATGAGCACGACACCTCCCACGATCATCTACACGCTGACCGACGAGGCCCCGGCGTTGGCGACCGCAGCGTTCTTGCCCATCGTGCGTGCATTCACGGCTCCGGTCGGCATCAACGTCGTCACCAGCGACATCTCGGTGGCGGCTCGAATCCTCGGCGAATTCCCGGAATTCCTCACCGAAGAGCAGCGCTTACCCGACAATCTGGCCGAGCTTGGCCGGCTGACGCTGCTTCCGGGGACCAATATCATCAAGTTGCCCAACATCAGCGCCTCGGTGGCGCAACTGATGGCCGCGATCAAGGAGCTGCAGGACAAGGGCTACAAGATCCCCGATTATCCCGAGAGCCCAAAGTCGGACGAAGAAAAGGCAATCCGGGCACGCTACGCCAAGTGCATCGGTAGTGCGGTGAATCCGGTGTTGCGCGAGGGGAACTCCGATCGCCGCGCTCCGCTCGCGGTGAAGAACTACGCGCGCAAGAATCCGCACAGCATGAGCGAATGGAGCCAGGCTTCGCGCTCACACGTCTCCCACATGCATCACGGTGACTTTTACCACGGCGAGAAGTCCATGACGCTGGACAGGGCCCGTGACGTCAAGATGGAGTTGATCACCAAGAGCGGCAAGACCATCGTGCTCAAACCCAAGGTGTCGCTTCAGGACCGCGAGGTCATCGACTCGATGTTCATGAGCAAGAAGGCGCTCTTGGAGTTCTACGAGCAGGAAATCGAGGACGCCTACAAGACCGGTGTGATGTTCTCGCTGCACGTGAAGGCCACCATGATGAAGGTCTCACACCCCATCGTGTTCGGCCATTGCGTGAAAATCTTCTATCGCGACGCTTTTGCAAAGCACGGCCAACTGTTTGAAGAACTGGGCGTGAACGTCAACAATGGCATGATCGATTTGTACAACAAGATCGGCAGTCTGCCTCAGAGCAAGCAGGATGAGATAAAACGTGACCTGCACGCCTGCCTCGAGCATCGGCCCGAGCTGGCGATGGTTGACTCGGCTAAAGGCATCACGAACTTCCATTCGCCAAACGACATCATTGTCGACGCATCGATGCCCGCCATGATCCGCAATGGCGGCAAGATGTGGGGTGCCGACGGCCGCCTGAAGGACGTCAAGGCCGTGATGCCGGAGAGCACCTTCGCGCGCATCTATCAGGAGATGATCAACTTCTGTAAGTGGCATGGCGCCTTCGACCCCAAGACCATGGGCACCGTGCCCAATGTGGGCCTGATGGCGCAGCAGGCTGAGGAATATGGCTCGCACGACAAGACCTTCGAGATCCCGGAAGATGGCGTCGCCAACATCACTGATCTCGCCACCGGCGAGGTGCTCCTGAGCCAGGACGTGGAGCAGGGTGACATCTGGCGCATGTGCCAGGTCAAGGATGCGGCCATCCGTGACTGGGTCAAGCTGGCCGTCAATCGGGCTCGTCACTCCGGCATGCCGGTCCTGTTCTGGCTGGACCCGTACCGCCCTCACGAGGCGCAGCTCATCACCAAGGTCAAGATGTACCTGCACGAGCACGACACCACCGGCCTGGACATCCAGATCATGAGCCAGGTGCGCGCCATGCGCTACACGCTGGAGCGCGTGATCCGCGGCCTCGACACGATCAGCGCCACCGGCAACATTCTGCGCGATTATCTGACCGATCTGTTCCCCATTATGGAGCTGGGCACTTCGGCCAAGATGCTCTCGATCGTGCCGCTCATGGCCGGCGGCGGCATGTACGAAACCGGGGCCGGAGGCTCGGCGCCCAAGCACGTGCAGCAGCTGGTGGAAGAGAACCACCTGCGCTGGGATTCGCTGGGCGAATTTCTGGCCCTGGCAGTATCGCTGGAAGACCTCGGCCTGAAGACCGGCAACCAGAAAGCCAAGCTGCTGGCCAAGACACTCGACGCCGCGACCGGCAAGCTGCTCGACAACAGGAAGTCGCCCTCGCCGCGCACCGGCGAACTGGACAACCGGGGCAGCCAGTTCTACCTGGCAATGTATTGGGCGCAGGAACTTGCCGCGCAGACCGAGGATCCAGCGCTGCAGGCGCGCTTCAAAGCGATGGCCGAGACGCTGACCCGAAACGAAGAGAAGATTGTCGCCGAACTCGCAGCCGTGCAAGGCAAGCCCGCGGACATCGGTGGCTACTACCTGCCCGACTCGCAAAAATGCGAAACCGTGATGCGCCCGAGTGCGACGCTCAATGCAGCACTGGCACAGACCGGCAGCTCATAAAGGCCACGGGGTCAGCATGCGGCGCCACGCCTGTAGCGCCGACCGCCGAACGGCCGTTATTGTTGCTCTGCGACTACCAGGCTTCCCCGAAAGGCCGCAGTTCGACGTTGAATGACCACGCGCTGCGATCCTGGTGAACGACATGCCAGATCTCGTCCGCGATCGCTTGCGGCTTGATGAAGAAGTCGTCCGGTCGCTCCGGCCAGCGCTTCCTCGTCCATTCCAGGTCAATCACGGCGTCGACAATGACGTACGCGACGTGCACGCCTTGTGGACCAAGCTCGCGCGCCATCGCCTCGGCAAGGATCCGCTGCGCCGCCTTGGTCGGCGCGAAACCGGCGAAGCCGGGCTTGCCCCGCAGCGCCGACGTGTTGCCGGTGGCAATGATTGCGCCCTTGCCAGCGCTGACCATCGCCTGGGCAAACCGCCTGGCGAGGTACAGCAGGCCCATCGTGTTGACCTGAAAATTGCGGTTCAAGATTGCCGGATCGATCTCACGGAACGTACCGAACACTCCGCCGACGGCATTGTGAATCACGATGTCGGGATTGCCGAGATCGTGCTCCACGGCGGAGGCCACCGCCTCGATCTGCGCGGCATCCGACACATCGCAACGATATCCCCTTGCGCCCGGCAGCTCTTTCTGCAGAGCGGCAAGACGCTCCTCATTCCTGGCGAGAAGGGCGACGCGATAGCCGCCCTCGGCAAATCTCCTCGCGAGCGCCGAACCCGTGCCGGGTCCAACGCCGGTGATCAGGCAAACAGGCGCGGCCATGCGATCAATCCTCCACGTTGAAGCGAGCAGCCGACATGTTCAGGCCGCCGCCTTTGACAACAGCTTTTCGACATAGGACTTGAGGTCCGGCCTGAAGTGCTGGTGCTCGACCAACCGATCAAAGTGGGCGAACATCCGCGGATACTCATTCCGGACGCCGGCGTGCAGGATCTTGTCCAGTCCACGCGCGTTCAACTGTTCGGCCCGTGCGTGCTCATTCATGAACAGCGCGAGCTCCGCAGCGAAGCAGATATCGGCCAGCGTGATGTCGTCTCCCACCAGCGCGTCCCGTCGCGGCGACAGCGCCTGTTCAAGCCCCGAGGCATAGATCGCGAATGCCGCCTTGGCGCGCGCGTGAATGGCCGCATCGACCGTGCCGTCCGACAGTGCAAGCAGATAAATTTGCGAATCCCTGGCGAAGATCAGGCTGACGTCCAGGAAGCTGTCGATCCTGGACGCTTCATAGGCGTCGCGTCCGTAAAGCGGGAATGCCGCCGCGCCCAGCCGAGCCACCGCCCGCATGATGCTGTTCGACTCGAAGATTCCGATCTTTCCCTCCGCGCCGAACGCGGCAGGCACGTTGCCGAACGGCTGGGCCTCGAGGAAGGCCTCGGTCTTGAAGAGTTGCGCGCCGGTCAGTCCGACCCGCCCGGTTCGCGCAAGGGATGAAAGCGACTCGCGTTCGCCCGGAGCAAGGGGACGCGCATCGTAATCCCACAGCCAGTCCCGCAACTCCTTGCCGGACGCGCCCCTGACTTCGACGTCCACGCCGCAGAAGCGGGCCGCGATGGTCGCCTTCCAGACCCGCGGATTCGGCAGGTATGAAAATATGCGCAAATGAGCCGTCATGGATTGCTCCGGATGAATCTTTGTGCGCACAGGACGATGCCCATGCTTGTCATGGGTTCCGCAGGACGCACTACTCCGAGCTCGCATCGAGAACCTCACCGAACTGCTCCCATCGAGTTCCCGTCCATCGCTGAAGCTGCAGTTGCGTCCAGATCATGTTGTTGCTCTCGCTGGTGTTAACCCGGACGCCGGGCAGCGCTGTCGGCAGCACAAGGTTCTTCAGCGACTTCGCCTGCTTGATAACGTTGTCGCGCGAGACGTCGTCGCCACATTGCTTGAGGATCTGCTCCAGCACCATGCCCTGCTGATAGCCAGTGAGGTAGCTCGTATTGCTGATGTCGGAGCCCGCCAAATATCTATCGAAGAAGGCGCGATACGCCTTGATTCCCTCGTCATCCTTCCAGTTTTCGTCGTTCGGATCCTTGTTCGGGGTGCCGACGATCACGCCGGCGGAATTCTCCAAGCCCGCTGGCTTCAGTGTGCCCGCGACCGATGACGAGGGGAAGTTGATGAAGATCGTTGGCTTCCACCCGGTCTCGGCTGCGCGACGGATGGCCTGCGCGGCAAATTTCGGCGTCCCAGCAATGAACAGCGCCTGCGCGCCGGAGCTCTTGAGTGCGACCACCTGCGAGTCAACGGTCGGTTCCGTTACCTCGTAACTGGCGGTGACGACACGCTTGTTAAAGTCGGCGCCCAGGACCGCCTTGAAGGCGTTGACGTAATCACGGCCAAGATCGTCATTCTGGAACAGGATCGCGTATTTCGCCGCAGGCAAGGCACGCGTCAGATATTTTGCGTAGATCTTCCCTTCAGTGTCATAGCTGACGAGCCCGGTCGTGGTGAGCGGGTAATCCTTGACACTGGTAAATTTGCTCGCACCGGTGACGATTGCGATCGTCGGAACCCGTTTCGCGGCAAGATATTTTGCCACGGCCGAGTTGCCCGCCGTGCCGAGTTGGCTGAAAATGAACGCGACTTCGTCGCTCTCCACCAACTTGCGCGCATGCTCAAATGCCTTTGGCGGGCTATACGCATCGTCCAGAACGATATATTCAATCTTGCGTCCGTTGATGCCTCCGCGATCGTTGATCGATTGCACGTAGGCGAGCACGCCGTGCCCGACCTGGCCGATTGAGGAAGCGGGCCCACTGAGCGGAAAGATGCCTCCGATCTTGATCTTTGTCGCCGTGACGCCGGGCGTATCGCCCGCCCAGCAAGGCACGGACATCGCAATCATGAGGGCGCAGGCCAGTCGGATGCCCCAAAACATCGTTCGTTCCTCCACTGTTTGCGTGCCAACCGTGAAAGCTACAGCCTCTTCAGGCGGCCAATTTCAGTATCTTGACAACGTCGGCGGGCTCGCGGATCGGCTGCGGATTGGCGCGGGTGAAGATCGACAGCATCGCGTTCTTGCCGATGAGCTCAAAACGGTCCTCGGCAACGCCGACGTCGGCAAGCCGCCGCGGAAGGCCGAGCTCAGCGATCAACGCCGCGAAGGCCTCGCTGGCGTCCTGTTCCGGCGCGCCGAGCGCCGCGGCAATCGATTTCTGCGCCGCTTCGGTGGCCGGACGGTTATAGCGCAGCACACTCGGCATCATCACCGCCGTGCAGAAATAATGTGGCACGTCGCAGGTGCCGCCCAGCACATGGCCGATGGCGTGGCTCGCGCCCATCGGTACCCGCGCCTGCAGGCCGAACGCCGACAGCCAGGAGCCGAGCTGGCAGCCTAGCCGGGCGTCTGCGTCGCTCGGATCCGCCTTGGTGCGAAGCAGGCCGTCATGCAGGTAGCGCAGGCCCTGCAGGCAGACCGCGTTGACCAGCACGTTGCTGCGGATCGAGCAGATCGCCTCAATGCCGTGATCCATGGCTCGGGTTCCCGACCCGAGCCACAGCTTTTCCGGCGTGTATTTTGTGATCGCGGGGTCGAGGATGATGCTGAGCGGCATCATCATGGGGTGATTGAATATCTGCTTCAGCTTGCGCCTGACGTCGGTGACCAACGCGCCGGAATTGTATTCGCCGCCCGACAGCGTGCTCGGAATCGCGACCATCCTGACCTTCGGCGCGCGAAACGGGCCGAAGCGCCGCTCCGGCGTGGTTTCGAAGCCATCGAGACCGTCCTGCTCGAAGATCTCGTGCTCCATGCACATCAGCACGATCTTCGCGGCGTCGACCACCGAGCCGCCGCCGATCGCAACGACCAGATCAGCTTTGGCGTCCTTGGCCTGCCTCGCGACGTTGACCACCACTTCGCGCGTGGTGTGCTGCGGAATGCCGTCGAAGGTCGCGACGTGACGACTGCCGAGGGCCTTACGGACCTTCTCGATCTCGTCTGTCGTCGTGTTGAGCGTGCGGCTTGCGATCAGATAGACGCGTTTGGCGCCGAGGCGTTCGGCCTCCTCGCGCAGCGCTTCCGCCGCGGGCTTGCCGTAGATCACCGATTCCATCGTCGGATACTGATAGCTGCCCGCGTTGCTCATGTTTGCTCCCTCGGTTTTGTGATCTGTTCGTCCTCGATCAAGCGACTTTCGAGAAGTCGGGCGGCCTGCGTTCGGCGAATGCGGCAAAGGCCTCGCGCGCCTCCGGCGTCTTCAGCCGCTCCTTGAACAATTGCCCTTCCTCGGCGATTTGCGCCGCGATCCGCTGGTGGTCGCGCATCAGCTTCTTGGTCAGGCTCAGCGATCCCGCGGGCCGCTTGGTTAGCGCAAGCGCGGCGTCATGCGCCCGCTTGCGCAGTTCGCCCTGCGGTACCACGGCATTGGCGAGGCCACTGGCCAGCGCGGCCGCGGCATCCATCGGCTCACCCAGCGCAAACATGGCGTAGGCGCGCGCATGCCCGATCCGCAGCGGCAACAGCCAGCTCGACGCCGCTTCCGGAACCAGTGCGAGATTGACGAAGGGCGTGATCAGCTTCGCATTGTCGGCGAGATAGACGAGATCGCAGTGCAGGAGCATGGTCGTACCCACGCCGACGGCATTGCCCTGCACGGCGGCGACCAGCGGCTTGCTCGCCTTGCTGATGGTTTCGATGAAGCGATGGGCGGGGCTGTCGACGGCACTTTCACCGCGAGCCTGGCTTGCGAAATCAGCCAGATCATTGCCCGCGGTAAAGCTGTCACCCTCGCCCTGGAACAGGACCACGCGGACGGACGTCTCCGCCTCCGCCTCCTTCAGCGCGTCAGACAGGGCGTCATACATGGCGCCGGTCAGCGCATTCTTCTTCTCCGGACGCTGTAATGTCAGCGTCATGACACCTTCTGCAATCTCGATCTTGACATGCTCCGTCATGGCAAGCTCCCTTAAGCCACCGCGCGGGCGGGCTTCTGTACCTCGACGCCATCGAGGAAACCGGTCAGGCGCTGCCGGATGATCGCCTCGGCATCCGCCATGATCCGGTCGATCAGCTCCTTGACCGTCGGGACGTCGTTGATCAGGCCAACCACCATGCCGCAGCTCCAAGCGCCGGCGTCCATGTCGCCATCGACCATCACCTTCGGATAGACACCCGCGACCTGCTCGTGGATGTCCTGGATCTTCAGGGTGGCGCCCTTCTCGCGCTCGATCTCGAGCAGATCATCGACGCCCTTGTTCTTCAGCACGCGTTCGGTGTTGCGCAGCGCGCGCATGACCAAGCGGGTGTCGAGCTCGGTCGCCTCGACCAGCGCCTTCTTCACATTGGGATGGACCGGCGCCTCCTTGGTAGCGATGAAGCGCGTGCCCATGTTCATGCCCGCCGCGCCCATGGCGAGTGCGGCGACGAGGCTGCGCGCATCCGCCATGCCACCGGAGGCCACGAACGGAATTGTCAATTCATCCGCCGCGCGCGGCAGCAGGATCATGTTGGGGATGTCGTCCTCGCCGGGATGGCCGCCGCATTCAAAGCCGTCGACGCTGACCGCGTCGCAACCGATCTTCTCGGCCTTGAGCGAATGCCGCACTGAGGTGCATTTGTGGATCACCTTGATCCCTGCGGCCTTCAGCGCCGGCATGTACTGCTCCGGGCTGCGGCCCGCGGTCTCCACGATCCTGACGCCGCCTTCCCTGATGGCGGCGATGTATTCGGGATAGGGCGGCGCGGTGAAGCTCGGCAGGAAGGTCAGGTTCACGCCGAACGGCTTGTCGGTCATGTCGCGGCAGCGCGCGATTTCCTTTGCCAGCAGCTCCGGCGTCTTCTGCGTCAAGCCTGTGATGACACCGAGCCCGCCGGCGTTCGATACCGCGGCCGCCATCTCGGCAAAGCCGACATAGTGCATGCCGCCCTGGATGATCGGGTGCTGGATGCCGAACAATTCGGTGATTGCTGTCTTCACGAGTTTCTCCTGCGTTTCCGATCAGTGGATGATTTCAAACAGGCCGGCCGCGCCCATGCCGCCGCCGATGCACATGGTCACTACGCCGTATTTCGCCTTGCGCCGCCGGCCTTCGATCAGGATGTGGCCGGTGAGCCGCGCGCCGGTCATGCCGTAAGGGTGGCCAATCGCGATCGAACCGCCGTTGACGTTGAGCTTGTTCGGGTCGATGCCGAGCTTGTCGCGGCAATAGATCACCTGGACAGCATAGGCCTCGTTGAGCTCCCACAGGTCGATGTCGTCGATCTTCAGATTGTGGCGCTTCAAGAGCCGCGGAATCGCCGCGACCGGGCCGACGCCCATCTCGTCCGGTTCGACGCCCGCGGCGACGAAGCCGCGGAAGATGCCGAGCGGCTTCAGGCCCTTCTTGGCCGCGATCTTGTCGCTCATGATCACGCAGGCCGAGGCGCCGTCGGAAAGCTGGCTGGCGTTGCCGGCGCTGATGGTCTTGCCCTCGAACACCGGCTTGATCTTGGCGAGCCCCTCCGCGGTGGTGTCCGGACGCGGACCCTCGTCTTTCGACAGCGTCACCTGCTGATAGCTGACTTCCTTGGTATCCTTGTCGACCACGACCATCTTGGTCGTGATCGGTACGATCTCGTCGTTGAAGCGGCCACCCTGCAGCGCGGCGCCGACACGGCGCTGGCATTCGAGGCTGTACTCGTCCTGCCGGTCTCGCCCGATTCCGTAGCGTTCGGCGACGACCTCGGCGGTCTCCAGCATCGACATGTACATGTCCGGTTTCATCGCCATCAGCTCGTCGTCGACGGCGTGAAACCGGTTCATGTGCTCGTTCTGCACCAGGCTTATCGATTCGATGCCGCCGCCGATCGCGATCTCGACGCCGTCAAGCATCACCGACCGCGCGGCGACCGCGATCGCCTGCAAGCCGGAGGCGCATTGCCGATCGATGGTACTGCCGGCAACCGTCACCGGCAGGCCGGCGCGGATCGCGCCCTTGCGCGCAACGTTCATCACCATGGTGCCCTGCTGCATGGCGCAGCCCATCACCACGTCCTCGACCTCGCCGGGCGTGATGCCCGCGCGCTTCACGGCTTCGGCCATCACATGGCCCGCCAGGGTCGGCCCCTCGGTGTTGTTGAGCGCGCCGCGATAGGCCTTGCCGACGCCGGTGCGGGCCGTGGAAACGATGACTGCCTCAGTTGTCATGCTTGCCTCTCTGTCTTAGGCGGCCGCGTCGAGCTGCGCGTAACGCAGCACGTGGTAGGCGGGATCGCCGAACTGGATGTTGATGGAGGAAATCCGCTTGAAGTAATGGCCGACATTGAGCTCGTCGGTCATGCCCATGCCGCCATGCAGCTGCACCGCCTGGTCGGCGACGAACTTGCCGGCATAGCCGATCTTCGATTTCGCCCCCGACGCCAGCCGCGAAATGCCGGCCTCGCCCGCACCGAGGGTGAGATTGAGCTGCTGCATCAGCGACAGCGCCTCCTGATGGGCGATGAACATGTCGACCATCCGGTGCTGCAGCACCTGGAAGCTGCCGATCGTGGTTCCGAACTGCTTTCGGGTCTTGGAATATTCCAGCGTCGCCGAGTTCAGCTCGCCGATCGCGCCGACCAGTTCGGCGCAGAGCGCGCCGATGGCGCGGTCGCGGCAGGCTTCCAGCGCGGCCACACCCTCACCCTCCTTGCCGAGCAGTTGGCCGCGGACCTCGCGCAGGCTGACCTCGGCCGCGCGGCGGCCGTCGATGGTCTTGAAGCTCTGAAGATGCAAGTTGGCGGCGCGGCGATCGACCACGAACAGGCTGACGCCGCCGCGATCGTGCCGATGACCAGAGGTCCGGGCGGAGACGATGAGATAGTCCGCCCAGGGCGCGGCAATCACAGCCGTCTTTTCACCGGTCAGGACGTAGTCCTTGCCTTCGCGGCGAGCGGTGGTCGTCACGGTCGCCAGGTTGAAGCGCGAGGCCTTCTCGGTCCAGGCCAAGGCCCAGATCTTTGTTCCCGCGATGATGTCCGGGATAAAGGCCTGCTTCTGCTCGTCGGTTCCGACGTGCACGATCAGGCCACCGGCGAGCACGACGGTCTCGATAAACGGCTCGACCACGAGGTGGCGGCCGAACTCCTGCGCGATGATCATGGTCGACAGCGTTCCGCCGCCGAGCCCGCCGACATCCTCGGCGAACGGCGCGGCTAACAGGCCGAGCTCGGCGAAGGCAGCCCATTTCTTGCGGCTGAAACCCTCCTCGCTCGCGACGATCTTGCGGCGCGCGTCGAAATCGTACTGCTCCCGCAGCAGACGCTGGACACTGGATCGCAACAATTCCTGCTCTTCCGTGAACTGGATATCCATCCGATCCTCTCGTTGCGCTGTTGCTAGAGACCGAGCACCGCTTTGGCGATGATGTTGCGCTGGATCTCGTTCGATCCGCCGTAGATAGAGAGCTTACGCGAATTGAGATATTTTTCCGATGCGGTGTGGCCGTAGTCCGGCCCCGGCATGAAGCGGTTGGCGCTGACCGGATGCTCGCGGATCGCCAGGCCGTAATTGCCGATCGCGCGATGGGTCAGCTCGGTAATGTTCTGGAAGATCTCGGTGCCGCGGATCTTGAACAGCGATGCCGCCGGCCCCGGATCAATGCCGCGCGCCATCTGCGCCACCACGCGCAATTCGGTCGCCTCCAGCGCGAGCACGTCGAGCTCGACGCGGGCGATGTCCCTGATGAATTCGAGATAGGCCGGATCGTCCTCCGGAATCTCGGCCTTCACGATCTTCTTCAAGCGCTCGATGTAGCGCGTCGAGCGGCCGATCCCGGCCATGCTGGTACGCTCGTTGCCGAGCAGGAATTTTGCATAGGTCCAGCCCTTGTTCTCCTCGCCGATCAGGTTCTCGACGGGCACGCGGACATCTTCGAGGAAGACGTCATTGACCTCGTGCGAGCCGTCGATCGTGATGATCGGCCGAACGGTAACGCCCGGCGTCTTCATGTTGATCAAGAGGAACGAGATGCCCGACTGCGGTTTTGCGCCCGGATCGGTCCGCACCAGGCAGAAAATCCAGTCGGCGTGCTGGGCCAGCGTGGTCCAGGTCTTGTGGCCGTTGACGATATAGTGGTCGCCGTCACGCACCGCCTTGGTGCGCACGGTGGCGAGGTCGGAACCGGAGCCCGGCTCGGAATAGCCCTGACACCACCAGTCCTCGCCGGAGAGAATGCGCGGCAGATATTTCTTCTTCTGCGCCTCATTGCCGAACGTATAGATGACCGGGCCGACCATGGTGACGCTGAACGCCAGTGGCGGCAGAGTTCCGGCGCGGGTGGTTTCCTGCTCGAAGATGAAGCGGCGGGTGATCGACCAGCCGGGCCCGCCATAGTCCTTCGGCCAGAGCGGTGCGATCCAGCCCTTTTTGTACAGGATCCGGTGCCAAAGCAGCATCTGATCCTTGGAGAGGTCGGTCTCCGGATTGGGAACACGCATCTCGGCCGGATAGTTTTCGGCGATGAAGGCACGCACCTCGTCGCGAAAGGCCGCATCCTCCGGGGACAGCGCGAGCTCCATCGGACGTGCTCCCTACCACTTCTCGCCGAAGGGACGGATCTCCAGCTCGAACGTCCAGGCGCTCTTCGGCTGCTGGTAAAGCTGCCAGTAGGACGCCGCGACCGACGACGGCGGCATCAGGAGGTCCGGATTGTCGAGCGCGTCGGGGCCAAACGCCTCGATGCGGCGCTGCCGCACCCATTCGGTGTCGACGCCGGAGTCGATGATGAGGTGGGCGACGTGGATGTTCTTCGGACCGAGCTCGCGCGCCATCGCTTGCGCCACCGCGCGCAGGCCGAACTTGGCGCTGGCGAATGCCGCATAGCCGCTGCCACCGCGCAGGGATGCGGTGGCCCCGGTGAAGAAGATGTTGCCGCCTCCGCGCGCCAGCATCAGCCGCGCCGCCTCGCGTCCGGCCAGGAAGCCGGAATAGCAGGCCATCTCCCAGACCTTGCGAAACACGCGCTCGGTGGTCTCGAGAATCGGGAAGTTGACGTTGGCGCCGATGTTGAAGACGCAGACGTCGAGCGGGGCATGCTTGTCGGCGTCGTTGAGGAAGGAGATGATCTCCTCCTCCTTGCGCGCATCGAGCGAGCGGGCGTGGATCTCGCCGCCTGCCGCCTCGATCTCCTTGACCAGCGGCGCGAGTTTGTCGCCGTTACGGCGGCCGGCGAAGACCGTAAAGCCCTCGGCGGCGAATTTCTTGGCGATCTCGCCGCCGATATAATCGCCGGCACCGATGACAGCTACGGTCGCATTTCTCTTCTGCATGGTCTTCTCCGGCCTCTGGCTAATGTGGACTCTCGAACGCGACGTCGGCTACGTCGCTCAGCTCTAGCTGCGCAGCGACTCCGCCAGCTTGTGCTTCAGGATCTTGCCGGTTGACGTTGCCGGCAGCGCGTCCAGCAAGATTATTTCCGACGGACGCTTGTAGGAGGTGAGCTGCGGGGCGACATGGGCGAGCAGATCCTGCGCAGTGGCCTTCGAGCCCTTGATGAGCTGCACGAAGGCCACGACCTCTTCATTGCCTTCAACCTGCCGCCCGACCACGGCGCATTGCACCACCGCGTCGTGGGTGCTTAACACCGCCTCGATCTCGGCCGGATAGACGTTGAATCCGGAGCGAATGATCATCTCCTTGGTGCGCCCGACGATGTAGAGGTAGTCGCCCTCAAAGCGAGCGAGGTCACCGGTGTTGAACCACCCCTCGGGATCAATCGCCTTGGCGGTCAGGTCGGGGGCGCGGTAGTAGCCGCGCATCACGTTCGGGCCGCGGACATGGAGCTCGCCGACCTCGCCGTTGGGGACAGCCTTGCCGTCGCGACCGACGAGCTTGGCTTCAAGGCCCGGCAATATGGTGCCGACCGCATGGTCGGCCCGTGGAGTATCGGGCCGGACACCGGAAATTCCGGGCGAGCATTCGGTGATGCCGTAGCCGTTGAGGAGCGGCAGGCCGAGCTCCTGCTCGACCCGCGATTTGAGCTCGATGTCGAGCGGCGCGCCGGCCACCGCGATCACGCGAAGCCTGCCGCGATCGAGCTTGGGCAGGCCTGCGTTGCGCCGATATTCGAGCAGACGCTGATAGGTCGCGGGCACACCGTTGAGAATGGTGATGCCCTCCTCCGCCACCGCCTTCACCAAGGCCGCAGGATCGTATTTTGCGACCAGGCGAACGGTGGCCCCAACCATCAGCGTCATGGTGAGCAGCGAAATGCCGACAATGTGGGAGATCGGCAGCACGCAATACTGCACGTCGTCCGCCGTCATCTTGCGCCAGGCAGCGGTGCCCCTGGCGCTGAACAGGAGATTGCGGTGGGTCAGCATCACTCCCTTCGGCGTGCCCGTCGTCCCCGACGTATAGATGAGAACAGCAACCTGTTTCGTACCGTCGGCCTCGACCCGCTCGGGCGAGGTGCCGAGGTTCAGTGCGGTGACGCCAATGCCGCGAAGCGGGCCGGCGGCCTGCACCGGCGCCTCGTAACGCGCGGCATGGGCGGCGGCCTCCTGCGAGACGTCGGCGGTGAAGAAGGCGCGGCGGGCGCCGCTATGGTCCCTGATCTGATCGACTTCGCGCGGCGACAGCCGCGGATTGACCACGATCGCCCAGACATTGAGCCGGCTCGCGGCCAATAGCAGGCAGGCGAGCGGAATGGAGTTCTCGCTGACGATCATCATGCGATCGCCGGCCCGGATGCCGAGCGCCCGCAACACTTCCGCGACGCCGCTCACCGCCTGGTCAAGCTCGCTGTAGGTCAGCCTCGCCTTGTCGTCGATCAGCGCCAGCCGATCCGGCGTCGCCGCAACGTGCCGGTCCATCACCTCATGGATGCGGTTCGGCAAGCCTTCCAGACTTCCCACTGCACTTTCCGTCGACGCCACCACTGAAACCTCCCTGCAACGGCCCCTTGGACCTGGTTGTTGTCTCGGGCGCGGCCCGGATCAGGCGGTCTTGCGTTGCTCTGCGCCGAGTTGCGCGACGATCTCTTCCTCGACCTCGCGCAGGCGATCCTTGCCGAAGAAGATCTCGTCACCGACATAGAAGGTCGGCGAGCCGAATGAGCCGCGGGCGACGGCGTTGCTGGTGTTCTCGATCAGCTTCTTCTTGACGTCGTCCTGCTGCGCGCGGGCGATGATGCGGTCGATATCGAGGCCGGAGGACAGGAACGCCTCGCGGAACACCTGCGGGTCGTCCATCTTCTTGGGTTCTTCCCACATGTGGTGATAGGCGGCGCGGAAATAGGGCTCGAACATCCCTTCAAGTCCGGCAGCGACGGCGCCGCGCATCAGCATCAGCGTGTTCACCGGGAAGAACGGGTTTGACTTGAACGTCGTGATGCTGTGGCGCCGCAGGAAGCGCTCGGTTTCGAGCGCGTTGTATTCGGGCTTGTTCTTGATCCCGTGCAGCGACTCCGCGGGCGACATGTTGCCGGTCTCCTTGTAGATGCCGCCGAGCAGCACAGGGACATAGTCGAATTTCACGCCGGTGCGCCGCTCGATCTCCGGCAGCACAAGCTCGGCGAGATAGGCGTTGGGACTGCCGAAATCGAAGTGGAACTCAACCCTGAGCGGAGCAGCCATGGAACGCGCTTCCCTTCGATGGTCGGCGGCCACTTGCCGCCGCGTTGATCTTGGCCGAGACCATAAGTTCTATTTTAGAACTGTCAATATGATATTTGTCATCCAATGGCCATTCTGCCGCTGAAATAATGGTATCCTATTGAAACGACATAAGTTCTGTTTTAGAATTTGTTGGCGCAATCGTCGCAGGACGCTGGAGACGTTGATGAAATGGGATGCACTCGAAGAGGAACCGTGCTCGCTGGCCCGCACCGTCGCGGTCATCGGTGATCGCTGGAGCCTGCTCATCCTGCGCGAATGCTTTCTTCGCATCCGCAGGTTCGATGACTTCCAGGCGTCGCTCGGGATCACCCGGCATTTGCTTGCCGACCGGCTAAAGAAGCTGGTGCGGTTCGGCGTGTTGCGTCGGGTTCCCTATCAGGAATCGCCGAAGCGCTACGAATACATCCTGACTCAGAAGGGCCTCGACCTTTATCCGATCATCATGTCGATTGTGCATTGGGGCAACATCCACATGGTCGACTCGCGCGGCCGGCCGATGCTGCATGAGCATAAGAACTGCAAGAAGATGTTCGACCCCGTCATGGTCTGCTCTGAATGCGGTGAGCCACTGACGGCCAAGGCGGTCCATGTCCATCCCGGCCCCGGCGCACGACAATCCTCGCCGTTGCATGCGAAGGCGCAAGCGAGAGCCAAGAGAGGAATTGAGCCGGGTTAGGCCGGAGGCTTCCGCGCCATTGCAGCGAATCATGGTCGCGCGACCCGTACGGCTACACGCACAATTCAGGAGTATTGATCGATTCTCGCGTGAGCCGCATTGAGGCCGTTGGATACGGCGGCGCTCCAAGCCAACCAAGTCCCCGCGGGAACGGCGTCGTGCCGTCGATCAATCAACGCGTTGGTTGAACCGCTGTCAGCCCGCGGGGCGATCCGGCACATTGGCCTGCGCAAAAGTCGCCATGCCGTTGTGCAGGGCGCATGCGAGCCGCACCAGCGGCAATGCGATCGCGGCTCCCGATCCCTCGCCGAGCCTCAGATCCAGGCTGACCAGCGGGTGCACGTTCAAGGCCCGAAGCACGAGGCGGTGCCCCTGCTCGGCGGATTGATGCGAGGGTAGTAGAAACGGCTGACAGGACGGATTGACTCGTACTGACGCCAATGCAGCCACCGACACGATCAAGCCGTCGATCAGGACTGGAATGCGACGCTGCGTGGCCGCAATGATCGCACCGCAAATGGCCGCGATTTCGAGACCTCCGACCGCGCACAGGATTCTTTCGGCAGAGGCACCCGTGAGACCGTGGCGCGCCAGCGCGGCATCGATCAAATGCGCCTTGCGGGCTCGGCCGGCGGCATCGACACCGGTCCCACTGCCGGTAACCTCCTCCGCGTTCGCGCCGAGCAAGGCCGAGGCGATCGCCGCCGACGTCGTGGTGTTGCCGATGCCCATCTCGCCGAGAATGAGAAGATCAGGCCGACCGGCCTCCGCGCGCAACACCGCCCGCCTCCCGCATTCGAACGCAAAGGCCAACTCCGCCGGCTCGAGCGCCGCCTCCACGCTGAAATCACGGCTGCCGCAGCGCGGTTTGTCGGTGACAACACCCGGTAGCTCCGACTGCGCCAGCGTCCCGGCATCGACCACCTCCAGAGTTGATCCCAACTCGCGCGCCAGAACCGAGATCGCGGCACGGCCCGCGGCGAAGTTCGTCATCATCGCGATGGTCACCTCCTGCGGATAGGCCGATACGCCCTGCGCCACAATGCCGTGATCACCGGCAAAGATGATGATCGGCGCGCGCGCCGCGCGCGGCCGCTCCGTCTGCTGCAAGCCGGCGAGTTCGATCGCAATGTGCTCGAGCCTGCCGAGCGCGCCGGTTGGTTTTGTGAGCTGCGCCTGGCGGGCAAGCGCCGCCTCACGATGAACAGCCGAGATGCCCGGGCATTCCTGGTAAACCCACTCGGGTAGCATGCTATGTCGCCTTGGAATAATGTCGTGGCCGCGGCTTCAGCCGTGTCGCGATCTGCGTTTGAGAATGTAGCTATCCATGATCCAGCCATGCCGTTCGCGCGCCTCTTGCCGCGCAGCGACGATGCGAGGACCTGCTTCGGCAAGTTCACCGGACATGATGATTTGATCGGGCATGCCAAGATAAGCACCCCACCAGATGTGCAGTCCCTTGGGCTCTAGCGACTGAAAGGCCGCGCCGCCGTCGAGCATCACGACCACGGTGTCGGTGCCACCGGGCCAGCCGCGTTCGCGCAGCCGCCGCCCTGTCGTGACCAGGAAGGGCTCGCCGATGTCGTTGAGCGGCAGCGCATGCGCGGCGCAGAGGGCCTGAATCGATGTGATGCCCGGAACGACCTCGATCGTCGGCAACGGATCAAGCCGTCGTGCGATCCGCAGGCTCGAATCGTAGAGCGACGGGTCGCCCCAGATCAGCAGCGCGACGCGCCCCGAGCATCCGAGATAGCCTGCGATCGCTTGCGACCAGGTCGCGGCGACGGCGTCGTGCCAGTCGTCAACGCCCTTGCGGTAATCCGCCTCGCCGGCGTCGCGCACGGGCAGGTCGCACTCCGCGATGCGCGTCCCGTGGTTGGTGAGCACGTCGGCGCAGATCGTCCGCCGCAATTCCGCGAGATCGGACTTCGCGGTCCCCTTGCGCGGGATGAGGACCAGATCGGCGGCGTTGATCGCGCGAATCGCGGCGAGCGTGAGCTGCGCGGGATCGCCGCAGCCGATGCCTATAAGGGAGAGCGTCAGCATGCCTTCAGCGAAGGGCGGCCGCAAAACGACCGCCCCTCACGTCGTCTCTATGCTGCGTTGTGCAGGCGCGGCGTAACAAAGCCGTCGGCCGTAACGCCGCGCAGCGACTTTGCCAGCGCGAGCACGGCGAGATCCGCCAGCGGCTCGATCACGATGACCAGCGCGTAGGATCCCGCGAAGGTCGCAATGTTGGCGAGGTTGGCGGCGCCAAAACCCGCGCCATAGAGCGCCCAGAACGCGACCCATGCCACGATGCCGGACTGATAGGCGGTGGAAAGCGCCAGAGCTTGGCGATACTGGAGATCAACATAGGCGGTGTTGCGGGGGATGACACGCTGGGCCAGCGCCTGGATCGCAAACAGCGGCACCAGCAGCGTCGTCACGTTCATGCCGTATTGCGGCAGATCAGTCGGCACGAAGAACAGGCCTTGCAACAGAAGGCCAAGCGCCAGTCCGAACGCGGCGGGTGCGGCACCGAACAGCAGGAACAGTGTCGATCCGAGGATGAAGTGTACCTCGGAGACCCCGACCCGGAAGTGCGGCAGGATCTCGAAGAACGAGAACACCAGCGCGGTCGTCGCAACCGCACGCACAACGAACGAGGCGACGCCCTGCTCGCGCATGGTGTCGACCGCGAGCTTGAGCGCAACGCCGCCCGCGGCAATTCCCGTCGCATAGCCCAGCACGAGTTTTGCGCCTGTCACGATTTCCGGTTCGATATGCATGGCCTTACGTCCTTCCTGCCGTCACGTCCGACGGCGTTGGTGTCAGAAATTTCCACTTCCGCGGAGTACGCGTCAAGGGGCGAGCGAGGCCCAGCGGCGACCTCATGACGGAGAATCTCCCGCGAGCGCGCCGAACAGGATGACGGCGGCCGTCGTCGCGGTGCCCTCTCGCACAAGCTGCTCCGCAAGCTCTGCGATCGTCGTGCGGACGATCCGCTCATCGGTGCGGCCCAGGGATTCGGCAAGGAGCGCCGGCGTGTTCGGCGCAAGACCATGCTCGATCAGCTTGGCGACTAAAGCCGGAAATGTGCGCCGGCCCATGTAGACCACCGTCGTCGCGTCCGGATCGGCGAGCGCCGCCCAGTTCAGATTCGCAGGCAACTCGCCGGTGACATCGGCGCCGGTCACGAACTGCACCCGGCGCGACGTGTGACGCCGGGTCAGCGGAATTCCCGCCTGTGCCGCGGCAACGCAGGCCGAGGTGACGCCGGGAATGATCTCGTAGCCGATGCCTGCGGCGCGGAGCGCGTCGATCTCCTCTTCCAGGCGGCCGAAGATGCCTGCGTCGCCCGATTTCAGCCGCACCACGCGTGCGCCGGTTCCCGCATAATCGATGAGCAGCCGATTGACGTGCTGCTGCTTGGTCGAGGGGCGACCGGCGCGCTTGCCGACCGCGACCAAATTGGCGCCGGGAGGAGCAAGATCGAGGATCGCGCCGGACGCCAGATCGTCATAGAGCACGACGTCGGCCTCGCGCAGTCGAGCTGCCCCTCTCACCGTCAGGAGCTCGGGATCGCCGGGACCGGCGGAAATAAAGGACACAAACCCGCTCACCGGTGCTCCCCCGCGATCAGATGGAAGAACGTACCGGAGGCGTTATCGCGCCGCGAGCCCGTCTCCGCAACCACCGCGCCCGTCGCGTCGCGCACGACCGCGAGCGGCGCGTCGGGCTGCGCGATGATCGTCGAATAGTGAAACTCATGGCCACGCAGGCGAGCGCCGGCCTTGTGCCCGGGTATCGGCGCAGCGAGCTCCGCAAGCCGGTAGCCAAGATGCATGCGGCGCTTGGCAAAGCTCGTCTCCAGGCCAAGCAAGCCGACCATCTCATGGCGTGCGCCGTCTGCATCGGTCAGAACGGTGCCTAGCGCCATATAGCCCCCGCACTCGCCATGCACGGGACGCGTCTTAGCGAAGGCGCGCAACGCGCCACGAAACCTTGCGTTGGCCGCAAGCCGGCCGGCGTGCAGTTCGGGATAGCCGCCGGGCAACCAGCACACATCGGCACGCGCATCGGGCGCTTCATCGGCCAGCGGCGAGAAGGGCAATATCTCAGCACCCGCGGCGCGCCAGGCTTCCAGCATGTGCGGATAAACGAAGGAGAACGCCGCATCGCGCGCTAGCGCAATGCGCTGCCCCGGCGGAGAGACTTGCAACTCGCGTGCCCGCGTCGACGGCGACCAGGCAACAGCCGATCGCAGCACGGCATCGAGATCGACATGCTCGCTGACGAAGCGCGCGGCCTCGGCGATCAAGCCACTCACCTCCGCCTGCTCTTCTGCCTGCACCAGGCCAAGGTGCCGCTTCGGCAAGGCAATCTCGGCGTGCCGCGGCAGCGCACCGAACACCGCAATGCCGGCATCCATCATCGCATTCCGCACGAGGTTCTCATGCCGCGGGCTCGCGACGCGATTGAGGACCACGCCCGCAAGCCGCACGCCTGCACGGAAATCGCGCAGTCCGGCGGCGATTGCCGCGGCCGTCTGCGCCTGGCCGGACGGATCGATCACGAGCAGCACAGGCCAACCCATCATCTCCGCAATATCGGCCGTCGCGCCCGTGCCTGCCACTCCGCGCGCGGCAACGCCATCGAACAGGCCCATCGAGCCCTCGGCGAGCACGATATCCGCATGCGCTCCGCGGCCGACCAGGCGCGCGATCGTCTCGCGATCCATGGCCCAGCTATCGATGTTGACAGAGGCGCGGTCAGTTGCAGCCGCGTGAAAAGCTGGATCGATATAGTCGGGGCCGCTCTTGAAGCATTGCACGGTCAGCCCGCGATCGCGCCAGGCGCGCGCGAGCGCCAGCGTCAGCGTCGTCTTGCCGACGCCGGACGCGGGCGCCGAGATGACGAGGCCTGCGGCCATCACGACGCCTCCGGAAAGCGCGGTGTCGCCCCGACCGGTCGGTAGCGGCGGTCATAGTCGACAGCATAAAGGCGACTCTCGGCAAACTGCTCTGCGCCCAGCGTCTTGCCGACCAAAATGAGTGCTGTCCGCTCGAGCTCGGTGCCGACAGCGGCATCGAGCGTGGCAAGCGTGGCGCGTACGATGCGCTGATCCGGCCAGCTCGCGCGCCAGATGATCGCGACCGGGCAGTCCGCACCATAATACGGCGTCAGCTCGGCGATGACCTTGTCGAGCAGATGGATCGACAGATGGATGGCCAGCACTGCACCGGTCGCGGCAAAGGCAGCAAGGTTTTCGCCTTCCGGCATCGCGCTGGCCCGGCCCGGTGTGCGCGTCAGCACGACGGACTGGGCAAGGCCCGGCAACGTCAGCTCGGCCTCGAGTGCTGCGGCTGCGGCTGAGAAAGCTGGCACGCCTGGCGTGACCGTGTAGGGAATGCCAAGCGCGCGCAGCCGCCGCAACTGCTCGGCCATCGCCGACCAGATCGAGAGATCGCCGGAGTGCAGCCGCGCGACGTCCTTGCCTTCCGCATGCGCGGCACCGATCTCGGCGACGATCTCGTCGAGTGACAGCGGCGCGGTGTTGACGATCCGCGCGCCGGGCGGGCAATGCGCAAGCACGCCTTCCGGCACGAGCGACCCGGCATAGAGACACACCGGAGACGCGGCGATCAGGTCACGTCCGCGCAAGGTGAGCAGATCGGCGGCACCGGGGCCGGCGCCAATGAAGTGCACCGTCATTCGCCGTCTCCTTCGGCAATCGCTGCCGTCGCCGTTCGATCCTGCGAGACCGTCCGCGTCGAGATCAGGCGTGCGCGACGGCCGGCCGCTGCGAGCGCGGCGGCTTCGGCGACCGAACCCGTGCCAAACTTCTCCTTGATGAGCTCCGACTGAGTCAGTACCGCGATACCGGCCAGCACATGAGCCGGAACGGGCTTGATCGGCACGCCGAGTTCACGCGCCAAAAGTCTCAGCGCATCCGCTTCCGCCTTGTCGCTCACCGTCGCGATCGCGGCGATGCCCTCGCAACCGCCGGCGGCGGCGAGCGCGTCGCGCAACGAGGCGAGCGTCACCTCGCGTCTGAATCCCAGACCTGCGACCTTCATCTGACCGCACTCCATTGCACGACCGGCCGCGCCGCCTCCCAGGAACGGTACCGACCCAGTGGAACGGCCTGCGCGATCTCGACGCGCATCAGCTCGCCACCGTGGCGTTGATGAAGGTCCGCGAGAAGGGCCCCGGTCTCCAGCGTCACGGCATGCGCCACCAATCGCGTGCCGGTCTCTAGCCGCGACCAGACGGCATCGAACATCGCCATGTCGAGGCCGCCACCGATAAACACTGCGTCCGGCGCATCAAGGCGCGAAAGGATGTCAGGCACAATTCCCTGGATGACGGTGATCCGGTGCCTCAGGCCAAAGACCTCGGCGTTGCTCCGGATGTTCGCAACACGGTCTTCGCGCGTCTCGATCGCAATCGCCGTTCCCCCGCATAAGGTCCATTCGACCGAGATCGAGCCGGAGCCTGCGCCGATGTCCCACAATCGTTCGCCTGGCCGTGGCGCGAGCGCCGAAAGCGCAAGCGCGCGCATTGGCCGTTTGGTAACCTGGCCGTCGTGGACAAAGAGATCATCCGACAGACCCGTGCTGCGCGCGATGCCTTGCGATCCCCTCGCCTCAAGCGCAACCGCGACGAGGCTGTCATTGAGCCCGGTCGCGTAACTATCCGCGCGATGCTGACTGATGGATTCTCGCGGGCCGCCAAGCGCCGAGAGACTCCAGATCGTCGACTGGCCCCAGCCGTGGTCCGTCAACCATGTCGCGAGATCGCCGCTCGCCTTGCCGTCGCGCACAAGACAAATAATCCGCGCGCCGCGCGTCAGATGCGGCACCAGCCGTTCCCAAGGCGCTGCATGAAGCCCGAGACAGACGACGGATTCGAGGCGCCAACCCAGTCGCGCCGCAACGAGCGAGAATGTCGAAGGTGCGGAATGGACGATCCACTCGCCTACCTCCAGCTTTTCAGCAAGGGTTCCGCCGACGCCGTGCCAGAACGGATCGCCCGACGCGAGCACCGCCGTCGGACGACCGCGACAGCTCAGCACGCTGTCCGCATCGAATGGCACGGGCCACGGACGGCCTCGATCGGTAACGCCTGCGAGCGCGAGATGCCGTTCGCCACCGAAGACGGTTTCCGCTTCGGCAAGCGCCTTCCGGCTTGCCTCGGATAGCCCGGCAAGGCCATCTTCGCCGATGCCGATGATGGTCAACCAGGGATTAGCCATGATGCGCGCCCTCATTCTGGGCGGAACCGCCGACGCCAATCTGCTTGCGGACAAGGTGTCTCGCGCGGGACTCGACGCGATCTACTCGTATGGCGGCCGCACCCGTGCGCCGGCTGATCAACTGCTGCCGACCCGCATCGGTGGCTTCGGTGGACCGAGCGGGCTTGCCGACTACATTCGGCGGGAAGGCATCACGCATGTGGTCGACGCGACGCATCCATTCGCGGCCGAGATGAGTCGCAACGCGGTGGCGGCGTGCGCAGAAACCGGAACGCCGCTGATTGCGCTCGAACGTGCACCTTGGACCAGGACGTCCGGCGACAACTGGATTGAAGTTGCCGACATCGCCTCTGCCGTCGCGGTTTTGCCAGAACACCGCGCCCGGGTGTTTCTCGCCATCGGGCGGCAGCATATCGCGCCCTTCGCTGCGAGGCCGCAGCACGCCTACACGTTGCGGTTCGTCGATCCGCCCGAGGACGCGCTTCCGTTCGATGCGGACATGATTGTCTCGCGCGGGCCGTTCACGCTCGAGGGGGAGCTGGAGATGATGCAAGCGCGCGGCATCGAATGGATCGTCGCCCGCAACTCCGGGGGAGACGGCGCGCGCGCCAAGATCGATGCCGCACGTGCGCTCCGACTTCCCGTCATCATGCTCGCGCGCCCGCAATTGCCCGACCGGTTGCGGGTAGAAAGCGTCGCCGAGGTCTTGCAATGGCTCGGTCATCGTGCCTGCCTCGGTGCATAGACCCAGCGACCGACGCGGCGTGTCGCCGAGTTGCCGACGATCACGAGCGTCCGCATGTCAGCCATCTCGGGCCTCGCCTCGCACAGCCTGATAGTCTCGATCCGCTCGTCGGGCGCGCTGACCGCCCGCGCGAAGACGACGATACGCTCGCCGCAGCCTGCGTCATTCAGGATGTTCAGCGCGCGCCCAAAACCCTCAGGACGGCTGGCCGAGCGCGGATTGTACATCGCGATCGCAAAGTCAGCCTCGGCGGCCAGCCGCAGACGCTTCTCGATCGTCGCCCATGGCTTGAGGTTGTCGGAGAGATTGATCGCGCAAAAATCATGGCCGAGCGGGGCACCGACACGGGCTGCCGCCGCTAGCATCGCGGTCACGCCGGGCAGTACGCGGATGGAAAGCCCCTGCCATTGCGCCTTCTCTTCGAGCGCCTCGAACACGGCGGAGGCCATGGCAAAGACGCCGGGATCGCCGGACGATACCACGACGACGCGACGGCCTTCGGATGCGAGCCGCAAGGCTTCGCTCGCGCGCTGCAACTCCACACGGTTATCGGACGAGTGCAGCGTCAGTCCGTCGCGCGGAGCCACGCGCGCGACATAGGGCGCATAGCCCACGATATCGGTCGCGGACGCGAGCGCAGCAGTGACTTCCGGCGTGACTAGGGCGTCGTCGCCCGGCCCAAGTCCCGCAATGGTCAGCGTGCCGGTCATTCGGCGGCCTCGATACGCCGCCCCTGCCCGTGCACCAGCACGATCGCGAAATAGGGACAGTCGGCTTCGTCGATATCGATCAGTCGCGCGACGCGCTCGCCCGGCATCGTGCCGCGCTCGACCAGCCACGCGTCCGCGAGACGGCCGGCGGAGGCAAGCGCGCGGCGCACCTTTTTCAAGTTGCGTCCGGTCTTCATGATCACGAGCGCGTCGGAACTCCGCATCCGCCGTTCCAGTTCATCCTCGGCCAGCGTGCCCATCAAGACCGTGGTCACGTCGTCACCAAGCGCGATCGGCTGGCCGACCGAATTCCAGCAGCCCGCCATGCCGGGAATGCCTGCGATCACCTCGATCTCGACCCGCCCCTGCAAGCGCGCGTGCAGATGCATGAAAGAGCCGTAAAAATAGGGATCGCCCTCGCAGAGCACGACGACATCGACGGCGCGCGCAAGCCGCGCCAGACGTTCCGCCCATTCGTCGTAGAAGCCGGTAAGCAGACGGATATAGTCCGGACTGTCGAACGCGATCTCCGTCGTGACCGGATACTCCATCGGATATTCCGCGACATCCGCCGCCAGCATCCCTTCGACGATGCGGCGCGCCTGGCCGGGCCGTCCCTTCTTGCGGAAATAGGCGATATGCTTCGCCGCGCGTACCTCGCGATCGGCACGCACGCTCATCAAGTCCGGATCGCCTGGCCCGAGGCCGCAACAGATGATACGCCCCATCTCTATTCGCTCCGGCTCGCCAGCGCATTCACGGCGGCGACAGTGATCGCCGAGCCGCCGAGGCGACCCTCGACCGTCAGTGCCGGCACGGGTGGATCGGCCATCAACGCGACCTTGGATTCGGCCGCCCCCACGAAACCGACGGGGCAACCAATGATCGCGGCCGGCCTCGGGCAATCCTGGTCCTCCAGCATGTTGAGGAGATGGAACAGCGCAGTCGGCGCATTGCCGATCGCGACGATTGCGCCCTCAAGATGCGGCCGCCAGAGCTCGAGCGCCGCAGCCGAGCGGGTGTTGCGCATGGACTGCGCGAGCACCGGAACGGCGGGGTCGCCGAGCGTGCAGATGACCGCGTTGCCGGCTGGCAGTCGCGCACGCGTAATTCCCTCCGACACCATCCGCGCATCGCACAGAATTGGTGCGCCTTTCTGCAAGGCGGCGCGCGCGATCGTCGCCATGCCGGGCGTGAAACGGATATGCGCCTCAAGACCCACCATGCCGGCAGCATGGATCATGCGCACCGCCACCGGCTCCTCGTCGGGCGCGAACCGGCCGAGGTCCGCCTCCGCCCGGATGGTGGCAAAGGACTGCCGATAGATCGCCGCGCCGTCGGTCTCGTAGACATGCGGCATCAGCGTGCTCCCGCCAGGAGGCAGGGATTTTCGACGATGTCTGCGCCACTCAGGCCAGACCTGACGGGCAAGTCCCGCGTCGAGCCGTCACGGACAAGATCAAATCCTTCGCTGGTCGCAACCAGCGTGATCGACGCTGAGCCGGAATGGGCGCAGCCTTTTGCGCAACCGGAGACGTGAAGGAGCGCGCTCGCGGCGATGTGCGGCGCGAGTGTAACCGCAAGCTCGCGCGTATCAGCATGCGCCTCCCGACAGCGCGGAGCACCGCTACAGGCGACCACACGAAGCGCCGGGTCATCGGCTTGTGTGATGATGTCCTCGCAACGAGGCATTTCACGCAAACCCTCCACCAGCATCATCCGCCACGGCGTCATGCGAAGCGCCTGCCCGTAACCGGCGAGATGGCGAAGCGCCGAATGAGTCAGTTGCCCGAACGTCGCGCCGACTAGCGCACCCTGCGGATAAAGGCCGGGCAGCGGCGCAGCCATCACGGATGTGAGCTCGGCATCGCCGCGCAACGCTTCGGGCGGCTGCGTGCCAGCGCGGATGTGGGCCGGCATCCGCCCTCGCCCGCGCGATGTCACGAACCATTCGGCCAGCGCAAGCGCGAGATCGACCACTTCCGTCCGTGTGACGGAGCGACCGAGTTCCGCCCCATCGGCGCGCACGATGAGTCCGCCGGCGGAATCGCGCTCGATGCGCACATCAGCCGACGCGGTAGCGAGCGCGCGCTCCTTTCCGTCATCGACCGTAAAGCCGAACTTGGTCGGAAGATGGAGTGCGCTGTTGGCAAGAGCTCGCTCGAGCTCGACGGCAAGCGAACATGTATCATCGCCGCGAAGCCAGAACGGCGTCACCAGAATATTGCGCCGCGATTCAGTCGCCGTATCTGGATCGAGCAATCCCACGCGCGCAAGGCCGTCAAGCAACGGCGGGTGCGCGTCGCTCCTCACACCGCGGATCTGGAGGTTGGCGCGGCTGGTCAGGTCGATCAGGCCGTTGCCGTAGCGTTCGGCCAAATCAGCAACGCCTGCCGCCTGCCCTGCGTCGAGCCGCCCGCCAAAGGGCCGCACGCGAACCACCAGCCCGTCGCCTGATAGCATCGGCCGCAAGGCGCCAGGGCACCAGCCCTTGATGGCAACCGCGCTCATGACGCCTCCCGCAGCGCGGCCGCAATCGAATTGCGACGCGTCTTCCAGAGCGACGCGTCATGCAGTCGGGTGAAGCAGGTCTCCATCGCGGCGAGCGCGGCCGGATTCTCGCACGCCATGAAGGCGCGGACATCGTCGTTGCCAAGCGTCGCATCGTAGTAGAGATCTAACAAATGCGGCTGCACGGCGTCAGCAAGATGCGCAAAGGCTGCCATGTGCTCGAGCGTCGCGGTGATTTCGGCTGCACCACGAAAGCCGTGGCGCATCATGCCCGCGATCCAGGCCGGATTGGCAGCGCGCGCACGCACCACGCGCGATATCTCCTCGGTCAATCTGCGCGCACGCGGCTGATCGGGACGCGTGGCATCGAGATGATAGAGCTCCACCGCGTTGCCGAGCTGCGCCGCGGCCGCCGCGATGCCCGCCTCATGCGCCGCGTAGTCAGCGGCGAGCAGCAGATCCGTCTCCGGCAGATCCTGGGTATGGACAAAGGCATCCGCGGCAGAGAGCCGTGCCTCGATGCCCGCGCGGTCGGCCTGTATCGCACCATCGGACGAGAAGGCCCACGATGACGACGACAGCCAGGCCTCACCGACCGCGTCGCGCGATTCCTGCGTGAAGACGTCAGGCATCAACGACAAGCCGACGCCATACTGCCCGGGGCGCGGCGCAAAAACACGTGACGCACGATGGCGATAGGGATTTTCGTTGCCCTCCTCCTCGCGCTCGGAGAGCGCCTCGCTCGCCGCCTCAAACAATTGCGCAAGACCAGAAAAGACGTCGCGGAACAGGCCGGACACGCGCAGCGTGACGTCGATGCGGGGACGGCCGAGTTCCGCGGGCGCGATGATGTCGTAACCCGTCACCCGGCCCGATCCGTGATCCCAGCGCGGCGCGATGCCGGCCAGATGCAGGGCCATCGCAAAATCCTCGCCAGCAGTGCGCATGGTCGAGGAGCCCCAGAGATCGACGACGAGGCCCCTCGGCCAGTCGCCGTGATCCTGCAAATGACGGCGCAGCAATTCCTCGGCAAGCTTGATGCCTTGCGCATGCGCCGACGGCGTGGGTACGGCGCGGGGGTCAACGGCGAACAGGTTGCGCCCTGTGGGCAGCACGTCCTGGCGCCCGCGATATGGCGAGCCGGCCGGCCCCGACGCAACGCGCCGGCCGGCAAGTGCCCCGAGCAGCGCGCTCTTCTCCGCCTCGCCGCAGGCGCCGTGGCCGAACACATGCAGGCCGTCGCCGAACTGGCTTTCCTTGAGATCGCAGACGAAGCGATCAATCAACGGGATCGCTTCGGCTGGTGCAGCCGAAGCAGCAAGGCCCAGGTCATCTTCCAGTCCCGCCGTACGCGCTTCATCACGGATCGCCGCAATCAGGCGCTGGCGCCGCGCGGGATCAAGGCCGTCGGCCGTCGAGTATTCATCAAGAAGCCGCTCCAGCCGGCGCAGGCCGTCCGGCACTTCGGCTTTCGCCAAAGGCGGCGGCAGATGTCCGATCGTGACCGCGCCGATTCGCCGCTTGGCCTGTGCTGCCTCGCCGGGATCGTTGACGATGAAGGGATAAATCACCGGCACGTCGCCGATCAGCGCATCCGGCCAGCACGCGGACGACAGAGCAACGGACTTGCCGGGCAGCCACTCGACCGTGCCATGCGCGCCCGTGTGGATGACGGCGTCGACGCTTTGCTGCCTGAGCCACAGATAGAAGGCGACATAGGCGTGGCGTGGCGTGCGCGACAGATCATGATAGTCGGCATCGCGCTGACCGACCTCGCCGCGCTCCGGCTGGACCGCGACGATGGCGTTGCCGCAGCGGATCGCGGCGAAGCGAAACGCACCGCCATGACAGCTCGGATCATCCTCCGGTGCGCCCCAGGCGCGCGCGAGGTCATCCTGCAACTGGCGCGACAGGGCTGACAGCGCCGCACGGTACTCGGCCACGCTCCAGGTCAATTGCTCCCGCAGCAGAACCTCGCCGCGCACCTCTGTCGCCTCGACATCGAAGCCGGCTTCGCCGAGATCGGAGAGCAGCGCCTCGACGGAGGCGAGCGCGTCGAGCCCGACGGCATGCGCGATCTGATGCGAACGGCCCGGATAGTTCGAGAGCACGATCGCCAGCCGTTTCTTGTTGGCCGGCTTGCTCGCGAGCCGATGCCAGGCAGCGACCCTCGCAGCAACAGCATTCACGCGTTCGTCGTCGACCCTGTGCGCGAGATGGGCGAATTGCAGATCGGGATCGCGCTCGCCCGCCGACTTGAAGCTCACGACGCCGGCGAACAGCCGGCCATCGACCTCCGGCAAGACCACATGCATTGCGAGGTCGCCTGGCGCGAGGCCGCGAAGCGACTCCGCCCAATCCTCGCGCCGGGCCGTGGACAAGGCGACCTGGAACACCGGACAGGCAGTGGAATCGAAGGGTGTCGTGCCGTCGTCACCGACCGCCGAGAATGCGGTCGCGTTGACGATGGCAGCCGGAGGATGCTGCACGAAATGCGCGCGCAACCAACCCGCGACGCCCACCGCTTTCAGCGAGGTGACGAATACGCCGTACGCGTCAAAGCCCTTTTGCCGCAGCGCTGCGATCAGCGCGTCGACCGGACCTGTGTCGGCGGCCGTGAGATAGGAGCGATAGAATGTGACCAGCGCACGCGGCCGTCCATCGCCTGCCGGTTCTGCTACAACACCGCGAGCGGGATCATAGAAACCGATCTCGGGAATATCGATCTCCCCGACAACTGGTCCCGCGTAAAGGCCCGACGCCAGGGCAAGCTGCGCAATCGCAGCCTGTGCCGCGACCGGGCCGCCCTTGTCACAGAGAACCTTCAGCCGCCTCAGCGTTGAGACCGGCAAGGTGGAGAAGGCATCCAGCCGCTCATCATCGCGACCGTCCGCCGGCAGCACCGCTAGCGCGATGTTGTGGTCCTTTGACAACTGGTGCAGGGCAGCCAGCCCATACGACCAGTAAGACTCTCCACCGATCAGGCGGACCAGAATGCCCCGCGCCCGCGACAGCGTTTTCTCGACATAGGTGTCCACCGACAGCGGGTGACGCAGCTCGGCAAGATTTGCGAGCCTCAGCGACGGCAGGCTGGCGCGCCCGCGCCGCCAGCCTGATGCGAAGGTGGCAAGATCGCTGTCCGAGAACGAGAGCACCACGAGATCGGCCGGATCCTGGCCGATATCCCTGGGCGTCACGGTCTCCTCAAGACCGCGGCTCTCGCGAAAGACGACGTGCATCAGATGCCAAACCCCGGGATACCAAGTCCCGCCTTAATCGCGGCTTCGTCGATATCGCCATGCTCACCGATCACAACCAGTTTCGATTGCCGCGGCCGCATGCCCCAGGGCTGATCGAACTGATGCCGCACGCGCTCGCCGACCGATTGCAGCAGCAGCCGCATCGGCTTGCCCTCGATCGCGATGTAGCCCTTGGCGCGCAGCACATTCTGTTCGCGCGCCAACTGCTGGATCGAAGCAACCAGCGCATCAATATCCGTCACTTCCGGAAGATCGACGACGACAGAGGCAAAGTCATTGTGCTCATGTTCATCCTCGCCGTCGTGATGCGAGGGCCGCGCGGCAAGATCATCCTCGGCAGCGGCTTCGAGACCAAGGATCACGCGCGCATCAACGGCGCCATCGACGACCGGCAGCATCGGTACCCGGCGTGGCATCTCGGCTTCGATCGCAGCCCTCGCCGCTTCGAGCCCAGCCGAGCCGGCAAGGTCCGCCTTGGTGAGCAGCACGATGTCGGCGCAGGCGATCTGGTCCTCAAACACCTCCGACAGCGGCGTCTCGTGATCGAGATTGTCATCGCCCGCGCGCTGCGCTTCCACAGCGTCCGGATCCGGCGCGAAACGGCCGGCAGCGACGGCCTCTGCGTCGGCGAGCGCGATCACGCCATCGACCGTGATCCGCGAGCGGATCTCCGGCCAGTCGAACGCCTTCAGGAGCGGTTTTGGCAAGGCCAGCCCCGATGTCTCGATCAAAATATGATCCGGCTTCACCTTGCGCGCGAGCAATTGCTCCATGGCCGGAATAAAATCGTCGGCCACGGTGCAGCAGATGCAGCCATTGGCGAGCTCGACGATGTTTTCCGCGGGACAATTGGCATCCACGCATGATTTCAGGATCTCACCATCGACGCCTTCGCTGCCGAACTCGTTGACGAGCACCGCGAGCTTCTTCCCGTTGGCGTTGGTGATCAAGTGCTGGATCAGCGTCGTCTTGCCCGATCCGAGAAAGCCGGTGACGACCGTGACGGGGACCTTGGTGAGCGAGTTCATTCGGCGGCCTCCGGCACGACGGCGATGGGTGGAATGCGCGCAAGCGATTGCTTGCGAAAGATTTCCGGCCGGCTGCGCCACGGGACGATGCCGTCGGGCGCGGCCGCATAGGCAGATGCGCCGGCAATCACATCGCTTGCATTGGCATCCGACAGGCGGCCGTAGACATAGGACCACCGCCCCGGCGCGCTGAGCGCGACCGAGCAGCCCTGGCTGCACGCGGACAGACATTCGACCGGAACCACGCTGACGGTTTCCGGCACGCCGGCGTCGAGAATGGCGGCATGCAGGCGCTTGCCGGGCGTGGTCTCGCCCTCGCTGAGCGTCTGGCCGGCACGGCAGGTAATGCAGACGTGAAGTGTGACGGTCATCGCCCCTTCCAGGATAATCAGCGGGAGGCGATGAGGTGCGCGAACCATTTTGCCAAAGGTTCGCTTCCCCGTCGCGGAACACCCCGTCCGCCGGTCTCTAACGGTGCGTTGGCAGGTCTCCCGGCTTGCGGAGCAGGATTTTGTCCTTCGATGCCCGCCTTCCCGACCCCTTGGGGCAGTGGCTTCGGGCATCTCTCCGGTCACGGTCGCGGGGGCGGCTGCTTTTCGAACCCAAACCTCTCGATTTGAGCCCTATCGCATTCCCTCTTCGCCTGTCGTAGGACAGGAACCAACGCAGGCCCACCATTTGCTTTAGGCCGCGACTTGTCAAGCCGAAGGACCAGGTCAGATGATGTCTGAGCAAGATGCCGCCGAGGACGAGCAAATTGTCGCCTCCGAGACCTCGGCCGACGCCCGCCACGCAACGAAAATGGCTAAGAAAAAGGTCGCCCGCGACAAGATCATGGCGACCAAGAGCGGCGAAAAGGGACTGATCATCGTTCACACCGGCGCGGGAAAGGGAAAATCATCCTCGGCCTTCGGCATGATCGTGCGCTGTGTCGCGCACGGTTTTCCCTGCGCAGTCGTGCAGTTCATCAAGGGCGCCTGGGATACCGGCGAACGCCGCCTGCTCACTGGGCATTTCGGCGAACTCTGCCAGTTCCATGCGATGGGCGAAGGCTTTACCTGGGAAACCCAGGACCGCGCCCGCGACATCGCCGCCGCAAGAGCGGGCTGGAACAAGGCGAAACAACTGATTCTGGATCCGAGTTTGCGCATGGTCGTGCTCGACGAGATCAACATCGCGCTCAGGTATGACTATCTGGAGATCGCTGAAGTCGTCGACTTCCTGAAAACGTCGAAGCCGCCGATGACGCATGTCGTTCTCACCGGCCGTAACGCCAAGGACGAGTTGATCGAGATCGCCGACCTCGTCACCGAGATGACGTTGGTGAAACATCCCTTCCGCTCCGGCATCAAGGCGCAGCCGGGCGTCGAGTTCTGAAGAGAGTTCGATGACGCGCGCGCTGATGATCCAGGGAGCGGGCTCGGATGTGGGCAAATCGCTTATCGTCGCAGGGCTCGCGCGCGCCGCGAGGCGCCGTGGCTTGCGTGTGCTTCCCTTCAAACCACAGAACATGTCGAACAATGCGGCCGTGACGGTCGACGGCGGCGAGATCGGTCGCGCGCAGGCCTTGCAGGCCCTGGCGGCTGGCGTCGAGCCGCACACCGACATGAATCCTGTCTTGCTGAAGCCGGAGACCGATGTCGGCGCGCAGGTCATCGTCCATGGCAAGCGCATCGCGACCGCCCGCGCGCGCGAATATGCTTCTCTGAAGCCTTCGCTGACGGGCGCGGTGATCGAGAGCTTTGCGCGCCTGATGGATCGCGCGGATCTCGTTCTGGTCGAGGGCGCGGGCAGCCCAGCCGAGATCAATCTGCGCAAATCCGATATCGCCAATATGGGCTTTGCGCGAAGGGCCAACGTGCCAGTGGTGCTGGTCGGCGACATCGATCGCGGCGGCGTCATCGCGCAGCTCGTCGGCATCAAGACCGTGATCGACCCGGAAGATGCCGCGATGATCAAGGGGTTCGTCATCAACAAGTTCCGCGGCGATCCCACGCTGTTTGACGACGGTTACCGCTTGATCGAAGCCAGGACATCCTGGCGCGGCTTCGGGGTGCTGCCCTACTTCACCCGCGCGAGCGAGTTTCCGGCCGAGGATGCGCTGGGGCTCGGCGAAGCGCGCAAGCCCGGCCAATGCAAGATCGCGTTTCTTGCACTGTCGCGCATTGCCAATTTCGATGACCTTGATCCGCTCAAGCTCGAGCCCGGTGTTGACCTCGTGATGGTCCGCCCCGGAGAGGCGATTCCCGGCGATGCCAAGCTCGTGGTCATTCCCGGTTCGAAGTCGACGCGCGGCGATCTCGTCTTCCTGCGCGCGCAGGGCTGGGACATTGATCTGCTCGCACATCACCGCCGTGGCGGTCACGTGCTTGGCGTCTGCGGCGGCTATCAGATGCTCGGGCGCAGCGTCGCTGATCCCGAGGGGATCGAAGGACCAGCGGGCGAAACCCAAGGCCTCGGGCTTCTGGATGTGGCAACGGTGATGACTGGGGAAAAAACGCTCACTCGCGTCACCGCGCAGCATGCGGCGACGAGGCAGACGATTGACGCCTATGAAATCCATATCGGGCAGACCGATGGGCCTGATCGCGCGCGTCCGTTCGCTCTGCTCGATGGCGTGCCGGAAGGCGCGGTCTCACGCGATGGACGCGTGTATGGCAGCTATCTGCACGGACTGTTTGCGTCCGACGATTTCCGCAGCTCGTTTCTCAGACAATTGGACATTCCGGTCGCGGACCAGCAGTATCGCGGAAGAGTAGAGAGTGCGCTCGATGCGCTCGCCGATCACATCGAGGCTCATCTCGACGTCGAAGGGCTGCTTGCACTCGCGCGTTGAGGAATCAGCGCGATAGAGCGACGGTAAGGCGCGCCCATTCGGCTTCGTCGCCTGGTAAACCCAGCCGCAACCAACGCTGTTGTCGCTCGAAGACACGTGACCAGATGCGCGCTCCGGCGAGCCGCTCCTGCGCGGCGCGCGCGTCCTCCGTCTCATAGAGACGGAACAGCGGCGTGCCGCCGACGAGACGCCACCCCTGTGATTTCGCTTCGGCATCGAGCCGCGGGCAATCGCGCTCGAGACGGGTCGCAGTCGCCTTGGCCCAATCGCGATCGAGCAAGGCGCGCCGTCCGACCGCGATCGCTGCGCCGGAGACCGGCCACGGGCCCGCCATCGCAGAAAGCGCGGCGATGTCCGCTTCCCCGCCGAGCGCGAAGCCAAGACGCAAGCCCGCGAGACCGTAAAATTTTCCGAACGAGCGCAGGATCAGGAGACCGGGTCGTCCCGCCTCCGTCGCCAGCGACAGTCCGGGCGTGGCGTCGACAAAACTTTCGTCAATGACGAGACGGCCCACGCGTGTCAGCAACGCGAGCAGCTCAGCCTTGTTATGGCGTCGACCGTCGGGGTTGTTGGGATTGACGACCACAGCGAGGTCGGCTCCGGCCAACGCATCGAACGTGGGGACATCGGCCACGTCCCAACCGGCGACCGAGAGAGCCGCAACGTATTCATTGTAAGTCGGCGCGAGAACGCGGGCTCGGCCACGTGGCGCAAGCCGCGGCAAGAGCTGGATGGCCGCTTGCGCGCCGGCCATAGCCAGAATTGATGCACTGGTCCCATAGGCCTGCCGCGCGGCTTCGTGCAGGGATTCGATATCGGAATGCGACGGAAGCGCGCTCCAGTACTGCTGTCCTATCTCGCCGACCGGATAGGGCTGACGGTTGATGCCGGTCGACAGATCGATCCAGTCCTGCGCGCGCCCGCCGAAACGCTGCACCGCCTGATCGAGATTGCCACCATGCTCGCGCATCGCCTGCCCCGTCATGCCAAAGCCAGCGCAACCAGCGAACCGCCGAGCAACGCCATCGCGCGGATATAGAGCCTGAGGCCCTGCCGGAGATCGGCCGCAAGCGGATCGCGTGCGCCCTCGTTCAACCAGGGTTCGTCGGTTATGCTGCCATGATAGCTGCGCGGCCCGCTCAGTCGCACACCGAGCGCACCCGCCATGGCGGCTTCCGGCCAACCGGCGTTGACCGAGCGATGGCGGTTCGCATCTCGTATCATGCAGGACAGCGCCTCCGAGAGGCGCACGGAGACCAGCGCGAAGAGAAAGCCTGTCAAACGCGCGGGGACGAAGTTGGCGACATCATCGATGCGCGCGGCCGCCCAGCCGAAATGCAGATGACGTTCGGACCGATGGCCGATCATGGAATCCAGCGTATTGATGGCCTTGTAGCCGACAATTCCGGGCAGGCCGAACAGCGCGCCCCAGAGCACCGGCGCGACGATGCCATCGGACGCGTTCTCGGCGAGACTTTCGACGGCTGCTCGCGCGATTCCTGCTTCATCAAGCGTCGCAGGATCGCGACCCACGATCTGCGCAACCGCGAGACGCGCGACATCGATGTCACCGGATTGCAGCGGTTGCGCCACTGCAGCGACATGATCATAAAGCGAGCGCAACGCTACCATGGGCCACGCGAGAATCCCGAGGACCATGACCCTGGTCCATCCTGGAGGCAGCACGGCTTGCACCATCCAGCCTAGTGCAACGCAAAGCCCGATCACCAGCAGCGCGGCGGCGAGGCCTGCGATACGGCGAATCGACGGCGTGTCGGCAGCTCGGTTCCAACTGCGATCAAACAAACTGATCAGCCGGCCAAGCCAGGTCACGGGATGGCCGATCCGCGCGAACAGCGCGCCGGGCCACCCCAACAGGGCGTCCACCGTCATCGCCACAACCATTGCTCCGGCAAAACCCACACCGCGTCTCCTGTTACGCCCGCCCTGATGCGCAAGAATTGCAACGGAGCGCAAGCCCCTCAGAGCAGAAATCGGCTTTGTCTTTGCCGTCGATTGATGGTTAGTGCGGGGGCGAAACGGAGAATTCGATGGCGATCGTGTTGATCACGGGAGGCGCCCGGTCGGGGAAGAGCCGGCGCGCCGAGGCGCGCGCGCAGGCTTATCCCGGCCGGCCCGTCTACATCGCAACCGCCGAAGCGCTCGATGCGGAGATGGAGGAGCGGATCGCCCGTCACCGCGCGCGCCGCGGCAACGACTGGGTCGAGCGCGAGGCACCGCTCGATCTGGTGCAGGCCCTGACCGACACGGACGGCGGCGGCGCCCGGCTCGTCGATTGCCTGACGCTGTGGCTGTCAAACCTCCTTCACGCCGGACGCAATTGGCCGGACGAAGCCGCCATGCTCACGGCTGTACTCGGCCAGCAACGGAGTCCGGTGATCCTTGTAACCAACGAAGTTGGCCTCGGGATCGTGCCAGACAATGCGCTGGCGCGCAGCTTTCGCGATGCGGCCGGTCTGTTGAACCAGAACGTTGCCGCGGTGGCCGATGAGGTCGAATTCGTGGTCGCGGGATTGCCGATGAAGGTCAAGTGATGTTTCAGGTCGCGCAACTCCGCAACACACTCGCCGATTTGCGGATCGGCATTTCCTTCGCCACGATTCGTCCCTCGGTCCGACCAACGCTTTGGACGATGGCGATGGCCCGGCTCGCGATCAAACAGATCGGTGAGCAGACCGCGGATATGTTGGGCGCATTTGAACAGCTTGCCGAGACCGCCATCCTGTTAATGGCAGCCTCGATCCTTCACTCCAACCTGCAACTCTGATGGTCGCCTTCGACGATCAATTTCGCGATCAGTTGCGCGAGCTCTTCATCTGGCGGCGCGATGTGCGGCGCTTCCGGACCGATCCGCTTCCCGATGGCACGCTGGAGCGGCTCATCGACATTGCCTGCCTGTCACCGTCGGTCGGCTTGAGCCAGCCGTGGCGGTTCGTCATCGTCGAGGACGCATCGAGACGCCGCGCCATAATTGATGACTTCAAGGCGTGCAATGCGGATGCCCTGGCGTGCTATTCGAGCGAACGCGCGGCGCAATATGCCGCGCTAAAACTCTCGGGCCTTGAGGAGGCACCGGGTCATCTGGCCGTCTTCGCGGACAAGGCCAGCGATATCGGTCATGGCCTCGGACGCGCAACAATGCCGGATACGATCGAATATTCGGTCGTCGCCGCCATCTGCTCGATGTGGCTCGCTGCACGGGCGGAAGGCGTTGGGCTCGGCTGGGTGTCGATTTTAAGTCCCGCCCGCATCCACGAGATTCTTGAAGTACCGGCCCCCTGGAAGCTCATCGGCTATCTCTGCGTCGGCTATCCCCTCGCAGAGTTCGATCGCCCCGAACTTGAGCGTGCCAATTGGGAACATCGGCGATCGTCCAAGGAACTTACACATCGACGCTAGCATTAGGGGTGACGATTTCATGTTCGGACCAAAACTGTCCGGGTCGCGCTCCCGACATCCGATGACAATGCGGACCGCAGAGGGATTGATCAGCGCTCCGGCTGAACCAACACGGGATCGACCGTTTGCGAATGCATTGACCCTGCTTGGACAAGCGGATCTTTGGGCGCTCCATCCAGCGAACGCAACCGCAGAAAATCGTAGGTTGGCGTGCAAAATCGCAAATTTGGTAGCGGGGGAGGGACTCGAACCCCCGACCCCAGGATTATGATTACTGTGCTCTGACGGTTTGAGTCCTTGCGGCGGGCATTTGGCGCCGATCCGGCCCGAACCCCACGGAAAAACCCTCCCTATCAGGGACTTGCAAGGCCAATTTTCGGCCCCTCCCCGCTACTCTGTGGTATCGTTTGGCTATCGGCAGGGTCACGGAGGTGGCCATGTCACGTTCACGCAGGCACGACGACACCAAGTCGACGCGGGTTGAGATCACCGACGGGATCGTGGCCCAGGCGCTGGCACGCGCAGCGTGCGCCAAGGATTCAAAAGCACTCTACGATTACTACGACACGTCGCAGCGATACCTGATCCTGCGCCAATGCGGGCGGCGCGTCGGCTGGTTCGTCCGAGCCCAAGGACAGATGAAGCGGATCGGCAATGCCAAGCGCGAGCCCGGCGACGAGCAGTTTCTAACTGTGAAGCAGGCGCGGGACAAGGGCGGGGAGCGCTTCTATGCGATGCGGTCGCGCCGACGCCCCAGTGCGAGGGGATGGACCTGGGCCGACCTCGATCACGAATTTCAGGCCTCGCGGCAAGTCAAGCGCAAGAAAGGCAAGCGCGTCAAACTATCGGCGCCGAGCACCCGAAAGGACATCATGGGTTGCTTCAACAAACCTCAGCTCGCCGCTTGGAAGAGCAAAAAACTGTTCGATCTGACCGACGTGGACCTGATCGAACTGCTCGACCTCATCCACGTCGAGAGGGGGCACGGTGCCTGCTGCAAGGCGCTCGCCTGGGTCCGGGCCGCGTTGACATGGGCCCGCTCCGAGCGAACGATCGAAAGCGGGCTCGTCGGCGTCGTGCCCTGGTGGAAAGAGATCAAGCCTCCGCAGCCGACGGCTGATGAAATCGATGAGATGGAGAAGCGCGACCGCGAGTTCAACGCGGCAAGGGAGGCGTTCACGGTCGACGCGCTGGGCAAGCTGCTGGTGGTCCACGAACAATACTGCGCCAGCCGCACCGGAAACCAAAAAGTCTCGCCCGCGGTGCGGGCAGGCCTGTGGTGGCTGGCCTTCACCGCGAACCGAAAATTCACCTGCAGCCAGCTCAAGCGCGACAATCTGAAGTACGAGGATCCGCTGAACCCACATTCGACTGCCGCGCAACCTTGGGGGACCGCTGAATGGCCGGCCGAAGGCGTCAAGAACAAGCGGCGCTTCATGCTCCCGATTCCGCCGTTCCTGCTCCACATCGTTCGGTGTTGCGCGCGAGATTTTGAAGTGATCGTCAGCAGGAAGCGCGGCCTGCGCACGACCAGCGAATGGATGTTTGCCTCGTCCCGACGGAAGGGCCGCAGCAACCACCCGGATAATCCGGATCCCGGGCTCTATCCAAGCAGCCTGAACGCGCACCTGCGCGCCATGGGCGGCAGGAAGAAGAACAGCAAGGGAGAGTACACGGAAAACTATTTGGACGGTGTGCCGCGTTTCTGGCCGCACCTCGTGAGAACCGTGGCGACGGATTTCATCAAGGCGCATCCCGACAAGGTCCCGGGGGCAGCGGTGTCGGCCATGCTCGGCCATGTTCTGCCACGCGACCGGAACGATGCAGACGACGAGATGTCGGAAGTCACACGCGAGTTCTACCTCACAAGCCAAGAAATGCTATTGAAGACCCAGGCGATGAAATTCTGGAGCGACGCCGTGCTTGACGCCTATGTGAGGGCCGGCGGCACGTTGCCCATGCCGCACGAATTCGACAAAGACCATACGGAGAAGCTGCACTGGCCCGTCCCGAGGCTGCCGCACGTCGCGCGACCGCAGCGTCGCCAGCTTGTCTCAGAACCACGCCGCGAGCGCGGTTCACGGCCGACGGCACATCGTGGCAAACGGCAACGACGCCAAGGCCGGCTTCGCCGGGCGTAAGCTGGTCACGCCCTGAATCCCGAGGTCACCATGCATGCTGTTGCTCCGACGATATCTTGCGTCGACATGACGACACTCGCTCATTGAGATCGTTACGTCCGTCGATAGAAGAGCGTCCTAACCGTGGGCAAGAGCTGCAGGACATCAAAGTCAGCGACGTTGGCGGTCAGCACCGACAAGCCAAGTTTCCGGGCCTGTAGAAACCGCACGCGATCTTGCAAAGCGCGAAATTTGCGGTCGCCGGCATAGCCCTGCATACGACAGACCACAGTCTCGACCACGCCGCCAATGTGCGGCTGATGGACGCCATCAATGTCCACAGCTATCAGCGAGACGGCCAGCACCGATATTTTGGGGGCGAGGTGCGGCGGTCGCCGTTCAGGCTTCGGGTGCCTCAGTCCGGATACTGGCACGTGACCATCGATCTTGGCGGGCGCTCCGGTACGATCCGCGCCGGCGTTAGGGTTTTCCCATCGGAAGTAGATGCCCCTGCCTGAAAGACACCCCCCCGGCGCCGTCGAGGCTTTCATGTCGGCGACGCTGGATCGAAGCAGGTCGGGCATCGACGCCGCAGGGAACGCTCAACGGGTGTGGTCGCTTCTTACGACCTGGAGACGCGGCCGGGGCTTCACCTCAAGGGTATCGTAGATCTCGTTCAGCTTGACTTCTCGTGCCCTGGAATAGCCATGACAACATCCGGACCTTCGCCGCGTGTAATATAAACGGCATGGCGCGATAGGAAAGACCACCTCCGGGAAGAGACTCTTAGTGGCCGCGGGGTCGGCGAGGGGGACTTTGCTCGGCAAGCACTGAATTTTGCCCGCGCACAAGGATTTTGGATTGGGCGATTCCAACGACCTAAAGGGGCACTGGGGCATACTTTGGTTAGTGCCGCAGCGCCTGCAGCAGCGCGCAAGGACCTGTACAAGCCTCGGTGAGACAGGACCGCAAGACCGCAAATGCGATTCCGCGACTTTGCGGTCATCAGCGCTTCAATCGAACTCGTTTGGAGTGAGCCCTTGTCCCTTCCCGACTTTGAGGTTAAATCAGAGATATAGCAATGGACTAGCCAGATGACGTTCGTCGGCGCCAAATTCGAGATGCGAATGCCCGCCCCGCAGGAAATCTGTTGGAGGGATTGAAGGCGCACACGCGCCGTTCGGACGAAGTGGACCCGAGCCCTCCCATCCTGCGGAGGGCTTCGTTTTTTAGGGTCCGCATTCTCTCTTTCCGACGGAGTGCGTCATGACGAAATATCTTGTCACGAGCGCGTTGCCCTACGTCAACGGCATCAAACATCTAGGCAATCTGGCGGGGTCGCTGCTTCCCGCGGACGTCCACGCCAGGTTCAGGCGGCAGACGGGTTCGGAAGTCCTCTTCATCTGCGCCACCGACGAACACGGGACGCCGGCCGAGCTCGCCGCCGCCGAAGCGGGCGTCGATGTCGCCGCGTATTGCGAACGTCAGCACCACCTCCAGGCCGACACCTATCGGCGGTTCGGTCTGTCCTTCGATCATTTCGGACGGTCGTCCAGTCCGCAGAACCGCGCGCTGACGCAGCATTTCTTCGCCTGCCTGGAGCAAAACGGCTTCATCGAGGAGCGTACGCTGGAGCAGGTCTTCAGCGTCGCGGACGGCCGTTTCCTCCCCGACCGGTACGTGATCGGCATCTGTCCGCATTGCGGGTCCGACCGGGCGCGGGGCGACCAATGCGAGGCCTGTGCGCGCCAGCTCGATCCTACGGATCTGCTCTCGCCGCGTTCGGTCATCTCGGGCTCCGGCGACCTCGAGGTATGCGAAACGCGTCATCTGTTTCTGCGGCAGAGCGCCATCGAGGGCGAGCTGCGCGAGTGGCTATCCTCCCGGCGGGATTGGCCGCCACTCGTCATCTCCATCGCACGCAAATGGCTCGACGAATGCATCCGGGACCGGTGCATCACGAGAGACCTCTCATGGGGCGTCCCGGTGCCGAAACCGGGCTACGAAGGCAAGGTTTTCTACGTCTGGTTCGATGCTCCCATCGAATACATCGCCGCGACCCAGGAATGGGCTGACGGCGACCCGGAACGCCGCGAATGGCGGCGGTGGTGGCTGGACGCCCATGACGTGCGCTATCTGCAGTTTCTCGGCAAGGACAACGTGCCCTTCCATGCCGTCAGCTTCCCCTGCACGCTGCTGGGATCGGGCGAGCCGTGGAAGACGGTCGACATCATCAAGGGGGTGAACTGGCTGAACTACGAAGGCGGCAAGTTCTCCACCAGCGCCGGCCGCGGCGTCTTCCTCGATCAGGCGCTCGACCTCCTGCCGGCCGATCGGTGGCGCTGGTGGTTGACCGCGAACGCGCCGGAGACTTCCGACACCGATTTCTCCTTCGCCCGCTTCGCGACGGACGTCGACCACGACCTTGCGGACACGTTCGGCAACTTCGTTCAACGGGTACTGAGCTTCATCGTCTCGCGCTACGACGGCGTCGTGCCGGGCGAGGGCCTGCCGGAGCGTGAGGATGCCGATCTGTCGTCCAGGCTCACGATCCTGCTCGATCAACTGCGGGAGCGGCATGAAGCCTTGGCGCTGCGCGGGACGGCCAACGCGGTGCGTGCGATCTGGAAGGTCGCCAACGTCTACTTCGTCGAACGGGCGCCATGGACGCTCCTGAAGACCGATCCGGACCGGGCGGCGTGCGCGGTCCGCACCGCCGTCAATCTGATCGGCATCTGCGCGCGCGTATCCTGGCCGATCATTCCCCAGGCAGCGGAGAAGGCGCTCTCGGCCGTCGGCGATCCAGAGGAGGTGCCGACCTTTCCTTCGCTGGAGCATCTGAGGCGGATTCCGGCCGGACGCCGAATTGAACATCCCGGACCGCTGTTCGCCAAACTCGGATCGGAATGGGTCGCGATACAGAATCGGAAGTTCGCCGGATCGTGGAAAGTAACTGGCGCTCCGCAGGGGGCCGCGAGAAGCGCGAGCAATCAGCAGTAGTCCGATATTTGGGGGAAATGCGAGGCATTGATCTTCAATGACATTTCGACACGCTCTCCAAAGAAATGGGCGTTGCGGACCACGCCAGCGGTCGCACTTGGCGTCGCCGAGCGGGTATGGACCATTGGTGATTTGCTTGACGCCGTGTTGCCGCTGGAGCCGAATCGGCCTGGTAGCTTCGACAACTGCGGCTAAAGCACCCACCTAGACCGGTATGCCCCGTAATCACACGGGTCCAATGTCATGAACCTTTGGCCCGCTTCGTGCAGACCCATATGGGCCAGGATTTTGCGGGAACCTTTCTGGGGCTAGAACCAGCGCCGTCCGTATGTATTTCAAGCGGGCGGCGTTGTGCATTTTCAGAACCGGCACCGCAGTGACGAAATCGGCCGCAGCGCGCGGGGCTAGGCAGCGTTCGCGCCGGAGCCGCGCCTGCATCCCCGTAGTCGGTGCTGTCCCAGTTAGGACATTTAGATGAGGCCATTCCTATGAATGTGTACCGATCGCCCTTGTGCTTGCCGTCCGCGATTCGAATCCTTACATTTTTTCTGGCGGACGAAGGACTGCCTACGGTCACCGGCTTCACCGCGCCCCGCCTACAATGCGGCAATTCGAACCCGATGCGCGACGGGCGCGCGTGGTCGGACGCGTCGGCGAAGGTAGCGGTCAAACAAACAACCTTCGCGTACGGTCGTCGTGGCAGGAGCCTTCGGGACGTGGCAAGATTGGCTTGAATTGCCCTCGCGATCGTACCCGACGAAGCCAAGGATTCGCGGAGAAGCCCGTGACGGACTCTGAGCCCTTCATAAAACTCAAAACGGAGCTCAGGGACACTCTCGCCCGCCGGGTCAGGGAGCTGAGGCTTCATGCGAAAATGAGCCAGCGAGAGCTGGCCGAGGACGCCGACATGCGTCAGGCCTTGATCAGCCGGATCGAGCGAGGCGAAGCGAACCCGACTCTTGACTCGATCGCAAAGATTGCGGTTGCGTTGGACGTGCGCCTTACGGATCATTTCGGGTGACACAGGCCTGGAATTAGCTCCTTGCTCGTCGGCGCTCGCGTCTGATCCGCGGAGCGTCCGAAAATATTCTTTCATATCGCTCGCACCTGCCACATCTTTGGCGCAATGCTGTCATACGCTATAACGTGTCATGCTCGTTGACGCCCGGCATCCCGTATGTCGCCGGCTCCGGACATAGATCCCGCAGGTCCTGGTTGAATACGGCAAACGCGCCACGGAGAGCCGTGGGCGATGGCAGTACGATTGCACGCAACAAATTGATCGGCATTGGACGCGGGCGAGAATTTTCACGCAAGGCCGCCCGATTCTATCGAAACCCAGGAGTGTCGGCATGGCCTCCCCCTCGCGTGACTGGCGGATCGAGCTGGTCGAAGCCTATCCGGATCTCTTCCGCCCGGTCGGCGATCCGCCCGTGGCCCAGGGCTGGCCCGACGTCGGCGACGGCTGGCGCGACCTGTTAGAGCGTGCCTGCGCCCGCATCCGGGCGGCGGTCCAGGCCGACGGCGGTTCATTCAAAGCGACGCAGATCAAGGAAAAGTACGCGACCTTGCGTTTTTACCGGGAGGGCGCCCTCTCACCCGAGGCGGATGCTCAGGTGGATGAAATTATCGATCTGGCGGAGGCGCGCTCCGCCTGCACCTGCGAGGTCTGCGGCGAGGAAGGAAGGCTGCATCAATCGGGCTACTGGATGATGACGCGCTGTGCGCTGCACGCCGAGGGGCACGCGGTGGTGATCGAGCCGTCCTTCGAGAACGTCCACGTCAAGGAGCGGATCGTCGGCGAGAAGCGCGTGGTCCGATGCCGCCGCTACGTCCGGGAGACCGACTCCTTCGTCGAGGTCGATCCTGGCTCCCTTGGAATCGAGGAGGAGTGATATGGCGAACGTTCGCGACTGGCGGATCGCGCTGATCGAAGCGCATCCCGGCCTCTTCCATCCTCCGGCGGGGTATCCACAGAAGGCATCCGGCTATCCGTGGTGCCACGAGGGCTGGCGCGATCTGCTCGAGCGCCTGTGCGTACGTATCGAGGCTGCGCTGTACGCGGGAGAGACGATCCTCGTCGTGGAGATCAAGGAAAAGTTCGCGTCCTTGCGCTGCTATTGGTGCGGCGACGTTTCGCGCGACACCGCCGCCAAAATCATCGAGGCTGTTGCGCTCGCGCAGGCGCGCTCGGCCTGCACCTGCGAGCAGTGCGGCGAGCCGGGCCATCTCTATCGTCACGGCGGAATCTACATGACACGCTGCACGACGCACGCGAACGGCGTCGAGGTGCCGCCGGAGCGTGGTCGCGAAAACGTGCATCTGGTACGCCGTAGCTTGGGCACCTCGGACGTCTACTACGCGCGGTACGACCGCGAGAGCGACTCGTTCACGGAAGTGCCGCCGCCGTCACCTGGCTCGGAGGAATAGCGATGGCCACCATGCAGAACTGGCGCATCGCCGCCAACGCCAGGCCCGGAGGCGTAGCATGGCAAGATTTCGTTGCCGCGCGTGCGGCCGAGAAGGCACATAGGCCTACGACCCGACGCGCCAGAGGAAGCCAAGACGAAGAGGTCGCGCACGTGAAGGTCATCACGATCATTGAGGACGGCGAGCGAGCGCGGTTGGTCTACGTAAGGGCCGACGGCGACGTGACGGTGTTCGACCGCGACCGCAAATTTCGCTTCCGGACCGACATTTCCGGTGCCGAGACCACATGGCAGCTCCTCGAGCGCGTGGTGCCTGCCATCGCTCATGCTGAGGCCGTCCGGCTCAACATCGAGGCCCTCGCCGATCGGTGCCGCACCGGCTGGCGCCCGGGATATCCGGACGAGATCGATCCCGAGGTCCCCCAACGGACGCTGCGGCGCGCGCGGTTCGGTATCGACCTGATCCGCTACCCCGAGCACGACGAGTTCTACAGCCCGGCGACGATTTTGATGGGCATCGAAATGGGCACGGGACCATCGACGAGCCTGGTCGGGAAGGCGGATGGAACGGCCTGCGTCACCGGAGAGATCCTCTGGATCGACGCCGCACGCGAGTGGGCAGTCTGCGGGGACGGCTTCTGGTGGACGCCCGCGGAGGAATAGCGATGGCCAGATTTCGCTGCCGTTCGTGCGGGAAGGAAGGCACCTTTGTCTACGAAGGTCGCCGCGAGTGTCCGAACTGCGGTTCGGTGGACGTGCAGTTTGCGGTCGGCATCGAGGAGTTGCCGGACGATGACCCCTTGATCGAGACGATGCGGCGCCTCGCCGAGGAAGGCGACAACGAGGACTAACATGCGATTGTGGATTCTGTCAGATCTGCACGTCGAACTGACCCGCGGCTGGGACCTGCCGCCCGGCGACGCGCGTCCGCAATTCGACGTCCTGGTCGTCGCCGGCGACCTCATTCCGCGCATGGAGCGAGGTGTCCGCTGGTTGCTCGAGCGGATACCCGACAAGTCTGTCGTCTATGTCCCTGGGAATCATGAAGCCTACGGAACAGATATTGATCGGACTGTTGAGAAGGCAATGGAAGCCGCTGAGGGGACCAAGGTGTTCGTGCTGCAGGATCGTTCGGTCAGGCTTGGCGACGTCACCTTCGCTGGCTCGACGACCTGGACGGACTTCGACCTGTTCGGCGACCAGCGCCGCGCAATCGCGGTGGCCGGCGAACGGATGAACGACTTCGGCAAGATCAGGACGGCGCGCTACGAGCTGCGCTTCCTGCCACACCACGCCTATGCCCGGCATCGACAATCCCGTGCGTTTCTAGAAGGCGAGATGCGCAAGCCGCGCAGCGGGCCTCTCGTGGTTGTCACCCACCATGCGCCGATGCCGAGTCGCGTCTACCGGCTGGGCCACCACTCTCCCACCGCGCGTCTGTCCGATGACGAAGTCCTGACCGCAGCATACCGCAGCGATCTGACCTCGCTGATGTGGCCAGCATCCATTGCGGACGGCAAGCCCGCCCTGCGGCCCGCCGACGTGTGGATCTTCGGGCACACGCACGAGTCCGAAGACACCGTGATCGGCTCCACGCGCGTGGTGTCGAACGCCAAGGGCTACGGACCCTGGCTGCCTCAGCAGCGCGTCTGGGACAATCCGAACTTCGACCCAAACTTCGTTATCGAAATTTAGAGAGAGGTTGGCCATGACAGACATCGACGACCACTCGAAACCCACCGACGCAAGGTGCCCTACCGTGGTTTGGTCTGCGCGCCCATCCACGATCGTCGAAGCATTTGCCGACCGCCGGCCATTTGTAGCGGACGAGTTGGCGTAAACACTTCAATTGTGCGGCGCCCGATCTCGCACCGTTGCGCGGGAAAGTGTTTCGCTTGTTCGGAAGGAGATAGGGATGCTGGTGATCACGGTCGACCTCATGCCGGGCGGGTACGAGCCCATGCGGCGCACGATCGCTGCAATGAGCATCGCGAACATTTCGGATCTGGCGGAGGTCTCGGACTATCGGATCGAGGCGAGCGAAACCAGCAATCCGCTTGCCGGCACTCCGCCGCGCACCATTCGATGCCTCGTCCGCGGGCACGCTCGCGCACAATCGTATGGGCTCTACTGGCGAAGGCCTCTGAGGAGGTCGTGAAGACTCCCCCGTCGAGTTCGAGCGACGTCGGCTAATGCTCCTCCAGATTTGCCCGCGGCGGGCTCGGTGTGCCGCGTGATCAGAAGGATTGATCCGACCAACCGGCTTTCGGCCGCAGCAGATCTGGCGTGTCCACGCTGCCGCTGTCGGTTCCAGGAGTTCGACATGAGTGCAGGTGCGTTAGAGGGCAACGATCGCCAGTCGATGGGACTTGTGACCGACCACGCGGAGTGGAAGCCGGTTGTCGCCGCATTGGAGTCCGAGGGACTTCCCGCATCCGCGGCGACGATCCAGCAGGAACACAGGTGGGATCGGGAGGCGGTCCGGTATTTTATGGGCCCTCACGTCGAGATCGACATACGGGATGCCCGCACCTGGGCGATGAACGAATCCGAGCGGATCGAGCTGGAAGCAAAGCTTCGCGCGGCCGCGCCGCCAGAATGGAACGGGCCTGACCTTGTCATCGTGTGGCGCCGGCCGGTGGCCGAAGAATGGGCGGCGGCTTGGCTCGATGCGATCGACAAACTCTGGCGCGAGTGGCGCCGCCGACGCGTCTCGAATGACGCGTTTGAGAACGCTCGAGAGGCGCTATCCGTGCTTCATCACCGGGTTTGGGACGAAGCGGAAGATCACGGCCCGCTCCTGCCGAAGATTGGCGAGATCCTGACCGAGGCACGCCGACATCCGCCAGCGGTAAGACAGTTTCCGCCCTTGCCGCCAAGTGGAATCGATGTTGCAGAGGTGATGGACGTCTTACGGCGCATCGCGAACGGGTCCGCTCGCCCTCAAGTCGTCTTTCCATTGAATGGCTGGAGGCATCTTTATCATGGTGTCGGCGAGTTCACCGTGGACGACTGGTCGATCGAGGCGTTCAAGCGCAATTTCGGGATGAAGTACGTGCAGGAGGCTCGCGCGCCGGACGGGCGGACCGGCGACTACAAATCGTTTGCAGCACGCGAAGGCAACCCATTCAGCCTTCTCGAAGACGACGAGCAGGACGCCATCTGCGAAATCCTTGAACGGCTTTAGTTGTTGCGAGGTCTTGGAATGTCCGAGGTCACCTACTACGTCGCTCTGTCTTTCGTCGCGACCGGCGACGGCATTGCACCTGGCGAGGCTGTCGAGTGCTTCAATCCAGACTGGGCAGTAATGCGCGCCGAGGCGTTCTCCCGCAAGCCCGGGTACGTCGGCGCGCTCGCGTTTAGCCGAACGGGTGATCCGACCACGGGGGATTTCCGGGACGCCAAGATCATCCTCAAGTTCGGCGACGTCCCAGATGATCTGAGCACGTTGTGATGCTGTCCTCCGGCGGCTCCCTGCGCCGTCCGCGCCGACGCAATCTTATGCGAGCACGACCTCGCACGGTGAGGAACTGAGCATGACTCAGGCGGTGACCAGTGACTCACCGGCGCCCCTGCCAGTTGAACTCCTATGGCAGCGCGGATGCCCGTCGCGGCACTGTGTTTCAGGACTAGGCGGCCTACTTTGCCCCCATTAGAGGACCAACTTTGCCCACGGCTGCACTCCCATAAGCCGCTGCAAAATCACGCACATATCGGAGATTGCGCGCCGAGAAGCCTTTCGCACCGGGAAACTCCTTTTGAAGGTCCTCGGCCAGACGATCGATGACCCGCTTAACTGTTTCTTACGTTGAACCAGCGGCTGGACGGCCGCTCTTGCCATTCCGCCGAAGCCCTCCTATCTTACTTTCGTCTTACCAAATGAAGCCGCCATGTCCGCCAAACAGAAACTGACGACCACCGTCTCGACCAAGGGCCAGGTGATATTGCCCAAGGCGATCCGGGAACAGCGGCACTGGCCTGCCGGAACGGAACTGATGGTGGAGAATACCCCCGAGGGCGTATTGCTGAAGGCGAAGCCCGCCTTTGCGCCCACCCGGCCGAAAGACGTATTCGGCTCCCTACCGTATAAGGGGCCGGCAAAGTCGATCGCGGATATGGAGGCAGGGATCGCCGCCGAGGCGAAACGGCGGCATGCTCGCAATCGATACTAATCTCATCGTGCGGTATCTGGTGGGCGACGATCCCGGACAGGCGGCCCGGGCACGAAGGCTGATCGACAACAACGACGTCTTCGTCTGCACCACAGTCCTGCTAGAGACCGAGTGGGTGCTGCGGAGTGTATATGGGTTTTCCGCGGCCCAGTGCGCCAAGGCCCTCTCCGATTTCGCCGGGCTGCCGCGCGCGAGTCTGGAAGATGTAACCGCCGCGGCCAAGGCGTTGGCCTGGATGCGGCGGGGTGTGGACTTTGCGGATGGCCTGCATCTAGCCAAGGCGGAAGGCTGTGAGGCCTTTATCAGCTTTGACCAGGATTTCGCCAAAGCCGCCAACACCCTCGGCAGCATCAAGGTGCGCGCGCCCTGACACCGGGCACGCGGAGCGCACGGAAGGCTATAGCGGACATCCTTTGAATGGCGGCACCCGGTTGCGGGTCGCTGGGGACGAGCTAAGGTACGCGCTTCCAATAGCTTGGCGAGTATCTAGGGGACCTACTTTGCCCAGTGCCGCAGCGGATGCAGCCATAGGCATAGTTCGTCCCCTACAAGTTTGTCCCTATGGGGGCAAAGTAGGTCCCCTACTCGGCGCTGCCATCGATCACAAAAACCCCGCCGAAACGGCGGGTTTTTACTTCTGGACGGCTGATGCTTTGCCGATAGGCCGCTTCGGCAGGCAGACCAACGCCTGCCGCGACTTTGGAACTGATGTTTGAAGAAGGCGTTTGGCGAATTCGGATGGGTAGGTCGGGCCGAGAACCCCAGCGCTAGTGCGGCCGCGATCAGCATCGCCGTTCGCGACATAGTCGCCGGCCAACCTTTCCGCTTCGTGCTTCAATCCGTATCCGTGAGCCAGGCCTGTGGATCGTCGCGATGACATCCCGGCGTGCGAACTTCGCCCCGACATCCTGGTCCGCCGCGGCCCGGTCGGAGACCGGACCTACATCGACGACCCGATCGTCGTGATCGGGGTCATGCCGTCGAGAACCAGCCGAACGATGTGCTCGCTCATGCAGAAGGCCCGGTGGGCGGCCTGCGGGATTGTAACTTGGCCGTCGGCCGCGGCTTTGACCGGCGTGGCGCCATCAAGCAACCTGGCCAGAAAAGTATCCAGGTCCTCAGGGGCGAACTGATCGGCCGCGCCGTGCTCTCGCTCCTGCGAGGGGACTCGGATCTTGGTCGAGTCTTATACCTGTTTGATATTTGATGTTTCCTACCACGCAGACTCGTAGTTCGAATTGGGGCTCAGCCGGATAGCGTTGCTGTGGTAGCACCCTGACATCTTCAAACAAGACGCTTCTGCCACTGTGGTGTGAGGAATGAAGCGGCCGATGAGCGACGCCGAAGTGGCTGTGATCCGGGAAGCTATCGAGCTGACGCGCATTATTATTGGCCAAGAATTACTTGGCTTCCTGGCCCGGTACAAGCCAGCGTTCTGTTGACCGCGAATAACCGCTCAAGAAGGCAAGTTGGGACTCGGAAAGCAAGCCAAGACGCCGAGCAAGAGCCGCATCGAGCTCACGTTCTCATTCCTTTCGACTACTAAGCAAGCCCATTTGCCTGAAGGTCTAGACGCAAAGCTCCTCCCGCCGCAAACAGGCGGCGAGGCGGAAGCGAATTCCTTGCGGTTAGGTAACGATCTCGATGCCGCGCTTGGCCTTCCTTTTGCGAAAGCGGAGGCGCTGCTTCTGTCCCTCCATCGCGGTCTCCTGATTCTTCTCGATGTAGATCTGAACCGAGTCTTCGGTGAGATGGATACTTTGGCTCATGATCTGCGTGGTCGTCAGGCCGGCAGTGCCCGATTCCGTCAGACCGCCCGTCCGGAACTGGGTCGGTGTCAGGTGAGGCAATCCAGACTCCTTACAGATATTCGCCACGGCCTTGTTCAGCCTCCAGTTCGTCCAAGGCCTCGGCTCGTCGGCCGCCGATTCCTCGCAGACGAAGAGCGGCCCGGAAGTGCGATTGCCTTTGAGCTTGTCCAGGCGTTCTATCAGGGCAGGATACAGCGCCTTACCGTCGTCATCGCGCAACAGGAAATACCGCTCCTGATACACCTTTTCTGCGCGCACGAGCACCTCCTCCTCGTGGTGGGGACCGCGGTAGTCGCTCACGGTCATTTTATAGGGAAAGTGGCTGACGCGCGCTTCCATTTCCCATGCGAACAGTACGATGGCCGACAGAGAGAAGAGGCCCTTGCAATCGGCGGCGCGGACGAACGTCGCGAGCTGACGAAGTGTCACGGCCGGCGCGCCTTTGGAACGGTGCGGCATATAAGCACCCGCGAACGGATTGACGCCCTTTGGGAGCAGGTGCGCGTGCTTTCGTTTAATAGCGTTCACCATTGCCCGAAGAGTGTGTATGTCACCCCGCGCCAAGCGGCTGCGCTTGCGCTGTACAGTGTTGCCGTCCTGGTCGATATCGGTGACGAAGAGGTATTCTTGGTAGAAGTCGTCCACCAATGCAGGGGTTATCAGGGTCATCGGGATGTCCCCAAAGGACCGCCCCGCAAACGGACCCGACTGCATCACGTGCGTGCAGCAGCGCCGGATGCTATCGTGATAGACTCTCTGGGTGGACTGAGCGAGATTCTTGAAACGAACGGTGCCCTGGTAGATTCTGGACGCCCATGCAAGTGTCCCGTAAAGGGGCCCGGTCTCGATCGGGATCCCTACCGAGTTCTGGCTTCTGGCCTCGAGCAGCGGTAGCACCTCTCTGTCGTACTTGGAGAGAGCTGCCATGAGGTCGGTGCCAAGCGTGAGATACGGCATAGGGAAGTCTTCCTGCCGCATTCGCGTCGACGCTTCAAATCGGAAAAAAACTCTCTGCTTGGACTCGGACCAGTGGTGGCGCACGTAAGGCGGTAGACGGACGAACTGAGCAACTTGGAACATCTGCGGCTCCTCTGGCTGGGTTTGACGCCTCAACGTTGCATACGCAGCGCGGCAGATTGGCCTGAATGCCACCAGATTTTTTGGAAGAACGAAACTAACGTCGGGTAGCGCAGAATGGTAACGCTAAGAAACGCTAAGGTTAGCTCCGCTGCACGGTTGTGGACGAACAGGTCGCAAGGTGAAACACCGTTACCAATTCCCGCTCTAGAGTCGGGATGGCTCTCAGCGAGCCGAGTCGGGATAAGTTGAGAGAGCCTATTAAAATAGGCATAACTTGCGTCGATCGAGGTGGAAAAGGAAGTAGTTGAACCTGCATAACGCCTTGGGCCGAACTCGGTAAGTACTTGCAAATACTGGCGTCGCAGACTCCCGTCCCGACTCGAAATCTACGAAACTTGCCCCAATACCAAGGACTCGCGAGACAAGAGTCGGGATAAACTCGGCGTGAATCCTTATTGCAGATCGATTCGAACCCGACCGAATTGAACCGCCGGAATCACCGCGTTCAATTGAACTTCTGGCACCAAATCACTAGGATCGCAAAGAACTCGGGTAACGCCGTGTTACCATTGCATGCGCGCGCTCTGGTTGCGTATCGAACACGAACTACGCGACTGGGTGCGAGCCATGGAGCGATGGCATGACGGATCTTGCTCAGGTCCGGATCGCTTGTGTTTACGTCCTGATGCAGTTCGGAACAGTCAGCGACCGGAAAGTTCGCGATTACATGCGAGCTCGGGGCCAGAAACCGGGCAGAACCAAAGCGTTCGCGGACGCGATCAAAGCCTTCAAGAAAGAGCTGGAGGAGCTGGAGGAGGTGACGGAGCTGGGGTCGGTCATCCGAGAATGGCTCGAGAAGTCCGCCACGGAGCTCAAGCGGCTTATTGCAACTAGCATCCTCCTCAAGGCGGAGCTGCCACGCGACGCCGCCCGGCGACAATCACGCAAGCTCCCGGAAAGGCCGGAGCCGGGGCGCAAGCAGAAATTTGTCGTCCTGAAAAACGCCGTCGAGGCGATCCTCGCCCGACACCGGAAGGGCAGCAGACTGGTAGCCACCCCGCTAAGCGGCAGGGAAATCCTCCGCCGCCTGCCCAGCGAAGTCGCCGGGCTCTCAGACAAACCCCACATCAACCGCGACCTGAGCAAAGCCGCCGCATTGTCGACCGTTCTGTACCGGCTGAACGGCGGCAAGGGCAAATGGTGGCGGAGCGACCGCGATGTTCCGCCGGGGTACGGGTCCGGAAAAGCGAAAAGACGTTACGTCCCACGTGGGACCGAGCTTTCGCAGACCCGGATGGGCAATCGTCCCATTATGGAAGAAGCGGTGGCGTTCATGATCACCGCGGGGCGTCGGGTGAGCCGGCCGGAAATTATCAAAGCCTTGGGCATTCCCGCCCAAGACCGCGACGGATTCGTGCTGATGCTGCGCAACCATTTGCGTGCCAAGCGTCCTCGCTTCAGCCGCGACCGCGACGGGTTCTTCTACGTTAAGCGTTAATAGAAAGGGCGCGGATCTGGGAGGACCCTAGCGGGAGAACCAATGCGGATCTCTCCCGGATCATCGGTGGTAGCCTGCATTCAAGCTCGACCTTCCGCAACTTGCGGGAGCGGCGGCTATGCTGTCTCCAAACCATCCTCATTCAAGTCCGCTTGCATCCCGCGATGCCGGGCAACAACGAAGGCTCTGACGGCTTCCCGCGACCACACCACCTCCAGCCTAGCGCCCCGCCCGCGCACGGCCCCGGGGCGCGGGGCTGTGCCGTCGGCGATCGCCTTGCAGAGCTGCCTCGTCGTGTCGAAATCCAGCAGCGCTGCCACCATGTCCGCGCGCAGCTCGAACGGCCATGCTCCGCTGGGCGGGAATCTGGCGGGCCGATTCGTCACCCTGACGGTCTGTTTGCGCAGACCGGCGTGGACGTCCTGCACGCCTTTCGCCGAGCCCGAAGCGGCGGCGCACACCGAGAATGCAGGACCGCTTGCTTGCCGCCCGATCCGCGCCTGGCGCTGAAAACATGGGCGACCGTCGATCGGTCGAGCATTCGTCATCGCTTCGCTCCGGCACGGCGGGATGAAGCCGAGTCCGCCGGCGAGAGAAAGCGGATGTCGAAGTGATCGGCGATCTCGTCGAGCGAGATGGTGAGATCATCCGACTCGGAATTGTCCGCTGCACCATCAATGATTCCGACCGTAGCCGTGGCGATGTCTTTCGACGCCGACGACCGCGCCACATGCGCGCGCAGCACCAGTTCGACGGCACGCAACTCTCCCGCAATGCGCCGTCGCGCCCGCGCGGAGTGCGAGCCTCCCCAACAGAAGGCGTATCCGCCCACCCAGCCGTTGCACGCGTCGATCACGACCATGTCGACGAGGGCGCTCTCGCCCGCGTCGTCTCCGCACGGGAGCGAGCCTCCGATGTAGGCCCCCTTCGCCCGGTGCACCCGTCGTCGGCTCTCCGCGGTCAACGGGACCCGGACGTTCTGACGGACGGCGTATCGGCCCGATCCGCGCAACGCTTGAGCCAGCTGCGCGCGTAGCAGGTCGTTTCGGCGAGCGGCCCTCGCGTCGATGCGGACCCTTCGCCTCGTTGCCGGAACCGTATCCACTGACGGAGGCGCGACGACGATCTGGTGGATTCTGGCATTCATCGCAACGCCCGCGGCGAGCGCGCTCGGCGTCATCTCTTCGTTGCCCTGCAAGTCGCTCACCGCGACGTCGAGCCACTTGCCCGGCACGCGCAAATGACCTCGCGGCGAACCCGGATCATCGTGCCGACCCGTAAGCGCCGGACTCTTCATGTGGCGTCCTTTCTCTTCGATAGGTCACAGTCCAGGGCTCCGCCAAGACGTGCCGTCCTATTGCGCGCCGACCTCCTCAACGAGGAGGCCGCTCGGGACGGTGATACCCACGTCGCGGCTTGAGCCGAGGTACATCGCTGCGTCGGTGAAAACGAACGATCCAGAGTATTGTGATCGCGAATGTCGCGATGAGGCCGCGACCGCACCCCAGGGCTGCGCGCGAGCAAGCAGCGATGCCTGCAGGACCTCATCGGCCGCTCGGTGCCCAATCATTGGCCGCAGCCTGCACATCCCCTCTCAATTGCGTGCATGTCGCCGTCACCCGTGGCAGCGAGCTCAACGTTCTTCCCGAGCCGATCGATCGTCGAGACATCCGTCCATCTTCTGTTTCGACCGGAAGAGCTCTGACGGTTGGCGAGACACCACCGCCAGGAAGCCGGAGCAGCCGGCTGTCGCCGGCTCTCCCCCTGCCACGCCGGGCCACGCCATGCCTCGCCGGGCCACGCCCCGCCACGGAGCTAGTCCAAACACTCCACCCGGAAACGACCGAATTTCGGACGCCAATCTCCCAGTCCACGCGCGACCCCGCTTGCTACGAAGATGTCGGCAATGAGCGGCCGGCTCAGCAGTCCAGGCAGATAGGATGCCGTAAACTCGACGTTCCACGTGTCGAACCGCGGCCTCGTTCTCATGGTTCGGGCGCTGCCCACCCGGACCGGCACGCGCAGGCGAAAACGCTCGTGCTTCCACAACTCGTCGACGTCCTGTGGACCGTCATAAAAGAGCCGAGCCGGGCCATCTACCTCGATCCCGGCCGCCGCCTGCTTTCCTCGACGCTGCATTCTGGCGCCGGCCAGGAATGCAGCCTCGATCGCTTCGGCCGGAATACAGGGCACTCCTTGATCCAACCAGAGGCCGCCGAACCACTCGATGCGGGCAATTTCCCGATAGTCAGAGGCGGTCTTCAGGCGTTTTCCGGTGATCCGGGCGAGATCGCGCGAGATCGGATCCAGCGGATCGCAAAGCCGGCCGGAATGCATCAGCAAGGGCCGCACGCCGATCAAGCGCAAGGAAATGAATTCGCTGGCCATCGGCTTCTCCATGGACCGGATCAAGGATTTGGGTGGCGAGGACGAGCGGACGTATGACGTCAGCCCGTTTGGGAATGTGCGACGCATACCGACGCTCCCGCAGCATGGCCGTCACGCCGCGATGGCAGGTCGCACAAAGCGTGATCAGATCCTCCCGCCGCTCCGCGCCGAGCCTCTCGTAGGTGCGGTGATGAACCTGCAGCTCGGCTTCTGTTCCACTTGCGTTGCAGATGCGACAGCGCATTCCGGAGGCGACCAGCTCCTGAAGCCGAGCTGGATTGGCGCGCCAGGCTGTGCTCGAGATGTATTTGATGTAGTCCATTTTGGTCCGCCCTTATCTAAGGCGCGCATCGTTGTTGCGCGCAGGTAAGGAAGACTTCCCCGATCGTGGCAAGAAGTGCTTGTTTCAAGCATGAGACGAGCGTTGCGGGTCATGGTTTAGTTGGTTGGACGCTATCCATGTCTGCGATGACTCGGGCGACGAGCTTCCAGACGCTCTGGCGCCGCGGGTGATGATGCACGATGAATTTGCGCGCCTGAGGTGGGGTCCCCGCCACGGGGTTCGCGCCCTCGGTGACGCTCACCAAATAATCGCTGACGTCGGCGAGATTGCTGATATTGCCGATCGTCATTCGTCCAATGGTGCGGCGGGATTTTGTTGCGCCACTGGGTAAGATCTCCACAGTCACCTTGAGCATGCGCTGGATCTCCATGGGAGATGAACGTGTACGTCGCCGTACTTGGGCACATCTCCGCTTGCGACGTTTCGGGCGGTCTACAGGATGGCGCTTGCCGAGCCAGAGCACCTGGTTAAGGTGATCAGGATACCAGGCAACAGCCTTTGGCCTTGTTGCCGCGAGTATTTCTCGGCGCGCCGCTATGAAATGGATGCGATGCTGCGCACCGGGTGACCTTTCAAGAGCTCATCGATCGCAGTGCGATTCAGGTAGCCAGTCGTCTCCAATCGCCGCGCCACCGCCTCGACGACGCTGCGGTTCGTCGCGATGAGTTCGCGCGCTCGCGCCAGGCAGCCCTCGAGGCGCTTGGCGATGAGCGCGACGACGGACGGGTCATGAATCAGCATGTCGGTGGCGCGCTCGGAGAAATGTGCGACCCCCAGCGCTCCGAAGCCAAATCGAAGTTCGAGATCGATTGCCGCCCGCGTCGCCCGTGCGAAATCGCTGTCCTCACCAATACCGGCGCCGACGGTCGCCTGGGGGCTACCCAGGATCACCTCCTCGGCGGCGCGACCTGCCAGGAGGGCGGCGATGCAGTTTTCGATTCCGGGCTGGGTCTGCGAATTCGTCCACGACAGGTTGCCGTGGGTGCCGGCACCGCGATCGAGAATCGTCAGAGCTTGCGGCTCGAACACGGCCAGAGCAACGCCGACGACAAGGTGCCCAGCTTCGTGCACCGCAAACGACCGCCGGAGATGTTTGGGCAGTGCTTCGCGCCCGGACCTGACCTCGTGCAGCACATCTTCGAGCACAAGAACGCGGCCGGCGCGGCGGGCACGCGATTTCGCGCGCCGGACCCACGCCTCGACGTCGGCGCCGGTCTTGCCCGCAGCCGCAAGCGCGACCGGCGTCAGATCCTGATCGGCCAGCAGGTCGGCGCCGAGATGAAAGCGAAAGATGGCCAACAGCGCCTCGGCGTCGGGCAGCTGGATCTCGATCGTGCGATCGAGACGTCCCGCCCGCCGCACGGCGGCATCGATGTGGTCGGGATGATTCGTCGCCCCGATCACCACGACGCCCGGCCGCTCCTCAATGCCGGCCAACAACTCGAGGAGCAGGTTGACGAGTTGGGTCCAATACTCCTTGTAGTCGGATGTTAGGTTGGCGCGATCCGAAATCCCATCGAGTTCGTCGATGAAGAGGATACAGGGCGCGAGCTGGCGGGCCTGCGAAAACGACTCCTTGATCGCACCGAGCGTGCCCGACAGATAAGCGGCCGAGTTCCAGTCGGCGACGGACGTGCTTACCAGCGGCAGATTAGCGGATTTGGCGAGCGCCCGCGCATACTGCGTCTTGCCGACGCCCGGCGGCCCGACCAGCAGCAGACCCTTTTCGATGCAGGTCCAGTCGAGACGGCCCGCCTGGTATTCGCGCAGGTCGGCGACGAGGTTGAGCCCCCATTCGCGCGCTTCACCGTAGCCGGCCAACTCTTCAAGGCACGGACCTTCATGCGCGAAGAAGCTCTTTGTCGAGACGATTTTTTCGAGCAGCTTGAGGCAATCGTCCGGGCTGCGATCGGCGCGGACGGAGAGGGCGAGATCCGAAATGTCGATCGCGCGCACCAGTTCATCATTTGGCGCATCGTGCGGCCGCTTCCCGGTCACGGCTTCGATTACGAGGACAATCGCGGAGGCGTCGAGCTGGCTCAGGGCAAGGTTGTATTCGGCGGCACGAAGCATGTCGCGCGGCAGGTGTCGGCGTGGATCCGGCGCGACGCCGAAAATGGGCGCGCGGGCGTGGAGCGCGTCGCCAACAATCGTATTGCCTCTGTCCGGCCGATGCTCGCTCATTGTCCCGTCCCGACACAGCAGCAGCACGGGCCGGTGATGGTGATCCGGGGCGAACGACCGTTCATCGAGTGGCTTTGCCTCCTTGCCGAACGCGCAGGTCTTCAAGACCTGTTTGACGAGTGAGACCAGCTCGGCGCGATGCGTCGCCAACGCGATCACCGGACAGCTTCGACGCAGGTCGCGGGTCAACCCGTCAATAGGCTCGATTGTGCGGGCGACCAGGACCGCGGCGGCGGCGAGATCCGCCCGGATTGACGTTCGTCCGACGGAGGCTGGTGCGATCGCCAGATCATCGATCAGCTTCTCGATGGGGTCGTCCGGATCGCCGCCGCGCAGAAGCGGCCCGCTGTTCGCGCCAGCTTCCGCCGCCAACATGTCGAGGTAGGCGCGTCCGAGCAGGTCGCGCGGAGGTGACAGGTGCAGGTTCATGCTTTCACTCCGTGGAGCATGGTTCGGGCAGGCCCGACGGTCGCATGCGCCGCCAATGGTCGCGGCAGGCCGTCGATTGCGATAGGTGTTCGACCGGCGTGCAGCCCGGTCGCACAACATAGCTGGGCCGGTCCGACCGGCGCAGCCTGTGCCACCGGCGATTGGCTGGTGGCGCCGCAAGGACCGTGAGGCGTCGTTTTCGTTGCCTTGGCCGATGTGAGGTGTTCTGCTCTAACGCGCGCGCACGATGGTGCGTGCGCCCAATGGCACCTCGCTAAGGTCAAGGTCGACGAGTGCTTCGCACGCCAGCGCACAGACGGCCGCGATGACATCGCACGTCGGTCGGGCGCGTTCCTCGAGGTCGTGTATCGATTGCGGACCGTCTTCGGCGAGCACCGCCGCGATCTTCAGCCTGTTGTGCACGGATACAGGGAAGCGCTCATTGTACCAGACAGCGCGTGCGTTGGAGCACAGCGGCTCACACCTGATGTCGGCCGCGTCGCGCTCAAGCAAGCGCAGTCCGTTCGATTCGAGCTGATCGGCCAGCCGGACGTGCTGGTCATCGGTTCGGGCCGGCCGCATCACACAGACGGCAAGAAGGAAGTCGCCGTCGATCCTTTCAAGCACAGCGCTCTTCACCATGGCCGGCGTACCATATGGGTTCGGAGCCTTCCGATAGTGAATCGCGCGAACCGCAGCGTCAAGGCCCGCCTGGAGGAGCGCGTCACGTTGAAGAGCGCTCCCGATCGGAATTGCGACCGTGCATTTTGGGCTGGTGAAGGAAGTCGAGGCAGCTTTGCGAGAAACCTGGTTGCCATGCATGATGCGGTGTCCTGATTATGTTGCGGGAGGCAGTTGCCGTAATCGGGACGGTGATGATCGATGAACATGGGGCGTTCCTTCCATCGGTTGGAATCGGAAGCGGCACGCGCCGCGCGACTGGACCGTGCGGCGCGCGTGTGTGCGGCGTCGCTCAATATGAGCGCTTTGGCGACATGGACTGTGCGGGCGCGGGGACCTGCCAGCGCGCTAGACTAGCGTGAGCTTCGAGTATCCGGCGTTTTGTCGGATTCGGATACGGCGGCGAACGTCGACGCCATTCGGAGCGCCTGTTCCCGCAACGAGGGTGTCGTCATAAGTTGTGTGCGATACGTTAAAACGTGTCACATAATTGCGCCGAAGTTAGGGCAATCTGTCGCGGCAAGTGGAAAATCGTTCGGCGCGGAATGTTTGTCGATCGAACGTGCTCCATGTCGATGAATTCGGCAGCCCTGATCGCTCCGGACGGGTCACCCGCGTTCCATATCATGTACCTGGTTGCGGCGGAGCATCTCACGCCAGGCATGACAATAGCTCCGAGCTCTTTCGCGTCGCACTGTACCCGGGCTTGACCTCAGGGGCCGGCGGTGGTGCCGGCTGGTTCTCCGGTGAGAATCCCGAGCGGCGCTCCGCATCGGTTCGCTGCCGCCCGATCTCGGCTCTCGGCTCCGAGGTGGAGCGCAGCTTTCAATACGTCAACGAAGGCGAGGCTGGCGCTGCTCCTGACCGTCGGGCTCGAACAGGTCGGTGAACTCAACGTTCAGCGCGATAGCGATCTTCAGAAGGGAGTCGAGCGTGACGTTGGCTTCTCCGCGTTCGATCTGGCTGATGAGCGCCTGCCGAATGCCGGCTTCATCAGCCAGATCGCGCTGGCTCATCTCCGAAGCGAGCCGCAGTTCCCTGACCTTGCGCGCGAGCAAGTCCCTGAGCTGTTCCTGGTTTCTGTCGAAGGATTCAGAGTCGGTCACACTTGCTCCGGGGAATCCTTGTATCTTGCCTCCACGGCAGGACGAGGCATCAGTGTGCCATCTCCATTGACACACCGCCAGAACAAAAGGGCAGTCATGATCGACCCGTTTGCGGTTCAGCGCCAATCCTTGTCGCCGACCGCCAAACGATACTCTCTTCCGACGAAAGCCGACGCGGCCTCGAGCTGGTTGTCCTGCCGACGAGCCCGTCGACGAGCGGCGTGTCGTCACGCTTTCAGCGCCTACAAAGCGAGACGGAGGACGAACCGCTGCCGTCCGAACGCGCTCAGGCAATTCCGCAGTCCGGAGCCGTACCTGATATATCCGCCTTAGACTTAGCGAAGGCGAGCGATGTCCAGCAGCCTGATCGTCGGATGACCATCGTTGCAGCTCCGCTACCGGACCTGCGACTGCCCGTATCCACACTCAGGATCTTGAGCGATCCGCAACGGATCGGTGGCAGGCAGCCACTGCAGAATCGATGCTTGAGCGCCTCCGTGGCGGGAGTTGCCTTTGCGTTGCCCACTCATATCCTGGATCAGCGCGCCAAAGAACTTGTCCGCCGTTCCAAGATCCTCCGCGCAGCTGCCGCCTACGACCTCGGCGAACAATTCCAGCACAACGCTTCCGACAAGTGCGGGCTCATAAGCCGCCGCAATTTCAGTCACATGCTCCAGCATGACCTGCGGAATCGCATCCGCGGTAACGAGCAACTTCTCGATATGGACGCGATGATCGTGCCGCCAGGTGCGCCACATGCTGTGGCTGTACGCAATCGAAAAACTCTCTGGCGGTAGAGCGTCGACCTTGACCTGATCGAGCTCAATCGCGGCAGACAACCGCTTGAGAAAGTTCTTGATATCTTCCGGCGTCAACGTCTCGGTCAACATGGCTCACTCTCCTGGTTATCGCCAACTGCAGCTCGCCTTGTGCATCGCGGCCTAAGCGTCCGTTCTGCTTGGATCGAACGGTATTTGCCACGACGACACACCTCAAACGCCGGAGGGAAGCTAAGGCGAGTTAGCTTCCCTCTGGCGAAGTTCTCCACATCTTTGTTTTCAGCGCGCAGAAAGAGGTGGCTAGGGGTTGAGCATGAACGAAGCGTGAGTCCGCGGCCGTCGGCTCATCGCCGAGTGGGAGGTCCGCACGGTACCTTAGCGCGAACGACCGTGTCGAACTAACCTGCCTCTGATGTGCGGGCGTCAACACAAGGAAGACCGTAATCACAACGCGAGCGGACAAGTCCTTCAGTAGACCCGAAGGCAGCGCGCCTCCCCGTTCTAATTAGGCGCATGAACGACCGTCCCACGAGTTCGCGCACGTCGAGCCGGAAGCAAGTGGAGAAACTGCCCCCGTGGGCCGGAACACGCCGCCAGCGCGTCCCTGGCACCAAACGATGATTTGCCTCCCGAGTATTGGGACGCTCTTGAACGCCCTCCGCCGACGACATCCGTCCGGCTGGCCCCGTTAACCGGACGCGGCGCCTTTGCGACATCCGTGATCACGTGCTGCATCTTTTTTCGGCGATGCAGTCGGCTCGGCGAGATCCAGAAAGCCGACGCCGTTCGATTGGATGGTGAGTGCGCCATTTGGCGGGACGTCGGACAACGCCCGTTGAACGGAACTTGCACGCAGCGGAAAGGACGCCACGAAGCGAACGACTGCCGGCCGTTCGTTTGAGCACACCTGATGGCGCCGAAGCATCCCCATGCCTTTGTCCGGCGGCGACAGAAAGGCCTTGAACAAGGAAATCAGCAAGGCGCGTGCGAGGGATCCTGGCCGCCGTCACCGCCCGCGGCGGCTTGGCGGCCGCTGGGCGCGCAAGACCGCCCCGGCCCGCTTCACAGCCGGCACCGCCAATAGATCTGCAACCTCGACCCTCAGCGCCGTCGCCACCTTCTCCAGCGAGCCCAAAGTCGGGTTGGCGGTGGCGACCTCCATGGCGCTGACCAGCGCCTGGCGCACCTTGGCTTCGGCGGCCAGATCATCCTGCGACCACGCCCGCTCGAGCCGCAGCCGGCGCAAATTGCGGGCAAGCAGTCGCTTTGCGTGGATCGGATGTTGCCGCCTCATCCGGCAGGATGATGCATTTGCGCGTCAGACGCGCCACACGCTATAGCGTTTAAAACACGCTATAGCGTGTAGGGCGGCCCTCCGTGAACCCCGCCGGACACCCCGTGATGATCAACCGCCAGCCCCTCCGACAATCCCGCCCGGTCCTGACCGCTGATCTTGCGGGCACTTGCCTCTCCGGTCAGGCTGTCGACTGCACGACCTTGAGATCTTGTCGCCGACCGGTCACTCCGTCGGAGTGGCATCTGGCGGCCGAACCAGATTCATTGGCGCGGACCGGCAGGCATGGTCAACGACAGCCACGCCCCAGCTGAGACCCAGATCAGGGCTGAGCGCATGCGGGCCGCGTGCGGCGAGCCGTACGGTCGCGAGCGCGTCGGCGCAAAACAGCCTGATCTTGATGGCCGTCGGCTTGACCGCGCCGCCTGCCGCCGCCCTTGCCTATGGTGTGCACTCCTTGGTGTACTGTAGGGGAGAACCGATCACCCCACTGCCACTCTGGGCATTCGGGAACCGTTTGCGCGGAGCGAACTCGGTATTCGTATGTTATTCTCTCCGCAGACAGTGCCAAGCTTCGGTCGCTGGCGTTCTTACGTCATTAGCCGTCCGAAGCACCAATCACTGGCGCCGAAGCGATGTGCGCTCTATGACGCGGACGTGGAGGCGAACAGCCCGATGAAATGGCCACCACGCCACTGGACGAGAAGTCTCATGATGGCACGAACAAGATGCTCCAGGACGAACCAGCTATTCGCTTACGGGTGGCACCGAGCCGGCAGAGAACGAGCATGGTGATCGCAACAGCGAAGGCGTTCGCCTCCAATCGCTTGGTCGATGAGAGAGTGAGCGGGGCCCTTTCGGCGCAAAGACAATCTTCGGCGAAGCGCCGCCGCCGATCGTCGTCGTGAATTGCAGTTGCTGAACCATGCTGGGCGGCCCTTTCTTCACAGTCGCCACATCCTTGTTAAGCTCGTCGAGATTTTCGAACAGGCTCATCAAGGTGAATTCTTTGATCAATTTGGCGAGCCCAACCTTCCCAGCGATCGGATAAACGAAATCTTCGGTCCTAACCAAATGGCTCATGCAATAACTTTCACTCGTTTTTTGAACGAGGCTTCCAAAGTTGTCCGTGATCGTAAATGACCATTCATTCTGTCTCTGCCTGTCGAAATTGCCGGTAAGGCCGAGGGTCACAAGGGAGACAATCATAAAGTGTACCGATCTTTCCCGGGCTTAGGGGCTAGAACAGCGCACTTACGCATCGCCGCCAACATGCATGCATCAAATTCAGGAGCTGCGGCGCGTTCGCTCGGTGTTCCAACCAACGCGTGCCATGTTGGGGAAAACCGGCGAGTGCGCCAGGGGAGCCCCCTGGACCCCGGCGCGCGATCGCGCGCAGGACTATCGGCTTGCCCCAAATGCTACAAGGCCAAGGAGACCTGATTGCGCGGACCGCTCTCGCCGACGAACACGACGTCCGGTTTGAGCAAGCCGCCGCAGGATGACGGACGGCAACGCCGAGCTCGACGACCTGGACATTTCGGACTTCGCCGTGCCGTTTCGCGCCGGCAATGCGGTGGCATCCAGGCCGGCGCAGGGGGCGTTGAGGAGTACTAGCTCGTCCTGAAAGTCGACGCGCCACGTAGTGGCCGAGCAGGCCATGCAGAAGTCGCTGTCCGGTGCGTAGACATCCTGTTGCGCTTGGCAGGCCGCCAAAGGAACGGAAAACTCACCTACCTGACACCAGCCGTCGCGCACTAATTTGACGCCCGTCGGGGTTGCCGTTGGCATTGTTTGCCCGAACAAGACCGCCGCGACAAAAACGACAGCAGCAGGAGTGTTTCCGGCAGAAGGCTGCCCAGCGCTATCCAAATCGTACCGCACGTCGCACGGAACGCGGCACGACTGAATAGCTTGCTGTGTACCAGCGAGCGCGAATAACGCGCCAAAAAGCGCAGCCTTCATAAAATTCTCTGCCCCAGAAATGCCCTGGTACCCACTTTAGACACTAGTTCGCAGAGGTTGCAACGGGGTCAAGTAGCAATTTTTTGGCAAGCCGTCGATATTCGGGGCCTAGCGGGACGGTGCGGGAGACTAGCGATGTGCTAACTTTATGCCATGGACATGCGCGACGAGTGGGTCACAGCTCTCGAAAATTGGGCCGCCAATAACGAGAGCGTCGCAGAGCTTTGGCTGTTTGGTAGCCGAGCGAAGAACACGTCTCGTCATGACAGTGACATCGATATCGCGCTCTTAATGATGCCGCCAATCGGTAAAACAAACTGGGCTTTAGCGAACTATGTCGAAAACTTCGACGAATGGAAGGCCCAGCTTCGCGATGCGGTCGACTGGCCTATTAGCCTGGTTGCGATCGGGCCAAAGGAAGACATGGACAAAGAAGTCCGCCGAACCGGAATTCGGTCTCTGGTCTTGAATCGCGCCTGCGACGTAGAAACAGCGCCTTCATCCCTGATCCGGCCCACAGCCTCTCGGACCCGGTTTCAAATTGATAATTCAACCGATGAGCCTTACGTTAAGGCAGAGACTGCTCTCTATTAGCTTCGACCTTCGACGCCAGGTTGCTTCACCAAGAATTGGCTCTTGGCCTGCCGGACGGTCGTTATGATATGCTGGTGCACGGCTCGCACGCGTGGTGTGTCATGCGTGTCCGGGTGCGAGATTAGCCAGTAGCTTCGGACGAAATTTTCCCGCGGAAGTATCCTGCGTAGTTCTGGATAACGCGCGGCGGCATAGTCGTGAAGGATGCCGATGCCGTGCCCAGCGCGGACTGCCTCGATCTGCCCCATCACGCTACCGCACTCGAAGCGGTGGCTCGTCAGCGTATCAAAGTTCGAAGCGTAGTTTAGAGCGGGACTGTAGATGATATCGTCAATGTACGTTACGAGCAGATGTTGTGAAAGATCGGTCGGAGAAGTGACCGGAGATGAGTTCCGGATGTAATCTTCGGCTGCATAGAGGCCCAAGCTGTAATCTGTCAGCTTGGTACAAATCAGCTTACCCTCCTCGGGTCTCTCAAGCGTCACCACGATGTCGGCCTCCCGCTTCGCCAGCGAAAAGATCCGGGGAAGCGGCTCCAGCTGGATCTTTAGGCCGGGATTGGTAGCTGCGAAGGCCCCTAGCTGCGCGGCGAGGAAGTAGTTGCCAAGTCCGTCGGGCGCACCCACACGTACGGTGCCATCCAATCGGTCCGAGGCCTCTGCAAGCTGTGAGCCCGCCCGGAGAAGCTCGGATTCCGCACGCTCGGCGGCTGCGAGAAATAAGACGCCGGCGGGAGTGAGCGATGACCCCGTCGTCGCCCGATTCACAAGCTTCGTCTTCAGATCTTCCTCAAGCGCGGAGAGCTGGCGGGCGACGGTCGCATGATTGAGCCTAAGCCGCCTCGCCGCACGGAGGATCTGACCCGTTCGCGCCACCTCGAGGAAAATCCGCACCCGGTCCCAATCCATTAGGACACTCTATTTTGCGCACAACGGAGCCGCAATGCTTCGCATTGAGAGAAACAGTCTCTCGCGCTCAAATCCAACCACGATTTCGATCGGAGGAGCCATGCGATGACAACCCAGATACCCCACTACGTTGACGGACGCCGCGTTACCGGCCGGAGCGGTCGCGCTTCTCCGGTGTTCAACCCCGCCACCGGCGAGCAGACCGGCGAGCTCGGCCTCGCGAGCACCAGCGAGGTGAATGACGCGGTCTTCGCGGCTAGCAAAGCGGCGCCGGCGTGGGCCGACACTTCGCCGCTGCGCCGATCGCGCATTCTTAACCGGTTTCTGCGCATTGCTGAAGAGCGCATCGACGAGCTCGCCGCGGTGATCACAGCCGAGCATGGCAAGATCCTTTCCGACGCCAAAGGCGAAGTCCAGCGTGGCCTCGAGGTGGTTGAATTCGCCGTCGGTGCGCCGAGCCTCTTGAAGGGGACGATCAGCGAAAACGTTGGCTCGCGCGTAGATAGCTACGACGTCCGCCAGCCGCTTGGCGTCGTGGCGGGAATCACGCCTTTCAACTTTCCGGCAATGGTGCCTATGTGGATGTTTCCCGTGGCGCTCGCGTGCGGTAATACCTTCATTCTTAAACCGTCCGAGCGCGATCCTTCCGCCGCGTTGCTCCTTGCCGAGTGGCTGACCGAGGCCGGTCTTCCCCCGGGGGTCTTTAATGTTGTGCACGGCGATAAGGAAGCAGTCGATGCGATACTGAACAACCCGGAAGTGATGGCAGTTAGCTTTGTGGGATCCACGCCTATTGCGCGATACATCTACACAACTGCCGCTGCGAACGGAAAGCGCTGTCAGGCCCTGGGCGGCGCCAAGAATCACATGATCATCATGCCTGACGCGGATCTCGACCAGGCTACGAACGCGCTGATGGGCGCGGCTTTCGGTTCTGCCGGCGAGCGATGCATGGCGATCTCAGTTGCAGTTCCGATCGGCGAGCGCACGGCGGATGCCCTGCTTGAGAGATTGGAACCAAAGGTCCGCGCGCTGAAGATCGGCGCCGGCAGTGACACGAACGCCGAGATGGGTCCGCTGGTGACGCGGCAACACCTCGACAAGGTCCGCGCCTACGTCGAGTCCGGCGTCGAAGAAGGCGCGCATCTCTTGGTGGACGGCCGCGATTTCCGATCCAATCAGAGCGGGTACTTCATCGGCGGCACGCTTTTCGACCACGTGACTTCAGACATGAAGATCTATAAGGATGAAATCTTCGGGCCGGTCCTCAGTGTCGTGCGCGCGCCTGACTATGCCACCGCCGCGCGGATGATCAATGAAAACGAATATGGGAACGGCACTGCGATCTTCACCCAAAACGGTGACGTTGCGCGTGAATTCGCCAACCGCATCAAGGTGGGCATGGTCGGTGTCAATGTTCCGATCCCTGTCCCAATGGCATTCCATTCGTTCGGCGGCTGGAAGGCCTCGCTATTCGGAGACCATCACATGCATGGCCCCGAAGGTGTTCGGTTCTATTCGCGGCTGAAGACCGTTACGAGCCGTTGGCCAACCAGCATCATGGAGGGCAACGAGTTCGTGATGCCCACCCTCTCTTGACATTTCGTCGGCGCGCTCCCGGGCGCGCCGACGCACGTCATTCCGCGATCTGAAGGGACTCGAGCGCCTCAATGAGGCGCTTATTGGTAGAGGATTTGACATATTCCTTCAGGTGTGCCTCGACCTTTGCCTGAGCCTTCGACCAGGCTGGCATCGCGTCCTGAAGCTTTTTCTTGCCGCGATCGCTCAACTTCAGGATTTTCTCTCTCGCATCGTCCGCGCCCGCTGAATAGTCGATCCAACCGGCGTCGATGAGAAGCTTGACGCCTCGCGACATCGTAGACCGCTCAAGTGCAAGTTCGTCCGCCAATGCGGTCAATGTCGCCTCGTGTAGCCTCGCCAGGCCGCGGAGCATCGAAAACTGTGTGATGCGCAATCCCTGCGGACGGAGCGCGTCGTCGTAGATCTTGGTGAAATTGCTCGATGCCCTCCTCAACTGAGTGCAATAGCAATCGGTGTACATCTGTTTCATCTAGCCGCTCCTCCGGCTCTCAAAGCCGAAAATACACGCACTTGGACGCTCTTCGCATCCGCTTGACTCTTGAGTTAGTTGCGTGTACACGCAACTAACTCAAGAGACTCAAGAGTCATTTCGGTCGCTCCTGGCCGACCTTCGCTCATGTAGTTGTGTATACAAGCAACTCGCGCGCAAGGCAAGGCAAGGAGGAGCGGACCAGGCCCCGTGTCGGGCCAATCAAAAATCAGAAGATTCTTCAATCAATCATGGAGGAACGACAATGACGGTCACTGCAATTAGCGAGCGAAGAATCTCCAAAGGCATAAGCAGCGATGTAGCGAAGGTCATCTTCGCATCATCGCTCGGCACCGTCTTCGAGTGGTATGATTTCTATCTATATGGCTCGCTGGCGACGATTATCAGCAAACAGTTCTTTTCCGGCGTAAACGAAACCGCCGGATTTATCTTCGCCCTACTCGCTTTCGCGGCTGGTTTTGCCGTCCGGCCCTTCGGCGCTCTCTTCTTTGGCCGCATCGGCGACATGGTGGGCCGCAAATACACCTTCCTCATCACGATCGTTATCATGGGTCTGTCGACCTTCGTCGTTGGTGTCCTGCCCACATACGCGAGCGTTGGCGTCGCCGCGCCGGCCGCACTGATTGCTCTACGCCTGCTTCAGGGGCTGGCGTTGGGCGGCGAGTACGGAGGCGCCGCGACCTACGTGGCCGAGCACGCTCCTGACCACAAGCGGGGCGCGTACACGGCCTGGATCCAGACGACTGCGACGCTTGGCTTTTTGCTCTCCCTCCTCGTCATCCTGGTGACCCGTATCACGATCGGGGAAAGCGAATTCGCTGCCTGGGGCTGGCGCGTACCGTTCATCGTTTCCCTCGCCCTGCTCGGCATCTCCGTTTGGATCCGTCTTTCATTGACAGAATCGCCGCTCTTCCAACGGATGAAGTCGGAAGGGAAGACTTCGAAGGCTCCTATCCTCGAGGCCTTTGGACGCTGGTCCAATTGCAAGATCGCGCTCGTCGCGTTGTTCGGCCTGGTCGGGGGCCAAGCGGTTATCTGGTACACTGGTCAATTCTATTCACTATTCTTTCTTACACAGACGCTCAAGGTCGAGCCCGTCACCGCAAATCTGTTGATTGCAGCGGCATCGGTGATCGGTACGCCACTGCTGCTGCTCAGTGGCGCGCTCTCAGACCGCATCGGCCGAAAGCCCGTTATCCTGTTGGGTTTCCTCGGGGCGATCGTCCTTTATTTCCCGCTCTTCCACGGGTTGACGCGTTACGCCAATCCTGCCCTGTTCGAAGCTCAGCAGAATGCTCCCGTCACAGTAGTGGCCGATCCTGCGCAGTGTTCGTTCCAGTTTAACCCTGTTGGGACGGCACAATTCACTCACTCTTGCGATATCGCCAAGTCGTTCCTTGCCGGTGCCGGCGTGAGTTACGCAAACGAAGCAGGACCCGCGGGATCCGTCGCCGTCATCAAGGTCGGCGACAAGAGCGTGGAGAGCTTCGAGGCGTCGGGATTGCCCGCCGGTGATGCGGCGAAGAAGAACGCTGAATTCAAGAAGTCGCTCGGAGAAACGATCGCGGCCGCGGGCTATCCGCTCATGGCCGATCCCGCGCGGATCAACTATCCCATGACTCTATTGATTCTCGTGATGCTCGTCGGATTGGTCGCCGTCACCTATGGGCCGATCGCCGCGACGTTGGTGGAGTTATTTCCGACTCGCATCCGCTATACGGCGATGTCGCTCCCGTATCACATCGGTAACGGTTGGTTGGGTGGTTTCCTGCCTACGACCTCCTTCGCGCTCGTTGCCGCCTACGGCAATATGTTCGCTGGCCTCTGGTATCCGATCGTGATCTCAGCCGTATCGCTGGTGATCGGCTTCTTCTTCCTACCAGAGACCAAGGGCCGTCCTTTGGATCAACAATCAGCGGATTGATGTGGTTCGAGCTGTGCCACACGACTTGCAGACGACAACTACGACGGCGTCCGCGACGAAAGGCGACCCAGCGGACGTCGCGCAAAATTCGATCTCAGATGGCGGGGCCACCGGACGAAACCCGCCTAGCACAAGGTAACGTTCGTCCATCGGGATAAGCGGCGCACTACACTCTCTAAATCATAGTCGATTTTCAAAGCAGTCAAACGAAAGGAAGACTAGAATGCCCAGCTATATCGTCACATGCGTGGAAGGGCGACTGAGCGAGTCGCAGAAGAGCGAGATCGCGGAAGCTGTGACACGCGCTCACGGTGATTCGACCGGAGCGCCCTACTATTTCGCTCAGGTCACGTTTAACGAGGTGAAGCCCGGCAACTATTTTCTCGGTGGCACGAAGCTTAACTCCGATCACATATTTGTGCACGGCACGATCCGCGATGGCCGTCCGACCGAGATGAAGAACGCACTTATAACCAGGCTGACGGCCGATGTCGCGATCGCGTCGCAGATGAAAACGAACTGCGTTTGGGTCTATCTGTCTGAACTTCCTCCCGGCCAAATGGTCGAATTCGGTCGCGTGCTCCCCCTGCACGGAAAGGAAGCTGAATGGCAAGCGGCGCTGCCCGAGTCCGAAAAGACGCGCTTAGAACGCATCGGTATCCGTAAGGAAGCGACAGTCTAGATCGGCGTTTGCCGTGCGCTCCGCCATCGAAGCCGAATTACAAAGGCCCATCGATGGCGGAGCTGCGCTCACACTTAGCTTGGATTCGATTGTGTGATGCGCCGCTATCGATACACAGGTAAGCGGAGCACGCCTCCTGGTCGCGAACAGCAAAGGGCCGATTTTGTTGCAAAAGTCGGTTGAGACGAGCCGGCAAGCGTGATTCCGTTGTGTTGACGCGAATCGCGACGAGGTCGATCCATGATGGGCCGTCTGAAGAGTGACCAAGGTCAACTGTTCTACGAGTTTCATCTCAGCGACGCGGTTCCCGAAGATCATCTGGTGCGGAAGATCGACACTGGTCTCGATCTGTCTTGGCTTCGCAGCGAACTTGCTCCTCATTATTCGTCGATGGGTCGCCCGTCGATCGATCCGGAGCTGATGATCCGGATGCTGATCGTGGGGTATGTCTTCGCGATCCGCTCGGAGCGGCTGCTCTGCCGTGAAGTGCAGGTGAACCTCGCCTATCGGTGGTTCTGCAAGCTCGGTATCGAGGATGCTATCCCGGATCATTCGGCCTTCTCGCGGGCCCGCAATGAGCGCTTCCGCGAGGGAGATGTCGTTCGTCGCGTATTCGAACATATCGTCGAGGCGTGCATTGTGGCCGGTCTGGTTGGTGGCGAAGGTTTTGCGGTAGACGCGAGCCTGATCCAGGCAGATGCCAACAAGCAGCGCTCGATCGCGGGTCAGGATTGGCGCAGGGATCGCGATCCGGCGAGGTCAAGCCGCGCGGTGAAGGAGTATCTGGCAACCCTCGACGATACGGCGTGGGGTGCGGCCAGTGACGTTGTCCCGAAGTTCATCTCGCCGTCCGATCCCGCGGCCCAGTGGACCGGAGCTCACAAGGGACCAGCATTCTTCGCTTACTCCGACAATTATCTCATCGACGTGAAGTTCGGCGTCATAGTTGATGTCGAGGCGTCCCGATCCATTCGCCAGGCCGAGGTCGGAGCGGCGAGGACAATGATCGAACGAACAGAGGAGCGTTTTGGTCTCAAGCCGGAGCGGCTTGTCGGGGATACTGCTTACGGGGCGGCTCCGATGCTGAACTGGCTGGTCGAGGAGAAGGGCATCGCGCCACATATCCCCGTGTTCGACAAGTCGAAGCGAGATGACGGTACCTTCTCGCGCAGCGACTTTCGATATGATCCGACCAGCGACGTCTACCACTGCCCGGGCGGAAAGCGGCTAGGGACGAGCGGCACCGTGCACGAGGGCAAAACGCTTCTGTATCGTGCGAGCAAGCTCGACTGCGACGCATGCCCGCTTAAACCGCAGTGCTGTCCAAAAGAACCATCGCGCAAGATCCCGCGCGACATACATGAGCACGCCCGGGACGTCGCCCGGTCGCTCGCTGGCACCGAGGGCTTCGAGACGTCGCGACGTGAGCGCAAGAAGATCGAGATGCGGTTTGCGCACTTGAAGCGCATCCTGAGGCTTGGTCGGCTTCGGCTTCGTGGCCCACGAGGCGCCCAGGACGAGTTTGTTCTGGCTGCCATCGCTCAAAATCCGAGGCGCCTCGCGTCGCTCGTTGCGCGACCACCGCCCGCTCATGCTCTGTGCATTGCGTAGCGTAGGAGTTGCGTTGAGAGCGTCAGGGTCGGCGGATCAAAGCCGGTCGGCCTTACCGAATGGCCGAAAGACATCCGTCGGTTACAGCCGACTTTTGCAACAGAATCGGCACCTCGCTGACGCGCACCACGACCGCCGGCGTGCGGCTTGAGCGGTGCCAGCAACTAGCGAGGCCCGACCACGGCCGAACCTTGCTTGCCGGATCACTGCGGTCGCGCTAGCCCCGCAGCGGCTGGCCGAACGCCTGGCCTTCGAACACCAGATCAGAAATTTTATGAGCCGTGCCCAAGAGCGGGGCTATCATTTCGCGCGCCAGTTTCCTGGCTTCGCCAGCAGGTGGGTGGACTTTGTCGACCAGAACAAGTCGGCCGAGTCCCGTATTGCCAAGGGGGCCGAACGCCGCGCTTACGAGACCGGGCGCGCCAACGAGCGAGATGATCCTACAAAAGTCGACGCCTGGTCGAACTCCCCGCCCCTTTCCCACATCGATCCCCTGCCCCTAATCGAGCGGATCGTGCAGGACGAAATCGCGAAGCGGATCGGCACGTCAAATGCCACACGCTTCGAGCCGGCGCCCCCCAACCCGCAAGAAAAGCCGACAGTGGAGACCGCAAAAGCGGCGGACACACGAATGTCTGATGCGCTGGCCGAATTTCTAAAGCCCGTCGACCCCAAGCGCCAGCACACCACCAAAGGTCGGCATGAAGCCGAGCCTGTGGTCAGGTTCGCCGTCCAAATCTTGGGCGATCCTCAGTTTTGCTCCGTCAAAGCGGAGGATTGGCGGCGGCTCGACGAAGCACTTCCCGACATTCCCAAGACCAAGAACATCCCGGCGGAAACCGCCGAGACGCTATTCGGCCGCTTCGAATACGCGCAGCAGAACGGCTGGAAGAAACTTACGCTCATCACTCAGAAAACCCTAAAATCGAAATATTGGGGCGGCTTGCATAAATTTCTGGATTGGGCGATCGCGAATAACTTTTACGGAGGGCCAAGGCCGAAATTCGAGTGCATCGATCCCAATAATATGGCGAGTTTGCCACGTGACGCGCTTGAGGACAACGAGCTGTTGGCTCTCTTCGCTCTCCCGCTATTCACTGGCTGCCGCAACCGGACACACGTGTGGAAGCCGGGAAATTACTTTGTTCAATCGGCAATCTACTGGGGCTTTTTGATTTGTGCTTTAACCGGCATGCGTCCCGGTGAAGTCGGCCAGCTAAAATGCGCTGATATCCGCACGGACGGCGAATTCTATTACTTCGATCTCAGGCCGTTCGATGCGCGAGGCGGCCGCGTTGCAGTGAAAGATCTGCGCAACCTGAAAACGAATGCCGCTGGTCGCGTAATTCCTATCCATCCCCTATTGATCGAGCTGGGTCTGCTCGATCGAATGCAAGAACTGATGGACAAGGGAGAGGGGCGTCTCTTCCCGGAATGGGAAGCCTACGCCAGAAAAGATGGAACTGTGCGTTGGTCACAACCGCTCAGCAAATCCTGGCAATACGTAAAAAAGCTGCTTGAGTTGACCCGGGCTGACCTGTCCCTGTACAGCACTAGGCATCTCATGCTCTCATGGCGGACTGGCTCGACAATGACGCCATTGCCCAGCGCACACGCGATCGGATCTTGGGACACGCCAGCGATGTGCGGGGACGCTACGGCCGCAAAGGTATCCTCGATCCGCAAGTGGCCGCGAAAATCGAGGCACTCGAGCCCCCTGTAATCAAGCAAATGAGAGAAATCCTGCTCGGTGCAAAGAAGCGCGCGGATGCCGGTGAGCTTGCGATCCTTAAGACCTACTAACGTACAGAGTTTCGGTGATGCGCACCGGGATCTCCAGCATTTGCGCCGATTCGACTAACCCGGATGAACGTGGGAATTCGGCACTGGATTCCCGTTGACCAACGTCTCAATGATGGCAACCCAGATCAGCGCACAACAGTCTCTTCCTCGTTGCCCATTTTCACCACGTCATCATCCCGGGCGTCCTAACAATACCTCCCCTTCGGTCGGCACGATCAGCCCAGTGAGCAGATTGACCAGGGTCGTCTTGCCCGCGCCGTTCGGCCCGACAACGGGGACCAGTTCGTCCTCGGCCACATTGGGGGGCCGCCAACCCAACCCGGAATGCCGCTCATGCCGGAAAGGTCGCCACGCGCTGTCCGTGCACACGATCGGCTCGTCCAACTCTCGGCTCCAACCTAGAGTGCGCTTTGACATCTTCCGCCCAATTTTGACCCCATTGCGGAAAAGGTCGGCTTTTGGGTCGAGCGCCATAGTCCCTTCGGATAGTTCCCATGACCACTTTAGATGTCCGACGTCTACCTGGGTGCAATTGAGCCGCTGATCTGGATCGTCCTAGGCTGCATGCGTCTGAAAAGCGCGCAGCTCATCAAGCGCAACAGTTGGAAGAGGACGATCGACGAACAGAACAGCTACGATAGAGGAGACAACAATGCCCAACCTCTCCGAAAATCTTAGACATGGCAGCGCCACGAGATGCGCGGTCTGTGATGGCAAGTTTGGTCTCGTTCGGTACCACTCGTGGCGGACTCCCCTTTGTTCAAAGAAGTGTGTCGAACGCTTCAGAGCTCGCCAGGAAAGCGATCGCACCTGGCTGCCTTGGCTCCAGATCGCCTTCGATCAGTTGCCCGGGAACCGCGCGAGGGCCCTATGACGTTCCGGATCTCACAACGGGGCAAGGAATATCTGGAAACAGCACAGACTTTGCTTCGCACTGCCCGAACCATGACCGACAGTGCAATAGCGAGTCAAATCAAAGCCCTTGCCGACGACTACGAGCGGCGAGCTGAGAAAGCTTCGCATGCTGATGCAGCCAAAGCGTTCGCTCGATCGGCTGCGAGCTGAACGCGAGTAGCTTACATGAGCTGATGGGCTGCTTCGCAGCCCATCCATCCTGCAGAAGAAATGTCAGTGACTTCAGGATCCCTGCGCACACCCAGTCACGCGCTTTTTATTCCCTCGTTACCGCTTGCACAGCTTCAAAGTTTGAGTGGAGATACTACGTCAGAATGGAATGATTTCCATCATCTCACGGTGGACCAGAAACGCTTGGAGCTAACATGGGCGAAGTTATTCGATTTGTCTCAAAGTCTGAGCACGAGCGAGCTCGCTTAGTTCGAGAAGCCCGTGCGATATATTACAGCATCTTCCCGCCGGCTGATCCGGTTAGCGAGCAGCAGGACAAGGCACCGACAAGTCATACGGTCAGCGGCGCCAATGCCCGTCGCAGCGACGGGGGTCGCCTGTCGTGATCAAGATCATCGCCGTGCTCTGCAGTCTCTCCTCTCCAGCAAATTGCCACGAGCAGACCGTCACCACCTCGGACTTCGCTGACGTCTCGATGCAGTCCTGCCTGATGGGCGCTCCGCAGATCGCCGAGTGGATGAACCAGCATCCGGCTGAGCGCCTGGCGGCATGGCGCTGCGTGATTGGTAAACAGGATGGCAGGGGAGCTTAGGGGAAAGGAGCTCTTCTGAGCGCTTTGAACTGCTTGATAAGAATGGTGGCGAGTACTGACGAAGACCGTTCGATAGCCCCCAAGGCCCGCCGACCGAGTGCGCCCTTTGTGGCCTATCTCTTCAGGCCGCTAACCCACGAAGGGCATGAAGGCAGGCTCACTTGCCATGCCGACAAACGAGATCTGCGTCTCGGTTGTTGGTAGCTCCCTCGCGCTCGTCAATGCGATCAAGTCGAGCCTCTGGGCGGTGGCAGCCAGGAGGAAACTCGTCCCGAGCGCCAATGGACCTCTCAGCCTGGCCGGTCGAGGCGCAGGACGCGCTTCAGTTGCGCGAACAGCATTTCGATCTTCTTCCGTTCACGGCGCGACCTGACATAGGCGTCGCTCTTCGCGATATTGCGCGCAACGTCTCGGGCCTTTTCGTGGATTGAACGCGGGACCTTGCGGGCAAGCATTTTCGAGCAGCACCGCGGCTTCAGTTCGCAAGCATCGCAGTCATGCTTGCTGGCGCGGTAGAGCAGTGTTGCCCCGTCATTCACCAGAGTTCCGGTAGAGCTCATCACCTTGCCGGCTGGACAACACGTAGAGATCGCGTTCCTGATCGTAGGCGAAGTCTTCGCGGGAGAACGTCCCATCGGCGCGGGCTCACTTATCGAACACTGGAATGTGCGGCTCGATCGCATGCTCATTAACGAGCCACCCCAGCATCTCGGCTGAACCGTATGCACTGTCGGCGGCCAGGCGCTCGGGACAGAGCTCGAGGCGCCCTTCGGCGCGCTCAATCATTCTGCGTGCCGCACCGACCTCGGCCTGCCGGATAGCTCGCGTCGCCTCGACATCGATGATGATCGCGGCCTTCAGGTCGATCAGGTAGTTGTCGGCGTAGGCAAAGAAGGCATGCCCTTTGTGAGCGCCGGTCCATTGTGCGGCCGGATCCGACTTGGAGATAAACTTCGGTACCGTCTCGCTCGCCGCGCCCCAAATATTCGCGGACGGATCGGCGTGTCCTGGCGATGGCCTCCCAGTCAACATCGTCAAACCCAGCAGCAGAACGCTGCTTGTTGGCATCGGCGGCAATCAGGCTGGCATCGACCGCAAAAGCGGCTCCCTCGACCAACCCTTCTGCCATACAGCTCGGACCACGGTCTCGAACACCTTTCGTAGCAGATCGCAATCGCGGAAGCGGCCATGCCTGTTCTTGGAGAAGGTCGAGTGGTCCGGCACCTCGCCGTCGAGGCCGAGCCGACAGAACTAGCGGTAAGCGAGGTTCAGGTGAACCTCCTCGCACAACCGCCGTTCGGAACGAATGCCGTAATTTGTCAGACGTTCGAAGCCACTTGGCGCCATTTTACAGCTCTACTGGCCGGCCTTCGATTGATCCCGAGCTGCTCGTCCGGATGTTGCTGGTTGGCTGCTTCAGCCCATATCTGTATCGCGCGAGCAACTTGATCGAACGGTTTTTCAACAATATCAAGCAATGCCGGCGTATCGCCACCCGCTACGACAAACTCGCAGCCAACTACCTCGTCTTCGTCAAACTGGCAGCCATTCGCATCTGGCTACGCGCCTTTGAGTCCACGCCGTAGATGAGGCTTCCATAAGAGCGGCCGCGGCGTGAACCCAAGTTGCGCCTTGGCCCGGCTGTTTGCGGCTCCCGTCAGACGTGTGTGGAAGTAGACGGCTTCCGCGCCGGCGGCCTTCAGAGCGTCCTCCACGCTGACGCGCGGTGGCTCTGGAGCATCGACCCAGCGGGCGAAGGCCGGCAACCATTCGGCGACGGACAGAGGATCGTCGTCGACGATATTGTAGACCCCCGGCTCTGCCGTCAGCGAGGCAACGGTCGCGGCGATCGCGTCATCGATGTGAACGAACGACCAGTTGGCATTCCCTTCGCCGATAATCGAAGCCTCGCCCTTGCGGAGTTGATCCGCAACCGCGCCGCCCGGCCGGTACCAGGTGCCAGGACCGTAGAAGAAGCCGTAGCGCAGGACGACCCCATCCAGCGGCGGCGAGGCAAGGACGCGATCTTCATAGGCGCCGATGGTACGCGTGCTCTCGCCGATCACACCAGGTGCGTCGTACCGGAGCTTGGCGCTCTCGTGGGCAAGCTGTCCGGCAGGCGCATCAAGGTAGAAGCCTTTCGACTGCAGGATATAGCGGCCGACGCCCAGCTCCTGAGCTGCGGCCAGCAGGTTGCCACCTCCCTCGCGATGGAGGCGGGTATCGTTGGGTATGGACTTAAGGATGTCGGCGGGATTGGCGGGAAGCGAGCTGAGCTGGTCGATCACCACATCCGGCGAGGCCGCCTCGATCGCAGTCCGCACCGCCTTCGGATCGAAGGCATCGGCGGCACGGGGCTCCTCGGCGCCGAGTTCGCGTAGACGATCGACGCCCCGTCCAGCGCGCGTCATGCCGGTCACCTGATGGCCGAGCGTGCACAACGCGCGCACCAGCGGCAAGCCGATGGCGCCCGTGGCGCCTGCAACGAATATCTTCATGACTATCTCCCGGGTTGGTGTGCTTCGCGGCGAGCGCTGCGCAACCTCAGCTCGCTGTCGGCGAGAGCGTTTCGCGGCTCCGGGCGCCGTTCAATCCTACTTCTCGAGTGCAGCCCGCGGCGTGTTCGAAAGCTGATTGCTAGTTATAGGCATTCATCAGGCCGATCGCGATGGCCAGGACCCACGGAAGCGAAACTCGACCTTGTCGTGGCGTAATGGACTGGATGATCTCGACGCTGATGCCGTCCCACGACATCGCGCAGCGACTGACAGCTTCCGCCGAAACAGCGTCGGGTTTAGGTTGAGGACGTTGAAATGGATATCACCCCTACCTCGTTACCATTGGATCGAAAGTGCAACCTGTCTGAAGGATTTTGAAACCGCGTAGGCTACCAGAAAGAGGAGATCACCATGGCGGTCACTCAGCTCGACAAGGGCAATGCCTTCCGCGCGCTCCATCAAGGGCCGGGAGCCTTTATCATGGCCAACGCCTGGGACGCGGGATCGGCGCGCATTCTAACGGGCTTAGGCTTTTCCGCCATCGGCACATCGAGTTGGGCATCGGCCAATGTTTATGGCAGGCGGGACCACGCGATCACCCGCGAGGAGGCGCTGGCGCACGCCCGTGCCATCGCCGGCGCCACGGATCTTCCTGTCTCGCCCGATCTCGAGAACGGGTTCGGTGCCACGCCGAGAGAGGTGGCCGAAACGTACCGTCAGGCTGCAGCCGCAGGCATCGTCGGCGCGTCGATCGAAGATGCGACCCACGGACCCAGAGAGGACGCACTGTTCGACATCGGCGAAGCGACCGAGCGCGTCGCGGCAGCGATCGAAGCCACGCGCAGGCTTGGATTTCCCTTCTTGCTGACCGCGCGCGCCGATGGCTTCCTTCACGGCCATACCAATCTCGAGGACGCGATCCGGCGCTTGCAGGCATACGAAAAGGCGGGCGCCGACGTGCTGATGGCGCCGGGCTTGCCGGACCTCAACTCGGTGAAGGCAGTCTGCGCCGCGATCACCAAGCCCTTCAACTTCATGGTTGGCATTCCTGGCAAATCGTTCTGCGTCGCGGAGCTTGAGGCGGTCGGCGTACGCCGCATCACCCTCGCCAGTTCCCTTTATAGCGCTGCGATGAGCGGGCTCCTCGCGGCGGCGCAGGAGGCGAAGGACAAGGGCACGTTTGTCTACGTTGATACCTCGGTGCCGTGTTGGGATCTTGACAGATACATGCTGGCATGAGCCGGTCCCTTGCAGTCCTGGGGAACGTCTCCACACTGCGTTCTGATCCATCCGTCGAAAACAAGCTCGGGACGAAGCTTGCAGCTTCGTCGGCTTGAAGGAACTTCCAGATGATTGCGCCATGGCACCTATCCGGCGATGCCGGCGGGCAAGCTGTTCAAAAGCTTCCTCGCAATTCGGACATCCGAAAACTCGAGTTCATCGACAAACGCCCCGCATATCGGAGCCAATAGCGTACGTGCTTCGATCTCCCGATGTTGACGCACCTTCAAACGAGCAAGGCTCACGGCAGCCCGCAACTGCCAAAACAAGGCGGCTTGTACCCCCGCCAGCTCAATAGCTTCCGACAAGAGTCGCTCAGCAGCCAAGAATGATCGATCGTCAAATTGTTGGATAGCCAATTCTCCCTTCATTCGTAACAGCTCAGGCACGTGCCAGAGGACGCCTTCATGCCTTGATCGGGCGAGCGCGCTGTCGATGACAGTCGAGGCTTCCACCAAATTCCCAAGGGAGGCCAGCGCCTCAGCGAAGTCTACGACGGATGCGGAACCATGTAGTGTCTGACCAGCGCTGCCGAACTCTTCAAGCCCAGAGCGAAGCAGCGTTGAACCTTGCGCAGCATCACCGCGCTTGACCAACAGCGCGCCCTGAAGGCAATGCGCGAATCGTATCCAGGGGAAGCGGTGCTGTGACGCAAGTTGGGAAAGCATCGTGATATACTGAGTGGCCCCCGCGATATCTCCGGCCATAAGGTGAAGGGGGCACACGGCCTCCCCGAGGGCGAAACACATCGATGGCTTGTGATCAATGACTTGCGCTTGCTCTAGGCTCGCCTTAGCGACCTGAAGGGCCCTGCGTGCAAACCCGCGCATCCAAAGAGTGCGTGCCAGTCGGGCCTGGGGTAACACGCGACCATCGTAATGAAGCCACATTGCGCGCCGTCGACCGCTTGGTGCGGTGTAACGGTTGAGCGCAGACTCGAGATGGTGTTGGGCCTGTCGATGATTGCCTGCGTAATGATTCGTACTTCCCAGGAGCCGGTCGGCAACCTGCGTGTCAGCAGGGTCACCCGTGCGTGGCGCGACGAGAGCGACCCGTTCGGCAACCTTCTGGGTGGTGCGGAGTTCGCCGTTGATGAACCTATGGATCCAAATCATATAGAGCGCCTGTAGCTGCGCTTCCGGATCATCGAGGCTCTCCGCGATCTTGAGAGCCTCCGTCAATGCCAATTCGATCTCTTCCCCCCGTCCCCCCGCGTACACCAGCACAAGGCCAAGTATTGTCAGCAGCTGCGCCTTGAGCTTTGGGCTTAAGTCGCAAGCTGCTCCAAAGTTGTCTCGGGCGCGCTCGGCACGATCCCGGCATTCGGCGATCAACGACAGATGTAACCATACAGGCGCGTAAGCGGCCGTAAGAGCAATGCCCACAGCTTTATCCCCGCTGCGAGAGAATGCCCAATCGAGCGCTGCGCGAACGTTGTCGATTTCTCGGACGTAGCGGGGGAGGTCATCAAGAGTTACCAGCGGTGTGTCCTCAGATGGCGCGAACAAATCGCGAAGGAACTCCGCTTGCCGACGAGCAGCCTGTTCCGCTTCACCGTGCTCGGCCAGCTTTTCGAGTGCATACGCGCGTGTCGTCTCGAGGAGGCGCCAGCGAGGTTCATCTGTCGATCGAACCAATGTCAGGAGCGACTTCCAAACCAGACTTGAGATGCGCTCTTCAAGCGTTTCACTTTCGCCGGCTCCGACCATCGCGGCCGCTGCCTTGACCGTGAAACCGCCAGGGAAGACCGCCAAATGACGCAACAAACGCTGCTCGCTCTCAGACAAAAGCTCATAGCTCCAGTCCAGTGTCGCGCGCAGCGTTTGATGCCGGGGCAACGCGGTGCGTCGAGCTCCGGCCAACAGAGCGAAACGATCGCTCAGACGGGCGGCGACATGCTGAACGCCGAGCGTGGCCGCACGCGCTGCCGCAAACTCAATGGCGAGCGGTATGCCGTCGAGGTGCTGGCATATTGCCGCGATTGCTGAAAGGTTTTCCTCTTGCGGCGAAATGTTTGAATGATGCCGGATCTTGGCTATGAAAAGCAGTACGGCGCTGTGTTGTAGCGCATCGCGCGAGTCGCGGTCGGGTGGTGGCACGTCAAGCGGCGGCACGCGATAGACGTACTCGCCTTCGACACGCAAAGGCTCTTGGCTCGTAGCCAGGATGGATGCTCCCGGGCACATGCGCACGAGCGTCTCCGCGAGCTGCGCTGCGGCTTCGATAAGATGCTCGCAGTTATCCAGCACCAGAAGCAGTCTCTTTCGGCCGATCGCCTGCGCGACAGAGCGCGGGGTAATCTGATGGCCGCCCAATTGCTGGCCGAGGCAGGTCGCGACGGCCGACGGCACCAAGCTGGGATCCGACAGCGAAGCGAGCTCGACCAGCACGGCATCACCTTGAAAGGTCAGGGAAAAGCCGCGCGCTGCTTCAAGCGCCAGTGCGGTTTTGCCAACCCCTCCGAGCCCGGTCAGCGTGACCACCCGATAAGCGGACAGAAGATCCTGCAGCTGTTTGACGGCAGCGGCACGGCCGATCAGCTCGGACACCGCAGCGGGCAGATTGTTCAAAAGCGGCTGGCCCGCAGCGTGTGGCTGTTCAAACGCACCCGTATGAGCCGGAGCGCTCTCTTCCCTGACCGCCCAGTTGCCGAGGAGACGATAACCCCGCCCGAATGCCGTCTTCAGCATCCCACGATCAGGCCCAAAGGCCTTCCGGATCGCTGATATGTGGAACTGCAGCGTATTTTCCTCGACAACTGCTCCCGGCCAGATGCGATCCATCAGTTCGTACTTGTTGATCGTGTCACCTGCGGCATCAACCAACACCTCAATGATTTCAAAGGCGCGACTGCCTATCGGGACCGGGGCGCCGCGCAATCGGAGTTCCCGCCGCGCGAGATCAATCTCCCAGTCCTGGTAGGCATACACCGAAGAATCCAGACGCGTGTCAGACAGAGGACGCCGATCGGCGACCGGCAAGCAGGTCTGGCGTGCGGCAGGCGCGACTAGCCGAGTCTCCAACGCATCGAAGGTTAGATTGCTCATCAGCTTTGCTCGTTTATCGTCGCGACCAAAGTAGTCACTCCCGAACTTTGCGTATGCTCGGTCATCCGAGCTTAGTTCTCGTGCCCCGCTCGATCGAATGAGGAAACGAAGCGGTAGCCACGTCCGGGGATGCTGATCGTTTGACCCGCCGCAGTCGATTGGGCGCTGGGTGGTGCGAGGTTCGCTTGTGGTCGCCTAAGCTAAGCCATCGCTTAGCAACGACGCGAGCGCGAGACGTCGTGCTTCTGCATCCGCTATGCGCATGAGCTGGTAAGGGCGGACAAAGTAGCAAACGCGGCAGATGGAATTTGCGCGCAATGCCCTTGAGCGCACGCGAGGAGGATGGTCTTAGGCCGGCTCAGGACTTCTGCGGCTGCTGTGGCCTCATATTGAGGACGTCCGCCATCCGGCTGAGTTCGGGAAGCGAGCGCGCCTTCATCTTCCGCATCAGGTTGGTGCGATGCACCTTCACCGTGGATTCGGCAATGCCGATATCGTTGGCAATCTGTTTGTTCAGGCGACCGGCCACGACATGAAACATGACCTCACGCTCGCGGGAGCTCAGCGTGTCGAAGCGCTCCCTGAGCGCAGCCAATGCCCTATCACTCTCCAGACGGGCACGATCGCGAGCGAGGCCGGCTTCGACAGCGTCAAGGAGGTCCTGATCACGGAACGGCTTTGTGAGGAACTCTATAGCACCGCCCTTCATCGCTTGCACGGTCATCGGCACGTCGGCGTGCGCTGTGATGAAGATGATTGGCACTTGCCTGTTCGCGGCGGCAAGGTCACGCTGAAGCTCAAGACCGCTTCGTCCCGGCATTCGTACGTCGAGCACCAAGCAAGTCGGTCCCTCTGGCGGATCGGCGTTGAGAAAATCGGGAACAGACGAAAATTCCCGGGAATGCAGCCCGACCGTCCGCAACAGCCGCGCGACCGAGTCGCGAAACGCGGGATCGTCATCGATGACGAAGACACTGGGATTAGCGTCACCCATCCCCGGTATCCTGCGTTCAATGGGCCCTATCCTTCCCCAGAATAGTCTAATCTTACGCGCAATCCGTCGAGATGAACAGTTTCTGTTACCTAATCGGATAGCCGGAGGCCTAAGCCATCGCTTAGGGACGCCGGCATTGCTTTGTTAGGCTGTCTCCCTGACATTACAACGTTGCATGCAGGCGCGAGGTACTGGGCGCCAGTATGGTGGGAGCCAGGAAGGCGCCTGGAAGCGACAATGTTGAACCGTACACTGATATCTATTGTTGACGATGATGGGCCCTTTCGTGAGTCAATGCGAACACTCGTAACGTTGCTGGGCTACACCGTCGCAGCGTTTCCGTCAGCGGCCGATTTCCTGGCATCGCGCCGATTGCCTGAAACCGCCTGCTTGGTCACCGACGTCCATATGCCCGGAATGAGTGGAGTCGAGCTGCACAGGCATTTGGTCGATGCAGGGTACGCGATCCCGACCATCCTCGTTACCGCATACCCCGATGAGGTCGTCAGGGACCTGGCCCTAAAGGACGGGGTCGTTTGCTACCTCAGCAAGCCGGTGGACGACGACCATCTCGAACGGTGCCTGCGTTCGGCTCTGCAGCCCGGTAAGCCGATTGAAGAGAATTCATGAGTCCTCTTGCGCCGGCAGGGTGAACTGAAATACGGCCCCCCGAGGCTCGTTGGGAGCTACCCACAATCGGCCCCCATGGGCGTTGATGATCGATCGGCAGATTGACAGACCCATCCCGATTCCGCTCGTCTTTGTGGTGTAAAAGGGTTCGAAAACGCGTTCGAGATTTCCTGGATCAATACCGGGCCCTGAATCTTGCACTGCGAAGAGGATGCCACCCGTCTCACTTTTCTCGGTTCTAATCGACAAGTCTCGCGCGCCATCCTCAACAGAGATCATGGCTTCGACCGCATTCAGGATCAAGTTCAAGAGGACTTGTTGTAATTGAACACGATCGCCCCGGATAGGAACCAACCCATCCATCAGGTAGGTACTGACTGCGATTCTATTCTTGGCGATTGCGCCTCGCAGCATCACAATCACCTCTTCAATCGCTTCATTGAGGCCAAAGCGCTCTTTTCGAGGCGGCACTTTCTTGATCTGATCACGCATCCGCCCGACGATATCCTTAGCTCGGTCCGCGTCCCTGACAACGCAACCGAGCGCTTCCCTGACCTCATCCAGATTCGGCGGCTTCATTTCCAAAAAGCGCATCCCTGCACGAGCGTTGTTGCGGGCGGTCGCGATAGGGTGCAGAATTTCGTGAGACAGCGATGCTGCCAATTCTCCCATCGTGCTCACGCGATTCATGTGCGCGAAATCCGATGCCAACTCACGGAGTGCCTCTTCTGCCTGCTTGCGTTCAGTCAGGTCGACCACGAAAGCGACGCCTTGGTTACCACCTTTTTCGAAACTCGCCGCGCCGACCAGTACGGGCACGCGGTTGCCATCCTTGCGGAAATACTCTTTCTCGTATGGCTGCGCAGTGCCGGTCGTTGTCACCTCTTCAACCGTCTGTGCGTTGCGGTCGCGCCATTCCGGCGGCGTCAGGTCGGTCCAGCGCATGCGCCCTAATGCGAGATCCTCGCGGTCGTAGCCCACGATGCGGAGAAACGCGTCGTTGGCCTCAATGATCTGACCTTCGAGATCAAAAATAAGGATGCCGATAATGTTGGCGTCGACCAGGCGCCGGATCTTTGCCTCCCGTTCCTGCAGATCGCTGTAGAGACGTGAATTCTCCAGCGCAATCGCTGCCTGGGACGCTACCAATTTTAGTACGGCGGTTCGCGCCGGCGCGAAGACGTGGGGGCTCAGGTTATTCTCGAGATAGAGCACTCCGATCAGCTTGGCCTGGGTGATCAGCGGCAGACAGAGAATGGACCGGGCTTGGCGCTCGCGGATGTAAGGATCCGCGGCAAACGTTGATTGGATTGCAGCATCGTCGATAATGACACTCTCGCGGGTGCGCAGCACGTAATGGAGCACTGACTCCGGCAGCAGCATTTCGGCCACCGCATCGTCGCGCAGTTGCACGATTACCGTATCGCCGCTGGCTGTGGCTTCCGCTGCGATCCGTGGCTCACCCGCACGCTCAAGGATCAGTAGACCGCGCTCGGCCCCTGCCTGCTCGAGCGCAGTGCGCAAGAGTGTGCCGATCAGCTTTTCGAGAACAATTTCACTCGAGACGGCTTGCGACACCTTGATCACGGTCACGAGGTCAAGATGTTCGACCGGAGCCCGGATCGTGCTCGTCCGAGCGGACGCCAGTTCGTCGTTCCGGAGGTACGGGTACATCTCATCGAGCTGCCGCACCTTGCCATCGGCTCCCCACTGCCGGTAGCAGTGCCGGGCGTTTCGCAAGTAGAGATGCGCTTCTTCATCGAAGTCACGTGCCGCATAGAAGCGAGCCGCAAGCTCATTGGCGATCGCCTCATTCTGGATAAGTCCGCTCTCGCGGGCGGAGCCGATGGCCTGTCGATAGAGTCGCATGGCGTCGACGTCGCGCGCATCGAGGCGCGCGATCTCGGCGCGCACAAGGGCATACTTGTCAGAAAATGTGCCCGGACAACTTTCAGCCCAACGCCCAAGCTGCGCGCAATGCGCCTCGATTTCATCGCGATGGGCTCCTGCGTCAGCGTCGGCCAATGAGGCCAATGTCAGTGCCGAGAAATAGTGATAATCGACGAGTTGGACGTGACCCGGCGATGACCAGAGCATGGGACGCACCTTCTCGAAGAAACGTGCAGACAGATCGAAATCGCCGGACATGAAGCGCGCCTGTGCTTTCATGATCCAGTACCAACAGATCATCGTTGGCATCCGCTCGGACGTCAGCTGCTCCTCGAAGCGGATTTCGTCGAAGTCGTCACCGTCGAACGTTGAAAACGATGCGGTCCGCCCGCGCATGTTCTGGATGAAACGCTGTTGCGTCACCAGAATATCGACGACATCACGGAAGTTAGCGCGACGTGCGAAAGCAAGACCGCGCTCCGTTTCAGGCCAGATTTCATCAAGGCTATCGCCGCGTAGAAGCCGGTCGGTTACCGTGTGATTGCAGGCAAAGCATGCGATCGGAACGTCTCCGCTCTCCACCGCTGCAGCGAATGCTGCGCGGATGTGATCCAGGGCCGACGAGACCGGTAAGGTCCATAGGCTCACAAGCTCGAGCGAAAACAGTGTTTTGGCCCGGTGCCCGACGAAGCCGTGCCGCTCGACGGCGTCGCACGCCAAGCGGGCAAATCGATAGCCGTCGGCATATCTGCCGCTAATGTGTCCAAGTATGATACCGAACCAGGCGAACGCGTGAGGTGAGGCCTCCGTCATTCCGTGCTTCAATGTAATATTGATCATGTGGCAAAGGTGAAGATCTACCAGCATTTCGTCGGTGAAGAAGGCTGGGGCATAAAGAACCGACAAAACCTGCATCGCGGTTTCGACGTCCGGATCAGTGGCGCGCGGCAGATCGATCAGCGACTCAATTGAACGTCCCTCTAGCTGACGTAAGACTTCCGCAAAAGCGACCTCGAACTGTTCGCGTGAGGGATGCGCGCACATGTCGATGCCAAACAGGCGGAGGCACTCGAGCGCGCACTCGACTGCCTGAGGGCTCTCCGATCGCAAGACGTGCAATTCGATCTTCAAGCGGTAGGCGGCCGCTTTGTCGGTCCTCGTGGAGCCATGCAACAGCAGGTCCTGCAGGAGGATATCGGCCGCGTCGAAATTGCCGCTGAGGAACTCGCATTCGGCGCGATAAAGCCCAAGCGCGAAGGTGAGCGGATATTGCCGCTGCCAGCGGTCATCCGCCAGCATTTCGCCACCCGCGTTGAGATATGAGAGTGCCGAAGCGTAGGCAGTCGAGGCCTTCGCGCGCTTGCCCGCAATAAGGTTCAGTTCCGCGACTTGCTCGCGTTCTTCCCGCAAGGGGATCAAGGCGGCGCCCAGGTTGAGCTGGCTGACGATCTCAAAGATCGCCTCTTCGCGCTGTTCTGGCGGCGTCCCCTCCGTGAGCAGCCTCCCAATCCGGAGATGGACCCCAGCACGCGAGGTTTCCGGGATCATCGAATAAGCGGCCTCCTGCACCCGGTCATGGATGAACCGGTAGGAGTCTCCCCGGCGCTCGACCAATTCCTGACAGAGCGCGTCCCAGAGAGCCACGTGAACCTGGTCTCGCGAGGTCCCGAGGACGATCGCCAGCGTGGTCGCGTCGGCCACAGCGCCGAGACAGGCGAACTGTTGCAGAACCTGCTGCGTCTTTTCCGGACGGCGAACCAGCTTCCGGACCATGAGGTCCACCACATTGTCCGTGTATCCCTTCGCATGAAGGCGGTCGAGATCCCAGGACCAACGCGCCGCGCCGACATCGAAGGTCAGCAATCCCTCATCGGCGAGCGTGTGCAGAAACTGAATCACGAAAAATGGGTTGCCGGCGGTCTTTTCGTGCACCAGATCTGCCAGTGGAGCCGCACGCGGCGGTGTGCAGCGAAGGGCATCTGTCGTCAACTCGCGGAGGTGCTCATAGCCAAGCGGCGCGAGCTGGACCTCCTGCACCGGTGCTCCGGTTTGGCGGATCACGTCTAGCTTACGCATTAGCGGATGCGCGGCGTCCACTTCGTTGTCGCGGTAGGCGCCGATCAGCATCAGATACTTCAAGTCCGACTGCGTCAGCACATACTCGATCAGGTCGAGCGTTGCCGCGTCCAGCCATTGCAGATCGTCGAGGAATAGAGCCAGCGGGTGTTCCGGCTGGGCGAATACGCCGACGAAGCGGCAAAAAACTCGCTGAAACCTGCGTTGCGTATCCTGAGGTCCAAGCTCAGGGACGGGCGGCTGGTCGCCGATGATATGTTTCAACTCGGGGACGAGATCAATCATGAGTTGCCCGTTGGGCGCCAGCGCTTCCTGAAAGGCGGCTCGCCAACCGGCCAACTCGGCGTCGCTCTTCCCCAGAAGCGGCCGGATCAGACCCTGAAAGGCCTGAGCTAGGGTCGAGTACGGGATGTCACGCTTGTACTGGTCGAACTTGCCGGATGAAAAAAGACCGCGGGGCGGTACCAGCACTTTATGCAATTCATTGACGACGGAAGATTTGCCGATGCCAGAATAGCCAGAGACCAGCACTAACTCCGGCGTAGCCCTTTTGAGGACGCGATCGAACGCTGAGAGCAAGATCTCGACCTCATGCTCCCTTCCATAGAGCTTTTCGGGAATCACCAGCCGGCCTGATATGTCGTGTTCACCAAGCGTAAATCGATCGATGCGACCCTGTCGCTCCCACTCGGCGAGACATCGGCGAAGATCGCGCTCCAGGCCTGAGGCGGTCTGGTACCGCTCCTCGGCGGTCTTGGCGAGCAGCTTGAGAACGATCTCAGAGACCTGCGCCGGGACAGTCTCAAGCCGCTCGCTCGGTGGTGTCGGCCTTTTGGCAATATGGCAGTAAACCCACTCAAGGGGATCGGCCGCCGCAAATGGCAGGGCCCCGGTGAGCATCTGGTAGAATGTGACGCCGAGCGCATAGAGATCGCTGCGGGCATCGATCGAGCGGTTCATTCGTCCGGTCTGCTCGGGCGCCATGTAGGCGAGCGTACCGGCGATGACCTCGGGCGGAGCCGGCGCCTGGCGCTCGCGCGGCAGGCGCGAGGCGATGCCGAAGCCCGTCAGCCACACTTGTTCAGTAGCAGAAATGTAGAGCACATTGGCCGGTTTGATGTCCTTATGGATGATACCTCGTTCGTGCAACCCGCGAAGCGCGGCGGATAGGCTGATCGCAAGCCGCAAGAACTGCCCTAACTCCATTGGGCGGCCGAGATGCCGGTCGAGTGGCTGGCCACCAGGATCTTCGAGGACCAGCATGGTCCGTCCACCTTCGCGAACGAGCTGAAGCGGATGGACCGCCCATGCCCGGTCCAGATCCTCCTTCAATTCATATTCGTGAACGAGACGATCGAGGATGGCAGGTGCGGGATGTTCAACGGCTGGCAACAATGCCAGCACACCGGGGAGATCAGTGTCGGCGCGACGCTCTCCTCTGCAGAAGACGCGTTCGCCGTCCTCCCACAAGACCTGGAAGTTGCTATTTCCAAACACGCTGAACTGAGTGGAGGGATTCAACTGCTGGACTCCCATCCTCAAGCGAAGCGCAGCTTGTCGAGAAAGTCTGACGCCATGCGAACGGGTTTGATCTTGAGCACCCGCGCCACCACATCTGCAGGACGTCGCTCGGTGATCGGCAAATTAGGCTGGGGCGCCTCGAAAGTGTGTGGCTGATGCTCTTGCGAATGAACGTCCAAAATCTGCTTGCTCATGGGCCTGTCCTCGCCGTTGAGGGGCACCTTGATTGAACGTTCGACACGCGTTCTAGGCGCTGTGCAGGTCAGGCGTCTTTCCCAAAGCGCGCGTGCTTTGCCCGATCCGCAGCAAGCCGCCATCACGCTTTTAGACGAAGCGCGCGCTCAATAGAAGAGGGCACGGTTGCCCTCCGACGCTTGCGCTGACCCCGATCGTTGAAGGACAACAGCGCTGACGCTTTCGAGTAAAGGATTGAGAATTGTATCACAATTTGTAGCGGCGCAACTCCTAGTCCCAGATTGCAGCGGCCGCGCTCTGTTCGACGAGATCGCGAAACTACTCGGCATGTTAGAAAAGTGCCAGAGGCGAGAGTAGTCGGCCGTGTCACCGGACGTTTTTAGGGCGGTAGCCCGGAGGCTTGAAGTGCCTTCAATATCCGATCCTGTGTTGCGGCTGAACGCGCACGGAATACTTCACCAGAGTGAGATGCACGAAAGTCGGGGCGGAGCTTCAAAAGCTGCGCCGCTGCGTCCCGCGCGTCATCGATCCGACCCGCGCCAATAGTGTTGATGATCAGAAGGCCCAGCGAATGCGCCTCAGCGTGGACCTGAACCGCCTTCGCTGCCCACTCACACCCTTCCACATAGCGCCCCGGGCAAAAGAGCGCGAATGCAATTCCCATCCATGCATATCTTCGATTTGGATCGAGCGGATCTACCCTTAGCACCCGATCGAAGCTCTCTATGGCTCTTTCGGGCTCGTCGCACATTAGCGCGACCCAGCCTCGCGAAAGCCAAACAAACGCATGATTGGCGTTGAGAGCCACCGCCTCTGCTGTCATTGACGATCCGCGATCATAGTTGCGCCCAATATAAGTGAGGACGTGTCCCGCTTGTGCTAACGGAAGAGCGTCGTCGGCCGCGAGGTTTGCTGCAGAGTTAGCAAGCCTGATTGCCTCAGAGCTCTCCTCTGCAGAGAGAGCAATTCCGCTGGTCGCCTGCTGCGTGATGTACGTCAACGCCAGATTGGCATAGGCCCTGGCGTTCTCGGATCCTTTTCCATAGCTTTCATATGCAGCGCGCGAGCCTCTTTGAAAGAGCCTGCGCGCTGGAGCGCCAGTCCTCGTAAATAGAGATCATAACTGTCCAGTCGATCCGCGAGTTTTCGTTTAACTCGCTCGATTTCTGCCCGCTCAACAGCGGGAGCAATCAACGCAACGACAGCCGCAGTTACCTGGTCCTGCAAGCTGAATATGTCTTCGATCGTTCCGTCGAACTTGTCAGCCCAAAGATGGTTGCTGGTCGCAGCGTCGATAAGTTGCCCGGTAATTCGAACTCGGTTAGCAGCCTTTCGCACGCTTCCTTCTAGAACGTACCGCACACCGAGTTGGCGGCCTACCTGTTTGATGTCGACCGGCTTGCCCTTGTAAGTGAAGGATGAATTGCGAGCGATGACGAACAGCGACTTGAAGCGAGTCAGCGCGGTGATGATGTCCTCTACTATGCCGTCGGCGAAATATTCCTGTTCTGGGTCGCCGCTCATGTTCTGGGACGGCAATACCGCGATAGACGGCTTGTCGGGCAACGCCAATGGTTCGAGGGCGGCGTTCAGAAACAGCTGGCCGGCAGAGTGTGGCTGTTCGGGTGCACCCGTGTGAGCCAGCGCTCTCTCTTCCTTGATCTTCCACTTGCCGAGGAGACGATAACCCCGCCCGAATGACGTCTTCAGCATCCCACGATCAGGCCCAAAGGCCTTCCGGATCGCGGATATGTGGAACTGCAGCGTATTTTCCTCGACGACTGCTCCCGGCCAGACACGACCCATCAGGTCGTACTTGTCGAGTGTGTCACCTGCGGCCTCAACCAAAACCCCAATGATTTCAAAGGCGCGACTGCCTATAGGGACCAGGGCGCCACGCAGTCGGAGTTCCCGCCGCGCGAGATCAATCTCCCAGTCCTGGTAGGCGAACACCGGCGTTAGGTGCTGCTCAGTCTCAGGCACGTCGCACCCTCGACCCAATAGGGCATTTCTCAGAATTTCTCAGCACTGCTTCAGGGAACGACGCGCTTAGCGAGCGTACCCCTCTCTGCGGAAACAGCGCAAAGCCGACCGGTCATAGAAAAGGGAGCCCGCCCTGTGACCACGATCACCACCACCGACGGCACTGAAATCTACCACAAAGACTGGGGCATGGCACTGCGTCAGGAAGAGGGACTCGGAACCCTCGGCAGAAAAAGCGAAAGACACGGGAGCAGGAGCAATCAGAAGGAGGTTACGCCATGATTGGGACAACCGCACTCGCCGGCTCATCTGCTTTACCGCCCCTAACGCGCATTCCTATGCGCCTAGCTGCCGACAATACGGACCGCCCGCTTGTCTTGATCGTGGACAACGACGAGGGGATCCGGTGCGCGCTTCACGAACTCCTGCTGTCGGTGGGAATCGACGCATGTTGCTTTGGATCGACGCAAGAACTGTTGCATGCAGATCTTCCAGAGCGGCCAGGCTGCCTCATCCTCGATGTTCGCCTGCCAGGAGGAAGCGGGCTGAGTCTCCAGCAGCATCTCGCCTCGAAAGGCAGTACGAGGCCAATCATTTTCCTGACCGGTCATGGCGACATCGCAATGGCGGTCCAGGCGATGAAGGCGGGGGCGGTTGACTTCCTTACAAAGCCTGTAAGAGCCCAGACGCTTCTTGATGCGGTCACGGCTGCGATCGAGAAAGATATCTCACAGAGAACCGCGGCCCGTCTCATCAAGCAACACGTCGACCGCTACGCAAAGTTGACGCCGCGCGAACGCGACGTCTTGCGCGAAGTGGCAAGGGGCCGCCTCAACAAGCAGATCGCGTTCGATCTCGGCATCAGCGAGATCACCGTCAAACTGCACCGCTGCAAAGCGACGAGGAAAATGCAGGCAACGTCCGTTGGTCAGCTCATTCGCATCTGGGAACTGTTGCCTGCGGAGCTTCGAGAGCGGAAATCAGCCTAGACCAAAGAATGCGGGGAAAACACTAAAAAGAGAAGGAACGCGTCATGGGCTGGATGTTCGATAATGTTGGACGTTTGATTGCCCGGTTGCAGAAGCAGGCCAACCACTGTGAGCCGCTCACTCCGAACTATTTGACCGCCTTACGCGACACTCTTCAACCCGGTGATGTTTTGCTCGTCGAGGGCAAAGGTCGCATTTCCGGCATCATCAAATATCTCACTCAATCGACCTGGTCGCATGCGGCGTTGTACGTCGGGCCGATAGCGGGCGCCGTAAGCGACGGCGAGCCCCACGTCCTGATCGAAGCCAATATCGACGAAGGTGTCGTGTCGGCGCCGCTTTCGAAATATCTGCATTGTCAAACCCGCATCTGCCGGCCGGTGGACCTAAGCAAGGCGGACTGCGGAAAGGTCTGCCACTACGCCTCCGAACGCATTGGTCTCGGCTACGATTTCGAGAACGTAATCGACCTGATGCGTTATCTATTCCCATGGCCGGTGACGCAGCGTGGGCACCGCCGAGCGATCCCGCTCGGCTCCGGCGATGCCAGCCGCATCATCTGTTCCTCGCTGATCGCGCAAGCATTCGACGCCGTGCGTTACCCGATTTTGCCCAAGATCACTCGCGTCGAAAGCCAGACGGCGCGACGCGAGATCGCCGAGATCCGTCACCCGTCACTTTACGTGCCCGGCGACTTCGATATGTCGCCTTACTTCATGGTGGTGAAGCCCACGCTCGCGCGTGGCTTCAACTACAAAGAAATGCATTGGGCCGATCTTCCCCAGGTTCACACCACAGGTCACGCTCATGGGCAATGCCTATAGGCGTGCGTGGAGTGAGCGCATGGCCTACCTAACGCGAGCACAAGTCCATGAGTAAGCCGATGTTGCGCGATCCTTTGGAGGCTCTGCTCGTCGCGCCCAGGGTGCGCCAAGGCGATTTGCCGATCGTCGACCGACGTCCTGCCGATGTGGAGATGGCGCGCGTCCTTAAGACCACACCGCTTCGCATGGCCTCGGATCCGCCCAGTGGCGCAATCGCCTATTGGGAGCATGGAGCTTTACACGACGTGGTCGAGCCCATGGCTGAGCACGTCGTCATGGCTTACCCCGCCGGCTCTCAGCGGCTGGAGCGGCGCACCGGGAAATCAGTTGCGATTGGAACGGCACGTCCCGGAGTTGTGACGGTCATTCCGGCCGGCTCGACCTCCCGGTGGGACATTCACCAGCCCATGAATGTCATTCAACTCTATCTTCCGCAGGCAACGCTCGAGCGCATTTCAGGCGAAGCCGACAAGGTCGCACCGGGCGATCTCCTCGAGCGAACGGCACATCTCGACCCCACGACATCCCGACTGCTCTTGAGCGCGGCGGATGTCCTGGAGGGTAATGAGGCCCTGGATACGCTGTTTAGGCAGCAACTGACAGACCTCCTGGCCACGCGTCTCCTGGCTGCGCACTCCGGCTCGCCAATCACGATCCAGCCGGCCGCGGGCGGGCTGGCGCCGACGACGCTGCGCCGCGCGATCGAACGCCTGCGCTCGGACAGCGATGCAGACGTCTCCCTTGCGGCGCTCGCAGCGGATGCCGGCCTGTCGCGCTTCCACTTCTGCCGGGCCTTCAAGGAAAGCACCGGGGTTTCACCTCATGCCTGGCTGCGCCAATACCGGCACGAGCAGGCAATGAAAATGCTGCGTGACACCGATGACTCGGTCGTCTCGATTGCAGCCGCGCTCGGGTATTCGTCGCAGACCGCTTTCGCTGCGGCGTTCAGGAAGCTCACCGGCGAACCCCCGAGCGACTGGCGCAGGCGCAGACGTTAACAGCAATCGCACTGCAGACAGAGCAATCGCTCTGGGGCAGCGGCAAAACTGATCAGCTAGGAATGTCCAAACCTTTAGACGGAGACGAACAATGATCTGGAAGAGCTTCGTCGGTCCCTATGCGGTCGCATCGCGACGGAGAGTCGTCGCCTCTGCCGTCATGTACGGCCTATCGCTGGCTGTCCGCTTCACCTCGGCGGCGGGCGAGGAGGTGGAAATTCCGCCGCAATCCGCACCAAGGGCGCATTCCATGATTTCTATCATGACCACGAATCGCGCCCAGCTCCCATACCAGGACCGGGGCCCGAAGTCCGCTCAATCGATTGTCTTTCGTCATGGCTGGACGCCGGGTTCGGTAACGCCCGGCTGCACCACTCCTTGAGAAGCAGCAGCCGTTTCACGTCTTCGCGTCGTCTTCGACCGTAACAGCCTTGCCGCCGCGGCGGCGGCGGCGACGCGCGTGTGCCCGAGAAGACCAACCAGAGGAGAATGATGTGCGAGTCGTCATCATAGGCGCCGGTTTCGCCGGCATGTATGCCGCACTTTCCGCCGCTCGCCTGCGCGACGTCCAGGGGATTTCGCCCGAAGAGCTCGAGATCGCGCTGGTTGCGCCCGAGCCCACGCTCGTCGTTCGCCCGCGGCTTTATGAGCCGAAGCCCGAGACCCTGACGGCGCCTCTGCTGAACGTGCTCAAGGCCATCGACGTCGTCTATGTGCAAGGCAGCGCCGAGACGATCGACACCAAATCGCGCATGGTGCAGATCGCCACGGGCAAAGGCACGCGAAAGACGCTGTCCTACGATCGCCTCGTGGTGGCCACTGGCAGCCGGCTGTTCCGTCCGAACAATCCGGGCCTCGCCGAGCACGGCTTTGCCGTCGACTCGCTCGACGATGCGGTCGCCCTCGACAAGCATCTGCATGCTCTCCCCGACCGG
>NZ_JBHMET010000229.1:298823-353237 GCF_042430365.1 Bradyrhizobium erythrophlei
ACAATGTCGGCAACTATGCGCTGATGTCGTGCCAGCACGCCACGCGAATGGGCGCCTTTGCCGGCAACAACGCCGCCGCCGAGTTGATTGGCGTTCCGACCAAACCGTACCACCAGAAGGGTTACGTCACCTGCCTCGACCTTGGAGAAGCCGGCGCGCTGTTCACGCGCGGCTGGGAGCGCGAGGTGGCGATGGTCGGCGACGTCGCCAAGAAGACCAAGCAGGAGATCAACACCGTCTGGATCTATCCGCCGCGGGCCGAGCGTGCCGCCGCGCTGGCCTCGGCCGATCCGGAGCGTGTGACTGATGTGACTGGCTTCTTCTAGAAAGTTCACGCGAAACGGGCCGCGCTCTGCGCTGGCTACGCGGCCTGCTCAACCGAGACCAGCTAGGAGCCTTTACCGTGAAACAGGAGACAAACATGAGCCAAGAAATCTCACACACCTCACAACCAGGTCGGCCGAGGCCCGACGAGTTGGTTCCGTCGCGCTACGCGCTGCGGGTCGGCGAGATTGACGTGCTGGTGGTCAGCGATGGCGTGCTACCGCTGCCAACCGCAATGTTGGCACACAACGTCGACCCGACCCTCCGGGCGGCCTGGCTGGACGAGATGTTCTTGCCGCCGGACGCGTTCGATTGGGCGCTGAACGTGGTCGTGGTGCGTAGCGGCGGTCAGACCATACTCGTCGACGCTGGGCTAGGGTGCGACCCGGACTTGCACTTGCCGCGAGCCGGTCAGTTGATCAAGCGACTGGAGGCCGCCGGCATCGATCTCGCATCCGTGACCGACGTGGTGCTGACCCACATGCACATGGACCACATTGGCGGGCTGCTCGTGGACGGGGTGAAGGATCAACTGCGTCCGGACCTGCGGATTCACGTGGCGGCCGCCGAGGTCAAGTTCTGGGAGGCGCCCGATTTCTCCCACGTCTCCATGCCGCCGGGGTTCCCGGACGCGCTTCGGTCGGCCGCCAAGCGGTTTATGAAAGAGTACCGCAGCCATCTGCGGCCGTTCGAGGAGGAGTGCGAGGTGGCGCCGGGGGTGGTCGCCTCGCGCACCGGCGGCCACACCCCCGGGCACAGCGTGGTCCGCGTGGCCTCCGGCGGCGACCGGCTGACATTCGCCGGGGACCTCGTGTTCCAGGTCGGGTTCGAACACCCCGAGTGGTACAACGGCTTCGAACACGACCCCGAGGAGGCGGCCCGCGTCCGGGTCCGTCTTTTGCGGGAGCTGGCGGCGACCGGCGGCCTGCTGGTGGCTACTCACCTGCCGTTCCCATCCGTCGGCCATGTGGCGGTCGACGGCGACGCCTTTCGTTGGGTACCGGCCATCTGGGACTACTGACCGCTTGTTGGGTTAGGGCCGAACCAGGGCGCGCAGTAAGCACGTCATCCGATACGGGCCGCGTTTCCTGCGCCGGAGCGCGGTCCACTCATCCAGAACTCTTTTGGAGCTCGACCTCGATGAAACACGAGACCGTGCGGACGAGCGCGTTCGCCATGCCGCTGACAAACCCGGCCTTTCCCGCCGGCCCCTATCGCTTCGTCAACCGCGAATACTTCATCATCCAGTACCGGACCGATCCCGACGCGCTGCGCCGCATCGTGCCGGAGCCGCTCGCGATCACCGAGCCCGTGGTGAACTACGAGTTCATCCGCATGCCCGACTCGACGGGCTTCGGCGACTACACCGAAAGCGGCCAGGTCATCCCGGTGAGCTACCAGGGCCAGGCCGGCAGCTTCGTCCACCAAATGTACCTCAACGATCATCCGCCGATCGCCGGCGGGCGCGAGCTGTGGGGCTTTCCCAAGAAGCTGGCGCAGCCCAAGCTGGCGGTCGAGATCGACACGCTGGTCGGTACCCTGAACTACGGGTCGGTGCGCATCGCAACCGGCACCATGGGCTACAAGCACCGCGCCCTCGATGCGGCCGCCGAAGCAAGAAAGCTCGCCGCGCCGAATTTCCTGCTCAAGATCATCCCCCATGTCGATGGCACGGCGCGCATCTGCGAGCTGGTGCGCTTCCATTGCGAGGACATCACCGTGAAAGGGGCGTGGACCGGGCCGGCTGCGCTCGACCTCTACTCGCACGCGCTCGCTCCCGTCGCCGAGCTTCCGGTGCTGCAGGTGCTGTCGGCCAAGCATGTCGTTGCCGACCTGACCCTCGGGCTAGGCATGGTGGTGCACGACTATCTGTGCCCGGCGACGGCCGCACGATGGCGCGGGGCCGGTTCCGAAATCCTGATCGAAGCCAACGCCGGTTGATCGGATCAGCCGCCATGCAGGGAGTTAGGCAATGTTGAACGTGATGCGCGAGCAGACCAGTCCCGTGCTTCAGCAAACCAAGCCACTGCCATACGATGTCGTCGCCCTGGTGCTGCAGGGCGGCGGAGCGCTCGGTGCCTATCAGGCCGGAGTCTATGAGGGCCTGCACGAAGCCGGCATTCGGCCGAACTGGCTGGCCGGCATTTCGATCGGCGCGCTCAACGCCGCGATTATCGCCGGCTCGCCCGAAGACAAGCGCGTGGACCGGCTGCGCGAGTTCTGGGAGACGATCTGTGCATATTCGATAGAGTGGCCCGCCGGCGAAGGGTTGGCCAATGCCCTGCCCTTTGCCTTCGACATCAAATCGATCCGCAACGTGCTGGCGGCGATGCGGGCGCTGGTCCAGGGCCAGCCGGGTTTCTTCAAGCCGCGCCTTCCGTCGCCGCTCTGGTCGCCGTTCTCGGGCGATTTCGCGACCAGCTTCTACGACACGGCACCGTTGCACCGGACCCTGGAGCGGCTCGTCGATTTCGACCGGCTCAATTCGGGCGACGTACGCGTTTCCGTCGGCGCGGTCAACGTCCGCACCGGCAACCTGACTTATTTCGACACCGCCGAACGCCGGCTGGGACCGAAGCACTTCATGGCTTCAGGCGCCCTGCCGCCGGGATTCCCTGCCGTCGAAATCGAAGGCGAGCACTACTGGGATGGCGGCGTGGTCTCGAACACGCCTCTTTCCCGCGTGCTGTCCGACGAACCGCGCGACACCCTGACATTCCAGATCGATCTCTGGTCGGCGAAGGGCCGCGTTCCCTACGACATGATGGAAGTGTCGAGCCGCCAGAAGGACATTCAATATTCAAGCCGCACGCGCGCCGTCACCGACCAGGCGCTGCGGATGCAGAAGATGCGCCAGGCGCTGCAGCGGACGCTCGACAAGCTGCCGGAAAGTGCGAAGGCGGATCCGGAAATCCGCGCCATCGCGGATTTGGCCCGCCATCGCTCCTACAACATCATCCACCTGATCTATCAGACCAAGCTCCACGAGGGCCAGTCGAGGGATTACGAGTTCGGGCTGAGCGCGATGCGCGCGCATTGGCAAAGCGGGCTGGAAGACATCCGCCGCACGCTGGCCGACGGGCGGCGCCTCGACCCGCCGGCGCCCGAGGTCGGCATCGTCACCCATGACATCCACCGCCGCCGCGATTGAGCTTTAGCCAACAGCATTCGGAGAATGCCATGCCGACCCTTTCTCATGCTCCTGAGCAGAAAGCCAAAACCAGCCTTCGTCCATCGCATCAGCCATCTGCGCCGGCCCGTCTCGGCGCCGGCTCATGGATGATCATCTTCGTGCTCCTTTTGCTCCTGGCGGCGACTGGCTTCGTTGCCTACCTCGGCTGGACACTTGCGGACGGGATTGAGGTTTCGACAGCCGGCTACGTCGCGATGGCTGCCGGCGTGCTCTTCTCGCTCATCGTCGGGTGCGGCCTCATGGCCCTCATCTTCTACAGCAGCCGAAGCGGGTACGACGAACCACCCGTGCTGATCACGTCGGAAACGAACCCGAAGCGAGCGGATCGTCCTCCGAGCGATTGAAATCACAGGCCAAGCCTCAAACTTCGAGAACTTCCTGCAAGACCACCTACGTTGAAAGGAACTGCCATGTTGAAGGGCAAGGTAGCCAACGTCACCGGATCGACCAGCGGTATTGGGCTCGGCATCGCCAACGAGCTTGCCAAGCTCGGTGCCGACATCGTTCTGAACGGTTTTGGTGATACGGGCGAAATCGAGAGAATCCGCAGCGGCATCGAACGCGAATACGGCGTGCGCGTCGCCTATGACGGCGCCGACATGTCGAAGGGCGAGGCGGTACGTGGCTTGATCGAGGCGACGATCGAGAGGTTCGGACGCCTCGACATCCTCGTGAACAACGCCGGCATACAGTTCACCGCGCCGGTGGAAGAATTCCCACCCGCCAAGTGGCACGCCATCCTCGACATCAATCTGTCGGCGGCGTTCCATGGCATCGCGACCGCGGTGCCGCAGATGAAGAAGCAAGGCTGGGGGCGGATCGTCAACATCGCCTCCGCGCACGGCCTCGTCGCTTCCACTCACAAGGCGGCCTACGTCGCGGCCAAGCACGGGCTCGTCGGCCTGACCAAGGTGGTCGGCCTGGAGACCGCTGGCAGCGGCGTGACCTGCAATGCGGTCTGTCCCGGTTGGGTGCGGACGCCGCTGGTCGAAAAGCAGATCAGCGACATCGCCGCCGAGAGAGGCATCAGCCACAAGGAAGCGACCGAAGAGCTTCTCGCGGAGAAGCAACCGTCGCTGGATTTCGCCTCGCCGGCGCAGCTTGGTGGCACCGTCGCCTTCCTGTGCTCGGCTGCGGCAGACCAGATCACCGGCACCGCGATCTCCGTCGATGGCGGGTGGACTGCGCAATAGCCACGAGAGAACGAGCATGGGTGTCTGGTCATAACCGTTGCCAGAGGGTGTCATGGCGCATCTCAACAGGAAAAGGATGATTGGCTTGCTGCTGTGCCTCGGCTCCGTCGCCGTCGTGGCCTGCGGATGGGCCTACGCTCATTCCGGCGAGACGTCGACCGACAACGCTTACGTTCGCGGCGACGTGACCTCGCTCGCTCCGAAGGTTTTGGGCTACGTCACGGCGGTGGAGGTTCAGGACAACCAGACTGTCCAGGCAGGTGACGTCCTGTTCCGAATCGACGATCGGGACTATCGCGCGCGGCTCGCACAGGCAGTAGCCAATGTCGAAGCCGCGCAAGCCCGCCTCACCAATGTCGATGCTGAGATCCAGCTTCAGCATGCCCTCATCCGGCAGGCCGAAGCTCAAAGACTTGCGAGCGTGGCCGAGATGAATCTGGCTCGCAAGTCCTCCGACCGTCGCCGCGAACTCATCCGCACCAATGCCGTCAGCCAGGCTCAGGTCGATGAAAGCGACGCGGCGCTGTCGAAAGCCGAGGCGGCCGTATCCGCGGCGGCGGCAACGATTGAGGCCCAGAGGCAGCGCGTCGCCGTCCTCGCCAGACAGCTCGAAGCTGCTGTAGCTGCGGTGGCGCAGGCACAGGCCGCACGCGACCTCGCTCAAATCGATCTCGACAATACCGTCGTGCATGCGCCGGTCGACGGCGTTATCGGCAATCGCCAGGTCCGCATCGGCCGCCTTGTCGCGCCTGGCGCCTCCCTGCTCGATATCGTTCCGGTCAGGGACGTGTGGGTGGTGGCGAATTTCAAGGAGACCCAGGTCGAGCACATCCGGCCCGGTCAGCGGGTCCGCATCAAGGTCGACGGCTATCCGGACCTGGCGCTTGTCGGTGTGGTGGACAGTTTTGCGCCCGGCAGCGGGTCCGCCTTCAGCATGCTGCCCACGGACAATGCAACAGGGAATTTCGTTCGCGTCGTTCAACGCGTTCCGGTGAAGATCCGCTTCGCCTACAATCCATTGCCCGGCCGCATCGTGCCCGGCCTGTCGGCGCGTGTCGACGTCCATCGGGGGAGCGGCTCATGACCACCGCCGTCGCCGCTAAGCTCAGCCGCGATCGATCAGCATCAGGAGCTATTCTCGTCGCGGGCATTGTACTTGCCACACTGACGGAGGCAATCGCTAGCACCGTGCTGTCGCTCGGGCGCGGTTACATCATCGGCGACACCCATGTAACGCCCGATGAGTTCGCCTGGCTGGACATCGGATACGTCGCTCCGAAGCTGATCGGGTTCATGGTTGCTCCCTGGCTGATGCATCGTATCGACCCGCGCCGCCTGATCATTGTATCAACGCTGGTCATGGGCACCGCATGCGGTATCACCGTCGTCACAGCCTGGCTGGACCTGCTCATCGTGCTCCGCATCATGCAGGGCTTCTCCGGTGGCATCCTGCTTGTCGCTGGCCAAACGATCATTTTTCACGCATACCCGCGATCCCGCCAACCGATCCTGCAAGCCTTGTTTGCGATGGGATCGGTCGTCGTTCCCGCAACAATCGCCTCTGCCTTGCAAGGATGGTTGATCGACTGCCGATCGTGGACGTGGATTTTCTTCAGCGCTGTTCCGGTGGCGCTCGCAGCGGCCGGCCTGCTGTTGATCGCTGACAGCCCGAAGCCCGTTGCGCAGGTGCGCCGCCCGCTTGACTGGATCGGCCTGTCCCTGATCTCAGTCGCACTCTTCTGCTTCACCTATGTCCTTAACCAGGGCAGCCGATGGGACTGGTTCGCCGAATCCGGCATCCTCTGGCCAACCGTGATCGGCGCAGCCGCGCTGCTGGCATTTCTCGGGCAACAGATACTGGCCAAGGGCCAAGGCCTGCTCGACTTCACCTTGTTCGAGTGCGAAGATTTTTGTTTCGCCTTCGTGGTCAGTTTTGTCGCCGGCGCCGCACTGTTCGGCAGCGCGTACCTGATCCCGTCTTTTGCCGTATCCGTTCTCGCTTTCAGGCCGACCGACGCCGGCCTGCTTTTGTTGCCAAGCGGCGCGTTCTTCATAGCTACGCTGCTGGCAGCCGCCATCCTCATGCAGGTTCGCCGCGTTCCTCCGGTCGCCACGGTTCCCTTCGGCATCCTGATGATCATGGTTGGGATGTGGATGTTGTCCGGTTCGTCCAGCGAAAGCGGCGCGCATGACATGATGGCCGCTATCCTCTTGCGCGGCCTCGGCCTTGGCTTCCTGTTCCTTTCCATCAACCTGATCGCCTTCAGCGACCTCAACGAACGCAACCGCGCCGCCGGCATCGGTCTCTTCAATACGGGTAGACAGCTTGGCGGCCTCATCGGCGTGGCCGGCCTCGAGACGCTGATCGAGCACAACGTCGTCGCCAATTTGACGGTGCTCGGCGCCAACATCACATCAGGCGTTCCTGCCGTCAGCGAGCGGCTGACCACCACGGCGCGGTGCTCGCCGCAAGAGGAATGGACGCGATGGCCGGCCGGGCCGCCATCAGCCTCTTGGACCGGGTGGTGATCGGTCAGTCCACCGTGATCGCCTTCGACACGGCGTTCAACGCGGTCGCTCTGCTTTTTATGGTTGCAGCGCCCGTGCTGGTCACCGTCAAGATCGGGCTGCACCGATATGCGCATATGCACGCGCCCCAATTACCAGGGACGGAGGACCTGCTGGTCACGGGTATCGCGATCTCTGTCGACGGCGGCCGGACCGCACGGCGGCCCGACGCAAAGGAGCCATTGTTCACAAAAACGGAGAAGTACCATGAAAACGCCTTCGCTCTGGATGATTGTAACCGGTTGCTTCATCGCCCTGACATCGGCCGCACAGGCGCGATCGGCCTATGACGGATCCTGGGACCTCGTCTTCGTGACGCGAAGAGGCGCTTGCGAGCCCACCTACAATTTCACCGTCAATGTTTCCGACGGCATCGTCTCGCACCCGAATCTGCTGAAATTCAAAGGATACGTGGCACGATCCGGCGCGGTGCACGCGTCAGTCACAGTTCATGACAAATACGCCTCTGGCTCCGGCAAGCTCGCCGGCACCACCGGCCGCGGCAGGTGGAACGGCCGCGCCGGGAGCTCCATATGCTCGGGCTATTGGACTGCTCAACGCAATTGAGCGGGGCCGGTGGCGATCGCGTACTAGAGGCCGGCGGATTCGGCGGGTGACGCAGCAAAATTGTCGCGCCTAGAAGCGCAGCTGTCCTCGTTGCTCAGCATCATTGAGGCGACATAGTGAAACTCCCTTCCGGTGCTGATCGCCATCGGGACGCGTTCGATGACAAGCGAAACCCGAGCAATTGGCGACGACGCTCAAGTTAACAGCAATCCCTCTACAAGTGCGTCAATTGCTCTGGGGCAGGGGCACACCTGGTTCGCTAGAAGTCGTCGTGCTCACGCCAATTACACGGATGCGAACAATGGCCTGGAACAGTTCCGTCAGCCGGCTTGCGAACACCTCGCGGCGGAAAGTACTCGCGGCCACGTTCATGTACGTGGTTTCGCTAACCATTCGCTCCACTTCGGCGACCGGCAAAGAAACAGAGGTTTTGACTTCTTCTACTCAACGGAGGGATCCTATGACCACAGTCACCACCAAAGATGGCGTCCAGATCTTCTACAAGGACTGGGGACCGAAGTCCGCCCAGCCCATTGTTTTTCATCACGGCTGGCCGCTGAGCTCCGACGACTGGGAGAACCAGATGCTCTTCTTCGTCGACAAGGGTTATCGTGTCATCGCCCATGATCGCCGCGGTCACGGCCGCTCCAGCCAGGTGAGCGACGGCCACGACATGGATCACTACGCAGCCGATGTTGCGGCGGTCGTCGACCATCTCGATCTTCGCAATGCCATTCACGTCGGCCATTCCACCGGCGGCGGCGAGGCAACGCGCTACGTCGCGCGTCACGGCCGGGATCGCGTGGCCAAGCTGGTCCTGATCGGCGCTGTGCCGCCGCTGATGCTGAAGACAGCAGCCAATCCCGGCGGCTTGCCTATTGAAGTGTTTGACGGCTTGCGCAAGCAGCTCGCCGACAACAGGCCGCAGTTCTATCTCGATTTCGCGAGCGGTCCATTCTACGGCTACAACCGCCCGGGCGCCAAGGCATCGCAGGCGGTCGTCTGGAATTGGTGGCGCCAGGGCATGATGGGCAGCGCCAAGGCGCACTATGACGGCATCAAAGCGTTCTCGGAGACCGACTTCAACGAGGACCTGAAGAACATTACGGTGCCTACGCTCGTCGTGCACGGTGATGACGATCAGATCGTGCCCGTTGCCGACTCCGCGCCGCTGTCGGCGAAGCTGCTGAAGCGCAGCACTCTCAAGATCTACGAGAGGCTGCCGCACGGCCTGTGCACGACCCATGCTGACCTCGTCAACGCCGAGTTGCTCTCGTTCATGGCGGCCTAGTGGTTGACGCCTATTGCAACACTTCTCAACTGAGGGACTAGACATGCGCGACGATGACTGCTGCAGACCGCAACGACGATCATTCCTAACGGCCCTGGCCGGCGTCACGGCGGCGACGGCGTTCACGGCAACAAGTGCGGGTACCGCCCACGCCGCGACGGTGGATGCATATGCCGATCCAACCAACCCGGCGCTTCAGAAGGGGAGCATGAAGTTAGACCCCTCCCGGGCGGCCTTGGTTGTCATCGATCCGCAGATCGACTTCATGAGCCCGACAGGTAAGGCATGGCCAGTTGTCGGCGAGAGTGTGACCGAGCACAACGTCGTTCCGAATCTCGGTCGCCTGTTCGGAGCTGCGAAGGCGGATGGAATCGTCGTCGCAATCTCGCCGCATTATTATTACCACTGGGATCACGCTTGGAAAATACAGGGCCCACTTGAAGTCTTCCAACACCAGATCGGAATATTCGATCGGAAGGGGCCATATACGTCGGACGGCTTCAGGGATTCGGGCGCGGACTTCTTGCCGGAATTCAAGAAGTATATCGAAGACGGGAAGACCATTATCTGTTCGCCACATAAGCTATATGGCCCACAGGTCAACGATCTGCCTTTCCAGCTCCGCAAGCAGCGCGTCGACCAGATCATTCTCGCGGGGATGCTTGCGAATATGTGCGTCGAGTCCCATCTGCGCGAATTTCTGGAGCTGGGTTTCGAGGTTGCGGTAGTCCGTGATGCAGTGGCTGCACCCAAACTGCCCGAGGGAGATGGCTACCTCGCGTCCCTCATCAACTTTCGATACATGGCAAACGGCCTTTGGACTACGGACGAAACCGTCCGGATGCTGCAAGGCTAGTCACATGCCTCCGTTGTCCTGCTCGACTCGCAACGATGGGGGGCGCGCCCCCGGCATTCGGTCTAACCGCGATGAACCATCGAAAGCCGTGAGCGAACTTGTCGCTGGATTCTTGAAGTTTCGAGATATCAGGACCGAGGATTCTTGTTCCGAGCCTGCGGACACGCGTGGCGCCCCTCAGGAACACTATGCGTCCATTCGGGGTGACGACCCGAAGACCGGCCCATTCGCCGCGTCACACAGAGGTTTATCTACTCAACGGAGCGATCCTATGACCACAGTGACTACCAAAGATGGCGTCCAGATCTTCTACAAGGACTGGGGGCCGAAGTCCGCCCACCCCATTGTTTTTCATCACGGCTGGCCACTGAGCTCCGACGGCTTGGAGAAGCAGATGTTCTTCGTCGGGGGTGCATCATGATATTGGGTATGAGCTTGGCGACGTTCACGATAGTCCACGTGATCATCAGCCTGATTGCAATCGTGGCGGGTCTGGTCGTGATGTTGGGGATGCTCGGCTCGAAGCGGATGCCGGGCCTCACTGCGACCTTCCTTGTATTCACTATCCTGACCAACGCTTCAGGGTTTCTGATTCCACCGCTGTTGTTCGAGAAGCCGTTGCCATCCCATATGATCGGCATTCTCTCGCTGGTTCTGCTGGCGATCGCCTGCTTTGCGCTTTACGGCGTGAAGCTCGCCGGTGCCTGGCGCTGGATCTACGCGCTAACCGCGCTGGTCTCGCTTTATCTCAACGTATTCGTGCTGGTGATCCAGTCCTTCCTGAAAGTGCCGGCGCTGCATAAGCTGGCGCCAAGCGTGCCGCCGGCCGAGCTGCCGTTCGCCATCGTCCAGGGCATTGTGCTGGCATTCTTCGTCGTCGTGATCATCGGCGTGATCCGGCGATACCGGCCAACGCCGACGTACGCTTGATCCGCCGCATCGGGGGCCGTGGTGGGACAGGATTCCTGTGGTGGAAAGATGACGCGATATCATCAATTCGCGATCCTGTTTCCGTTGATGGTTGGCATAGGCGCAGTCACACCGGCGTGTCCGGCTGTGATCTCCTTTACGCCGTGAGAGCGGCGGGTTCCTTGTAGCGTTCGTTCCTGGCCATCATCGCCCATGCCATCCTGGCGAGCTTGTTGGCGAGCGCGATGGCAGCGACCTTGGTGGGTCGCCGCGCCAACAACGCGGTGAGCCAGGGCCGATGCAGGGTGCCATGGATCTTGGCATAGCGGATCACGGCGAGTGCGCCTGCCGTGAACAGGCTGCGCAAATAGCGATCGCCTTGCTTGCTAATACTGCCAAGCTTGTCCTTGCCCCCGCTCGAGTTCTGCTTCGGCACGAGCCCAACCCAGGCCGAGAAGTCCCGTCCCGATCGGAAGGCCTTGGCATCGGCAACGCTCGCGACCAGCGCCGTTGCCAGCGCCGGACCGACGCCGGGGATCGCGTCCAGCCGTTTGCTCGTCGCGCTTGACCGATGCCAGGCGATGAGGCGTCGGTCGAACTCCAGGATTTGGGCCTTCAGGGCCCGCAATTGACTGCCGAGAGCCGCAAGACACGCGCGGGCTGCAGCTCGCGCCCAATGGTGCGAAGACGCGCAAGCCTCGATCCCCACCAGGCAGGGCGGCAGCTTCTGGAAAAACGCCAGGACATGCCGGCGCCTCAACTGCCGGCGGATGACCACCTGGCCGGCTGCATCAACGCCGTGCACTTGGAAGACCGACTTCGCGATATCCAGACCGATCGTCGAAATTGACTGCATAGGCTGCTCCTCCGAATCGTGGGAGCCTCAAACGGCGCCCACTCCTTGGCACTCTCGTGCCCGTGGAGGAGCCGTCCACAGCATCACTTCCGGACTGACGCACCGCTGCAAAGCGTCCAGTGGACCACCTCGTCGTCGCGGGCGATGAGCGAGGTGGGACGATGATCCTTGGCCGTCTTCAGGTTTGTGATCGGAATCATCATAGCCAACGGCCTTGCCCTAATGGGAGAAGGCACGGAATGTGGATGGGTCGAGCGAGATTCGGTCTATTGCGGAAATCCTGCTCGAATTAGCCCCTCCTTCCACCGCTCACGATCCTCTGGCCGACGCAATGGGATTTCCGAAGCCAACACCGATACACTTGCAGTTGGATCCAGCTCCAAAGCCTTTTCGGTTGCCTTAGCAACAAGTGTTTGATCGCCACCCAATGCATTGCTGACGGCCATATACCGCCAAGCCGGGAGGAAAGTGGGATAGGCGCGAGTCATCGCCTCTGCAAAACATGCTGCTTCCTCGTACTGCCCATCGAAAAAATGAGCCGCCGTTACAGCTAATTGCACGTGGATCATGCTTGGCGAGCGAGGGTTCAACCGCTCCGCTCGATGCAGGTGCTCAAGGGCAGTCTGAGGCTTGCCAAGGAGAATATGTACATAACCACTAAACTCCCAACCCATGGCCAGATTAGGATTCATGGAAAGACCACGCCTAATGCACTCCGCGCCAAAGTCCAATTCACCGCCGATATAGGCGAGGACAAATCCACCCATGCACAGTGCTAAATCATCTCCGTGACCCAACTCGATTGCGCGACGCGCGAGACGAATGGCCTCTGCACTCTCTCTCGCTACATCCTCCATCCACCGGTTCTGTTTTCGAAGATTGTACGTTAGCCCAGCCCACGCATGGGCAAGGGCAAAATGTTCATCTAGTTCGATGGCCTGAAGAAAATAAGCAAACGCTGCTTTCGCATCATCCTTGTTCCATTTTAATTCGTGCGAAAGGCCTCTGAGATAGCAATCGTAGGCATCTAGGCTTCCAGTCGGCTTTCGCGCGACGCGTTCCATTTCCGCAAATTGCATTTCGGTCACCAATTCCCCAACCACGCTCGTTGCCACCTCGTCTTGCAACTCGAAAACATCCTCTAACCTGCCTTCGAACCGATCCGCCCAGAGGTGTGCGCCTGTCGTGCAATCGATCAACTGACCTGTTATGCGCACGCGTCCACCTGCCTTCCGCACGCTGCCTTCGAGCACGTAGCGGACGCCCAGCTCCCGTCCAACCTGCTTGACGTCAACAGACTTGCCTTTGTAGGTGAAGCTTGAATTGCGCGCGATCACGAACAGCGATTTGAAACGGGACAACGCGGTGATGATGTCTTCCACCATGCCATCGGCAAAGTATTCCTGCTCTGGGTCGCCGCTCATGTTCGTGAACGGCAGCACGGCGATCGACGGCCTATCTGGCAGCGGCAGCGGCTTGCCAGGCTCGACAGGGGACTTGACAGCTGCAGCGACGGAGTATGCAGCCGAGCGAACCGCGTAAATCCGAACCGGCCGGTCGATATTCTTCAACAATCTCTCGCCAAGATCATCGAACGCAAATGCCGTCTTGCTGCGCACTTGCCGATAGGCATCGTCCGACAGGCAAACGCCGCCTGGCGCGCATTCATTTTCGACGCGAGCCGCGACGTTGACGCCATCGCCAAAGATGTCGCCCCCGTCGATAATGATATCGCCAACGTTTATTCCCACTCGGAACTGGATACGCGGTCCGCTTCCTTCGGCCACTCGTTCGGCCATTTTCTCCTGAAGCGCAACCGCACAGGTCACGGCGTCCACTGCGCTGGCGAACTCGACCAGCATGCCGTCACCGGTGGTTTTGACGATGCGGCCGTGATAAGCCGCGATGGCGGGATCAACGACGTCTCGGCGGTGCGCTTTCAGGGCCGCCAGGGTGCCTACCTCATCAGTGCCCATCAGGCGCGAGTAGCCCGCGACATCGGCTGCGAGGATGGCTGCAAGCCTGCGTTCAACCCGCGCCTCGGCCATTTGGTGCGCTCCGGTCCAGGGTATTAGCGGGGACAATTCTATGGATCAAAACCGGCGGGTGTCCATCAGGTTCGCAACGACCGCTGTGGGTCATGAGCGTCGTCGTTAGCGATTGACGGCGGCCTGCCGATTTCCGCTGTGGCCCGTTAACGACCGAGGTCGTGTGGTCGGTGCAATATGTAGCGAAGAGCCACAAGCAGACATGCGCCTTCATTCTGCACAGCTTGTTCTGGTAGACGAGGGTCACCTTGGCGCTCTTCGACTTCGGTGCATTCGCGAGGACGCTTCCGAACGGCAGGGAGGCGACAAGCAGCGAACAGCGGATACGTCATGGGGCCCTCCTCGCCGCGGTCGACGCAAGCGACGGGTGGTGCCGGACCTCACTGCCGGTTGATGGGACGCGAGGCTCGTCTTGTCATAGTCCTCACGCATGATCCGCATCGCCTCCCTCGCTTGGGATATTCTAGGGGCGTGAACCTTCGAGACGTGGTCGTCGCGCTCAGGTGGCTCGGCCGGGGCGACTACGTCGCCGCCGATTGGGAGGAAGCCCCGAAGACCGGGACCACGCCACCCCGGCTCACCTTGTTCTCGGGCGAGGCGAGGAAGAGGATCGTCGCCGCCACCTCATCCACCTTGGGCCAGGCATCGAAATTGGCCTTGGGCATGTCGCGCCGGTTGGTGGGGGTATCCATGATCGAGGGCGCCACGGCGTTCACCAGGATTCCCTCTCCCGCCAGCTCCTCGCCCAGCGCTGCGGAGAGCGCGGCGACGCCGGCCTTGGCGGCGGTAGAGGCGCTTATATTCGCCCCGGTGCGCGGCTCCAGGGCCTGGCGCGCCGCCACGTTGACGATACGCCCGCCGGCCTTCCCCCGGCGCATCGCCGCCACCGCTTCGCGGCAGCAGAGGAAGCAGCTCACGAGATTGTCGTCGATCAGCCGACGCAGCAGCTCCCCGCTGGTATCGGTCAGCGGGGCGAAGGCGAAGCCGCCGGCGATATGGATCGAGGCCCAGAGCGCCGGGAGCCCGCCATAGAGCTTCGCCACCGCCGCCTCATCCGCCAGGCTCGGCACGGGGATCAGGCTCAGCGCCCCGCTGGGAAGGCCTCCCTTCTCCCGCTCCTGCCGATAGGGCACATGGCAATGGGCGCCCGCCGCCAGCAATGCGCCCACCACCGCGCGCCCCAGGGCGCCGGTGCCGCCGGTTACCACCACGTGACGATCGCGAAAATCCATCCGACCCTCCTGTTTCCTCTGCCTCGATCCGGCGGCGCTGCCGCCGCTGATCCTGTCGCCTTCTTCTCCAGCCCGCCAGGGACCTGGCCGGATCTATGACGGCGCGCTAGTGGAAGCCCGTGCCGATAATCTCCTTCTCGTCCCGGCATTCCACCTTGAAGCGCAGCTTGCGGTCGTCCACGGCGACGAGCTTCACCGGGGCGGTCACCCGCATGCCCACGGGCGTCGCCGCCACATGGCTGAGATCGAGATGGGTGCCCACGGTCTTCTGCCCCTCCCGAGAAAAGGCTTCAGGGCATCGATGGCCTCGACGAAACCCACCATCACGCCGTCACCAGCATCGGCGGCATGTCGGTGAGCGAGCGTCAGCGCGGGCACGATGACGCTCGGGTCGACGATCAGGGACCGGCTATGGGTCAGCCCCGCCTGCGGTCCTTGTGCCGTCATTCTCTCCCTCTCTCATGCGCGCCCACGGGTCCGCCCGCTTTAGGACCTTCGGTTGGCGGATGCGGGATCAGGCTTTTGCCTGTGAGCGGCGGAGCCATTCGTCCAAACCGATGCGGCCGAGGCGCGCTTCGCCCAACGGCACCAGCGATTTCTCCTCGACCCGGCCGCCGAAGTATCGGGCCTCGGGATCTCTCACGACCTCACGCGGATCGCCGAGCGCCTTCAGATAGCGGGCAACGATTTCGTTGAACGGTGCTCGTTCCGGGCCGGCAATCTCAACGATGCCGTTTCGCGGCGCCGCGAGCGCCACCTCGGCGACGTTGGCAGCAACGTCGTCCGACGCGATGGGCTGGAACAGGCCGGGCGAAAGCCTGACCACATTTCCATCCGCACTTGAAGCGGCGATGCCGCCGAGGAATTCCATGAACTGGGTCGAGCGGATGATGGTGTAGGGGATGTCGGAGGCCGCGATCAGTTTCTCCTGGGCGACCTTGGCGCGGAAATAGCCATTGTCGCTCCGGTCGGTTCCGACGATGGATAGCGCGACATGGTGCCGGACGCCGGCTGCGGCCTCCGCCGCAAGAAGGTTGCGCCCGGAAGTCTCAAAAAATTCCAGCACCGCCTTGTCTTCCCATGAGGGCGCGTTGGCGAGGTCGATCACCACTTGCGCGCCGGCCAGGGCCTCTTTGAGCCCTTCGCCGGTGATGGTGTTGACGCCGGTATTAGGCGAAGCGGCGACGACCTCATGGCCGCCTTGGCGCAGAATGGCGACGGTCTTCGAGCCGATCAGGCCGGTGCCGCCGATGACGACGATCTTCATGTGATGTCTCCCGAGTTCGGTCCAGCGACGTGCTGGACATTTGTTATCGGTTCAGCTGGCGCAGAACGGTCATGGCGTTACGGCATGAACCAGCCGCGGCTTACAACCAGCGAGAGGCCGACGAGCCCGTGCTACGCCGTGACGTGAAGGCCTTTGAGCAGCGAGCCTCCCTTGGAATGGACCGAGCAGATCGGCGATTGCGATCTTGGCGCCCTCACCACGAAGGTACGGGCGATTTCCTTGCCAATGACGCTCGCGGCACTCGTCATCATCGTCAACGGCATCGCAAACGCTCGCTCGTGGACGTCGCATTCTCTCATCGCTGAAGCTCCTGATATTGGTGTGTCGAAGCGTCGCCGCGTCTCACGGCCCGCGGCTTAATCGCGATCACCGGTAAAGTCGAAGATGGTCAACTCGTCGCCATTGCCGGCGCGCTCGAGCACCTCCGGATGGCGCAGCGTGCGCATGGCGTCGTGGTAGCCGGAACGCCAATGCTCCGCCATAGACATGCGGGAGAACTCATAGTCCTTCGAGTCGCCTTCGTAGCCTCTCGGTCGATAGATGAGGTGCACGAGGTTGTAAGCGCGGCGTCGCGCGCGCGAGGCCAGGAACTTGGCTTCCTCGCTTCGCTTGAACTCGTCCGGCAGCTGGTCCAGGAGCGTGGCGACGGAATATTCCACCCTGTGCAGTAGCTTGAGGAAATTCGTGAAGGCGCGCGTGCGGCTCGAGTATTGGATCTCCTTCTGACGGGTCGCGACTTCCGCGAGGTTGCGCGGGAACTCGCCGCGTGCGCTCCAGAGATCGACCTGAAACACGAGCGCGTCAGGCATCCGCTGGCCCGTCACGCGCGTGTTTGTCACAAGCCACTGGAGCGGCGTGTTCGAGACGAGGCCGCCATCCCAATAGTGCTCGCCCTCGATCTCGATGGCTGGGAAGCCGGGCGGCAGCGCGCCGCTGGCCATCACATGCTCGGGTCCGATCACCTGCGTCCCGGGGTCGAAATAGACCAGGTTGCCGCTGCGCACATTCACCGCGCCGAGGCTGAGACGCGTGTCACAATTGTCGGAGTTTACGCGGTCGAAGTCGACGTAGCGCGCGAGCGTGGCTTTCAGCGGCCGCGTGTCATAGTAGCTCGTCGCCTCGATCGTACCGGGCGGATGAAACCACGGATTGGGGAGTCGCGGCCTGAAGAAGCCCGGCGTTCCGGCGCATGCAACCGTGACCGCGCTCACCTGATTGGCGAGCGCGCGCGCAGCCTCGCCTCGTTCAAAGAGGCCTACGACGCCGGCGTCGAAGCCCATGGCAGGGGCGGTGATTTCCTCCCAGAATTCGCGCAGCCTGTCGACGCGCCTCTCGGGCGCATTGCCGGCGATGATGGCTGCGTTGATGGCGCCGATCGAAATGCCGACGACCCAGTCGGGATGAAGTCCGGTCTCGGCCAAGGCCTGATAAACGCCTGCCTGGTAGGCGCCGAGCGCGCCGCCCCCCTGCAGCAGCAGCACGACGCGATCGAAAGGGAGCCCCGCGCGCAGGTTCCGGCCCTTGCTCGCTGCGCGCGGTTTCGGGACGAGCGGTTTTTCCGCAAGCGGCGTGTCGGGCACGCCCTGATCGCGCAGCGCTATCGTCGGCATGCTCTGCGAGATCGTGCTCTTGGCCATGTTGACCCTCCCTCGTCGATGACCGGAGTTTCTTTGATGACCGGGGCGCCTTAAATGGGGTTCGAAAAATGGGTTCAAATGCTAATGAGAAGAAATTATCCGGTCGCCCCTTCGCACTCAACACCAGGATAACATGCCGCGCCGCTTTCTTAGACGTGTCGACTGGTCAGCCATACTGATCTATTTGTGGGAGGCACCCGGATGGCTCTGTCCGAGTTGGATCGTGTGTCACGAGCATCGCCGGTCCACACGCGCGGTGCGAGAGATCAAGGAGGGCCCTTCGGAAATCAGGTGTTGACCTCAAAGCGAACGCACGCCGATGAGATCGAAATGATTTTTCCTTTCGGGGGCCAGCTTACAAGTCCATCAGACGGCGTTCACATCGGCCCGCGGTTCAGGCTATTTGGCCAAGCGTGCGAGGCCGTCATCCGGCGGAAAGATGCACGGCCTCATTGGCCCGCGTCATGGCTGAGGTAAATCGTATCACTCCGTCCGAGCGCGAGTTGTTAAGCTAGGCACACTCCGGTTTTCCGTCATCTCAAACCGGCCCAGACGTTGGCCCGGTCCGCGCGACACTCCGCGTAGCCGGGCAATCCAGGCCGTCGGACGACGGGCCGGATTTGCCACCCGAGTCAGGTAGCTCTCACGGGTCTGCCTAGCCAAATCCATATCGAGCGCGGTGGAATATGAGGTTTGCTCTGTGCTGGTCTCGAAGACCTCATATTGGTGTTACCGCTTTCATTTGGAGCGCAGTTCGAGCCATCTCTGTCAACTTTGGGCTCGCAAGTGGAATCCCATCGTCCGTGAAGCTGACGAGGCCGCGATCGAATGCGGCGTCCCAAAGTGCAGAAAGTAAAAGACCGCTGTGGACGTTGAGGCGCTGCTCGTCTGTGCAGTCGGACCACGGAACGATGTGTGAGACGCGCAGAAGTTGTGAATCGGCGCCCAACATTGACCCTACACCTGCGATGTCAATCAATCACTTAGGGCGCCGATCCGCGTTCTGACCCCACGCCGAAAAACAGGCAAGATCCCAGACGACGCAGCGTGAGGTGAGATAGAAGTATTGTCAGGGCTTCTGCGATCCCAGAATTCCTTCCTGGATAGGTCAGTCAAGGCCGCATCGAACGTACGATGAGCGCCGACAACGTCTTCCAAGCCTGTCTCGATCGTCGTCTCAACCGAGAGGCCGACGCGGAGGAGCCGCGCGAGTGGTTGATTCGGAGACAGCATGATCTGGACCGGCAAGCGTTGGACGATCTTCGTGAAATTACCCGTGGCATTGTCGGGCTGAATCGTGGCGAAAGTCGCCCCGGTGGCTGCGGGCACGCCGACCACCGTGCCATCGAGATCGATGTCATAGGCATCGACGTGGATGCGGGCGTGTTGCCCCGGCTGGACGTGTTTCAGCTGGACTTCGCGGTAGTTCGCCTCGACATAGACATCGGACAGGGGTACGACCGCCATCAACCCGGCGCCCGGGCTGACGTAGTTTCCTACCTGTACGGCGCGCTGCCCGACCATACCGTCCACCGGTGCGCGAATCTGAGTGTAAGAAAGGTTGAGTTGCGCCTGCGTCAACTGGGCTTCGTCGGCCTTAACCGTGGCCATGGCCGCTTCTTCTTCCGCGTTGGCGATTGTGAGCTGCGTAAACGCAGCCTCCAGCGCGGCTTTGGCACCGTCGGCCAACGCTTGGCCTGTCAATAGGGAAGTGTCAGCCTGCTGTTGCATCTTCACAGTGCCAGCGCCTGTGGAGGCGAGCTGTTGATAGCGGCTGGCATCCTTCTCTGCGAAGCTGAGCTGCGCTCGTGCCATTGCAAGCTGCGCTTTGGCCTGGGCGATCAAGGCCGTTTGACGGCTGACATTGGCGGCGGCATTCGCAGCCGCGGCGCGGTCACGCGCCAGCGTGGCCCGAGCTGTATCCAGGGCGGCAAGAAAATCGCGATCGTCAAGTTGAACTAGGAGATCTCCGGCCTTGACCATTTGATTGTTATCGACGGCTACCGAGGTGATCTGACCAGCGACGCGTGATGCGATTGTCGCATAATGTACACGCACATAGGCATTATTTGTCCAGACATCAGGCGTCGGCATGTAGATGCGCCAAAGCAAAGTGGCAGCGGTTGCTGCGATGATGCCACCTGCCAGAAGCCATGGCCAGCGGGTCCGCCATTTCTTCGCGGGAGGCTCTTCTACCTTGTTGGGCTGGATCGGAGCACCCGCCGGCGTGGACTCATCAGGTCGGATGCGAAACGAAGTGTCGGAAGGGTGGACCGACATCATAGCCTCCTTATTTCTTAGGAAACAGAACGCGTGGCGGATAAGTGCGCTCGGGGAGGATCACCACCAGCGCCATAAAGGCGACGATGAGGGCAGCCATGACGAGATAGGCGTCGGCTGTCGTGAGCACGTGCACCTGCTGCGTCACCGCCTCGGCGAACCGTTCGAGGCTTCCCGCTGCGCGTGGGGTTCCGTTCGGCAGGAGCGGTGCAGGATCTTGCGGTAGCAGCCCGTGGGCTTGGATGGTCCGAAAACGATTGAGTCCAATCTGATCGACAAGCCGCTCGGAATGCAGGGCGCCACGCCAATGCTCGATGAGCTCGATAAGCCAGATCCCCACCGGCTCGGCCAGGGCGCGGGTCGTGTTGATCAATGCCGAGGCGAGCGGTCCCTCGGCGTGGGAGCGCACCGTATTCGTCGCCATCATCAGCAGAGGCATGACGATCATCGGCTGGCCAACCATCTGGAGAACCTGCCAGACATAGAACTGATCGCGATGCCAGGTGACGTCGACGGATGAGGAGCCAAGGCAGGCGATCAACATCAGCGCAAGGCCGAGAAGGGTAACTGCCCGCGCATCCACGTGCCGATGGTCGAGTAGGAGCGCCATCGCCGGTAGCATCACAAACTGACCGAGCGCGACGATCAGCGTGATCAGATGAGCCTGGACCGGTCTGTAGGCTTGCACACTTGTCAGAAACGTCGTCGGGATCAGTGTCGAAGAGGCGCTGACCACTATGAAGGCAAAGAGGGCAAGCGTTGCATATGCGAAATTGCGCCGTAGCAGCATCTGCAGCTTAAGCAGCGGCATTGGATGGAACCACTCGTTGATGAGGAGCAACGGGATGGCAATGCTACTGATTAGCGCGAGGACACAGATGAGCGGAGATTCGAACCAGTCCAGCCGATCGCCCTGCATCAACATAGTGGTGAGGGCTCCAAAGCCCAGTATCATCAGCAGCGCGCCGCGCCAATCGAAGACCTGAAGCCGGTCGTATTCGGGTTCGCCGACCTCCATGCCGTACCAGACCAACACCGACGCTAGAGCGCTCAAAGGGAGTGCTGCCAGGAAGACGAAGCGCCAGTCGCCGACGACATCGGTCCAGAGCGCGGCGAGCGAGGCACTGAAAGGCGATGTGAACGTCGCTGTCAGCCCGTACACGGCCAAGCCGTAGAGACGGATCGGTGGCGGCAGGACCATCAGCGCCGTTGTCATGAGAAGCGGGATCGTGAGTCCGCCGGCGAAACCTTGGATCACCCGCAGGATCAGGATCGCTGGCAGGTTGAGCGCCAATGGGATGAGGAGGGTCGATGCTCCGACGATAGCGACGACGCAGAGGGTGAATCTGCGAAGCGTGAACGTCACCGCGCACCAGGGAGCGAAAGCCATCCCAATGGCAAGTCCCGTGCTGTAGAGGCTTTCGATCCAAGTGCCAGAATCATAGTCGATACCAAGAGAGCCTCGAATATCGACGAGCGCGGTTGAGGTAACCGTGTCGTTGAACTCACTGCTCATTGCAGCGATCAGCACGCCGAGTAAACCTAAGAGTGGCTTCATACTCATGGCAGGCGCCAATCGTCATCGAAGAGAACTTTGAGTGCGGGGTTGGCGACGGCGGCCAACCAAACCAAGGAAGAGCTCTTCGTTCGTTGCCCTGAACATGACGAAATCCCTCTTCGAGTGATTGAACCAGTTTTGACGATCACCGCGGACATGGCCTCACGGCGATGTCGCGGTCGGGCGCCGGATGAAAGGCCCCGTTGAGGAGATTGCTGCCGGAAGGCGCCAGAAGCGCGAGCGACTGGCCTTCCTTCTCGCGTTGCATCCGATCTCGCTTGATCGCAACGGCAAGGCCTTTCCCGCCGTCGGTTTCATATACTCGGGTTGCAACAGTCACTGTGCGGGCATGAGCGCCGGTGCGCCCTTGTCCTTGATCAAGAGCACCAGGAATTTCGCCGGCCGGGTGTCGCTTGCGTTCCGGTCGACGACATGAACATCATCAGGGCCTTCATAGAAGGTCTGTCCTGGTGTCAGTGTCACCGGTTGCCCATCCTTCAGCTGCATCACGACGGAGCCCTCCAGCACGTAAACAAACGCTTGTGCATTGTGCCGGTGGATAGCGTTCGACCCGCCTGGCGCATGCTCGACTGTGATCATCAGAGCTTCCTTGCCGGGACTCACCGGAAGATCCTTGGACATGAGTGGCGTGACCTTAGGCTGCTGAGCTACCGCCGTGCCGGTCATGAGGCCCAGAAACGCCAACGCAACGAGTTTGATCGTCATAGTCGCCTCCTTCGTTCGTTGCCCAGGACCCGCTCGTGACGGACCGGGCGTACCTTCGATGCGGAATCAGGCTGCCCTTGAGCGGCGGAACCATTCGTCGAAACCGATGCGGCCGAGGCGCGCCTCGCCCAACGGCACGAGCGAGTGCTCGCCAACCCGGCCGCCCCAGTATCGGGCCTCTGAATCGCTCACGACCTCGCGCGGGTCGCCAACCGCTTTCAGATAGCGGGCGATGAATTCGTCGAATGGGGCTCGTTCCGGGCCAGCGATCTCCACGATGCCGCTTCGTGGCGCCGCGAGTGCCACATCGGCAACGATGGTAGCAGCGTCGTCCGCCGCGATGGGCTGGAACAGGATGGGCGGGAGCCTGACCGTTTTTCCATCTGAACTTGAATCGGCGATGCCACCGAGGAATTCCAGGAACTGGGTCGAGCGGACGATGGTGTATGGGATGCCGGAGGTCTTGATCAGTTTCTCTTGGGCGACCTTGGCGCGGAAATAGCCATTATCCGTCCGGTCGGTCGCGACGATTGATAGAGCGACATGGTGCCGGACGTTTGCTGCGGCCTCCGCCGCGAGGAGGTTGCGGCCGGAGGTCTCGAAGAATTCCAGCACCGCCTTGTCTTCAAATGAGGGCGAATTGGCGAGGTCGATCACCACCTGCGTGCCCGCCATGGCCTCCTTGAGCCCTTCGCCGGTGATGGTGTTGATCCCGCTTTGGGGCGACGCGGCCACGACCTCGTGGCCGCCTTGGCGCAGAATGGCGACGGTCTTCGAGCCAATCAGGCCGGTGCCGCCGATCACGACGATCTTCATGCTTTGATCCTCCGTTGTCGTTAGATGCGCTATTGATGCTTGGCGCGCCATTTCGGGCCGGGGCCATGCATGTAATGCAGCTCGGGCTGGAAGCTATCGCGTACGTCCAGAACCAGGTTGTGAACGACGTTGGCGAAGTCGGAGACTGTCTCAGCCGTCTTCCGGGCAAGACCAGACATTGCGGACCGGTGCACAGAAGCCGGTGCGATCTCTCGGGGGCTGACGATGCTTTTCCAGATCATCCTATTTCTCCGTCCGGTTGGATGTGAGCACCATGATGATCTAGCGGATCGGAGCTGCGGCTGCGCCAGAGCGATTGCCGTACCTGTAGAGCGATTGCTGCTAACGCATGCGCCGCCGCCGTTCGCTCGGCGTTACCTCGGTCAGTTTCCTGAACGCTGCGGCGAAGGCGGTTTGCGAGGCGTAACCAAGCGCGGCTGCAATCGACACGATTGAGTCATCGGTGTCGCGCAGCATGTTCATGGCCTGCTCGAGCTGGTGCTGGCGCAGCCAGGCATGTGGCGAAAGCCCGGTGCTTTCCTTGACAACTCGTGACGGATGCACTGTTGATGGCCGTCTGGCGACGTGGCAAGCCGGACGCGCTGTTGCATCATTCCGACCAGGACAGCCAGTACAGCAGCGAGCAGTTCCAGCGCTTGATGGCCGATCACGGCATCGTCTGCCGCGTGAGCCGGTCCGGCAATGTCTGGGACAATGCGGCGATGGAGAGCTTCTTCTCCTCGCTCAAGACCGAACGGACGGAAAGCAAAACCTACAGGACCAGGGACGAGGCACGAGCCGATGTGCTCGACTACATCGAACGATTTTACAACACGATCCGCAGGCACTCGACCATCGGCTATCTCAGCCCGGTTGAGTTCGAGCGCACGGTGGGATTAGCTTAACCTGGTTTCCATCAAATGATCTTTTCAGGAAACCGCTTCGCACTTCTCGTGATCGTGCTCTAGGAGTAACATCGCGGAACTAGACCGGCGGATCAGTACTATTGCCGCGCCGGTCGCGCCATTGACGACGTGGATAAGCGAGGGGCCATCCAGCGGAACCATGGCACGAATGGTTTTCCGCTGCGATTTCAAGGTGTCGCCGCGGCGTCAAGACCTGCGCCCACGAGGATCCTTGCAAGCTGCTTGCGCGCGTAAAAGATTCTGCTCTTCACGGTCGCCTGTGGAATCCCGATTATCTCGCTGACCTCCGCGACGGAACTTTCACGATAGTAGAACAGGTCGATGATCTCCCGATGAGCCGGGGACAGCTTATTGATGCACGCGCGCAGAATGTCCTTCGTTTCTTTGCGATCCAGTGCTGCATCGGGTGTATCCCCTTCGTCGACGATTCCGAGCGCGTCTTCCTGGTCGATGCCCTCATGCAATCGCTCTCGTCGCGAATTGAGGGCCTTGAATCGAGCGATCGATAGCAGCCATGTGGAAACGCGCGACCGACTTTCGAACCTGTTTGCGGAGCGCCAAACATCGAGGAACACTTGATTGACGAGATCGTCTACAATCGCCGGATTGCGGACCAAGCGCTGGATGAATCGGAACACCCTTTTGCGGTGGCGAGCGAAGATGATGTGCATGGCCGCCTTGTCGCCCTCCGCAACACTCTGTAGCAACTTCTCGTCGGAAACGTCTTCCTCGACGAGCCCGTGCCCCATCCTGAGATTGCGGGATGCGCGTTTCGGTGCACGTGTGGGCTCTGAGCTCGTTGCCTTGTAAACGGCGAAGGCCAGCCCGTCATGACCTATGGCGTCAAACGGCCTTTCCGAGGACTGAAGACTGGGGTCGATGCAACTGATTGAGGATGCGACGAAGCGGGTTGGCGCGCGGCGAGATAAAGGAGCGTTTCGCCGAAGTCGACGTGACGATGAAGTTGGCCTCTGCGCATATTGCCGTTCCTCAGTGATGGACATTACCCTCTCCGTTTTCTGACGAGATGGCGATGAGGATGTGTCGCACGAAGCGGTTCGGGCTATCCTACGAGCGGGTCGTGTTTCTAGTCTCCTGGTCTAGGGTGAATTGGCCGGTCGGCAGAATGCAGCACTAAGCCGCGGGCCATTTGCACGGTCAATCTCGCCTCCCGGGGCGCCGCGCGCTTCGCGGCTCCACGCTCCCGGTTGATACCGACCACGGCCGAAACATCCGCGTGAAATGACTTTGATTCGCCTCCCCCCGCACATCGGCAGTTTCCTTGATGGTAACCGGAGCGGACAGCGTGAAGTGATCCTCGAATGCGATTTCAATGCTGTTTGGTTCGTTTGGCATTGATGCGAGAGCCATGTGTTTGGCCTCTCAGGCGACTCATTTTCGGGGTCCACCGAGCATTTGTGAGAAGGCCGGCCGCTGTTCCACGTCTCGTGAAATGCGTCTTTTGATCGCATGCGTGCGCGTGGAGCGGGATTGGGCAAAGCATGCATGCTTTAGGAAAGACGACGAAACGGAGGTGCCATTAAAGTCCGCAAAACCCGGATGGCAGTGACTGCTCCGGGAGCAAGAGGAGCAACCTCCTTGTAAAAGAACGGAGAGAAACCGCTGAGCAGGAAGCGATCAAGAGGGCCACGCCATGCTCGAGATAACCGCCGGTTCCCATGCGTTACCCTACCTACCTTGCTATCCCATGAACCTGGACGCCGATACCACTGACCGTCCACTCGTCCTGATCGTGGATGATGACGAAGAGGTCCGCTTCGCGCTTCGCGAACTGCTCCTGTCGGTTGGACTCGATGCTTGCTGCTTTGGATCGACGCAGGAACTGTTACGCGCCGATCTGCCGCAGCGGCCGGGCTGTCTGATCCTCGACGTCCGAATGCCTGGCGCAAGCGGTCTGGATCTGCAGCAGCATCTCGTCATGAACGGCAACACACGACCGATCGTCTTCCTTACCGGTCACGGCGACATAGCAATGACTGTGCAGGCGATGAAGGCCGGAGCTGTTGACTTCCTGACCAAGCCCGTCAGGGACCAGGCGCTGCTTGATGCCGTCACGGCCGCGATCGAGAAAGATATCACACAACGGACGACGGCTCATCGCGTCAGAGAACATATCGACCGCTACGCGACCTTGACGCCGCGTGAACGCGAGGTGCTGCGGGAAGTGGTCAAGGGCCGCCTCAACAAGCAGATTGCGTTCGATCTTGGCATCAGCGAGATCACCGTCAAACTGCATCGCGGCAACGCGACGCGGAAACTACAGGCGGGATCCGTCGGCCAGTTGATCCGGATATGGGAATCACTGCCGGCGGAACTTCGAGGAAAGTTAGCGGACTACACCAAAGGATAGATACAACCCGGCCGGCAATGGGCGGATGCTCGTCGAGCCATGCCTGCGAAGCGATCCGCCCGTCCAAGCCACCCATAGTTGCGGTCGCAGATGACGACTAGGCTATGCCGGAGGCGCTTTCAGATCTTCTCCTGGTGTTGGGACCCACGTGCAGGACATGCGATCAAACGGAAGTCTTCACGGCAGGCGATCTCCTTTGCCTTCTAGAGTCCGCGCCGAACGGCGCAGACGGTTCGCGCGACGACGATCGATTGGAAACGTCGTCAGATGAGTAACCTTTTCCAGGGGCCCCCTTTCGCTTCTCCTCATGCCATGGAGCTGGCCGATCTTGCATCCGAAAGCGTCATCGTCACCGACCTGCACGGCGTCATAAGATACTGGAATGCCGCCTCCGAAGTGCTTTATGGATGGCCCGCGATGGCGATAGTGGGGCAACATGTCCAGGCGATCGGCTCGCTCGCCCACGATGGTACCGACCATTTCAGCGCACTGCTGCGCGAAGGCCGATGGGAGGGAATGGTGCACCGGCGCGGGCTGACCGGAGCAAACGTCGTGGCTGACGTGAGGCAAATCATCAGGCGCGATACGGCCGGCAACCTCCTCTATATTGTCGAGTTCGGTCGGGACGCAGGGTCTCTCTCCCAAGCGGCGTACCTGCGCGTGGACGCCGAGTTGCAATCCTCCCTTGCCGCATCCTGGGAGCTCGATGCGTCGCCCGCGCGCCCCTTGCTTGATGCGATCGCGGCACATCGAGGCAGCGGCGTCACCATCGATCTCGACCAGCACCCGGATTGGGTCGACAGGATACTGACCGAAACCCGCATCCTGGCCGTCAATGATCGCGCGGTCCGTATGTTCGGCGCCTATGCCGGCTATGAACAGATGATCGGCCGGCCCGTCGGCGCATTCTGGCCGGTCGAGGGCCGCTCGGTGCTGGCCGCGCTGCTCGAAAGCGTCGCCAGCGATCGCACGCGTCTCGAGACGCGCAAAATGGTCTTGAGCGGAAGCCTGCGCAATCCCGTCATCAAGGCTTGGCATTCGGCAGAGCCGAAGTCTCCCGGCACCGTGTTCGTGACGATCAATGGCGTGACGAATGACGACCGGACGTGCTGGGAGTTGCAGGCGAGCGAGGATAGATACCGCAGGCTCATCCAGTATCTGCCGACCGCGCTTTGGCAAGTCGACTCCCGTCGTGTGGGCGAGGCATTCGACCGACTGAAGGCGGACGGTGTGCGCGATATCGCGGGCTACCTCGAGCGCAATCCGGGCCTTGTCGAACACGCCAAGGACGTCGTTCGCGTCACCGACGTCAATCGGGAGGCTGTATCGCTGTTCCACGCCAACAATCCTGCCGACCTCATCAAGCCGGTTCGGTATATCTTTGCTGTCGCTCCCGGGCTTGCTGAACGAGTCATGGTCGCGCATTTCGAAGGCTGCCGAAACCTGATTGAGGAAACGAGGATCCGAGCCTTCGATGGCTCGATCACCGACGTCCTGTTCACCGTGACATATCCGGCCTCCCCCGAGAAGCTGGATAACACCCTCATCACCATCCAGGACATCGGCGAGCGCTTGAATGCTGAACAGCAGCTGCGGAAACTGCAAGCCGACTTCTCGCACGCAGCGCGCATCGCAACGCTCGGAGAACTTACGACATCGATCGCTCATGAAATCAACCAGCCACTCGCGGCCATTGTGACCAACGGCGAAACCAGCCTGAGGTGGCTGGCGCGCGCCGATCAAAACACAGAAAAGGTAACGCAGCTCACCTCGCGAATCGTATCGAACGCGCGTCGGGCCAGCGACATCATTCGTCGCATTCGGGACATGGCAGCGAAACACGAACCGCAGATTCGCCTCATCGACCTGAACGAGGTGGCCGAAGAGGCGCTCCTGTTCATTCGCCATGACATCGATTCAAAGTCGATTGTCCTGTCGGCGACTTTTGGCGCTGGACTTCCCAGGGTCATGGGTGATCGGATTCAGTTGCAGCAGGTGATCATCAACCTGCTGGTCAACAGCGTTCAAGCGATCGTACGGTCGGATCAGCCGACGCGCCGGATCGATGCCTGCACGTCGATCGATGATGAAGGCTCGGTCGTCTTTTCCGTTCTCGACAATGGGCCGGGCGTTCCCACCGCGGATCTGGCCCATGTCTTCGACAGCTTCTTCAGCACCAAGGATGCTGGCATCGGCATCGGCCTTGCCATCTGCCAGTCGATCATCACTGCGCATGGCGGCCGCATCGCGGGCACGAACCGTCCGAATGGCGGAGCACATTTCTGCTTCACGCTTCCAGTGCCGATGGTTACCCGCCCCGACTCCGTGTCGGCGACTTCACCCACTATGGGCATCACGACCGGCCCCAACCCGAGGTCTAGCTGAGTCTATCCGCTGAAACCAGCGCGCGACCAGACCACCCATACGATACCGCCGCGCGCCATTTCCGATCATCGTGACCGGCACGGACGAGGCAATCGCCCCTGCACAAGCTCAGCGGAGCCCGAAACATCTACTTCGACACGGCGGACCTAGCAATCCTTCGCGGCGCGGAGCCGCGTCCCAGGCACCAGCCACGACAGTCCTACCAGTTCTACGAGCTGCATCTATCCTGCTTCGGCAGCGTCGGTATCGAAAAGACAAACTGCGCCCCGCCGCCTTCGTGATTCCCGGCGAAAATCGTGCCGCCATGGTCCAAGATAATCGATCTACTTATTGCAAGCCCTAGTCCCATTCCATTGGCTTTGGTCGAGAAGAATCCCTCAAAAAGTCGATCGACGGCGTTCGGTTCGATGCCAAGTCCGTTGTCGCGGATGGTTATACTCGGATTTCCATGTGAATCCAGTCTGCTCTCAACGTGAATCTCTCGACGCGAGGCATGCTTCACTGAAAGCGCCTGGATGCCGTTGATTAGCAGATTTATGATGACCTGTTGAAGCTGGATCGGATCGCCGAAAACGTGTGGCAATGTAGGGGAAAGCGACGTCGTTACTGCGATGCACTTTCTTTCCAGGTCATGTCGAACGAACAGCAGCGAGTCGCGCAGCAACCCGTTCAGATCGAGTTTGACCCGCTCTGGCCCTGCTTTCGTTGCCATGCGGCGGATACGGCTGATTATCTCGCTTGATCGGCGGGTATCCTGGAGAATGCGGGTCGCGCGAACCTTCGCTTGTTCAATATTTGGTTTGTCCTTCGAGAGCCATCGCAACGCAACTTCAGCATTGGTACCTATTGCGGTCAGCGGTTGCGTTATTTCATGCGCGATCGTGGCCGCCAGCTCTCCGAGAACCGATATACGCACCGCGTGCGCAAGGTCCGATTGCATCTTTTGCACCTGCCTTTCCGCACGGAGTCTATCCCCGATATCAAGCGTGGCGTTTAGACTTAGTCCGGACGAATCTAGCGCCGGAGGAAACCCGAGGAGCAGAAGAACATCGATCGTCCTTCCGTCCAGGGTTCTCATGCGAGTTTCTTCGATGAGCTGGCTCCCGCCATCGTATCTGGTGATTAGCGCGCGTCGAAACGTGTCAGGCGCGTCGCTCCAGAATAGACGGACAGGCTGGAGCATTTCTTTGGGATCATTGGCGCCGAACTGCGTGACAGCGTGCTGATTGACGTCGGCAACCCTGATCAGGTCAAGTGCTTGCTCAAGTACATCGGGGTGGGAGTCGAGGTATGACGCAAGATCGACGACTCCATCTCGCTTCAGCCGCCTAAACATGCCGACGATTGCCGACCCGTCAATTAATGTGAGAGATACCGGCAGATTATGAAATAGCGTTTTGTATCTCGCATCGGCGAACAGTCCCACAGAACTTGTCCTGTCGGGCGAAGGCATCGAGAATGCAACGCTGGCGCGACCATCTCCGTCACGTATCCATATCTTCATGCGGCAAGATACTTTATCTCCAACGGCCAATGCGACGCCGGTAGAGGATACTCCGAGATCAATCGCGCCCAGTAGCGACTCAACGCAAGCTCGTCGGCTTCCATCTGAAATTACGTCGATCAATGTGGCGCCAACGAGATCTGGCGATGCACGTACGCCAAGCAGCGCCGCCGCCTGTTCGTTGCCCTTCTCTATCCGAGCGGATCCGAGTAGGCGCCTGATAACTTGCTCATCTGCGAGGCTTACACTCGCTAGCGGCTTTGAAGTCCGGCTCGCCACGTAAGCGTGTATCGCATCGATATCCAGTTCGAGATACGGCGCAAAGTCCCAGAGTAGCTCTTCGTAGTCCTTGGACTTCTGTCGTACGGACTTGGTTGGTTCAAGTAAGGCTTGCCGCATCAGTTCTATCTTCGGCCTAGGCACATCCTGATAGGAAAGTTGTGCATCTTAACAATCCCCAACAACCGATTGGCTACCTATACGGAAGGATAGATTGATCCAGCGGGGCGACCGCATCTGAACGCAATCTTGAAAACGATCACGGTGGATTGATTGAATTCCTACGGCGTGGGCCGCCTTGTCTGACGTGACGGGACGGTGAAGACATAGGCGTATGACTGGTCATACGCCTATGTTGAAGGTCGCGCGGCTCGACGTAATTTCGTCGGGTGCGCGGCGCCGTTGGACGCTGGACGAGAAGCAACGGATCGTGGCGGAGAGTTACGCCGCGCCGCGGCAGGTGTCGGCGACAGCGCGGAGGAACGGGCTGTCTGCGAGCCAGCTGTTTACATGGCGCCGGCTGGCCCGGGATGGTCGGCTTGCGGAAGCGGACGGGGGGACGACATTTGCACCGATAGTTATATCGCCGGAACAGCCTGAAGCTGCGGATCGGAGCCTGTCACCTCGGGCATGTGCGCCGGCGGTGGCGGGTCGGATCGAGATCGTGCTGATGCGCGGACATCGGGTGATCGTCGACAATGACGTCGATGCGGCCGTGCTGGCGCGGGTTGTGGCGGTGCTGGAGCGGCGATGATTCCGGTGCCGAGCAATGTTCGGGTGTGGCTGGCAACCGGGCACACCGATATGCGCAAGGGATTTGCGAGCCTCTCGCTGCAGGTGCAGGAAGTGCTGCGGCGCGATCCGCTGGGTGGGCACCTGTTCTGCTTCCGCGGACGCAGCGGCAATCTTCTGAAAGTGATCTGGCATGACGGCCAAGGGGCATGCCTGTTCACCAAGCGGCTGGAGCGCGGGCGGTTTTTGTGGCCGAGCCCAGCCGACGGCGCGATCACGATCTCACCGGCACAGCTTGGTTACCTGCTGTCCGGAATTGACTGGCGCAATCCTCAGGAAACCTGGCGTCCGACGTCGGTCGGCTGACAGTTTTGGCTTGTGGATCGCGGCGGATGTGATTCCATCGTCTAATGAAAGACGCAGCTGAATCGCTCCCATCCGATCTCGCCACCGCTCACGCGATGATCCTTAAGGAGCGCGCTGCGCGTGTGGAAGCCGAGGCGGTTGCAGCCCGCGCCCAGGCTGTGAACGCGAACACGGAAGCGCTGATCGCCCATCTCAAGCTCGAGATCGAGAAGCTGCGGCGCGAGCTTTACGGCAGCAGCTCAGAACGCAAGGCGCGGCTGCTCGAGCAGATGGAATTGCAGCTGGAGGACCTGGAAGCAGCCGCGACCGAAGATGAGATGGCGGCCGAACAGGCCGCGGCCGGTGCACAGACGGTACGCTCATTCCAGCGCAAGCGGCCTTCGCGCAAACCCTTCCCCGATCATCTGCCGCGTGAGCGCGTGGTGATTGCTGCGCCCGAGAATTGTCCCTGCTGCGGCTCGGCGAAGCTGTCGAAGCTCGGCGAGGACGTCACCGAAACGCTGGAGGTCATCCCCAGGTCCTGGAAGGTGATCCAGACGGTGCGCGAGAAGTTCTCGTGCCGGGAATGCGAGACGATTACCCAGCCGCCGGCGCCCTTCCATGTTACCCCGCGCGGCTTCGCTGGGCCGAATTTGCTGGCGATGATCCTGTTCGAGAAGTTCGGCCAGCACCAGCCGCTGAACCGCCAGAGCGAGCGATACCGGCGCGAAGGCATTGATCTCAGCCTCTCGACGCTGGCCGACCAGGTGGGGGCCTGCACGACGGTGCTGCAGCCGCTGCATGCGCTGATCGAGGCCCACGTTCTGGCCGCCGAACGGTTGCATGGCGACGACACCACGGTGCCGATCCTGGCGAAGGGCAAGACGGTAAAGGGGCACATCTGGACCTATGTCCGCGACGACCGGCCGTTTGGCGGACGTGCACCGCCGGCGGCGCTGTATTACGCCTCTCGGGACCGACGCCATGAACATCCCGTCCGGCATCTTCGAAACTTCGCCGGCATTCTGCAGGCCGATGCCTATGACGGGTACAACGAACTTTACAAGGCGTCCCGCTTGCCGGGGCCGGTTACGTCGGCCCTGTGTTGGGCGCACGCAAGACGGCAGTTCTTCGAGTTAGCGGATATTGCCGCCAATGCCCGGCGCGGCAAGAACGCAGCGGCGATCTCGCCTGTCGCGCTGGAGGCGGTCAGGCGCATCGACGTGCTGTTCGATATCGAGCGCGGCATCAATGGCCTAGGCGCCGAAGAGCGGCTGCGGGTGCGACATGAACAAAGCGCGCCTCATTTGACGGTCCTGGAAGCCTGGCTGCGCGATGAGCGTGCCCGCCTGTCGCGCTCTGCCTCCGTCGCCGAACCGATCGACTACATGCTCAAACGTTGGGACCGGTTTGCGCGATTCATCGACGACGGCAGGATCTGCCTCACCAACAACGCGGCCGAGCGCGCGCTGCGCGGCTTTGCGCTGGGGCGCAAATCGTGGCTCTTTGCCGGTTCCGAACGCGGGGCCGACCGGGCCGCGGCCATGGCCACGCTGATCATGACGGCCAAGCTCAACGACGTCGATCCGCTGGCCTGGCTCGCTGACGTGCTCGCTCGCATCGCCGGCATTCCGCAAGGCCGGCTTCACGAGCTACTGCCTTGGGAATGGAAGTGCGCGGCGTCCGCTATCGCTCAGGCGGCCTGATCACTATCACGCCGGGTCAGAACGATCATCGACGGGCTGCGCGAGCTTCTGGCGTGCAATTGGAGAGCTGTACGCGAGCGGGCCAGGATGCGCGTCATCGCAGGCTGGCCGGTTCGACCGTCGTCTCGGCGTCAGCAGTATCGGCGTGGATAGCCTCCCGGATCAGCCGTTCTGTGGTCTGCTCGAAATACAGCCAGAGGTCCGTGTGCAGGTCGGAAAACTGCCGCCACACCACGGTGTCGAAAAAGCGGCGCGGCGCCCTGACCATGATCGTCGTCGCGCGCTGCCGCGGATATCGGAACGGCCGAATGCCATAACGCCGGCACAAGGCAATGAACAGCCGGACCGACCATTGGTCTGGCAGGCTGAACTTCATCTCGATCGGGGGATCGCGACGACTGACCTCCTCGAGCTTGGCCTTCAGCCGCTCTGCTGCGGCTTCAGCGGCGTCGCGTTCTCCCGCCGTGGCCGCGCCGAAATACAGCGCCTCCACCTTCTTCAGCCGATCGCGAAGCTGGTCTTCGATCCGCATGCCCTCGCTCCTCGAAAGCAACGAGGCCATCGCACGAACCGGCCGTCAACCGCGGAAAACAAGCCATCCACACATCATCGCACCGGAGGCTAGGCTCCGCGGCCCTGGGCGAATGCTTACGATTGATTAGCAGCAAGCCGACCCAGCAGGCTCGTTGCCCGCATGCACTGGGATACGCAGGCTAATCGTCGAGGTGATCTCGCCATGTCCTTGCATCGGGAAGCACACGCAAACCAAGCGCAGACTGCAGATGGCCAAGAAGCTCGTCACCATCTACTGGCTTCATGAGATAGGCGTGAGCGCCGCAGCTTGCAGCGCGTAGACGCGTTGAGGGGCTTGCGTCGGCAGTAATGAAGATGACTGGCATCGAAGAGCCGAGCTTACTCAGATGCTGACAAAGCTCGAGTCCGCTACGCCCCGGCATTGTCACATCAGTAATCAAGCAATCAAACTTTCCCGGGATGAATTCAGTCATGAACTCCTCCGCTCCGGGAAAGGCGCGGCACGGAAAATCCAGCACCACGAGGAGATCGCAAAGCGCATCTCGCACTGCTTCATCATCATCTACGATCGCCACTATTGGTGCTCTGGACACGCGGAAGCTCTCGCTCATGTTGCGGTCGAAAAGTCAATTTGGCTTTCTTGGGCGAAATTGTAACTATCCTTTGGTTTAGGCAAAAGTGTTTCCGGATATTGCCTAGGACGTCTCGCGCCAGTTCGCTCACGTTCATCGCCCGCATCCGGGGGCGCCTCATCGACCTGAACGAGGTGGTCGAGGAGGCGCTCCCGTTCATTCGCCATGACATCGAAGTCGATTGTCCTGTCGACGACCTTTGGCCCTGGACTTCCCAATGTCATCGGTGACCGGGTTCAGTTGCAGCAGGTGGTTATGAACCTGCTGCTCAACAGCGTGCAAGCGATCGTTCAGTCGGCGCCAGCCGACGCGCCGGATCGATGCCTACACGTCGATCGATGATGAAGGCTCGGCCGCCATCCTATCCCGAAGGACAGCTCAATCTATCCGCTGAACCAGCGAGATCAAACTGGCCGCACGATACCGCCGCGCGCCATTTCCCATCACCGTCACGCATAGGGAAGAGGCAACCGCTCCTGCCCCAAACACAGGTCCTCCTGAACGCGAGCAATATCCATGAGCAAGCCGATCGTCGATCCTCAGGAAATTCTGCTGGTCCCGCCCAAGGCGCATGAGAAAGATTTGCCGGCCGCCGAGAGGCGCCCTGCCGGGCAAGAAATGACGCGCGTGCTCAAGACGGTACCGCGCCGCATGGCTTCAGACCCGTCCAACGGCGCGATCGCCTGTTGGAAACATGACGCCGTGCATGACGTCGTTGGACCCATGGCCGACCACGTCCTCATGGCTTTCCCCTCCGGCTCACTTCGCTTCGAGCGGCGTTCCGGGAAATTAGTTGTCAAGGGAACGACGCGGACTGGGGCCGTGACGGTGATTCCCGCTGGCTCGTCGTCCCGGCGGGATATTCCAGCGCCGTTGAATGTCGTTCACCTCTACCTTCCAAAGACAACGCTCCAGCGCGCTGCCCTTGAAGCAGGAATGGCTGCTCCCGGCGATCTCGTGGAGCGGTCGGCATATCCCGACCCCATTACATCCTACCTGCTCCTAAGTGCGGCGGATGTGCCGGAAAGCAGCGCAGCCCTGGATACGCTGTTCAGGCAGCAGATAACAGACCTTCTAGCGACACGTCTGCCGGTTGCCCACGCGGGTTCGCCTGGCCCAATCCAGCGGGTTATCGGTGGACTATCACCAACGGTCCTGCGCCGCGCCATCCAGCGTCTGCGTTCGGACAGCGATACGGACGTCTCGCTCGCGGCGCTGGCGTGCGAAGCCGGCCTGTCGCGCTTCCACTTCTGCCGCGCCTTCAAGGAAAGCACCGGCTTGTCGCCGCATGCCTGGCTTCGCCAGTACCGGCTCGGGCTGGCGATGAACATGCTGCGCGACACCGATGACTCGATCGTGTCGGTGGCGGCGGAGCTTGGCTACGCCTCGCAGACAGCATTTGCGGCGGCCTTCAAACGGCTGACCGGCGAAACCCCGAGCGATTGGCGGCGACGCATGCGGTCACAATCGCCCTGCAAGCACCGCAATCGCTCTGGCGCGACGGCAAGCTCAATTCGCTAAATCGTCGCGGTACCCACGCCAACCAACGGAGACAAGCGATGGCTTGGAAGGATTTCGGCAAGTCCTTTGCAATTACCCGGCGGCGCCGAGCCGTCGCGACCGCGATCGTATACGGGCTTTCATTGACTGTTCGCTTCACCTCGGCGGCTGGCGGAGAATCCCAAGCTCCGGCGCCGGCCGCGCAAGGCTCCGATCCCATGATATCAATCATGGTCAATGGCGGCGCCAGAACCTACAGGTTCGCCCAATCGGTTGCCTTTCAGCATGGTCCATCGCTCAGCTCAAACGGCTGCCGCGCGGCATGTGAAGGCCCCATGCCGGCGCCGTTCATGTCGAGCTGCGTTGCGCCGCCGTAGCGGGCCTGGCGTCGTTCGTTTCACGTCCTCGCGTCATCCTTGAGTGCAACTAGCATTACCGCCAACGCCAAGCGGCGGCGGTAACGCGTCCACGTCTGGAAAAGTCCAACCACAGGAGAACTTATATGAGACTCGTCATCATCGGCGCCGGCTTCGCCGGCATGTATGCCGCCCTTTCCGCTGCCCGCCTGCGCGACATCCAGGGCGTTTTGTCCGAGGAGCTCGAGATCGCGCTGGTTGCGCCGGAGCCGACGCTGGTGGTGCGCCCGCGGCTTTACGAGGAGAAGCCCGAGACCCTTTCGGCGCCTTTGCTGGATGTGCTCAAGGCGATCGACGTTGTCTACATGCAAGGTAGCGCCGAGGCGATCGACACCAAATCGCGCATGGTGCAGATCGCCACGGGCAAAGGCACGCGAAAGACGCTGTCCTACGATCGCCTCGTGGTGGCCACTGGCAGCCGGCTGTTCCGTCCGAACATTCCGGGCCTCGCCGAGCACGGCTTCAGTGTCGACTCGCTCGACGATGCGGTCGCCCTCGACAAGCATCTGCATGCTCTCCCCGACCGGCCGGCCGTGAACGGGCGCGACACGGTCGTCGTCGTTGGCGGCGGCTTCACCGGCATCGAGACGGCAACCGAAATGCCGGCGCGGCTTCGCGCGATCCTCGGCAAGGATGCCAAAACGCGCGTCATCATCGTCGATCGCAACAAGGCGATCGCTCCCGACATGGGCGAAGGCCCCCGCCCCGTCATCGAGGACGCCCTGCGCAAGCTCGGTGTGGAGACCCGGCTCGGTGCCGGCGTCGCCTCGCTCGACGAATCTGGCATCACGTTTTCCAGCGGCGAACACATCGAAGCCGAGACCGTGATTTGGGCCGCGGGCATTCGCGCCGCGCCGTTGACCCAGCAAATCCCAGCTGAACGCGACAATTTCGGCCGGCTGCTGGTCGATCGCGATCTACGCGTGCCGGGAGTGGACGGCGTCTTCGCGACCGGCGATGCCGCCCGCGCCGCCTGCGACAATGTCGGCAATTACGCGCTGATGTCGTGCCAGCACGCCACGCGAATGGGCGCCTTTGCCGGCAACAACGCCGCCGCCGAGTTGCTGGGCGTTCCGACCAAACCCTACCACCAGAAGGGTTACGTCACCTGCCTCGACCTCGGCGGGGCGGGCGCGCTGTTCACGCGCGGCTGGGAGCGCGAGGTGGCGATGGTCGGCGACGTCGCCAAGAAGACCAAGCAGGAGATCAACACCGTCTGGATCTATCCGCCGCAGGCCGAGCGGGCCGCCGCCCTGGCCTCGGCCGATCCGGAGCGTGTGACTGATGTGACTGGCTTCTTCTAGACCCTTCACGCGATACGGGCCGCGTTTCAAAGCGCGGCCCGCTCATCTCAGATCAATTTGGAGCCACCACGATGAAACACGAGACCGTGCGGACGAGCGCGTTCGCCATGCCGTTGCCCAACCCGGCTTTCCCGCCAAGCCCCTACAGCCGCCTCGATCCGCCATCTCCGGACGTCGGTATCGTCACCCATGACATCCACCGCCGCGACTGAGTGCGCGGCCGGCTCATCTCTCAAGCATAGAAAGGAAATCCCATGTTGAAGAGCAAGGTAGCCATCGTCACCCGATCGACCTGCGGCATCGGGCTCGGCATCGCCAACGAGCCTGCCAAGCTCGGTGCCGACATCGTTCTGAAGGGTTTCCAGAACGATTGCCGTACCTGTTGAGCTAGTGCTGCTAAACGTAAATGCCTGGACCTCCACCAATCGCTCGGCGTTTCGCTGGTTCCGCGGCTAGTTAGACCAGTTACCCGCCGGTTTGTGTTCATTCGCGTATGGACCTCATGCAGGGTATGGCGCTGTTCTGAACGCGTCCATCTGTCGAGGAGAACTGGACGGTGACGGGGCGCCTTCCAGGCCGTGACTCAACTCTGACCTCCGGTGACGTCCGCATTCGCGCCGCCGCCGTCAGCATCACGTCAATCCAGTGCACAGCTGGAAGAAGGGCGGTCGCCGTGGCGGTTTTGTGGTCTCCACGCATTGATTCGGCGGCCCAAAGCTTTGACGAGCGGACGTCGCTTGAGGTCGCCGAAGGGCCAGAAGACCACATGCCGAGGACTTTACCGTAGATCACGTCTCGCTTTCCGGCGCGCCATGCGCGCGACGCCACGCGCCCGGGCTGACGCCAACCAGGGTCGAAAACACCCGCGTAAAGTGGCTTTGATTTGCAAATCCCGCCGATAGCGCAATATCCGCCAGCGGCAGATCGCGAGCGGCCATCATTTGCTTGGCAGCTTTCACACGCTGGTGAAGAAGCCACTGATGCGGAGGCATGCCGGTCGAGGCTCGAAACGCGCGGGAGAAGTGACTAGTCGAGAGGTCGAGTTCGGTCGCTATTTGCGCCAATGGAAACTTACCGCCGAGGTCGGACTCGAGCCTTTCGCAGGCCCGCTTCACCTGCCATGGGGCTAGACCCCGGCGCATCAACTCCGTGGTGTGCCGCATTCCGCCGTAGGCCTGGGCGACATGTGCGGCGAACGCAAGCATCGTGTGATCGATGAAAAGCTGATTGGCTTCATCCGGTCGGCAGAGGCCTTCCATGAGTGACGCGCCGATGTGGCGGATGATCGCGTCATCGTGGCCGGTGCCAGGCTCACAGCCGAGATTGCCTATGCGCGGCGCACCGGACTGTGCCGCAATGTCGTCAAGCACCGAGCGCGAAAGGTAGAAAAAGAGAGAGTGGGACGGCTTGCCGATTACATAGCGCGGATCGTGTTTGAGGTCGTACAGATACGTCGCGCCCGCGCGGACATCCGCCTTCTTGACGCATTTGCTGCGCTCCCAGAGCTCGCAGTCCGGGTAATCACGAAGTTTCAGGCTCACGAGGAATGCATCCTCGCGGGCGAACGAGCCGGAGAGACCTGGTACGGGATTGTCATTCCGCGTTTCGGTCACCTCGAGTTTGATGCCGCGCAAAGAACGCGTAATCAGCGAGGGGGGCACCTGCTCCAGGCGGAAGGCCTGCCCAAGCTTCCGACCGTAGCCGACCGTTTGTGTCATGTGGATTAGTCCGTCAATAAGTAACGATCAATTCTGCGCCCTGACACGTCCAACGAATGCGCCGCCGCGCATGTCGTGCAGCTCAGGCCGGTAGCTATCGCGTACGTCCAGAACCGGTTGTGAAGAATGCTGGCGAAGTCGGAGACTGTCTCAGTCGTCTTGCGAGCAAAACCAGACATTGCGGACAAGCGCGGAGAAGCCTGTGCAATCGCCCGGGGTCTGACGATTATTTTGCAGATCATCACCTTTTCTCTCCATCCGGTTGGATGTGGGCATCGTGATGATCAAGCAAGTCGGGCCTTGCTCATGGGCCCGACGACGTCGTGCAATGGCTCGTGTTTCCGGTGGGCGGTCCCGGCATCGGTCGGGTCCAAAGCCATGCGAAATGGTGTGGTCCCGAGCACCCGCGCCATCTCCACATCGGCAGGACGACGCTCGGCATTGGCCGGAGTGACTTGGCGCGCCTCAGGAGCGACTGACGGGTCTTCCAAGGAACCGCGCAAGACATGTTTACTCATGAACGTATCCTCGCATTGGGAGGCGGTGTACGTTGGCGCGGAGAAAGCTCTCCATCCATGATCCGGAGTGGTCAGATTTGTTGCGTTGATTGCGAAGCTCAGTGCACGTCGCGTGCGGAGCCAGGTATTTCCGCGCGAACTCGTCGAGGCTGAATCGTTCCGTTCCGGGCCGTCCAAGCACGTCGGACTCCTCAAGCCCGGCTTCTGCACGACCATGCCGCTCTAATGGCTCACCTGCTTCAGGGGGCCTTTCGGTCGCTTCGCCAGCCAGACGACACCAGCGAATATCAGAATGAGGATCGTCGCCATCGCGTAGAAATCATTGGTGGCGAGCATCACCGCCTGCGCATCGACCATCTTGGAGAACATAGCGAGGCCGGAGTCGGCCGGAAGTCCCGATGGTGCCGTCAGAGTTGTCGCCGGATCGATGATCGATACGAGATTGGCTCGGTTCTCCTTTGTGGCATCCTCCCAATATGTGGAGGTGAGCGAGGCTCCGACCGCCATCGCCATGATGCGAATGAAGTTCTGCAGCCCGGAGCCACTCGCCACTTTCTCCGGCGGAAGGTCAGAGACGGCAAGCGACGTCAGGGTCACGAGACAGGCCGGCACGCCTGCCCCCAGGACGAGCATTGCGATCGCGACGGACATGTAGTCGGCTTGCGCGTTGAGATGTGCCCGCATGTAAAAGGAGACCGCGAGGACCGCCATGCCATAGCTGACGATCAGTCTCGGATCTATCCTCGTCATGAGCCGGCCGACGATCGGAGCTGTAATGACCGCAAGAATGCCCATCGGCGCTGTCGCGAAGCCCGCCCAGGTCGCCGTATATCCCATCATCTGCTGAAGCCACAGCGGCGTCAGGACGATGTTGCCGAAGAACAGCCCGAACATCAGGCCCAGCGACACCGTCGACACAAGCCAGTTGCGGGATCTGAACACCGAAAAGTCGAGCGCCGGCTCTTCGTCGGTCAATTCCCAGATGATCAGGGCGCCCAGCGCAATGAAAGCCACGATGGCCGACCCGACAATGAACGAGGACGAAAACCAATCCAGCTCACGTCCCTTGTCGATCATCGTTTGGAAGGCGCTGACGAAGACGACGAGGAGAAGCAGGCCGACGATATCGATCCGCTTGCGTTCGATCGGCGTCTCCCGGTTCCGCATCAACCACCATGTGACGCTGCCGACCGCCGCGCCGAACGGGATGTTGATGTAGAAGATCCAGCCCCAGGCGTAGTTATCCGAGATATACCCTCCGAGGATTGGTCCGAAGATGGGCGCTACGACAGTCGTCAAGCCCCATATCGCCAATCCGATGTTCGCCTTTTCCTTCGGGAAGATCGACATCAGCAACGTCGAAGACAGAGGAATGATCGGCCCGCCCACGACCCCCTGCAGAATCCGGAACACCACCAACAGGCCAAGGCTTCCCGACAGGCCGCACAGGATCGAGCAGATCACGAAGGCACCGACACAGGCAGAGAAGAGGCGGACCTCCCCGAACCGTCGCGCCAGCCATCCTGTCAACGGCACCGTAATCGCCTCGGCGACGGCATAGGCCGTGATGATCCAGGTCCCCTCCGTCGTCGAAACGCCGAGGTCGCCCGAGATCGTCGGCATCGCGACGTTGGCGATCGTCGTGTCGAGGACCACCACGAAGTTGCCGAACGACAGCGCGGCGGCCGCCAGCACGAGGGTCACCCCGCGTAGCGGCGGATAACCGGATTCCTGATGTTTTGCCTCTTCCGACATTCTAGCGCGCGCCCGACAGATCGATCGTGGTGTGCATCGAGAGGCCCACTCGCAAGGGGTGTTCGTTCAATTCCTTCGGATCGAGCCGCACCCGCACGGGAAGGCGCTGAACAACCTTGATCCAGTTGCCGGTCGCATTCTGCGCCGGGATTGCCGCAAATGCAGAACCCGTGCCGCCAGCAAAGCCGGCAACGCGACCGTGATAGACAACGTCTGCCCCATAGAGGTCCGACTTCAGCAGCACCGGCTGTCCGGGTCTGACACGGCTAAGCTGCACTTCCTTGAAGTTGGCGTCGACGTACATGTCCCGCAGGGGCACCACGATCATGATGGGGGTGCCAGCCTGAACGCGCTGGCCGTCAGCAACCCGGCGCTGGTCGACAATCCCGTCGACAGGCGCACGGATCACTGCACGATCGAGATCCACCTTGGCCTGATCCAGCTTTGTTTGGGCGGCTATCACCTCAGGATTTGTATCGACGGTGGCATTGTCGAACAGCACCTGATTGGCGCGACGGGCGCCGGCCGCAGCGGCCCGAGCAGCCTCTGACGCCTTGATGCGCGCCTCCGCTTGCGAAACTGCCGCTTCGGCTTGCAGGACCGCGGTTTCGTTGTCGTCGAGCCGTTGAGCTGTGGCCCAGCCGCCGGCCGCAAGCTTTTTCGACCGCCCCTGGTCGGTAAGCGCCTTCGCGAGATCCGCCTGAGCGCGAGCGAGATCTGCACGCGCCGTCGCCTCGTCCGCGGCGCGAACATTTTCCTGGCCAGCAAGATTGTCGTCGTTCGCAATGATCTGGCGGACTTTGCGCCGTGCCTGGCCGAGAGCCGCCTCGGCCTGCGCAGCGGCCAGCCGCAGATCTGTCTCGTCGAGCTCGACCAGGGCGTCGCCGGCTCGAACATGCTGGCTGTTGACCACTAGAACTCGCTTGACCGGCGCACTGACGAGCGGCGTCACCTGGGACACCTCAACGTTCGTGTAGGCGTTCTCGGTGGTTTCAGTGTCCGAAGCAATGAACGTCGCCCAGCCCCACCACGATGCTCCGGCTATCGCCAATCCACCTGCGAACATCAGAAACAGCCGCTTGCGCCGTTGTCCTTTGTGCAGGGCTTGATCGACTGAGACATCTTCCTCCGGTTTCAAGGTGGCTGTGCCCGCCATCGATCGGTTGTCGTTCATGCGTTCCGCTTTTGGGGCGTGATCGGCACGGGGCTTTGGAAGATCTGGCTCGCGCTCAAGATCCACGTCATAGCCCATCGATGCTGTCTGCTTCGCGAGTTCCATGTTCACCATCTACAACTGGTAATGACCCGTACCGCTTAGGTAAGGTAACGTACCGTACCAGTCAAGTAGAAAATATTGGACGAAGTTCCCATGGCCACACCCATTCACTCAAAGTAGTCGCCTCGAGAAAATCGCCGCACCGCCATTCTCGCGGCGGCCGCCACGTCTTCTTTGAGCAGGCTATGCCGCGACCAGCATCAACACGATCATCGAGCGGATCGGCGGCTCGAAGCGAAACATCTACAGCGAGTTCGGAAACATGGAAGGCGTATTCACCGCCCTGGCTTCCGAGAGCGCGGACGCCGCCCTTGCGGCGCTCTCCGTCGAGCGATTTGCTGGGCGGAACCTCAGCGAAATCCTGCTCGAATTTGGGGCGGCGAGTGCTGGCGATCTATATGTCGCCCGCCCACATCGGCGTCTACCGCTAGATTGTGACGGAGGCGCCGCGGTTTCCCGACCTGGCGAAGGCTTTCTACGACAAGGGACCATGCCGCGCCTCAGACCGCCTCGCCGAGGTGCTGGAAGAAGCAAAGGCCCGCGGTGAAATCCAACTCGACGACTGCCATTCCGCGGCGGACCACTTCGTTGGCATGCCACGCAACAACCTCCATCTGCGGGTCATCCTCAGATTGCGGCCGCCGCCATTGCCTACGGAATCGGAAGCCGCCGTGGTCTCCGCCAGCAACATGTGCCTTCACGGAATCTATGGCGCGGATGCCCTCATGCCCCGAAGGGAAGCACGCAATGACGGAAATTCCTGGAGTCTCGCTCGGTATCCACGCCCCTGCGCCGGTCGCGCCACTTCCCTTCCAGTATGGCGACGGAGGAAACGCCCTGGTAGACCTCCTCGACCGTGTGACCATACCAGGAGGGAGGGCGCCATCCACCGGGGCGCACGCATCACCAACTTCGCGTCGTCGTCCATTCGATGGATCAACCTGCCACTGCGCACCGAATCAAGCTCATGTGGATGTCCTCGCACGGAATACCCGGGTTTTCGGCTAGATTCTGCTCGACTGTGTCGAGCAGCACCGTCTGAACGCCCGAGGCAACATCGAACGAAAACGAAATGACCACCGAATTTTCGCCTGCAAGGCAGGAACACCCGCGATCCTGACGCACATCCGGCAGCTCCTTTTCAAAAACGAAGACCCGATAGCCGTCCTTCGGGATACCAATCGCTCTCAGAACTGCACGGCGAACACTGTTTACGATCGCCAGTCTATACTCGGGACACCTGCCCTTCCCCAGCCAGATGCTGACGATGTACATAGAACCTCTCCGAGAGCGCGATGTCAGTTTTACTGTGCGATCCAGTACTCAACGCATCTGGCGGAGCCCGAATGTCCCCTCCAGCTACCTCTCAATCGATCCTTTTCCAAGAATGTTCGATGGATAGTCACACATGTGTGCGATTCATCGAACCGTACCGGCAACTGCCACCCCAGCATGTTTGCAACGATAAGAGCCCTGCGGTCGCCATATCGAGCATGACGAGTGCGTCCAAGGTTACTCATCCGAACCCTGTCGCCAACTTCCAATTTTTAACTGATCCCGAGCTCGCCGGCGGATTCGAGTGTGGAGATAGAGCTGTGCTGCATCATTAAGATGCCTTCCGATGCTTTCAATTCGCCTGAACGCCGCGCTTGAAGAATACTCTACCAGGCAATCCCGGTAGACCTGGGTTGTCTACGCATTCCATGGAATGGATCTGCCGACAACCACCAAAGTGTACGGTACCGTATGTTACCAAGGAAAGCAACGCCAGCCACTTATCGAATCGTCCCGTTCACAAGAAGCGTCAAACGTCAACAGCTTCAGATTTTCGACGGCATCAACGGGTTCAAACGACACCGAACACCAGCAAAGTCTTAACCCTTCTTCGCGGCATACCTGAGCACGTAGTGTCAGATTAGACAGGTGTCGGCACTGAGCGTCTCCGCACAGTCTCGTGAGCAGGTTGCTGGAAGACTACTCGAGAGCTCTCGAGAGCTCGCGGTGTAGCAGCGGTATCGAACCAATTTGCTTTGACATCGTTGGTAATGGACGTTACCTCTTTGACTAGCCTGAAAGTTTCGCTCGTAGGAGAAAGTATGGCGGTTGCAAAACGACGACCTCCTGAAGATCGACGAGAGCTCATTTTGGATGCGGCCGGAAAAGTTTTCTTTGAACAAGGCTTTTCGGCGACAAGCGTCGACGCGGTCATTGCCCGCGTAGGTGGATCCAAGAGGACAATCTATAACGAGTTTGGGAGCAAGGAGGGCTTGTTTACGGCTCTGGTCGAAAGGTGCGCGGATACAGCGATCTCAGCTCTAATCCAAAATGAAGCGCAAGGTCACGATGTAAGGACGACGATGATAGCCTTCGGTAGTCAACTGCTGCAGGTATACCAGACGGACGACTTGATCGGAATTTTCCGAACTAGCCTGGTCGAAGCGGAGAGGTTTCCACGGTTGGCTCGGACCGTCTATGAAAAGGGGCCCGGGCGGGCTGCCTCTTATCTTACACGTGTTCTGGAAGACGCGAAGGCCAGAGGCGAGATAAAGGTGATCGACTGTGCAAGCGTCGCAAACCATTTCGTGAGCATGATACGTGGAAATCAGTATCTCAAGGTAGTGCTCGGCCTGCGCGCGCCGCTCACAGGCAGCGAAGCAAATGCGTTCGTTAAGTCTGCGGTGGATCTCTGTTTGTATGGGATCGTCGCGCCAAATTCCCCGAAACGAAAGAAGTGACTTCACCTCCGCTCCGGTCGAGCCTGAGGAGGGAGTGGCAGTAGCTGCGATGTCCAGGGATCATGGCGCAACGATCATAGACGTGTCGGCAGGTCAGACGTCACGTTGGGCCTGGTGAGCGACTTTCAGCCGCTGCTGCTAACGGAGGAGAGTATCGGCCGCGAACATATCAGACTATTCATAGAGGTTAAGCGCGAGCATCCGGACTCCGACGTCCGCAGCGCCGTCGTTTCCGCAATAAAGAACGCCTTCGAAGTGGTTCCCCCGGGTCGAAGTGCTTCCGAAGGAAAATTGGCTGCGAAATTCGAGCGAACCGTGAAGGCGCCTCGTTTTGTCGATCAACGCAAACAGCCCTCTCATCGACTGAGCATCGTAGATGCCATGCGACGCCGCTAGATTTGGCCTGGTCGTGTTTGAGCGTAAAGGTGAACCGGCTCCTGAAAGCCCTTGACGGAGTGACGACCGACGCTCCGAGACCAAAACAGGCTCGCCCGTAGCTGCGCAAACGGCTTGAATCCGGCTCATCAGGTTCACATCCGGGCCGATAACGGTGAAGTCCAGCCGCCGGCCGGAGCCGATGTTACCGTAGCTCATCTCTCCATAATGTAACGCTATAACGGCATTCATCGGAGCGCCGGATACGGGTGGGCCGACCAGATTGCCGAGCGCGGTCCGCGCGGCCTGCATTGCGGCTCTGCAGGACTCGGCCGCCTCCTCACGCTGAAAGAACGCAAGGACAGCGTCGCCCATGAACTTCACGATCTCTCCGCCCCCTTCGGTAATTGCGGGCACGACGCGGTCGAAATAGCAGTCCAGCACTTCAAGTACCCGCCCTCCCGGCAGGCGATTTGAGATCTCTGTAAAGCCGCGCAAATCGCGGATCATGAGCGCCGCTTCCAATGACTCGATCTGGCCGCGACGGATCCGGCCGGCGAGAATGCGCTGCGCGGTCGCCTTTCCCGTATACGTATCGAGAAGGGTCAATTCAAATTTGCGCAAGGTTCGCAATTCGCAGACATTGCGCAGGGCCGGAACGATCCGCTCGATGGCCTCCTTTTCCTCACGAGTGAACCCGCCGGACCGCCTCGTACAAAACGCGGCCGCACTCACGGGTCCGTCCACGTTGGCGAGCAGAACAATCATCAATTCGACAAGCCCCCGGTGTTTATAGACATCCAGGTACGTCCACCGCTGCGAGCTTGGTTTATCGATTCGGATCGATAGAGTGCTCTAACGTTTGCATTACATGCCGCACCGGACTACCGACAAAGTCGGTGGACAGATCGAGTCCGTTTTCCCGATCCATGATCTGGACGGGTTCTTGCGGGGACCACGCCACGGTGCGTCCCAAGATCTCCGGATGCAAAGTTCTGAGGTGAAGGGTAAGGCGATCAACAGGAAGTCCGGCCGAGCGCAATCTGCGGCCAAGGCCAACTATCAGGTTTGCATCGTCGCTATCGTGGCATTCGTCGCCAGCGAGCGATTCCAGCACCTCTAAGGTTCTGGCCAGCTTAGGCGATTCCATCACGTCATCAACCCGGATGAAGTTTTCGGTACACACAGGCGTCCTCGGCGGCAAGGTGGTGCAGAGTAAGGATAACGCGTGATGGAGCGCATCCCCACCGCCTTCTGGCTGTTCGCCGGCATCTCGCTCGTCATCCTGGCGATGGGCTTCGCCAATTACCTAGACAAAAAGAAGTGATCGACACAAAGTTGACGACGCCGTTGCTTCACCTTAGCACCTTGGCCGCGGTACGGTACGTTACCTTATAGGTGATTTATGCCAGCTTCCCAAACCGATCTCGGGAGACCGGGGCCCTCGATCGTTCCGGGCGATCTTCCGGATACAAGTGACTGCGAATGCCTCCAGAGGCTCGCCGAGGTGGTCGCCAAACCCGATCCGGAGCATCTGGCCGAAGTGGCGCGGCTGATTGGCCGGCTCGCCGTCACGATCGAATAGCTGGATGCTCTCTTGGCCTCCTGGCTTGGAGGGCGATGCCTTCTCACGCCAGGGTACGTCCTCGCGGCCTAGGCCGGCAGCGGTCTGCGATCGACCGAAACGCTACGGCCGCACAGCGTTGCGGCCTATGGCCTGCTCCGCTGACAGACCAGCGAGCGGTTTACCAGCGTAATAGAACTTTGCGCAAACGTCGGGGCACCTCTTGATGATTTCTCAGTTCTTTGAAGTCCAGATAAAGGAAGGACACAGAGACCGCTACATGGATCTTGCGGCTTCGCTGAAGCCCGCGCTTAACGCTATGGGTGGCTGCCTCTTCATCGATCGATTCAAGAGCTTGACCCGCAAAAACCTTCTCTTGTCCTATCAGATCTGGCAAGACGAAGGAGCTATGACCGCATGGCGAGTGGATGAGAGCCATCATGTGGTCCAAAGGATCGGCCGCAAGAAGGTCTTTTCCGACTACCGCATCCGGATTGCCCAAGTGATCCATGAAGCACGGCCGGGCAGCCCGATTTGGCAACCCGAGCGACGCACGGCATACAATGACCCCGCAAGACGTCCGCCGACGTACGTCATTGCGTCGGAGTCGACGAACCCTGAGCTGCCGGTAACGACTCAATGGCGACGCGATTCTTTCGAGAGCATGTATCGCGACGGTCGTTTCGCGCACCTCGTCGATCTGCCGGATTATCAATCGGGCTTGGAATTCGGTGCCCAGCTCTTCGCCGATCCGACAACCGAATACTTTCGCATCTTCGAGGTCATGCGTGACTACGGAATGTACGATCGCAGCGAGGCGCCGCAGTACTATCCACCCGTAGATAGATCATAGACAAACGGAGCGCTCGATGACACGCTGTCAACTTTCTCGCCATCGCGCCCAGGGCCTCCAACACATAACGGTATTGAATGATCGTTTCGTCTCTCGAGCGGGAGTTGCGTTGAACTGTGTCGAGCGGTTTGAAGCCGAGGTTTGACCAGAACTCGTCCAGATGCAGGGTCGTCGTAGGCGTGTCCAGCATAGCCCCCTCCTTTCGTCGGCCACGACAACACGGTCAGCACGCATCTCGATGATGCAGCCCAGCCGGCTTGCGAGCTCAGGCCTTCATTGGCCTGCGCCCAAGCTGCCGCGCTTGCGTGCCTTGAAGGTGCGGGCGCTGACCCGATCGAGGAGTTCAACCATGTCGCGCAAGTCGACGCTGGCGATTCCTTGGATAATGAACACAATCCGGGTTCGTTGGTCGGCGTCCGGCCATTTCGCCAGCCACGTCATGGTATGCAGCAAGTGTTGGACTCCTTGTATGACGGCCGGGCGCCCCGGCTCGTCGACAATGTTCACCAGCCCTTTCACACGGAGCAGGTTGGGCCCGAGATTTTGGCTGATCCCATCCAGGAGGAATTGCAGTTCATTGCGAGACAGAGGAGCCGTTCGAACTAGGACAATACTTTTCGTTGACCGACGCAAATAGCTCGATCTAACAATCTGAGGAGCTGTACGACGAGGAGCTAGGCTTGCCCTTGTGGCCGAGTTTGAGCGTAAAGATGGACGGGTTCCTGAAAGCCTTTGACGGAATAATGACCGACGGAGACGAGATCGTCCGCCCTGAGCAACTCTGCAAAACGCTGCGAAACCAAGAGAGGCTCGCCCGTAGCTGCGCAGACCGTCTGGATCCGGCTGATCAGATTTACGTCCGGACCGATGACGGTGAAGTCGAGCCGCCGGCCGGACCCAATACTACCGTAACTCATCTCTCCATAATGTAATGCTATCCCGGCATTCATAGGACCATGGGAGGCAGGCGGGCGACCAAGATTACCGAGTGCAGTCTGTGCGGCCTGCATTGCGGCTCGACAGGAATCCGCCGCGACGTCGCGTTGAAAAAATGCAAGCACTGCGTCGCCCATGAACTTCACTATCTCGCCGCCACCTTCTGTAATTGCAGGCACGACCCGGTCGAAATAGGAGTCCAGCAGCTCAAGGACCTTGCCGCCCGGTAGGCGATTCGCAATCTCCGTAAAGCCTCGCAAATCGCAGATCAAGAGTGCTGCTTCCAAGGATTCGACCTGCCCCCGGCGGATCTGGCCAGCGAGGATGCGCTGGGCTGTCGCCTTTCCGGTGTACGTATCAAGAAGGGTCAAATCGAACTTGCGCAGGGTTCGTAGCTCGCAGACGTTGCGAAGGGCCGGAACGATCCGCTCGATCGACTCCCTTTCGTTACGAGTGAACCCATCGGGCCGTTTAGTGCAGAACGCCGCCGCGCTCACCGGGCCATCAACGTTGGCGAGCGGAACGATCATCAGCTCGACAAGTTCCCGACCCTTGTAAACGTCCAGATACGTCCAACGCTGGGAGCTCGGTTTATCCGTCCGAATCGATAGGTGCTCCAGCGTCTGCATCACGTGTCGAACCGGACTCCCGACAAAGTCGGTAGACAGATCAAGTCCGTTTTCCCGGTCCATGACCTGGACGGGCTCGTTCGGGGACCACGCCACGGTGCGTCCCAAGATCTCCGGGTGTAAAGTTCTCAGGTGCAGCGCAAGGCGATCGACAGGAAGCCCGGCTGAGCGCAATCTCCGACCGAGGCCAGCTATTAGATGAGCATCGTCATTATCGTGGCATTCGTCGCTGGCGAGCCATTCCAGCACCTCTAGGATCACTGCCCGCATCAAAGGAAGTTCCTCATTTCGGACTGGTTCTTACGTTAAGGTTTTGAGTTTCGATCGCGCGGAGGGCGACAGCGTTCCGTGCAGGTATCCTGCTGCGAGAATTCTTGGAATGATAAGGCGGATGCATCTTCCGTCGCGCGTTGATAGGAGCGATGTGGGGCGCCTACGTGATTGCCGCCTCTTTGCCGCAAGCTTGACCTCTGCTTCTATGGAATCGTTGCGCTTGAGGCGGCGGCCCATCAAGCAGGCAAGGGACGACGTACCACATAGGCTGCCTGCGGCCTTCATTGGACCAATAGCCTCCGACCTTCCAAGCCATAAAGAAAAATATGAACCGCCGACTCTACGGCTGCCGCGACCTCGGACTCTGTCGGGTTCGAGTGGAGCGCAAGGACGGCGTTCAAGTGAAGATTGCCGCGAAGCATACCAACGAAGACATCGGCTGCGGTCACGCAGTCCGCTAAGTTTGTCTCTCCCGCATGTCGGGCATTGTGCAACACTTCGGCTAGTCGGGTAACGGCGCGACCGGGCCCTTTATCGTAAAACGCTTGTGCCAGGCTCGGAAAGCGCTGTCCTTCGGCGACAACAATACGATAGACGCCGACCAAGTTCGGCGACAAATAGATATGCGCTAGTCGGTGCCCGAGTCGCCTTAGGGTTGCCTCCAAATCTCCGTCAATCTTCTCGAGTTCAAGACTGGATAACGCAGAGTCGGCGATTTCGGAAACCAAGGCGGTAAACAGCCCCTGTTTGCTCCCGAATTCATTGTAGATGTTTCTCTTGGAGCCGCCTACCCGCGCAATAATCGCATCGATACTTGTAGCGGCGTATCCCTGTTCGAAGAACGCGAGAGCCGCCGCCTCCAAGATCTCCACACGCCGGTCAGACATTGCACCATCTATAAGGATGTACGGTAACGTACCGTACCCGCTCAAAGCGATCAAAGTCAAGGCGCGTGATGAGGATCGTACGTAATCTGGCCTTCTTACGGAATTCGTGTAAGGCGGCCTCCCGGACGAACGCAGGCCCGCCGCTCGCAAAAGTCCAGCGGTTCAGACCGCCGGCCTAGCTGGCTGGGCTGCCTCGAATTGTCCGGACCGTAGATTGTGTAGTTCCGTACGGTGTGCCGCCGGCGATCTCGTCCATTCGTATCTAGCCTCGAGCCGCGTACGGTAGACCGACCACGTTCATACCGTGGTGCAGGAAGGGCATGCTGCCGAAAATAGTCACCTCCTGGCGCTCGGTATCATGACTTACCGACCAAGCCGCATCTCGCTCGATCACCTGCTGAGCGAGCTCATGGTCCTTCCGGGCAGACGTGCTTGGGGAATTCTATCAGTTCGCAGACCAACGCCAGACTTGCGCATCGGTCCGCGAGGAAATGTCGACCCGTTGACGCTTAGTTCGCGGGTTCATCTCTGGTAAGAGCGAGAGATAAGGATCTTATTGCGGGGGCGGAAGGACCACTGGTGACAGTGCAACCCACGACATCAACCATGACGCAAGCCAATTCCATAGGAAATGGCCAGTTGCCGCAGACGGCAAACTCGCAATACCGGCGGCAACAAAGGAGGTCATTCCTGACTGGATGACCCCAAAGACGAAATGGCTATAGCGCCGCGGGATTAACGCATGCTCCAGCCGAAGACCGTGTCAGGGTCCTTCTGGATCTGTTCGGGAACGCGAACTACGAATGTTGGAACCAACTTAGGAGAGACGAGAGTGACCAAAGCACTGGCGCCGGACGACATCCGGGATTTCTTAAATCGCTTTGCTTCAGCTATCATGCGGGATCAAGTCCATGTCGACGCATTGTCGCCGGAGAAATTTCACCCCCAATACAACGGCGACATGTGGCTTGCGTGGCGTCTCGATCACCTGGCGTATATCAATACGCTGCTCATGACCCTTGATACGATCACGCCGAATCTGCTGAAGGAACTGACGCAGATAGCCGTCACTAAGAAGCCAGCCACGGTCCGGCGGATCGCGATCGAACTTCTTGCCAAACGCGCGAGCGGCAGTTGTCCGCGGGAGGATGTTGCAACGGCGCGCCTTTTTTTCGGCCGATTGATACACGAGCTGAGCGACAGCTCTAAAGCCATTCCAACTGATCGCGATGCCAAGACTTCCATGTTTCTGTGGCTGGCTGCCACCGATCCTCTTCGCATTAGCCGCGACCCTAAATGCGGCTATGGCGACGCCGCCGGATTGACCGGTTGAGGACCGCATCGAAGAGACCGCATAGCAATGCCCCTAGCAAGCTCTCCTTGGTCAAGATGCGGTTGGCGTTAGCCAACCGCATTGAGGACGTTGAAGGCGTTGGGAAGGACCAACTGGCCTGGAGCGCGAGCTTCAAGAAACGATTGCTAAGGAGTAACTCATCCGCCAAGGCGAAAAATTCCAAAGCTGTGGAAGCTGCTATACGGAACCTCATCCGAAAGGGCTTAGTAGTTGCGAGGAAGGACGTTAATGACAAGGTTAGCTACTTCCCCACTGAGTGTGCGCCGCCTCTCGAGCCTTTCGAGCTAGAATCCTATCGCCGCAGACTCAAAGTACGCATACGACGAGGACCGCCTGATTGACGCATGCGCGCGGGCACGGCGAGCTCTATGATGGCGTTGCGTGAAGGTCAGGCGGCCGGCTGATCGGCGGGCTTGTCGGCTTGGCGCAGGAGCTTCCATTCCCAGGGCAGCAGTTCGCGCAGACGCGATGCGGGAAGATCGGCGATACGGGCGAGGACGTCGGCGAGCCAGGCCTTGGGATCGACGTCGTTGAGGCGACAGGTCGTGATCATCGTCAGCATGATGGCGGCACGGTCGGCGCCACGCTGGCTGCCGGCGAAGGTCCAGTTGCGCCTTCCCAATGCGATGCCTCTCAATGCGCGCTCAGCACAATTGTTGGTCAAGCAGATCCTGCCATCGTCGAGGAAGCGGGCGAAGTCGTCCCAGCGCCTGAGCATGTAATTCATGGGTTTCAGGACCTCGGAGGAGCGCGAGAGGGTTTCGCGCTCACGCAGCAACCAGGCGTGCATGTCGTCGAGGAGTGGCTTGCTCTTCTCCTGGCGCACGGCACGCCGCTCGTCCGCACTGCGGCCGTTGATGGCGCGCTCGATCTCGAACAGCGCGTCGAGGCGCCTGACCGCCTCCAACGCGATCGGGGAGACCGGTTTGCCTTTCTGGCCTTCCCGGGCATTCTTCTCGATGTCAGCCAGTTCGAAGAAGCCCCGCCGCGCATGGGCGAAGCAAAATGCCGGCGTGATCGGCAGCACCTTCTTCTGCGGGTCGAACAGCGGCTCGAAGCCATTGTAGCAGTCGGCTTGCAGGATGCCGGTGAAGGCGGCCAGATGCTTCTGCGGATGCTGGCCGCGTCGGTCGCTCGAGGCGTAATAAACCGCCGCCGGCGGCGCAGGTCCGGCGAAGGGGCGGTCATCGCGGACATAGGTCCAGATGCGCCCGGTCACGCACTTACCTTTTGCCAGGATGCGGATGGTGGTGTCGTCGCCATGCAGGCGCTCGGCCGCGAGCACATGACGCTCGATCAGGTGGAAGAGCGGCATGACGGCGAAGGTCCCGTGGCCGACCTGGTCGGCCAGCGTCGACAACGGCAGGTCGATCCTCTCGCACTTGAAGCGCGCGCTCTGGCGGTTGAGCGGGATATGCATGCCGAACTTGTCGAACAGGATCGTCGCCAGCAATTGCGGGCCGATGAAGCCGCGCGGCGTGGCATGGAACGGCGCCGGCGGCTGACTGATCTTCTCGCAATCGCGGCAGGTGAACTTTTCGCGCACCGTCTCGATCAGCTTGAAC